>NZ_VDUZ01000018.1 GCF_008039615.1 Vineibacter terrae | reverse complement strand
GTTCGGTATACTGTCGAGCCGCTCACGCCAATCGTGCCGGCGATCTGCTCGTCGCTGGCGCCGGCATCGGCCGCCAGCAGGATCTGCGCCCGCTTGAGCTTGCGCGCCGCATGCTTGCCGCCGCTCAACAGCGCCGCCAGCTGCGCGCGTTCCTCTTGGCTCAGCTCGACCCGGTACCGTACATTCATTCTGATCTCCTTGAGGGGAGACCAGACGAATCCAGCGATGAGTCACAAATCAGGCACCGCGCGCGCCACCGGCCCGCATCGCTTCACCGAAAAGCAAGGCCAGTATCTGGCCTTCATCCATGTCTACGCCCGCATGTTCCACCGGGCTCCTGCCGAAGCCGACATGCAACGCCACTTCCGCGTCAGCCCCCCTTCAGTCCATCAGATGGTTCTCGGCCTCGAGCGCGCCGGCCTCATCCGCCGCCAGCCCGGTGTCGCACGAAGCATCCAGATCCTGGTCGACCCTCAAGACCTGCCAATCCTCCCCTGGCTCAACAGCAACCCGTCATAACCTCTGTGACGAGGTACTAGATCGGGACGACGAATTTGTGCTCGTCCTGTGTGCCGCAGAACTCGCCCGGCGGGACGGCGCGTTCGCCGCGGCCGCTGCCGCGATTGCCGGCGGCATCCGCCTTGTCCTACGCCGCGCCCTTGATCGCCGCAGCCGGCACCCTCCGCCCGGTCAGGCCGACATAGCTGCCGACCTGCCGCCGGTTCACGAAATCGCGCCAATGCACCTCGCCGGCCAACGTGACGGTGATCACAGGGCCAATGCCGTTCAACCGGCTCAAGCGTTCCGTCATGTCCGCCACGCGCCGCTCGGTGGCGCTGGCCTGCGCGTCCCACGCCAGAGCCGCTTGCGGAGTCCTTTGCCGCTGGCGCTTGCCGCTGGTCTCACACCGCCGTTCATGTCTGGCCCTCAAGCGGCTCGCGGCACGGCACGGGACACGATAGACTGGCTGGCGGAAGCCATGGCTCGACACATGGCGCGCACAGGGAAGAACGACCAATGCGGCCAAGGGCTCTCCTCGGCGTCGCGCTCGTCGCTTTCGCCGGCCTCACCGACATGGCCCTCGCCCAGAAGAGTGGCGGCGTGCTCAGGGCCTATCATCGGGACAACCCGCCCAGCGCCTCGATCTACGAGGAAGCGACCAACTCCACGGTCGTGCCATTCATGGCGCTGTTCAACAACCTGGTGCTGTTCGACCAGCAGGTGGCGCAGAACAGCCTGGGCTCGATCGTGCCCGACCTCGCACGGTCATGGGCGTGGAGCGCCGACGGCACGGCTCTCACCTTCAAGCTGCAGGACGGCGTCACCTGGCACGACGGCAAGCCGTTCACGGCGCGCGACGTCGTGTGCTCGTTCGACCTGCTGACCGGCAAGGGCGAGCAGAAGCTGCGGCGCAACCCGCGCAAGTCGTGGTACGGCAACATCGAGCGGGTCGCGGCCGATGGCGACCTGCAGGCGACGATCCACCTGCAGCGGCCGCAGCCGTCGCTGCTGGCGCTGCTGGCCTCGGGCTATGCGCCGATCTATCCCTGCCACGTGCCGGCGGCGCAGATGCGCACCAGGCCGGTCGGCACCGGCCCGTTCAAGTTCGTCGAGTTCAAGCAGAACGAAGGCATCAAGCTGGCCCGCAACCCGGACTACTGGAAGAAGGGGCGGCCGTATCTCGACGGCATCGAGTTCACGATCGTGCCCAACCGCGGCACGGCGATACTGGGCTTCGTGTCGGGCCGCTTCGACCTCACCTTCCCCTGGGAGGTGACCATGCCGCTGCTCGCCGACCTCAAGAAGCAGGCGCCGAGATCGGCGTGCCAGGTCACGTCGATGAACAACAGCACCAACCTGATCGTCAACCGCGATGCGCCACCCTTCGACAATCCCGAGCTGCGGCGTGCGCTGGTGCTGGCGATCGACCGCAAGGCCTTCATCGACATCCTCAACCAGGGCAATGCCGAGGTCGGCGGCACCATGCAGCCGCCGGCCGACGGTGTCTGGGGACTGCCGGCCGAGATCCTCGCCGCCGTGCCCGGCTACGGCCCCGACGTCGAGAAGAACCGCGCCGAGGCGCGCGCGATCATGCGCAAGGCAGGCTACGGGCCCGACAAGCGCCTGCCGCTGAAGGTCTCGACGCGCGACATCTCGCTGTACAAGGACCCGGCCGTGATCCTGGCCGACCAGCTCAAGGAGATCTGGATCGACGCCGAGGTCGAGATCATCGAGACGTCGCTTTGGTTCACCCGGGTGGGACGCAAGACCTACTCGGTGGGCCTCAACACCACCGGCAACGGCGTCGACGACCCCGACCAGAATTTCTTCGAGAACTTCTCCTGCAAGTCGGAGCGCAACTACACCGGCTACTGCAATCCCGAGATCGACAGGCTGGTCGAGCAGCAATCGGCCGAGACCGATCCCGGCAAGCGCCGCCAGCTGGTGTGGGAGATCGACCGCCGCCTGCTCGAGGACGGGGCGCGGCCGGTGATCATGTGGAACCGCGCCGCCACCTGCATGCAGCCCTTCGTCAAGGGCTACATCGCCAACGTCAACAGCGTCTACAACGGCTTCCGCTTCGAGGACGTGTGGCTCGACAGGTAGGCGGCGCGATCACCGAAGAATGCGCTTCATGGTGAGCTTGTCGAACCATGAAGCGCCGCACCACTGCCTGTGCGAAGCCTTCATGGTTCGACGGGGCTCACCATGAAGGCTACTGGAGCCTATGACCATGCAGATCGGCTTCAATCTGCCCAACTCCGGCCCGCTGGCCGAGGTCGGCGCCATGACCGAGATCGCCCGGCAAGGCGAGGCGATGGGCTTCGACTATCTCACCATGACCGACCACGTGGTGCTGCCCGACACCAAGGTGCCGGGCTATCCCTATTCGGAAAGCGGCGAGTTCTACGAGGCGGCGCCCACCGAACGGCACGAGCAGCTGATCGGCATGGCCTATGTCGCGGCCAAGACGGCGCGCATCCGCCTGGTCGCGGCGGTGCTGGTCGTGCCGCACCGCCCCGCGGTGCTGGCCGCCAAGATGCTGGCGACGCTCGACGTGCTGTCGGGCGGGCGGCTGGTCGTCGGCATCGGCGCCGGCTGGCTGAAGGCCGAGTTCGATGCCGTCGTCACCACGCCCTATCCCGAGCGCGGCGCCGTCACGGACGAGTACATCGACGCGTTCCGGGCGCTGTGGACCCAGCCGGCGCCGCGGTTCGCCGGCCGCTACACGCGCTTCGACGGCATCGTCTTCGAGCCCAAGCCGCTGCAGCGCCCGCATCCGCCGATCTGGGTCGGTGGCGAGAGCGGGCCGGCGCTGCGTCGCGCCGCCCGCGTCGGCGACGCCTGGTACCCGATCGGCAGCAACAACCGGCACCTGCTCGACACGCTGCCGCGACTGCAGGCCGGCATCGCGCGCCTGCGCCGCACGGCCGCCGATGCCGGGCGCGATCCGGCGTCGATCGGCGTCGCCTATCGCGTGAAGCGGTACGGCGCGGACGTGCCGCCAGTCGCATCGGATGGCGAGCGGCGGCTGTTCTGCGGCAGCGATGCCGACATCCTGGGCGACCTGCGGGCGCTGCGCGACAGTGGCGTCACGGCCGTCGACATCGATTTCGGCCGCCCCGACGCAGCGGCGGTGCTGGCCGAGATGCGCCGGTTCCGCCAAGCGGTGATCGAGAAGCTGTAAGCCGGCGCGGTGTCAACCGGCCAGCGCGTAGAGATCCCAGGTGTCGGGGATTCCCTTGAACTCGCGACGCCCGGCGTGCGCGAAGCGCAGGCCGGAGCCAACGGCGAGGTCCTTCACGGTGCGCGACGCCAGGATCGCGCCGGGCGGCGCCTCGGCCATGATGCGCGTCGCGAGATGCACGGCGAGCCCGCTGAGATCATCGCCGCGGCGCTCGCACTCGCCGGTATGAATACCGGTGCGCAGGTCCAGCCCCCGCGTCCGGGCGTCGCGGATCAGGGCCTGGGCGCATTCGACGGCCAGGGTCGGCCCGGTGAACGCCAGCAGGTAGCCGTCGCCGGTGTGCTTGACCTTGCGGCCGTCGAAGGCTGCCACGCGCCGGCTGACGGCGGTGTCGAAGTCCTCCAGCACCGCGCGCCAACGGTCGTCGCCCATGGCGCTCAGCAAGGCGGTCGAGCCGACGATGTCCGTCATCAGCACGGTCATCAGCGCCCGTCCGGTTGTCGCGGCCGAGCGGCTGCCGGTCAGGAACTCCTCGATCTCGCCGGCCAGCTGATCCTGGTCGCCGTACCACGGCAGATGATCCTCGCCCGGCAGCTCGCGGAACGTGCCGTGGCGCAGGAGCCCGGCCAGGTAGCGCGCCTCCTCCAGCAGCGTCCAGCGATCGCCCACGCGCTGCAGGACCAGCGTCGGGGCCTGGATCGCCGGCAGGACGCCGCGGATGTCGATCTCGAAGTTCAGGCGCTTGATCATCGCCGCGGCGCGCGGGCTGGCCGAGAAGCGCAGATAGGCGGCGAACCATTCCTGGATGCGGGCGTCGCCGGCGACGCTGGGCGCGGCGTCCTCGAGGTTGAAGGGCCGGCCCCAGTTCTCCAGCAGCAAGGCGGTGGACTGCTCCAGCCGCTCGCGCGTCTGGCCCCAAGGATAGTCGGGCGCCCAGGCGTTGCGCGCGAAGCAGCCGTAGAGCACCAGCGCGCTGACACGCTCGGGCCAGGTTGCGGCGAAGACCGAGGCCATGTTGCCGCCCTCGGAGACGCCCAGCAGCGCCGACTGGCGCGAGCCGGCGGCGTCGAGCACCGCCCGGATATCCTCGGCGCGCTGCTCCAGCGTCGGGAAGCCGGCATCGCGGTCGGACAGTCCGGTGCCGCGCTTGTCGAAGATGATGAGCCGCGAGAAGCGCGCCAGCCGGCGCAGGAAGCGCGCGTATTGCGGGCTCTCCCAGCCATACTCGACATGGCTGAGCCAGCCCGGCGCATAGAGCAGGTCGAGCGGGCCATCTCCCACCACCTGGTAGGCGATGTCGATGTCACCGCAGCGCGCGTAACGCGTTTCAGGCCTGTGCATGACCGCCGGCGGATGGTCGCGTCGAGGCAGCAAGGTACTGAAGCGGGACAGGGAAGAAAACAGCGCAGGATTCCCCTTCGCCCCTTCACGGCGAGAGCGGCAAGCCCTGCACGGCTTGCCTCAGCCGGTCCATATGCCTATCTTACTTGTACACTTGACTATGAAAGGTATACATCATGGGCAAGCGGGTCGGCGCGGCTGAGTTCAAGGCGGCATGCCTGCGCATCATCGATCAGATGAACCGGGATCATGAACCCGTCACCATCACCAAGCGGGGCAAGCCTGTCGCCGTGCTGACGCCCGTCAGGGAGCCGTTCAAGCGGCACAGCATCATCGGCGCCATGCGGGGCTCGGTGCTGCGCTTCGACGACCCGTTCAGTCCAGCCGCCGATCCCGGCGACTGGAAAGCGGTCCGCGATGCTGGTTGATACCCACGTGCTGATATGGGCAGTGCAGGACGACGCCCGGCTCGGCAAGCTTGCCCGACGCGCGATCGATGCGGCCACCGACGCCGACGCGCTGCATGTCTCGGCGATCACGCCCTGGGAGATCGCGCTGCTGGCGCAAAGGGGACGCATCACGCTCGGCACGGAAGCGGGCGCCTGGATCGACATGGCGCTGAGCCTGCGCGGCGTGCGGCTGACGCCCTTGCTGCCCGCGATCGCGGTGGACAGCGTCCGCCTTCCCGGCGTCGCGCTGAAGGATCCTGCCGACCGGATCATCATCGCGTCGGCGCGCCATATCGGCGCGCCATTGCTGACTGCGGACAAGGCGATCCTGCGCTACGCCGAGGGCGGCTACGTCGCAGCCCAGGACGCCAGCCGGTAGGATCCCGGAAACTTGACCGTCCGCCGGCCCTCCTCAGTTCGCCGTCATGCCACCGTCGATCACCAGCTCGGTGCCGGTGACCCAGGCCGCTTCGTCGGAGGCGAGGTAGAGGCAGCCGGCGGCGATGTCGTAGGGCGTGCCGAAGCGGCCCAGCGGCGTCGCCTCCATCCGCCGGCGCGCAACCTCCGGGTTGGCGTGGCCGGGCTGGGTCATGGGCGTGTCGACGAAGCCGGGATGCACCGAGTTCACCCGGATGCGGTCGGGCGCGTACTGGATGGCGGCGGCCTTGGAGAAGATGCGCACCGCGCCCTTGGAGGCGTGGTAGGCGGCGTTGGCGTGCGAGCCGACGATGCCGCAGATCGACGAGATGTTGATGATCGAGCCGCCGCCGGCGCGCTGCATCGCCGGAATCACCGCCCGCGTGCCGAGGAAGACGCCGGTGGCGTTGATGGCCATGACCTGGTTCCACTGCTCCAGGGTCTGCTCCGCCAGCCGCGGCCCGGCCGTCTGCCCGGCCTGGATGTTGAGCCTGGGGTCGCGGCCGGAGATGCCGGCGATGTTGCACAGGATGTCGAGGCGGCCCCAGGCGCCCTCGGCCTGGGCCGCGATCTGCGCCCATGCCGCCTCGTCGCGCACGTCCTGCGCCGCGAACAGCGCCGTGCCCCCGTTGCGCTTGATCTCCTCGGCCACTTCCGTGCCCAAGGCGGTATTCATGTCGGTCAGCAGCACGGATGCGCCCTGCTGCGCGAACACCCTTGCCGTCTCGGCGCCGATGCCCGAGGCGCCGCCGGTCACGATCGCGACCTTGCCGGCCAGACGTCCTGGATGCTGCATGTCGTCTTGCCCTCCTTGATTCTCCAGCGCTTCATGGTGAGCTTGTCGAACCATGAAGCGACCCATGCCGTGCGAGGCCTTCATGGTTCGACAAGGCTCACCATGAAGGCTACCGGGATGACGGCGCCCTCAGAGGCTGCGCTTGAGCGCCGCGGCCTGGTCGAGCAGCGGCAGCACCTTGTCGCGCGGCTCCGAGGGCAGCATGAAGACGATATGGTCGACGCCGGCGTCGCGATGGCGCTTCACCTCGCTCTCCTGCATGGCCAGGCCGAACAGGACGAAGGGCACCGTCGCCGGATCACGGCCGGCCTCGGACGCCATCTGGCGGAAGCGCGGCAGCCAGTCGAGCGGATCGCCGCCGCGGCCGCCGATCGGCATCCAGCCATCGCCGTAGGCGATCGCGCGGCGCGCGCCGTGCGGGAAGCCGCCACCGACGATGATCGGCGGATGCGGCTTCTGCACCGGCTTGGGCCACTGCATCATCTCGTCGAACTTCACGAACTCGCCTGAGAACTTGGGCTTGGAGCGGGCCCAGATCTCCTTCATCGCCTGGATGCGCTCGCGCATCAGCTTGAAGCGCGTCTCGAAGGCGGTGCCGTGGTCGGCCATCTCCTCGGCGTTCCAGCCGCCGCCGACGCCGAACAGCAGGCGGCCGTTGGACAGCCGGTCCACGGTCGAGACGTCCTTGGCGGTGTGGATGGGATCGCGCTGCACCACCAGGCAGATGCCGGTGCCGAGCTTGATGGTCTTGGTGACGACCGCGGCGGCGCCCAGCGACACGAACGGATCGTAGGTGTCGTAGTAGCGCTTGGGCAGCTCGGGGCCGCCGGGCCAGGGCGACTTGCGGCTGGTGGGGATATGGCTGTGCTCCGGGACCCACAGCGAGTCCATGCCGCGGCTCTCGGCCTCGATGGCCAGCTCGTGCGGCGGGATCGCGTAGTCGGTGGGGAACATCGTGACGCCGACCTGCATGGCTTTCCTCCTCGTGGACCTGTCGCCTGTCTCAGAGCTTGTAACCTTTTCCTTCCCCCGGAGGGGGAAGGTGGCGCGAAGCGCCGGAAGGGGGATGTTGCAACGGATTCAATATGGCTTAGGACCAGCGAATTCGTTCAAACATCCCCCATCCGCCTCTGACGTTTCGACGCGAAGCGTCGAAACGTCAATTCGGGGCACCTTCCCCCTCCGGGTGAAGGACTAAGTTACTCAGCGCCCGGCGAATTCCGGCTTGCGCTTGCCGACGAACGCCTTCTTGCCTTCCGCCACGTCCTGCGACGGGTTGGTGATCATCACCGCCAGGGCGGCGTCCTGCAGCGAGCGCTCGAGGCTGATGTCGGCGGACCGCTGCATCATATGCTTGGCCAGGCGCACGGCCAGCGGCGCCTGCCCGGCCAGCGCCCGCGCGAACGCCATGGTCCTGGCCTCGAGCTCGCCATGCGGCACCACCTCGGTGACGAGCCCCAGGCGCTCGGCCTCATGGGCATCGTAGACCTCGGCCAGCAGCGTCATCTTCAGGGCCCTGTCCAGGCCCATGAAGCGCGGGAACAGCCAGGCGCCGCCCTCGTCGGGCAGCAGGCCGAACTTGCCGCTGGTGTCGCCCAGCCGCGCCTGGTCCGAGGCGATGCGGAAGTCGCAGGCCAGCGCCAGCGCCAGGCCGCCGGCGACGCAGGGGCCGTTGACCATGGCGACCACCGGCTTATCGCAGCGCGCCAGCGCCAGCACGACGCGGTGCATGCCATCGCGCATCTCCACGCCATGGCCGATCTGCACGCCGACGCGGGCGGCGCGCTCGTGCGCCGGCTCGGTGCCGCTGATGTCGCCGCCGGAGCAGAAGCCGCGGCCGGCGCCGGTGATGACCAGGCAGCGCAGCGCGTCCTGCTTCAGGTAATCCTCGATCGCCGCCGCAAGCTCGTCGCACAGGACGTGGTTGTAGGCGTTGAGGAACTGCGGGCGGTTGAGCGTGATGCGGCGGATCATGTCCGCATCCGACACGATGATCGTGGTAGGCGCGTCTGGGATCGTGGTGGGCGCGTCTGGCATGGCGCTTCCTCCTTTGCCGTGGACCTCCAGGTGAGCCGACGTCCCGCCTTCCTGAGCGGGCGGGACGCCCGCGCTCCGGGTTCAGTCCAGCACTTCCTTGTTGATGACGTTGTCGCGGTTGGGCTTGCCGTCGAGCACGCTCAGCATGTTCTCGGCCGTGGCCTGGGCCATGCGCATCACGGCCTCGGTCGTGACCCCGGCCATATGCGGCGAGCTGATGAAGTTGGGCAGCCGCAGCAGCGGGTTGTCCTTGGGCGTCGGCTCCTGCTCGAAGACGTCCAGGCCGGCCGCGGCCAGCCGGCCACCGGTGAGCGCGGCGTGCAGCGGCGCCTCGGCGATGATGCCGCCGCGCGCCGTCGACACCAGGATCGCCGTGGGCTTCATCAGGGCCAGGCGCCGGGCATCGATCATGCCCACCGTCTCGGGGGTCTTGGGGCAATGGATGGTGACGAAGTCGGCGCGCGGCAGCGCCGCATCGAGGTCGGCGACCGGCTCGCAGCCGGCGGCGCGGATCGCCTCGGGCTTCACGTAGGGGTCGTAGACGAGGACGTTCATCTCCATCACCAGCGTGCGCTTGGCGGTGCGCGTGCCGATGCGACCGAAGCCCACGATCAGCAGGGTCTTGCCCAGCAGGTCGATCGGCAGGTGCTTCATGCGGTCGGCGCCCCAGCGGCCTTCCTGCACCATGGCGTGGAAATGCGCCGCCCGCTTGGCCAGCGTCATCATCAGGAAGACGGCATGCTCAGCCACCGACGGCGAGTTGGCGATGCCGGCCACCATCAGCGGGATCCTGCCCGCGGTCAGCGCCGGCACGTCCACGGCGTCGTAGCCGACGCCGATGCGGGCCACGACCTGCAGGCCCTTGGCGGCATCGCGCTCGGCGGCGCCGAACGGCGTGCCGCCAAGGGCCACGCCGTTGACCTCGCCCAGCTCCTGCAGGCGCGCGATGAAGGCGGGCGTCGGCGTCGTGCCCGGAAACGTCGCGACCTCGACATCGTCGCGCCGCTTCAGCACATCCAGCCCCGCCATGCCGAAAATGTCCGGCACCAGCAGCCGCTTCTTGTTCGTCGCCATCTCTCGCTCCCTCCGGGTCCCGCATGCATGGGCATCACGATGCCATCATTCCCCAAGGATCGGCCCATGCAAATGGGGCGCGCGGACACGGTCCGGCGCTCTTTCGGCTGGCGGAAACGCGCCGGCGATCACAAGATCTTGTCGAGGAAGCGCAGCCGCACCAGCGCCGACTGGATACGCATCACATGTCGCCCTGGGCACCGGGCACGACATGCGCTGCGCCGGGCTCCAGGCACGCCTGCAAAGGCGCGCAGTCGGCAAACAGGCGGGACCGAAGCGGCATGGAGCTCTCCTTGCGCGGCGCCGCCTCAACTCTTGGCGGCGACGTAGCCGTAGAACTTGTTCAGGAAATCGCCGGTCCGCAGCGGCCTGGCGGCATTGCTGGGAATCGTGGCCATCAGGCCCCAATGGGCGATCGGCATCGAGATCGGGTTCGGGAAGCTGACGGTCGATCCGTGGGCAATCGGGGCCAGCAGCGTCACCCAGTGATCGGGCCACGCCGAGAGCATGTCCTAAGGTTGACGACAGCAGCATCCGAGGGATGGCGGACCACCCGCCGCAGTCCTAGACTGCGGTCCAATCCACCGCGAGGAAGCATCATGATCGTCGAACAGATCTGGACCGCGAACGCCTATCGCAACTTCAACTATCTGATCGTCTGCAAGGAGACCGGCGAGGCGCTGGCGATCGATCCGCTGGACCACGAGAAGTGCCTGGCCGTGGCCAAGGACAAGGGCTGGACCATCACCCAGGTCCTCAACACGCACGAGCACGGCGACCATACCGGCGGCAACCGGCAGGTGGTGGCGGCCACCGGCGCCAAGGTGCTGGCGCATGTCAACGCCAAGGACAAGATCCCGGGCATGGACCGCGGCCTGAAGGCCGGTGACGTCGTGAAGGTCGGCAAGACGGTCGAGCTCGAGTGCCTGGACACGCCGGGCCACACGATGTGCCACATCTGCCTGCGCTCGCACGGCGATCACCCGGCGCTGTTCTGCGGCGACACGCTGTTCAACGCCGGCGCCGGCAACTGCCACAACGGCGGCCATCCCAGCGAGCTCTACACCACCTTCGCCAGCCAGCTCGACAAGCTGCCCGAGAACACGCTGATCTACCCGGGCCACGACTACATCGCGCGCAACCTCGAATTCACGCTCGATCGCGAGCCCGACAACGCCAAGGCCAAGGCCATGCTGCCCGGCATGGAAAAGCAGGATCCGGCCAAGGCGCTGGTCACGACGCTGGCGCTGGAGCGCGAGATCAACACCTTCTTCCGGCTCACCAGCCCGTCGGTGATCCGCCGCCTGCGTGAGGCCTTCCCCGACCTGCTCGACAACCCCGATCCCAGGACGGTGTTCCTGAAGCTGCGCGAGCTGCGCAACAAGTGGTGACACCGCGGCGCACGGCGCGCACCGCCCTGGCCGCGGCTGCCGCCAGCCTGTGCCTGGCGCCGGCGGCGATCGCGGCAGACGGCTTCGATGTCGTCGCGCTGGGCGCCCTGGGCGGCATCCAGGACGGCAATCTCAGCGCCTTCCTGGTGCGCCCGCGCCATGACGACAACGCCGTCACCTGCGATGCCGGATCCCTGGTCAACGGCCTGCGCGTGGCCGACGAGAAGGGGGCCCTCGACGACGTCACGGTGCCCGCGGACTCGCCCCACAGCCGGGTGGGCCATGTGCTGGCCAGCCGCATCAAGGGCTACCTCATCAGCCATGCGCATCTGGACCACGTCGCCGGCCTGATCATCGCGTCGCCCGACGACAGCAGGAAGCCGATCTACGCCCTGCCCGGTGTCGGCGCGACGCTGGTGGAGACGTATTTCAACTGGCGCGCCTGGCCCAACTTCACGGATCGCGGCACGGCCCCGCAGCTCAAGAAGTACACGCTCGAGGATCTGACGCCTTCCGTCAGCACGGCGATCAAGGGCACGGCGATGACGGTGACCGCCTTTCCGCTGGCCCATGGCGGCGTCGACTCGACGGCGTTCCTGATCGAGAGCGACGGCGATGCCCTGCTGTGCTTCGGCGATACCGGACCGGACGCGGTGGAGAAGACGACGCGGATGCGCGATGTCTGGGTGGCGGTCGCCGAGCGCGTCAAGCAGCGCCGGCTGAAGGCCATCGTGATCGAGGTGTCCTACGCCAGCGACCGTCCCGACAACCTGCTGTTCGGCCACCTCACGCCGCAATGGCTGCTACGCTCGCTGCGCGAGCTCGACCAGCTGGCCGGCGGCAATGCGCTGAAGGACCTGCCGGTGGTGATCAGCCACATCAAGTACGCGCTGACGGCCGAGCAGCCGCAGAAGAAGATCCTGGCCGAGCTGGAAGCGGGCAACGACCTGGGCGTGCGGTTCATCATGCCGCAGCAGGGCAGCCGCTGGCATTTCAAGTAGGCAGGAACTTCTCCGTCATCGCCGGGAGCGCGCCACTCCAGTGGCGCACCGGCGCGTCAGCGCCGGCCCACGAACCGCGCGGGAGAGCCGGCCCTTCGGGCCGGTGCGCCACTGGAGTGGCGCGCTCCCGGCATGATCAAACCACCTGCGCGGACTGGACGGGCGAGCGCAGGGCGCCGGCCAGCAGCTCCAGGGCCTGGGCCAGCTCGGCGCGGTTGCGCGCGGCGCCCAGCGAGACACGCACCCCAGGCGCCGCCGCACCATCGGTCGAGAACGCGTCGTCGCCGACCACGGCCAGGCCGTGGCGCAGGGCGTGCGCCAGGAACGCCGTGCGGCTCCAGGGCCGCGGCAGCGCCAGCCAGAGATGGTGGCCGCTGTTGCGCGCGGCGTACGGAATGCTCTTCAGCAGCTTGCGCGCGAGAAGCTGGCGACCCGTGGCCTCGTGGCGGATCGCCAGGATGATCTTGTCGGCCACGCCCGTGCGCTGCCAATGCGTCACCAGGGCCACCATCAGCGGCGGCGGCATCTGCATCGTGGCCTGCAGGTTGCGGCGCATCTGCTGCTCGACCGGCGCGTCAGGCGCCAGCAGGTAGGAGACGCGCAGCGCCGGGGCGATGCATTTCGACAGGCCGACGGCAAGCCAGGTGCGCTCAGGGATCAGGGTGGCGATCGGCGGCACCCCCGGCTCGAGCAGGCCGTAGGCATCGTCCTCGATCAGCACTGTGCCGGCGCGGCGGATGATATCGGCGACGATCTCGCGCCGCTCGACGCTCATCGTCGCCGTGGTCGGGTTGTGCAGGGTCGGCGTGAGGTAGACCGCCTTGGGCGCATGCGCGCGGCACGCCGCCCGCAGCGCGTCGGGCAGGACGCCCTCCTCGTCCATCGCCACGCCGATCAGACGCACGCCCAGCATCTCGGCCGCCGCCTTCATGCCCGGGAACGTCAGCGCCTCGGTCAGCACCACATCGCCGCGCGACGCCAGCGACAGCAGCGCGTTGAACAGGATCGCCTGGTTGCCGGGATAGATCACCAGGCGCTCGGCGCTCGCCTCGGGCAGGCGCGGGCGCAGCCAGGAAGCGGCGACGGCGCGCTCCTCGTCGCTGCCGCCGGGACGCTGGTAGTTCAGGAAGGCGCTGAAGCTGGACTGGGCCTGGATGGCTTCCAGCCCCTGCGTGATGCGCAGGTCGAGATTGGCTTCCACCGGCTGCGGCGGCACGTTCATCGACAGGTCGATCGTGACCTGGAAGGGAATGTCGCGCGCGGCGCGGGCCGTGGTCTCGGAGACGAACGTGCCGCGTCCGACATGGGCATCCAGGAGCCCGCGCCGCCGCGCCTCGCCATAGGCGCGCGTGACGGTGGTGAGGTCGAGGTCGAGCGCGCCGGCAAGCGCGCGATGCGTCGGCAGCTGCTGGCCGCGCGCCAGCCGGCCACTGGCGATATCGGCCGCCAGCGCCTGCACGATGCGCATGAAGACCGGCCCCTGCCACTCGGATAATGTAGGGACCCAATCCATACAATTGACCTCTTTGTCTTGGATTGTTAGGTATGTCCTTCTTATTGTATGGATCAGAACGGATCAAGGGAGCTTCATCCATGACGGCGACGCAAGACGAGGTCACCCTCGGAGAAGCCATGCGGCGTGGCTTCATGCAGCGCTGCCCGAACTGTGCCGAGGGCAGGCTGTTCCGCCGTTTCCTGAAGGTGGTCGACCACTGCCCGGCTTGCGGCGAGGAGTTTTCGCACCACCGCGCCGACGACTTCCCGCCCTATCTCGTGATCATGATCGTAGGCCACGTGATCGTCCCGCTGCTGTTCGCCGTCGAGATGGCGTACGCGCCGCCGATGTGGCTCGAATTCGTGGTCTGGCTCCCGCTCACGCTGCTGAGCTGCCTGGCGCTGCTGCAGCCCGTCAAGGGTGCGGTCGTGGGCATGCAATGGCAGCTCGGCATGCACGCCTTCGCGGAGGCGAAGCTGCGCCGACTCCAGGCCAGCGGGAACGGGTAGAGCGAGCTTCACTGTCATCCCGAGCGTAGCGAGGGATCTCCCGCGAATGGCGCACTGTGCGTCTTTCGCAGGAGATCCCTCGCTGCGCTCGGGATGACAGGGTGTTGTATTGCTACGCCGCCGCCTTGGCGCCGCGGACCGGGCCCCATGACTTCAGCACCGGCAGGACCTCCTTGGCGAAGAGCCGCAGGCCGCGCTCTGACACCGCCATCGGCGTGCCGCCGAAGCGGAAGGCGATGTTGAGCCGGAAGTCGCCCAGGATGCGCCGGCGCTCCTCGAATCCGCGCAAAATCTTGTCGGGCGTGCCCCAGCTTGCCGCCTGCATGAAGCCCTTCACCGCGCCCTCGAGGCCGGCCTGGCGCGCGATCTCGGCTTTCTGCTGGTAGGAGTCATAGCCCTTCACCGTCTTGAAGTGCTCGCCCAGGAACTCGTAGTGATAGAAGTTGCTCTCGACGAACTTCCCCTGGTAGCGGCGCGCCTCGTCCTCGGTCTCGGCCAGGTCGGTGCCGCAGACGCCGAACTCGGTCAGCAGGATCTCGGGCGGCTCGGTGCCGTGGAACTGGCGGTGCAGCTCGCGGCCGCGCTCGATCACGGGCAGGCGCATGTCCCATGGCCGGTCGGCGAACATCACCATGTGGGCGCCCAGCTTGGCGGCCGAGATGACGGAGTCCTCGCTGGACGCCACGGCGTAGATGCGGCCGTCGAACGAATGCTGCGGCCGCGGCCGGATCTCGACGCGCGGCTGCTTGTAGAAGGGCCCGTCGCCCTCCATGAAGCCGGTCTTCAGCGCCTGGACGATCATCGGCGCCGCCTCGTCGAAGCGGGCACGCGACTCGTCCATGCTCATGCGGAACGCCGCGAACTCGCGCCGCGCCAGCCCGCGCCCCAGGCCCAGCCGCAGCCGCCCCTTGCTCAGCATATCGAGCACCGCGGCGTTCTCAGCCACGCGCAGCGGGTCGTGCCATGGCAGGATCACGGCCGCGGTGCCGACATCGATGTTCGGGCACAGCGCCGCCAGATGGGTCATCAGGTGGATGTTGTCGGGGACGAAGGAGTAGTCGTTGAAGTGATGCTCGGCCGACCACAGGCAGTCGAACCCCAGGTCGGCGGCCAGCCGTGCGAGCCGGATCTCCTCGTCCCACACACGGTTGTCGGAACAGTTCTCCCAGCCGTAGCTGGCGAACACCATCATCATGCCGACGTCCATGGGCGTCTCCTCGTCTGCTCATCTGTTGCGATCGAGGAATGCTTCCATGGACGCGGGACCGCGGCAAGCGCGGCACGTCAATCCTGCAATGCAGCCGGACGCAGGCCTGTGGGCGGCGCCGCCATGTCGAGGCTGGCATAGGGATACTGCCGCGCGCGGCAGGGCTTGCCCAGCCGCAGCATGTAGACCTCGATCTCCTCGTCGTCCTCGACGAACAGCTTGACGCCGGGTCCATAGCGGACCTGGCCATTGCGGGCCTCGAAGCCTCGCCGGACGAGAAACGCCTTTGTCATCATCGAGCCAGCGCCTGCCAAACGACTCTCGGGAGTTGCACGCTCCATAGAGCGTCGCACGAAGGTTGTGCTCGGTAAAAGAGTTCAAACTGAACTTTTGCTTCTCGCACATGCAACGCATCGATATCGCCATCGTTGATGGCCGGTTCGACCGCCAGAAGGTTCCCGCCCGGAATGCAGACCGCCATCCGCCTTGAGAGCCGCTCGATTTCGGCCTGACTCCCATGCGCTTTTGATGTATTATAGTGAACGCTCGCTTTATTTAAGTGAGCAACACACCTGGGAGACAGCAATGAGCGTCGCAGACCTATTCTTCTCGACCAAAGGACGCATCGGCCGTGGCAAGTGGTGGGCCGGCGTCATCGCCCTGGGCGTCCTCAACACCGCCGTCACGCTGATCCTGTTCAAGGTGCTGGGCTGGAACATGGTCAGCCGTATCGTCTACGGCGCCTGGAGCCTCGCCATGCTCTATCCGGCCTATTGCGTGCTGGCGAAGCGCTTCCAGGACCGCGACGAGCGCCCGATCCTGGCGCAGATCGCGATCGCGGTGGCGGCTGTGCAGGTCGTGCTCACCGTGCTCGCCCTCACCAACCCGTTCGAACCCAACATGCTGGGCAACGTCGTCTCCATCGTGCAGGGCATCCTGGGCCTCGTGTTCCTGGTCATGCTCGGCTGCCTGCGCGGCACCGTGGGCGACAACCGCTTCGGCCCCGACCCGCTGCCAGCGGCCCCGTACGGCACGCAGCAGCCCATCCCGACCAAGTAGGCCCGCGCCCCGCCGCGGGGCCGGACCACGCACGATGGGCGCCGTCCGCGCGACGGCGCCCGTCGCGCCCCACGGGGCAAGCCGGCCGGCACGCGCATGCCTGTGCCGGCGCCGTCGCGCACCTGACCGTCGGTTCCTGGTCCGTCACCGGTGTATGCTCGCCGGCACGGATCCACGACCGCGGGAGGAGCGGCGATGGAAATCGGCATGTTCCACGAGTTCCAGTGCCCGCACGGCTACAGCGAGGCACGCGCGTTCGCGGAATCCTTCGAGCAGGTCGACGCCGCCGAGCGCTGGGGGCTCGACTGCATGTGGCTCGCCGAGCTGCACATCGCGCCGACGCGCTCGGTGCTGTCGGCGCCGCTGGCCATCGCCAGCGCCATCGCCGCACGCACCACGCGGATGAAGATCGGGATCGCGGTGCAGGTGCTGCCCCTGTGCCACCCGCTGCGCATCGCCGAGGAGGCCGCGACCGTCGACCATGTCAGCCACGGCCGCCTGATCTTCGGCGTCGGACGCAGCGGCTTCCCGCGCACCTACATGGCCTACGGCGTGCCCTACGCCGAAAGCCAGGCGCGCTTTGCCGAAACGCTCGAGATCATCCGCCGCGCCTGGACCCTGCCCTCGTTCTCCTATAGCGGCACGTTCCACAGCTTCAGCGACGTGCACCTGGTGCCCAAGCCGTACCAGAAGCCGCACCCGCCCATCCGTGTCGCCGCCACCAGCCCCGACACCTACGCCATGGTGGGGGCGCTGGGCTTTCCGATCTTCGTCGCCGTGCGGCTGGGCGTGCTGTCGGAGCTGGTGCCGCTGATCGCCGAGTACCACGCCGCCTGGCGCGCCGCCGGCCATCCCGGCAAGGGCGAGGTCTATCTGCGGGTGCCGGTCTATGTCGCCCCGACCGAGGCCCAGGCCCGCGACGAGCCGCGCGCCAGCATCATGCAGTTCTACCAGGAGATGGCGGCGATCATCGCCCAGTCCGCGACCCAGGCCGGCACGCGCGCGATCGAGAACCGCGCCGGCCGCGCCGCGCATCTCAAGAGCGTGAGCTACGAGGAGGCGATGCGCGAGAAGGTAATCGTCGGCACGCCCGATCAGGTGGCGGCCCGGCTGCAGGCGCTGCGGGCCGAGCTCGGCCTCGACGGCATCCTGGCCGAGATGAATTGCGGCGCCCTGATCCCGCACGCCCAGGTGCTGCGCTCGCTGGAGCTGCTGTGCAAGGAGGTGATGCCGCAGGTGAAGGGTTGAGCCCTATGGAAGCCAGCGTTCCAACAATGACCCCATTCCCGCAACAGGAGCCCAAGCATGCGTCCGCCTCTGCGCATTGGTGCCGTCTATGATTTCCGCAACACGCCCGAGTCGGGCATGGACATGCCCAGCCTGTACGCCGCGATCATCGACCAGGTCGTGATGCTCGACCGGCTCGGGCTCGATCTCGTCTGGTTCACCGAGCACCATTTCCTCGACGACGGCTACCTGCCGTCATGGACGCCGATCGCCGGCGCCATCGCGGTGCGGACGCGGCATGTGCGCCTCTCCACCGATGTCTGCCTGCTGCCGTTCAACCACCCCATCCGCCTGGCCGAGGATCTCGCCGTGCTGGACAACCTCAGCAACGGCCGCATCGAGCTCGGCGTCGGCATGGGCTATGCCCCGCACGAGTTCGCCGGCTTCGGCCTGCCGGTATCGCGCCGCGTGTCGCTGACCGACGAGGGCATCGAGGTGCTGCGCCGCTGCTTCAGCGGCGAGCGCTTCAGCTTCCACGGCAAGCGCTACACGTTCAGCGACGTGGTGATCCGGCCGGGCTACGTGCAGCCGGGCGGACCGCCGCTGTGGGTGGCGGCGATGTCGGAGGCCGGCGCCCAGCGCGCGGCCCGGTTCGACTGCCACCTGCTGCCGCAGGGACCGCGCGCGGCCGTGCTCGAACCCTGGCGGGCGGCGCTGGCCGCGTCGGGCCGCGACGCGCAGCGCTACCGCGTCGGCATCATCCGCTCCTGCCTCGTCACCGATGACCGCGACCGCGACTGGCCGCGCATCCGGGCGGCGGAGCGCTATCGCCACCAGGTCTATCGCAGCTTCACGCCGGGAACCGGGCTGGGCGGCGTCGCCGGCAATGTCGACGAGGAGCGGATCCCGCAGACCTGGGTGGTCGGCGATGCCGACCATTGCGTCGCCGAGCTGACGGCGTTCATCCGGGCCTACGGCATCACCGACCTGGTCACCTGGGCGGTGCCGCCGGGCATGCGGCCCGAGGACACCAACCAGAGCCTCGAGCGCTTCCTGCGCGAGGTCGCGCCGCGCCTGAAGGAAGCGGCGCGGGGTTTGTAGCTCAGCGGGCGGCAATCGCTGGCGGCTGCCGCGCCGCCAGCGCCACGAGCGCGGCCAGCGACGCCAGGGTGCCGAACACCAGCAGCGACAGCGTATAGGTCCCGGTGCTGTCGCGCAGCACGCCCGACAGCACCGGCCCGGCGGCCTGGGCCAGCACCTGCAGCGACAGCGCCACGCCGCGGATGGCGCCGTAGCTTTCGCGGCCGAAATAGTCGGCCCATGCCACCGGCAGCAGCGTCATCAGGCTGCCGATGCCAAGGCCGAACAGGCCGCCGGCAATCATGGCGTCATGGGCCGCGCCGACGCCGATCAGCGCGAAGCTGCCGATGCCCAGCAGGACAGCCGCCAGCAGCAGGCCATGGCGCACTGGCCAGCGGCGCGGCAGGAAGCCGACGCCGAAGCTGGCGACGGCGGACATCGCCGAGAAGACGGCGACCGCCGACGCGGCGGTGATCGGCGCCAGGCCGCGCTCGATCAGGTGCGGCGCCTGGTGCAGGCTGACGCCGGCCTGCACCGGAAAGACCAGCACGGTGTAGAGCGAGAGCAGCCAGAACGCGGGCGTGCGCATGGCGGCGGCGCGGCTGAAGCGCGGCTCCGGCGCCGCCCCCGCGCCAGCGACCCTGTCGGCGGCGAGCCCGACATCCTCGGGCCGGCGCACCAGCAGAAGCCAGGCCGGCAGGAAGCCGACCAGCAGCACGCAAGCGCCGACCGCCACCCATCCGCTGCGCCAGCCGCCATCACGCATGGCCAGCTGCGCCACGATCGGCAGGGCCACGAGTCCCGACATCTGCGCCAGCGTCGCGATCGACACGGCGGTCTGCCGGCGCGCCACGAACCAGGCGTTGAGCGCACCGTAGAGGCCAAGATCGTAGGGGCCGGCCCAGACCATGCGCGCGAAGCAGAACAGCAGGTAGAACGCCGCCAGCGACTGCACCAGCGACAGCGCCATGGTCGCCAGCCCGACGCCGAGCACAGCCAGGCACAGCACCAGCCGCGCCCCCCGGCGGTCCAGCATCGGCCCGATCACGGGCGAGATCACCGCTGCCAGCACGCCGCCCAGCGACACGGCGCCCGAGATCGCCGTGCGCGACCAGCCGAAATCCTGCGTCATCGGCGTCACGAACACCGACAGCACGGCCACCGCCGGCCCCTGGCGGGCGAACCCGGCCAGGCAGACGCAGGCCAGCACCACCCAGCCGTAGTAGAACGGCAGGCGCGGCATGAGCAGGCTCGCCAGGAACGGCGGCTTCATCGGGGACAGCCGACACGCCCTCCCCCAACGCAGTTGGGGGAGGTGGCCGAAGGCCGGAGGGGGAGCTGACGTGGTTTCAGCTGCATAGACCTCGTCGGCTCCCCTCCGCCCCTTCGGGGCACCTCCCCAGCTGCGCTGGGGAGGAAAGATATCCGCTCCCGCGGGGAGAGGAGAAAAGCTCAGAACGCGATCACGTTGCGGGCGACCTCGCCGGTCTTGATCTGGGCGTAGGCGTCGTTGATCTGGTCGAGGCGGACGCGGCCGGAGATCATGAGATCGAGCTTGAGAAGGCCGCGCATGTAGAAATCGACGAAGCGCGGCATGTCGGTGCGGAAGCGGTTCGATCCCATGGCGCAGCCCTGGATGCGCTTCTCGCCCAGGATCTCGGCGCCCGACAGCTCGAAGCGCATGCCGACCGGCATCATGCCGATCACTGTGGCGGTGCCGCCGCGCTTGATCATGCGGAACGACTGCTCGACCGTCGGCTTCAGCCCGACGCACTCGAACGAATAGTCGGCGCCGCCGCCGGTCATCTCGCGGACCGCCTTGACGGGATCGACGCCGGAGGCATCGACGAAGTCGGTGGCCCCGAACTCCCTGGCGAGGTTGGCCTTCGACGCCACGCGGTCGATGGCGATGATGCGGCCGGCGCCGGCGATCGCCGCGCCGTTGACCGCCGACAGGCCGATGCCGCCCAGGCCGATCACCGCGACGGTCGATCCCGGCTCGACCCGGGCGGTGCGGAACACGGCGCCGACGCCGGTGGTGACGGCGCAGCCGATCAGCGCGGCGCGGTCCAGCGGCATGTCCGGGCGGATCTTCACCACGGCATGCTCGTGCACCAGCATGTGGTCGGCGAAGGACGACAGCGGCAGCGCCGCCGGCATCGGCTTGCCGTCCAGGCTCATGCGCTGCGGTCCGCCGGGCGGCCGCTGCGTCGCCGGGCTGACGCACAGCGACATGCGTCCGCTCAGGCAGTACTCGCACTCGCCGCAGAACACCGACACGCAGGTGATCACGTGGTCGCCGGGCTTCACGTAGGTGACGTCCGAGCCCACCGCGACCACGACGCCGGAGGATTCGTGGCCCAGGACGCAGGGACAGGCGCAGGGATAGAGGCCTTCCATGAAATGCAGGTCGCTGTGGCAGACGCCGGCGAAGGCGGTGCGGATCAGCACCTCGTTGCGCGCCGGCGCGTCAAGGTCGACCTGCTCGATCGACAGCGGGGCATTGACCTGGTGCATGACGGCGGCGGTGGCTTTCATCGGACGGCTCCAGCGGCGGACGTGACGGTGCGCGAGGCCGGCAGTGTAGGTGTGGCCAGCGCGGCGACGCAACCACGGGCACAGCGCGGCAATGCCTTGACTCCGACGGGCGGCGGATCGAGGCTCCCAGCAACAAAGCCGGAAAACACGGCGGGGCATCGGGAGGAAACATGAAGCGGACGGTGAGCCGGCGGCAGGCGCTGATCGGCCTGGCAGCCGGCATGGGCACGCTGGCGGCACGAGACAATGCTCTGGCGCAGGCCGGGCGCTACAAGGAGGCGCCGTCGCTCGCCGAGCAGGTGCGCGCCGGCAAGCTGCCGCCGGTCGAGGCCCGCCTGCCGCAGAACCCGCTGGTCGTGCCGGTGGTCGAGCGCGTCGGCGAGTATGGCGGCGTGTGGCGCCGCGCATTCCTGGGGCCGGCGGACTCCAACAACTATGTCCGCGTCGTCTACGACGCGCTGTTCCGCTTCTCGCCGGACGGCGCCAAGATCGAGCCCAAGATCGCGGAAGGCGCCGAGCCCTCGGCCGATTTCCGGACCTGGACGATCAAGCTGCGCAAGGGCTCGCGCTGGTCGGACGGCGCGCCCTTCACCGCCGACGACATCCTGTTCTGGTACAACGACGTGCTGCTCAACAAGGAGCTGACGCCGACCCTGCCGGGCTGGATCCGCAACCCCGACGGCTCGGCCGCCAAGGTCGAGAAGGTCGACGAAGCGGCCGTGCGCTTCACCTACGCGGCGCCGGCGACGCTGTTCCTGACCGCGGTGGCCAACCAGGACGGCGCCGACCGCACCTTCGCGATGTTCCTGCCGGCGCACTACCTCAAGAAGTTCCATCCGGCGCACACGCCCAAGGCGGACATCGACAAGGCGGCGCAGGCGGCCGGCTTCAAGACCTGGACCGAGCTGTTCGCCAACCGCAACGCGCCGCCCGAGAACCCGGAACGCCCGACCATGGCTGCCTGGGCGCCGGTGTCACGGGCCAGCGATCCGGTCTTCACGCTGCGCCGCAACCCCTACTATGTCGGCGTCGACACCGCCGGCAACCAGCTGCCCTATCTCGACGAGGTGCGCTTCACCTACTTCGCCGACGCCCAGGCGCTCAACCTGGCGGCCATCGCCGGCAACTTCGACATGCAGGAGCGCCACATCAACATGACGAACTACCCGGTGCTCAAGGAGCAGGAGAAGACCGGGAAGTATCGCATCATCGCCTGGCCGACCTTCGGCGGCGCCGATGCGGTGATCGCGGTCAACCAGACCTATGCCGCCGATCCGGTGATGGGCAAGCTGATGGCGACCCGCGACTTCCGGATCGCGCTGTCGCTGGCGATCAACCGCGAGCAGATCAAGGAGAGCGTGTTCCTGGGCCTGGGCGAGCCGCGCCAAGGGGTGCCGGCGCCCTGGCATCCCTACTTCCCCGGCGCCGAATGGGCGCAGAAATACACCGAGTTCAAGCGCGACGAGGCTAACAAGCTGCTCGACGGCATCGGGCTCACCAAGAAGGACGCTCAGGGCATCCGCCTGCTGTCCAACGGCAAGCCGGCGATGATCGAGATCAGCGTCGTGCCGGCGTTCGCCGCGTGGCCCGACGTGGCGCTGCTGGTGTCGAAGGACTGGGAGGCGGTCGGCATCAAGACCATCGTGCAGATCCGCGAGCGCGCGCTGCACTTCACGATGAGAGACAACAACGAGCTGATGGCCGAGATCTGGAACGAGGACACCAGCGCCTTCCCCTACACCGGCAACGCCAAGGTCGACCCGCGCAACGCCCCCATCCTGACCATGGGGCCGCTGTGGCTCCGCTGGTATGCGACCAGCGGCAAGGAGGGCGCCGAGCCGCCGCCGGAGATGAAGCGCATCGTCGAGATCGTCGACAAGGCGCGCACGGTCGGGCCCGACGAGCAGGTGAAGCTGTCGCAGGAGCTGTACCGCAACTGGGCCGACAATCTCTACGAGATCGGCACCGTCGGGCTGACGCCGATGGTGCAGGGCGTGGTCGTGGCCGGCGCCAGGTTCCGCAACGTGCCCACGACGCTGGGCAACGACTGGCCGCTGCGCAGCCCCGGCAACGCCCGCACCGAGCAGTTCTTCTTCGCCAAATGACCCGGGCGGAGAAACCCTCCCAACCCTTCCGGGAGCGGGACAATCGCATGTGCCAGGAAGACAACCACAGAGGCACAGAGACACAGAGACAACACAGAGAGCAAAGCGTTGCGCGCCTTCGGCGCGCGATCATGTCTTGCTCTGTGTGATCTCTGTGCCTCTGTGGTTCGTCTTCCGACAGTCCGGCCGGCAACGCCGCATGTGATTACTCTCGCTTCGCTAGGGAGGAAGACGCATGACGCGCTACATCCTCCGGCGGCTGGCGCTGCTGCCGCTGCTGATGGTGGTCTACTCCTTCGTCATCTTCGTCATCATCCAGGCGCCGCCGGGCGACTTCCTGACCGCCTATGTCGCCACGCTCGCCTCCTCGGGCTCGTCGATGTCGGCGGAGCAGGTCCAGGCCCTGCGCCAGCAATACGGCCTCGACCAGCCCATGATCGTGCAGTACGTGCTGTGGCTGCAGCACCTGCTGCATGGCGATTTCGGGCTGTCGCTGGAATACCAGCGGCCCAATGCCGATCTGATCGGCGAGCAGCTCGGGCTGACCCTGGCGCTGGCGCTGTTCTCGCTGGTGCTGACCTGGGTGATCGCGGTGCCGGCCGGCATCTATTCGGCGACCCATCCGCGCTCGTGGGGCGATCACGCGCTGACGGTGATCAACTATGTCGGGGTCGCGACGCCCAACTTCATGCTGGCGCTGATCCTGATGTGGATCGCCTTCGCCTATTTCGACATCAGCGTCACCGGGCTGTTCTCGCCCGAGTTCGCCGACGCGCCCTGGAGCCTGGCGCGGGTGTTGGACCTGCTGGGCCATATCTGGCTGCCGGCCCTGGTGCTGGGCATCGCCGGCACGGCGCGGCTGAGCCGCATCATGCGGGCCAACCTGCTGGACGAGCTCAACAAGCCCTACGTCGTGACGGCGCGCGCCAAGGGCATGAAGGAATGGCGGCTGGTGCTGCGCTACCCCGTGCGGCTGGCGTTCAACCCGCTGGTCAGCACCATCGGCTGGTACCTGCCGCTGCTGTTCTCCGGCAGCCTGATCGTGGCCACGGTGATGAACCTGCCCAATATCGGCCCGCTGCTGCTGCGCGCGCTGGTCAACCAGGACATGTACCTCGCCGGCGGCATCCTGCTGATCTACTCGTTCCTGACCGTCCTGGGCACCCTGCTGTCCGACATCCTGCTGGCGCTGATCGATCCACGCATCCGGGTGGAGGGCTAGCATGACGACGCTGGATGCCGGCACCGTCGCCGAGGACCGCGTCGCGGTCGCCTCCAACTGGCGGCTGGTGTGGTGGCGCTTCCGCCGGCACCACCTGGCGATGTTGAGCGCCGTGCTGCTGATCGGCCTCTACGTCGTCGTCCTGATGCCGGACTTCTTCGCCACCCAGGACCCCGAGCGCACCGACGCGCGCCAAGCCTTCATCCCGGTGCAGATGGTGCACCTGTTCGACGACGGCAAGCTCGCGCCCTGGGTGCCCGCCATCGCCGGCAAGCGCAACCCGGTGACCCTGCGCATGGAGTGGACCACCGACAAGCAGCGCAAGGTGCCGATCCGCTTCTTCGCGCCGGGCCATCGCTGGCGGGTGCTGGGCCTGTTCGAGACCAACCTGCACCTGATCGCGCCCGCCGATCCGACGCAGCGCATCTTCCTGCTCGGCTCCGACCGGCTGGGACGGGACCAGTGGTCGCGCATCATGCACGGCACGCAAACCTCGATGACGGTCGGCCTCGTCGCGGTGGCGCTCAGCGTCATCCTCGGGGTCGTGCTGGGCGGCATCTCGGGCTATGTCGGCGGCAAGACGGACCAGGTGATCCAGCGCGTGATCGAGCTGCTGCAGTCCGTGCCCACGATCCCGATCTGGCTGGCGCTGTCGGCCGCCCTGCCGCGCGACTGGACGCCGACCGAGATCTTCTTCGCCATCACCGTGATCCTGTCGCTGGTCGGCTGGACGACCCTGGGCCGCGAGGTGCGCGGCCGGTTCCTCGCGCTGCGCGAGGAGGATTTCGTGCTGGCGGCGCGGCTGGCCGGCTGCTCGCAGATGCGCATCATCCTGCGTCACATGGTGCCGACCTTCCTCAGCCACATCATCGCCACCAGCTCGCTGGCCATCCCGGTCATGATCATCAACGAGACGTCGCTGTCGTTCCTCGGGCTGGGCATCCGGCCGCCGGCCATCAGCTGGGGCGTGCTGCTGCAAGAGGCGCAGAACATCCAGACCCTGGCGCTGGCGCCATGGCTGCTGATCCCGGGCCTGGTCGTCATCGTCGCGGTGCTCGCCTTCAACCTCGTCGGCGATGGGCTGCGCGATGCCGCCGACCCGTACAGCCAGTAGGGGCCAGGCACATGACGTCAACATTGAACGAGTATTATTCCTCCCCATGCGTCAGCATGGGGAGGTGCCCCGAAGGGGCGGAGGGGAGCCGACGTGGTCTCCGCAATAAACGCCGTGTCCTTGTAACGAGGACCACGTGGGCTCCCCCTCCGGCCTTCGGCCACCTCCCCCAACTACGTTGGGGGAGGAAATGACGCCGCTGCTTTCGGTGCGCGACCTGCGCGTGTCGTTCGCGCTGGACGAGGGCCTGGTGCGCGCCGTCGACGGCACCAGCTTCGACGTCATGCCCGGGCAGGTGCTGGGCGTCGTCGGCGAAAGCGGCTGCGGCAAGAGCGTGACGATGAGGGCGATCCTGCAGCTCATCGAGCGGCCGGGACGCATCACCTCGGGCGAGATCCGCTTCCGCCGTCGTGATGGCGACAACGCGGTCGACATCGCCCGGCTGCCGCCGCGCGGCCCGGAGATGCGCGACATCCGCGGCGGCGAGATCGCGCTGATCCCGCAGGAGCCGATGGCCGCCTTCAGCCCGGTGCACACGGTGGGCGACCAGGTCATCGAGGCCATCCTGCTGCACGGCCATCGCTGGCAGGAAGGCGGCCGCCGGCTGCGCCGCGCCGAGGCGCGCGACATCACCGTCGGGCTGTTCCGCGACGTCGGCATCTCGATGCCCGAGCAGCGCATCGATGCGTTCTCGTGGCAGCTCTCCGGCGGCCTGCGCCAGCGCGCGATGATCGCGATGGCGCTTTCCTGCAAGCCGCGCCTGCTGATCGCCGACGAGCCCACCACCGCCATCGACGTCACCACGCAGGCCCAGGTGCTGGCGCTGCTGCGCGACCTGCAGGCGCGCTACAACACCGCCATCATCTTCATCACGCATGACCTGGGCGTGATCGCGCAGATGGCGAGCTACGTCGTGGTGATGTATCTGGGCCGCGTGATGGAGCAAGGGCCGGTGGACGATATCTTCCACAATCCCAGGCATCCCTACACCAAGGCGCTGCTGCGCTCGATCCCCAGCCTGCACGGCGCGACGCGCGTGGCGCTGCCGGTGATCAGCGGCGCGCTGCCGCATCCCTTCAACCGGCCGCCGGGCTGCCCGTTCCATCCGCGCTGCCCCGACGCGATGGCGCGCTGCGCGGCTGCGATCCCCAGCCTGCAGCCGGTGGCCGCGCACCAGCTCGCCAGCTGCTTCCTGCACCACGACCAGGCGGAGCCGGCATGAACGCCCCTTCCACCGGCACGGCGGCGCCACCGTTGCTCGACGTCCGCGGGCTGCAGAAGTACTTTCCCATCACCAGGGGCCTGCGGCAGCGCGTCGTCGCCCAGGTCCGGGCGGTCGACGGGGTCGACTTCACCATCAGCGAAGGCGAGACGCTGGGGCTGGTCGGCGAGAGCGGCTGCGGCAAGACCACCGCCTCGCGCTGCATCCTGCGCGCCATCGATCCGACCGGCGGCGCCATCGTCTACCGCACCCGCGACGGCCGCACGGTCGACCTCGCCGCCCTGTCGCCGGCCGCGCTGCGGCCGCTGCGGGCCGAGATCCAGATGATCTTCCAGGATCCGTTCAGCTCGCTCAACCCGCGCATGACGCTGCTGGACAATGTCGGCGAGCCGCTGCTGGTCAACGGCATGAAGAACCGCCGCGAACGCGCCGAGCGCGTGGCCGAGCTGCTGCGTCTGGTCGGGCTGCGGCCGGAGTTCATGCACCGCTTCCCGCATGCCTTCAGCGGCGGCCAGCGCCAGCGCATCGGCATCGCCCGGGCACTGGCCACCAGCCCGCGCCTGGTGGTCGCCGACGAGCCGGTGTCGGCGCTCGACGTCTCGGTCCAGGCGCAGGTGCTGAACCTGCTGCTGGAGCTGCAGTCCAGGCTGAAGCTGACCTTCCTGTTCGTCGCCCATGACCTGTCGGTGGTGCGCCACATCTGCGACCGCATCGCCGTGATGTATGTCGGACAGCTCGTCGAGCTGGCCCCCACCGACGCCATCTTCGGACGGCCGCAGCATCCCTACACCGCGGCGCTGATGCGCGCCGTGCCGGTGCCCGATCCGCGGGTGCGCAGCAGTGACGGCATCCTCGGCGGCGAGGTGCCGAGCCCGGCGGCGCCGCCCTCGGGCTGCTACTTCCATCCGCGCTGCCGCCACGCCCAGGAGCGCTGCCGCGTCGAGGCGCCCGCGCTGCGCGAGATCGCCCCCGACCACATGACGCGCTGCCACCGTGCCGGCGAGGTGGCGTTCTGAGGTGTGCTTTGGTCGGGCCGCGGCGCTCCGGCGCCGCTCATGTGTCCGCCGCTACGCGCCGGATGCGGCGCTGGAGCGCCGCGGCCCGACCAGGAGGCATCCACCTTTGCATCTATCGATGACCTGCCCTTGTGCTGGCGCGCGGGCTGGCCGCACGGGAATGGCGGATAATAGTTCGGTTCTTTCCGCCCCGGCACGCAGGAGCGATAGCAGATGGCCGCCGCGCAAGCGCATCACTCGCAGGACCTGGATCACGACGTCATCATCATCGGCGCCGGCATGTCGGGCATGTACCAGCTTCATCGCCTGCGGGCGCTGGGACTGCGCGTGCGGGTGTTCGAGGCCGGCACCGGCGTCGGCGGCACGTGGTACTGGAACCGCTATCCCGGCGCCCGCTTCGACTCGGAAAGCTATTCCTACGGCTACTCCTTCTCGCAGGAGCTGCTCGACGAGTGGGACTGGTCGGAGCATTTCTCGGCCCAGCCCGAGACGCTGCGCTACCTCAACCATGTCGCCGACAAGCTCGACCTGCGGCGCGACATCCAGTTCAGGAGCCGCGTGACGGCGGCGCACTACCAGGACGACGCGCGATGCTGGCAGATCCTGCTGGAAGACGGCAGCCGCCATCGCGCCCGCTTCCTGGTCACGGCCATCGGCCTGCTGTCGGCACCGACCATGCCGCGGATCGCCGACGTCGAGACGTTCAAGGGCCAGTCGTTCCACACCGCCCGCTGGCCGCACGAGCCGGTAAGCTTCGAGGGCAAGCGGGTGGCGGTGATCGGCACCGGCGCCACCGGCGTGCAGACGATCCAGGAAGTGGCCAAGACCGCCGGCCACCTGACCATCTTCCAGCGCACGCCCAACTGGTGCGCGCCGCTGCACAACGCCAAGATCGACGCCCGGGAGATGGCCGACATCCGCACCCGCTATCCCGAGATCTTCCAGCGCTGCCAGGAGACCTTCGCCTGCTTCCTGCATACGCCCGATCCACGCGGCACCTTTGAGGTCACGCCCGAGGAGCGCGAGGCCTTCTTCGAGAAGCTCTACGGCGAGCGCGGCTTCGGCATCTGGCAGGGCAATTTCCGCGACATCCTGGTCGACCGCGCGGCCAACGCGGCGATCTCGGACTTCGTGGCACGCAAGATCCGCCAGCGCGTGAAGGACCAGGCGGTGGCGGAGAAGCTGATCCCAAAGAACCACGGCTTCGGCACCCGCCGCGTGCCGCTGGAGACGCGGTACTACGAGGTCTACAACCAGCCCAACGTGAAGCTGGTGGACATCAACGAGACGCCGATCGAGCGCATCACGCCCGAGGGCATCAAGACCAGCGACGCCGAGCATGCGTTCGACATCATCATCTACGCCACCGGCTTCGACGCCATCACCGGCGCCTTCGACCGTATCGACCTGCGCGGCGCCGGCGGGCGCCGGCTGAAGGATGCCTGGAAGGAGGGCCCGCAGACCTATCTCGGGGTGCTGGTGGAAGGCTTCCCCAACATGACGATGCTGATGGGGCCGCACACCGCGCTGGGCAACATCCCGCGCAGCATCGAGTACAACGTCGACTGGGTGACGGACCTGATGCGCCACGCCCGCGACCACGGCCTCACCCGCATCGAAGCCACGCGCGCGGGCGTCGATTCATGGACCGACCACGTCAAGTCGCTGGGCATGGGGCTGCTGTCCAACGAGATCAACTCGTGGATGACCGGCATCAACAGCAACGTCGAAGGCAAGCAGACGCGCATCATCGCCCGCTACAGCGGCAGCGCGCCGGCCTATCGCGAGCGCTGCGACGCCGTGGCCGCCGACGGCTACCGCGAGCTCAACCTGGCATGACGCGGCACGCCGCCGTTCAATACCCCAGCTCACGCGCCGCCCGTTCCAGCACGACAGGAACCGACCAGGCGGTGCGCGCCAGGCGGATATCGTCGCTCTGGCCGGCGGCATAGAGGCCTGATGCGCTCATCCAGAAGGCGACGGAGCGCATGGCGTAGAGCGCGTTGTAGTAGCGGCAGACCGCATCGTCGATGGTGAAGCCGGTGGCGGCCTCGTAGTCGCGATAGAAGTCGTCACGATCGACCAGATTGGACAGCAACGGCGTGCCTTCGCGGTTGAGGTCGCTCAGCACGTAGGCGACGTCGTACATCGGATCGCCCAGCACCTGCAGCTCCCAGTCCAGCACTGCCGAGATGCGGTCATCGTGGATGAGCAGGTTGCCGGTGCGGTAGGCGCCATGCACCAGGGTCAAGCGCTCGACCGGCGGCGCATTCGCCTCGAGCCAGGAGATCAGGTCGGTCAGGATAGGCTCCGGCGGATGGCCCGAGAGGTCGATCAGCGCCCGCCATTTCGCGATCTCGCGCCGCGCGAAATCGGTCCCGGGCGCCGGCACACCCAGGAAATCGAGCCCGGCGACCCGCCAGTCAAGCGTGTGCAGGGAAGCCAGCGTCGCGGTGAAGCTCGCCGGCAGCGCGCCGCGCCCCGCCGCTGCCTGATAGAAGGCCCGGCCCTCGCGACCCCAGGGGCTGGGACAGACGCCCGGCACCTTCTCCATTACCAGGAACGGCATATCGAGAATCGCCGGGTCGTGCTCGAACCAGTACGGCCGCGGCGTCGGCAGCGCCGTGTCGGCCAGGCATTGCAGGACGCGGAACTGCTGCTCCAGGCTCGACAGGTGGCGCAGCAGCGTGTTGCCGGGATCGCGCCGCAGGCACAGGCCGCGCCGACGCGCCATACCGCCCTCCTGCCAGACAAGGTCGAACAGCCACGTCTCATGCGACCAGCCGACGGCGATGCGCTGCACGTCCTGGAGCTGGAAATCGCGACCGTCGGGCAGCCGGCGCGCGATGTAGTCGACGATGCGCGCCTCCAGCTTCCGGCTCATCGGCCCCGTCATGCCGCCACCTCCACGCGCCGGTCGATGTCCGCGCGCAGCGTCCGGCGCACGCGGGACAGCAGCGCATCGAAGCGCGCCGGATCCAGCGCCTCGCGGTTGGCATAGAGCGCCTCGATCAGGGCGCAGAGCGCCACCGCGTCGCGGCTGCGCCCCAGCCCGGCGACCGCTGTGGCGATGGCGGGCGGCGGCGGCGCTGCAGCCAGCGCCGCCTCGAGATCGACCACCAGCGCGTCCATGTCGGCGGCCGCGGCGGCGCGATGAGCCGGGGCGCAGGCGAGCCCGCGGCCCAGCTTCTGCAGCACCACCGCGGCCATGAAGGCCTGGGTGCGCGGATATTCGTCGCCGATCGCAGGCCCGATGTCGCGGCGCAACGTGGCGGCAATGCGTTCAAGCAGCTGGTCTGGGCTCACGTGCTGGATCCTCGACGCGGGTTGTCGTCGCGATGCGCAGTCAGCGTGCGCGCCCGCTCGCGCAGCTTGAACTTCTGGATCTTGCCGCTGGGCGTGCGCGGAAAGGCGTCGATGATCTCCAACCGCTCCGGCAGGTACTGCTTCATCATGCGCGCCGCGGTGAAATGGTCGATCATGCCGCGGAAGTCGAGCGCATGCCCGGGCCGCAGGGTGACGAAGGCGCAAGCGCGCTCGCCCAGCCGTGAATCGGGCATAGCGACGATCGCCGCGTCCTCGACGGCGGGATGGCGGTAGAGCAGCTCCTCGACCTCGACCACCGGGATGTTCTCGCCGCCGCGGATGATGATGTCCTTGGAGCGGCCGGTGATGCGAATGTAGCCGTCGGCGTCCATGCGTGCGTTGTCACCGGTCTCGAGCCAGCCGTCGCCGTCCACGCCATAGGCGTCGGGCCGCTTGAGGTAGCCGACGAAGCTGGTCGCGCAGCGGGCCTGCAGGCGGCCCTCGATGCCGGGCGCGACGACGGCGCCGTCGGCATCGACCACCCGCACCTGCTGATGCGGCAGGCCGCGGCCGTCGGTCTCGATGACCTTCTCGTCGGGGTCGCCGGGAGAGGTGGCGGTGGCGATCCCCATCTCGGTCATGCCCCAGCCGCTCATTACGTAGAGGCCGGGATGGCTGCGCCGCGCCGCGGCGATCAGCACGCGCGGTATCGGCGCGCCGGCGCACATGAACAACCGCAGGCTGGAGGTGTCATGTCGGTGCCCGGCCTGCGTATGCACCAGATCGGCCAGAAACGGCGTCGAGGCCACGGTGATGGTGCAGCGCTCGGCGGCGATCAGGCGCGCCGCCGCGACCGGATCCCAGATGTCCTGCAGGACGCAGGGCGCGCCGTTATGGATCGCCAGGCACATGCCGTACATGAAGCCCGTCTGGTGGGCCAGCGGCGAGCCCATGTAGATGCAGTCGCCGCGGCGGAAGCCGAAGAGCTGGTTGGCCAGCAGCGCCTTGCACGCCAGCGTGTTGGACGTATGCATCACGCCCTTGGGCTGGCCGGTGGTGCCTGACGTGTACATGATCTCGGTGACATCGTTGGCGTCTGGCCGCCGGGCACGGAACAGGCTGTCGACGTCGACTTCCGTCTCCCAGGCCCGGTCGAGAAGGCATGCCTCGACGGAGGTCGCAGGATCATCGCCGCCGACCACGAACACGTGCGCCAGATGCGGCAGGCCGGAACGCAGGCCGGCGGCCATGTCAGGATAGTCGAAGCCACGGAACAGGCGCGGCACCACCAGCACCCGCGCCTCGGCGAAGCCGAGCATGAACTGCAGCTCGCGCTCGCGGAAGACCGGCATCAGCGGGTTGATCACCGCGCCGATGCGCACGCAGGCGAGGTGGAACGCAGCGTGGTGCCACCAGTTCGGCAGCTGCACCGCCACCACGTCGCCGCGGCCGACACCGTGCGCCGCCAGCGCCGCGGCCAGGCGCAGCGAGTGGGATCGGAGCGTGCCGTAGCTCATCCGGGTCGAGCGGCCCGTCATGCTGTTGTGATCGACGATGGCCAGCGCATCGGGCGCCCCGGCCGCGGCCTCGTCCAGCGCATCGATGAGCAGCCGATCGGGCCACAGGCCGCGCGCGCTCAGGTCGGCGACACGCGCGGCGGGCAGGATCGGCTGGGCATCCATCGTCGCCCTCAGCGCCGGCGCCGCGCGCGGGCCTGCTGCGCCCAGTGATGCACCGGCCACATGTCCTGGTCCTCGCCCCAGGCGACGGCGCCATCGAGCTCCCAGCGGATCAGGCTGTTCACGTCGATGAAGGTGTGGCGGTTGATGATGATGCGGCTGACCGGCACGCCGGTGGCGCTGAGCGTGCGGCCTTCGGCATCGCGCGCCGTCAGCGTGATGCGGGTCACCCAGCCGTCGACCGGATCGCGCTCGACCGTGCGCTCGCCCGCGGCCAGGCTCACGGTCCGCCCGTCGCGGCGCAGAAAACCGTAGGCGACGCGGTCGTCATCCGGCCGCGCCGTGGTCACCGCCAGGAAGCCATGGCCAGGGCCGGCGGCGCCGGTGACATAGGCGGCGCGGCGCGGGCGGTCCTCGGGACGGCGCCCCCAGGTGCGGTCGCGCATGCCGATGCAGTCGATCGCGATGGTCTCGCCCTGCAGCGCGATCGTGCCGGTCACACGGCCGAACTGATCGAAGTGGTGGGCCGAGCCGAAGGTGGAGCCGGCCGCGGTCAGGGGCTCGGGCGGCATCACGCCGTCGAAGACCAGGTCGATCGCCAGCCGCTCTGGATCGGCATAGCCGATGGCATAGCACCGGCCCGCCTCGAGAACCCTGATCGCGACGCCGGTCGGCAGGCGGCAGTCGTCGAGATCCTGGCCACACGGCAGCGGCAGCGCCGAGTAGTTGGCCGAGTACAGCGCCTCCCACGGCAGATGGGCGCTGTCGTCCCAGACCCAGGCGCCACCCGCGACGGTGCCGATATTGGGCCGCGCCATGGTGTACAGCCAGCCGCCCAGCCGCCGTTCGGGATGATGGAACGAGAACCACGCCGTCTCGGTAGCCCACCAGTCGTCGCCCATCTCGGCGAAGTGGAAGCGGTCGTCGCGTTCAGTGAAGCGCTGTCCAGCCATGGCCTGCCTTCGACGTTGATCACCCTGCCCACGCACACCAGGGCGGCGCGGTCACGCCTTGAACGCTGCGATCGCCTTGTCGTCGAACTTCAGGCCCAGTCCCGGCTTGTCCGGCAGCACCAGCTCGCCATTGTCGATCGGCGGCGTTTCCTCGTAGAGCGGCAGCATCCACGGCATGTATTCCACCGTCAACCCGTTGGGGCAGGCGGCCACCAGGTGGACCAGCATCTCGGGCATGACATGGCTGACGACCGGCAGATTGAACGCCTCGGCCATGCCGGCAACCTTCATCCACTGCGTGACGCCGCCGACCCGTGCGAGGTCGATCATCACAATGTCGACCGACCGGGCCTCGATCATGTGCCGGAAAGGCACGATGCCCCAGACATATTCACCGCCCGCCACAGGTGTCCTCAAGGCAGCGGTGACGCGCGCGAGGCCCTGGTAGTCATCGGCCGTGGTCACGTCCTCGAGCCAGAACAGGCCGACATCCTCGACGCGGCTGCCGATATCGATCGCCTGCTCCGGACGCCAGCGCTGGTTGATGTCGCACATCAGCTTGACGTCGGGGCCGATGGCCTCGCGTACCACGCGCACGCGGCGCACCTCCTCGGCCGGCGTCGGATTGCCGGGCAGGGCCATCTGCGTCTTCATCTCACGGAAGCCCTTGCGCAGAAGGGTCTGCGCCGCGCGCTGCGCCTGATCGTCCGTCAGTCCGCGCCGCAGCGACCCCGAGGCGTAGGTCGCGACGCGATCGCGATGGCCGCCCAGCAGCTTCCACAGCGGCTGCCCCAGCGCCTTGGCCTTGATGTCCCACAGCGCGACATCGATCGCCGACAGCGCCAGCGTGAAGATGCCGCCCGGCCCGCAGGAATCGCCGGTGCCGGCACGCAGCCTGGCCACGACCCGCTCGATGCGCATCGGATCCTCGCCCACCGTCAGCGCCGCAAGCTCCTCGACCGCGACGCGCAGGCTGCCGGTCATCCGGCCGCCATACAGGGTCACGCCCAGGCCCTCGATGCCGTCATCCGTGCGCAGGCGCAGGATGACGATAGGCCGGGTGCGTCCCGCTTCCTCCGGCATGTCCGCCAGGGGATCGTCCTCAGGGATGTTCAGCACGGCCGCTTCGTAGCTCGCGATCTTCATGGCGCCCTCCTGCTGCCCGGCCCCGGCATCCCGGGAACCTGTGATCCTAGTCCGCTTCGCCCGCTGCCAGCTGCTCGCGCAGCGCCGGCTTGTGGATCTTGCCGGTCGGCGTGCGCGGAAATTCGGCCGCGTCACGGATGACGAGGCGCGCCGGCACCTTGTAGCTCGCCAGCCGCTCGCGACAGAAAGCGATGATCGCCGCGGCATCGCTCTGCGCGTCGCGCCGCAGCTCGACGGCGGCAGCGACGATCTCGCCCTTCTGCCGGTCGGCGACGCCGACCACATGCGCCTGCACGATGTCGGGATGCTGCAGGAGGACCTGCTCGACCTCGAGCGGCGCGACATTGATGCCGCCCGTCTTGATCATCTCCTTCAGGCGGCCGCGGAAGCTGACACGGCCGTCGGCCTCGACAAGGCCAAGATCGCCGGTCAGGAACCAGCCCTCGGCATCGAACGCGGCGGCATCGAGCTCGGGCGCGCGGTAGTAGCCGGGCGTGACATGGCCGCGCACGGTCAGCTCCCCGACCGTGCCTTGTGGCAGCGGTGCGCGCGTCACGGGATCGACGGCGCGAATCGTCATGCCCGGCAGCGGCAGGCCCTGGCTGCGCAATCGCAGCGGCAACGGGTCGGCGGCATCGGTCACGGCGCAATTGCCGTAGGTCTCGGTCGAGCCATAGACATTGCACAGCGCCTCGGCGCCGAGCGCCGCGATGGTCATGGTGATATCCTCAGGCGCGCCGATGGTGAGGCCGGTGCGCATCGCGCCCAGCCGGCGCCTGGGATGGTCGGGATGCTCCAGCAGGGAGCGCGCCATGTTGGCCATGCCGTAGTAGACGCTGCAGCGCTCGTGCTCGATCAGGGCCAGGGCCTGCCCGGGCTCGAAGCTCTCCTGCAGCACGACACAGCCGCCATGGGTCAGGATCGCCGGCAGGGCGTTGGCGGAGCCGAACGACCAGAACAGCGGCACCGCCAGCCACAGCCGATCGCTGGCGCGCAGGTGCTGGCGCTCGCCGATCGCGAAGCCGTTGGCGATCAGGGGACCATGCGCCAGGGTCACGCCCTTGGGCAGCGCGGTGGAACCCGATGTGTAGAGGATGTAGCAGGTGTCCGTGGGTGCCACCGCCTGCTGCGCGGCACGTAGCGCCGCGGCATCGACCGCTGCACCGCGCGCCAGGAAGTCGGCCAGCGCGCACACCCCGCGTCGTGGCGGACCGTCCAGCGCCACCACCGTGCGCAGCGCCGGCAGGCGCGGGCTGTGCAGCGCACCGGGCGCCGCACCGTCGAGCTCGGGGCAGAGCGTACGCAACGCATCGAGGAACGGCCGACCGCGAAAGGCCGACAGGCTCACCAGCGCCGTGGCGCCGGCATGCTCGAGCGACCACGCCAGCTCGCGCGGCGTGACGTAGGTGCTGACGGCCGCGACAATGGCACCGATCTTCGCTGTGGCGATGGCGGCCACGATCCATTCGGTGCGGTTCGATGCCAGCAGGGCGACCCGGTCGCCATGACGAATGCCGGCCGCCAGCAGCGCCCGCGCGAAGGCATCGACCTGCATCTTGAGGCCGGCGTAGTCCAAACGCTGGTCGCCATGCACCACCGCCTCTGCCGTCGACGCAGTGGCGGCCATCTCGTCGAGCAGGTCGCCAAGGGTGCGGCTCGCCGGACCTGTGCTCACGTCGGTGTCTCCCAGCCGCCGTGCATCAGCATCCTTCATGGTGAGCTTGTCGAACCATGAAGGCCGCACGAACCGTGGTGCGGCGCTTCATGGTTCGACAAGCTCACCATGAAGCTCTCTCCTACTTCACTCGTAGCGCGGCTGGCGCTTCTCGCGGAACGCCGCGATGCCTTCGGCGAAATGCGGGCTGGCGCGCACGGCATCGCCGAGCTGCTGCTCCAGGGCCTCGCGGGTCAGCGCGTGATCGGCGATGGTGGCGCTGACCTGGCGCTTGACGGCCTGCACCGCCGAGGGGCTGTTGGCGGCAATCGTCTCGGCCGTCCGGATCGCCCACGGCATCAGGTCGGCCGCCGGCATCACCTGGTTCACCAAGCCGAGCCGGGCGGCGTGCTCGGCGTCGATGAGGCGCGCCGTCAGCAGCAGGTCCATGGCGTGGACGTAGCCGATCTGCTGGATCAGCTTGATGGTCGAACCGCCGAAGGGATAGATCGACCACTTCACCTCGGTCAGCCCGAAGCGGGCGGTGGGCACGGCAGCGCGGATGTCGCTCGCCAGCATCAGCTCGACGCCGCCGCCGATGCAGTCGCCATTGACCGCGGCGATGATCGGCTTGGAGTAGGCGTCGCACTTCAGCAGCGCGTGGTTCACCATGCGCGCCGTCTCGGGGCCGGCCGAGAGGTCGCCGCTGACATCGGCGCCGACGGTGAAGGCGCGCGTGCCGGCGCCGGTCACGATGATGCAGCGGCTGTCATCACGCTCCAGCTCGTCCCACAGCCGGCCCAGCTCGGCCAGCATCGGCCGCGTCATGGCGTTGAGCCGCGGCGGGTTGTCGATGGTGACGATGGCGATGTGGCGGCCATGCCGCGTCAGCCGGACTTCCATCACGCATCCTCCATCTCGACCACCACCTTGCCGTGCGCGCGACGCTCGGTGAGCAGGCGGATCGCCTCGACGCTGCGCGCCAGAGGCAGGCGATGGGTGACCAGGGGCTTGAGGCGGCCTTCGCGATACCAACCGAACAGCTCGTCCACGGACCGTGCGAGCTTGTCCGGCGCATGCCAGCGGAAGTAGCGCAGCGACGATCCCAGCGCCGCGCGATGCTTAACCAGCAGCCGGTTGGCCGGGATCTGCGGCACACCGCCTACGAAGCCCACGAGCACGATGCGCCCGCCCCACCCCAGCGACGACAGCGCCGAGTCGAACAACGCACCACCCACCGGGTCGAAGCAGACATCGGCGCCCTTGCCGTCGGTGAGCGCCATCACCCGCTCGGTGAGCTTCCCGGTCGTGTAGTCGATCGTGGCATCGGCGCCGTGCGCCTCGGCAACCGCGCGCTTCTGCGCCGTGCTGGCAGCGGCGATCACGCGCGCGCCCATGGCCTTGCCGATCTCGACCGCGGTCAGGCCGACGCCGCCGGCCGCGCCCAGCACCAGCAGGGTCTCGCCGGCCTCCAGTCGCCCCTGCCAGCGGATCGCCACATGGCTAGAGATGTAGGCGACCGGAAACGCGCCGGCTTCGGTGAAGCTCATGCCCTCGGGGATCAGGTAGCTCTCGGCGGCCGGCGCCACGGCGAACTCGGCGAGGCCGCCATAGGGCACGATCGCCATCACCTTGTCGCCCGGCTTGAAGTTCTTGACGTCGGCGCCGCACGCCGCCACGACGCCCGCCGTCTCCAGCCCGGGGCTGAACGGCAGCTCCGGCTTCGTCTGGTAGCGGCCGGCGACCATGATCGAATCGGCATAGTTCACCGCTGTCGCCTTGACGCGGATCAGCAGCTCGTCGGCAGCCGGCGTCGGTATCGGCGCCTCGCCGACCGCAAGATCATCGATGCCGCCCCATTGGCGGCAGATCAGCGCCCGCATCGTGCCGCTGCCCGTCGACGTGGTCATGGTTGTCCCGCTGCTGTGTCAAGGCCGGCGCCCATTCCGACGGCGGTCCGGCTTGCCGTCAATCCCGTATCCGCTACCATCGGCGCAACGCTGGTGTGGCGGCGACAAAGGACTGACGTCATGAAGATCGGCGCCGTGATGTTCTTCACCGCCTACTCGATGAGCCCGGTCGCGCTCGGCCGGGCTCTGGAGGAACGCGGCTTCGAGTCCCTGTGGGTGCCCGAGCACTCGCATATCCCGCTGTCGCGCAAGACGCCCTATCCTGCCGGCGGGCCGTTGATCAGGCCCTACTACGACCTGATGGATCCGTTCCTGGCGCTGAACGCGGCCGCTTCGGTGACGACCCGGCTGAAGGTCGGGACCGGGGTCTGCCTGATGAACCAGCGTGATCCCATCATCACCGCCAAGATGGTGTCGACGCTGGACCAGCTGTCAGGCGGGCGCTTCCTTTTCGGCGTCGGCAACGGCTGGAACCAGGACGAGATGGAGAACCACGGCACCGTGTTCGCCACCCGCCACCAGCTGGTGCGTGAGCGCATCGAGGCGATGAAGGCGATCTGGACCCAGGACGCGGCGGCCTACCACGGCGACTTCGTCAGCTTCGACCCGATGAACCAGTGGCCCAAGCCGGTGCAGAAGCCACATCCGCCGGTGATCGTCGGTGGCGCCTTTCCCTTCGCCGCCCGCCGCGCGATCCGCTATGGCGACGGCTGGATCCCGCACGCCGACCGGCTGGAGAAGGACGGCATCGGCGGGCTGATCGAGCAGTTCCGCGTCATGGCGCGCGCCGCCGGACGTGACCCGGCCGGTTTGCCGATCACCGTCTTCCGTGCGCCCGAGGACATCGCGCGGCTGCGCTTCTGCCAGGAGATCGGCATCGATCGTGTCGTCTTCAGCCTGCCGGCCGAGAAAGAGGCTGCCGTACTGCCGATCCTGGACCGCTGGGCGGCGCTGCAGCGGCAGGTGGAGGGCTAGCGTCTCCAGGCCCTCCATCCTTCCCGCGGTCGGCAGACAATCTCACAAGGTCTTGGGAAAGGCAGAATTCGCGACGGCATACAGCGCATCGAGATTCACCCAGCCCTTGAGCCGCGCCTTGTTGCCGAACTCGCCGTCGATCTGGCCGTCGGAATGGAAGCTCCGCTTCACGAAGCCGGATTGCCAGCCGTTGCCCTGCCCGCCGTCCGCCGTCGTCCAGTCGTTGCCATCGGCGTTGACGATGACACCCACGTGCTGGAACTCGGTCGACTTGTCGAACTTGGTCAGGGTGTAGATGTCGCCCGGAAGCGGCCGGTTGCCCGCAAAGGGAACCCAGGTCTTCGATCCGTATTTCTTGTCCACCGCCTGGGCGAACTGCTCCCACTGGGTCATCGGGGTGGTGAGGTAGCACAGGCCCGCCCCGGCCACCATCATCTTGAACGCGCCCCAGTGGCCGTTGGGGATGACCGGAACCCGCTTGAACACCCGGCCCGGAAACTCGCCGCAGCCGGTGCCCGAAGCGCCCGCCGGCTTCTGGCCGTTGGTGAGCGTCCCCGGCGGCGGCAGCAATGCCTTGCAGATCATCATGAAGCGCTGCCTGATCGGTGATTGCGGACCAGTGATTGGCGTGCCCATCTCGAAGCTCCCATGTGCTGTGCTTGAACGGGCGGGACAATAGGCGCGCCCTGTAACGCGATGACTGCGCGGCCGGACCATCTTGGTTTCACGTGTTGCGCGGCCGGCCGGATCGATCCTGCGCCTGCATCCACCTCAGGGTTGACGCAGGCCGCGGCAAGAACAGGTAGGGTGATGCTCCTGGTGGAGAGCCGATCATGATCCCCCATCCCTGCCGGACGGCCGCTCTTGCGTTGGCCTTCGGCGTCCTGCCCGCCGTGACGCCAGCGCAAATGCCGGCGTGGCCCGACCGCTGCCATGACCTGGTCGCGGCCGGCATGCCGGCCGCGACAGTCAAGACGTTCTTCGAGGCCATGCAGGCCGCCGGCAACACTGGATCATTGGCGCCGCAGCAGACGGTCACCCGGGCCGCCGAGATCGCGGGCAGGTTCCCCCAATCGTTGATCGTCGGCATCAGCCTGCCGCGGGTGGAATACCTCCCCGCAACCGGCGAGATCGAGCTCGACTACATCCAGACGGCGCGCGTTCTCCTGCCGTCCACGCCGACCGAACGGATCGTCGACGTCACCGTCGTCATCCACGAAGATCTGCACGCGCCGACCGACTATGCCCTCACGGTCGTGGCCAACGTGACGGTCGCGCCATCCGATTTCGGACCGGACTGGCCGACGCAAGACGGCCGGCACAGGGTCAAGGGCAAGGACGGCGGCTACCGGTTCAAAATAGCGAGCGCCGACGCCGCGCTGGGCGGCCATCTGCGGCTGCTGGTGGCCGGGCCGCCGCGAGCGCCCTTCACGCAGCGGATCGTGACACCGCCGCCTGCCGGGCAGGGGGCCGTCGAAGGCCAGCGCAAGATCGCTTTCATCGAACCGATATGCACCGCCATCGTCGATGCGCGCAACGGTCAGGCAGTGCACGTCATCCCATCGCTGACCGGACGGCAGCGGCCGTGAGCGAAGGGTGAAGAGGTTGCGTCAGTCGGGGAGGATCCCGCGTTGTCCCAGAGACGGCAGCCCGGATGCGGCGACCAGGCGGACCAGCGCGTGCTGACGCGTCGTGCCGGTCTTGGCCAGGATGCGATTGAGATGGGTCTTCACGGTGGCCCGTCCGACGCCCAGCCGGCCGGCGATCCGTTCCAGTCCGTCGCCCTCCACAATGGCTGCCAGCACCCTGCCTTCGGCCGGCGTCAGGCCACAGGCCTGCATGAAGCCCTCGAGCCGCAACGACCGTCGCATCTGCGGATCGGCGACGAGGATCATCGCGGCAACGCGCCGGCCGGCATCGAGGCGGTCCGTCACGCGCTGGCTGACCGGCACCACGCTCACCGCCAGCGGCCGCTGCCCCGGCCGCAGCAGGGCAAGATCCACGACGCCGGGATGAGCGTCGCCGGCGCTGCGCAGGGATGGCGCCAGCGCGGCCTGCAGCGCCGCATCGGCGGTGGCATGGCACGCAGTCAGGCGGCCACCCTTCACACGCAAAGCCTGGCTCGACGCCAGCAATGCTTCCGCCTGCGGATTGGCGAACACCACGTGTGCGCGCTTGTCGAGCAGCATGACCGCGGGCGCGGCGGCGGAAAGCGCGGCCTGCAGCGCTGCCTGCCGATCGTGCAGCAGCTCCAGGCGCTGGGCCACGCGCAGCGCACCGATGATGGACGGAAGAAGGGCTTGAACATGGCCATGGCGCGCGCAAGAGAGTCGTCCGCGCAACGCCGTGGAACGATGTGAAGCCTGGCGTGCCGCTCGCCCTGGCGATGCACGACGGCGCTGAAGCAATCGCGGAACCCTTGCGGCGCGAGCCAGTCGTTGAAGAACTCACTCTTCAGGAACGCGCCTGCGGGCAGCAGCGTCGACGATATTGCCGCACGGCCTAGGTCCGGGAGCGGCTGGGCCTGCAGCATCGGATCGAAGCGCATGTAGTGATCGAAGTATCGCGCCACATATGACTGATCGAAGCCGATGGCGGCAAGCGTGAGCCCGCCACAGCGATCGCTGACGACCAGGCCGCCCGCGATGCCGTCAAGCTGCCGCATCATGTGCTCGACGGCGCTCGGCCAGAGCGCCGCATCGATAGCGGCATCCTGGATCAGCCCGACGGTCTCGATCGCCTCGACAGCACGCATTCGCGTCATCAAGGCACGCTTCAACTGCGCAGCGGCGGCACGGAACCGGCGACCAGGCGGATCAGCTCGTGCTGACGCGTCGTGCCGGTCTTGCCGAGGATGCGATTGAGATGAGTCTTCACCGTGGTGCGGCGGATGCCGAGCCGATCGGCGATCGCGTCGACACCATCGCCGTCGACCACGGCATCCAGCACCTTGCCCTCGGCCGGCGTCAGGCCATAGGCGTTCATGAAGCCGCCAAGCCGCGGCCACGGCCGGGCCTCGGGGTCGACGGCAACGACGATCGCGGCCACCCGCAGATCCGGGTCCAGCCGCTCCGCGGCGTGGCCACGCGCCGGCATCACGCTCAGCACCAGCGGCCGCCGTTCGGCGCGCGGCAGCGGGACATCCTCGATGCCGTGCTGCTCGTCGCGGCGGTGCGACAGGCTGCGCGCCAGCGCCGCCTGCAGCGCCGCATCGGCCGCGGGGTGGCACGCCAGCAGGCGCCCATGCGCGACCGTAAGCGTCTGCTGCGCGCCCAGAAGCGCCTCGGCCACCGCGTTGGCGAAGACCAGCCGGCCACGCCGGTCGATCAGCATGGTGGCATGCGCGACCTGGTCGAGCGCCTCTTGCAGTGCCCGCTGATGCTCCTCGAGCACGCCCAGCCGGTGCGCCACACGCAGCGCGCGCGTGACATGCGGCGCCAGTCGCGCCAGCGCGTCGAGATCGGCGCGCTGCCAATCGTCGACGCAGTGCGGGCGCATCGCCGACAGCCAGGTGAACTGCGTGCCGTCACGATGCACCACCACGCCCACGGCATCGCTGAAGCCCTGCGGCCGGATCCAATCGTTGCAGAACTCGGTCATCGCGAAGGCATGGCGCGGCATCAGCGCCGCGGCGGTCAGCGGCTGTCCCAGCGGCGGCATGATCGCACGGTGAAGCATCGGGTTCACATGCGCGTAATGCCGGAAGTACTGCTCCGTATGCGCCAGGTCGATGCCGAACCCGGCCAAGGCCGAACCCGTCTTGAGGATCGGGTCCTGGGTCAGGATGCCACCGCCGATGCAGCCGATGCGGTGCGCCACACGCTCCAGCGCGTCACGCCACAGGCTCGGGTCGAGCGCTGCGTCCTGCAGCGCATCGACGATGCCCAGATCCGGCTCCGGCAGGGTTGCCAGCATCACCCTCACCATCCGTTGCGGCGCACGCAACCATGGCCGACCAAGCGTGCCGTGGGGGGAACGCCCGGCCGGTCGCTGTCAGGTACATGATGCCAGAATGACTTCCCATCTGCAAGTGAGCGTACACTTCTATTGCTCCCGCAAGGATGGCAACGTGCGGGCGATGAGGCGGATCAGCTCGTTCTGCCGCAAGCAGCTGGTCTTGCCGAGAATGCGGTTGAGGTGGGTCTTGACGGTGGCGCGCCCGACACCGAGGCGATCAGCAGCCTGCTCCAGGCCATCACCATCGAGCAAGGCCGCGAGGACCTTGGCCTCGGCCGCCGTCAGGCCATAGAGGCGCGCGAAACCCTCCAGCCGGGGCCAGGGCCGCATATCCGGGTCCGAAGCAACGATCATCGCAGCGACCGATGCATCGAGGCCGGCGCCATCCGCGGCCCGCCGGCCGACCGGCACGACACTCAGCAGCAGCGGCCGCTGCCCGTGCCGCGGCACCGCGAGATCGCACACGCGGCCGGCAGCCAGCGCGATCTGCAGCGCCGTGTCCACCGCCACGTCGCACGCCACCAATCGTCCCGACCGTACCCGCAGCGGCTGGCCGCGGCGCAGCAGCGCCTCGGCGGCCGGGTTGACGAAGACAGGACGATGCTGACGGTCAACGAGCATCACGCCGTGCGTGGCCGCCGCCAAGGTGTCGTGCAGCGCCGCCTGCCGATCGGTCAGCGTACCCAGCCGCTCCGCGACGCGCAGCGCGCGCGTGACGAACGGCAACAGGCGCGCGAAGCCCTCCACATGGTCCAGCGCCAGCCCGTTCTCGGGCCGCGCAACCGACAGCCACAGCCGCCGTTCGCCATGGCTGTAAACGACGGCGCCCAGCCCGTCGTAAAACCCCTGCGCCGCGAACCAGTCGCTATAGAACTCGCCGTCGGTGAAGAGGCCGCCCGGTGCAAAGGGCGACAAGCAGATGGGTCGGCCCACCTCCAGCCGCGAATGCGCCGCGAACACGGGATCAAGGCGCGCGAAATAGTCGAAATACCGCTTCTGAAATTCCGGAACGACGCCATGCTGCACCATGCTGCAGCCGTTGTCGGCGTCGGCGCTGTTGATCACCAGGACGCCGGCGATCCCGTCGAACTGCCGCATCATGCCGGCCACGACATGCGGCCATGCCGTAGGATCAAGCGCGGCATCCTGGATCAACCCGATGATGTCCAGGACGTCGTGCCGCCCAGGCGAGGAACTTCCCGTCACCCCAGGCCCTACCGCTGTCCATCCATGGCGGTGCGACCCGCCAACCACCATGATGCCGGGCGATGGCTCTCCTGTCACGTCGAGCGCGGCGACGCTGAGGATATCAGGACAACGACGATACCGCGGCCGCGCGGAAGTCCTCGGGGAAATGGCGGATGGCGCTCATCACCGGATAGGGCGTGAAGCCGCCCAGCGCGCAGAGCGAGCCGAACTTCAGCGTCTCGCACAGGTCGGTGATCAGCGCGAGATGCGAAGCCGCATCGCCCTCGCCGCGGATAAGGCGGTCGATCACCTCGGTGCCGCGGGTCGAGCCGATGCGGCAGGGCGTGCACTTGCCGCAGGACTCGATGGCGCAGAACTCCATGGCGAAGCGCGCCTGGCGCGCCATGTCGACGGTGTCGTCGAACACCACGATGCCGCCATGACCCAGCAATCCATCACGCGCCGCGAACGCCTCGTAATCGAACGGCGTGTCGAACAGCGCGCGCGGGAAATAGGCGCCCAGCGGACCACCAACCTGCACCGCGCGCACCGGCCGGCCGCTGGCCGTGCCGCCGCCGATCTCATCGACCAGCTCACCCAGGGTGAGGCCGAAAGCGGCCTCGAACAGGCCGCCGTGCCGGATGTTGCCGGCGAGCTGGATCGGCATGGTGCCGCGCGAGCGGCCGACGCCCAGCGCCGCATAGGCCGCAGCGCCCTCGCCGAGGATGAACGGCACCGCGGCCAGCGACAACACGTTATTGATCACGGTCGGGCGCCCGAACAGGCCGTGATGCGCCGGCAGCGGCGGCTTCGCCCGCACCTGCCCGCGCTTGCCCTCCAGGCTGTCGAGCAGCGCCGTCTCCTCGCCGCAGACATAAGCGCCGGCGCCGACCCGCACCTCCAGCTCGAAGGCATGCGGCGTGCCCATGACCGTCGCGCCCAGGAAGCCGGCGGCGCGGGCCACGATGATGGCGGCGCGCAGCGTGGCGATGGCGTGCGGATACTCGGAGCGGATGTAGACGTAGCCTTTGGTGGCGCCGACGGCGATGCCGGCGATCGCCATGCCTTCGATCAGCACGAAGGGATCGCCTTCCATCAGCATGCGGTCGGCGAAGGTGCCCGAATCGCCTTCATCGGCGTTGCACACGATGTATTTCTGGTCGGCCGGCGCCTGCGCCACGGTGCGCCATTTGATGCCGGTCGGGAAGCCGGCGCCGCCGCGGCCGCGCAGACCGGACTGCACCACCGCCTCGACGATATCGGCCGGCGGCAGGGCAATGGCGCGCTCGAGTCCGCGCCAGCCGCCGTGGGCGCGGTAGTCGTCCAGCGACAGCGGGTCGACGATGCCGCAACGCGCGAAGGTGAGCCGCGTCTGGCGCTGCAGGAACGGGATCGCTTCGGGTGCGCCGAGCCGCAGCTCGTGGGCGCCGCCGGACAGTAGTCCCGCCGCCAGCAGCGGCTCGACATCCGCCGCCGTCACCGGCCCAAAGGCGATGCGGCCTTGCGCCGTGGCGACCTCGACCATCGGCTCCAGCCAGTAGAGGCCGCGCGAGCCGGTGCGCACGATCTCGGCCGACAAGCCGCGGCGCTCGATGCCGGCGCGCAGCGCATCGGCCACGGCGTCGGCGCCCACGGCCAGGGCGCCGGCGTCACGGGGAACGAACAGGCGAAGCGCGGCCATGGCTACACCCGCGCCTCGTCGATCAGCGCCTGCAGCCGGGCGCTGTCCAGCCGCCCAACGGGCGCGCCATCGATCAGGCCGGCCGGCGCCACCGCGCACAGCCCAAGGCAGTACACCGGCTCCAAGGTGACGGCATGATCGGCGCTGGTCTGGCCCCAGCCGACCTGAAGCACCGCCTGCGCCGCCAAGGCCTCGGCGCCCATCGACTGGCAGGCCTCGGCCCGGCACAGGCGCAGCACATGGCGGCCCGGCGGCGCGCGGCGGAAGTCATGGTAGAAGCTCACCACGCCGTGCACCTCGGCGCGCGTCAGATTGAGCGCATCCGCCAGCATCGGAACTGCGGCCTCAGGCACATGGCCGAACGCTTCCTGCAGGGCATGCAGGATCGGCAATGCCGCGCCCGGTGCCCCCGCGCCTTGGGCAATGATCTCGGCCGCCCGCTCCGGGCGCCACGCTTCCGTCCCTGACATCGTCATCCGTTGGCCTACCACGCTGCTGGCGCCTACCGTACCGCCCCACGGCGTCCGCTCCAAGGGCAGCCACGGCATCGCCAACCGGGTGTGACGGCTACACGGCGCGGCGGGCCTTGAACGCCGCCGACAGCGTGCCGTCGTCGAGATGATCGATCTCGCCGCCAACGGGCAGGCCGTGGGCCAGGCGCGAGACCTTCACGCCGTCGAACGAGGCCAGGCGGTCGGCGATGTAGTGCGCCGTGGTCTGGCCGTCGACCGTCGCGTTGGTGGCGAGGATCACCTCGCCGACACCGCCGGCACGCACCCGCGCCACCAGGCTGGCGATGTTGAGATCCTCGGGACCGACACCGTCGAGCGCCGACAGCGTGCCGCCCAGCACGTGATAGCGGCCGCTGAACACGTGACCGCGTTCCATCGCCCACAGGTCGGCGACGTCCTCCACGACACAGATCGTGGCGCCGTCGCGCCGCGCATCGCCGCAGACGGTGCACGGATCGAGCGTATCGAAATTGCCGCAGATGCTGCAGGTGCGGATGGCATCGGCCGCCTGCCCCAGTGACTGCGCCAGCGGCCGCAGCAATGCCTCGCGCTTCTTCAGCAGATGCAGGGCCGCGCGCCGCGCCGAGCGCGGCCCCAGCCCCGGCAGCTTGGCGAGGAGCTGGATCATGCGGGCAATCTCGGGGCCGTTCATGACGGGTCGGGCCGCGTCGCTCCAGCGACGCTCATGACGATCGGCCGGAAGAGCGCCGCTGGAGCGGCGCGGCCCGGCCTCGGCCTTCTCACAGCTTGAATCCGGGGGGCAGCGGCAGGCCGCCGGTAAGGCCACGCATCTGCTCCTGCACCATCCCCTCGACCTTGGCGCGCGCATCGTTGGCGGCAGCGACGATCAGGTCCTCCAGCACGCCCTTGTCGGCCGGCACCATCAGCGACGGGTCGATCTCGACGCGGCGCGTCTCGTTCTTGCCGTTGAGCGTCACCTTGACCAGGCCGGCGCCGGATTCGCCCGTGACCTCGCTCTCTGCCAGGCGAGCCTGCAGCTCGCCCAGCTTCTGCTGCATCTCCTGCGCCTGCTTCATCAGCGCGCCGAAATCCTTCAATCCACCGAGCATGTCCTGACCGTTCTTGTTGTGCCTCGCGGCGAGCTTGTCGAACCGCGAAGCGGACCGCACCGCCGTGCGCGGCCTCCATGGCTCGACAGGCTCACCATGGAGGCCTCTCTCAATAGTCGCGTTCCGGGATCTCCTCGAAGGCGTCGGTCGGATACTCCTCCGCCTCCGGCACATCCTCGCTGCCGGCCATGCCGGCATCGGCCGCCACGGATAACGCGATCATGCCGCCATCGTCGTCCTTGGCGCGCACCGTCTCCAGAGTCGCGCCGGGAAAGAGCGTCATCGCAGCCTGCACCAGCGGATGCGCCAGCGCCCGCTCGCGGCGCGCGTCCTCCGCCTGGGCACGCTGCTGCGCCAGTGGCGCCTCGCCGGCATCGCCGGACACCGACACCATCCAGCGCCTTCCGGTCCATTGCGACAGGTATTCGGCGACACGGGGCGCCAGGTCGCGCGGCGCGGTCGGCGCCGGCCGGAACTCCAGGCGGCCGGGCTCGCAGCGCACGGGATGGACCTCGCGACTGAGGCTGTACGCCAGCTTCGGCTCGCGCTGCCGCTCGAACAGCGCCACGACCTCGGCAAAGGTCGCCGGGTTCGGCTTGGGCGGCTCATCCTGCTGCGGCACGGCTTGCGTGGGCGCCACTGCCGTGGCCACCGCGGCGTTGCTGGCCGCCAGCCGCGCCACCGGCGCATTGGGCGGACCCGCCGACGGGCGCGATGGCTGCGGCGGCTGCGGCATGGCGCGCGCGGTGGCCGGCGCACCTGCCGAGCCGGCGCTGCCCACCGAGGATGCCGGCACCGCCGGCGCACCCGTGGCGGCTCGCGTGCCGGCACCGTCGTTGAGGGCACGCAGCGCCTCGGCCGGTGTCGGCAGATCGGCAGCGTAGCACAGGCGGATCATCGCCATCTCGGCGGCGCGGATGGGCGACGGCGCGCCCTGCGTCTCCTGCAGGCCTTTCAGCAGCATCTGCCATGCCCGCGTCAGGTGCGCCATCGCCAGCCGCCTGGCCATGTCGGCGCCGCGGGTGCGCTCCAGCTCGGCCGCTGTCGCGGCGCCATCCGGGACCACCTTCAGGCGGGTCAGCCAGTGCGTCAGCTCCAGCAGATCCTGCAGCACCACGACCGGGTCGGCGCCCGAATCGTACATGTCGCCCAGCAGCGCCAGCACCGCCGGCGCGTCGCCTTTCATCAGCAGGTCGAACAGGTCGAACACCCGGCCGCGATCGGCCAGGCCCAGCATGTCGCGCACCTGTCCGGCATCGACCACGCCGCCGCCATGGGCGATGGCCTGGTCGAGCAGGCTCAGGCCGTCGCGCACCGACCCGTCGGCGGCATGCGCCACCAGGCGCAGCGCCTCGGGCGAGATCTCGACCTTCTCGGCCTCGGCGATGCGCGCGAAATGCGCCGACAGCACGTCGATGGGCACGCGGCGCAGGTCGAAGCGCTGGCAGCGCGACAGCACCGTCACCGGCACCTTGCGGATCTCGGTGGTGGCGAACAGAAACTTCACATGCGGCGGCGGCTCTTCCAGCGTCTTGAGCAGGCCGTTGAAGGCCTGCCGCGAGAGCATGTGCACTTCGTCGATGATGTAGACCTTGTAGCGCGCCGCGGCCGGGCGGTAGCGCACGCCCTCGATGATCTCGCGGATGTCGTCGATGCCGGTGCGGCTGGCGGCGTCCATCTCCTGGACGTCGACATGGCGGTCCTCGGCGATGGCGACGCAATGCTCGCAGACGCCGCATGGGTCCATGGTCGGGCCGCCCTTGCCGTCGGGCCCGATGCAGTTCAGCGCCTTGGCGATGATGCGCGCGGTCGTGGTCTTGCCCACGCCGCGCACGCCAGTAAGCATGAAGGCATGCGCGAGGCGGCCGGACTCCAGCGCGTTGCGCAAGGTGCGCACCATCGCCTCCTGCCCGATCAGGGTCGAGAAGTCGGCCGGCCGGTATTTGCGGGCGAGGACGTGGTAGGGCGATCCGTCGGCGGTGTCGGTCATGCGGCGGCCGCCCCGAAAAATGGCGCCCGGCTTCGTCAGCCCGGGCAACGTGTGCTTGCAGCGCGGGTGGGAGACCGGACACGACCCGCAGCGAATTCGTTACGGCTGCTTCCTTCCGGACCTGACCGGGTTGGCGAAGACTACGTCCGCGCCGGCCTCCCAAGGCGTTATATCAGGACTTTGTGCGCCGCCTGCAAGACCTATCATCGCACGGCTGGGGATGGCCGACAGAATCTGTCACGCCAAGCGCAAAAGGCGCAAAAACATGAGTCATATCAAACGCCTGCCGCAGCACCCGCGCCGTCGGACAGTCAGCGCGGCATCGCCGCGTGGCGCGGCCCCGACAGGGAAGCGATCTCCCTGACCATCTTCTTGATGATGGCCTCGCCGAACGATTCGAAGTTCTGGGCGGCGATCACGAAGGCATCGGGCCCGCCGATGACATTGGCGCGGTAATAGGCCTCAAGGCCGCCGGGCGGATTCGTGTGCTCGGGATTCCACGGCAGCGGGGTTTCCGTCAGGATGACGAGGCCATTGATGATGATGCCGTGCGCCAGCGCATCGTCGCGCGCCGCGGTCACGTCGCGGCCGGCATTGTTGGTGCCATCGCCCGAGACGTCGATGACGTGGCGCTCCGCCTCGAACGGAGCACTTTCGAACAGCGGCACGGAAAAATCGAGCGCGGCGCTGATCGACGTCCGGTCGGCGAACGAGCGCGGCGCTTCGATAAGCTGGTCGCCGAAGGCGCGGGCCGCCGCTGCGTCGCCGATCAGCATCCAGTTGATCAGGACGGCCTGTGACGCCGCGCCCGACCACTCGACGAAGCACAGCGCGATGCGCCGGTGCGGACCGGACGTCACGGCCTTCAGCACCTCGGGATGGGAGATCGCCGCCGCGTAACCTTCGCGCTGCAGCTGGAACTTCGCCTGGTCTACGCTGCGCGACACATCCGCTGCCAGCACCAGCAGCAGATCGACCGGTTCCTTGGCGCGCGCCGCGGGCGCGACGAGATGGATCGTGAACGCAAGGAGCACCCACACGATGCGACTCGTTCGGGCCATGCCTGCCACTCCATTGTCCGGCCGGTCACTGTACCACCGCCCATCGGCGAGTCGACCGGCGGCGCCATACGTGAGCCTGACATGAGCCGACACAGCGCCGGGTCGGCTGGCTGCGGCCATTGACGACGCGGGCTTCACGCACTATTTGAAGTTACATGAGAAGAGACAGCCGATTGTCGGGGATGCTCCACGTGCTGCTGCACATGGCGGAGCATCACGCCCCCGTGACGTCACAGACGCTGGCGAAAGCGATGGGCACAAACCCGGTCGTGATCCGACGGGTCATGGCGGGATTGCGCGAGCAAGGCTACGTGCGATCCGAGAAGGGACATGGCGGCGGCTGGACGCTGGCGCGGGACCTGGCCGAGATCACGCTGCGCGACATCTACGACGCCATCGGCTGCCCCTCGCTGCTGGCGATCGGCAATCGCACCGAGTCGCCGGACTGCCTCGTCGAGCAGGCGGTGAACGCGGCGCTCGACACGGCGTTCCAGGACGCGCAGGCGCTTCTGCTTGCCCGGCTCGGCGACGTCACGCTCGCGATGCTGAGCGCCGATTTCCACGCCCGCCTGGCGGCGCGCCCGGCCGCATTGCGCACGGAGATCGATCATGTCCATTGAGGACGGCACCAGGCATTTCCTGGATGCCTTCTCTGATCCGCAGGCCGTCGCCCGCCATGTGGATGGTCCGCGTCGCTACGTGCCGGGCCTTTAAACCTGTTCGCCGCCTTCACATGACGCGGCCGGGTCGCTTATGGCTGCCGCGCGCTACTCGACCAGGGCCGGGCCCATGGTCATGACCCCGCCGACCGCCGATTGGGCGATGGCGCGAAAAGCGGCCTTCAATTCGTCGACGGTCTTGGCCGAGTACCACTTCTTGTCGTCGCTGGGGCAATACGTCTTCCACAGATTCACGGCCGTGGTGCTGCGGCTGTCGACGTTGTAGCCCACCGTGTAGACGGTGATCCCGGCCGCCTTCATCTTGGCGCACAGGGTCTGGACCTGGACCGACGCATTGCCGTTGGCCGATTCGTAATAGCTGTTCATGTCGAAATCCGACAGCAGCACGGCGACCTTCAGGGTCTTGGTGGCATCGTACGCCGCCGGCGTCGTGTCGTCGGTCCAGATGCCCGACCATTTGGGCGACAGCAGATACCAGGTCCAGGCGACGCCAAGATGGCCGGCGGTGGTGCCGGCAGCAGTGAAGGAGTCGATCGTGGCGTTCAGCTTGTCCTTCTCGGTCGTCAGCGGATGGATGAGCGCGCTCGCCGGCACGTTGGACGAATAGTTCTTCACCGTCGATGCGTAGGCCCCCATCGCATTGCTCTTCTTGGTCCTGAACTCGCCCAGATACTTGCCGCTGGCGGGCGCGTCGTCGGTGAAAGCCGCCGTCCCGGCCCGCTCCACTACCGTCGACCATTTCGTCGAGGTCTTGCCGGTGACGGCCTGGTAGTAGTCACTGCCGACATTGACGGACGAGGAGTAGGGCGCGATCGCGACCCGTGACTTGAAGGGCGACTGCGACGGCTGGACCACGATGTCGATCACCGACTTGGCGGCGTCCTGCATGCCTTCGAGCTTCGCGCCATCCATCGACGAGCTCACGTCGAGCATCAAGGCGACCTCGAGGTTCTTGCCCTGCACGCCCGACTGGTAGCCGACCGAGCGCGCCGAAACCATCGACGCGCCGCTGAACAGGTAGGCGCTGAACGCCACCGGCAGCTTGCGGCTGAGGACGATCTCCACCGCATTGGTCTTGCCGGCATAGGCACCCGACACGGGCGGCGAGTTGAACTGGAAGCAGGCGTCGCAGTCCGCGACGAAGCCGTTGCGCCGCGCATCGTTGACCGCCACGGCCCTGGCATCGGCGACCGTGGCGCCGGTCTGCAGCGCGCGCACAGCCCCGAGGCTGGCATTGTCGGCGGCCTGCTGCAGGTGGCGCTTCTCCAGGTACCAAAGGCCCGTATCGACAGCGAGGCCCAGCGCCCCGATGACCACGGGCATGGCCAGGCTCACCAGCACCAGCGTCGAGCCGCGCGAGTCGGCGCGCAACGACGACCAGAATGACCTGGCCGGGGCTTTGCCGTCGCGCCGGCGGAGCCTGATACGCATCACCTTCATGATCCCCTTCCCCAGCGGCCGATCCGCCTGCCCGAAGGACAGCCGCCCCCGTCGGGTGCAGACGTGCCGCACCCCTCGTCCGGTATCCGTTTCTGGAAGCGACGGGCCCAATCCCCGTCCGGCCGAAATTCGTTTCCGAGAAATCGTTCGTATTGTGCCGTTACGCTGCTACGCATTGCCCGCAACATCCGGTCCAAATCGCCGGGATGTCCGTTCATAATGGACACAATGTAAAAAGATCGCCTCACATCGTCAATGATGTGGCTGGAACGTTGATTCTATTGGAAATTTTTTGACGATGAATTGACGAAAAACCCATTCAGCATGGGAATTTTCCAAATTCTGCAATATGTTGCAGATGAGTGTTGATGCGCGGCGCGGCGGCGGCCGCGCCTGGCTCAGCGAGACTCGTTGCTGGCCGGCCCGGTGCCCACGGCCGGCTCGTGCAGGGCGCCGCTGCCCGAGGGACTGGCTCGCCCACCCAGATGGCGCGCCAGGAAGGTCTCGATCATCGCGTAATAGCGGACCCGGTTGGCTGGGCGGTTGAGGCCATGCCCTTCGTCGGGAAAGACATGCAGCTCGACCGGCTTGCCGAATGACTTCAGCGCCCCGGCGAAGCGTTCGCTCTGATCGCGGCGCACGCGTGGATCGTTGGCGCCGTGAACGATCAGCATCGGACGCTCGACCTTGTCGACCAGCCGCAGCGGCGAGGTCTCCCACATGCGGGCGCGGGCCTCGGCGTCGCCGGGCTGGCCCAGCATGCGGTGCCAGCGATACGGCTCCCAATACGCGGGCATGAGGTCCATCAGCGCCGGCAAGTCGGAGACACCCACGAAGGAGATGCCGGCAGCGTAGAGAAGCGGCGTGCGCGTCATGCCGACCATGGCCGCGTAGCCGCCGTAGCTGGCGCCCATGATGGCGATGCGGTCGGGATCGGCGATGCCCCGGTCGATCGCCCATTGCGCGGCATCGTCGACATCGTCGGACATCTTGCGGCCGAACTCGCCGACGGCAGCCCACAGATGCGCCTTTCCGTAGCCCGACGAGCCGCGGTAGTTGACCTGCACCACCGCGTAGCCGCGATTGGCGAGGAACTGCACCCGCGGATCGAGCGTGCCCAGGTCGCGCACCCAGGGTCCGCCATGGACGAACATCACCATCGGCAGGCGCCGCCCCGCGATGCCGCGCGGCACGGTGACGTAGCCCGGGATCGGACGGCCATCGCGCGCTGTGAACGAGAAAGGCTCCGTGCGCGACAGCGTCTCGAGCCAGGCAGCCCAAGGGCTCACACCCAGCAGCCGGCGCTGGCCGGTGCGGCGATCCAGGAGCAAGGTGTGCGTCGGCTTGAGCGCGCCGCTCACCGACACCACCAGCCAGCGACGGGCACGGTCGCTCGACCTGACCTCGATGACATCGGCATCGGCGGCGAGCAGCGGCTTGAGGTCGGCTTCGATAGCCGGATCGAAGAAGCGCAGCTTCTGCCGGTTCGGCCACGACACCGCCAGCAGCGGCCCGCGCCGATCTGCGGCAAGCAGGACGCTGCTGATATCGACCTGCGGATCGGCGTGGATCTCGGCCTCGTCTCCCGTCTTGAGGTCGAGCCGCACCAGCGCCGTCTTGTCGCGTCCGCGATTGGACAGTGCCCAGGCCACGGCCTCGCCGTCGACGGCACCAAGCACGCTGACCTGATCCTCGAGCCCGAGCTCGAACAGGCGCGCACACGACTCGATGGCGTCGCAGCGCTCGAACGTGCGGTGGCCGGCAGCGTCGGGCCGCGTCAGGCGGGCCAGAATCCGGCCGGCGGCATCGAACATCCACGACGAGATGGTGCCGGGATTCTCGGCCATCATCTGCGGCTCGCTGCCCGGCGCGAAGGACAGCTTGTAGATGTCGAAATAGCGCCGGTCACGGCGATTGCTGGACAGGTAGAGACCATCTGTCATGTCGCACGGCACCATCACCACGTTGCGCGTGCCTGGCCAGGGCGTGACGTTGCGCTGCGACGTGTCCGGTGCCTGCGTGTCGACGATCATGATCTGAGGATTCTCGGCGCCGGGGACCGGATCGATCGAAACAGCCAGGTGACGGCTGTCGGCCGCCCACTGGAAGACGCCGACGTCGCGCGCCATGCGGATCACGGTCGGATCGCCGCCCTCGATCGGCGTCAGATGCACCTGCCGCCGGCCACCGACGCGCTGCAGCCACGCGATCGAGCGGCCGTCGGGCGCGATCTGGAACCTGCTGCGGGTCTGCGCGTCGCCCTCGGCCAGCAGCGCCACGGGCAGCAGCGGCGGCAGCGCCGCTTCCTTCAGCGCCGGATGCGTCTGCGCCGACGCCGCGGCGGCCGCCACGGCCAGGAAGGCCGACACAATAAGCCCGAGATGCCTGCGCATGCGGCCTCGCATCGGTCGGAAAGGCAGCCATGCTATCATGGCGGACCGGTTGCCGCGTGCGGCGTGCGATGCCATTGTCGACAGCTCCATCCGCAGACAGGCACCTGGCGCCAACCGCATGCACCGCAATCCCTATTCCAGCGCCGAGATCGACCGCGCCTCGCATCACCGCGAGGACGACGACCGCATCGAGGACCTGCTGGTCGGCTCGCGAACCAAGTTCGTGCCGGTCGACAACGAACGCAACCTCGTGAACAAGCACGGCCAGCCGCAGCCGGTATTCCTGCAAGGCATGATGGCCCGCGCCCTGATCCGCGGCGGCGCCACCACCATCTTCCTGGGCCATGTCGAGGAGGAGACCTACTTCGCCCTGGACGTGACCGGCTTCGAGATGCCGACGGAAGGTCTGGGCGAGTTTGTCGACCTGCGCCAGATCGGCCCGCTGCTGTTCGCGCGCGAAGGCTCGATCCTGGCCTATGCCCGCGGCATGACCTACTGGCACCGGCGGCACAAGTTCTGCGGCGTGTGCGGCGCGCCGACCCGGATCGCCAAGGCCGGGCACGAGCGCGTCTGCACCAACGAGGACTGCAAGGCCCAACACTTCCCGCGCACCGATCCGGCGGTGATCATGCTGGTGCACCATGGCGACAAGTGCCTGCTCGGGCGCGGCCGACACTTCCCGCGCGGCATGCATTCGACGCTGGCCGGCTTCGTCGAGCCGGGTGAAAGCTTCGAGGACGCCGTGGCGCGCGAGGTCTACGAGGAGGTCAAGGTGCGCGTGAAGAACGTGCGCTACCACTCCTCGCAGCCCTGGCCATTCCCGGCGTCCGTCATGATCGGCTTCCATGCCGAGGCCGAGTCGATGGAGATCGACGTCAACCAGTCGGAGCTGGAAAGCGCCCGTTGGATGAGCCGCGAGGAGCTGCTGCCCGAGAACCTGCCCAAGGACGGCTCCTTCTTCATGCCGCGCAAGGACAGCATCGCGCGCCGCCTGATCGAGGACTGGCTAGGGCACGAAGCCGGCCCGCCGCCGTCGGTGTGAGGACCTGCCGCAATTCCCATCATGCCGAGCGTAGCGAGGGATCTGGGCATCTCCCCTAGATCCCTCATTGCATTCGGATGACGGCCAGCAACCATCGTTCGACGTCCGGAGATCGCCCATGCCGCCAACACTCTTCAACGCCCTGCCCCTTGGCGGCGATGTCGTGCTGCCCAACCGGATCGTGGTGTCGCCGATGTGCCAGTACGTGGCCGTCGACGGCTCGGCGAGCGACTGGCACCTCGTGCATCTCGGCCAGCTCGCCGCCAGCGGCGCCGGCCTGCTGATGGTCGAGGCGACGCATGTCGAGGCGCGCGGCCGCATCACGCAGGGCTGCCTGGGCCTGTACAGCGACGCCAACGAGGCGGCATTGCAGCGCGTCGTCGACTGGGTGCGGGCCTGGGCGCCGGCCACCAAGCTGGGCATCCAGATCGGCCATGCCGGGCGCAAGGGCTCGGCGCAGCGGCCGTGGAAAGGCGGCGGGCCGCTGGGCGCCGCCGATGCGCCCGACACGCCCTGGACCTGCGTGGCGCCGTCGGCGATCGCCTTCGACGCCACCGGGCCGGGCGTCGGCTTCGTGACCGGCGGCGCCAGCGTGCCGGCGCCGACGGCCAAATGGCACACGCCGGTGGCGCTCGACCGCGCCGGCCTGGACGCGATCAAGCAGGCGTTCGTGGCGGCCACGATGCGCGCCGCGCGCCTGGGCTTCGATGTCCTGGAGCTGCATGGCGCGCACGGCTACCTGCTGCACCAGTTCCTGTCGCCGCTGAGCAACCGGCGCGATGACGACTATGGCGGCACGGCCGACAAGCGCCGGCGCTTCCTGCTCGAGGTGTTCGAGGCCTGCCGCGCCGTCTGGCCGCGCGAGCGCGCGCTGGGCGTGCGGCTGTCGGCGATCGACTGGGTCGAGGGCGGCGTCACCATCGAGGACACGATCGCGACCGCCATGGCGCTGAAGGCGCTGGGCTGCGATTTCATCGACGTGAGCTCGGGCGGGGCCGTGCCCACGGCCAAGATCGCGTTCGGGCCGGGCTACCAGGTGCCATTCGCCGCCCGTGTCCGCCAGGAGGCCGGCATCAAGACCTGGGCCGTCGGCATCATCACCGAGCCGCAGCAGGCCGAGCAGATCGTGGCCTCGGGGCAGGCCGACTGCACGGCGCTGGCGCGGTCATTCCTGGCCGACCCGCGCTGGGGCTGGAACGCGGCGCGCAGCCTGGGCGCGCAGCTGCCGCCGCTGCCGACTCCCTATCACCGCGCCGGCACCATCCTGCCGTTCAAGCCACAGCCGGCTGCGAAAGCGGCGGAGTAGCCGCCCGCGGCCGGCAGCCCTGGATCACCCCAGCGTGTGGTCCAGGAACAGCATGGTGGCGAAGCCGATGAACAGCGCGACGGTGGCGCTGATGGTGCCGCCGGCCTCGGGCGCATGGGTCTCGGGAATGATCTCGTGGCTGATCACGAACAGCATGGTGCCGCCGGCGAAGGCCAGCGCCCAGGGCAGCAAGGCGTGCGACACCGACACGGCGGCGGCGCCCGCCACGCCGCCCACGACCTCGATCAGGCCGGTCGCGGCGGCGACCAGCAGCGCGCGGCCGCGGCCATAGCCCAGCGACAGCAGGCCGACAGCGACGGCCAGGCCTTCCGGCACGTTCTGCAGGCCGATGCCCATCACCACGCCCAGGCCGGGGATCTCGCCCGGCAGGTGCGGCGCGGGATTGCCGGCCGCGACACCGGTGGCCAGGCCCTCGGGAAAGTTGTGGATCGCGATCGCGATCACGAACAGCCACACCCGCCGCATGCGCTGCACGTGCGGCCCTTCGCGGCCGCGTCCCAGATGCTCGTGCGGCGTCATCCGATGGGCGCCGGCCATGGCCAGGCCACCGACAGACAGGGCGACGATCACACCGATCGCGGCCGGCACCCGGCCGCCGGTCGCCTCGCGCGCCAGCTCCAGGGCCGGCAGCAGCAGCGAGAAGAACGTCGCGGCCAGCATGACGCCGGCGGCGAAGCTCAGCAGCGCATTGCCCAGCCGCGCCGGCAAGGTCCGCACGACGACCACGGGCACGCCACCGATGGCCGTGCCGAAGAAGCCGGCGATGACGGCGCCGAGGACGCCGGTCCAGAACGGTGGCAGGCTGGCGATGGCCTGCATGGCGTGGCGGCGCCGCCTGTCAGACCGGACGCGGCGGAGGATCCCCCGCTGCGCCCGGACGAACGTTGACCATGGGCATCCGCGCGCCGCCGCCGACCTAGGCCGTCGGCGCCGGGGACGCGGGCGGCGCGGACCGACGGCTCAGGCGGTCCGTGGCGAAGCGGATCGCGACATAGAACACCGGCGTGAGGAACAGGCCGATCAGCGTCACGCCGATCATGCCGGCGAACACCGCGGTGCCGAGCGCGCGGCGCATCTCGGCGCCGGCGCCCGACGCCGTCACCAGCGGCAGCACGCCCAGGACGAAGGCGAAAGCCGTCATGAGGATCGGCCGCAGGCGCAGGCGGCAGGCTTCGACCACCGCCGATATCGGGTCCCTGCCTTCATGCTCCTGCTGGCGTGCGAACTCCACGATCAGAATGGCATTCTTGGCCGCAAGCCCGATCAGCACCACCAGCCCGATCTGCACCAGCACGTTGTTGTCGATGCCGGCCGCCGTCACGCCCAGCAGCGCGAACAGCATGCTGATCGGCACGATCAGCATGATGGCCAACGGCAAGGTCCAGCTCTCATACTGGGCCGACAGGGCCAGGAACACGAACAGGATCGACAGCGCGAAGATGTAGATCGCGGTGTTGCCGACCGCCCGCTCCTGAAGGGCAAGCTCCGTCCACTCGAAGCCCTGCCCGGGCTGCAGGGTCTCGCGCGCCAGCTTCTCCATGGCCTCCAGGGAGCGGCCGCTCGATACGCCGGGCGGCGTGTTGCCCTGGATCGGCACCGACACGTACATGTTGTAGCGCTGCACCAGGTCCGGGCCGGCGACGTCGACGGCATCCAGCAGCGTGCCCAGCGGCACCAGGGCGCCGGTGGCCGAGCGCACCTTCAGGCGCGCGATGTCCTCGCGCTCCAGGCGGTACTTGGCATCGGCCTGGATGCGCACCTGGTAGACACGGCCGAAGGCGTTGAAGTCGTTCACGTAGGCCGAGCCGATATTGACCTGCAGCGCCTCGAACACGCTCGCCAGCGGCACGTTCAGCATCTGCGCCTTGACGCGATCGATGTTGAGGTAGACCTGCGGCGAGGAAACGGAGAACGTCGTGAAGACGCCCGTCAGCTCCGGCACCTGGGTGGCCCGCCCCATCATCTGGTAGGCCGACGCCAGCAGCGAGCCGACATCGTCGCTGGCGCGGTTCTGCAGCTGCATCTTGAAGCCACCGCTGTTGCCGACGCTGGGCACCGCCGGCGGCGGCACCGCCATCACGAAGGCTTCCGAGATGCTCTGCAGCCTGACGATCATGTCGCCGATGATCCGGTCTGAATGCAAGCCCTGCGCCAGGCGCTCGTCGAACGGCTTGAAGGGCGTGAAGATGACAGCCGTGTTGGGGGCGCTGGTGAAGGTGGCGCCGTTGAAGCCGGGAATGGCCACGACATGGCCGACGCCCGGCGTGCCCTCCAGCAGCTTCTCTGCCTTCTTCACGACCTCGTCCGTGCGGTCGAGCGTCGCGCCGTCGGGCAGCTGCACGATCACCAGGGCATAGCCGCGATCGAGCGCCGGGATGAAGCCCTGCGGCACGGTCATGAACATCCACACGGTGCCGGCCACCAGCAGGCCATAGAGGCCCAGCATCAGGACGCGGTGCCGGCTCACGCCGCGCACCAGGTCGGCATAGGCGCTGCTCATCCGGTCGAAGCCGCGGTTGAAGCCGTTGGCGAAGCCGCGCCCCAGCCGCACGAGCAGGAACTGCCGCGGCGGGCTGGCGGTGTGGCCCTCGCCGCCATGCGCGGCATGCGGCTTCAGCAGGATGGTGGCCAGCGCCGGCGACAGCGACAGCGAGTTGAACGCCGAGATGATCGTGGAGACCGCGATGGTCAGCGCGAACTGGAGGTAGAACTGGCCCGAGATGCCGGGAATGAACGCCGTGGGCACGAACACGGCCGACAGCACCACGGCGATGGCGATCACCGCCGTGCCCACCTCGTCCATGGTCCTGTGTGATGCGTCGCGCGGCGACATGCCGTTGGCCATGTTGCGCTCGACGTTCTCGACCACCACGATCGCGTCGTCGACGACGATGCCGATGGCGAGCACCAGGCCGAACAGGGTCAGCACGTTGAGCGTGAAGCCGAAGGCCAGCATGAACGCCACGGTGCCGATCAGCGACACCGGGATGGCCAGGATCGGAATCAGCGCCGCGCGCCAATTCTGCAGGAAGATCAGGACGACCAGCGAGACCAGGATCACGGCCTCGACCAGCGTCTCGTAGACGGCGTCCACCGACTGGTCGATGAACTCGGTCGGGTTGTAGACGATGGCGTACTCGAGGCCGGGCGGGAAGTCCTTCTTCAGCTCCTCCATCTTGGCCTTGACCTGCTGCGAGGTGTCCAGCGCGTTGGTGCCGGGGCGCTGGAAGACGCCCAGCGCGATCGCGACCTGGCCATCGAGATAGCTGCGGCTGGTGTAGTCGCGCGCCCCGAGCTCGACACGCGCGATGTCCTGCAGGCGCACCAGCCGGCCGTCGCTGCCGGACTTGACGATGACATTGCGGAACTGCCGCACGTCCTGGAAGCGGCCCTGGGTCGTCACTGCCGCCTGCAGGGCGATCGAGGCCGGCGCCGGCTGCTGGCCGAGCTGGCCACCCGAGACCTGCACGTTCTGGGCCTGCAGAGCCGCCACCACCTCGCCGCTGGTCAGCGAGTAGGCCGCCAGGCGCGCCGGGTCGAGCCAGATGCGCAACGCATACTCGCTGCCGCCGAAGACGATGACGTCGCCGGCGCCGTCGAGCCGCAGCAGCTGCTCGCGCACGCGCTGCTGCATGTAGTTGGCGATGTAGAGGTCGTCGTATGTCTTGTCTGGCGACAGCAGATGCACCACGAGCAGGAAGTCGCCGGAGCGCTTGCGCACCACCAGGCCCTGGCGGCGTACCTCCTCGGGCAGGCGCGGCTCGGCCACCGAGACGCGGTTCTGGACCTGCACCTGGGCGATGTCGAGGTCGGTGCCGGGCTTGAACACCACGGTCATCGTCAACGTGCCGTCGCTGGTCGAATACGACGACATGTAGAGCATGTTCTCGACGCCGTTGACCTCCTGCTCGATGGGGGTCGCCACCGTGCGCGCAAGGGTCTCGGCGTCGGCGCCGGGATAGGTGGTCGTCACCGACACCGAAGGCGGCGCGATCTCGGGATACTCCGAGACCGGCAGGCGGAAATAGGAGATCGCGCCGACGATCACGATCACGATCGAGACGACCGTCGCGAAGATCGGCCGATCGACGAAGAAATGTGCGAACTTCATGGCAGGCTCCGGAGCCTTACTTCTTGCTGTCGCCCGGCTTCGAGCCGTCCTTCTTGTCGCCGCCCGGCGGCGCGCCGCCAGCACCCGGCGGCGGTCCCAGCGCCATCAGGCCGTGCCACACGGCCGGCAGTTCGAGCGGCTGCGGCGTCACCTTGCCGCCGCCCATGCGCACGCGCTGCAGGCCGTTGATCACGACCGTCTCGTCGCCCTTAAGGCCCTCGCGGATGATGCGGTAGTTGTCGGTGCGCGATCCCAGCCGCACCGGCTGCTGCTTGACGCTGCCGTCCGGCGCCACGACATAGACGTAGCGTCGGTCGAGGTCGCTGAGGATGGCCTCGTCGGGCAGCATGACGCCCTGGTATTTCGGACTGCCGGGAACGGCGATGCGTCCGAACAGGCCGGGGGTGAGGAACTGATCCTTGTTGGGGATCGCCGCCCGCAGCCGCATGGTGCCGGTGGCGGCGTCGACGCGGTTGTCGGTGAAGTCCAGGCGTCCCTTGTGCTTGAACTCCTTCTCGTCGGTCAGCATGACGGCGACCGGCAGGCCGGTGCTGTCGCCGGTCGAGTTGACGCCCTGCTGCGCCAGGCGCTGGTAGGCCAGGAAGGACCGCTCGTCGATGTCGAAATAGAAGTAGATGGGGTCGGTCGTGACCAGGGTGGTCAGCAGCGTCGAGTCGGCATTGATCAGGTTGCCGACCGTCACCAGCTTGCGCGAGATGCGGCCGGTGATGGGTGCCCGGACCTCGGTGAACTCGTAGTTCAGCCGCGCCTGCTCGACGGCAGCCTTGGCGCCGGCCAGGTCGGCTTGCCCCGCCAGGAAGCCCTGGCGCCGCTGGTCGAGCGACTGCTCGGTGCCGGCGCCGCTCTTGGCCAGCCGCTCGGCGCGCTCCAGCTCGACCTTGGCGAGGTCGAAGCGCGTCTGGGCCGACACCAGCGATGCCTCCGCCTGATCGAGGGCGGCCTTGTAGGGACGGCGGTCGATCACGAACAGGAGGTCGCCCTCCTTGACCATCGCGCCGTCCTTGAAGTTCACCGACTCCAGATAGCCGCCCACCCGGGCCCGGATGTCGACCGAGCCGACGGCATCGAAGCGGCCGGTGAACTCGTCCATCTCGACGATGTCCCTGACCACCGGCTTGGCGACCGTGACAGGCGGCGGCCCGCCGGCATGCTGGCCTTGCTGCTTGCGCTCACAGCCTGCCAAGCCCAGCGCGGCCGCCAGCACAAGAACGGTGACGCCCACCCTGTTCCACCGCACGGGGTGCTCAACCAAACCCTCAATCATCGATTTCCCCCGAAACGCCGACCAGCCGTGCGGCTGCCGGCGCGTCGTCAAGCAAGGACAGAAGCCAGGACAGAAAGCTTAGTTTGCGCCCAACCTGCAATTATGAAGATCGGACCACGGCCGAAACGATATGGTGGCACAGCGTTCTTTCTTCCAGTGGAAGCCGGTATCGACGGCAACCGTTGGTATGAACGAGTAACCACTCGCCTTCAGGTGCCGGGCCGGGTCGGTGCCTCCCAGCCCTTGCGCCGGAACGGATGCGCCGGGAAGGTCCCCAGCATCTTGAGCTCGTCGGAGAAGAACTCGAGCTCCTCCAGCGCCAGCTTGAGCGGACGCAGCTCGACGTGGCCCTCGACCTCGGCATAGAACAGCGCCTGCTCGAACGCCGCGCCGGAAAGATAGCTCTCGAGCTTGGTGATGTTCACGCCGTTGGTGGCGAACCCGCCCATCGCCTTGTACAGCGCCGCCGGCCGGCTCTTGACGCGGAACAGAAACGCCGTGAGGCAGGGCACGGTGCGCCCGTCCGGCGATGCCGGCTCGCGCGAGAACACCAGCATGCGCGTGGTGTTGTGATCGGCATCCTCGATGTTGCGCGCCAGCACCTGCAGGCCGTAGATGCGCGCCGCCAGCGACGAGGCGATGGCGGCCACCGACTTGTCGCTCAAGCCGGCGATCTCCCGCGCGGCGCCGGCGGTGTCGGCGTGGACTGAGGGCGCCAGCCGGTGCTTCTTCAGGAAGCCGCGGCACTGCGCCAGCGCCTGCACATGGCTGCGCACGCTCTTCACGGTCTTCAGCGACGCGCCGGGAACCGCGACCAGGCAATGCTCGACCCGCTGGAAATGCTCGGCGACGATGCGCAGGTTGGTATGCGGCAGCAGGCTGTGCAGGTCGGCGACGCGGCCGGCGATCGAGTTCTCGACCGGGATCATCGCCAGCGCGGCGCGACCGCGGCGCACCGCCTCCATCGCCGCCTCGAACGTGGGGCACGGCAGCGTCGTCATGTAGGGAAACGCCGCGCGGCACGCCATGTCGGAATTGGCGCCGAACTCGCCCTGAAACGCGATGGTGTCGTTGGGGCGAGGCGTGGTCTTGCGGCGGGCAGCCATGACGGATCCGGCAATCGTTGCTTCAGGGGCGCTGCTCTAGCGGGAATTCACCGATGGCGCCAGCGCAAGCACCGGATGCGGGGTCGCCAAGCGCTACGGCGCCAGGCGTCGGCGCGCCTCCTCCAGGTCGTCGGGCGTATCGACGCCCAGCGGCACCGTATCGACGAGGCGCACGTCGATGCGCATCCCGGCTTCCAGGGCCCGCAGCTGCTCAAGCTTCTCGCGCTGCTCCAGCACGCCCGGCGGCAGCGCCACGAAACGCTGCAGCGCGGCGCGGCGATAGGCGTAGAGCCCGATATGGTGGTAAAGCGCGCCCTCCCCGGTCGGCACCTGGGTGCGGCTGAAATAGAGGGCGCGGGCGATCGTCTGCCCCGGCGCGAAGCCGGCCACCGCCTTCACGACCTGCGACGCGGCGCGCTCGTAGTCGGTTCGGATCTCGGCCGCCAGCGTAGCGATATCAACGGCAGCATCGACCATCGGCTCCAGCGCCGCGCGCACGACGGAAGGCGCCAGGGTGGGCAGGTCGCCCTGGACGTTCACGACCACGTCGTGGACGCCATCGGGATCGACCTGCTGCAGCGCCTCGTGGATGCGGTCGGATCCCGAGGCATGGGCGGGATCGGTCAGCACGGCGCGGCCACCGGCGGCGACGACGACGTCGATGATCTCGGCCTCGGCCGCGGCCACGACGACGGGCCCGACATCGGCCTCCATGGCGCGGCGCCAGACATGGACGATCATCGGCGCGCCGTGGATATCGGCCAGCGGTTTGTTGGGCAGGCGGGTAGACGCCAGCCGCGCCGGGATCATGACGATCGGGCGGCGGGCTCCGGAGGCGGTTGGCTGGGCCATGAATTCGCGTGAGAAAATAGTGAGTTAGCGGACAATTGCGACGACATGCCGCGCCACGCGGAAGCGCAGCGACAGAATACTACTGCCCGTCCGGTGATTGTGGTAGACGCGATGCCGTCACCGGTGGCGCCGAGCGTCGCCGCAGTACTTTTTGCGCGTCCGGAAGGGGACCATGGACTCGTTCGAATTCAACAAGATCGCCGGTGCCGTGCTCGCGGCCTGCCTGGGCATCATGGTCATTGGCAAGGTCTCGAACGCCCTGGTTCATCCGCACATCCCGGAGAAGCCGCATATCGAGGTCAAGGAGGCGGCCGCTACGCCGGCCGCCGTCGAGGCCGCGCCCGCGAAGGCGCCGCCTGCCACCGGCACCGACGCCGCGGCCGGCGAAGCCATCTTCAAGAAGGCGTGCACGACCTGCCACACCAGCGAGAAGGGCGGACCCAACAAGGTCGGCCCGAACCTGTTCGGCATCGCCGGCAACAAGAAGGCGCACCTGGACGGCTTCTCCTACTCGTCGGGCATGACGAGCAAGGGCGGCCAGTGGACGGATGAGGACCTCAACGAGTTCCTGTTCAAGCCGGCCAACTTCGTCAAGGGCACCAAGATGGCGTTCGTCGGCCTGCCCAAGGACAAGGACCGCGGCGACGTCATCGCCTTCCTGAAGTCGCTGAAGTAGCGCCAGTCGCCCGGTGCGCGACCGGCACGGCGCGCACCGGGTGGAGTGACCATGGCTGTCCCCGACTCCTATATCGAGCTTGCCCACCGCCTGGCCGATGCGGCGCGGCCGGTCGTGCGGCGCTATTTCCGCACGCCGGTGGGTGTCGACGACAAGCCCGACGACTCGCCGGTGACGATCGCCGATCGCGAGGCCGAGGCTGTGATGCGCGCGATCCTGGCGCGCGACGTGCCCGACCACGGGATCTGGGGCGAGGAGCACGGCAGCGAGCGCATGGACGCGGCCTGGGCCTGGGTGCTCGATCCGATCGACGGCACGCGCGCCTTCATCACCGGCATGCCGGTGTTCGGCACGCTGATCGGCCTGCTGCACCATGGCCGGCCGGTGCTGGGCATCATCGACCAGCCGATCCTGGGCGAGCGCTGGCTGGGCGTGTCGGGGCGGCCCACGACGCTCAACGGCAAGCCGATCACGACCAGGACGTGCGATACGCTCGCCAAGGCCTACATGTACTCGACCGCGCCGCTGATGTTCCCCGGCGACATGCGGGGGCCGCACCGCGCCCTGGCCGACAGCGTCAAGCTCTTCCGCTGGGGCGGCGATTGCTACAGCTACGGCCTGCTGGCGTGCGGACTGGTCGACCTCGTGGTCGAGGCCAGCTTGATGCTGCACGATTTCTGCGCCGTGGTGCCGGTGATCGAAGGCGCCGGCGGCCGCATGACCGACTGGCAGGGCCGGCCACTGGGCAAGGAGTCGGACGGCCGGGTGATCGCCGCCGGCGACGCGGCCGTGCATGCGGCGGCGCTGGCCATGCTCGCGGGCGGCGCCGCCGGCAAAGCCGCGACGTGAACGAAGCAGCGCGACGCTTCCGACGCCCGATCTGACGCCATCGTGAGATCAGCCTCTTGGTTTCACCATATTGACCCCGTAGGCTGTACCCGACCTGGGAGGCCGCGCGCATGTTTCTGCCTGGAATTCGACGCCGCTCCGTCCTGGCCGGCCTGACCGCGGCGGCAGCCTTGCCGGCGCCGTCGCGCGCCCGGGCCCAGGGCAAGACCATCGTCTCGCACGGCATCGCCATCCATGGCGAGCCCGGCTATCCGCCCGACGCCAAGCATCTGGATTACGCCAATCCCGACGCCCTCAAGGGCGGCTCGATCCGACTCGCCGCGGGCGGCACGTTCGATTCGCTGAACCCCTTCATCCTGCAGGGCACGGCAGCCCGCGGCGTCGCCGGCATCTACGAGCCGCTGCTCGAGACGGTCTACGACGAGGTCTCGACCGAGTATGGACAGCTGGTCGAGACGATCGAGACGCCGCCCGACCGCGCCTGGGTCATCTTCACCCTGCGCGCCAACGCCCGCTGGCACGACGGCAAGCCGGTGACGTCGGACGACGTCGTCTTCTCCTTCAACATCCTCAAGGAGAAGGGACAGCCCCTCTACGCGGTGTACTGGCACGACGTCGTGGCGGCCGAGGCGCTGGACCAGCGCCGCGTGAAGTTCAGCTTCCGCGGCGGCGACAACCACGAGCTGCCGGTGATCATCGGCCAGCTGACCGTGCTGCCCAAGCATTGGTGGGCGAGCCGCGCCTTCGATCAAGCCAGCCTGGAGATTCCGCTGGGCAGCGGCCCCTATCGCGTCGAATCGCTGGAGGCCGGGCGCTTCATCGTGATGCGACGGGTCGAGGACTACTGGGGCAAGGATCTGTGGCTCAGCCGCGGCCGCTACAACTTCGACACCATCCGCTACGACTACTATCGCGACGAGCAGGTCGCGTTCGAGGCGTTCAAGGCCGGCGACGTCGACTACCGCGAAGAGTTCACGTCACGCCTGTGGGCGACGTCATACGATTTCCCGGCGGTGAAATCCGGCGCCGTGCAGAAGGTCGAGCTGAAGCACGAGAGCACGCTGCCGATGCAGGGCATCGGTTTCAATCTGCGTCGCGCGATGTTCACGGACCGGCGCTTCCGCGAAGCCTTCGTGCATCTCGTCGACTTCGAATGGTTCAACAAGGCGCTGTCCTGGAACCTGTTCACCCGCATCGACAGCTATTTCTTCAACTCCGAGCTGGCGGCCAAGGGCCTGCCGTCGAAGGACGAGCTGGCGCTGCTGGAGCCGCTGCGCAGCCAGCTGCCACCCGAGCTCTTCACCAAGGAGTTCAAGCTGCCGGTCACCGACGGCTCGGGCAACAACCGCGAGGGCATGCGCCGTGCGATCGCGCTGCTGAAGGAGGTCGGGTGGGAGGTCCGCAGCGGCAAGATGACCAACGTCAAGAACGGCCAGCAATTGTCGTTCGAGCTGCTGCTGGGCGCGCCCAGGCTGGAGCGCTTCGCGCTGCCGTTCAAGGAATGGTGCGGCCGGGTCGGCATCGACGTGCGGCTGCGCACGGTTGACCCGGTGCAGTACCAGAAGCGGATGGACGAGTTCGACTACGACGCCACGATCGTGATCTTCAGCCAGTCGCTGTCGCCCGGCAACGAGCAGCGCGAGTACTGGGGCTCCGCCGCCGCCAAGACCAAGGGCAGCCAGAACCTGATCGGCATCGCCGATCCGGCGATCGACAAGCTGATCGAGGCGGTGATCGCCGCGCCGGACCGTCCCAGCCTGGTCACCCGCAGCCGGGCGCTGGACCGGGCGCTGCTGTGGAACTACTTCATCGTGCCGCAGTACTATTCCACCACGTTCTGGATCGCGTACTGGAACAAGTTCGGGCGCCCGGAGAAGACGGCGAAATACCAGCCGCGCGGCATCGAGACATGGTGGCTCGACCCGGAAAAGGAAAAGACGCTGGGCCAGACCCCGCCGGAGCGCAAGACCTGACGATGGGCCGCACTTCCAGCCGACGCTGTGATAGATTTCGGCCGTGACCGCCTACATCCTGCGCCGGCTGCTGCTGATGGTGCCGACATTGCTCGGCATCATCACCCTCAACTTCTTCATCATCCAGGCGGCGCCGGGCGGTCCGGTCGACCGCGCCATCGCCCAGCTGCAGGGCCGCGCCGGTGACCCGACGGCGCGCTTCAGCGGCGGCGGCGAAGGCGGCCCGAGCGCCCAGGCCGGCGACACCGGCACCTCGCGCGGCGCCCGCGGCATCCCGCCGGAGGTGATCGAGCGCATCAAGAAGCAGTACGGCTTCGACCGGCCCATCCATGAGCGCTACCTGCTGCTGCTGGGCAACTACGCCACCTTCAACCTCGGCAACAGCTCGCTGAGCGGCCAGCCGGTGCTGGACGCCATCATCTCCAAGCTGCCGGTCTCGGTATCGCTGGGGCTGTGGACGACGCTGCTGATCTACCTGATCTCGATACCACTGGGCGTGGCCAAGGCGGTGCGCGACGGCTCGCGCTTCGACATCGCCACCTCGTCGGTGGTGATCGTCGGCAACGCCATCCCCAGCTTCCTCTTCGCCATCCTGCTGGTCGTGCTGTTCGCCGGCGGCAGCTACTGGAACATCTTCCCGCGCCAGGGGCTGGTATCGCCGGACTGGTCCAGCCTGCCGCTGGGCGAGAAGATCCTGGACTATTTCTGGCACATGGCCCTTCCGATCCTGGCCATGGTGATCGGCGGGTTCGCGACGCTCACCATGCTGACCAAGAACTCGTTCCTGGACGAGATCCGCAAGCAGTACGTGCAGACGGCCCGCGCCAAGGGATTGAGCGAGCGCCGCGTGCTCTACGGCCACGTGTTCCGCAATTCCATGCTGATCGTGATCGCCGGCTTCCCCGCCGCCTTCATCGCCGTGCTGTTCACGGGCTCACTGCTGATCGAGGTCATCTTCTCGCTCGATGGCCTGGGATACCTGGGCTTCAACGCCGCCATCAACCGCGACTACTCGCTGATCTTCGGCACGCTCTGGGTGTTCTCGCTGCTGGGGCTGATCATGGGGCTGATCGGCGATTTGATGTACGTGCTGGTCGACCCGCGCATCGACTTCGAAAGCCGCGGCGCATGACCCTCTCGCCCCTCACCCGACGGCGGCTGGCGATCTTCCGCGCCAACAAGCGCGGCTACTGGTCCCTGGTGCTCTTCAGCGTGATCTTCCTCGTGACCCTGTTCGCGGAGCTGATCGCCAACGACCGCCCGATCCTGGTGCGCTACGACGGCGCCTTCTATCTTCCGATCTTCCACGACTACACGGATACGACATTCGGCGGCGACCTCGGCATCACCGCCGATTTCGCCGACAAGGAGATTGTCCGTCAGATCGATGCCAAGGGCTGGGCGCTGTGGCCGCCGATCCCCTACAACTACTTCAATGCCGTCAGGGATCTCGGGATGACGGCGCCGACGCCGCCGACGGCGCGCAACCTGCTGGGCACGGACGACCAGGCGCGTGACGTCGTGGCCCGGCTGATCTACGGCCTGCGCATCTCCATTCTGTTCGGCCTGATCCTGACGGTCTTCAGCTCCCTGGTCGGGATCGCCGCCGGGGCGGTCCAGGGCTATTTCGGCGGCCTCGTCGACCTGCTGTTCCAGCGCTTCCTCGAGCTGTGGTCGAGCCTGCCGCAGCTCTACATCCTGATCCTGATGGCCAGCATCGTCGCACCCACCTTCTTCTCGCTGCTGGCGATCATGCTGCTGTTCAGCTGGACGGCCCTGGTCGGGCTGGTGCGTGCCGAGTTCCTGCGGGCACGCAACTTCGACTATGTCCGGGCCGCCCGGGCCCTGGGCGCCAGGGACCTCACGATCATGATCCGGCATGTCCTGCCCAACGCCATGGTCTCGACCCTCACCTACATGCCCTTCGTCGCGGCCGGCTCGGTCACGGTGTTGACTGCGCTGGACTTCCTGGGCTTCGGCCTGCCGGCGGGCTCGCCGTCACTGGGCGAGCTGCTGCTGCAGGGCAAGAACAACCTCCAGGCACCCTGGCTGGCCCTGACCGGCTTTTTCGTAGTCGCCATCATGCTCACTCTGCTGATATTCATCGGCGAAGCCGTGCGTGACGCGTTCGACCCGCGCAAGACCCTCGCCTGATGCCAGCCGCTGACTCCAACACCCCCCAGACCGGACCGCTGCTCGAGGTCCGCGACCTGTCCGTCGATTTCGGCGCCGGCGCTGCCGCCGTGCATGCCGTGCGCAAGGTGTCCTTCACCATCGCGGCCGGCGAGACCCTGGCCCTGGTCGGCGAATCCGGCTCGGGCAAGTCGGTGACGGCGCTGTCCGTCCTGCAGCTTCTGCCTTACCCGATGGCGCGGCACCCGGGCGGCAGCATCAAGTTCCGCGGCGAGGAGCTGATCGGCGCCCCGGCCGATGCGCTGCGCGCCGTGCGCGGCAACCGCATCGCCATGATCTTCCAGGAGCCGATGACGTCGCTGAACCCGCTGCACACGATCGAGCGTCAGGTCAGCGAGACCCTGCTGCTGCACAAGGGCCTGACACGCGACGCGGCACGGGCGCGCACGCTGGACCTGCTGACGCAGGTCGGCATCCCCGAGGCCGCCAAGCGGCTGGACGCCTACCCGCACCAGCTTTCCGGCGGGCAGCGGCAGCGGGTCATGATCGCGATGGCGCTGGCCAACGAGCCCGACCTGCTGATCGCCGACGAGCCGACCACGGCGCTGGACGTCACCATCCAGGCGCAGATCCTCAAGCTGCTGAAGACCCTGCAGAAGCGCTACGGCATGGCGCTGCTGTTCATCACTCATGACCTCGGCATCGTGCGCAAGATGGCCGACCGCGTCTGCGTGATGAGCAAGGGCGAGATTGTCGAGCAGGGGCCGGTGGCGCAGGTCTTCGACCAGCCCTCGCATACCTACACCAAGCACCTGCTGTCGGCCGAGCCCAAGGGACGGCCGCTGGCCGGCGCGCCCGATGCGCCGGTGGTGCTGGCCGCCGGCGACGTGAAGGTGCATTTCCCGATCAAGCGCGGCCTGCTGCGCCGCACGGTCAGCTACATCAAGGCGGTCGACGGGGTGTCGATCGAGCTGCGCGCCGGCCACACCGTGGGCGTGGTGGGCGAAAGCGGCTCCGGCAAGACGACTCTGGGCCTGGCCCTGCTGCGGCTGGAGCGCAGCGAGGGCACCATCCGCTTCGACGGGCGCGACCTGCGCACGGTGCCGCCGCATCAGCTGCGGCCGCTGCGCCGCGAGATGCAGATCGTGTTCCAGGATCCCTACGGGTCGCTCAGCCCGCGCATGTCGATCGAGCAGATCGTGGGCGAGGGCCTGGACGTGCACGGGATCGCCCGCAACCCGGCGGAACGCCGGCAGCTCGTCGACGACGTGCTGAGCGAGGTCGGCCTCGACCCATCGATGCGCGACCGCTATCCGCACGAGTTCTCGGGCGGCCAGCGCCAGCGCATCGCGATCGCACGCGCCATGGTGCTGAAGCCGCGCTTCGTCGTGCTCGACGAGCCGACATCGGCGCTCGACATGAGCGTGCAGGCCCAGATCGTCGATCTGTTGCGCGACCTGCAGGCGCGGCACAAGCTCGCCTATCTCTTCATCAGCCACGACCTGAAGGTGGTGCGCGCGCTGGCCGACGAGGTGATGGTGATGCAGGGCGGCGTGGTGGTCGAGCGCGGCACGGCCCGGCAGATCTTCGAAGCGCCGCAGACGCCCTACACCAAGGCGCTGATCGCGGCCGCCTTCAACCTCGAGCCGATCGGCGCCGACGCCGGCGTCGTGGCGCAGTGAGCGGCCCGGCGATGTCCGCCGCCTTCGCCTATGTCTCCGATGCGCAGGGCGGCGGCGACGCCGACGGCTGGCGCCAGCGGCTGGGCGCCGCGCTGGGCGAGGCAATCGACCTGCGCGCCTGGCCGGACATCGGCGATGCGCAGGACATCGCGATCGCGCTGGCCTGGAAGCCGCCGCCTGGTGCGCTGGCACGCCTGCCCAACCTGCGCCTGATCGTCTCGACGGGCATGGGCGTCGACCACCTGCTGGTCGATCCGGCGCTGCCGGACGTGCCCATCGTGCGGGTCATCGATCCCGGCCTGGTCGGACAGATGGCCGAGTACGCGATCTACTGGACGCTGCACCATCACCGCGACATGGAAGCCTACGGCACGCAGCAGCGCCAGCGGCGCTGGCACGAGGTGCCGTTCACCGACACCGCCACCCGCCGCGTCGGCGTCATGGGCCTGGGCGAGATCGGCGCCGACACCGCAAGCAAGATCGCGGGGCTGGGCTTCGCCACGGCCGGCTGGAGCCGCTCGCCGCGCGCCATCGACGGCATCGAATGCTTCAGCGGCGCCGCCGGGCTCACGGCCTTCCTGCAGCGCACCGACATCCTGATCGACGTGCTGCCGATGACACCGCAGACCGCCGGCATGCTGGACGCGCGCGCGTTCACCCTGCTGCCTCGGGGCGCCTTCTTTATCAACATGGCGCGCGGTGGGCATGTGGTCGACGACGACCTCATCGCGGCGCTGGACAGCGGCCATCTCGCCGGCGCGGCGCTCGACGTCTTCCACGCCGAGCCGCTGCCGGCCGACCATCCGTTCTGGACGCACCCGAAGATCAAGGTGACGCCGCATATCGCCGGGCCGACCAATCCGCGCACCGCAGCCGAAAGCGTGGCCCAGAACGTGCGTCGCCTGCGCGCCGGCGCGGCGCTCGTCAACCTGATCGACCGGAATGCCGGCTATTGACATGGACATCACGGTCATCGTGCCGACCTACAAGCGGCCCGACGATCTGCGGCAATGCCTGGACGCGCTGAAGCGGCAGACGTTGCCGGCCGCGCGCGTCAATGTCGTGCGCCGCGACAGCGACAGCGCCACGGCCGCGCTGCTGGCCGGCTACGACGCCGGCGGCCTGGCGATGCAGGTGCACGTCGTGGACGTGCCCGGCGTCGTGGCGGCGCTGAACATCGGCCTGGAGCATGCCGTCGGCGAGGCCGTGGCCATGACCGATGACGACGCGGCGCCGCATCCCGACTGGCTGGAGCGCATCGCGGGCCACTTCCAGGCCGATGCACGCGTGGGCGGCGTCGGCGGCCGCGACCGCATCTTCCAGGACAACCGCAAGGACGACTGGCCGCCGCGGACCCGTGTCGGCGTCAGCACCTGGTACGGCCGTGTCGAGGGCAACCACAATTGCGGCGTCGGACCGGCGCGCGAGGTCGAAGCGCTGAAGGGCGTCTGCATGGCCTTCCGTCGCCGCGCCATAGGCGCGCTGCGCTTCGACCGGCGCCTGCGCGGCCGGGGAGCGCAAGTCGCCAACGAAGCGCTGTTCGGCGGCGCCATCCGGCTGGCCGGCTGGACCCTGGTCTACGACCCGGCCGTGCTGGTCGACCACTATCCTTCGGTGCGTCCGGACTCCGATCAGCGCAACCAGCTCGATCAGGGTGCCTTGCGCGACCTGATCCACAACGCGACCCTGGGGCACCTCGAGTACTGGCCGGCGCACCGCGCCGCGGCGATCATGCTGTACCAGCTCCTGTGGGGCAGCCGCCTTTCGCCCGGCGTCGCGGCAGCGCTCGTCTACACCCTGCGCGGCGACAAGCTGGCGCTTGCCGCCTTGCGCGAGGTGGTGATGGGCACGCTGGCCGGCATCTGCACCTGTTGGCGCACCCGCCGCGCCGATGTCGCGCCGCGGCGGGCGGTTCCGTTCGGGGTGCAGCGATGACAAGGGTCGGGCCGCGCCACTCCAGCGGCGCTCATCCGACCGATTGCCATGAGCGTCGCTGGAGCGACGCGGCCCGGCCCTTGCGTCACCGCCGGGGTGGGTATTTCGCCGCCAGCATGCCGTAGATCGCGCGCGCGCCCATGGCCTCGCCGCCTTCGGGACGGCCGGGCTGGCTGGTCTGGTTCCAGGCCATGGTGTCGATATGCGCCCAGGGCACGGAGTCGGGCACGAAAGTCTGAAGGAACAAGGCGGCGGTAATGGCGCCGCCGAACGGCGACTGGCCGGCGTTGTTGATGTCGGCCACCTTGCTGTCGAGGAAGCGGCGATAGCCGCGCCACAGCGGCAGGCGCCACAGCGGATCCTCGCGTTCCTTGGCGGCTTTGAGCAAGGAGTCGGCCAACTCGTCGTCGTTGCTGAACAGCGCCGGCACGTCGGGCCCCAGGGCGACGCGCGCAGCCCCCGTCAGGGTCGCAACGTCGATGATCAGCGCCGGCTCCTCCCGCGCCGCCTCGGCCAGTGCGTCGCACAGGATCAGGCGGCCTTCGGCGTCGGTGTTGCCGATCTCGACCGTGACGCCCTTGCGCGACTTGATGACATCGAGCGGCCGGAAGGCGTTGCCGGAGACGCTGTTCTCGACCGCCGGAATCAGCACGCGCAGGCGCACATTCAGGCGCGCCGCCATCACCATGGCAGCGGCGGCCAGCACCGTGGCCGCGCCGCCCATATCCTTCTTCATCATCAGCATGCCGGACGCAGGCTTCAGGTCGAGGCCGCCCGAGTCGAAGCAGACCCCCTTGCCGACCAGCGTGACCTTGGGCGCGCTCGGCCGGCCCCAGACGATGTCGACCAGGCGTGGTGCGCGTGTCGAGGCGCGGCCAACGGCATGGATCACGGGATAGTTGCGACGCAGCAGCTCGTTGCCGGCGATGACCGAGAAGCGCGCCCGATGCCGGCGCGCCAGCTGCCGGGCCGCCGCGGCGAGCTCCGCCGGCCCCATGTCGTTGGACGGCGTCGTGATCAGGTCGCGCGCCAGGCAGATGCCGTTCACCGTGCGCTCGACGGCGCCGCGGTCGCATTTCGCGGGCCAAACCAGCCGCGGCTGCGACTTGACGTCGCCACGGTACCGCGTGAACCGCCATGATCCGAGCGCGAAGGCGATGCAGGCATCGGCGGTCGAGACCGGGGCGGTGTCGCCGACGAGGCAATAGTCGCCGGCCGGCAGCTTGCCTGCCAGCGCGCCATAATCCCACATCGTCGACGTGGCCGAGCGCACCAGGACTGCGAGCTGGGCGCGGCCCTCGTCGCCGGGCAGCAGCGCGAAATCGCCCGACTTGCCGCTGATACCCGACGCCTGCAACCATGTCCGCGCCGGCGCCGATTGCCGCTTCAGCCATGCCGTCCAGTCGGATGGTGCCACGACCGCCACGGGGACAGCAGCGGGCGCACGGTCGAGAAACGGCAGCGACACGGTATCCTCCGTGTTGTTATGTTCGGCGACGAACCCCCAGCATGATCGGGAATCGGTCGCGCTGGCAATGTGCAAAGTCGCGGCGAGGACGTGATGAGCGAATTCACCCTGGTGATCGGCAACAAGAACTATTCGTCGTGGTCGTTGCGCGGCTGGCTGGTCTGCAAGGCGGCCGGAATCGATTTCGAGGAAGTTCTCGTGCGGCTTTATGAACCGGACAGCAAGACGCAGGTGGCGCGCTATTCGCCATCCGGCCTGCTGCCGGTGCTGACCCATGGTGGCCTGTCGATCTGGGATTCACTGTCGATCGGCGAGTACCTGCACGAGCTGAGGCCCGAAGCCAAGTTATGGCCGGAGGCCGCGGCAGCGCGCGCGGTCGCGCGCTCCGTTGCAGCCGAGATGCATTCAAGCTTCGCCGAGCTGCGCCGCGAGATGCCGATGAACATCCGCGCCTCCTTTCCCGGTCACGGCCACACCCCGGAGGTGCTGGCCCAGGTGCAGCGCATCGTCGGCATGTGGCTTGACTGCCGCAAGCGCTTCGCCGGCTCCTCGCCCCGCGACGACGGTTTCCTGTTCGGCACGTTCGGCGTCGCCGACGCCATGTTCGCGCCGATCGTCACCCGCTTCCGCACCTATGGCGTCAAGCTCGACAGCGAGGCGCAACGCTACAGCGATGCGGTGATGGGGCACGACGCCATGAAGGAATGGTGCGACGCCGCCCGTCACGAGCCCTGGCTGGTCGCCGAGTACGAGTTCCGGTGATCTGGTCGGGCCGCGCCGCTCCAGCGGCGTCTTGCTGTGGTTGATGTGGCTTGGCCTTGCCGGCGACCATGATGCGCCGCTGGAGCGGCGCGGCCCGGCCTCAATCCTTGATCAGGCCGCGCTCCTTGTAGAAGCGGGTCGCGCCGGGATGCAGCGGCACGGTGAGGCCATCGAGCGCTGTCTCCACCCGGATCGCGGCGGCGCTCGGCGAGCCGCGGTCGAGCCGGCCGCGCATGGCGGGATGGAACAACGCCCGCAAGCTGCCATAGACGATGTCGGGATCGACGCGCTCGGCCACCAGCCACTGCGCGTTGACCGCAATCGAGGGATGCGCGTCGATGCCGTCGTAGAGGCCGGCCGCGACCGTGGTCTCGGTGATGTCGGGCTGGGTCTCGCGCATGCGCTCGACGACCGGCGCCGGCACCGGCAGCAGGTCGATGGGCGATTGCTGCGCCATCGCGCTCAGCAGCGGCGCCGGCTGGCCGGCGATCATGATGAAGGCATCGATCGTGCCCTCGCGCAGCCGGCCGCTGGCCGCCTGCGGCGACAGGTAGAGCGCATCGATGTCCCGCCGGCCCACGCCGAAGGCCGACAGCAGCCGCTGCGAGATCGACAGCGCGCCAGACTCGCGCTCGCCCAGCGAAACGGTGTGGCCCCGCAGATCGGCGATGCTCTCCAGGCCGGAGCCGCGCCGGATCACCACGTGGACGGTCTCCGGAAAAAGATTCGCCATCGCGCGCAGCCCGCTGAGCGCGCGGCCGGTGAACGCGTCCTCGCCCTTATAGGCCGCTAACGCGACATCGGCCTGGGCCAGGCCGGACTCCATGCTGCCATCAGCAATCTTGCGCAAATTCTCGACCGAGCCCTGGGTCGCGAGCGCGTCGGCCACCAGGCCGGGCACGCCGCAATTGCCGCCGGCTTCGCAGGGACGGCCGCCGGGCGGATTGCTGATGGCGGTGGCGATCAGGCCGGCCACCGGAAAATAGGTGCCGCCGATCGGCCCGGCCCCGATCAGAAAGTGGTGCTCGACCACCGGCTGCGCGCGCAGGGGCGCACCGTATGGCACGGTGGCGGCAAGGGTCGAAGCGAAGAAGTGACGACGGCTGAACACGGACGGCCTCTGCGGCACGCAACGCGGCGGCACCGTACATCGCGGCGACGGCAAGGACAACGCGTTCAGCCACTGCATATACCGCATGCCGATCACATGGCCGTGCCGGAACGCCACGAAACCGCCCTGCGCCGGCCACGCTGCTGCTTCAAGAGTAGGCTCATCACCTGTCCCGCTTGGCGATCCCGCGACACCAGGCCACCGGCGATCGCCGTGGTTTCAACACGCGCCCTACCAGACACCGAAAAAGATGCCGTGCTTCTTGTGGCTGGCGGTGCGGGCCTCGACATAGGCATCGTCGACCGTCACCCGCGTCTTGCGCCCGCGCATCCAGTCGAACAGGCGGGCCTGCATCTCATCGCGCACCTGAGCGTAGCCGGGATCGCGGCCGCGATCGGCCATCTCGTGCGGGTCTTCGACAAGGTCGAACAGCTGCGGCGGGAAATCCAGCCACCAGACATATTTCCAGCGCTCGGTGCGGACCATGAAGGCGCGGCAGTCGCGCGGGTGGCGGCCCAGCAGGCGGCGCGCCTCGCGGAAGGCGTAGTCCAGCTCCGAGAAGACCGCGTCGCGCCAGGCCGGCGCCGCCGCGCCCGGCCGCGTCAGCGGCAGCAGCGAGCGCCCTTCGATGAGATGGCGCGCCGGCGGCAGGCCGAGCGCGTCCAGGACGGTGGGCAGGACATCGACGCCTTCCACGAAGCGCCGGTCGACCGTGCCGCGCGCCGCCGCGGCCGCCGGGTCGGGATCGACCAGGATGAACGGCACCCTCACCGCCTCCTCGTAGAAGATCTCCTTCTCGCCCAGCCAATGGTCGCCCAGGAAATCGCCGTGGTCGGCGGTGAAGACGATCAAGGTGTCGTCGAAGCGGCCGAGGCGCTCCATGGCCGCGAACAGGCGGCCCAGGTGATCGTCGATCTGCGCGATCAACCCCATATAGGTGGGCCGCACCGTCGCGGGGCCATCGGGACGGCTGAAGCTCACCGACTCTTCGTGCTGGCGATAGGCCGCCAGCACCGGATGCTGGTCCTCGAGCTCGGCGGCGCTACGGTTCGGCACCAGGCAATCCTGCGGCCCGTAGAGCGCGTGATACGGCGCCGGCGCCATATAGGGCCAATGCGGCTTGACGTAGCTCAGGTGCAGGAACCAGGGCTTGTCGCCCTGCGCCTCGATGAAGCGCAGCGCCTGGTCGGTCATATAGGCGGTCTCGGAGTGCGCCTCCTGCACGCGGGCGGGCAGCCGCGCGTTGCGCATGTGCCAGCCCGACAGGGTCTCGCCATCAGGACCATCGGCGGCGATCACGAACTCGCTCCACGGGTCATCCGCGCGGTAGCCGTGCCGGCGCAGGAAGGCCGGGTAGCCGCTCTCGCCGCCGGGCGGCGAATGACCGTCATAGCGGTCGAGCTCCTCGAAGCCGCCTTGGCGCAGCAAGGTGGCGAACGCCGAGCCGGCCTCGATGCCGTAGCGCTCCAGCCCGTCCAGGTCGGGCAGCACATGCGTCTTGCCCGCCAGCGCGACGCGCATTCCGGCGGGCCGCAGGTAGTCACCGATCGTCTTCTCGCGCACGCTCAGCGGCACGCGGTTCCATGTCGCGCCATGGCTGAACATGTAGCGGCCGGTGTAGAACGACATGCGCGAGGGTCCGCACACCGCCGACTGCACATAGGCACGCGGGAACAGCACGCCCCGGCGCGCCAGCGCGTCGATGTTGGGTGTCTTCAGATGCGGGTGGCCGGCGCACGACAGGTGATCGGCGCGCAGCTGGTCGCACATGATGAAGAGGACGTTGCGAACGGCGCGCATGGGATCCAGGGAACCAAGTGTCAGGGACGATCATGAGCATAGCGCCATTGCCCGATCCCTGATACCGATCCGGAATGGCCGGCCTCGCCTCCCGCATTCTCGACTACTGGTTCCTGCCGCCGGATGATCCGGGCCATGGCCGCGACCGTGCCATGTGGTTCAACGGCACGCCGGCCATCGATGCGGATATCGCCCGCCGCTTCGGGGCCGATATCGAGAAGGCGCTGCATGGCCGCCTGAACCATCTGGCGTCGTCGCCGCGCGGCGCGCTGGCGCTGTGCCTGCTGCTGGACCAGATGACGCGCAATGTGTTCCGCGGCAGCCCGCGCGCCTTCTCCGGCGACGCCCGCGCCCGGCGTGTCGCCCGGTCCGCGGTGGTGCGCGGCTTCGACCAGCGCCTGCCGCCCTATCAGCGCGCCTTCCTGTACATGCCGTTCCACCACAGCGAGTCGCGCGGCGATCAGAATCGCTGCGTCGGGTTGCTGTGGCCGGTGAGCCGGCCGGGCGCCTTCAAATATGCCGTCGGGCATCGCGACATCGTGGTGCGCTTCGGACGGTTCCCGCACCGCAACGCGGCGCTGGGCCGGATGGACACCCTCGGCGAAGCGGCCTATCTGAGCGCGCCGCACGAGCGCTACGGCCAGTAGTCCCGTCACGCCGCCGCGAGCGTGCGCTGGTAGAGGTCGAACATCGGGCGGCCGAAGCAGCAGAAGATGAGCCGCTCGATCGAGCCCTCGGCCTTCAGGTAGGCACCGGCTTCGGTCATCGCGACGCGGGTGGCCCCCTCCCAGGGATAGCCGTAGACGCCGGTGCTGATCGCGGGAAAGGCGATCGAGCGCAGCCGGTGCGCATCGGCCAGCGCCAGCGACGTCTGATAGCACGACGCCAGCAGCGCGGCCTCGCCATGGCTGCCGCCGCGCCATATCGGGCCGACGGTGTGGATGACATACCGCGCCTTCAGGTCATGGCCGTCGGTGATCTTCGCCTGGCCGGTGAGGCAGCCATCGAGCGCGCGGCATTGCGCCAGCAGCCCTGGCCCGGCGGCACGGTGGATGGCGCCGTCGACACCGCCACCGCCCAGCAGCGTCTCGTTGGCCGCGTTCACGATGGCATCGACATCGAGCGCGGTGATGTCGCCTTCGACGATTTCAACATGCTCCTTCCATGTCATCATCGCTGCCTCCATTGCCGTCAGCCCTGCGCCCCCCGCGACGGCGGCTTCAGGGCGGCGCGCATATCCAGCCACACTTTGCTTGTCATGCATCACCTCCGCGGCAACCATTCCGCCGTGCGCGAACGTCGCGGTTGAGCCCCCGGAAATCGGCACTACATTGGAGCAGGCAACAGAAAAGAAGGAGCAAGAAATGGCTGCTGTCAGCCTGGGGCTGTCCGACAACGCCCGCAAGCAGGTCGCCGAGTCGCTGGGGCCGATTCTGGCCGACCACTACCTGCTGGCGCTGAAGACGCACAACTTCCATTGGAACGTGACGGGACCGAACTTCCAGGGGCTGCATACCCTGTTCGGTGGCCAGTACGAGGCGCTGCACGCCGCCGTCGACGAGATCGCCGAGCGGATCCGCACGCTGGGCTATCCGGCACCGGGCGGCTTCGCGGTCTACGGCAAGATCGCGACTCTGACGGAAGCCAAAGGCGGCGAGAGCTGGAGCCAGATGTGCGAGCAGCTGGCGGCCGACAACGACAGCCTGGTGCAGCGCTGCCGCGTGGCGCGCGAGCTTGCCGAGAGTCTGGGCGATGCCGAGAGCGGCGACCTCATGATCGAGCGGATGGATGCGCTCGCCAAGGCGGCCTGGATGCTGCGCAGCCACGTCGGCTGAGCCGGCGCGACGGCAAAAGAAAAGGCCGGCATCCGCCGGCCTTTTTGTTTGCGCGCATCCAAGCGCGGCATCACCAGTAGCGCACCGGCCCGGTGTCGAGGTGCACGAAGCCTGAACGCGGGTAGTAGCCGACGCCGCCGAGGCCCAGCGCGCGCGCCGCCTCGCGGATCTGGTACGGCGAGAAGCCCGGCAGCTTCACGTCCATCGCCTGGCCGCGCATGTGCAGGCTGTCGGAGGCCACGCCGCGGCTGGCGCTGGCCAGCCAGGCATTGGTCTCCGGCGAGCGATAGGCCGACAGCACCTGGTAGGGGCCGTCCGTGCCCAGGTTGCGCTGCACGTGCCACAGCACGTCGAACAGCTGCGGGTCCATCTGGACCTGATCGCCGTTGCGCGAATCGCGCAGGAACGCGTTCACCTTGTCGAGCTCGGACTGCACATAGCGGCCGTCGCGCCGGTAGGTGACCGTGACCGATTCCTGGGTGTTGACGGAATAGAACGACAGCGTCCGCGGGCTGCCGTCATCGGGCGGCGGCGGCAGCTTCTCCTGCGGCGGAGCATAGAGCGAAGGCATCACCGGCACGGCGCCGAAGCGCGTGCTGCGCAGCGTCGAGGGCGCCCGCGAGCTGATCGCCCGCCCGCCATTGGCCCGCGCCACCGGCCCGCGCGCGACCTGCCGCGCCGCCACCTGCTGGCCCGGCTTGCCGACAGCGGTTTTCGATCCCGTCGTCTTCGCGACCGTCGCCGGGCGGGTGGCCGTGCCCTTGACGTTGCGGGAAGCGGCCACAGGCTTGGTGACCGGCTTCTGCGCCGTCGCGACCGCCCGCTTGGCTGTGACCTTTTTGGGGGGAGCTTGCTTCACCGCCGGCGGCAATGCCGTCGACTGCGCCATTCCGGAAGAAACGATCGACATGCCGACACCGAACGCCAGCAACGCCGTTACAAACTTTGCGGCCGTCATGAACGCTTCACTCCGCTGCGGGGGAGGTGTTGCAGAAATGCAACGGCAGTTTTAACGCCCAATAGCTTGATAGCAAACCTTTTTTTGCCTTTTAAGATGAGCGCTCATTTCCTGAGAACAATCATTCAAGTGAACAAAGATTTTTTGGTGACCGGGCCGATGGCCACGATTTCCGTGAGAAAATTCCCATGAATGGAGCCCGTGCGTCCCTCGCAGGCGATCCTCGCTGCGCTGACAGGCGCATCAGCGACCAGACATGGACGGGAGCGCCAGCTTCCAGCCGGCATCGGCGCGAAGCGCCGAAATCATGAACCGGCTGGAAGCCGGCGCTCCCACATGAGCTAGCCGCGCCGCTGCGCGGCCACGCTCTCGATCTCCTGGCGCATGTCAGGACGGGCAGCCAGCAGGCGGCGGAAATCACGCGCGTCGAGCCGCAGCAGATGGCAGACGCCTTTGGCGACGACATCGGCGTTGCGCGGCTTGTGCTCCAGCAGCGCCACCTCGCCGAAGAAGGCGCCTTCACCCAGCTCGACGTCGCCCATCGCCAGCTTCACCTGCGCGACCCCGGCAGCGATGAAGTACATCGCATCGCCGCGCTCGCCGCGGGTGACGATCTTCTGCCCCGGCAGCACGACGCGGGCGCGCAGCAGCCTGCCGACCGCCGAGACCTCGCCGGCCGCCAAGCCCGCGAACAGCGGCACGCGCTCGACCATCGCGGTGAGCTTGAGGCCCAGCCGCAACGGCGGACGACGCGCTGCCTCGGCACGGCGCTCCTGCAGGGCATGCTGCAGGTCGCGATAGACCTCCTGGCTGATGGCGAAGTTGCGGCGCTGGCGGTCGTATTCCGCCGACTCGAGGCGGATCGCGATGCGCTGCAAGTGCTGGGCGCGAATGGTGTCGGCATAGTCACCGTACTGCAGCGACAATGCCTTGAGCGCGCCATCGATGCCCTGCAGCCGCTCGTCGAGCAGCGCGTGCAGCTTGTCGGCGACCGGCTCGCCCAGCAGGTCCGCCATGTCGGCGCGGTTGAAGTCGATCAGCTCGTGCATCACGCTGCGCTCGACCAATAGAGTCTCGAAGCGATCGGCTAGGCGGTCGGCAAGCGGCCTCTCCAGGCCGAAGGTCTGGTGCAGCCACAGCGCGATGCGAAAACCGCGATCGAGCATGACGTCCTGCTGCAGCGCCAGCGCGTAGCCGGCGACGCCATCGGTCTGCACTTGGTCGATCAGCCGGTCGGCGTCGACCACCAGCATGGTGGCGATGTGCCGTGAGATCGACTGCTGGCCGAAGCGCCAGAGATAGAGCTCGCGCTCGCGGGCGCAGAGCGTGCGCAACCCGTAGGCGATCCGCTTGTCCATCGGCAGGGCGATGTCGCCCCCCGCCGACATCGCGGCATCGCCGGCTTCCAGGTGCGGCAGGCGCTGCGCGATGTCGGCGTCGGCGCCATAGACCTTGGCGACGTCGCGCACCTGCGCCGCCACCGATGCCCAGGACAGCAGCAGCACCCGGTCGCGCAGGGCCTTGTCGGTCTCGTCGAGCTCGTTCAGGCGGAAGAAGCGCATCAGCGGTCGCAGGGTGGGCGCGTTGATGAACAGGGTGGCAAGCACGAACAGCGTGGCGATGATGGCCACGAAATCGCGGACGTCCTGCGGCAGCCTGTCATTGCCGTAGGCCACCAGGGCCAGCGCCACAGTCACGGCGCCGCGCAGGCCGCCCCAGACGATCATGGTCTTGTAGCGGCGGTCGACAGGCTGTACGCGGCCGAAGAACTCGAGCACCGGCAGCAGCCCGAACAGCACCAGGGCACGGGCGCCGAAGGCGGCGATGTAGAGCGCCGCGACGGCGACGAGGTGCCACCAGCGGATGCCGGCCAGGACCCGCACCGCCACGATGGCGGCCAGCAGGAAGATCAGGGAGTTGGCCCAGAATTCGAGCTGGTGCCAGGTATGGCGCAATGCTTCCCACTGGTGCGGCTGCAGGCGCGTCGGCCCCAGCGTCGCCAGGGTCAGCGCCGCCACCACGACGGCCACCACGCCGGATACGTGCAGGTACTGGTCGCCCAGGATGTAGGCGACATAGGCGAGGCCGACGGTGACGGAGGCCAGGCCGGTGATCGAGCCGCCGAGGCGCGTGACGATGAACAGCGCCACATGGGCCAGCACGATGCCCAGCATGATGCCGCCCACGAACTCGCGCAGGAAGTCGAGCCCCGGAGCGGCCGCGTCCGGCACGATGTGATGCACCAGCACGTCGATCAGGATGGTGAAGGTGGCGATGGCCGCGGCGTCGTTGAACAGCGCTTCGCCCTCGGCGAGGATCGACAGGCGCTTGGGCGCGCCGACCTCGCGCAGGATGCCGATGACGGCCGCCGGGTCGGTGGTCGAGACAATGGCGCCGAGCAGCAGGCAGACGAAAATATCGATGCCCGTCACGGCGTGGACAACACCGCCCACCACCCCGATGCAGACGAACACGGCCACGATCGCCAGCAGCAGCACCGCCGACATCTCGTCGAACAGACGGCGCACGTCGATGGTCAGGCCGGCGGTGAACAGCAGTGGCGGCAGGAAGATGTAGAGGAATGCCGCAGGACTGACGCCGACCGCGGTCAACCCTTCGAAGAAATCACCGAGCAGGCCGAACCGCTCGGTCTCACCGACCAGCCACGCCCCGGTGACGCCGAGCGCGATACCCAGGACAGCCAGCAGCACGGTGTGGGGGATGCGCAGGCGCTCGGCCACCGGCAGCAGCACGCTGACCAGCACCAATGCCAGCGCGATCGCCAATATCGCGACGACAATTTCCGTCAAGCAGCCCTCGTGCGTCGCCGTGCCGACGACGCGCGCCGGCTTCCCCTAGTCGTCGGCGCGCGCCAGGTTGCCCGCACGCCACTCGCCCGACGACATGCGGCCATCGGGTGCAACGGAGACACCGTAGCCGTCAGCGACGCCATCGACAAACGTTCCGTGAAAGCGTCTGCCGTCGGGCGCCGTGAGCGTGCCGGGGCCGTGGCGCTTGCCGCCGCGGAAGCCACCCTCGTAGCGCCAGCCCGAGGACGTCGTCTCGACACCCGGGCCTTCCAGCACGCCGTTCTGCCACATGCCGGCGAGCGTGGTCGTCTCGCGCCCGTCACCCAGCACCCGCACCCCTGCACCCTGCGGCTGGCCGCCCTTCACCTCGCCGAAATAGCGCTCGTCGGGCCCCAGCTTGAACATGCCGACGCCATCGGGCATCCCGTTGCGCCACTCGCCTTCGTAGCCGCGGCCATCGCTGGCCTGCAGGACACCCAGGCCATCGAGACGATCGGCCTTCCAGTCGCCGGCCTGGTGCTCGCCGCCGCGCAGCTCGGCCACGCCCAGGCCGCCGCGCCGGCCGTCGGCGAGCTGGCCGGCATAGCTCGAGCCATCGTCGAAGGTCAGATGCTCGACCGCCGCGAGGTCGGGCTTGCCGGCCTCGGCGGCCCGGATCCGGGCATCGCCGGCGCGCGCCTGGGCGCGCCGCTGGGCCTGCGCCGCAAGATCGGCTGCCGCCTTCGCCTGGGTGGCAGCCTGGAGCGTCGTTTCCATCACCCTGTCGCGCCCGGCCTTGGCCGTGGCCGACACCGGCGCAGCAGCCGGCGGCGGCGCATCGCCGCGACGCAGCAGGTCATCGATCGACCCGATCTGACCCGGGGGCGGTTCCGGGTTGGCCGGCGGCCGCAGCGGCACCGGGTCGCCCTTGGACTCCGGCATGTGCCTACCGGGGGTGCCTGCTGTCCTGGTCGACGGCGGCACGGCAACCGGCGGCGGCGCCGTCGCGCTGGACGGCGGCTTGGCGTCAGGCCGCGGCGGCGCATCGCTGCCGTCCGGCAGCTTCTGCCATGCATAGACGCCGGCCCCCAGCACAGCCGTGGCGACAACAAGGCTCAGCAAGCGGCCCAGCATCCGGCCGGAGCGGCGCGGCGGAACCGGCACCGCCGGCCGCACGCGGTGCGTGTCGTCGGCGCCGCCCAGACGGATCGGCATCACCGCCGCCTTCGCCGCCGCGGCCCGCGGCGCCGGCACGGCCTGGGTCAACGGCGCCGACATCAGGCGCGTGCGGGCGGCGGCCGGCACGTCTTCGGCCGCGGTGTCCGGTTCCGGCGCAACATGGGGTGGCGGCACGCCCATCGCTTCGCGCCAGGCGGCGATCGTCTGCGGCCGATCCTCGGGATGCACGGCCAAGCCGTGATCGATGGCGGCCAGGAACGGCTTGCCGTAACCGGCGATGTCGCCGTCGGCCAAAGGCCGGCACGGATCCTTGCGCACCCGCCCCGGCGCTTCCGGCGGCGGCTCGCCGGTGATGGCGTGCCGCGCCACGGCGGCCAGAGCATAGATGTCGGTCCACGGCCCCTGCTCGGCCTCGGCCTGGTACTGCTCCAGCGGCGCATAGCGCGGGGTGACGATGCTGGTGAGCGTGGCCCCGCCGCGCAGCAGCGCCTGCCGCGCCGCGCCGAAATCGATCAGCACCGGCGTGCCGTCGGCGCGCACGATGACGTTGGATGGCTTGATGTCGCGGTGCAGGAAGCCGGCAGCATGGATCTGCGCCAGCCCGTCCATCAGGCCATCGAGCAGCGCCCGGACCCGGACCGGCGGCAGGCGGCCCGGACCGGCCAGCAAGGCCGCCAGCGGCCGCCCCTCCTCGTATTCCATGACGATGTAGGCCGTGCCGTTGGCCTCGAAGAACCGCAGCACCGGCACGATGTTGACGTGACGGAAACGTGCCAGGGTGCGCGCCTCGTCGAGGAAGCGCTCCAGACCCCAGCGGTAGTCGTCCGCCAGCCGGCGCGTGCGTGGCATCACCGTGGCGCCCTCGACGCGCACGGCGAACTGGGCCGGCAGATACTCCTTCAGCGCGACCTTCTTGCGCAGCGTCGAATCGACGGCGAGGTAGGTGATGCCGAAGCCGCCATGGCCCAGCACCCGCTCGATCCGATATTCGTGCAGCGCGTGGCGCGGCGGCAGGGCGATGGGATAATCGGCGGCGGTCATCACGAAAATAGCCGGTCGAAACAAACGACCGGCATGACGTTACGTTCGACCGAGAATCGGGCGGGAAGAGGGCGCCGGTGCGCTACCCGCACCACAGATGCCAGCTGTTGTCCAGCACGCGCGCTACAGCCGCCTTGAAGCCCACCTGCGAAAACCCGACGCGCAAAATCCACCGAGGTCACTACGGGCGGCGCATGTTAAGGCGACAGCGCCTGTGATTTCCGGGTTTTCTTGGGGTTCTTCATGCCGTTTCACCGCCGTTCGTTCCTTGCCGGCCTCAGCCTGTTGGCTGCTGCGCCCGCGGCCCGGGCACAGTCCTGGCCGGCCAAGCCGATCCGCCTGGTCGTGCCGTACCCGGCCGGCGGCTCCACGGACGTCCTGGCCCGCGTGATTGCCGAGCGGCTGACGGCGACGCTGGGCCAGCAGGTGATCGTCGACAACAAGCCGGGCGCCAGCGGCAACCTGGGCAGCGACCTCGTCGCCAAGGCGCCGGCCGACGGCTACACACTGGTGATGGGCAACAATGCCACCCACGCCACGAACCAGAGCCTGTTCCCGAACCACCCCTACGATGCGGCCAAGGATTTCGCGCCGATCGCCCTGGTGGCGGGGGTCACTCATGTGCTGGTGGTGCACCCCGACGTGCCAGCCACCGACATCCGTGGCTTCGTCGCCTGGGCCAAGGCCCAGGGCGGCAAGGTGAACTATGCCTCGACCGGCAACGGCTCGGCCTCGCATCTGACGATGGAGCTGTTCAAAGGCCTGGCCAAGATCGACCTGACGCATGTGCCGTACAAGGGCACCGCGCCGGCCGTGCAGGACCTGGTCAGCGGCCAGGTGTCGACGAGCTTCCAGACCATGCCGTCGGTGATCGGCCAGATCCGCGCCGGCAAGCTGCGGCCGCTGGCCACCACCGGCAAGGCGCGCGCGCCGGCCCTGCCCGGTGTGCCAACCGTGGCCGAGACGCTGTTCCCCGGCTTCGAATCGGATGCCTGGTTCGCCCTGTTCGCGCCGGCCGGCATGCCGGCCGACATCGTGACCCGGCTCAACGGCGATATCCTGAAGGCCATGGCCCTGCCGGAGGTCAAGGATGTGGCCGCCAAGGCGGGCTTCGAGGTGATCACTTCCTCGCCGGCCGAGCTGGGCACGTTCGTGAGGGCCGAGATCGAGAAGTGGGCGAAGGTCGTGAAGGCGTCGGGCGCGACGGTCGACTGAATCAGCCGTGGGAGGCGCCTCGTGGCCCGTCCCAGCCGGTGGCCCTGACCGCCTCGCGATAGGTCTTGCTCACCGGCACGCGCAGCTCATTGCGCAGCACCAGGGTCAGCTTGCCGGCGGCGCGCTCGACGTCCGCCACGGCGTCCCGCGCCACCCACCACGAGCGATGCACCTGCAGGCCGCTGCCCCCGCCCAGCTCGGCCACCGCGTCGCGCAGGCGCATCAGGATCAGCGTGCTGCCCCGCATCGTGTGCACGCGCGCGTAGTGATCCTCCATCTCCAGGGCCAGCAGGTCGCGCCCCAGCTCCGGCGGCAGGCGGCGCAGGAAGTTCCCGGCCGGCGCGGCCGCGACAGGCAGGGTCGGCGCTTCCTGCGCCGGGCCGGCCGCGGGCGGCGGAGACGGCTCGGCCAGCGGCGATGGCGGCGCCGTGATCTCGGCCGCGCCGGCCCGCGCCTGCAGGCGCAGCTCGACCAGCTGGCCGATGGCGATGGCCAGCACGACGGTCAGCACGGTGGTGTTCATCAGCAGCTCGGGCACGGCCGCGAGCGGCAACGGACGCCGGAACAGGGCCTCGATCGTCCAGGCGATCCCGGCCATGGGCACGCCGCCCAGCACGCCGGCCAATGCCATCCGGCCAGCCACCGGCCAGGCCTGCAGCGGCTCGATCCGGTTGATGGCCATGGCCAGCCCCATCATCAGGAACCAGCCACAGGCCATGCTCAGCGCCCAATAGACCAGGCGGACCGGCAGGGGCAGGTCGACATAGGTGCCGTAGGGACCGATCATCGCCAGCACGATGGCGGCAATCGACATGCACAAAAGCTGGAACGGCAGCGCTTGAAAGAACGTCGATTGGCGCATCGCGAAGCGATCAATGCCGATCTTTGGCGCAAAACACCAGCGCTTCCACGAACTTGCCGTGGCCCCGTCCGCCGCTGGCCGCGCATACCGGCCGGGCTATCCACCGACGCAAGGCGCACCACATGACGACCGCGATCGTTCAGACATTCCTCCATACCCCGGTCTGGGTCTGGGGCCTGCTCGCCCTGGTGCTATGGCTGGGATGGCGCGGCCTGCAGGTGCAGACCGTCGCACCGGTCCGGCTGGCGATCCTGCCCGCGGTGGCGGTCTCGGTGTCGCTGTTCAACGCCATGAGCACGGCCCACCCGGCGCTGTCGGTTCCCGCCTGGCTGCTGGCCGCCTGCCTGGCCGCGCCGCTGGGCGGGCTGATCGCCGCCCGGCGCGGCCTCAGCGTCGCATCCGGCCAGGGCCAGCTGCAGCTGGCTGGCAGCTGGTTCCCCATGGCGCTGGGCCTGTCGATCTTCGTCGTGCGCTACGCCATGGGCGTCGCCGTCGGCCGGCAGCCGTCGCTGGCGGCAGACCTGACCTGGATCGTGGCCGCCGCCGCCATCGGCGGCGCCATTGCCGGCATCGGGCTGGGGTGGCTGGCCAGGCTGTTGCTGCGCTACCGGCGTGCCTTGCGGACCGGCCGGGTGATGGAGGCTGCGTGATGCCGCAGCTCCCGGACGCCGCCGAATTCGAGATCGCGCGCCGCGCCCACCGCCGGCTGGCGATGCTCAAGGCCTTCTACCGCCACCTCGCTGTCTATATCGGCGTCAATGCCCTGCTGCACCTGATCAACCTGGTCAACGGGCACCGCTATTGGGCGATCTGGCCGCTGCTGGGCTGGGGCATCGCGATCACGGTCCAGGCCGCCTCGGCATTCGAGTGGCCGCTGCGCCTGCTGGCGCCGGACTGGGAGCAGCGCAAGCTGCAGCAGCTGATGGCAGCCGAACGGCGGCGGCCCCCCATGGACGGCCCCGCCGGAACCGGCTAACACCGGGCCATGCCTGATACACCTGTCGCTCGCACGGTCTCGTCCGATGCCGTCGCCGCCGCCTATGTGCGCATCAAGCCGCATATCCGCCACACCCCGGCGATCGATCTGCCGGCCGGCGCCTTCGGCCTCGAGCACAAGCTGGCCCTGAAGCTTGAATCGCTGCAGCACAGCGGCTCGTTCAAGGGCCGCGGTGCGTTCCACAAGCTGCTGGTGAGCGCGCCGGGACCGGCCGGCGTGATTGCCGCCTCGGGCGGCAACCATGGCGCCGCCGTGGCCTACGCGGCGCGGGCGCTGGGCCACCGGGCGGAGATCTTCGTGCCCACCATCTCGGCCCCGGCCAAGGTCGAGCGGCTGCGCAGCTACGGCGCCGTCGTGCACCAGGTCGGCGCCGTCTACGCCGAGGCCCGGGCCGCCAGCGAAGCGCGGGCGCAGGAGACCGGGGCGCTCACCGTCGGCGCCTATGACGATCCCGAGGTCTTTGTCGGCGCCGGCACGACGGCGCTGGAGTTCGAGCTGCAGGCGGCCTTCGACACGCTGCTGGTGGCGGTGGGCGGCGGCGGCCTGATCGCCGGCTGCGCGCTGTGGTGCGGCGCGCGGGTGAAGGTGGTGGCGGTCGAGACCGAGGGCACGCCGACCCTGCATGCGGCCCTGGCTGCCGGGCAGCCCGTCGACGTCAACATCAGCGGCCTGGCCGCCGACGCCCTGGGCGCCAGCCGCATCGGCGCACCCAATTTCGAGATCGCCCGCAACCGCGTCGCCCGCAGCGTGCTGGTCAGCGACGACGCCGTGCGCGCGGCGCAGCGCGCCCTGTGGAGCGAGCTGCGCGTCATGGCCGAGCCGGCCGGCGCCACCGGACTGGCCGCGCTGATGTCCGGCGCCTACACCCCGGCAGCGGACGAGAAGGTCGGTGTCCTGGTGTGCGGCGCCAATCTCGATCCGGGATCGCTCGGGTAGCGGCGGCGGAAAGGCGCGGTCGGCATCAACGTCATCCCGAGCGCAGCGAGGGATCTCCCGCGGCAAGACGCACTGCGCGCTATTCACAGGAGATCCCTCGCTGCGCTCGGGATGACAGTGTGCGGCTGGATCACACCCCTCCCTGCGATGCCATCCAACGCGCGACCTGGAGCTCGAACGGGTCGTCGATGTTGACGATCGGGCCATCGACCGGCACGCCGACGCAATCCGCCTCGTCGATCTGCCGCTGGTCCACCACCGTGCGGCGCAGGGCGGCGTAGCAATAGCCGTTGCGGTACCAATAGGGCGGTATGGTCTGGCGGTTCTTGTGCAGGCGCGCGTCGGGCGAGAACGGCGCGATCACCCCGGCCTCGTCCCGCAGCAGCAGCTTGGGCGGCGTGAAGTGCCCCGGCACACGGCTGACGGTGCAGGCCGCCGCGTGGCCGCCCTCGAGCATCGCCCGCAGCGTCGCCTCGACATGCGCCGGCGTGCGGAAGGGGCTGGTCGGCTGCAGGTAGAGCGCGGTGTCGAAGCGCATGCCGTGCTGCGCCTCGGCAGCGAGCCAGGCATGGATCCAGACCTCCACGGCAATGGCCGTGTCGGTCGCCAGCTCCGGCGGGCGCAGGAAGGGCGCGTCGAGCCCGTGCCGGCGCGCTTCGGCCGCGAATTCGGGATCGTCGGTGGTGATCAGCGCCCGGTCGATCCAGGGCAGCGCCTTGATCACCGCAGCGGCACGCGCGATCAGCGACAGGCCCCCGACCTCGGCGATGTTCTTGCGCGGCACACCTTTGCTGCCGCCGCGCGCCGGCACCACCGCCAGAACCGTCCTGCCCTGCCATGCCATGCTGTCGACCCCTTTGCTGGCGGCGCTATGGCATGGACGGTGGCGCGCCTCAAGGATGGCGGTCGAGGAAAATCTTCACGGTCGGCGACCAGACGGCCACGCCGCTGCGCGCAACGAACAGGCTGTGGCCGTCCTGGCCGAATGGCGGCGTCAGCACATAGGTCGCGATGCCGCCGGCATTGCGGTAGGCATCGACCATGCGCCGGCTGAGGGCGGGACCGAAGAACGAGTCGTTCTCGGCGTAGATCCATAAGGACGGCACCCGTGCCGTGCGGCCATACTCGCCGGCCGCGCGCACGAGATTGTCCGGCGCGCAATTGTAGTTGGGCAGGTTGTCGCGCCACCCGCCGCGGCCGCCGGCGAAATTCAGCATCGCCACCACGCCGGGCGGATTGCGGCCGGCATAGGCCAGCGTGGCCCAGCCGCCCGCCGAGTGGCCAGCGATCACGGTGCCGTCCGGCCGCACGAAAGGCTGCTGCCGCATGAAGGCGACAGCAGCCGCGATATCGCGCGCACCTTCGCGGCCGGCGCCCAGGAAGTCGGCATTGTCGCAATGGCCGTACGACTCGTTCTGACGGCCGCCGGTCGCGCCATAGCCACGACGCTGCGGCACCACCACGACGTAGCCGCGCGCCACGAACCAGGGCGCGGCATTGGCGAAGCGCGGCTGCGGCGCGCTCGCCGCGCCGCTGGTCGGCGCCCCGTGGTTGATCACCAGCAGCCGCCGCGGCGTCTCGCCCGGCGGCCGATAGACGATGGTGCGCATCAGCCGGCCGGAGCCGTCATCGGCCGGGATCAGCCAGCGCTGCTCGCGATCCTGTTCGTGCTCCGGCTCCTGCGGGCCCGGCGACTGGCCGAGCGCCGGCACCGCGGCCAGCAGTCCCAGCAGGGCCACGGCCGCGGCCGTGAGACGCGTAGGTGCCGGCGGCCGCATCGCGGCAGCCTAGCACGGCATCAGCCGCGCGGCGGCATCAGCGCGCGGCGCGCGAAATCGGCATACCAGGTGGCAAGCTGCGCGCCGCTGCGGTCGCGCCAGAACTCCGGCACCCGCGGCATCATCAGCGGCGGACTGATGATCCAGCCGGCCGCCGATTTCACATCCTCGACGGCCACGCTGCCGTCGGCGATGCCCTGCGTGACCAGCTTCATCACGCGGCGGCCGAACATCCGCTGGCGCTTGCGCACCTTCTTCAGGTCGTCCGGATGCAGCGAGTTCAGCTCGGAGAACACGGCGCAGGTGCCGAGCTCGGAATTGATGCCTTCGACGTAAGTCCGTACGAACGTCGCGATCCGATCCAGCCCGGTCCCCTCCTGGGTCTCGGCCGCCCGCAGGGCTTCCTCGGCCAGCTCGAAGCCGATCTCGACGCAGCTCAGCAGCACGTCGTTCTTGTTCCTGAAGTAGTAGTAGAAAACCGTCTTGGAGATGCCGAGCTCCAGCGCGACCTCGTCGAGCGACACGTTGTGAAAGCCGCGCTCGTTGAAGGCCCGGCCGGCCTCGCGCAAGATCACGCGACGCTTCAGCCGCTGCTGCTCCTCGGACGATTCGACCTCGCCGTTCCATCTGAGCTTGATCCGGGCCACGTCAGAAGTTCCCTTGCCGCGGCTCATGCGGTGCGACGCCGGGCTGCCGATTACAACCGGGGATCATCGGCCGTCAAACCGCAAGCGCCGTGACAGACCAGCGCATTTCACAGGCTCGTCGGCCAGGTGGCCAGCCGGTGCTGGCCGATACCGCCATGGCTGCGCCGGCGATAGACCTCCAGCATGCGGATGATCCAGGCGCGGGCCTCGCCGGGCCGGATCACGGCGTGCGCCGCGAAGATGCCGGCGAGCTCGAAGGGCGAGTTGCTGACCACCATCTGGTCGACCAGCGCCGCGTAGTCGCCATCGCCGTCGTCGGCGCGGCGGTTGTGAACCACGCTGACGGCCACCGCCGGATCGACGAAGCCCACCTCGCCCGTGGTCATCACCGCCAGCGCATCGGCAACGCCACCGCCCAGGTTCAGATAGGCTTGGCCGTAGCTCTTGCGCACCACGACGGCGATCTTCGGCACCGTCGACAGCGCCAGCGCCCGCAGGTTGTTCATGATCTTGCCGGCGACGCCGTCATGCTCGGCCTGCAGGCCGACCAGGAATCCGGGCGTGTCGGCCAGCAGCACGAGCGGGATGTTGAAGCTGTCGCACAGCACGACGAACTCGGTCATCTTGTTGCAGGACGGACCGTCGATCGCGCCGCCCTTGCGCAGGGGATTGCTGGCGATGAAGCCCACCGGCTGGCCATCCAGCCGCGCCAGGGCGGTATGCAGCGTGCGGCCGTAGCTGTCGCGAAATGGCATCACCGAGCCGATATCGGCCAAGCCTTCGACGAGCTTGCGCGCGTCATAGACCTTGTTGCGCGCCACGGGAACCAGGGCTTCGACCACGGCCGGCGGCGGCGCCTGCACTGGCGCCCGGGCACGCGGTGGCGCCTCGGCGCTGTTGGACGGCAGGTACGACAGGAAGCGCCGCAGAGCATCGATGGCCTGCGCGTCGGTATCGGTCACCAGGTCGATCTGGCCGGTCACGTCGGCATGGACGTCGGCGCCGCCCAGGGCCTCGGGCGTTACCTCCTGGCTCAGCGCCACCGACGTCACCTTGGGGCTCGACACGGAGAAGGCCGCGTCCCGGCGCATCACCGCGAAGTCGGCCAGCACGGTATACCAGGTGCCCATGCCGTAGCACGGGCCAAGCACGGCGCTGGCCCACGGCACGTCACGCACCCGGTTGGTGCTCGACATCTGCCCGATCCGGCCCATGCCGACGGCGCCCTGGATGTCGGGCATGCGCGCGCCCGCCGACTCGATCAGGAATACACAGGGGATGCCGGCGCGCGAGGCGCTGTCCTTCAGGAAGCCGAGCTTGCGGATGTTGATCGCCGCCGACGACGCGCCCAGCGTGGTGAGGTCGAACGAGGCGATGGCGACGTCGCGCCCGTCGACCCGGCCGAAGCCGGTCACGATCCCGTCGGCCGGTGTCCGCTCGCGATCCTCGCTGCGCGCCGAATAGGCGAATTCGCCCATCTCGGCGAAGCTGTCCGGCTCGCACAGCAGCTCGATGCGTTCGCGGGCATTGAGGATGCCCTGGTCGCGTCGGGCCTTGAGCTTGGCCTCGCCGCCCATGGCGCGCACCTTGCGGCGGCGCTGGCCCAGCTCGTCAACGGTCGTCGTGCTGCTCATGCTGCTCTCGTTCCTCAAGCCGCCGATATGCGTGTCAGCCGGTCCCGCTTCAGCACGATGCCGGCCTTCTCGCGATCCCAGGTGTCGGCCGTGACGCCCTCGCTGCGCAGCAGGTGCTTCTGCACCTTCTCGGTCGGCGTGCGCGGCAGGTCAGGAATGATGCGGAAGTAGCGTGGCACCATGAAGTGGGCCAGGCGCGGCCGCAGGAACGCGACCAGGCCCGGGAGGTCGATGACGCGGCCGGCCACCGCGCTCAGCACGGCCATCACCTCGTCCTCGCCGAACTCGCTGGGCACCGCGACCACCGCCACGTCGCGCACGTCCTCGTGGGCGACGATCTCCTTCTCGACCTCGAACGACGAGATGTTCTCACCGCGGCGCCGGATCGCGTCCTTCATGCGGTCGACAAAGAAGAAATTGCCGTCGTCGTCGACCCGGAAGGCGTCGCCGGTATGGAACCAGCCGTTGCGCCAGGCCTTGGCGGTGGCCTCCGGGTTCTTGTGATAGCCGTGATTGAGGGCGAACGGCATGTCGGTGCGGATGATGAGCTCGCCGACCGTGCCGGTCGGCACCTCGCAATCGTTCTCGTCGACGACGCGCACCTCCACGCCGGCGCGCGGCCGGCCGCAGGTGCCGCGGATCGGCGGATGGGGGCCCACGAACAGCGGCGAGGAGGTCTCCGTCATGTTGAAGGCCGTGAACACCTCGACGCCGAAACGGTCGGCGAATTCCTGGTGCTGATCGCTCAGCGGCACCATCACGACCTTCTTCAGCGGATGATCTCGGTCGCCCGGCGAAGGCGGCTCCTTCAGCAGGAACGGCGTCATCGCCCCCAGCAGGATGGTCTGGGTGATGCCGAAGGCGCGGATCTTCGACCAGAACTCGGCGGTCTTGAACGACTCGACCAGAGCGAACGAGCCGCCGCGCATCAGCGCGCCCCAGATCGGGCCGGCACCGCCCATATGGAACATCGGCAGCGTGACCAGGGAGCGGTCCGACGGCGCCGTTGAGGTATTCGAGAGGAACGTGGCGTGGACATGCAGGGACGACGACAGCACGCCCTTGGACGGGCCGGTCGTTCCCGACGTGTAGATCACCGACAGCGTGTCCCAGGGCTCGATGTCGCGCTCCAGCTCCTGCAGCGCGTCGGCCGAAGCCACCAGCGCGCCGGCGTCGAGCGGCCGCAGGCCGGGCACCGGCGCGGCATCACCGCCGACCACGACCACGTCACGCAGGCCGGCGTGCTTCACGCCATCCAGCCGCTCGACGAGCTGGCCGTCCGCGACCATCAGGCTGGCGCCCGAATTGTCGATGACGTGCTCCAGCAGGCCGCCGCGGTAGCCGGTGTTGATCGGCACGTAGACCGCGCCGATATAGTTGAGGCCGAACATCACGCGCATGCAGGCCGCGCCGTTGGGTAGCCAGACCAGCACGAAATCGCCCTGCCGCACGCCCAGGCGCTGCAGCGCGCTGCCGCAGCTGCGTGCCTCCTCACGCAGCCGGCCATAGGTCCACTGCGTGCCGTCGTCGAAGATCGAGAAGACGTCGTCCGGAATCTCCCGGGCGCGCCGGTCGATGAGGTCGCGGATCACGCACTCGTCGCGCGGCGGCATTCTCTTGTCCAACATGCGTCTCTCCCCGGCCGCGCCGTGTCAGCCCGCCACCGCAACTTCGTCGAACCGCGGCAGGTCAAGCAGGTTGGGCTGGAAGCCCTGGTACTTGTTGCTGAGTGCGATGATGCTGACGTCGAACGCCAGCGGCACGAACACCGCCTGCTCCAGCGCGATGCGCTGCACCTGCGACAGCGCCACTTTGCGGGCGGCCTGCGTCGCGCCGGTACGCGTGGCGGCCAGCGCCGCCTCCATGCCCGGGATCTCCTGGTGTCCGCCATTGTAGGGCGAACCCTTGGCGAAGATCGTGAACGGAGCAATCGACACGTCCGGCCGGGCCGGGATCGCCGCCAGGAGGCTGTCGACCTTGCGGTCGAAGAAGAAGGTCTGCGACCCCTCGGGCACGGTTTTGTTCTGGAACTTCGCGTTGATGCCGACGCGCCGCCACATCTCCAGCAGCACCTCCAGACGCTGCACGGACGGCTGGTCGGAGAAGGCGACGCCGGTGAAAGTGACCGTCGGATTGCCTGCTTCCTTAAGCAGCGCCTTCGCCCTGTCGGGGTCGTAGGCAAGGACCTTCGTCAGCGCCGGATCGTGCGCCCAGTGCTCCTTGGGAAAGAGCGTCGTCGCCGGCTGCCCCAACCCGGCCAGCGTCACCTTGTTGAAGACGTCCCGATCGATGGCAAGGTTGAGCGCCTGACGGATTCGCAGGTCGTTCAGCGGTGGACGGGAGAAATCGAGATAGACCATGAAGAGGTAGAGCGACGGGTTGGCGAACACCTTCACCTTGCCCGAGCGGTCCAGCAGCGGCTTCTGGATCGCCGGGACAGCAACGACGATGTCGTTCTCGCCGGCGATCACCGAGCGGACACCGGTGCTGACCTCGGGAATGACCTTGATCTCCAGGCGGTCGATCCTGGGAAGACCCTGACGCCAGTAGGTCGGGTTGCGCTCGTAGAGCACGACCGCATTGTCGTCCCAGCGCACGAGCTTCCACGGGCCGGCGCCGACCGGCGTGCGATCGACGCTGCCGCCACCGGCCTTGATCGCCGCCGGCGAAACCATCATCCCGACCCGGTCGGACAGAATGAGCGGCAGCGACCGGTCGGCCATCTTCAGCTTGATGGTGACTGTGGCTGGGCCGGTGGCTTCGACCGTGTCGATCGACGACAGGTCGACCTTGAAGTTTGATCGCGCATCGCCGCGGTTGCGGTCGAGGTTGAACTTCACGGCCTCAGCATCGAGCGGTGTGCCGTCGTGGAACGTGAGGCCCGGCCGCAGTTCCAACACGAGCGTGGTGTCATCGCTGTAGGTCCACGATTGCGCGAGACCGGGCCGAGGCTCTAGCGTCGTCGGCTCCCAGGCGACGAGCGTGTCATAGATCGGGTAGAGGTACTGGTAGTCGCGCCCGCTACGGCCGGTTGCCGGGTCGAGCGTTGAGGGGTTCGCATTGACTGACACCCGCAGCACCCCGCCCTCCTGTGCCGCAGCCGAACCAACGGCACCTGCCAGCCCGAGCATCGCCAGGCCGGCGCCGCTCAAGCCGTAGTGCATCCCCCGTCGCCGGCTGATCGCTGCCGGCCGCGTCTGCTTGCGCATGATCCCTCCTGACGTCCGGCGTCGCTCAGCCCGCGGCCGCGATCTCCTCGTAGCGCGGCCGGCCAAGCAAGTTCGGCTGGAAGCCCGCGTACTTGTTGCTGAGCGCGATGATGCTGACGTCGAATGCAAGCGGCACGAACACCGCCTGCTCCAGCGCGATGCGCTGGACCTTCGACAGTGCCTCCTTGCGGGCCGCCGGGGTCGCGCCGACGCGCGAGGCGGCCAGCGCCGCTTCCATACCGGGAATCTCCTGGTGCCCGCCGTTGTAGGGCGAGTCCTTGCCGAAGATCGTATACGGCGCCATCGACGGGTCCGGACGCGCCGTGATCGCCGCCAGCATGGAGTTGACCGTGCGGTTGAAGAAGAAGGCCTGCGATGCCTCGGGGACGGACGCGTTGTGGATCTTCGGGTTGATGCCGACGCGCCGCCACATCTCCATCAACACCTCCTGGCGCTGCACCGCCGCCTGGTCGGTATACGCGACGCCCGTGAACGTCACGCTCGGGCTGCCCGCCTCCTTCAGCAGCGCCTTCGCCTTGTCCGGGTCGTAGGTGATGATGTTGGCCAGCGCTGGATCATGCGCCCAATATTCCTTGGGGAAGAGCGTCGTCGCCGGCTGGCCAAGCCCACCCATGGTCACCTTGCTGTAGACTTCCCGGTCGATCGCGAGGTTGATCGCCCGGCGCACGCGCACATCGTTCAGTGGCGGCTTGGAGAAGTCGAGGTAGATCATGTAGAGATAGAGCGACGGCGTGGTGAACACCTTCACCTTGCCCGAGCGATCCAGCAACGGCTTCTGGATGGCCGGGACGGCGACGACCACGTCGTTCTCACCGGCGATCACCGAACGCACACCGGTGCTGACCTCAGGGATGACCTTCATCTCCAGACGGTCGACCTTGGGGATGCCCTTGCGCCAGTACGTCGGGTTGCGCTCGTAGGCAACCAGCGCGTTGTCGTCCCAGCGCGCGAACTTCCACGGCCCGGCGCCGACGGGCACGCGGTCGATGCTGCCGCCGCCGGCCTTGATCGCGGTCGGCGATGCCATCATGCCGGCCCGGTCCGAGAGGATCAGCGGCAGCGACTGATCGGCCTGCTTCAGCTTGATCGTGACCGTGGTCGGGCCGGTGGCCTCGACGCTCTCCACCCCGGCCAGGTCGACCTTGATGTTCGATTTCGGATCGCTGCGGTTGCGGTCGAGGTTGAACTTGACGGCCTCGGCATCGAGCGGCGTGCCGTCGTGGAACGTGAGGCCCGGCCGCAGCTCCAGCACCACCGTCGATGCGTCCTTGTAGGTCCATGATTGCGCCAGCCCCGGCCGCGGCTCCAGTGTCGTCGGCTCCCACGCCACGAGCGTGTCGTAGAGCGGGTAGAGGAACTGGTGATCGCCGCCGCTGCGGCCGGTGGCCGGATCGAGCGTCGAGGGGTTCACGTTGGCCGACACCCGGAGCACGCCGGCCTGCTGCGCTGCTGCCGGCGCGGCGATGCCGGGCAGCCCAAGCATCGCCAGCCCGGCGCCACTCAGGCCATAGCTCATCGCCTGCCGCCGGCGGATCGCCGCTGCCGGACGCTGCGTGTTGCTGGACATGTTCCCTCCTCGTTGGTTCGTCGTGGCCGCAGGCCCGGCCTAGTTCGTCGGATCGAGCAGCACGCGCACGGTCTCGCCGAGCGCATTGAAGGCAAGCGCGGTGAGCAGGATCGCCAGGCCGGGCGCGAACATCTGCTCCGGCGCGGCCTCCATGTAGTGATAGGCGCGCGTCAGCATCGCTCCCCAGCTCGGCCACGGCGGCTGGACGCCGAGCCCGAGGAAGCTGAGGCTGGCCTCGGCCAGCAGCGCCACGGCCAGCATCAGCGTCACTTGCACGATCAGCGGCTGCACGGCGTTGGGCAGCACATGGCGCCACAGGATGCGGGTGTTGGTAGCACCGAAGCTGCGGGCGGCGTCGACATAGAGCTCCTGCTTGACCACCATGGCCTGCGCCCGGGCCAGGCGCGCCAGCACCGGCGAGAACACGACCCCGACCGCGATCATGCCGTTGGTGAGGCCGATGCCGAGCGCGCCGGTGATGGCGACCGCCAGCACGATGGCGGGGAACGACAGCAGCGTGTCGAGCAGGCGGCCGATCACGTCGTCGATCCAGCCGCCGCGAAAGCCGGCGATGAGGCCGACCGGGACACCAATCAGCGTGCCGACCAGAACCGCCAGCAGCGCGCCGAACAGCGATGCCTTGCCGCCATGGATGAGGCGGCTGAAGACGTCGCGGCCCAGATCGTCGGTGCCCAGCAGATGCGCCGCCGACGGTGGCGCCAGCATCTGCGTATAGTCCTGCTCGATCGGCGAATAGGGCGCGACCCAGGGCGCCAGCAGCGACGCCAGCACGACCACGGCCAGGAAGGAGATGGCGAGCACGCTGCTGAGGTCGAAGCGGCGGCGGATGGCGGCCGGACGGCCCAGGCTGAGGCGCAGCGACATCATCCCCTCGCCACACGCGGGTCGATCGCCGCGTACAGGAAATCGACTATGAGGTTCAGGCAGATCACGATCAGCACCATGACCAGGACGACTCCCTGGACGACGGCAAAATCCTTGTTGATGGCGGCGTGCACCAGCAGGCTGCCGATGCCGGGAATGGCGAACACGGCCTCGATCACCACGGTGGCGCCCAGCAGGCGGTTGATCAGCAGGCCGACCACGGTGAGCAGGGTCACGCCGATGTTCTTGAGGCCGTGCTGCCACAGGATGCGCCAGCGCCGCAGGCCCTTGGCGCGCAGGGTGCGGATGTAGTCGGACGCCAGCACCTCGATGAGGGCGCTGCGCACCTGGCGGCTGACCTCGGCGATGCCGGCCGCGGCCAGCGCGATGGCCGGCAGGATCGCGTGCGCGATGGCATCGCCCGGCGCGCTGCTGAACGGCACCGAGCCGGTCGCCGGCAGGAGCTGCCAGGAAAGCGCCACCCAGTAGACCAGCACCATCGCCAGCCAGAAGCTGGGCAGCGCCACGCCGAAGGACGAGAACGCCATCACGGCCGCATCGAAGCGGCTGCGGGCGCGGGTCGCGGCCGCCATGCCCAGCGGGATGCCCACCGCCAGCGACAGCAGCACGGCGCCCACGACCACGATCAGGGTCGCCGGAAAGCGGTCGATGATGAGGTCGGCAACCGGCTTCGAAGACAGCAGCGACTGCGACAGGTCGCCGCGCAGGGCATCCCACAGCCAGGCGCCGTACTGCACCATCAGCGGCCGGTCGAGCCCATAGAGCCGGCGGACCTCCTCGATCCGCTCCTTGGTCGCAAATTCACCTGCCAGGGTGACCGCGGGATCGCCCGGGATCAGCTGCACCAGGCCGAAGACCACGATCGTGGCCAGCAGGATCACCGGCAGGAACTGCGACAGCCGGCGCCACAGGAAGCGTGCGTTGCCCGACATCGCGCTCACCGTGCCGCCGACCGCACGCCCTGCGAGCGCAGATCGGTGCCGTCGGTCGACACCATGGCCTCGCCGGCGCGGTGGCACGCAACGAAGTGGCCGGGCTGCACCTCGCGCCAGGCCGGCACGGAGGCGGCGCAGACCTCGACCGCCAGCGGACAGCGGGTGCGGAAGCGGCAACCCGAAGGTGGCGCGAGCGGGCTCGGGATCTCGCCCTGCAACGGCTCGCGGTGGACACGGCGGTATGACGGCACCGCCTGCGGCGCGGCGTCGAGCAGCGCGCGAGTGTAGGGATGCAGCGGCCGCTCGGTGATCTGCGCCTTGGAGCCCAGCTCCATGAAGACGCCGAGATACATCACCGCGATACGGTCGCTGACATGCGCGACCACGGCCAGATCGTGCGTGATGAACACGTAGGTGAGGCCGAGCTCGTCCTGCAGGTCCTTGAACAGGTTCAGCATGTCGGCCTGGATGGACACGTCCAGCGCCGCCACCACCTCGTCGCAGACCAGCAGCTTGGGCCGCACCGCCAGGGCTCGCGCGATGTTGACCCGCTGCCGCTGCCCGCCCGAGAGCTGGTGCGGGTAGCGGTCGGCGAACTCCGGCCCCAGCCCGACCCGGTCCAGCAGGTCCAGCACAGCCGCGCGCCGGCCGTCGCGCGTGCCGATGCTCTGGATCTCGAGAGGCTCGGCCACGAGCGCGCGCACGGTCATGCGCGGGTTCAGCGCCGCGCGCGGATCCTGGAAGATGATCTGGAAGTCGCGGCGCAGCAGGCGCAGCGACGCGGCCGACAGGCTCGCCGGACTGCGGCCCGACAGCGTCAGCGCTCCGCCGGTGATCGGCTGCAGGCACACCAGCGCACGCGCCAGCGTCGACTTGCCCGAGCCTGATTCGCCGATGATGCCGAACGTCTCGCCGGCGACCACGTCGAACGACACGCCATCGACGGCGCGCAGCGGCGGGCCCGAGCGGCGCGGGAAATGCACCTGCAGGTCCTGGGCCGACGCCAGCCGCGTGCGCTCGCCCTCGGGCGGCCGAGGCATCGCGATCACCCGCTCGTTCATGCCGCGACCCCGGCCAGGGTGAGCTCGTGGGCGCGCCGGCAGCGCGCCAGGGCCGCCGGCCCGGTGGTGACCAGCGCCACCGCCGCCCGCCGGCAGTCCGGCTGCGCATGGGTACAGCGCATGGCGAAGCGGCAGCCGTCGGGCATGTCGGCCGGGCTCGGCACCCGGCCCGGGATCGAGGTCAGGCGCCTTGCGCCCTTCTGGCGCGTCGGCATCGAGGCCAGCAGCCCGGCGGTATAGGGGTGGCGCGGCCGCACCAGCGCATCGTCCAGCGGCGCATCCTCGACGACCTGGCCGGCATACATGGTGACCAGCCGATGGCAGGCCTCCGCGATCACGCCCAGATCGTGCGAGATGAACAGGATGGCCATGCCGTTCTCGTCGCTGAGGCGGATCAGCAGGTCGATGATCTGCGCCTGGATCGTGACGTCGAGCGCCGTGGTGGCCTCGTCGGCGATCAGCACGTCGGGATGACACACGGTGGCGATCGCGATCATGGCGCGTTGGCGCATGCCGCCGGAAAGCTGGTGCGGGTACTCGAAGTAGCGCTGGCGCGGCAGCGGGATGCCGACCGCATCCAGGGCGGCGATGCCGCGCTCCTGCGCCTCGCGCGTGCTGACGTCGAAATGGCTGCGGATGGTCTCGCTGAGTTGGCGTCCGATGGTGAACACCGGGTCGAGCGCGCTCATCGGCTCCTGGAAGATCATGGAGATGGCGCGGCCGCGGACGCGGTTGAGATGGCGCTCGGGCGCCGCCAGCAGGTCATGCCCGCCGAAGCGCACCTCGCCGGCCGCGCGTGCCGCACCGCGCGGCAGCAGGCCCAGGATGGAGAGCCCCGTCACGGTCTTGCCGCAGCCGCTCTCGCCGACCAGCCCGACACGTTCACCGCGCCTGAGGTCGAAGCTCACGTCGCTGGCGACCTGGGTCTCGCCGGCGCGGGTCTTGAAGAAGACGCTGAGCCCGCGGACCGACAGCAACGTCTCGACCGTCGCGCCGGGCCCCGAGGCACCCTGCTCACTCATGCTCATTTCCGTCCCTGAAACCGTTCGTTCTGTCGCGGTCGGCTTCCTGCCGGCCGATGCGCCTCGCCGCCTGCGGACCCTCCTCCCTCCGCATGCCGCGCAATGTTACGCTGGCGTAAGTTTATGGACGCGAGCGTATCATCGACCTGACCGGAGTCAACCGTGTCTTCCCGCTTCCGGCAGCGGGCCTTTGCCCGACCCGCGCGTGCTGCTAGCGTCGCAGCCATGATCAGCATCACAGCCGAGTTCGACGCCACCCTCACGCAACCCGAGCGCGACCTGATCGACCAGGGCCGCGCCTTCGCCGCCGCCCAGGTCGGGCCCAACGCGGCGCGCTGGGAATGGGAACGGCGACATCCCACCGAGACCCTGCGCGCGGCCTGCGCCGAGCAGCTGCATACGACCGAGCTGCCGGTGAAGCATGGCGGCCGGGGCCTGTCGTTCTCCGCCAAGCTGCGGCTGTGCGAGGAGATCGCGCGGCACGACTATGCCTTCGCCTTCGCGCTGGTGAACCACGCCAACGCCACGACGCGGCTGGCGCGCGACGGCAGCCCGGGACTGATCGCGCGGCTGCTGCCGCGCATGCTCAGCGGCGAGGTCATCGGCTGCGCCGGATTGACGGAGCCCGGCGCCGGCAGCGACTTCGCGGCCATCACGACCAGCGCCCGCAAGGTCGACGGCGGCTGGATTCTCGACGGTGCCAAGGCGTGGATCGGCAATGCCGCGGTCGCCGGCTTCGTCGCCGCCTACGCCCAGACCGATCCGTCGCAAGGCTATCGCGGCATCGGCTGCTTCGCCATCGAGGCCGGCCGGCCGGGCTTCCATCGCGAGCCGCCGTTCGCCCTGCACGGCGGCCATGCCCACGGCGCCGGCGGCTTCCGGCTGGAATCCTACTTCGCACCCGACGACGCGGTGCTGCAGCTTCCCGGCGATGCGTTCAAGATGGCGCTCGGCGGCATCAACGGCGCCCGCGCCTATGTCGCGGCGATGTGCTGCGGCATGCTGGCGGCGGCGATCGACACGGCAGCTTCCTACACCAGCGAGCGCCGGACCTTCGGCCGCAAGGTGATCGAGCACCAGGGCCTGCGCTGGAAGCTGGTCGACGCGCTGACTGACCTGGAGGCAGCCCGGCTACTGACCTATCGTGCTGCGCGCCTGATCGACCACGGCGGCGATGCCGTGCTGGCGGCGGCGCATGCCAAGAAGTTCGCCACCGAGATGGCGCTCGCGCGCATCGCCGATTGCATCCAGGCGATGGGCGCCAACGGCTTGCGTGCCGACTATCCGCTGGCACGCCACCTCGCCTGCGCCAAGATCGCCTGCTACACCGACGGCACAATCGAGATGATGAACGAACGCATCGGCCAGTCGCTGCTGCGCGGCCGGTAGGTTTGCAGGCTCCCGTTCATCCCCACGCAGGCGCCGCTATACCGCCTTCACGGCGTCGAGCTGGATCTCGATCAGCATCTCAGGCCATGCCCGAGGTGCTGAGGCAGCGCAGATTGCCGCGCATCTCGACCTAGTCGCTGATGCGCGAGATCACGCCGGTGTCGTGCTCGATGCGAGTCATGGGCTACACTCCGCTCTGTCGTCCGTCGACAAGACAGGAGCGTGTTGCGGGCTTTTCCTTCGGAGAGGACCGAACCGTCGACATCCATGACCGTGATCCTGCGCACCATCGACATGCACACCGGCGGCGAGCCGACGCGCATCATCCTGGAGGGCTGGCCCCGGCTCGAGGCGCCGACCCTGCTGGGCAAGCGCCGCGAGGCGCGCGAGAAGCACGATCACCTGCGCCGGGCGCTGATGCACGAGCCGCGCGGCCATGCCGAGATGTACGGTGCGCTGCTGGTGCCGCCGGACCATCCCGAGGCCGATCTCGCCGTGCTGTTCCTGCACAACGAGGGCTACAGCACGATGTGCGGCCACGCCACGATCGCGCTGGCGCGCTGGGCGGTCGACACCGGGCGGGTGCCGCGCACGGAGCCGGAGACGACAGTGCGCCTGCAATGCCCGTGCGGGCTGGTCACGGCGCATGTCGTGATCCGTGGTGGCCGCGCCGGCCGCGTGCGCTTCGAGAGCGTGCCCGGATTCGCCTTCGCGCTGGATGCCATCGTGCCGACCGAAACCTGGGGACCGGTGACCGTCGACATCGGCTATGGCGGTGCCTTCTACGCGTTCCTGGACGCGGCCAGCATCGGGCTCGATGTGCATGCCACGCCGATCCGCGCGCTGGTCGATGCCGGGGAAACGATCGCTGAGACCGTCCGGCGCTTCGTCCCGCTGCAGCACCCCGACGATCCGGATCTTGCCTTCCTCTACGGCACCATCTTCACGGACGGCGGCACCGGAGCGGCATCACCCAGCCGCAATGTCTGCATTTTCGCCGGCCGGCAGGTCGACCGCAGCCCCACCGGCAGCGGTGTGACGGCACGCATCGCCCTGCAAGTGGCACGGCGGCAGACCAGGCTGGGCCAGACTTGCACCTATGAAAGCGTCACCAGCGCACATTTCACCGGCCATGCCGTGCGCGAGACAACTGCCGGCGGCCGCAAGGCTGTGATCGTCGAAGTCGCCGGTGAGGCGCACTACACCGGCGAGAGTATGTTCCGGCTGGAGGATGACGATCCGCTGCGATGGGGCTTCAGAATCTGACGATCCGCTCCCTCGCAGGCGTCGGCTACCAGCCCCAGACCAGGTGCCGTGCGATCCACCCCCGCAATCCGCCTTCACGCTGCACCTTGACCCAGTTGCTCTTGCGCTCAAGGGTCTTCAGCAAGTCGCCGTAGGCAAGCTTGGCGAGGATCCGACTGCGCGTCGTGGGTTGGCTGCGCAAGTTCGCGACCTTGGCATTGACGATGAAATAGGGCGTGCTGGCGGTGAGCGGCCGATAGATCCATCCGCCGTCATTCTCGAAATCGCGCACCTCAAGCCATTTCCCGCGTTCCCCGACGACCTTGAGCGGATAGCCGTTGCTCACGATCCACTCGGCGGGATACTGCGTCCCGGGACCTGATCGCAGATTCACCTCCTCGCCGGCCACGCTCACCATCCGCTGCGCGCCAGCCTGCTGTGCGATCAGCAGAAGGAAAGCCGAAAGAAGAAGGACCGGACAACGGAAGCGGCAGATCATCCAATAGGCTCCATGGTGGGAGTGAACCGTGCGCCGCTGCCTGCGTCGGGATCGGCGTCGATGGCCTGTGCGGCGGCAGTTTCCATGATGTTCCGGTTGTCGATCAACCTCAATTCCATATCATGGGCAGGACATCCCGGGTCCGGAGTCGATACGACGATGGAAGCGGCTTCGGCGTCTCCAACCGCAGGCAGGGATCAAAGGTGAGCTCGAACGTGCTGTCCGGCGCTGGGCGCCTTCCGCTGGCTTTCGCGACGATTACCCTATTCCTGGCCCTGTCGCTTCTTGCCCTTTCCAGCCCGCAAGCATGGGCGCACGGCAAATTCTCGGCCTATGCGATCGACATCACCAGCGGTCGCGCCCTTTATGCGCGCAACGAAAATGCGCGTCGCTATCCGGCGTCCCTGACGAAGATGATGACTCTCTATCTGCTGTTCGAAGACATGGAAAGGAAGCGGGTCAGCGCTGCCAGCCGGTTCGTCGTGTCGCGGCATGCGGCAGCTCAGCCGCCCTCCAGACTGGGGCTGAGGCCAGGACAGTTCATCACCGCCCTCGATGCCATCCGCGCCCTCGTCACCCTGTCGGCCAACGACGTTGCCGTCGTGGTCGCCGAAAACCGGTCGGGCAGTGAAGCCGCCTTCGCGGCGCGGATGACTCGCACCGCGCGACTGCTCGGCATGGAGCACACAAGCTTCCGCAACGCATCGGGCCTGCCCGACAAGAGGCAGTACACGACGGCGAGGGACATGGCTTTGCTCGGAGCGGCGCTCCAGGCGAGGTTTCCCGACTACTACCACCATTTCGAGACTTCATCCTTCACGCACCGGGGACGCACCTATCGGACCCACAATCACCTTCTCAGCCGCGTTCCCGGCGTGGACGGGATCAAGACAGGATATATCGACGCGTCCGGCTACAATATTGCAGTGTCGCTGCGGCGCGACGCGCGCAAGATCGTCGCCGTGGTCATGGGAGGCCGCACGGTCAAATCGCGCGATGCCTACGCGGCGGCGCTCGTCGAGCGTGTCCTGCCACAGGCCCGGCCGGGCCGCGGCTACTACGCGGGGCTGCTGGCCTCGATACGGCGTGCCAGTCCACCCGCCGGCAGCTTGCAGGTCGCGCGACGAGCACCGTTGCCGGGGCCGCGCATGTCGATGTCCAGCTACGCGATCCAGCTCGGCGCCATGACGACGAAGCATGCCGCGCTCAGCCTGATCGAACGCGCCCAGCCCTACGTCCTGGAGGTCACGAAGGATGCCGAGCCTTCGACACGGCGTGTCGACGTGGACGGTGAGACGCTGTTTCGCGCCAGGTTCGAGGGGTTTGCAAACCTCGCGAGCGCACATGAGGCCTGCAACCGGCTCGAGGCGAACCAGTTCTCCTGCTTCGCGACGATCCGTTGACTCGTGTATCAACTGGCGGCAGGTGCCTTGCTTCCCGGCCGGACAAGTGACCTGCGCACCGCCTCCAGCAGCGCGTGCAGCGACGGATCGCGGAAGCCATGCGCCTCGAGCTGCTCAACGGTGTTGACGAGGTAGTCGAGATTGCGACCGGTGACGCCGACACCCTGGCGGATCAGGCGCACGGCCTCCGTCTGCGGCAGCTTGCCGGCGTATTGCAGGTGGTCGCGGTTGGCGAGATAGACCAGCGCCTCGACCTTGGCGCCGTCGGCCAGGGTCACGGGCCGGACGGTCTCGAGATAGACGCCGTCATTGAGGATCTCGCGGTCCCACAGGTATTTCCGGACGACGTCGTATCCGTCCCGCGGCAGGCGATGGATCACGCCGCGGCAGACGCCGCCCGGCAGCAGGCCGAGGATCAGGCCGGGCGCTTCCTTGGTGCCGCGATAGTGCTCGGAGCGGATGCAGAAGGCGCGGTGCCAGCCGGGCAGCCGCGCCGGCAACGACCGCGGCGTGGCGAACCCGGGGTTCCACATCAGCGAGCCATAGGCGAACACCCAGTCCGGCCGCGCCGCGACGGGTGCCGTGCTCGATGCCGGATAGGCCGTGGCCGCCATGCTCAGCGCCGGGTCGCCAGGGCCACGCCGACGACGGTCACGGCCATGCCCAGCAGCGCCAGCGTTCCCAGCCGCTCATCAAACAGCAGCCAGGCCATCACCGCCGTGCACGGCGGCACGAGGTAGAACAGCGCCGCCACGCCGGTGGCGGCGCCATGACGGATCAGCCACAGAAGCAGGGTGACGGCGCCGACGCTCATCGCCAGCACCGACCAGGCCAGCGCGATGGTGAAGTCCGTGGTCCACGCCACCCGCAGCGGCTCGAACAGCAGCGTGCACAGCGTGTAGGCCAGCGCCGTCACGATGTATTGCACCGCCGTGCCGGCGCGCAGATCCATGCCGCCCAGGAAGCGCTTCTGCCACAACGTGCCGGCGGTCATGCCCAGAAGCGCCGTCACCGACAGCAGCACCGCCACCGCGCTCGCGGCGCCAAGCTGCGCCTTCTCCCAGACCACCAGCGCCGTGCCGAGCAGGCCCAGCACCAGGCCGAGCCATTGCCAGCGCGTCACCTTCTCGCCCAGCAGCGGGCCGGCCGCGATCGCCGTCAGCAGCGGCTGCAGCGAGACGATCAGCGCCGAGACACCGGCCGGCAGCCCGCGCTCGATCGAGGTGAAGACGCCGCCGATATAGACGAAATGCATCAGCAGGCCGGCCACCGCGCAATGCCCGGCATCGGCGGCCCGGCGCGGCCATGTCGCGGCGCTCAGCAGCGCCAGTAGGCCCAGCAGCGCCGCCGCCAGCCAATAGCGCAGCGTCAGAAACACGCCGCTCTGGGCATAGGGCAGGCCGAGCTTGGCGACGATGAAGCCGGTGCTCCACAGGAACACGAAGACGGCGGGCGGCAGGACGGTGCGGAACGACACGCGGGGCAACGCAGGAAGCGGATCGAGCCGTTCTACACCCAACCGGCCATGCCGCGAAGCGAAGCTTGCCACGTCATCCCGAGCGCAGCGAGGACCTCCTGGGAAGGACGCACGCTACGTCATTCCCGGGAGATCCTCGCTACGCTCGGAGTTTGTGATTTTTTCCTTCCCCCGGAGGGGGAAGGATCAAGTCACACACTCTCGGGATGACAGTGAGGTCGTAGCTCGAGCTGACAGGGCCGATGCTACATCGACACGCGCGTGGAGACGCGGCGATTGGTGCGCCGGTTCTTGTCGTCCTTCTTGCCCTTCTTGGAGTCCGTCTTGGCACCGCTGCGCGGCGCCTGCTTGTCGTCGAAGGCGACCAACGAGATGCGCTCCGAGGCGACTCCCTGCTTCACCAGGTAGTCCCGCACCTGCCGGCCGCGCGTCAGGCAGAACTCCTGCGCCTTGGCCGGCTCGATATCGTCATCGCAATAGGCCTCGAGCGTGACCTTCACCTCGGGCTTGGCGATCAGCCATTTGGCCTGGTTGTCGAGGATCTTCAGCGACCGCAGGGTGAGGTCCGTCGACTGGTAGGGAAACATCACCGTATCGCCGACCGCGACCGCGAACTCGCTCTGCAGCTGGCTCACCGGGGCGGGCGGCGGTCCTGGCGGCGGCATCGGCTTGGGCGCCGCCGGCGGTGCCGCGGCGGGCGGCGTCGCCGGCTTGGGCGCGGCCGGCGGCTGGGTCTGCGCCGCAGCGCCGCCGCCGGCCAGCATGGCGACGAGGATCGGAACAAGGACGACGCGGAGGTTCATGGTCCGGCACTCCAGCCGAAGGCGCGACGTGCTGTCCTGACCGCCAATTGCGGCAAATTCGCGCCGGTTGCGCAATCCCGCCCTACGCCTGCTTCATGTCGATCAGCGCCCGCCGGATGGCGCGGGTGCGATTGAACAACTCGAACAGCTTGTCGCCCTCGCCCCAGCGGATGGCACGCTGCAGGTAGAACAGGTCTTCCTGGAAGCGCCCCAGGATCTCCAGGACGGCGTCGCGGTTGTTCAGGAACACGTCGCGCCACATCGTGGGATCGGAGGCTGCGATGCGCGTGAAGTCGCGGAAGCCGCCGGCCGCGAACTTGATCACCTCGGAGCGGCGCTCGCCGGCCATGTCGTCGGCGGTGCCGACGATGGTGTAGGCGATCAGATGCGGCAGGTGCGATACGATGCCCAGCACCTTGTCGTGCCATTCCGGCGTCATGAACTCGACCATGCTGCCGCAGCGCCGCCAGAATTCCGCGACCTTGTCGGCAGCGTCGCGATCCTCGCCCGGCAGCGGCGTGACGATGGCCCAGCGGCCCTCGAACAGCTCGGGGAAGCCGGCCTCGGGACCGGAATGCTCGGTGCCGGCGATCGGGTGCGCCGGCACATAATGCACGCCCGCCGGCACGTGTGGGCGCATGTCGCGGATCACGGCCTGCTTGACCGAGCCCACCTCGGACAGGATCGCGCCCGGCTTGAGCCGCGGCGCGATGATCTTCGTCACATCGCCGCAGGCGCCGACCGGCGTGCAGATGATCACCAGGTCGGCGCCGTCACACGCTGCCGCAAGATCGGTGCCGCAGGAATCGACGATCCCGAGCCGATTGGCGGTATCGGCGGTGTCCTGCCGGCGCGTGGCGCCCACGATCTGGCGGGCCAGGCCCTCGCGCCGCGCCTTGAGCGCGATCGAGGCGCCAATCAAGCCGACACCGATCAGCGCCAGCTTCTCGAACATCGGCGCCGCCGGCGCCGGGGCGTCGGCCGTCGCGCCGGCCACGGGCTTGGCTGCGCTCATGGCTGCGCCACGAAGCGGGCGAGCGAGTCACGCACGGCCTTGACCTCGTCCTCGGTGCCGATGGTGATGCGCAGGTGATCGCCCAGGCCGTAGCCGTGCATCATGCGCGGGATCACGCCGTCGTTCATCATGTGCGCGTTGGCGGCCTCGGCGCGCGCCTGCGAGCCGAACCCGACCAGGACGAAATTGCCAACGCTGGGCCGCGGTTGCAGGCCCAGCCTGGTCAGCTCCGCCGTCAGCCACGGCAGCCAGATGTCGTTGTTGGTGCGGGTGGCGTCGACATGCGCCACGTCGTCCAGGGCCGCGATGCCGGCCGCCTGGGCCGCGGCGTTGACGTTGAAGGGCTGGCGCAGCCGGTTCATGACGTCGATGACCGCCGCCGGCCCGTACATCCACCCCAGGCGCAGGCCGCCCATGGCGTAGATCTTCGAGAAGGTGCGGCACATCACCACATTCTCGGCCGCATTCACCAGCTCGACCCCGGCATCGTAGTCGTTGCGCGACACATATTCGGCGTAAGCCGCATCGAGCACCAGCAGCACCTGCCGGGGCAGGCCGGCATGCAGGCGGCGCACGTCTTCCCGGGTGATGTAGCTGCCGGTCGGGTTGTTGGGGTTGGCGAGGCACACCACGCGGGTCTTGGTGGTCACCTTGGCCAGCATGGCATCGACGTCGGTGCGCAGGTCCTTCTCGGGTGCCGTCACCGGGATGGCGCCGACACCCTTGGCGTTCAGCGGGTACATCATGAAGCCGTGGGCGCTGTACAGCAGCTCATCGCCCGGCCCGCAATACGCGCGCACCAGCAGGTTCAGAAGCTCGTCGGAGCCGGCGCCGCAGACGATGCGCGCCGGGTCGAGGCCGTAGTGCCGCCCGATGGCGGCCCGCAGCTTCTCGCAGCCGCCATCGGGATAGCGATGCAGCTCGGCGGCGGCCTTGGCGTAGGCCTCCATCGCCTTGGGACTGGGGCCCAGCGCGCCCTCGTTGGACGAGAGCTTCATCACCGTCGCCCTGCCCTCGACCGTGTCCTTGCCGCCGACATAGGGCGCCATGGTCATGATTCCGGGACGCGGCTGCGGAGCGGTCATCGTGATCTCCGATCGATTGATGGGGCGCTCAGGGCACCACGGGCGGCACGGCGTAGGCGCCCAGCACCACGACGCGGGCGCCCTCGATGCCCAGCGCCAGGGCCAATGCGGCAAGCCGCGGGTCGGCATCGCCGACGAACTCGGGAATTTCGATCAGATCCCAGTAGGTGCCGGCCTGCTCGACGTCATACAGGGCCGTCGCGTCCTGCAGGCCTGCCTTGCGGATCGCGGCCGCCAGGCGGCTGCGGCTGATCTCGGCGCGCGCCTCGACGGCGATCAACGCCCGGTCGTGGCCGCTGGGCTCGGCGTCGAGCCGGGCCAGCACGAAGCCGGTGAGGTCGCGGCCGCGGCTGTTGGGCATGACGACGAAGGGCAGCTTCTGCACGATATGCGGCGTGGTCGGGTCGCCGCTCATCAGGCGCGGCCACCACGGCTGCGGCTCGTCCTGCACCGGCGCCGGCACGATGCCGACGACGTTGGGATCGGCCCGCACCGCCGCCAGCACCTGGCTTGGCGTCTCGTGGGCCGTGAACGGGATCTGCACACCGAAATGGTCGCGCGCCAGGTCCCAGTAGCCGGGCTGATCGGCCGGCCGGCAGATCGCTATCCGGATGGGGCACTGCAAGAAGGTGAAGGCGCCCATGATCTCGCGCCAAAGACGCACCATGGCATTGGCCGGGAAGCGCCCGGCATGGCGCTCGAGCAGCCGGCGGATCACCTGGGCCTCGCGGCCAGGCCGCAGCGCCAACCCGCCGGCAGGCTTGGACGCGCCGATGCGCTCCACCAGTTCAGCGCGACGCATCAACAGATCGTGCAGCGTGTCGTCGATGCTGTCGATCTGCCGGCGCAATTCGTCGAGAGTCGGGACGTCCATGAATGCAAATTGTGGCCTGGGCACAAGGGCGATACCTCTAGTCGGAAGGCCGGCCAAAAGCAAAGTAAACGTTGACACCCCGACGACCGCCCCCATAGCTAGCCGGGCCTGCCGCCGCCCCACCGGATACGTTCGGGGCTGGCGCGACGGCTGGAGTTCGCGCCTGATGGATACCGCGCTGTCCGAGCCTGCCTCGCCCGTCGCGGCGGCCGGATCTACCGTCGTCGTATGCCGGGCGCTGGCTGCCAGCCAGCACGTCACCCTGGGGCCGCTGAAGCTCGATTGCGGCGTCACGCTCGACGCCCACCGGGTCGCCTTCCGCACCTACGGCACGCTCAACGCCGACAAATCCAACGCCGTGCTGATCTGCCATGCGCTGACGATGGACCAGTTCGTGGCCGATCCCCACCCCGTGACCGGCAAGCCGGGCTGGGGCGACACGCTCGTCGGCCCCGGCCGGCCGATCGATCCGGCGAAGCATTTCGTGATCTGCGCCAACGTCCTGGGCGGCTGCATGGGCAGCACCGGCCCGCTCGACATCAGGCCCGGCACCAGCGAGCCGTACAACCTCAGCTTCCCCGTGGTGACCATCGGCGACATGGTGCGGGCCCAGGCCGCCCTGCTCGACCACCTGGGCGTTGAAAGCCTGTTCTGCGTCACCGGCGGCTCGATGGGCGGCATGCTGGTGCTGCAATGGGCCGCGACCTATCCCGAGCGAGTGTTCTCCGCCATCCCGGTCGCGACGGCGGCCAGGCATTCGGCGCAGAACATCGCCTTCCACGAGGTCGGACGCCAGGCGATCATGGCCGATCCCGAGTGGCACGCCGGCAGCTACATCAAGCACGGCACGCGGCCGGCGCGCGGGCTGGCCGTGGCGCGCATGGCGGCGCACATCACCTATCTCAGCGAGGCGGCGCTGCAGCGCAAGTTCGGGCGCCAGCTGCAGGGCAAGGACGCGCTGGGCTTCGGCTTCGATGCCGACTTCCAGGTCGAGAGCTACCTGCATCACCAGGGCAAGTCGTTCGTCGAGCGCTTCGACGCCAACGCCTATCTCTACATCACGCGCGCCATGGACTACTTCGACCTCGCCGCGCAGCACGGCGGATCGCTGGCCACGGCCTTCCGCGGCTCGCCGACCCGCTTCTGCCTGATGTCGTTCACCAGCGACTGGCTGTTCCCGACAGCCGAGAGCCGCGAGATCGTGCGGGCGCTGAACTCCGTCGCCGCCAACGTCTCCTTCGTCGAGGTCGAGAGCGACAAGGGCCATGACGCCTTCCTGCTCGACGAGCCCGAGATGCTGCGCACGCTGGCGGGCTTTTTGCGTGGCGCCGGCAACGCGCGAGGCCTGAAGCCCTGACCAGCATGGCCGACCTCAATCAGAAGACGGTGCCGCGCGACGGCATCCGCGTCGACCTGCAGCTCATCGCCGACATGGTCGCACCGGGCACGCGCGTGCTCGACGTCGGCTGCGGCGACGGCGCGCTGCTGGACCACCTCGTGCGCTTCAAGCAGGTCGACGGCCGCGGCATGGAGCTGAGCCAGGCCGGCGTGAACGCCTGCGTCGCCAGCGGGCTCAGCGTCATCCAGGGCGACGCCGACACCGACCTGCAGCACTATCCCAGCGGCGCCTTCGACTACGTCATCCTCAGCCAGACCCTGCCAGCGACACGCTCGCCGCGCGACGTGCTGGAGCAGCTGCTGCGGGTGGGCAAGCGCGCCATCGTGTCGTTCCCCAACTTCGCCTATTGGCGCGTGCGCATGCGCCTGCTGTTCGGCGGCCACATGCCGCAGACCGAGGCGCTGCCGCACCGCTGGTACGACACGCCCAACATCCATCTCTGCACCATCGACGATTTCCGTGATCTGTGCGCCGAGATGGGAGTCGTGGTCGAGAAAGCCCTGTCGCTCGATCGCCGCGGCCGCACGCTGGGCCTGCTGCCGCTACCGCTCGCCAACCTGATCGGCGAGCAAGGCCTGTTCCTGTTGCGGCGGAAGTAGCGGGAACTTCCCTCACCTCCAGGACATTCGTCGAAGGGGCAGGCGATCGCATATGGCTCCTGTCATCCCGAGCGCAGCGAGGGATCTCCTGCGGCAAGGCGCACGGTGCGCTACTCGCGGGAGATCCCTCGCTACGCTCGGGATGACGGCTTTCCGAAAGGCTGCATCGCGACCCTCACCGGCACCGGCCTGGCCACGCGCAGCCAGTCCTGGGTGTCGACCTCCATCGAGCGGTCCAGGCGGCCGGCGTTGAAGAAGATGGTGGTGTGCGCCAGCAGGTCGGGATCGACCAGCACCGCCAGCGAATGGTCGAACGAGAACGGCGGCACGCTGCCCATGGCGCAGCCGGTGATCTCCTGCGCCGTCTCGGGGCTGGCGAAGCCGCATTTGCGGGCGCCGAAATGCTGCGCGACGGCGTCGAAATCCAGCTTGCGGCTGCCGGGCAGGATGGCCAGCACGTGCCGCCGCCCGCCACCGCCGCCACGCACGTCGAGCACCATCGCCTTGGCTGCCTGGTCCGGCTTGTTGCCGCGGATCACGCTGATCCGGTCGGAGCGGCCTTCGGGCTCGTGCTCGATGACGCGGAACGACGCCTTCTCGCGGGTCAACAGCGCGACGATGCGGTCAAAGACAGGGGCTTCGCTCACGGACGGCTCCGATGGCGCACAGGGCGGCGGGATGAAGGTCAGTCGCGGGTCCGCGGCGGCGGCACGACGCGCCCAGCCGCCGGCGACGGATTGCGCGAATGCGCTACCCGCAATCGCGGCCGGGCCATCACGGTGGGCTGTGCCACGCCGGCATAGATCTGCTTGCCGGCCTCCACGATCGCCACGCCGGCGAAGCGGCTGAACAGGCGCCGGCCCATCCGCTCCACCGTCGGCGCCGCGCTCAGCAGCAGGCGGGAGCGGGTGGGTGGCAGGTAGAGCGCGCGCGCCGCCCGCAGCGGCGTGAACATGTTGGCGCGCAGCAGCGCCGCCAGCTGCCGCGCCGAATAGGGATGGCCCAGATAGAAGGGCGAGCGATCGAACTGCGCCCACAGGCCGGTGCGGTTGGGCACCACGACCAGCATGCGGCCGCCATCGGCCAGCACGCGCCAGGCTTCGCGCAGCAGCGGCCGGATCTGCTCCGAGCATTCCAGCGCGTGCACGATCAGCAGCCGGTCCACCGACCGGTCGGGCAGCGGCAGGTCGATCTCCTCGACCAGGGCCGCGAGGTTGGCCCGCTCATTGGGCCAGGGCAGCACGCCCTGTGCCGCCGGCATCAGCGCCAGCACCCGCTCCGCCTCGTCCATGAACGGCCGCAGGAACGGCACGGCATAGCCCAGGCCGACCACCCGCAGGCCGCGCACGTCGGGCCACAGCTCGCGCAGCTGCGCGCGCAGCAGCCGCTGGGTCACCTGCCCCACGGTCTCGGCGTAGAAGTCGCGCAGGTCGACGACGTCGGTGAACATGACTCTAATATATAGCACCGTCGGCTGATTTCATCCCGCGCCGGCCGTGACTTCGGCGGAACGCCGGTGCTAACGTCACGGCCACCCTCGTCGCCGCGCTTGGCGGGTGCCGCGTCGATCCATCGTTGCGCTCCGGATGACTATGCCGGCGACGAAAGGGTGAACAGCGCAAAGGAAAGAGAGCGTATGGCCAAGATGAAACTGATGTACTCGCCGACCTCACCTTATGTCCGCAAGGTGATGGTGCTGGCGATCGAGGCCGGCCTCGACAAGAAGATCGACAAGGAGACCGTGGCCACGACGCCGGTCGCGCCGAACCGGGACCTCGCCAAGACCAACCCGCTGGTCAAGGTGCCGTCGCTGCGGGCCGAGGGCCTGTCGCTCTACGATTCGCCGGTGATCTGCGAGTACCTCGACAGCAAGCATCGCAAGAAGAAGTTCTTTCCCGCCAAGGGCAAGGCGCGCTTCAACGCGCTGCGCCAGCAGGCGCTGGGCGACGGGCTGCTCGATGCCGCCCTGCTGGTGCGCTACGAGCTGACTCTGCGCGAGGAGCCCATGCGCAATGCGGCCTGGCAGGAAGCGCAGATGAAGAAGATCCGCAGCGCGCTCGACCAGATGGAGAAGGAGGCCGGCACGCTCAGGGGCTCGCCCACCATCGGGCACATCACCTTCGCCTGCGCGCTGGCCTATCTCGATTTCCGCTTCGCCGACGAGGGCTGGCGCAAGGGCCACAAGAAGCTCGCGGCATGGTACGATAAGTTCGCGCAGCGCCCGTCGATGAAGGCGACGATGCCGCCGACCTGAGCCGCCGCGCGGCCGCATGGACGCCGACGACCTGATCCGCCGCCTCGGGCTGCAGCCGCATCCCGAGGGCGGCCACTACGTCGAGACCTATCGCGCGCCGCCGGCCCAGGCCGGCGGCCGCGGCGCGACGACCGCGATCTATTTCCTGCTGCGCGCCGGCGAACGCTCGCACTGGCACAAGGTCGACGCCGTCGAGATCTGGCACTGGTATGCCGGCGCGCCGCTGGAGCTGGCGATCAGCAGCGACGGCCGCGAGGCGCGCCATGCGATCCTCGGCACCGACTTCGCGGCCGGCCAGCGCCCGCAGGCGGTGGTGCCGAAGCTGGCATGGCAGGCAGCCCGCACGCTGGGCGCCTGGACCCTGGTCGGCTGCACCGTGTCGCCGGCCTTCGAGTTCGCCGGCTTCACGCTGGCGCCAGGCGGCTGGGCGCCGAGCCAGGCTGCGCCGACTAGCACCTGATGGCGCGCAAGTGCCCCGCCCGGGCGTAGGGCAGCAATTCACCGTCGCGGGTCACGACCGGGCAATTGTAGTGCCGTGCGGTCGCGGCAATGATCCTGTCCGCAGGATCCCGCGGCGCGTTGCCCGGCAGGCGCGTGGAAGCGATCAATATCGTTGGAGACAGTTCGGTGAGGTGCACACCTTTGAGCGAGGTGAGCGTGTCGAACCAGTCCTCCGGGTCTCTGTCGAGGCTGAGGCGACTTTTGGCGATCAGCATCCCGATTTCCCACGCGCTGATGGGCGACACATGAACACCTGCCGAGGCTTGGGCTGACCGGATGGCGCTCAACGCCGACGCTGCAAACGGTTCGCGATTCATCAGCCAGAGCGCGGCACACGTGTCGAGCAGCACCGCGCTCATGCGAACCTACCTATATGTCCCGATCGGCATCCCAGTTTTCCCCGATCGGCTCGGTGACATCGACACCGGAGGGGACCTTCACGGACCCACGCATCGCCCCCCACAGGTCTTCGAGCGGCTCGGGATCCACGGGCACGATCGCGGCAACGGGTTTGCCGCGGCGTGTCAGCACCACGCGACTCGTCCGACGCGACGCGACGTCGTCGATGACGGCGAGGCTGCGCGGCTTGAACGCACTGACCGCGATCACCTTCTCTGCTGCCTTTCGCATCGCCGTTCCACTTGGACCATTGGAAGTGGACCATCTTAACGTAGGGCAGTCGCCGCCACCAGTCCCCATACGATCGACACGACTTCGTCCACAAGAGCGGACGTTTTGACGTCCTCAGCCTCGCGGCGCGAGGCCGTCCCTGCTGGCCTGCGATATGTCGTGTGTTAGAGTCGCGCCATGCCGACTCGCCGACCGCCCAGCCTAGCGAAGGTGCGCCTGGCCCGGGCGGTCTTCGGCCTCGGCTTGCTGGGCGTGCTGGCCGTGCTGCTCACCGGGCCGGCCTATCGTTTCGGCTATATCGATGTCTCCGGCATCCAGACCGCTTTCGGCATCGGCACCTCGGCGGCGCTGGCGGCCATCGTCGGCGGCCTGGCGCTGGCGCTGCTGCTGCCGGTGCGCGAGTACCGCAGCACCCTGCTGTCGACCGCGATCGTCTGGCTGTTCCGCCTGGTCGTGTTGTGCGTCTTCGGCGTCACGCTGATGTTCCTGGCGTCGCGCGCGGTCCCCAGCCTGGGCGCGCGCACCGACTCCACCAAGCTGCTCGACCTTGCCGGCCTGGGCGCGGTGCTCGCCGTGGTGGTGGGGATCCTGTTGGCCGTGACGCAACCGGCCGGCACGACGCGGCCGGGATTGCTCTCCGCCCTGGTGGGCGTCGCCCTGGGCGTGGCCGCGGCTTACGTGCCGATCTCCTGGCGGATCGCGGCCGACAACCTGCCGCGCATCAACGACATCAGCACCGACACGATCCACCCGCCGGCGTTCGTGGCGCTGCCGTCGCCGCGCGGCAATACCGGCAACGGCTCCGACTATCCCGGCCCGGCCGTGGCGGCGGCGCAGCGCGCCGGCTATCCCGACATCAGGCCGCTGACGCTGAAGGCGTCGTCGGCGGATGCCTTCACGCATGTCGAGCGCGTCGCCCGCGGTTTCGGCTGGGAGATCGTCGCCCGCGAACCCGCCCAGGGACGACTCGAAGCTGTCGCGACCACGGCATGGTTCGGCTTCAAGGACGACATCATCGTGCGCCTCACCGAGGTCACGGGCGGCACCCGGATCGACATCCGTTCACGCTCGCGCGTCGGCATCAGCGACCTGGGCGCCAATGCCGCGCGCATCCGCCTGTTTCTTGCCCGCCTGCAGCAGCCGGCCTGAACCGGCAAACGACGACCGGCCCTTGCGGGCCGGTCGATACGTGGATCTCGATCCTCGGGCTCAGCGCCACCAGCCCACGCGCTGCGCGTCATGGCGCTGGCGGTAGATGGCGCGGCTCTCGCGATCGAGCATGCCGTTGAGCCGTGCGCGCTCGGCCGGGGTCACGACGCCGTCCGACCTGGCGCGCGCCTCGGCGGCGCGGATGCGGTATTCGCCCCCTTCGAGGTGGCGGAACTCGCGCGGCGTCAACGAGCCATTGCGCGCGCCGGCGAAGATGCGGTCCTGCTGATAGTGCTCGCGCGCATCGACGTAAGGCGTGCGGGTACCGTAGGCCCCGGTGCCGCCGTAGGCGCCGGTGTTCAAGCCCTGGGCCGAGGCCGTCGACGAAAATCCTGCAACGGCTAGGGCGCCCAGCATGGCCAGCGGCGCGGCACGGAAGACGATGGACGACATGGGTGGTTCCTCGGGTGGCATCGACGGCAGGTGTCGAACCGTCTTGTGGCTGCTTACGGCGCCATCCAAGACCACATCCCCGGCTTGCCACCGAAAAGATCAGGGCACCTTGAATGCCGCATCGACCGGCACGCGATAGCCGGCCGCCAGGCGGTTGGTCTCATTGGCAAGCCCGACCACGGCCATCAGCTCACCGAACATTTCTTCGGTCATGCCCCATTTGCGCGCCTGCGCACCATGCGAAGCCACGCAATAGTCACAGGCATTGGTCACGGAGACCGCCAGGTAGATCATTTCCTTGGTGCGCATATCGAGCGCGCCCGGCGTCATGACCGCCCGCATGTTCGACCACATCCGCCGCATCTGCGCCGGGTGCCGCGCCATCGCCTTCCAGAAATTGTTGACCTGCCGCGGATCGATGCCGCGCACCGCCGCGATCTCGTCGAACACCGCCTTCGCCTCGGGGTCAGCCTGGTCGTACTCGATCAGCACAGCTTCGGTCATCATCGCCTCCTCGTCCGCCTGTGAGCCGCCTGTCAGCATAGGGTGCGCTACCTGACCTTCAACCTCGCGCAACCGTGACGCCGCCGCCCCAAGGCTGCCATATCGGGGGACCTCAATTCTGTGCTTGCGGGCACGGCCGCTCGGCCATGACAGTGCCCGTCCCATGTCGGAGCTCCCATGGACCGCCGCTCCTTCCTGCGAACTGCCGCCGGCGCGACATTGGCCGCCACCGCCAGCACTGCCGCACATGCCCAGGAGGCCCAGAGCTTCGTGCTGGTCCACGGCGCCTGGCATGGCGCCTGGTGCTGGCAGCGCGTGGTGACGCTGCTGGAGTCGCACGGCCATCGCGTCGAGGCGCCAGCCCTGGCCGGAGTCGGCGAGCGCGTCGGCGAGCTGAGCGCGCAGATCACGCTCGACACGCACATCGAGCAGATCGTGGCCCTGCTCACCGAGCGCGGCCTGTGGAACGCCGTGCTGGTCGGCCACTCCTATGCCGGGGCCGTCATCACCGGCGTCGCCGACCGCATGCCGCAGCGGCTGCGCCGGCTCGTGTTCCTCGACGCCGTGATCCTGGAGAACGGCCAGAGCCTGGGCTTCCCGGCCGGACGCGATCCGCGGCGGCCGGCGGCGATCCCGCCGCCACCGGCCACGGCGTTCGGCATCGCCAATCCTGCCGACCTTGCCTGGGTGCAGCAGAACCTCACGGCGCATCCCGCTGGCACCTTCGAGCTGCCGTTGATCCTGCAGAACCCGGTCGGCAACGGCCTCAAGTGCATCTATGTCGCCTGCAATCGACCGGCGATGATGGAGCACGCGCTGTTCCGGCAGATGGCCAAGGCCAATCTCGGCTGGCAGATCCTCGAGCTTGCGACCGGACACGACGCGATGGTGACGGCGCCCGGCCCGCTGGTGGACCTGCTCGAGCGCGTGGCGGTGTAGAGCCGGTCGGGCTTCGCACGCGCGTGAGCGCCTGCGACAACACGCAGCAGAATAGAAACTGACGCCGCGACAACGGGTCCCGCCCCGATTCGCGGGCCTGTCGCCTATGTAGCGGATGCGTTAAGGTTAGAAAGCTGACGATGTGCCGGGCTCGCCGGGACATCGGGAGAGACGGGATGCCCGACCTCTTCGATGCGTTGATGTTGGCGCGCTTCCAGTTCGCCTTCGTCATCACATTCCATATCGTGTTCCCCGCCTTCTCGATCGGGCTTGCGAGCTATCTCGCCGTGCTCGAAGGGCTGTGGCTGTGGACCGGCCGCGACGTCTATCTGCGCGTGTTCCGCTACTGGCTGAAGATTTTCGCCCTGGTCTTCGGCATGGGCGTCGTGTCGGGCGTGGTGCTGAGCTACCAGATCGGCACCAACTGGGGCCCGTACGCCGATCGTACCGGGCCCATCCTCGGGCCGCTGATGGGCTACGAGGTGCTGACCGCATTCTTCCTCGAGGCCGGCTTTCTCGGCGTCATGCTGTTCGGCATGAATCGCGTCGGCCGCGGCCTGCATTTCTTCGCCACGACGATGGTCGCGGTCGGCACGTTGATCTCGGCGTTCTGGATCCTGTCGGCCAACAGCTGGATGCAGACGCCGGCGGGCTACGAGATCGCGCCCAACGGCCAGTTCGTGCCGGTCGACTGGTGGGCGGCCGTCTTCAACCCGTCGTTCCCCTATCGTCTTGCCCACATGGTGCTGGCCGCCTATCTCACGACGGCGCTGGTGGTCGGCGCTGTCGGCGCCTGGCACTTGCTGCGCGATCGCGAAAACGCAGCGGCGCGCACGATGTTCTCGATGGCGATGTGGATGGCGGCGCTGGTGGCGCCGGTGCAGATCGTGGTCGGCGACTTCCACGGGCTCAACACCCTGAAGCATCAGCCGGCCAAGATCGCCGCCATGGAAGGGCACTTCGAGACCCACCGCGGCGCGCCGCTGATCCTGTTCGGCCTGCCCGACATGGAAGCCGAAACCACGCGCTATGCCATCGAGATCCCCAAGCTGGGCAGCCTGATCCTGACCCATGAGTGGGACGGCGAGCTCAAGGGACTGAAGGAATGGCCGCGCCAGGACCGGCCGAACGCGACGATCGTGTTCTGGTCGTTCCGCATCATGGTCGGCATCGGCGTGCTGATGGTCATGCTGGGCCTGTGGAGCCTGTTCGGGCGCTGGCGCAGCACGCTCTACGCCACGCCCTGGCTGCATCGCTTCGCGGTCGCGATGGGGCCGAGCGGCTTCATTGCGGTGATCGCCGGCTGGGTGACGACGGAAGTCGGCCGCCAGCCATGGACGGTCTACGGCCTGATGCGCACATCCGAATCGGTGTCGCCGATCGCCACGCCGGCGGTGGCGACGTCGCTGGCGACATTCGCGGTCGTCTACTTCGCGGTGTTCGGCGCCGGTGTCTTCTACCTGCTGCGGCTGATGCGGCGGCCGCCTTCCGTCGACGAGCCAGCGCCGACACCGGCGCCGGATGTCGCCAAGCCGGCGCTTGCCGGCGGCGCCGTCGGCCGGCTCGCCACCGAGGAGCCCGCGCCATGACGATCGACCTGGCGTTCGTGTGGGCCGGCATCATCGCCTTCGCGGTGCTGGCCTATGTGATCCTCGACGGCTTCGACCTCGGGATCGGCATCCTGTTTCCCGCGATCAAGAATCCGCAGGATCGCGATACAGCGATCGACAGCATCGCGCCGGTCTGGGACGGCAACGAGACCTGGCTGGTGCTGGGTGGCGGGGGCCTGTTCGCCGTCTTCCCGCTGGCCTATGCCGTGGTGCTGCCGGCGCTCTACATGCCCATCACGCTGATGCTGCTGGCGCTGGTCTTCCGCGGTGTCGCCTTCGAGTTCCGCCACCGCACCGTGCGCGGGCGGCGCTTCTGGGACGGCGCCTTCGCCGGCGGCTCGATGGTGGCGGCGCTGTGCCAGGGCATCGCCCTGGGCGCGCTGGTGCAGGGCATCCATATCGAAGGCCGCGCCTATGCCGGCGGCTGGTGGGACTGGCTGACGCCGTTCAGCATCCTGACCGGGCTGGCGCTGGTCGCGGGCTACGCGCTGCTGGGCGCCACGTGGCTGATCAGCAAGACCCAGGACGACCTGCAGGCGCGCTGCTTCCGCTGGGCGCTGCCCCTGGGCGCGGCGATGCTGGCCTTCATCGTCGCCGTGAGCCTGGCCACGCCGCTGCTCAATCCCGTCTATGCCGAGCGCTGGTTCGCGTGGCCGGCCGTGCTCTATGCCGCGCCGGTGCCGCTGCTGGTGGCGGCCGTATCGCTTGCCTTCTGGCGGGCGATCCGCCGCCGGGCCGAGCGTCTGCCGTTCCTGCTGGCGCTGGCGCTGTTCCTGCTGAGCTATATCGGCCTGGGCATCAGCCTCTATCCGCACATCGTGCCGCCATCGCTCACGATCTGGGACGCGGCCGCACCCGAATCCAGCCTGAAGTTCCTGCTGGCCGGCGGCGCGGTCCTGCTGCCGATCATCCTGGCCTACACCGGCTACGCCTACTGGGTGTTCCGCGGCAAGGTGACGCCGGGCAGCGGCTATCACCATTGACCATGCGCGCCGCAGCCGCACGGTGGCGCCGGATCGGATGGTTCGTGCTGCTGTGGGCTGGCGGCGTCGCCGCCATCGGCGGCTTCGCCTACGCCGTGCGCACGATCATGAAGCTGACGCTGACGTAGCGCCCGGCACAATTCCGGAGCAGCTTCCGGCCGCCATGGTCTGCCTGATGGGCCGTCAAAGCCCAAGATCCGTCAGTCCAGGATGGTCGGCTGGCCGAGGACCCGTCCGATCCCAATGGAACTTGCGGTCGGCCGCATTGATCGGCAGGTCGTTGATGGACGCGTGGCGCAATCGCATCAGGCCGTTGTCATCGAACTCCCAGTTTTCGTTGCCGTAGGAGCGGAACCAGCTTCCGGAGTCGTCATGCCACTCGTAGGCGAAGCGGACGGCGATTCGATTGCCTTCCCAGGCCCAGAGCTCCTTGATCAGACGATACTCCAGCTCCTTGTTCCATTTGCGCGTCAGGAACGCGATGATCTCCGGACGGCCACGCAGGAATTCCGCGCGATTGCGCCAACGGCTGTCGACGGTATAGGCGAGCGCGACCCTGTCCGGGTTGCACGTATTCCATCCATCCTCGGCGGCACGCACCTTCTGGATGGCGGTGTCACGTGTGAAGGGCGGCAGCGGCGGACGTGCATCGGACATCTCTGCCTCCATTGAGGAGCACGATGCTCGGGCAGGAGCTCGCTTCGGATGCGAAAGGTGAAACGCACCGGCGCGCCATGCCATGGCGCGCCGTCGTGTTGGTGTCTGTAGCCCCTTCCCTGCTGCGGGAAGACGGATCAGTACATGTGCTGGCCGCCGTTGATGCTCAACGTCGAGCCGGTGATGAAGCCGGCATCGTCGGCCACCAGGAAGACCACGCCACGCGCGATCTCGTCGGCCTTGCCCAGGCGTCCCACCGGGATCTTGGCGACGATCTTTTCCAGCACCGGTGCCGGCACGGCGGAGACCATGTCGGTGTCGGTGTAGCCCGGCGCTATGGCATTGACCGTGATGCCCTTGGCGGCGCCTTCCTGGGCCAGCGCCTTGGTGAAGCCGTGGATGCCGGACTTGGCGGCGGCGTAGTTCACCTGACCGTACTGGCCGCCCTGGCCGTTGATCGAGCCGATATTGACGATACGGCCGAAGGCGCGGCCGTTCATGCCGTCCCACACCGCCTTGCAGACGTTGAAGCAGGACCCGAGATTGGTGTCGATCACGGCATCCCAATGATCGCGGCTCAGCCGCTTCATGGTGCCGTCACGGGTGATGCCGGCGTTGTTGACCACGACGTCGATGGGCCCGAGATCCTTCTCGATCTGCGCCACGGCCGTCTGCACCGCGGCGTAATCGCCGACGTCGAACTTGTAGACCGCGATGCCGGTCTCTTCCTTGAACTTCTTGGCTGCCACCTCGTTGCCGGCGTAGTTCGCCGCAACAGTGTAGCCCTTGTCCTTCAGCATCTTCGAGATGGCCGCACCGATGCCACGGGTGCCGCCAGTGACCAATGCCACGCGAGCCATGCTATCCTCCCAGGTTTCGCGCTCTTGCCCGTCGGCACCGCCCTGCGGCGCCGCCGGGATCAGCTTCTAGCGAAAATGCTGCACTGCAGCAAGATCACTCGCAGTCATGCTGCAATGCAAAAACAATGGACGAACCTTCTCCCGCGAGCGGGAGCGCGAGCGGGAGAAGGTGGCCGCCGCGCAGTGGCGGCCGGAGAGGGTCTAAGGTCGAGGTCTGCGATCCCTCACCTTCCCATCGCTGCGCGATGGGCCCCTTCCTCTTCCTCTCCCGCTCGCGGGAGAGGAGCAAACGTCACGCCCGCTCCACACACATGGCGATGCCCATGCCGCCGCCGATGCACAGCGTGGCGAGGCCCTTCTTGGCGTCGCGCTTCTGCATCTCGAACAGCAACGTGGTGAGGATGCGCGCACCCGAGGCGCCGATGGGGTGGCCGATGGCGATGGCGCCGCCATTGACGTTGAGCTTGGCCGGGTCGAGCCCGAGCTCCTTGCCGACCGCCAGGGCCTGGGCGGCGAACGCCTCGTTGGCCTCGACCAGGTCGAGGTCCTTGACCGTCCAGCCGGCCTTCTCCAGCGCCTTCTTGGTGGCGGTCACCGGGCCGATGCCCATGATCGCCGGATCGACGCCGGTCGTGGCCCACGACACGATCCTGGCCATCGGCTTGATGCCGCGCTTCTTGGCCTCGTCGGCCGTCATCAGCACCACGGCGGCGGCGCCGTCATTGATGCCCGAGGCGTTGCCGGCCGTGACCGAGCCGTCCTTGCTGAAGGCCGGACGCAGCTTGCCCAGCGCCTCGACGGTGGTGCCGTGCCGCGGGAACTCGTCGGCGTCGACCACGATATCGCCCTTGCGAGTCTTCACGGTCACCGGGACGATCTCGTCCTTGAAGCGGCCGGCCTTCTGCGCCGCCTCGGCCTTGTTCTGCGATGAGCAGGCGAACGCGTCCTGCTCGGCGCGGGTGATCTGGTACTTCTGGGCCACGTTCTCGGCGGTGTTGCCCATGTGATAGCCGTGGAAAGCGTCCCACAGGCCGTCCTTGAGCATCGAGTCGACGAACTTCAGCTCGCCCATCTTCACGCCGTCGCGGATGTGCGCCACGTGCGGCGCCTGGCTCATGCTCTCCTGGCCGCCGACCACCATGATGCTGGCATCGCCGTTGCGGATCGCCTGGTAGCCCAGCGCCACGGCGCGCAGGCCCGAGCCGCAGAGCTGGTTGATCGCGAACGCCGTCTTCTCGACCGGCACGCCGGCATTCACCGCCGCCTGGCGCGCCGGGTTCTGGCCCTGGCCCGCCTGCAGGATCTGGCCGAGGATGATCTCGTCGACCTCTTCCGGCTTCACGCCGGCACGCTCAATCGCGCCCTTGACGGCAATCTTGCCCAGCTCGTGCGCCGGCAGCGCGCCGAAGGCACCATTGAAGCTGCCGACCGGCGTGCGTGCCGCTGCAGCGATGACGATATCGGTCATGAACATCCCCTCCGAAAAGGCGGCCGGGCGCCCGAGGCGACCGCCACGACCGCGGTAAGCATGGCCACGCGGGACTGCGACCGCCCGACTCTAGACCCGCCGCTCCGGCCGGCTCAAGCCGCGCCTGCAACGGCACCTTGGGCGGTGTCTGCGAGCTTGTCGCACAGGTTATGCTGCATTGCAACATAGACACCGCGCATCGCTGCCGTGCGCGGCAAGGAAGGTACAGATCAGGCCCGGGTGGACATTGATCTGCCGCAAGGTCCTGCCTGGAAAACCGTGGGCCGGCGACCGTCCCTCACCACGTGTCCACCCACGCCCGCTTCTTGCCCTCGCGCGGCTTGGCCGGCGGCAGCGAGCGCAGGCCGGCCATGATCCAGCGCCGCGTGTCGGCAGGGTCGATGACATCGTCGATCTCGAACAGCGAGGCGGCGCTCAGGCCTTTGCCGTTCTCGTACATCTGCGCCACCATGCGGTCGAAGAACGCCTTGCGCTCGGCCGGGTCGGTGATGGCCGCGATCTCGTTGCGGTAGCCCAGCTTCACCGCGCCTTCCAGCCCCATCGGACCGAACTCGGCGGTGGGCCAGGCGACGGCGAAGAACGGGGCTCGGAAGCTGCCGCCCACCATGCCCTGCGCTCCCAGCCCGTAGGCCTTGCGCAGCACCACCGAGAACAGCGGCACGGTGAGGTTGGCGCCGGTCACGAACACGCGGCAGCAATGGCGCACCAGCGCCGCCTTCTCCGCCTCCGGCCCCACCATGTTGCCGGGCGTGTCGCACAGCGACAGCAGCGGAATGTCGAAGGCATCGCACAGCTGCATGAAGCGCGCCGCCTTGTCGGCGGCGTCGGCGTCGATGGCACCGCCCAGGTGCATGGCGTTGTTGGCGAGCACCCCCAGCGGCCGGCCTTCGATGCGGATGAAGGCCGTGATCAGCGCCCGGCCGAAGCGCGGCCGCAGCTCCAGCACCGAGCCTGCATCGGCCAGGGTCTCGATCACCTTGCGCACGTCATAGGCGCGCAGCCGGTTCTCCGGGATCAGCTTGCGCAGCTGGCGCTGGTCGGCGCAGTCCCAGGCGCCGACCGGGCCCTGGAAATAGGAGAGATACTTCTTGGCGGCGCGCGCGGCTTCCCGCTCGTCGGCGACGGCGATGTCGACCACGCCGTTGTCGACCTGCACGCTCATCGGCCCGACCTCCTCGGGCCGGAAGATGCCCAGGCCGCCGCCCTCGATCATCGCCGGACCGCCCATGCCGATATTGGCGTTGGCCGTGGCGATGATCACGTCGCAGCAGCCCAGCATGACGGCGTTGCCCGCGAAGCAGCGGCCCGACACGACGCCGACCAGCGGCACCAGGCCGGAGAGCTTGTTGAACAGCTCGAAGGCGCGGGTATGCAGCTGGCCGGCGAAGACGCCGTCGGTGTCGCCGGGCCGGCCGCCGCCGCCCTCGGTGAAGAACACCACCGGCAGGCGCCAATGCGTCGCCAGCTCGAACATGCGGTCCTTCTTCTCGTGGTTCTTGTAGCCCTGCGTGCCGGCCAGCACGGTGTAGTCGTAGGCGATCGCCGCCACCCGCGCGCGCTCGTCCGGGAACTGATCGCCGTTGACGCGGCCCAGCCCCATCACCATGCCGTCGGCCGGCGTGCGCTCGATCAGCTCCTCCAGCGTGTTGCGCTGGCGGCGCGCCGCCACCGTCAGCGCGCCGTACTCGACGAACGAGCCGGGGTCGCACAGATCGGCGATGTTCTCGCGGGCCGTGCGCTGGCCGGTCTTGCGCCGGCGCGCCACCGCGTCGGGCCGCGCCGCGTCCTGCGTGATCGCCTGGCGCTTCAGCACCTCGGCGAGATCGGGCCGGATGGCATCGAGGTCCCCGTCATCGTCGCGCGCCGCGACGGCGCCCGCGACCTCGGCCGGCTCGACGAATGCCAGCGGATGGCCCTCGAACACGGTGTCGCCCGCCGCCACCGTCAGCTCGCGCACGATGCCGCCGGTATCGGCGGTGATCACGTGCTCCATCTTCATCGCTTCCATCACCAGCACGGCCTGGCCGGCGCGCACCGCATCGCCCGTGCGCACCGACAGGCTGACGATGGTGCCCTGCATCGGCGCCACCAGCGGCGCCGTGCCTTCCGGGCCTTCCACCTCGCCGGCCGCGCCCGCGACCAGCTCGTCGAACGCGACCGACGGCGCCGGACCCTCCTGCTTGCCCAGCGCCAGCACGGCCAGGGGATCGGCGCTGCCGAGCTTCACGCCGGCCAGGCGCTGCGGCGCCGCCGGCGATGACGCCGGCTCGAAGAACAGTCGCGCATGGTCGGCGTCGGCCGGCGCCAGCAGGGCCGTGATGTGCGCCTCGACGAAGCGGGTATGGACGCGGCCGGCCGCCATGTCGGGGTGGTGCAGCAGGTTCTGCAGGAAGGCGGTGTTGGTGGCGACGCCCGAGATGCGGAACTCGCACAGGGCGCGGTAGGCCTTGGCGATCGCGGCCGCCAGGTCGCCGGCGCCGGCGTGCACGATCAGCTTGGCCAGCAGCGAATCGAAGCGCACGCCGGTGCGGTAGCCGGCATAGCCGAAGCCGTCGACGCGCACGCCCGGCCCCGACGGCGGATCGTAGGCGGACAGCGTGCCGCCGGTCGGCCGGCTGGTGCCGTCCGCCGCCATGGTCTCCATGTTGATGCGCACCTGCACCGCCGTGCCGCGTGGCGCCGGCACTTGCTCCTGCGTCAGGCCCAGCGCCGCCAGCGTGCGGCCGCCCGCGATCTCGAGCTGCAGGCGGACCAGATCGAGCCCCAGCACCTCCTCGGTCACCGTATGCTCGACCTGCAGGCGCGCATTGGCCTCGACGAAGAAGAACCGCGGCTTGCCGCCCGGCGTGGCGTCGACCAGGAACTCGACCGTGCCCAGATTGGCGTAGCGCGCGGCCGCCGTCAGGGTCGTGGCGGCGCGCAGCAGGTCGGCGCGCATGTCGGCAGGCAGGTGCGCCGCCGGCGCGATCTCGACCAGCTTCTGGCGCTGGCGCTGCACGGAGCAGTCGCGGTCCCACAGATGGCAGACCGCGCCGGTGCCGTCGCCGGCCACCTGCACCTCGATATGGCGCACCAGCGGCAGGAGCTGCTCGACATAGAGGGCGCCGTCGCCGAAGGCCTGCTGCGCCTCCGACGCGCAGCGCGCATAGGCCGCCTCCAGCTCGTCGGGATGGTGCACCGGCCGCATGCCGCGGCCGCCGCCGCCGGCCACGGCCTTGAGCATCACGGCGGCGCCCTCGCCGAGCGCCGCCAGGAACTGGCGCGCCTCATCGAGCGAGGTCGGCCCCGAAGTGCCCGGCGGCACCGGTATCTTGCAGTCGCGGGCCAGGGCCCGCGCCTGCGCCTTGTCGCCGAACGTGGCCAGGGTCTCGGGCCGCGGGCCGACAAAGACGAGGCCGGCTTCCTCGCAGCGCCGCGCCAGGGCGGCGTTCTCGCTCAGGAAGCCGTAGCCGGGATGAACGGCGTCGCATTGCATGTCACGCGCGGCCTGGATGATCTGCTCGATGTCGAGATAGGCCGCCACGCCGGTGCCGCGCAGCGCCTGCGCCGTGTCGACCTTGCGCGTGTGCAGCGAGGTGGCGTCGTCCTCGGAGAAGATACCGACCGTGGCGATGTCCATCTCGGCCGCCGTGCGCGCGATACGGATGGCGATCTCGGCCCGGTTGGCGATCAACAGCTTCCTGATCATCGTTTGCGTTCCTGCTTCCGCGCTGCGTGAAGGACGATCCTGCCGTGCATTCCGCCAGGCAACCCGTTTGTCGGCCCATGCGACGCAACACATCTAGCCGATGATGCGAATTCCTCGCTACCGTCGGCGCAACGGCAAACGGGAGTATCGCACATGGACGGGCACATCCTCAGCGGCACACGCGAACTGAAGCAGGCGACGATGCTCGAGCGCGGCGCGCGCGCCGCGTCGGGCTTCGCATCCCTGGGCATCGGCGAGGACGGCGCCGTGGCGATGGTGCTGCGCAACGATTTCGCGTTCTTCGAGGCGGCGATCGGGGCCAGCCTGGTGGGCGCCTACGCCGTGCCCGTGAACTGGCATTTCAAGGCCGACGAGGCCGGCTACATCGTGCGCGACTGCGGCGCCAAGGCCGTGGTGGTGCATGCCGACCTGCTGCCCCAGATCAAGGACGGCATCCCGGCCGATGTCAGCATCTTCGTCGTGCCGACGCCGCCGGAGGTGCGGGACGCCTACGGCATCGATGCTGCCGCCTGCGCCGTGCCGCCGGGCGCCACCGCCTGGGACGACTGGGTCGCCCGGCAGCCCGTGTGGACGGAGCCGCCGCGCGCCACGCGCAGCAACATGATCTACACGTCGGGCACGACCGGCCGTCCCAAGGGGGTGCGCCGCGAGCCGGCCGGGCCGGAGCTGCAGGCCGTGGCGACCGAGCGGCTGGCCTATGTCTTCGGCGTGCGCCCCGGCACCGGGGTGCGCACGGTGGTGACCGGCCCGATCTATCACTCGGCGCCCAACGCCTATGCGCTGGCGGCGGCGCGCGACGGCGAGCTGGTGGTGCTGCAGCCGCGCTTCGACTCCGAGGAGCTGCTGCGCCTGATCGAGCAGCATCGCATCACCCACCTGCACATGGTGCCCACCATGTTCGTGCGGCTGCTCAAGCTGCCGCCCGAGGTGCGCCGCAAGTACGATCTCTCGTCGCTGCAGTTCGTGGTGCATGCCGCGGCCCCCTGCCCGCCCGACGTGAAGCGCCAGATGATCGAGTGGTGGGGACCGGTGATCAACGAGTACTACGGCGGCACCGAGACCGGCGCCGTGGTTTTCCATTCATCGGAAGAAGCGCTGAAGAAGCCGGGCACGGTGGGCCGGCCGGTGCCCGGCGGCACCGTGAAGATCTTCGACGTGGCCGGCAAGGAGCTGGGCCCGGGCGAGATCGGCGAGGTCTACCTGAAGCTCGACGGCTTTCCCGACTTCACCTACAACCGCATGGACGACAAGCGCCGCGAGGTCGACCGCCAGGGCCTCGTGACCTGCGGCGACGTGGGCTATGTCGACGAGGACGGCTACCTCTTCCTGTGCGATCGCGTGCGCGACATGGTGATCTCCGGCGGCGTCAACATCTATCCGGCCGAGATCGAGGCGGTGCTGATCGGCATGCCCGGCGTGCAGGACTGCGCCGTGTTCGGCATCCCCGACGACGAGTACGGCGAATCGCTGGCCGCCTATGTCGAGCCGCAGGAAGGCGCCGAGCTGACGACCGATGCCGTGCGCACCTTCCTGCGCGAGCGCACCGCCGGCTACAAGGTGCCGAAGCTGATCAAGTTCGAGCACGGGCTGCCGCGCGAGGACTCGGGCAAGATCTTCAAGCGCAAGCTCCGCGCCCCGTACTGGGAAAAGGCGGGAAGGCAGATATAGTGTTATTCCTCCCCAGCGAAGCTGGGGAGGTGCCCCGAAGGGCGGAGGGGAGCCGACGAGGTCTCAGTAGTCAGGACCACGTCGGCTCCCCATCCCCGACATATCGACGCAAGGCGTCGATATGTCGTATTCGGGCACCTTCCCCACTGCGTGGGGAAGGAAGAGGAGAAGCACCATGGCCACAGGCATGCGCAAGGGGCTGGCCAGCTACGGCGACCCCGGCTTTTCGCTGTTCCTGCGCAAGGCCTTCATCAAGGCGATGGGCTACAGCGACGATGCGCTCGACCGGCCGATCGTGGGCATCACCGACACGTTCAGCGACTTCAATCCCTGCCATGGCAACGTGCCCAAGCTGATCGACGCGGTGAAGCGCGGCGTGATGCTGGCCGGTGGGCTGCCGATGTCGTTCCCGACCGTGTCGATCCACGAGTCGTTCTCCAATCCCACCAGCATGTTCCTGCGCAACCTGATGGCGATGGACACCGAGGAGATGATCCGCGCCCAGCCGATGGATGCGGTGGTGCTGATCGGCGGCTGCGACAAGACCGTGCCGGCGCAGCTCATGGCCGCGGCCAGCGCTGACATCCCCGCCATCATGCTGGTGACCGGCCCGATGCTGGTGGGCCACTACAAGGGCGAGGTGCTGGGCGCCTGCACCGACTGCCGCCGGCTGTGGGGCCAGCACCGCGCCGGCACCTTCTCCGAAGACGAGATCGAGGAGGTCAGCGGCCGCCTGGCACCGACCACGGGCACCTGCATGGTGATGGGCACGGCCAGCACCATGGCCTGCGTCACCGAGGCGCTGGGCATGTCGCTGCCCGGCAGCGGCTCGATCCCGGCGACGCATGCCGACCGGCTGCGCGCCGCCGAGGCGTCGGGCGCGCGCGCCGTGGCCCTGGCCAAAGGCGGCCAGCGGCCGCGCGAGATCATGACCAAGGCAGCCTTCCGCAACGCCCTGGTGACCTTGCAGGCTCTGGGTGGCTCGACCAACGGGCTGGTGCACCTGACGGCGATCGCCGGCCGCTGCGGCATCGCGATCGACCTCGACGAGGTCGACCAGCTGGGCCGCGAGGTGCCGGTGCTGGCCGACCTCAAGCCCTCGGGCGAGCACTACCTGGAGCATTTCCACTGGGCCGGCGGCACCATGCGCATGCTGCGCGAGGTGCGCGAGCTGCTGGCGCTCGACGCCATGACCATTTCCGGCCAGACCCTGGGAGCGGCGATCGACGCCGCGCCTGACGTGCCGGGCCAGACCATCATCCGAACCCGCGCCACGGCGCTTTCCAGCACCGGCGCGATGGCGGTGCTGCGCGGCAACCTGGCGCCGCGCGGCGCGGTGATCAAGCAGTCGGCGGCCTCGCCCGGGCTGATGCAGCATACCGGCCGCGCCGTGGTCTTCGATTCGGTCGAGGACATGACCTTGCGCATCGACGACGACGGCCTGGATGTCACCAAGGACGACGTGCTGGTGCTGCGCAATGCCGGCCCCAAGGGCGCGCCGGGCATGCCCGAGGCCGGCTACATGCCGATCCCGCGCAAGCTGGCGCGGCGGGGCGTGAAGGACATGGTGCGCATATCGGACGCGCGCATGAGCGGCACGGCGTTCGGCACCATCGTGCTGCACATCACGCCCGAGGCCGCCATCGGCGGGCCGCTGGCGCTGGTCCGGACCGGCGACCGCATCCGCCTCGACGTGCCGGCGCGGCGCATCGAGCTGCTGGTCGATACCGCGACACTGGACGCGCGGCGCCAGGCCTGGCGCCCGCCGGCCGAGGTCACGACCCCGGCGCGCGGCTATGCCGGCCTGTTCCAGCGCAGCGTGCTGCAGGCCGACCAGGGCTGCGACTTCGACTTCCTGGTCGAAGCGCCGAAGTAACGAACCGTCATCCCGAGCGCAGCGAGGGATCTCCCGCGAATGGAGACTCCATTCCCAGGAGATCCCTCGCTACGCTCGTGATGACAGACTGGCAGGAGAGTGGGATGCCGACCTTCAGAGAAGCACGTGAATTCCTGTTGCAGTACCGCGTCGATTACGCGGCTGCCGTCGCCGGCTTCCGCTGGCCCGAGCCGGTGCCGTTCAACTGGGCATTGGACTGGTTCGATGCCGGCCTGGCGCAGGATCCGGCGCTGCGCGACCGGCCGGGGCTGTGGATCGTCGACACCGCCAGCGGCGACGAAGCCAGGCTGAGCTTCGCCGAGCTGTCGCGCCGGTCCAACCAGGTGGCCAATTTCCTGCGCGCGCTGGGGCTGCGGCGCGGCGATCCCCTGCTGCTGGTGCTGGGCAATGTCGTGCCGCTGTGGGAGACGATGCTTGCGGCCATCAAGCTGGGCGCGGTCGTGATCCCGGCCACGACCCTGCTCACGCCCGACGAGCTGGCCGACCGGCTCGAGCGCGGCCGCGCGCGCTTCGTCGTCGCCGGCGCCGACCAGGTCGCGAAGTTCGACAGCCTGCGCGCCGACGGTGTCACCAAGATCGTCACGGCGCCCGATGCCAGCGCCGGCTGGCGCTCCTACGCCGAAGCGACCGGCCATGCCGACACCTTCGCGCCGGACGGCGCGACGGCAGCCGACGATCCGATGCTGCTCTATTTCACGTCGGGCACGACGTCGAAGCCCAAGCTGGTCCGGCACAGCCACCGCAGCTATCCCGTCGGCGCGCTGTCAACGATGTACTGGCTCGGGCTGCAGCCAGGGGACATCCACATGAACATCTCGTCACCGGGATGGGCCAAGCACGCCTGGAGCTCGTTCTTCACGCCCTGGAATGCCGGCGCCACCATCTTCGTGGTCAACCAGCCCCGGTTCGAGGCGAAGAGCCTGCTGGCGACGCTGCAGCGCTGCGCCGTGACGACGATCTGCGCCCCGCCGACCGTGTGGCGCCTGCTGATCCAGGAGGATCTGGCCGCCTGCAAGACCGCGCTGCGCGAGGTCTGCAGCGCCGGCGAGCCGCTCAACCCTGAGGTCATCGACCAGGTCAGGCAGGCCTGGGGGCTGGTGATCCGCGACGGCTACGGCCAGACCGAGACCACCGCCCAGATCGCGAACCCGCCGGGCCAGCCGGTCAAGGAAGGGTCGATGGGCCGGCCGTTGCCGGGCTATCACATCCAGGTGCTGGATCCGGACGGCAACGCCGCGCGCGAAGGCGAGGTCAGCATCACCCTGGGACCGCAACGACCGGCCGGCCTGATGCAGGGCTACCAGGACGCTGCCGGCGACGTCGCCAGCGCCGCCGCCGCGGTCTACCGCACCGGCGACGTGGCCTACCTGGACGATGACGGCTACTTCCATTTCGTCGGGCGCGCCGACGATGTCTTCAAGTCATCGGACTACCGCATCAGCCCGTTCGAGCTCGAGAGCGTGCTGATCGAGCACGATGCCGTGGCCGAGGCCGCGGTGGTGCCGGCCCCCGACGCGATCCGTCTGTCGGTGCCCAAGGCCTATGTCGCGCTGGTGCCCGGCGCCAAGCCGGACGCGGCCACGGCGCTCTCGATCTTCCGGCACACGCGCGGCCGGCTGGCGCCGTTCAAGCGCATCCGCCAGATCGAGTTCGTGACCGACCTGCCCAAGACGATCTCCGGCAAGATCCGGCGCGTGCAGCTGCGCCGCATCGAGCATGAGCGCGATGCGCAGCCCACGACGCCGAGAATCCGGTTCTCGGAGTCCGACTTTCCTGATCTTCAGTCCGATCGCTCCGCGTGACGTCGCGGGCTTGGATGGCCATCTTCCCGGCTCGGCCGCGTCGGGAAGATGACCGAGGCGACTACTTGCCCTTGGCTTCTTTCTTCGGCTTCTTGGGCTCTCTGCCTGATTTCTTCTGACCTTTGGCCATTGCTACCTCCCGCGTGATTGCAGGACGGCATACCTTAACACAGTTGAAGCAAGAAATCATCGGTCTCCCACAAATCAAGGAGCCGCTTCATCATTGCGCGCGCGACGATGCGTCTTGCACCGATGTCGCCGCCATATGCCCGAGATGGCGGTCGCGCAGCCAGTCGACCACCGGCCGCCAGCAGCGCTTGGCGGCGCTGCTGCCAACCATCATGCCGATATGGCCCAGCGGCAGGTCGAGGCGCCGGGCATTGGGCAGGCCGTCCTGCCCCACCAGGCCGGCCGCCGACAGCGGCGGCACGATGCGATCGCTGCCCGGGATGACGACCAGCGCCGGGGTGGCGATGGCACGCGGCCGCACCGGCTGGCCGCCCACCATCCAGAGCCCCTTGCCGGTGAGGTTGTCGCCATACCAGCCGATCAGGCAGTCGTGCGCCACCTGCCCCGGCAGCGGCGCGCCGTCGTTGAGCCAGTCTTCCAGCAGCACGAAATCGCGCGCCGCGTCGGAGGTCATGTCCATGGCTGCGAAGCGCAGGAACTTGTTCACCACCAGCCAGGGATCGAGCGAATAGAACAGCGTCTGGATGAGGTCGATCGGCAGCTCGCCGGCGGCACGCGCCATCTCGGCCAGCGCCGGCCCGACGCTGACCAGCAGGCCCTGCCCGGTGCGGTCGGCATGGAAATCCCAGGGCGCCGCCAGCGCCGCCAGCGCTGACACGGACTGCGGCCGGATCGCGGCCAGGGCCACCGTCAGGGTTCCACCCATGCAATAGCCCAGCACCGGGATCGGGCGGCCGCGCGTGGCCACCACATAATCCAGCGCCCGCGCCAGGCGCTCGACGCAGCCGGCCGCATCCAGGTCACGCTCGGCCGGCCCTGGCGTGCCCCAGTCGACGATCAGCGGCCGGAATCCCTCGGCCGCCAGCGCCCGCACGAAGCTCTTGCCCGGCGCGAGGTCCAGCACCTGCCAGCGGTTGATCAGCGATGGCGCGACGACGATCGGCACGGCATCGGCGGCCGCCGACACGCCGCTTGCGGCACCGACATCGCGCAGGCAGGTGGCGCCCTCATGCCAGATCGGCGGCGGATCATCGAGCGGCCGCTGCGCCGGGTGCTGGCGGTAGGCGAGCACGCCAGCCGCGAGCTGATCCAGCCGCCGCAGAATCTCGCGGCGCAGGGCGGCGCGGAAGGCCGCGGGGTCGGCGGCGGCCTCAGCCGGCGGACTGAGGCGGATCGCGGTCGGGTCTGGGCTTGCGGCTGGATTTGGGCTTGCGCTTGGCTGGCCGGCGGCGGGGTCGGGATTCGAGCGCGGCAACCCGCCGTTCGAGGGCGTCAAGCCGAGCTCGCAGCTCCCCCAGGTTTGCAGCGCCGTCAGCAGGTGCAGCGGCAGCGGCCGGGGCCCTTGGCGCGGCGTTGCCGGCACCGTCGCGTTGTCGCGCATCGTTGTGTGTCCTCCGCGCGGTGTCGAAGGCGGCCGCCATGCTGGCGTTGGTGGTGGCCAGCAGCCGCGCCATGGTCTCGGTGAGCTGGCGATCCGTGGACAGGGCCGAAAGCTGGCTCTGCCACAGATCGAGATAGCGCTTGGCGAGCGCATCATAGTTGGTGTCATCGGCCATGATGCGAGTATAACCGAGCCCATGCTGCGCAGCATCCGGCCGTCGCCGTTTCTTTCGCAACGCACACCGCCCTTGTCGATCCCCCTGTCGGGCGCTACATTTCTTTTTTGTGCAGCGCAGTAGACGCAGCGCCACATCCGAAACCGTGCGAGGCTCGACATGGCCGCAGCGGAGAGTGCACCGAGCGCGAAACCGGCGCCGGTGGTTATCAAGAAGTACGCCAACCGGCGCCTCTACAACACGTCGACCTCGATGTATGTCACCCTCGACCATCTGGCGCAGATGGTGAAGGACAAGACCGACTTCGTGGTCTACGACGCCAAGAGCGGCGAGGACATCACGCGCTCGGTCCTGACGCAGATCATCTTCGAGGAGGAAAGCAAGGGGCAGAACCTGCTGCCGATCTCCTTCCTGCGCCAGCTCATCGGCTTCTACGGCGACAATTTGCAGGGGCTGGTGCCGCAGTACCTGGAAATGGCGATGCAGAGTTTCGCCAAGAACCAGGAGCAGATGCGCAAGGCGATGCAGGGCGCCTTCGGCTTCAACCCGTTCGCCCAGATGGAGCAGCAGACGCGCCAGAGCATGGCCATGTTCGAGCAGGCCATGAAGATGTTCAACCCGTTCATGGCGGGGATGCCGGGCGTGGGCGGCCAGGGTGCCGCGCCACCGGCCGCCGACGCGCGCGACAACGGCGCCACGCCGCCGGTCGCGCCGGTGGCGCCGCCACCGCCGGAAAGCCAGCGCGACGGCGGCAACGCCTCGCAGGCGATCGACGAGCTGCGCCGCAAGCTGGAGGAGCTGCAGAGCCAGCTCAGCCAGATCTCGACCCGGCGCGAGGGCTGAGCCGCCAGGTCATCCCGGGCCCGGCCGGGGATGACCGGATGACCGGCTGGCATGGTGCACCCATGACCGACCCAGCTCCACGGCCGCAGCGCCGGCCCATCGTGTCGCCCTGCGTGTCGGTGTGCATCATCGACCCGCAAAGTGGCCTGTGCCGTGGCTGCAAGCGCACGCTGGACGAGATCTCGCGCTGGGTGGTGATGACCGACGAGCAGCGCCTGGCCGTACTGGAGGCATTGCCCGGCCGGCCCGATCCGACGAAGGCGGCGTAGGGTCTTTCTGGACCGCTGGCGTCCCGTCCGCGTTCGCCCGCCGCGAAGCGAAGGGCGAAATCATCGCGGTCGGCGCTACATGCCGATGCGAGCCAGTGACCCGCGATCCCAGGAACTATCGTCCGCGGAACACCGGCTTGCGCTTGGCGATGAAGGCCTCGACGCCCTCGCGGTGATCGTCGCTGGCGGTGGCCAGCGCGAACTGGTCCATCTCCATCTGGCTCGCCAGATCATCCAGCGCCCCGGCCAGGCGATTGACCGTCTGCTTGGTCATCTGCACCGGGATCGGCGGCTGCGCCGCGATACGCTCGGCGAAGGCCATCGCGGCGGCAAAAGCCTGGCCGTCGTCGACCACTTTCTCGACCAGCCGCCAGTCATAGGCTTCGGCGGCGGAGATGCGGTCCGATGCCAGGATCACGGCCTGCTTGGTGCGCGCCGGGCCCATGAGCTGCAGCATGCGCGGCACGGAGCCCCAGGTCATGTTCATGCCGAGCTCGATCTCGGGCACACGGAAATGCGCGCTGCGGCCGCAGAAGCGGAAGTCGAGCGCCACCGCGAGCGCGACGCCGCCGCCGATGCAATGGCCTTCGATGGCGCAGATCGTGACCTGGTCCATCTCGTACCATGCGCGCGCCAGGCGCGGGCCGTTGCGCAATGCGATGCGGCGCTGGCCCAGCGGCAGCGTGCCGCGGGCCTTGCCCGCGGGTTCCTTGAGGTCGAAGCCGGCCGAGAAGGCGCGCGCGGTGCCCGTCAGGACCACCACCGAGGTGTCGACATCGTCCTCGAACGAGCGCGCGGCATCGGTGAGCGCGCGGATCGCCGCCATCGACAGCGCGTTGATATTGTCGCCGCGGTCGAAGCGGACGACGGCGATCCGGCCCTGCGGCTCCAGCCCCTTCTCGATGCGCACGGATGGTTCGGACATAGCTTCGCCTGAGGCTCCCTTCCCTGCCGGCTGCCGGCTGATCGGCCGCACGCTAGCCTGCCCGGACGCCCGATGCCACCCAACCACACGGTTGCCCCCCACCCGCCGATCCAGTATGGTCCGCCGCGTCGGACCAAGGTCCGCTTCTTGGCGCAGGACCCGTAGCTCAGCTGGATAGAGCGCTGCCCTCCGAAGGCAGAGGTCGTGAGTTCGAATCTCGCCGGGTCCGCCAGAATTTCAATAGCTTAACCGATTGCTTGAGCCGGGTTCAGCGCACGATCGCGCAGAACGACGCAGGAACGCGCACGTTATATGGACACGGATTGGACACGCGTGTTCCGGCCATCACCATCATGGCCGAACCTTGCCCCGCCCCGAGGCACGGCACATGGGGCCACCTGAGCCACCGAGATTTCGCGGCGATGATCCGAAACCCGAACGCAAGCGCGCCCTCGACCGGTCCCGGCTAAGCACCAGTGCGTGACATGATCGCCGATGAGATGAAGCGACAGGGCATCGCCGATTGGGCCTCGATGGAGCGGCTCGTGCGCCGTGCCGGCATCGAAGATGACGAGTTCGGTGCCCCGTTAAGACAACCGCACAACATCGACCTATTCGGGATTTGCTTCGGGTTTGTCCCAGATGTTCGGCAGCTGACCGATGGGTGCGTTTCTTATAAAAGTATAAGAGACATTCCCGTCTTCATAGTAGATCGCGCAGGGCAATATAGACAGGCCCAGGCGTTGCCGCGCCACAACGACTGGATGAGCAGTCGAATAAAGTCCGTGATCGTGGTCAACGCGTACCACGGTATTAGGGCCTGTTTTCAAACCGAGTCACATCTTACTTGTCACTCGGAATGAAATTTGATTCAAAGCTGTTCTTTGCGTGAGTTGCAGCAATGAACAGGCGGCCGCTGAGTGATGAGCAATGGTCGGTGATCGAGCCCCTGCTGAGGACGGATCGTAGCAA
>NZ_VDUZ01000017.1 GCF_008039615.1 Vineibacter terrae | reverse complement strand
CGCGTCCACGCGCGCACCGGCGCATGGCGCCGGATCATGAGCGCGCGTGGACGCGCGCGGTCCGAAAACATGATGCCTTCCGATTGACTTGCAGCATCGCATGCGGACAACTACGCAGCAGCGCAAAAACCAAGATTTTCGAATAGTTCCATGGAGGCAGCCTTGAAACGCGTGGTGGGGAGTCTGGCCCTGGCGGGCGCATTGCTCGCGGGCGGCATGGCGATGGCGCAGCAGCCGCTGAAGATCGCCCTGATCTACGGCAAGACCGGACCGCTGGAGGCTTATGCGCGCCAGACCGAGGCCGGCTTCATGCTCGGCCTGGAGTACGCGACCCAGGGCAAGCTCGAGGTCGGCGGCCGCAAGATCCAGGTCATCCTCAAGGACGACCAGCTCAAGCCCGACGTCGCCAAGGCGGCGCTGGAGCAGGCCTATGGCGACGACAAGGTCGACATCGCCGTCGGCACCACGTCATCGGCGGCGGCGCTGGCCATGCTGCCGGTGGCCGAGGAGTACAAGAAGATCCTGCTGGTCGAGCCGGCGGTGGCCGACCAGATCACCGGCGACAAGTGGAACCGCTACATCTTCCGCACCGCGCGCAACTCGACCCAGGACGCGCTGGCCGGCGCCGTCACCCTGAAGGACGAGAACATCCACATCGCCACCCTGGCGCAGGACTACGCCTTCGGGCGTGACGGCATCGCCTCGCTGAAGGAGGCGCTGGCCGCCGTCGGCAGCAAGGCCAGGATCGTGCACGAGGAATACGCGCCGCAGCAGACCACCGACTTCACGGCCCCGGCGCAGCGCATCTTCGATGCGCTGAAGGACAAGCCCGGCCGCAAGATCATCGCCGTGGTGTGGGCCGGCGCCCATCCGCTGCCCAAGCTGATGGACCTCAAGCCCGAACGCTTCGGCATCGAGGTGGCGCCCGGCGGCAACATCCTGCCTGTCATGGCCGGCTGGAAGCAGTTCGCCGGCCTGGAAGGCGCGATCTATTACTACTGGGGCTTTCCCAAGAACCCGGTGAACGACTGGCTGGTGGCCGAGTACAAGAAGCGCAATGCGGGCGCGCCGCCCGACTTCTTCGTGGCCGGCGGCATGAGCGCGGCGCTGGCCGTCGTCGAGGCGGTGAAGAAGGCGAAGTCGACCGACAGCGAGAAGCTGATCGCCGCCATGGAGGGCATGAGCTTCGACACGCCCAAGGGCAGGATGACGTTCCGCAAGGAGGATCACCAGGCGCTTCAGGTGATGTATCACTGGAAGATGAAGGCCAATCCGCCGGATAACGTCGACCTGCTCGACCTCGTGCGCGAGATCCCGGCCGGCGAGATGAAGCTGCCCATCCGGGTGAAGCGTTGATCTTCTTCACCTCTCCCGCAAGCGGGAGAGGTCGCCGGGCGCGCAGCGTCCGGCGGGTGAGGGCTCCACGCACCATGCTTCTTCTCCAGGGCACCTCGTTCGTAGGCCCTCACCTTCCCATCGCTGACGCGATGGGCCCCTTCCTCTCCCGCGTCGCGGGAGAGGAGATCACGGCGTAGAGTCCCCATGCTCGAGACCGAGGGCCTGACCATCCGCTTCGGCGGCCATGCCGCCGTCGACGGCGTGTCCTGCGCCTTCCATCCCGGCACGCTCACCGCCATCGTCGGCCCCAACGGCGCCGGCAAGACGACCTACTTCAACCTGATCTCCGGCCAGCTTGCGGCCACGTCGGGCCGGGTGCGGCTGAAGGGGCGGGACATCACCACGCTGGCCGCGCCGCGCCGCGCCCGCCTCGGCCTGGGCCGCGCCTTCCAGCTCACCAACCTGTTCCCCAACCTGACGGCGCTGGAGAACGTGCGGCTGGCGGTGCAGGCCAACAGCGGCCGGGTGCTGGACCTGCTGGGCCGGGCGTCGCGCCATCGCGACCTTGCCGACCGCGCCATGGCACATCTTGCCGCCGTGGCCCTGGCCGATCGCGCCGCGGCGGTGTCGGCCACGCTCTCGCATGGCGATCAGCGCAAGCTCGAGGTCGCCATCCTGCTGGCGCTGGAGCCCGACGTCTTCATGTTCGACGAGCCCACCGCCGGCATGAGCGTCGATGACGTGCCGGCGGTGCTCGATGTCATCGCCGCCATCAAGGCGCGCGGCGACAAGACCATCCTGCTGGTCGAGCACAAGATGGACGTGGTGCGGGCCCTGGCCGACCGCATCGTGGTGCTGCATCACGGCCAGCTGGTGGCCGATGGGCCGCCGGCCGAGATCATCGCCTCGGACGTGGTGCGCGAGGCCTATCTCGGCGGCGCCGCGGAGGCCGGCCATGGCTGAGGCGCTGCTGAGCCTGCGCGGCGTCGAGACCCATATCGGCCGCTACCATATCCTGCACGGCGTCGAGCTTGACGTGCCGCAAGGCGGGCTCACCATGCTGCTGGGCCGCAATGGCGCCGGCAAGACCACGACCTTGCGCACCATCATGGGCCTGTGGCGCGCCAGCGCCGGCGCGGTGCGCTTCGAGGGCCGCGACATCACGCGCCTGGCGACCGCCGACGTGGCCCGGCTGGGCATCGCCTACGTGCCCGAGTCGATGGCGATCTTCGCCGACCTCACGGTGCAGGAGAACCTCGTGCTGGCGGCGCGCAGCGGGCCGCCGCGGGCCGAGCGGCTGGACCGCATCTTCGCGCGCTTCCCGGCCCTGCGGCGCTTCTGGACCCTGCCGGCCGGGCTGCTGTCGGGCGGGCAGAAGCAGATGCTGGCGGTGGCGCGCGCCATCATCGAGCCGCGCCGGCTGCTGCTGATCGACGAGCCGACCAAGGGGCTGGCGCCGGCCATCATCGCCAACATGATCGATGCCTTTCGCGAGCTGAAGGACGGCGACACCACCTTGCTGGTGGTCGAGCAGAACTTCGCCTTCGCGCGCCGGCTGGGCGACACGGTGACGGTGATGGACGACGGCCGCACCGTGCACCACGACACCATGGACGCCTTCGCCGCCGATCAGGCACTGCAGCAGCGCCTGCTGGGCCTGAGCATGGACACGCACCAGTGAATATCCTCCCCCACGCAGTGGGGGAGGTGCCCCGGAGGGGCGGAGGGGGACCCCACGTGATGCCTGCTACCGAGACCACGTCGCCTCCCCTCCGCCCCTCCGGGGCACCTCCTCACGCTGCGCGTGGGGAGGAGGGGCCGCCGCCGGTGCGGGCCCGGCGCGACATCGTGCCCTTGCTGCTGGTGCCGGCGCTGATGCTGGCGGCGTTGCCGCTGGTTGGCTCGCCCGCGAGCTGGGTGACGCTCAGCGTCGCCGGGCTGGCCATGGGGCTGATGATCTTCGTCATGGCCTCCGGCCTGACCCTGACCTTCGGCCTGATGGACGTGCTGAATTTCGGGCACGGCGCCTTCATCGCCGTCGGCGCCTTCGTGGCCGCCAGCGTGATGCTGGCGATGGGCCCATGGATGGGCAGCGACAGCCTGTGGCTGAACCTCGCCGCCGTCGCGCCGGCGATCCTGGCGGCGATGGTGCTGAGCGGCCTGCTGGGCTGGGGCTTCGAGCGCGTGATCGTGAAGCCGGTCTACGGCCAGCACCTCAAGCAGATCCTGGTCACCATGGGCGGCCTGATCGTGGCCGAGCAGCTGCTGAAGGTGGTGTGGGGCCCCGACCAGATCACGCTCACCCGGCCGCCGGCGCTGCGTGGCGCCTTCATCATCGGCGACGTTGCGATCGAGAAGTACCGCGTGCTGGCGGTCGCGGTCGGCCTGGTGGTGTTCGTGGTCATGCAGCTGGCGCTGGGCCGCACCCGCATCGGGCTGCTGGTGCGCGCCGGTGTCGAGAACAGCGAGATGGTCGAGGCCCTGGGCTACCGCATCGGCCGCGTCTTCGTGGGCGTCTTCGTGGTCGGCTCGGCGCTGGCCGGGCTGGGCGGCGCGCTGTGGGCGCTCTACCAGGAGACGGTGACGGCCGCCATCGGCGCCCAGGTGATGGTGCTGATCTTCATCGTCATCATCATCGGCGGGCTGGGCTCGGTGGGCGGCTGCTTCGTGGGCGCGCTGCTGGTGGGGCTGGTCGCCAACTACATCGGCTTCCTGGCGCCCAAGGTGGCGCTGGGCTCCAACATCCTGCTGATGGCGCTGGTGCTGCTGTGGCGGCCGCAGGGCCTCTACCCGGTCGCCAGGCGGTGATCGCCATGCTGCGCGCGCTGCTGTCCGACAACCTGCCGCGCAGCCGCTGGCTGGCGGCGGTGCTGATCGTCATCGTGCTGGCGCTGGCCCTGGCGCCGTTCCTGTTCCCCGGCGCCAAGTCGCTGAACGTGGCGGTGAAGATCTGCGTCTTCATCGTGCTGGCGGCCAGCTACGACCTGCTGCTGGGCTACACCGGCATCGTGTCGTTCGCCCATACGATGTTCTTCGGCATCGGCGGCTACGGCGTGGCCATCGCGCTGGCCCGCCTGGCGCCGGACTGGGGCGCCGTGGCGCTGGGCACCGGCGCGGGGGTCCTGGTCGCGGTCGTGCTGGCGGCGCTGATCGGCCTGTTCAGCCTGCGCGTGCGCACCATCTTCTTCGCCATGATCACGCTGGCCGTGGCCAGCGCCTTCGCGATCCTGGCCTCGCAGCTCTCGGGCCTGACCGGCGGCGAGGACGGCCTGAACTACCGCGTGCCCGAGGCGCTGCGGCCGGCCTTCCGCCTGGTCGAGGGCGATGTGCTGGGCGTGGCGGTCAACGGCCGCATCATGACCTACTACCTGGTGTTCCTGGTATCGCTCGCCCTGGTGCTGGCGATGATGCGGGTGGTGAGCTCGCCGTTCGGCAGCGTGCTGATGGCGATCCGCGAGAACGCCTTCCGCGCCGAGGCGATCGGCTACCGCACCGTCGTCTACCGCACCGTCGCCAGCTGCATCGCCGCCGCCGCCGCCGCCGTGGCCGGCGCGCTGCTGGCGCTGTGGCTGCGCCACACTGGCCCCGACACGACGCTGAGCTTCGACCTGATGATCGACATCCTGCTCATGGTGGTGATCGGCGGCATGGGCACGATGTACGGCGCCGTGCTGGGCGCCACCTTGCTGATCCTGGCGCAGAACTACCTGCAGGACGCCATGGCGGCGGCCAGCCAGGCGGCGTCGGGCGTGCCGCTGGTGGCCAACCTGCTGCACCCCGACCGCTGGCTGCTGTGGCTGGGCCTGCTGTTCATCCTCTGCGTCTACTTCTTCCCCACCGGCATCGTCGGCCGGCTGCGCGCGGCACGCGGCCGGGGGTAGGCGACTCAGGATCACCGCCCTTGTCCGACATGCGACTCCGGTCGATCGGAGCGCTCTTTGGATGGCGTCTGTCGGCTTGCATTTTGTACCATGGAGTGGTACATAGGCTCTAACGGTGCAGAGCATGATTGTGAGCTTCCGGGATGACTGGTTGCGTGATTTCTTCGTCGAAGATGTTCGATCGAAGAAAATTCCATCGGATCTGGAAAGCCGCCTGTTCCGAAAAATTCAGATGATCGACGACGCAACGACGGGCCAGGACCTTCGGGTGCCGCCCAGCAACCACTTCGAGAAGCTGCGCGGCCCCTTGGAGGGATTTCATTCGATCCGCGCCAACAAGCAATGGCGGCTCATCTTCCGATGGGATGCCAGCCGAGGCGAAGCGACAGGCGTCTATCTGGACGATCATGGCTGTCTATGAGGTGGGCAATGTTGATGACGAGGCGCAAACCGGCAGGTGTTGGAGAAATCCTGGTCGAGGAATTCATGGAGCCGATGGGCCTGACGCAAAGCGCGCTGGCTGAAGCCATGGGCGTGCAGCGCAAGCACGTCAATGAACTGTGCAACGATCGTCGCAATGTGACGGCGCCGACCGCACTCATTCTCGCCCGCGTGTTTGGCAATAGCCCTGACTTCTGGCTGAACGTGCAGCGGCGTGTCGATCTGTGGGAGGCGATGCACTCGCCCCGCGAACGGGAGCGGATCAAGCGTGCTCGGCCACTGACAGTCGCTGCATGAGGATGGGACCGTCGGGACCGATCGTCAGGGAATTGCGGTCGCTCGCGGCCGGAGCGCCCGATCCGGTGGTGGAGCCGGAGGGGCCGAGCCTCGTCTGAATTAGCCATGGGCGCGTCTTCTGCAAGTCATGCGTGAGGCTCGTCAGTCGGATATGGCGCTGATCGCCCGCTATGGCGAGAGGCCTTGCCGCCGGGGGCCGACCGCGTCCTGGCCCGCGGTCGCGCGGCGGAGGGGCTGCGCGACCGGCTCAGCCGCCGGGCTGGTCCGGCGAAGCCCGGCGGCGTATCTAGACGGATGACTTCTCCAGACCCCGATTCCCCTCCGAAACCTTCGAGCCCGTCATTTCTCGCCCCACTGCGCAGCCCGATCTTCCGCGCGATCTGGATCGCCAGCCTTGCGTCCAATTTCGGCGGCCTGATCCAGTCCGTCGGCGCCTCGTGGATGATGACGTCGATCGGCACCGCCGAGCTGGTGGCGCTGGTGCAGGCCTCGGTCACCTTGCCGATCATGCTGCTGTCCCTGCCGGCCGGCGCCATGGCCGACAATTTCGACCGCCGCAAGATGATGCTCGCGGCGCAGATCTTCATGCTGGCGGTGTCCCTCGCCCTGAGCATCTGTGCCTGGACCGGGTTGATAACGCCGTGGGTGCTGCTGCTGTTCACCTTTCTGATCGGCTGCGGGGCGGCGCTGAACGGGCCCGCCTGGCAGGCGTCGGTGGCCGAGATGGTGCCCAGGAATGATCTCGCGGGCGCGGTGGCCCTGAACGCGACGGGCTTCAACCTGGCGCGCAGCGTGGCGCCCGCGGTGGGCGGCATGATCGTGGCCGCCGCCGGCGCCGCCGCCACCTTCGTCGTCAACGTCTTCAGCTACATCGGCCTGATCGTCGTCCTGGCCTGCTGGAAGCCGGAGCGCCCGGCGCGGACCCTGCCGCGCGAAAGCCTCCACGTCGCCATGGCGGCCGGCCTGCGCTATGCGGCCATGTCCGGCCGGATCGGCTCGGTGCTGCTGCGCGCCTTGCTCTTCGGCTTCGCAGCGAGCGCGGTGCCGGCGCTCCTGCCGCTGGTGGCGCGCGACGCGGTGGAGGGCGGGCCCTTGACGTTCGGACTGCTGCTGGGCGCTTTCGGCGCAGGAGCGGTCGGCGGGGCCGTGGCCAGCGCGCGCCTGCGCCGCCGGCTGTCCAACGAGATGATGGTCCGCTGGTCCTGCTTCGCCTTCGGCGTGGCCGCCATCGCCCTGGCGTTCAGCTCCTGGCTGGCCGCCAGCATGGCCGCCCTGGCCATTGCTGGCGGCGGCTGGGTCGTCGCGCTGTCGACCTTCAACGTCACGGTGCAGATGTCGGCGCCGCGCTGGGTCGTGGCGCGGATGCTGGCCCTCTACCAGATGGCGGCCTTCGGCGGCATGGCGCTGGGAAGCTGGGTCTGGGGTGTCGCTGCCGGACAGGAAGGGCTGTCGCTGGCGCTTTGGGTGGCGGGCGGCTTCCAGTTCGTCTGCGCCCTGATCGGGTTGCGCATCCCTCTGCCGGCAACCTCGGGGCTGAACCTGGAGCTGGTCAACCGCTGGACCAAGCCCGATCTCGCCGTGGAGATCCAGCCCCGCAGCGGGCCCATCGGCATCATCATCGAATATGTCATTGACGAGGCCGACATCGACGAGTTCCTGGCTGCGATGGCCGATCGCCGGCGCATTCGGCGCCGCGACGGGGCGCGTGACTGGACGCTGATGCGCGACCTGGCCGAGCCCCGCCTGTGGATCGAATCCTATCGCCTGCCGACCTGGCTGGATTATGTCCGGCACAATCAGCGTATGACCCAGGCCGACATTGCGCTGACGGACCATGCGCGCGCCCTGCATCGCGGCGACGGCAGGCCGCGCGTCCGCCGCGTGATCGAGCGCCCGACCCGTCCGGCGCCGCAGGGCGCTTTCAGCCACCCCGAAATGCCCGAACCCCTGACCGATCCGACACGGGCAGCCTGACCATGGGGCTGCGAGCGTGCTTCAGTATTTCGACGGCACGTAGATCTCGGAGGGCAGGACCTGCCGGTCGTAGTTGGGATTGAACACGCGGTCGGGGAGGGTGACCTCCTCGTGCGGCACCTCGGTGTAGGGGATCTGCTGCAGCAGGTGGTCGAGGCAGTTCAGCCGCGCGCGCTTCTTGTCGTTGGCCTCGACGATGAACCACGGCGCCTCGGCGATGTTGGTGCGCGCCAGCATCTCCTCCTTGGCCTTGGTGTAGTCCTCCCAGCGCACCCGCGACTGCAGGTCCATCGGGCTCAGCTTCCACTGCTTCATGGGGTCGTGGATGCGCATCAGGAAGCGCATCTGCTGCTCCTCGTCGGTGATCGAGAACCAGTACTTGATCAGGATGATTCCCGACCGCACCAGCATGCGCTCGAACCCGGGCGCGTCGCGGAAGAAATCCTCCACCTGCTGCGGCGTCGCGAAGCCCATCACCCGCTCGACGCCGGCGCGGTTGTACCAGGAGCGGTCGAACAGGACGATCTCGCCGCCCGCCGGCAGATGCGCCGTGTAGCGCTGGAAGTACCATTGCGTCCTTTCGCGCTCGGTGGGCGCCGGCAGCGCCGCGACGCGGCAGACGCGCGGATTGAGGCGCTGGGTGATGCGCTTGATCACGCCGCCCTTGCCGGCCGAGTCGCGGCCCTCGAAGATCACGACGATCTTCGCGCCGGCATGCGACACCCATGACTGCAGCTTGATCAGCTCCGACTGCAGCGCCAGCAGATGGCGGAAATACGCCACGCGGTCGATCGAGGGCGGGTGCGCCGTCTTGTAGATCTTGCGGATCTCCATCGACAGCGCCGGCTCGGACAGCTCCAGCTCGTAATCCTCGTCGAGCGAGTCGGCGAGCTCGGCCTCGAGCCAGTCCCTGCCACTGTGTGTGTCGGAGGTGCTCATCGTGTCGCTCCGCAATAAGAGGGCAGCGCCCCGGTCGTCGGTATAGTTCTGCGCGATTGCAGGATGATGTAAAGCGCCGGCGCGCAGGAATGATGGCGCCGTGGCGCAAGCCGGTTGATGTCTCGCGCGATGGTTGCGGCCCGGTGCTGCGCTTGCCGACACCGCCGGCCGGGCCGTCACACTGAATTGACTTCGCCCACGGACACGGCATGATGGCGCCAACGAATGCCGTGCTCTGACACGGCGGCAATGCGGAGGGAAACGCCAGGCAATCATCAGCGCGATGCGCGCATCCGGACGACCCGACAATTTGCGTGCGGCTGCATCCCATGGATGCAGGATCGTTGCGGCGGGGCGGCGGCGTGTGCCTGGACCCATGTTTCGAGAATCGATGCGTTCGCGGTCGATATGACGAAGGGAGGAGGCATGAGACGATTGCTGTTCGGGGCCGTGGTGGCGGCGCTGGCACCGTGGGGAGCTGCGCAGGCGCAAACCGCGGCGGATCTGGCCAAGGGCCAGAACGACACGAAGAACGTCCTGAACTACGGGATGGGCTACGATCTGCAGCGTTACAGCAAGCTGACGAAGATCAACAAGGGCAATGTCGGCAAGCTGGTGCCCTTGTGGCACTACAGCCTGGATGACAACCGGGCCGAGGAATCGCAGCCCATCGTCCACAACGGCATCATCTACATCACCACCCACGCCGCCACGATGGCGGTCGAGGCCAAGAGCGGCAAGCAGCTGTGGAAGACAAAGATCGAGTATCCGCCCGAGGTGCCGCGCATCGTCTGCTGCGGCATCATCAACCGCGGCGTCGCCATCTATGACGGCAAGCTGTTCCGCACCACGCTCGATGCCCAGGTCCAGGCGCTCGACGCCAAGACCGGCAAGCAGCTGTGGAAGACCAAGGCGGCGGAGTTCAAGGAAGGCTACTCGATGACCGTGGCGCCGCTGGTCGCCGACGGGGTCGTGATCACCGGCATGTCGGGCGCCGAGTTCGGCACGCGCGGCTTCATCGACGGCTACAACCCGCAGACCGGCGAACGGATGTGGCGCACCTACAGCGTGCCCATGCCGGGCGAGCCGGGCGGCGACACCTGGCCGGGCGACACGGCCAAGCTGGGCGGCGGCTCGACCTGGATTACCGGCTCCTACGACCCCGAGACCAAGACGGTCTATTGGGGCATCGGCAACCCGGGTCCGTTCAACGCCGCGGTGCGCAAGGGCGACAATCTCTACACCGACTCGGTGCTGGCGCTCGATCCCCAGACGGGCAAGATCAAGTGGCACTATCAGTTCTCGCCCAACGACCCGTTCGACTACGACTCGGTCGCCGAGATGGTGCTGGCGACGATCAATGTCGGCGGCAAGCCGACCAAGGTGATCATCAACGCCAACCGCAACGGGTTCTTCTACGTCATCGACCGCGCCACCGGTAAGCTCATCGCGGCCAACAAGTATATCGCCGAGGTGAACTGGGCCAGCGGCATCGACCTGAAGACGGGCCGCCCGATCGAGACGGACGTGGCGCGCAAGGCCCGTGCCGGCGAGCAGGTCGAGGTGCAGCCCTCGCTGCTGGGCGGCAAGAACTGGCAGCCGATGTCGTATGACCCGACCAAGAACCTCGCCTTCGCCAACACGCTGAACTTCGGCCTCAACTACAAGTCGGTGCCGCAGGAGTGGAAGGTCGGCGAGTGGTATCTCGGCATCGACCTGACCCTGGGCTTCGCGTTCAAGCCCAACACGCCGCGCGGCTACCTCAAGGCCATCGATCCGATGACCGGCAAGAGCAAGTGGCAGGTGCCCAGCGACATCCCGCGCTTCTCCGGCGTGCTGTCGACCGCGGGCGGTGTCGTGTTCAGCGGCCAGCTCACCGGCGAGTTCGAGGCCTTCGACTCCGACACCGGCAAGAAGCTGTGGCAGTTCAAGACCGGCTCCGGCATCGAGGGCCAGCCCGTGACGTGGGAGCAGGACGGCGTGCAGTATGTGGCCGTCACCAGCGGCATCGGCGGTGTCTACTCGATCTTCGCCGGCGACGAGCGTCTGGCGGCGGTGCCGCCCGGCGGCTCGCTCTGGGTCTTCGGGCTGCCCCGCCAGTAGGCCAGCAGGCCAGCAGGGCGCATGGCGTTCGGGATGGCCCCCTCGGGGGCCATCCCTTTCAGGGCACGAGGGTTGCGGACGATGAGTCGACACCATGCCGCTGCGGTCCTGCTCGCGGCTTTTGCGCTGGCCGGCACGGGCGGCAGCGCTGCGGCGCAGGACGCCGGCAAGGGCAAGCAGCTCTACGCCAAGAACTGCCTGCACTGCCACGGCCGCAACATGGTGACGCCGGGCACGGTGGCCTACGACTTGCGGCAGTTCCCCGAGGACGACAAGCCGCGCTTCGAGGCCTCGGTGACCAAGGGCAAGAAGAACATGCCGCCCTGGGGCGACAAGCTCACGAAGGAGCAGATCGATGACCTCTGGGCCTATATCATGACCCGGGGCAAGTGATGCGTTCCATGGCGTTGCAGTTCACCCGTCATCCCGAGCGCAGCGAGGGATCTCCTGCGAATAGCGCACCGTGCGCCTTGCCGCAGGAGATCCCTCGCTGCGCTCGGGATGACAGGTCATACGAGATATTCCGACCCTCCCGGGGAAGGTCAAAGCCGCAAACGCTCGCGATGACGGTTCTGGCTGTCATCGCCGCCACCCTCGGCGCCCAGCCCGCGCGGGCGGAAGGCACGCTCACGGTCTGCCTCAACGAGGACATCCCGCTCTACAGCCTGCATCACGGCAAGGAGACGAGCGGCTTCGACCTCAAGGTCGCCGAGGCGGTCGCGCAGCGTCTCGACCGCAAGCTGGTGGTGCAATGGTTCGAGACCAAGCTGGAGATGGACTCCAGCCTGACGATCGACGCCAACGCCTTGTTGTCGGACAAGCGCTGCGACCTGCTGGGCGGCTATCCCCTGATCAAGGGCACGCTGGGCAAGCCGCGGGTCGAGATCGCGCGGCTGCCGGGCTTTGACGGCGGCACCGCCGATGACCGCCGACGGCGGGTGCGGCTGGGCGAGCTGATGCCGACGCGGCCCTATCACCGCTCGGTGCTGGCGGCTGTCGTCAACGGCACGGCGGTGACCAAGCCGATCACGACGCTGGCGGATTTCGACGGCCTGAGGATCGCGATCGAAGGCGGCACGCTGGCCGATGCGATCCTGATGACCTGGCGCGACGGGCGCCTCGTCAAGCAGATCACGCATCTGATCCCCGAGCGCGATGACCTGCTGGGCCGGCTCGAGTCGGGCGCCTTCGACGTGACGCTGGTCAACCTGCGCCGCTTCGATGCCTATGTCGCCAAGAACCCGGGCACGAAGCTGAAAGCCGCCGGCTTCCAGCACCGTATCGGCTTCAACATGGGGCTGGTCGGCCTGGCCACCAGCGCCGACCTCATCGCTGCCGTCGACAAGGCCATTGCCGACCTCGATCAGAAGGGCGAGCTGGCGCGCATGGCCGCCGCCGTCGGCCTCACCTATGTGCCGCCGCGCGCGCCGCAGATCGCCGACAACATCGCGATGTCCGACCTCGCCGAGAAGTAGCGGATCGACGGCCAGGCGGAAACCGCAGGGCTGTCGCATGTGGCGTTGCCGGCCGGACTGTCGAAAGACAAGCCACAGGCACGGCGCAGCCTTTGGCCGCAACCAAGGACAGGTGCCCGCCACGCGCTCGCGCCGTACGCCGTCGTCATTCCCGTGCGACAGCACCGCTCAAAAGATCCTTCGCTGCGCTCAGGATGACAGCGAGCAGACCCAAATCACCGCAGCTCGCGGAGGTTTTTGAGGTCAGTAGCACAGAGATCACACAGAGCAGGACGTTATCGCGCGCCGAGGCTCACACGATCTCGAGCGTGGGCAGCGGGAAGACCAGGCGGCCGCCGGCCTGCCGGAAAGCGCTTTCGCGCGCGATGAACTCGCGGCGGAACTGCCAGGGCAGGACGAGGAAGTAGTCGGGCCGCTTCTGCCGCGCAGTTTCCTCCGACACGATCGGGATGGCGGTGCCCGGCGTGCGCCGCCCGACCTTCTCCGGATTGCGCTCGGCCGCTGCCGTGATGACGCTGCGGTCCAGCCGGCAGTACTGCAGCAGGGTGTTGCCCTTGGTCGACGCGCCGTACACGAAGATGCGCTTGTCGCACCTTGTCTTCCTGCCGATGAAGGACAGCAGGTCGTCGCGCGACTTCGCGACCCTGGCGGCGAAGGTGGTGTAGGGCGCGGGCGCGGCGCGGCTGGCGGCATGCTCGAGCTGGCGCAGGCGCGCGAGGCGCCGTTGGCGTGGCCGATAGCCGGCGCCGTCGTGGCACAGGGCAAGGCGCAGGCTGCCGCCGTTGCAGGGCGTCAGCGCGGCGTCGAACACGCGCAGGCCGTTGGCCGCCGCCAGGGCTTCGATCTGCGCCAGCCCGTAGTAGGTGAGATGCTCGTGACAGATCGCGTCATAGGCGCTGCGCTGCAGCATGGCCCAGAGATAGGCCTGCTCGATGATCCACACGCCGTCGGGCGCGAGCGCCGATGCGATCGCGGCCACCGTCTCCTGCGGCTGGTCGATGTCGTAGAAGACCGCGACGCTGGTGACGAGCCTGGCGCGCTCGCCGTCGCAGGCCGCGGCCCAGCTCGCCGCCGAGAACGCGGCCTCCCACAGCACGATGTCGGATGGCACCTGGCCGCTGAACTTGCCGGCGATCACGTCGATGCCGACCCGGCGCAGTCCCGGCAGCCGGAAGCTCTGCAGCAGCGTGCCGTCGTTGCAGCCGATATCGAGCACGATGTCGCCCGCGCGCAGCGCGACCCGCCGTTGCGCCCAGCCGGCCAGCTCGCGCAGGTGCGTGCGCATGGTCGCGTTGATGCCGGAACGATAGCCGTAGTCGTAGGTGTAGAGGCTCGGCCGCGCCACCGAGTCTCGCAGCTGCACCAGGCCGCAGCGCGCGCAGCACACGAGCACCAGCGGCGCCCTGGCTGGATCGGGCTCCCCGGGCCGCGGAAAGATGCTGCCGAGCGTCTGGTTGCCGAGATCGACGATCTGATCGAGATCGGCGCCTCCGCAGAGACGGCAACCGGCCACGTTCTGATAGCGCGCTGTCTGCATGATCACTTCGAGGCTGGGACGTCAAGCGCGTCAGGACCGTAGCCAGCCCGCTCGAAGCGGTGTGTGACAAAAATCAGGCCATCTCGCGACAGAGCCCGCGCGGTGCTAAGGCTTGACGATCGAGGCGCGATGACCCGGGTCGTTTTCGTCAGCACGATCTTTCCCTTTCCCAGCGACAGCGGGAAGAAGACCATCATTGCCGGCTTCATGCGTTTCCTCGCGCAAGCGGTGGGGCCGCGTGACGTCACCTACGTGCTGCTCGGCGACGCGCCTCGTCTTGGACAGGATCCATCCTTGCCGACGGTGAGGATCCCGCTCGGCCCGCCGTGGCGGCGACTGGCGTCGGTCTGCTGGCATTCGCTGTTGCTGCGGCGCAAGTCGCTGCAGGAGTCGCTGCTCTACACGCCGCACGCGCGGCAGCGCCTGCTGGCGTGCATCGCGCGGCTCGATCCCGACATCGTCATCCTCGACACGATCCGCATCGCGCAGTTCTTCGAAGCCGAACCCGGCACCGCGCCGCGGCGGCGATGGGTCCTCTACATGGAGGATCTGCTGTCGCTGCGTTATCGGACGCTGGCGCGCGGCCTCGACGGGCCGGCCGCCGCCGCGGTCGATCCATTGGGCGCCTTTGCTCCTGCCGTGCCGGCGCCGCTGCGGCCGCTCGCGCGCGCCGCCGGCCTGCGCGCGTGGCTCTACCGGTTCGAGGCATCGCGGGTGGCAAGGAGCGAACGGCGTCTGGCGGCGGCGCTGCGCAACGTCTCCCTGGTGAACGGCGAGGAGGTCGCGCTGCTGGCACGGCAGGTGCCGGATGCCACCGTCCTGCACACGCCGCCGTGTCTGCCGGCGCCGGGCGTGCGCCGTGCCGACGCGGCGCATCACGGCCCGTTCCTGATCGTGGGCACGCTCGACTATCCGCCCAACGCGCTGGCCGCCGCGGAGTTTCTCACCCAGGCCATGCCCGCTGTCGTGCGCGCGATGCCGCAGGCGCGGATCAAGATCGTGGGCAAGCGCGCGTCGGGCACGCTCGCCGCGCTGTGCGCGCGCTGGTCGCCGCATGTCGAGCTGGTCGGCTATGTGCCCGACCTCTCCGGCCTCATGGCATCGGCGGCCGCGATGATCGTGCCGGTCAGGATCGGGTCGGGTCCGAAGCTGAAGAGCCTGGAGGCGCTGGCGCATGGGCTGCCGCTGATCACCACGCGCAACGGCGTCGAAGGCATTGACGTCGTGCCGGATGTTCATGGCCTCGTCAGCGACGACCTCGGCACGTTTCCTGCGTTCATGCGGCGCCTGCGCGAGCCCGCGACGAACCGCGCGTTCTCGCGGCAAGGCCGCGCGCTGTTCGAGCGCGCCTATGCCGCCGATGCGGTCCACCCGCTCTACGAAACCGCGTTCCTCGGCAGCACGCAGGCCGGGGCACGCGCAACGGCGGCAGCAGTCGAGTAGGGGCCCTGCGTCGGGACGGAACGCCGCCCGGCGAGGCCCTGCCGTGCTCGCGAAAAAGAAGCTGCTCTTCCACCGGCACCCGGGCCGGCTGCGCAGAGCCGCCGACTTTGACGCATGTCGGCGTGTGCCGTGCCGGACCACGCGCCTCCCGGCGCGCTCATGGTATCGCCTCCGACAAGACGACGAGCGCGGCAGGAGCCGCGCGGTCATGCACGTCGGCCTCGACGCCGACACTGGCGCGCTTCCAGCCGTGAGCTGCCATGCTTGCTTTGCCACTTGTCGCCGGGCCGCGACGCGGGCGACATATCCGGGCAGACAAAGGTCGAGGAAGGTGAGGCGCATGGCGGACACTGGCCGGAACGAGGGTGCTTATCTCCACGGCATCCGGGTGCTCGAGCTTGCAGACGAGATGGGAGAGTATGCCGGCCGGGTGCTCGCAGGCCTGGGCGCCGATGTCGTGAAGGTCGAGCCTCCGGAAGGCGAAGCCACGAGGCGAATCGGACCGTTCCGCGGGGATGTGCCGTCGCCGGAGGAGAGCCTGCATTTCTGGCACTACAATTTCGGCAAGCGCAGCATCGTCGTCGATCTCGACAAGCCCGACGGGCAGGAGTCGTTCCTGCGGCTCGCGTCCGCAGCCGACATCGTGCTGGATGCGCGTCCGCGGGGATACCTTGCAGACCGGAACCTCGCCTTCGAACGATTGCGATCAGCCAATCCGCGATTGATCTATCTGCGGATCAGCCCGTTCGGGGATACCGGCCCGTGGGCCGATTTCAAAGGCAGCGATCTCGTTCATTTGGCGCTGGGCGGCGTCATGATGAACTGCGGCTACGACTCCGATTCGTCCGGCCGCTACGACACGCCTCCCATCGCGCCGCAGATGTGGCATGCCTACCACATTTCCGGCGAGATGAGCGTGATCGCGCTGATCGGCGCTCTCGCGCATCGGCTGCGGACAGGCGAGGGGCAGCTTCTGTCCCTCAGCATCCACGAGGCGGTCAGCATGAATACCGAGAGCGACCTGCCGAACTGGATATTCCTGCGGCAGCGCCACTTTCGACAGACGTGCCGGCATTCGATGACGTCGGCGAGCCTGCCGGCGCTCGCGCAGACCCGGGACGGACGCTATCTCCTGCCGTACCGCACCTATCTGCGCGCCACGGCGACCTACTCCTCGGACGCGCTGCTGGGCACCATCTCGGTTCTTGCCAAGCATGGCATGGACGAAGGCCTCGGCAAGCTGGGCCGGCTGGATGCGGAAACGGAGGCCAGGGTCGGCAAGCTGGTCGATCGCCTTGCTGCCAGCCTGGATTTCGATGCCGACCTGTGGCGCGACGGGCAGGACAACGGGCTGCCGTGGGCGCCCGTGCGGCGGCCCGAGGAGAATGCCCGCGATCCGCACTACATTCAGCGAGGCATCTTCGCCAGCGTGCCGCACCCGGATAGCGGCGCTTCGTACACCTATGTTGCTGCCCGCTGGTACAGTTCCGATGCACCCTGGGCGGTATCGGCGCAACGACCGCCGAGGCTGGGCGAGCACACGCGTTCGGTCGTCGAGGAGTGGGCGGCGCCGCGAAGCGTGCCGTCGCTGTCGCCCGATTGCGGCCTGGCCCGCGGGTCGACCAGGGCAGGCCCCACAGGGAAGCCCTTCGCGCTTTCTGGAGTCCGTGTCGTCGATCTCGGCTGGATGCTCGCCAGCGCCGGCGCGGGACGCTACCTCGCTGCGCTGGGCGCCGAGGTGATCAAGGTCGAGCACGAGTCGCGCGCCGATGGCATGCGCTTCGGTCCGGCGGCTTGTCCGGTCGGCGGACGCGCCGAGCGGCAGGCTGCCACGGACACGATGCCGATGCCGCCGCGAGACGGGCTCAATCGCAGCGGTTCCTTCATGGAGATCAACGCCGGCAAGCTCGCGATATCGCTCGACCTGAAGAAGCCCGAGGGCAAGCGGATCTTGGAGGATCTCATCCGCAGTGCCGACGTGGTGCTCGAGGGCTATTCGCCGGGAACGATGGACCGGATGGGACTGGGCTACGATCGCCTGCGCGAGCTCAATCCCGGCATCATCTATCTCCAGCAGTCGGGGTTCGGCCAGCACGGCGTCTATGGTCGGGCCCGTGCCTTCGGCCCGACAGCGCAGGCATTCAGTGGCATCAGCGACATGTCCGGCTTGCCCGAACCCCGTCCGCCCGCCGGCATCGGCTACTCCTATCTCGACTGGTTCGGCGCGTACAACATGGCGACGGCGGCGCTCGCCGCGCTCTATCGGCGGGCCACGACGGGCCGTGGCTGTCACGTCGACGCCTCGCAGGCGGAGGTCGGCATCTTCCTGACAGGAACTGCAATTCTCGATCACTCGGTCAATGGCCGCCGCTGGTCGCGATACGGCAACCGGTCGCCCTATCGGCTCGCCGCGCCGCATGGCGCTTACCCGACACGAGGCGAGGACAGCTGGATCGCGATCGCCGCCTTCACCGACGAGCAGTGGCGAGCGGTCGCCACCGAGCTCGGCCATCCCGAGTGGCTCGACGATCCGCGGTTCGACGGATTGTCGAACCGGCGCGCGAACGAAGACGCTCTCGATGACCTGATTTCCCGCGCCACGGGCGCTTTCGACGGGGCGGACCTCATGGACCGTCTGCAGGCCGCAGGGGTCCCGGCCGGAATCTGCCAGACGGCCGAGGACCGCTACGAAAGGGATCCCCAGCTTCGCCATTTGGAGTGGCTGGTCGAGTTGCCGCAAACCGAGCTCGGCACCTGGCCGGTGAAGGGCTTCCCTGCGCGCCTCGACCGCAGCCCGGCCTACGCCGGCGGGATGCTCGGCCGCTCCGGTCCCAACTACGGCGAGGATACCCAGCGCGTTCTCTCGTCGGTTCTCGGCATGACAGCCGAGCAGGTGGCCGAGCTGCGCGCGGCTGGTGTCGTGTGACGGCATCGTAGAGCTGGGAAGCGCAGGTCGCTGATACATCCGTCATCCCGAGCGAAGCGAGGGATCTCCCGCGTGGGACGCACAGTGCGCCATTCGCACGAGATCCCTCTCCTGAGCCTGTCGAAGGGGCGCTCGGGATGACAGTCACGACTCACCTTCCACCGATAGTCGGTGCTAGTTCTCAATAGCCTCTGGAAGCTTCGGTCATGAACGTGCCCAAGTCAGTGCGCGTCGGCCGGTGGTGCCTTCGGCGGCACGACCTTGCGCATCAGCGGCACCATGACGGTGGCGACGATGAAGCAGGCCATGATGGCCATGAACGCATCGGCGTAGGTCAGCGTCTGCGCCTCGCGCCAGGTCAGCGACCACAGCAGCTTCAGCGCCGCCACATGGCCCTGCTGCGCATCGCCGCCGGCGGCCGCGGCGGCCGTCGCCTCCAGCCGCTGCAGCAGGTCGGTCGCGGCCGGGTTGGCCGTGTTCAGATGCTCGGCGAGCCGCAGGAAATGTAGGTTGGCGCGGTCGTTCAGGATCGTGGCGCAGGCCGCGATGCCGATGGCGCCGCCGAGGTTGCGCATCAGGTTGAAGAGGCCCGAGGCCAGCTTCAGCCGCGCCGGCGCCAGGCCGCCCAGGGTCAGCGTGATGGCCGGCGCCGCCGCGAACTGCTGCGCGAAGCCGCGCAACGCCTGCGGCGGCAGCAGCTCCTCCCATCCCCAGTCATGGGTGATGGGGGTGAAGTTCCACATGCTGAGCGCGAAGCAGGCCATGCCGAACATCAGCAGCCAGCGCAGGTCGAAGCGGCGGGCGAACCAGGCGTAGACCGGGATGGACAGGATCTGGAACACGCCGGTCGAGAAGATCGCCAGCCCGATCTGCAGGGCGCTGAACCCGCGCACGCGCCCCAGGAACAGCGGCGTGAGGTAGATGGTGGCGAAGATGCCGATGCCGGTGACGAATGAAAAGAAGCAGCCCAGCGCGAAGTTCAGGTTCCTGAGCGCGCGCAGGTCGACGACCGGCTGGCCATAGGTGAGGCTGCGCCAGATGAAGGCGACGCCGGCGGCGCCAGCGATCCAGGCCGTGGCGCGGATTGTGTCGTCGCCGAACCAGTCCCAGCGCGCCCCTTCCTCGAGCGTGTACTCCAGGCAGCCGAGGAACAGCGCCATCAGGATCATGCCGACGTAGTCCGCACCGCGCAGCAGCGACAGATCGGGCTTGTCGATCCTCACCAGCATCGGCACCACCACGGCGACGAAGATGCCGGGCACCAGGTTCACGAAGAACAGCCAGTGCCAGGAATAGTTGTCGGTGAGCCAGCCGCCGATGGTCGGGCCCAGGGTCGGCGCCAGCGAGGCGATGGCGCCGATCGTCGCCGCCGCGATCACGCGCTGCTGGCCTTCGAAGTAGATGAAGGCGGTGGTGAACACCGTCGGGATCATCGAGCCGCCGAGGAAGCCCTGCAGGGCGCGGAAGGCGATCATGCTCTCGATGTTCCAGGCCCAGCCGCACAGCAGGCTGGTGGCGGTGAAGCCGACCGCCGAGGCGCAGAACAGCCAGCGCGTCGACATCACCCGCGACAGCCAGCCGGACAGCGGGATGACGATGATCTCGGCGATCAGGTAGCTGGTCTGCACCCAGGTAGTCTCGTCGGCGCCGGCCGAGAGGCCGCCACCGATGTCCTGCAGCGACGCCGAGACGATCTGGATGTCCAGCAGCGCGATGAAGAAGCCGACGCACATCGTGGCGAAGGCCACGACCTTCGCCGAGGTCGGCGGCGCCGCGGCAGGCGCCGCGACCCCGCGCGCCGCGACGGCGGCGGCGCTCACGACCTGTCATCCGTCGCGACGCGCCCGTCGACATCGGCGGTGACCGACAGGCCGGGCCGCAGCCGGCCCAGGACGGCCGCGTCGCCCTCGAGCTCGATGCGCACCGGCACGCGCTGCACGATCTTGGTGAAGTTGCCGGTGGCGTTCTCCGGCGGCAGCACGCTGAAGCGGGCGCCCGTCGCCGGCGCCAGGCTGACGACACGGCCGTGGAAGACCTGGCCCGGCAGCACATCGGCCGCGATCGTGACCGGCTGGCCCGGCCGGATGTGGGCCAGTTGGTTCTCCTTGTAGTTGGCGTCGACCCACAGGCCCTGTGCCGGGACGATCGACAGCAGCTGCGCGCCCACCGACGCGAAGGCGCCGCGCCGCGCGCTGCGGTTGCCCACCGTGCCGTCGACCGGCGCCCGCAGCTCGGTGTAGCTGAGGTTGAGCCGGGCGATGTCACGCTCGGCGCGTGCGCCGGCCAGCGCCGCGCGCGCCTGCTGCTTCTGGGCATCGATCACGTCGAGCTGGTGCTGCGCCGCCTCCAGCGATGCGCGGGCCTTCTCGCCCGCGGCCATCGCCTGCTTGTAGGCGGAGTCCGCCTTCTGCGCGAGCTGCACGGACGCTGCGGCCGTGGCCGCGAGCTGGCGGTAGCGCACCTGGTCGTCACGGGTCCACACGATCTCGGCGTCGGTGGCGTCGATCACGGCGCGGGCCTGGGCGATGACCGCCAGCTGCAACCGGCGCGTGGCGTCGAGATTCAGCAGCGACGCCTGCTGCCGGGCGACGGCCGCCTTGGCCTTCGCCAGCGCCGCGCGATAGTCGCGGTCATCGAGCTTCACCAGCAGATCGCCGGCGCGGACCGCCTGGTTGTCGGTGACGACGACCTCGGCGATGAAGCCCGCGACCTTGGGCGCCACGACCGTGATCTCGCCGCCGACATAGGCATCGTCGGTGCTCTCGAAGAAGCGGCCGACCGTCCACCAGTGGTGGGCTTGCCAGGCAGCGCCCAGGCCGACGACGAGCGCGGCGCCGGCCAGCCCTAGCCGGCGCGCGGACCGGCGCCGGCGGGATGGGGTGGTGGCAGAAGGGGCCTCGCGCTCGCTGGGCGCAGGTCCCTTGTCGGCAGGTGGCGTGTCGCCGGGGTCGGTGCGCGCCGGCGCCGGGACGGCGCGCATCGCCGGCGGGGGATCATCGTCGACAATCCGGATGCGCTGGCCGGATTGCAGGACAGCCGCTTCGCTCATGGTGGTCAGACCGCTTCCAGGATGGTGGCGACGCCCTGGCCGCCGCCGATGCACTGTGTGGACAGCGCGAAGCGCTTGCCCTCGCGCTTGAGGGGCTGGGCGGCCTTGCCGGTGATCCGCGCGCCGGTGGCGCCCAGGGGATGGCCGATGGCGATGGCGCCGCCGTCGATGTTGACCTTCTCGTGCGGGATGCCGAGCTCGCGCAGGCAGGCGACGGCCTGGCTGCCGAACGCCTCGTTGATCTCGACGATGTCGATGTCATCGATCGTGAGGCCGGCCCGCGCCAGCGCCTTGCGTGTCGCCGGCACGGGCCCCATGCCCATGATCTCCGGCGGGCATCCCGCGACCGCGACGGCCCGCACCCGGGCCAGCACCGCCAGGCCATGCGCCGCGGCGTAGTCCTGCGCGCACACCAGGACGGCGGCCGCGCCGTCGGTGAGCGGCGATGCCGTGCCGGCCGTGACGGTCCCGTCGGACCGGAAGGCCGGCTTGAGGCCGGCCAGCCCCTCCAGCGTGGTGTGGGGCCGGATGCAGCCGTCGACATCGACCACGCCGTCCGGCGTGGCCACCGGCGTGATCTCGTCCTTCAGGCGGCCCGCTTCCTGCGCCGCGGCCGCCTTGCGCTGTGAGGCCAGGCCGAGCTTCTCCTGCTCCAGCCGCGTGATCTGGTACTGGCTGGCCACGTTCTCGGCCGTCTCGCCCATGGCGATATAGGCCTCGGTCATCAGCTCGGCGTCAGGGTTGTCGCGCCGGCGGAAGCGCGGATTGGGCGAGAAGTTGAAGCCGCCCTGCGGCACCCGGGTCATGGATTCGACACCGGCGCAGATGAAGGCGTCGCCGGCCCCGATCGCGATCTGGCCGGCGGCGATGTGGATGGCGGTCATGGACGAGCCGCAGAACCGGTTCACCGTGCCGCCGCCGATCGACAGCGGCAGCCCGGCCAGCAGGACGGCGATGCGCGCGATATTGTTGCCCTGCTCGGCTTCCGGATAGGCGCAGCCCATCAGCACGTCCTCGATGGTCTGGGGCGCCACGCCGGCGCGCTCGACCACGGCCTTGACCACCATCGCCGCGAGGTCGTCGGGCCGCACGCCGATCAGGGCGCCCTTGCGCGCGAAATGGAACGGGGTGCGGACATAGCCCGCGATCACAGCCTGTCGCATGTCACGTCATCCTTGCCAGTGCGTATTGATGATGATCATCATCTAAATGAACTCAAGGGATGACGCACATAACTTTATCTCGCCATAGGAATAGAAAATTGCCCTGGCCTGTTCGCCAACGAAGCGATCCGCACCACAGCCAGCGACGGGCGCACCTGGTGTTCAACGACGGCACAGTGCTGCTGACGATCGGGCCCAACAGCCAGATCACCATCGATCGCTATGTCTATGACCCGGAGAGAACCGGAAACTGCAGCGCTTTATCCGTATCGCGCTTGGGCGATATCGATCAGGCGCCTGAGCGATGCACGTCGCTCTTCCGTCATGCTGCCCGCGTCAGTGTGAAATCGACATGGACGGCATCGTAGGGGAAGGCGATACGGTCATCTTCCACGCGTTCCAGAACACCAGCGTTGAGGAGCGCGTGCACGTCGGCATGCGAAGCAACAGAGAGAGTTACAGTTTTCATTTGGACCTCGATTGATCCACGTCGGCCCAGGATGAACGGCGGCGCCTTTCGTTCCGTCGGAGGCGGGGAGATCGGTCGTGGTGTCTCGATGCCAGGCAACGCACGCAATCCCATGATTTCAGTGAAGAATGCGCCGACGATCATCTTGAGTGGTAATTTCAAAACAACAATACCATGGCGACTGATTCTGTACGTGGTCTCTATTTATACCTGCATCAAATGACTTGATTTTTGTGCATCGTCATGATACAAATATAGATATCCCCTAAAATAACATAAGGCGGCGACTCGTGCGGGTTCTGCGACATGCGCTCGTCCGCGGCGGCGCGCGATATCCACATGAACGAAAGATTTCACGCGCTCAAAGGCGTGGTCCGGAGCTGCTCGGCGCGTTTGCGTTATTTTCGACGTTTCCGTCACGCCCTTTTTCGACCGAGATTCGGCAAGTCATTGATTTCGCTGCTGGAAATTTTTCTCATGACGGACCGGCGCCGCGGCGAGCCCTCGGTTCTGGTGCCGGCGTTCCCTGGCATCGACGCTGCAGGGGCCTTCGCTTCGCTCGGGATGACGGGAAGCGGGCCATATGCGATAGCCCTGCCGCCGGGGAACGATTCACCAACGCAAAGCGAGGTTCCGTGGAGTGGACTGAGGACGGGATCGTGCTGGCGGCGCGCGCGCATGGCGAGTCGGCGCTGATCGTCTCGCTGCTGACCGCTGCGCATGGCCGCCACGCCGGGCTGGTGCATGGCGGCGCCTCGACGCGGCAGCGGCCGGTCTGGCAGCCGGGCAACCGGGTGCGCGCCGAATGGCGGGCGCGGCTGGCCGATCAGCTCGGCACCTTCAAGGGCGAGCTGCAGACGGCCCATGCCGCCCGGGCGCTGGACGATCCACAGGCGCTGGCCGGCCTGCTGGCCGCCTGCGCCACGCTCGACGCCGCCTTGCCCGAGCGCGAGCCGCACCCGGCGCTGTTCGAGGGCGTGGCGGCGCTGCTGGGCGCGCTGGGCCATGCCGGCTGGCCCACCATCTACGTGCATCTCGAGCTGGGGCTGCTGCAGGAGCTGGGCTTCGGGCTCGATCTGCAGCGCTGCGCCGCGACCGGCGCCAGCGACGATCTGGCCTACGTCTCGCCGCGCACCGGCCGGGCCGTCAGCCGCACGGCAGGCGAGCCCTACAAGGACAAGCTGCTGGCGCTGCCGGACTTTCTGGCCCGGCGCACGCTGGCAGCCACCGACGAGGTGCTCACCGGCCTGGAGCTGACGGGCTACTTCCTGGAGCGCCACGTCTTTTGGCCACACAACAAACCCTTGCCTCCGGCGCGCGACCGGTTTATCGAAACCCTTCAACGACTTAGCACAACAATTTGTGGCTAGTGCGGCCGCAGACCCCTCGATCTATGGCAAAACAGACCTCTTCCGCTGCGCCGCCACCACCGCCGGCGCCCATCCGCACCGTCGCGCTGGGATCGGCGCTCTCCGAGCGCTACCTGTCCTATGCGCTCAGCACCATCATGGCCCGCTCGCTGCCTGACGTGCGCGACGGCCTGAAGCCGGTGCACCGGCGGCTGCTCTACATCATGCAGGAGCTGCGGCTCGACCCGGCCGGCGCCTTCAAGAAGAGCGCCCGCGTCGTGGGCGACACCATGGGCAAGCTGCACCCGCACGGCGACCAGTCGATCTACGACGCGCTGGTGCGCCTGGCGCAGGATTTCGCCACCCGGTATCCCCTGGTCGACGGGCAGGGCAACTTCGGCAACATCGACGGCGATAACGCCGCGGCCATGCGCTACACCGAGGCGCGGCTGACCGAGGTGGCGCAGGCGCTGCTGGCCGGCATCGACGAGGACGCGGTCGACTTCCGGCCCAATTTCGACGGCGCCGAGCGCGAGCCGGTGGTGCTGCCGGCGGCCTTCCCGAACCTGCTGGCCAACGGCGCCGCCGGCATCGCGGTGGGCATGGCCACCTCGATCCCGCCGCACAATGTCGGCGAGCTGTGCGATGCGCTGCTGCACCTGATCAAGGCGCCCAGCGCGCGCATCGAGACCCTGGTCGAGCACATCCCGGGGCCCGATTTCCCGACCGGCGGCGTGCTGGTCGAGCCGCGGGAGCAGGTGCTCGAGGCCTACAGGACCGGCCGCGGCGCCTTCCGCGTGCGCGCCAAGTGGCAGAAGGAGCCGCTGCCGCGCGGCCAGTACCGGATCGTGGTCACCGAGGTGCCCTACCAGGTGCCCAAGGCGAAGCTGGTCGAGAAGATCGCCGAGCTGATCAACGCCAAGAAGCTGCCGATGCTCGAGGACGTGCGCGACGAGTCGGCCGACGACGTGCGCCTCGTGCTCGAGCCCAAGACCGGCAACGTGCCGGCCGAGCTGCTGATGGAGCAGCTCTTCAAGCTCACCGACCTCGAGATCCGCTTCCCGCTGAATCTCAACGTGCTCGACGCCGACCAGGTGCCGCGGGTGATGGACCTGCGCCAGGCCCTGCAGGCTTGGCTCGATCACCGGCAGGTGGTGCTGCAGCGCCGCTCGCGCCACCGCCTGGCCGAGATCGAGCGCCGGCTGGAGATCCTCGACGGCTACCTGATCGCCTACCTCAACATCGACGAGGTGATCGCGATCATCCGCAACGAGGACGAGCCCAAGGCCGTGATGATGCGGCGGTTCGGCCTCACCGACCTGCAGGCCGAATCGATCCTCAACATGCGGCTGCGCGCCTTGCGCCGCCTGGAAGAGATCGAGATCAAGAAGGAGCACAAGGGGCTCTCGCAGGAGCGCAAGGACCTCAAGGCGCTGCTGGCCGACGACAAGAAGCAGTGGCAGTCGATTGCCGCCGACATCCAGGAGCTGCGCAAGAGCTACGGCCCCAGGACCGAGAAGGGCCGCCGCCGCACCGAGATCGCCGATGCGCCGCCGCCGGTCGAGATGCCGATCGACGCCTTCATCGAGAAGGAGCCGGTGACGGTGGTCTGCTCGGAGAAGGGCTGGATCCGCGCCGCCAAGGGCCACCTGGAACCGGGCGGCATCGCCGACCTGAAGTACAAGGAAGGCGATCGCGAGAAGTTTGCCCTGCATGCGATGTCGACCGACAAGCTGCTGGTGTTCGGCACCAACGGCCGCTTCTACACCATCGGCATCGACCGCCTGCCCAGCGCCCGTGGCCATGGCGAGCCGATCCGACTGATGATCGACCTGGGCAACGAGCAGGACATCGTCGACCTGCTGGTGCTCAAGGGCGGCCGCAGGTTCCTGGTGGCGGGCTACGAGGGCCGCGGCTTCATCGTCGCCGAGGACGAGGTCGTGGCGCAGACCAAGGCCGGCAAGCAGGTGCTGAACCTGGGCGAGGGCGAGGAGGCGGTCACCTGCAGCATCGTGCCCGATGGCGCCGACCACGTCGCCGCCATCGGCGAGAACCGCAAGCTGCTGGTGTTCCCTATCGGCGATGTGCCGGAAATGGCGCGCGGCCGCGGCGTGATCCTGCAGAAGCACAAGGATGGCGGCCTCTCCGATGCCAAGGCGTTCGTGCTGGCACAGGGCCTGCAATGGGCCGGCCGCACCAAGACCAAGGCCGACCTGAAGGAGTGGATCGGCGAGCGTGCCCAGGCCGGCCGCCTGCCGCCGACCGGCTCGCCCCGGGCCGTCAAGTTCGGATGACTCTCTCCCTCACGTAGTGGGGGAGGTGGCCGAAGGCCGGAGGGGGAACCCACGGAGTCTCTGTTCCTGAGACCGCGTCGGCTCCCCTCCACCCCTTCAGGGCACCTCCCCACTGACGTGGGGAGGACGCATATGAGGTCCGCATGGATGTGATCGTCGCGCTCAAGGCCCTGCTGCTGGGTGTGGTGGAGGGGCTGACCGAGTTCATCCCGGTGTCCTCCACCGGCCACCTGATCCTGATGGAGGCGGTGCTGGGCTTCGAGGGGCCCAAGGGGCGCGTGTTCGAGATCGTGATCCAGCTCGGCGCCATCCTGGCCATATGCTGGCTCTACCGCGCCAGGATCTGGGTGACGCTGGCCGGATTGTTCCGCGATCCGGTGGCGACGCGCTTCGCGATCAATGTGCTGGTCGCCTTCCTGCCGGCGGCCGTGATCGGGGCGCTGGCGCACGGGCTGATCAAGTCGGTGCTGTTCAACCCGTGGGTCGTGGCCACGTCCCTGGTCGTGGGCGGCTTCGTCATCCTGCTGATCGAGCGCATCGCGCCGCGGCCGGCGATCAAGACCGTCGACGGGTTGAGCTGGAAGACCGCGCTGGGCATCGGCTTCTGCCAGACCGTGGCCATGATCCCCGGCATCTCGCGCTCGGGCGCCACCATCATGGGCGCGCGCATGTTCGGCGTCGACCGGCCGACCTCGGCCGAGTTCTCGTTCTTCCTCGCCATGCCGACGATGCTGGGCGCCACGGTCTACGACGTCTTCAAGAACTGGTCGACCCTGGGCGCCGACACCGACGGCATCCTGCTGATCGTGATCGGCTTCACCGCCGCCTTGATCGCCGCCATGGCCGTCGTGTCGCGGCTGATCGCCTTCATTAGCCGCTACGGCTTCGCCCCCTTCGCTTGGTACCGCATCGCGCTGGGCACCGTCGCCCTGGCGCTGCTGGGCGTCGGCGCGATGGGGTGAGGTCGTTCTCCGAAAGCCTGACCCTTGAACGCCAGACAGGAGCTGGCTGCAGATCTCGCGCCCGGCGATGTCGCGCCGGCCGCGCGCCAGCAGGGCGCTGGACGCCAGCTACGGATCACAAGGCTCGGCGCTGCCCGGATCGAACGGCTCCCAGCCGGCGGCGCCCAGCGCCTCCAGGGGCTGGTAGAGGGCCTTGTAGGCCATCTTGCCCGAGCCCTCGATCCAGTAGCCGAGATAGACATAGGGCAGGCCGCGGCGCTTGGCCTCCTCGACCAGCCACAGCACGATCTGCACGCCCAGCGCCCGGCGTCGCAGGCGCGCCTCGAAGAAGCTGTAGACCGCCGAGATGCCGTTGCCCAGCCAGTCCGTGAGGCAGGCCGCGACCAGCCGCCCGTCCTCGCGCAGCTCGACGAGGTGGGTATCGACCGGGCTCTCCTCGATCATCGCGCGGTAGTCGTCGAAATCCATCTCGGCCATGTCGCCGTCGCCATGGCGCGCGGCAACGTAGCGCGAGAACAGGGAGAACTGCTCGCTGGTCGCCATGGGCGGCACGACGGCGCCGCAGACCGCCTGGTTGGCCCGCCAGGTGCGGCGCTGCGAGCGGCTCGGCGTGAACGTGGCGACCGGAATGCGCACCGGCACGCAGGCCCGGCAGGTGCCGCAGAGTGGCTTGTAGACATAGTGGTGCGAGCGCCGGAAGCCGGCATCGGTGAGCTGGTCGTGCAGGTCCAGGGCATCGGGGCCGCCCAGCTCGGTCACCAGCTTGGTCTCGAAGCGGTTGGGCAGGTAGGGGCAGCGCAGCGCCGGTGTCGTGCGAAAGAAGCGCAGTGGAGCCGTGGTCTGCCGGATGAACATCGATTGCCGTACCGTCCCGCCGAGGCAGGCAGCCGACCGCCGGCCGCCAGGGAAACTGTACCCACTGCCTGCCCGGTCGGCGAGTCCCGTGTGGACCGCCATGCGGCGAAGTGGCGGCTGGCCGGCTGGCCGGGATTCCCCAAGACTGCATGGGAACGCGATGGAGAGGTCATGGGCACTGCGCGCCCGGTACCGGTGGCTGGCCAGCCCGTGCGGGTCATCCTGCCGGCCGGTGGCTCCGTGATCCTGTTCGACGGCGTCTGCGATCTCGGCTGACCGGCAGTGGCTGCGTTCCGCGTGGTGGTCATTGGCGGCACCGGCGCGTTCGGCGAGCGCGTCTGCCGTTTGCTGGCGCGCGATCCCAGCGTCGACGTGGTCATCGCCGCCCGCCGCCTGGAGCCGGCACAGGCGCTCGCCGCGACGCTGCGTGCGCAAGATGGCGGCGAGCGCATCACCGCGGCAACCCTCGACCTCGCCGCGTCGACTTGGCCCGGTGATCTGGCGCGCCTGCGACCGGACGCCGTCATCCACACAGCCGGGCCCTTCCAGGGAGCGGACTATCGGGTCGCCGAGGCCTGCATCGAAGCCGGCATCCACTATATCGACCTCGCGGATGCGCGCGGATTTGTCTGCGGCATAGGAACGCTCGATGACGCCGCCCGTGCCGCCGGGGTGCTGGTCGCGAGCGGCGCCAGCTCCGTACCGGCCCTGTCGGCCGCGGTCATCGAGCACGTCGCCAGCGGACTGTCGCGCATCGATGCCATCGACATCGCGATCACCCCGGGCAACCGGGCGCCGCGGGGGCGGGCGACGATCGCCGCGATCCTCAGCTATGTCGGCCGGCCGGTGCGGTTGTGGCGGGACGGTGCTTGGACCACCGGCATCGGCTGGCAGGACCTGCATCGCCGTGTCCTGGCGTTGCCGGACGGCCCGAGTCTGGGACCACGCAGGTTCGCGCTATGCGACGTGCCCGACCTGACGCTGTTTCCCGAGCGCTACGCCGTGCGCGGGCGCGTCGCCTTTCATGCCGGCCTGGAGCTGTCGCTGCTGCATGTCGGCCTGTGGCTGCTGTCGTGGTCGGTGCGCTGGAGGTGGCTCTCCTCGCTTGTGCCGTTCACGGATGCGTTGCGTTGGCTTGCCGACCGGGTGCGTCGGCTGGGTTCCGATCGTGGCGGGATGCTGCTCGACGTTGCCGGCCGCGATGCCGCCGGCCGGGCGGTCACGTGCCGCTGGCGGCTGCTGGCCGAGGCCGGCGATGGCCCGTGGATTCCGGCGCTGGCCTCGGTGGCCTTGGCGCGCAAGCTGGCCCGTGGCGCCGTGACGGCGCGCGGCGCCATGCCGTGTGTCGGTCTGCTGGCCATGGACGAGGTGCTGGCCGAAGCCGAGGGCCTTGCGGTGCGGTGGGCCTGCGAGCTGGCCCAGCCACTCTACGTGCAAAGCATCGGGGCGGCCTATGACAGCCTCCCGGCGAGCATCCGGCGCCTGCACGACGTATCGGCCGGCGCGGTGTGGCAGGGGCGCGCCGAGGTCGGCGGCGTGCAGGGGCTTCTGGCGCGGGCTGCGGCACGCCTGTTCGGCTTTCCGGCTACGGCCACGGATGTGCCGGTGACGGTCGCGTTCGATGTCCGCGACGGGGTCGAGACCTGGCGCCGCACCTTTGGCTGCCATACGTTCCGCTCGCTGCAATACGCTGGCACCGGCCGCGAGCAGGGCCTGATCGTCGAGCGTTTCGGCGCAGTCGCCTTCGCGATGCGGGCGATGGTGTCGCCACAGGGCATCGACCTGCGGCTGGAGAGCGGGCGTGTGCTGGGGCTGACGTTGCCGCGGTTCCTGTGGCCACGCATCGCCGCCTGCGAACGGGTCGACAGCGCTGGCCGCTTTCGCTTCGACGTGTCGATCGGACTGCCCGTGCTGGGCCGGCTGGTGCACTATCGCGGCTGGCTGGCGCCGGCCGACGATGTCACTTCGCCGGCGGCACCGGCAGCAGGCTGATCGTGCCGATGCCCTCGCGCTGGAGCCGGAAGCGGTAGCCGCCGATACGCAGATAGTCGAACGCCCGCCAGCCGGTCACGAAGTTGGCGTACCACGGCGAGAGGAAGTTGCCCGACTGGCCCAGCGGGATCGCGAAGCGGCTGTTGTCGAGGTCGTCGAAATCGTAGATGGCGCGCAGGCCGGCACCGTGCACGGCAGCATAGGGCTCGCGCCGGTCGCGGAAGGACGGTGTCGCCCGGTTCAGCGTGTGCATGCCGCCATCGGCGGGGAAGCGGATCGAGGCCACGTCGCGCAGCAACGGAACGCTATCGAACAACGCGTGACGATGCGCTGCGGGATGGGCATCGCCCCAGCGCCAGGCTTCCATCGCGGGCCCGTAGCGCGTCTGCAGCTCGTTCAGGGCCGCGTCGAGCGCCGTCGACATGGCCTCCGCGCAGGTTTCGGCCTTCGGCGTGCGCACGTCGTCGCACCATTCCGGATGGTCCCGCAAGATGGTGACCAGGAAGGCGACGTTGGGCGATGCGTATTCCCGGAACAGCTCCTCGCCCAGCTCGTCGGCATAGAGCGTGCGCTGCAGGTTGCGCAGCCAGGCGGCGTAGATCAGCGGCTCCGGGCGGTCGGCGATCATGCGCCGGTTCCAGTGCCGCAGCAGGTCGATGGCCTGGGCCTGGCGCGGATCGCGCGGCTGCAGGGCGAGCAGGGGCGGCAGCGTGTCGGCCGTGTCAGGCGAAAGGATGTCCTCCTGCAGCGCGATCATGCTGCCCACGGCATGCTGGCCGGCACCCGACAGCAGGGCGTTGGCGCGCCGCTGGCGGTAGGGCTCGGCCCATTCGCGGCTGATGAAGTGCCGGTAGTTGCCGGGCACCAGCCGGGCGTTGGCGTTCACGATGATGCCGCCCGGGGGATTGTAGGCGCGGGGCAGCTCCTCGAACGGCACGAACCCGGCCCAGTCGTACTCGCCGGTCCAGCCCGGCACCGGCATGAAGCCGTCGCCCTTGCGTCGGATCGGAACCCGCGCCGGCGAGATGAGGCCGATATTGCCCGCCGTGTCGGCGTAGACCATGTTCTGCATCGGCGAGACGATCTTGCGCGTCGCGGCCAGGAACTGCTCCCAGTCGCGCGCCAGGCCCAGCTCCAGGAACCCCTCGGCCGAAGTGTCGGCCGGGTCGAGGGCCGTCGCCGACAGCGCCAGCACGTGACCGCTTTCGACTTCCGTTCCCTTGGGATCGAGCACGTCGGATATCACGGGGCCGTGCCGGGTCGTGCGCAGGCGGATCTTGACCTGCTCGCCAAAGCGCACGTTGATGTATTCCTCGCGGGCGCCGAACGGCCGGCTGCCGTCAGGCGTGACGTACTTGCCGGGATCGCCCGGATCGATGCGCTCGACGAACAGATCCTGGCTGTCGAGGTTGGTGGTGGTGAAGCCCCAGGCGATGTGCCCGTTGTGGCCCAGCACGACAGCGGGCGAACCGGGTGACGTGGCGCCGCGGATATCGAAATCGGGCCCGACCAGCCGCGCCAGGTACCACGTGCCGGGCGCGCTCAGCCCGAGATGCGGATCGTTGGCCAGCAACGGCTTGCCGCTGCTGGTGTGGCTGCCGGCGACCACCCATTCGTTGGACGCCTCGCGCTTGCGCGTGAGGTCGTTGTTCGTGGCGCGGTAGAGGCGGTCCAGCGGCAGCTTCAGCAGCGCATCGCCCAGGATCGAGAGGGTCGACTCGCGGTCATCGCCCAGCTGCGGGAACATCTGGAGCATGCGCGGCTCGCCCAGCTTCTTGGCCAGGCGCGCGCGCAGCAGCTCGGCCCGCCAGTTGCCGTCGAGGCTGAGCGCCATCAGCTTGCCCCAGACCAGGGAGTCGGCCGGCTGCCACAGCTCGGGCGTCACCTGCAGGAGCGTGAATTCCGGGCCGAACGACCCTTTGTGGGTGGTGATGTGGGCGTTGACGCCGGCCGAATAGGCCTCGAGCATCTTGCGTGTGCGCGGCGCAAGCGCGCCCAGGCTGTCCTGGGCGCGCCGGTAGACCCCGAGCGCCCGCATGGTGCGGTCGACGTCCAGCACGCCCGTGCCAATGATCGCCGGCGGCAGCACTTCCGACAGCCGGCCTGCGGCGGCGCGGCGCATCATCTCCATCTGCCACAGCCGGTCCTGGGCGTGAACGTAGCCCAGCCCGAACATCGCATCTTCCAGCGAGCCTGCGAAAATATGCGGGATCGCGTTGCGATCGCGCACGATGTCGACCGGAGCCTGCGGCCCGGCGATCCGCACCGTGCCGGCATAGTCGGGCAATGACGTGCGCAGATGGAAATAGAGGCCGGTCGCCAGGGTGAGCACGAACACGACCAGCCCGACCAGCAGGCGGCCGCCGACCCGGGCTATCGCTGCCAGCGCCCTCATGCGCCGGACCGCTCGGCTTGCATGCTCCGGGAATATGACTCGACGATGAACGCGCCCATGCAGCTCCTCTCCGGCTGGCTGTCTTAGCCACAGGCGGTGGCCAAGCGCAATCGCCGCGTCAGCCTGCCGCCGGGCGCAGGTAGATATTCCAGAAGTAGTACGCCGCGAGCGCAAAGCCGGAAAAGATCACGACGGCGCGCAGGGCCGGCGCCGGCACATGCCGCGCAACGGCGCCGCCGCAATAGCCGCCGATCACGCCACCAGCCATCATGACCAGGGTGCCGGGCCAGGACACCGCGCCGGAGATCACGAACAGTGTCACGGCCACGCCGGCGATCAGCGTCACCAGGAGGTTCTTGAGCGCGTTCAGCTCCTGGATGTCGCGCACGCCTGACAGCGACAGCAGCGGCATCAGGATCACACCCAGGCCGCCACCGAAGAAGCCACCATAGGCAGCGCACAGGAACAGCGCCACCGTCAGCGTCGCCCGCCAGGCTGGAGAGGGCCGGCTGCCCGGCGTGCCGATCCCGACGAGCCGCTGGATCGGCCGGTCGAACAGCAGCAGCAACGTAGCGATCAAGAGCAGCCATGGCACGGTGCGCAGGAATGCCTGGTCGCTCGACTGCAGCAGCGCCCAGGCGCCGGTGATGCCGCCGGCGATGCAGATGGCGCCGGTCCGCAGCGCCCGGTCGGCCTGGCGCGCCAGCTCGCGCCGATAGGCCGCGATCACCAGAAGCCGGCCAGGCCAGATCGCCACTGCGTTGGAGGCGTTGGCGGTCACGGCCGGCACGCCGGTGGCGAGAAAGGCCGGGAATGTCAGGAACGTGCCGCCGCCGGCGATGGCATTCGCGGCCGCCGCCAGCAGGCCGGCGCCAAACAGCAGGAAGGCATCGAGATAAGGCAGACCGAGGAGCATTGCGCCTTATAGCAACTGACGCCAGCGTCATGGCCCTGCCGCGGTCACAAGTCAGATGCCGCCATGAGGCTTTAGCCGGCGGCGCCGACGTGATTAAGTGCGCCGCCGGCCGGATGGGCGTGCCGGCCCCGTGGGAGGCGTGATGAAGATCTGCGTGGTCGGTGCCGGTGCGATTGGTGGGCTGCTTGGCGTGCGCTTGGCCGAGGCTGGCGAGCAGGTGACGTTGATCGCGCGCGGCCCGCACCTGGCGGCGATCCGTGCCGGCGGGCTGCGGCTTGCCGACGAGGCCGGCGGCGAGACCGTGGCCAGGGTGGCCGCCACCGACAAGATCGCCGACGCCGGCCCCCAGGACCTGGTGATCCTGGGCATGAAGGCCCACCAGGTGGCGGCGGTCGTCAAGGACCTCCCCGCGCTTTATGGCCCTGATACCATGGTGATGACGGCGCAGAACGGCATTCCCTGGTGGTATTTCATGAAGCAGGCCGGGCCGCATGAGGGCGCCAGGCTGCAGAGCGTCGATCCGGGCGGTGTGATCGCCGACAATTTGCCGATCGAGCGCGTGATCGGCTCGGTGGTCTATCCGGCAGCGGAGATCACGGCGCCGGGATCCATCAAGCATATCGAGGGCAACCGGTTCTCGATCGCCGAGATCGACAACAGCGAGACACCGCGCATCAAGGCCGTGTCGGAGACGCTGCGCAAGGCCGGCTTCAAGGCCCCCGTGACCTCCGACATCCGGGCCGAGATCTGGACCAAGCTGTGGGGCAACCTCAGCTTCAATCCGCTGAGCGCGCTCACGCATGCGACCCTGGTCGATATCTGTCGCTTTCCGCTGACGCGGGACCTGGCGGCCAAGATGATGCAGGAGGCGCAGGCTGTCGGCGAGAAGCTGGGCATCCGCTTCCGCGTGTCGCTCGAGAAGCGCATCGCCGGCGCCGAGGCGGTCGGGGCGCACAAGACCTCGATGCTGCAGGATATCGAGGCGGGCCGCGTCATCGAAGTCGAGGCGCTGGTCGGCTCGGTCGTCGAGCTGGGCCGCATCACGCAGACGCCGACGCCGCATATCGATGCGGTCTACGCCTGCGCCAGCCTCCTGGCCGGCTCGCTGCAGGCCGCCAAGGGGCGGTTGCGGATCGAGCCGGCGTGATCAGCATGATGCATCTGGTAATGGCTTGAGAGGGCGTGACATGACGAGGGTTTCGACGCTGCGGGAACTGCTGGCCAAGGGCGCCGACGCCGACGTCGCGATCGCGGCACCCGGCACGCCGCCACTCACCTATGCCGGCCTGCGCGGGCTTGTCGATCGCAGCCTTGGCACGCTCAATGGCATGGGCATCGGCCGCAACGATAGGGTGGCGATCGTGCTGCCCAACGGGCCGGAAATGGCCACGGCCTTCGTCGCCATCGCCGCGGGCGCCACGGCCGCGCCGCTCAATCCCGCCTATCGCGCCGACGAGTTCGAGTTCTATATGTCCGACATCAACGCCAAGGCGCTGGTGGTCGACAAGGGCAGCGACTCGCCCGCGGTCGGCGTCGCCCGCAAGATGGGCGTGCCGGTGATCGAGCTCGCCGCCGAGCCGTCGCAGGGCGCCGGCGCATTCACGCTCGGCGATCATGTCGGCGCCGGCACCGGCAACGGCCGCTATGCGGAAGCCGACGATGTCGCCCTGATCCTGCACACGTCGGGCACGACGTCGCGACCCAAGATCGTGCCGCTGGCGCAGCGCAACATCTGCGCATCCGCCGGCAATATCGCCCAGGCGCTGCGGTTCACCGCAAGCGACCGCGGCCTGAACATCATGCCGCTGTTCCATATCCACGGGCTGATGGCCGGCCTGCTGGCGCCGTTCTCGGCCGGCAGCGCCGTGTTCTGCACACCCGGCTTCAATGCGCTGCGCTTCTTCGCCTGGATGCAGGAGGCCAAGCCGACCTGGTACACCGCGGTGCCCACCATGCATCAGGCGATCCTGACGCGTGCGACGCAGAACAAGGCGATCATCACCGCCAATCCGCTGCGCTTCGTGCGCTCCTCGTCCTCCTCGCTGCCGCCGCAGGTGATCGCCGAGCTGGAGGCCACGTTCAGCGCCCCTGTGATCGAGGCCTACGGCATGACCGAGGCTTCGCACCAGATGGCGAGCAACATGCTGCCGCCGGGCACGCGCAAGCCGGGCACCGTCGGCGTCGCCGCCGGTCCCGAGATCGCGATCATGGACGAGGCCGGCACGCTGCTGGCAGCCGGTGCGACCGGCGAGATCGTGATCCGCGGCGCCAACGTCACGGCGGGCTACGAGAACAACCCCAACGCCAACGGCGAGGCCTTCACCAACGGCTGGTTCCGCACCGGCGATCAGGGCGTGATGGACGGCGAGGGCTATATCAGCATCACGGGGCGGCTGAAGGAGATCATCAACCGTGGCGGCGAGAAGGTCTCCCCGCGCGAGGTGGATGAGGTCCTGATGGACCATCCCGCCGTGCTGCAGGTGGTCACCTTCGCGATGCCGCACGACAAGCTGGGCGAGGAGGTCGCCGCCGCCGTGGTGCTGCGCGAAGGCATGGCCGCCACCGAGAAGGAGCTGCGCGACTTCGTGAGCGCGCGGCTGGCCAACTTCAAGGTGCCGCGCAAGGTGCTGTTCCTGCCTGAGATTCCCAAGGGTGCGACCGGCAAGCTGCAGCGGATCGGGCTGGCGGCGAAGCTGGGGCTGTAGCCTTACGCGCTTCAAGCCTCAGTGGCTGCCGCCTTCAGGAGGGCGCGCAGCCACTGATGGGCGGGATCGCGATCCTGGCTGGCGGTCCAGAACATCGCGATCTCGATGTCGGGCAGCCGCAGCGGCGGCTCGATGATGCGGATCGGCGCCATCACCGCAAAGCGCTCGGCGAGCCTGCGGTGGACGAGGGCGATGCAGGCGGTCTCGGCCACGATCTGCGGCAGCAGCATGAAGTTGGGCACGAACACCACGTCGTTCTGCCGCACGTTCAGGCGGTGCAGCAGGTGCTGCTCGAAGCTGGTCTCGTTGTCGCCGCCGGTGCGGAAGGTCGCGTGCGGCAGCCGTAGATAGGTCCGCCGATCCAGCCGCGCCCCGATATCGGGGTGATCCCGGGCGGCGATGCAGACCATGCGGTCCCGTATCAGTGGCGCGCGCTTCATGCCCGGCTGCCGGCTGATCCCCAGATCGGGCGCCAGCAGCAGGTCAGCCGCGCCCATGCGCATGGCGGCGGCATAGTTGGCCGGGATGTCGACGATCTGGAGCGTACAGCGCGGCGCCGCCCGGGTGATGCCGCGCACGACCGCCGGCGCCAACAGGAAGGAAACGTAATCGGCGGTGGCGATCACGAACCGGCGGTCGAGGCGGGCTGGGTCGAACGCCGGCGGCACGATGGCCTGCTCGAGCGCCGCCAGGGCTTCCTCCAGCGGCACGACCAGACGCTCCGCCGTCTCCGTCAGCTGCATGCGGCGTCCCACCATCACCAGCAGGTCGTCCTGCAGGAGCAGGCGCAGGCGCCCCAGGGCGGCGCTGGTGGCCGACTGGGTGAGGCCCAGGCGTTCGGCCGCGCGCGTCACATTGCGGGTCCGCAGGAGCTCGCGCAGCACCGGCATCAGGTTGAGGTTGACGCGGCGCAGGTTGGTCATGCGTCACTCCTGGATACCTCGGCAGCCAGGTATTTATACCGTTGATACCTGGATGCCGACTCTCGATTTCCCGCCCATGCGCGCGTGATGTACGCCCGGCGTCGAGGAAACGACGCCCAGGGCGCGACGATGAGCGACACGAACGGCTGCGATTGCGATGTCCTGGTGGTGGGGGCCGGGCCGGTCGGCCTGACGCTGGCGATGGATCTCGCCAGCCGCGGTGTCAGCGTGCGGGTGCTCGAGGCGCGCCCCGCCGATGCGCCGGCCCATCCCAAATGCAACACCACGAGCGCGCGCAGCATGGAGATCTTCCGGCGGCTGGGCGTCGCGGCCGAGGTGCGTCGCGCCGGCCTGCCGGCGGATCACCCCTGTGATGTCGCCTACGCCACGCGCTTCCTCGGTCACGAGCTGGGCCGCTTTCCGTTCCCTGCGTGGTCCCGGCGCTATGACGATGCGGACGGTTCGCTGGACGGCACGTGGCCGACGCCGGAGCCGCCGCATCGCATCAGCCAGTTGTATCTCGAGCCCGTGCTGCGCCGGCACGCGATGGACACGCTGAGTATCGCGGTGGACTTCGATGCCGAGGTGACTGCGCTGACGGACCGTGGGGCCGGTGTCGAGGCGCTGGTCCGCCATCCCGCTACGGGCAGCGAGCGCCGGCTGCGTGCGCGTTTCGCCGTCGGCTGCGATGGCGCGCGCAGCCTGGTCCGCAAGGCGATCGGCGCGAAGCTGCACGGTGACGACAACCTGTCCCGCACGCGCTCCGTCTATCTGCGGTCCCACGACCTGAAGGCGCGCCAGCCCCGGGCCGCTGCCTGGATGACCTGGATCATCAACGACGAGCGGCGCGGCAACGTGATCGCCCTGGACGGCGAGTCGCTGTGGCTGTGCCATTGCACGCTGCGGCGGGAGGAGGCGTTCGATGCCACCGACACGCGCGCCATGATCGCGCAGGTGATCGGCGCACCAGTCGATGTCGAGATCCTGGCTGCGGAGGATTGGACCGGACGCCGCCTGGTCGCCGACCGCTATCGTGCCGGCAACATGTTCCTGGCCGGCGACGCCGCCCATCTCTGGATTCCCTATGGCGGCTTCGGCATGAACGCGGGCATCGAAGATGCCATATCGCTGGGCTGGATGCTGGCGGCTACCCTCAAAGGCTGGGGATCGAGCGCGCTGCTGGACGCCTACGAGGCGGAGCGGCAGCCGATCGGCGAGCAGGTGTCGCGCGCCGCGCAGCGGCTGTTCGCCGAGCAGGGCCGCGTCAGGCTGCCGGCGGCGCTGGAGGATGACGGCCCCGACGGTGATGGCGCTCGACGGGCATACGGCGCGGCGCTGCTGGCGACGGACAAGGCGCAGTTCAACCCCGTGGGGTTGAACTTCGCCATCGCCTATGGCGGCTCGCCGGTCATCGCCTACGACGATGGCATCGCGCCGGCCTTCGAGATCGACCGCTACGAGCCCTCGACGACGCCGGGTTGCCGTGCCCCGCAGGCCCGCCTGCGCGATGGCGCTTGGCTGCACGATCTGCTCGGGCCGGATTTCACCCTGGTCACGCATGGCCGAACGCCGCTGTCGACGGCGTTCCAGGCGGCGGCGACACGCCAGGGGCTGCCGCTGGCAGTTGTCGACATCAGCGCCGAGCCGCAGGCGGCAGCTCTGTACGACCACCCTCTGGTCCTGGTGCGGCCCGACCAGCGTGTCGCGTGGCGTGGCCATGCGCCTCCCGCAGCGATCGATGCGCTGCTGGAGCGTGTCCGCGGAGCCAGGCAACAGGAGGCACGTTCATGACGATCCGGCTCGGCTATATCGGCGTCGAGGCATCGGACCTCGCGGCGTGGGCACGGTTTGCCGACGCGATCTGCGGCTTCGCGGTTGAGACCCTCAATGCCGGGCTGGCATGCCGCTTCGACGCGCGTGCCCGGCGCATCCTGGTGCTGCCCGGCAGTCGCGATGACCTCGCCTTCGCGGGCTTCGAGGTCGACTCCGAGGCGGCGCTGGAGCAGCGGGTTGCACGTCTGCGCGGCGCCGGCGTCGCCGTGTCCCCGGGCAGCGACGGCGAGGCGGCGCTGCGCGGCGTGACGCGGTTCTTCCGGTTCGACGATCCCAACGGCACACCGTTCGAGCTGGCGACGGGTGCGCGTGATGGCGGCGAGGTCTTCCGCTCACCCCTGGTCGCCGGCGGGTTCGTGACCGGCGATGGCGGGCTGGGGCACATCGTGTTGGGCACGGCCGACCTTCCCGGCAGCGAGCGCTTCTGTGTCGATGCGCTGGGCGCGGGGCTGAGCGATCGTATCCACGACCGGATCGGACCGTTGCCCGTAACGGTGTCCTTCCTGCACCTGAACCCGCGGCACCATTCGATCGCCTATGCCGGCCTGCCGATGACGCTGCCCAAACGGCTCAACCACATCATGGTCGAAGCCGCCGCGCTGGAGGATGTCGGCCTGGCCTATGACCGGGCGCGCGACGCCGGCGTGCCGATCACGCGCACGCTGGGACAGCATCCCAACGACCGCATGGTGTCGTTCTACTGCCGCACGCCATCCGGCTTCGACCTGGAGGTCGGCTGGGGCGGCCTGCGCATCGAGACCACGCCCTGGAGCCCGGGGCGATACGAGCGGTTCAGCACCTGGGGGCACCAGTCTGGCGAGCGCCTGTCATGAGGATGGCCGATACGCTGGTGTTATGGCTGGCGGTGCTGGTGGGCGTGCCGACTGGCGTGCTGGCCGAAAACTGGCCACACAAACCGGTGCGAGTGATCGTGACGGCAGCAACAGGTTCTGCACCCGACGTCATGGCGCGGCTGCTGGCCGACCGGTTGGGCCGGGCGTTCCAGCAGCAGTTCATTGTCGATTCGCGCGGCGGCGCGGGAGGCAACATCGCGTTGGGCGCACTGAGGCGTCTGCCTGCGGATGGCTATGCGCTGGGCGTCGTTCACGCTTCGGCGATCACGGTTGCACCGCATACGATGAAGGAGATGCAGTACGACTTCGACAAGGATTTCGTTCCTGTCGCGCTGGTGGCACGTGCCCCGCTGCTGATGGTGGCGGCAGCGCACGCGCCAGCCCAGACGCTGGGCGGCGTCCTTGCTCTGGCCAAGGCACAGCCGGATATCGTGACCGTTGCGGTTTCCGGTTTCAACTCGGTGCCGCACCTTGCGACCGAGATGCTGGCTCATCGCAGCGGCAGCAAATTCTTCACCGTGTCGTTCAACGGCAGCACGACCGCCATATCGGCGCTGCTGAGCCGTGATGCCATGCTGATGACCGATGGTGTTGCGGCGCTGGCCTCGATGGTCGAGTCCGGGAAGCTGACACCGATTGCCGTCTTCTCGAGAAAACGTCTGGCCCGGTATCCGACGGTGCCCACCGTCGCAGAGATGGTGCCGGATATGGTCGTTGACGGGTGGTTCGTGCTCGTCGCGCCGCGGGGAACACCAGATGCCATCGTCGAGCGGCTGGCGGCGGAAATCAGGAAGGCCACCGTCGATCAAGAGGTCGCGGCGCGTATGGGAGCCCTCGGCATGTATCCCGAGGCGCTGTCAGGCGTCGCGCTGGCGCAGTTCATCCGGTCGGAGCAGGACCTCTGGCGCCGCACGGCGGATCAGCTCGGCATCCAGCGGCAATAGGCAGTGGAAGCGAGCGTTCCGGTGCGGGAGGCTGTCTGCGGGACCGGCATGTCGATCCCACAGCCTGAAAGCCTTACGGACGGGTCCGTCAAGGCTGGTGTCACGCATGTCGAGCCGCCGTTCGAGGTCGTTGGCCGGTTGATCACGCTGCGCGTCCACCTCGACGATTGCGATCGGTATCGCGCCCGCGGAGACGACGTAGCGGGTGGTTGACCTACGGTCGCGGCACCACCTTGCGGTAGAGGTGCCAAGTGGCGTGTCCCAGCACGGGCATGACGATGATCAGGCCGATGAACAAGGGGATCGAGCCCAGCACGAGGCCGCCGGCCACGATCATGCCCCAGACCGCCATAGGGCCAGGGTTGGCCTTCACGGCCCGGATCGACGTGCCGACCGCCGTGTCCAGCGCCGTGCCACGGTCGAGCATCAGCGGGAACGACACGACGCTGATGGCCAGCACCGCAACAGCGAACAGGAAGCCGACGCCGACACCGACCACGATCATGGTCCAACCAGCGCTGGTCGTGAACACGTCATGGGCGAAGCCCAAGAACGAGGCTGGCGGCTCGGGGCCCAGCGTCATGTCGTAGATGAGTTGCGCTGCGAACAGCCAGACGCCGAAAATACCCACCAGCAGCAGGCCCAGCACCATGATGGCGCCGAACGCCGGCGAGCGGACCACGCCGAAGGCGTCCGCCCAGCTGATCTCGTGTCCTTGCTCGCGCCGGCGGCTCATCTCGTACAGGCCGACCGCGGCCACGGGACCGACCAACGCGAAGCCCGATGCCAGGGGGAACAGCAGCGGCAGCATGTCCTGGCCGAAGGCCGCGCGCGCCAGCACCAGGCCGATGACGGGATAGACCAGCACGAGGAAGATTACGTCGGTACGGAATGCGCCAAAGTCGTTGAACCCCTTGGCCAACGCATCGCGCAGATCGGCAAATCCGATGCGGCTAACAACGGGGGGCGCAGCATGCCGGGTTTCGTCGGCGCCGCCGACAGCGTGGAATGTCGAGCCCAGCACATGTCCCAGGCCCTTGAGCGAATCGTTTGCATATTCAATGGGATTGCGAATGGTGGCCATAGACGATCCTCCCGAACAACTGGTTCGAGGGCCGTGGACGATCCGTGCCTTGACGGTCAATCCGGCCGCCGGTCACGCATATCCGCGACCTGCCTGCGGCGAGCATACCCCGCCGCAACGGGGCTGTCGCCCCACATCTGCCGGCGCCGGATTCCTTTCGGCAGATCATCACAAGATGGCTGACGTGGCGTCGTCAGCGCCGCTGCGCCAGCACGCGGTCGACGGCCGACCATATCGACCAGGCATTGGCGATGCTCACGGCGTTGAACTCGACATGGCCGATGCCGTCGATCAGGTAGAGCGACGTGGCGCCCTTGGGCGCGGCGGCGGCCAGGGCCTCGCTTTCGGTGAAGGGGATGGTGGGATCGCTGCGGCCGTGCACCAGGATCAGCCGGGCTTTCAGCGCGCCCAGGTCGTAAAGCGCCAGATTCAGGGCATCGATGTTGGTGCGGATCGGATCGGGCAGGGCGGCCAGCAGCGCCGGCACCTTGTCCGGCACCTCGTTCTCCATCAGGTCGAGCACGGCCTGGGCATCGGCGGTCATGCCGGCACGCAGGTCGGCCGTCGGCGCCGCCGGATCGGCGAGCTTGCGCTGCGCCGCCTCTCGCAGCAGCACCGCGTCGGCCGGGTCGGGAAGCCGCTCGGCATTGGCCAGCATGAAGGTCCAGCGGGCGTAGGGGTTGGGTGCCCGTCGGTGCAAGCGGCCGTCGCCGATCCGGCGATAGGTGCCCGTGGTGATGTAGCGGATCACCTCGTCGGTATTGTGGTAGCCGCCGATGCCGACAATGAAGCCCACGGTGCCGTTGACGTCCGGCTCGAGCGTGGCGATCACCGCCGGGCCGACGCCATAGGAGATCGCCACCACGCCCAGCACCGCGGCGAGGCCCTGGCGGTGCAGCGCCCGCAGCGCGTCCGCCAGCACGTCGGCGTCGGCGCGCGACAACGCCAGGCGGCGCACCGCGGGCAGCTCCGGCACCAAGGTCGCGAACCCGGCCCGCGCCAGCGACTGTGCGAACGCCACCAGGTGCTTGTCCTCGCGGCCCAGGGCTGCGGCGCCGGGAACCAGCACCAGCGCCGCCCGGGCGCGACCACCCGGCGTGTAGAGGTCTGCCCCGACGGCACGGCCGTCGACCGCCCAGCGCACCGTGGTGCGGGTGGGCGCCGGCGTCACGTCTTGCCAAGGCGTCGGCGCACCACCGGCAGCGATGTCGAATGTCAGCAGCGCCGCTTCGGTCCAGCGCACGGGATGACCGACGACAGCGACAGCCACGAGCGCCACTGCGGCTGCCGCAAGCATCGCCTTCCAGCGTTTCATGCCGTGGCCTTGAGGTGCTCGACGAGGCGGCGGGCATGGACGGGCAGGGCGTCGAGGCGACGCGTGCAGATGACCAGACGGCGCAAGGCCCAGGGGTCGCTCAGGGCCACCGTCGCGAAGCGCAGGGCGCGGCGGTATCGCCGCGCCGCCGTCTCGGAGACGACGCCGATCCCGACGCCGTTGGCGACCAGGCGGCAGATCGCCTCGAAGCTGCGCATCTGGATGCGCGATTGCGGCGGCGCGCCGGCGCGGCTGGCATGCCGGCTGATGTACTCCTGCAGCGGATTGTCGGTCCCCAGCGTGACGAACGGATAGCGGGCAGCCTCGCGGAAGGCGACCTGCCGATGGCGCGCCAGGCGATGGCCGCGCGGCGCCACCAGCACCAGCCGATCGAGCGCGAAAGGCAGGCTTTCCAGGCCGGTCAGGTCTGCAGCATCGGTGACGATCCCGATATCGGCGAAGCCGCCGGCCACCGCCTGCGTGATGGCGTAGCTGGGGCGCTCCTGCACGTCGATATCGATGTTCGGATGCCGGGCAAGATAGGCCGCCAGCGCTTCCGGGAGGAACTCGCTGAGCGCCGCCGTGTTGCTCCACAGGCGCACGTGGCCGCGCAGGCCGCTGGCATATGCCCCCAGCTCGGCGCGCATGTGCTCCACCTGCTGCAGCACCAGGCGCGCGTGGTGCAGCAGCGCCTGTCCGGCCGGCGTGAGCGTCACGCCACGCCGGCCGCGCTGCAGAAGCGCTGCCCCCAGCGCCTGCTCCATGCCCTGGATGCGGGCGCTGGCCGACGCCAGCGCCATGTGGGCGCCGGCGGCGCCGCGTGTGATGCTGGCCGCTTCGGCGACGTGGACGAACAGGCGCAGGTCGGTGAGGTCGAAGCGCATCGCGGCCATCGGATCTGCAGCCTTCGGCGAGGACGAAGGCTGGCTCAACGGCTTCCACATTGTGCCCGGCGGCGCGGCGCTGCAAGTCGAGGGCATGTCCGAAGCATCCATCCTGCTGTTGTCAGCCATCGCGGCGGTGTTCCTGCTGGCCGGTTTCGTGAAAGGTGTCATCGGCCTGGGGCTGCCCACCGTGGCGATGGGGCTGCTGGGGGCGATCATGGCGCCGGCGCAGGCGGCGGCGCTGCTGATCATTCCCTCGTTCGTCACCAACGTCTGGCAGCTGGTGGCCGGCCCCCGAATGTGGCCGCTGCTGCGCCGGCTGTGGCTGATGATGCTGGGCGTTTGCGCCGGGACCTGGGCCGGGGCGGGGTGGTTGACCGGGGAGGGCGCCGGCCGCGCCACGGTCGGGCTGGGCATCGCGCTGGTCGTCTATGCCCTGGTGAGCCTTGCCGCCGTTCGACTGCATGTGCCGGCCCGCGCCGAGCCCTGGCTGTCGCCCGTCGTCGGGGCGGCCACCGGGCTGATCACGGCCGCGACCGGTGTGTTCGTGATCCCGGCCGTGCCCTACCTGCAGGCGCTGGACCTCGACAAGGAGGCGCTGGTGCAGGCGCTGGGCCTGTCCTTCACCGTCTCGACCGTGGCCCTGGCGGCGGGGCTGGCGCGCGACGGCGCGTTTGCCGCTCCGCTGGCCGGGACGTCGCTGCTGGCATTGGTGCCGGCGCTGGCCGGCATGCTCGCCGGGCAATATCTGCGCCTGCGCGTGCAGCCGGTGACATTTCGCCGCTGGTTCCTGCTGGGCCTGCTGGCGCTGGGCGCCTACCTGACCTTGCGTCCGTGGCTATGACGGCCGTGGCATCTGGCGGCGCCAGCGCAGCGCATGCTCGATCTGGGCCTCCAGGCCCAAGGTCGGCGACCAGCCCAGCTCGCGCTGGATCAGCGCTGTGTCGCACACCAGCTTGGCGACATCGCCGGGCCGGCGCGGCCCGACGCTGTGCGGCACCGGCCGGCCCGCGATCCGGGCCGTGGCGTCGATCAGCTGGCGCACGCTGTAGCCCTGGCCGCTGCCGACGTTGAGCGCCGTGGCCGTGCCGCCGTCGGCAAGGTAGTCGAGCGCGCGCGCGTGGGCGTCGGCCAGGTCGGCGACATGCACGAAGTCGCGCACGCCGGTGCCGTCGGGCGTGTCGTAGTCGTCGCCGAAGACGGACAGCGGCTGGCCCATGCCCAGCATCGCGTCGATGGCCAGCGGCATCAGGTGCGACTCGGGGTCGTGCGCCTCGCCGACCTCGCCGTCGGGATCAGCGCCGGCAGCGTTGAAGTAGCGCAGCGCGAGGCTGCGGATCCGGCGCTGTGGCGCGCGCAGCATCTGCTCGACGGCAAGCTTGGTCTCGCCGTAGACGCTGGCCGGCTTGAAGCCGTGCGTTTCGGCCAGGAGCGGCGTCCGGGGCGTGCCGTAGATGGCGCAGGTGCTGGAGAAGACGAAGCGCTCGACGCCGTGCGCCTCGGCCGTCTCGATCAGGGTCTGGGTCTTGGTCGTGTTGTTGTGCCAGTAGCGTTCGGGATCGCGCATCGATTCGCCGACTTCGATGTAGCCGGCGAGATGGATGATCGCTTCGGGCTTGTGACGGGTCAGAACCTCGGCCAGACGCACCCCGTCGCCGATGTCGCCGCGTTCCAGCGGTCCCCAGCGCACGGCCCAGTCATGGCCCTTCTCCAGAGTATCGTAGGCGACCGGAACGATGCCCGCCGATGCCAGACGCTTGCAGATCTGACTGCCGATAAAGCCCGCGCCGCCGGTCACCACAACGCTACGCGCCATGCCTGTCCTCCTGCCGTCGCGGCACCTAGCGTGCCTCAGGCGTGTGCGGCGAGAATCTTTTCGGTGACCCGCGCCTACCGGTCGGCGCGGGACGTGAACGCCGCAGACATCATGCAGCCGCGGCCGCCGGCACGCCGCTGCGTCGTGCCGCGGCGTCCTCGTACATGGCCTCCAGCGCGACGGCAACGTTGTCCCAGCGGTAGAGACGCTGCACCGTGTCGCGCGCCTTGTGGGCCAGGTCGCCGGCCAATGTCGGATCGCGCAGCACCGTGGCCAGCGCCAGGGTCAGCTTCTGCTCGTCGCAGCGCACCACCAGCGCACCACCCCCTGCCTGAACCTCACGCCAGATGTTGACCTGGTCGGAAATGACCACGGGCAGGCCGGCAGCCATGGCTTCGACGACAGCGATGCCGAAGTTCTCGCTGTAGGAGGGCAGGGAGAAGACGGATGCGGCGGCGAAGGCCGCCAGCTTGTCCTCGCCGCGCAGCATGCCGGGGAAGCTCACGCGGTCGGGCACGCCGTCGCGCCGCGTCCAGGCCTTGCACTGATCCAGCATGCCGTCGTCGGGGCCGGCGATCACCAGGTGCAGCGACGGATCCTCTGCCGCCAGGCGCGCGAAAGCCGGGATCAGCAGGTCCAGCCCTTTCTTGAAATGGAGCCGGCTCAGGAACAGGATGACACGCCGGCCTCGGGTCTCCGGGCAGATCTGGTAGAAGCGCTCGGCTGGCGGCAGGCTGTCGAAGCCGGACAGGTCGACGCCCAAGGGGACGATCCGGGCGGGCGCGCCGCCATCGAACGGCTGGCTGATCTCGCGTTCCACGTCGCTGGTGTAGTGGATGGCGGTCGCCTGCCGCAGGACGCGGTTCTGGAACAGCGTTTCCACCAGCTGCTTGCGGGCGCGATGGCGGCTTCGGATGTACGGATCGAGCATGCCGTGCGGGCGCACGATATAGGGGACGCCCAGGCGCTGGCACAGGCGCCCTCCCAGCCAGTCGTGGAACATGTAGAGCGAATGCAGATGCACGACATCGAACTGCGCCAGGTCCCGGCGCAGCGCCGATGCCATCGCCAGCGACGGTTTCCAGAAGCGCGGGAAATGGACCGGGTAATAGGTGACGTTGACCCCGTCCTGCTGTAGCCGGACCGAGGTCGGGACGGGCTCGACGCCGTTGCTGGCCCAGTTGGTGGTGTAGATCGTCACCTCGTGGCCACGCGCGGCCACGGCGCGGGCCATCTCCAGGCAGGCCTGGGCAGGGCCGCCGCTTTCGCGGGCAAGCGTCGCGATCAGGTGAAGGATTCGCATTGCGGGAGTCTGGTGCACAAATGATTGATTGTTCAGCGTACTTAGCATAAGTTATTAAAAATACTACAATTTATTGCCATTCTGTGTCTGGCGACCGACACCGGCCGCGTCGGGTTTGGGCCGGGAAGCGAGGCTTTGGTGTGCGGCATTGCCGGTTTGCTCCACTACGGCACAGGCCCCCGACCTGACGACCAGGCTGTGGTCGCCCGCATGTCAGCTACCATGGCGGCGCGCGGACCTGACAGCGAGGGCGTCTGGGCCAGCGACGACGGAACCGCCTTGTTCGCCCAGCGCCGCCTGGCGATCATCGATCCCGGCCCGGGCGGCTGGCAGCCGATGAGCTTCGACGGCGGTCGCCTGGTCGCCAACTATAACGGCGAGATCTACAACTATCGGGAGCTGCGATCCGGGCTCGAGGCGGCCGGCCGGCGGTTTGTGTCGCAATCCGACACCGAGGTCCTGCTGCACCTCTATGACCTGCACGGCGCGGGGATGGTCGACCGCCTGCGCGGCATGTATGCGCTCTCGATCTGGGACCGCGAGCGGCGCGCCATGTTCTTCGCGCGTGATCCCTTCGGCATCAAGCCGCTCTATGTTGCCGACGACGGCCGCACGCTGCGTTTTGCCTCGCAGGTGAAGGCGCTGCTGGCGGGTGGCGGCATCGACACCACACCCGAGCCGGCAGGCGATATCGGCTTCCTGCTGTGGGGCTCGGTGCCGGAGCCTTTCACCCTCTACAAGGGCATCCGGGCCCTGCCTGCCGGCCATACGATGACCGTTGCGCAAGGGCAGCTACCGGCGGTCCGCCGCTTCCATGCCGTCGCCTCGGTTCTGGCGGAGGCGGAGCGGGATCGGCCGGCCCCCACGGGCCAGGCTCGCATCGACCATTTGCGGAACTGCATTGCCGATACCGTGAAGCACCACATGGTGGCCGACGTGCCGGTGGGCATGTTCCTGTCGGCCGGCTTCGATTCCTCGCTGGTGGCGCAGTTCGCCGCGCCGCAATCGGCGCAGGCCCTGCGCAGCGTGACGCTGGGCTTCGACGAGTACCGCGGCACCGATAACGACGAGACCACCGTCGCGGCCCAGATCGCCGGGCATCATCGGACCGACCATCGCACGGTCTGGGTCGCGCGCGCCGAGTTCGCCGCCGCCCGGGATCATTTGCTGACGGCGATGGACCAGCCGACCATCGACGGCACCAATGTCTATTTCGTCAGCAAGGCCACGGCCTCGACCGGCCTGAAGGTGGCGCTGTCGGGCATCGGCGGCGACGAGGTCTTCGCCGGCTATCCCAGCTTCCGCCAAGTGCCGGAGATGGTGCGGCTGGTCGGCCGCGTGGGGCCGCTGGCCGCGCTCGGACGCGGTTTCCGCATCGTCAGCGAGCCGGTGCTGCGGCGCTTCACATCACCCAAATATGCCGGGGTGCTGGAGTACGGCGGCACCTATGGCGGGGCCTACCTGCTGCGCCGCGGCCTGTTCATGCCCTGGGAGCTGCCGGCGCTGGTCGATGTCGACTACCTGCGGCAGGGCCTGGCGGCGCTCGACTCGCAGGCCACCCTGGCGGCGGCGCTCGACGGCGTCCGGTCGGGCAACGGCCGGGTTGCGGCCCTGGAATTGAGCTTCTACCTGCGCAACCAGCTCCTGCGTGACGCCGACTGGGCCGGCATGGCGCACTCGCTGGAGATCCGCACGCCGTTCGTCGATGTCCGCTTCTTCCGCGATCTCGCGCCGCTGATCGTGGCCGACCCGCCGCTCACCAAGGCGGAGCTGCCGCCGTTGCTGGCGCCACCGGTGCGCGACATGCTGGCAGGGCGGCCCAAGCGCGGGTTCCAGGTGCCGGTGCGGACGTGGCTGGGCATGCCGTCGGGTCGCGACGCGCGCACGCGCGGCTGGCGAGCCTGGGCGCTGCAGGTGCTGGCAGGCTTCCGCCCGGGCAGCGATTTCGCGCGGCGCGCGGCGTAGCAGGGCAGGATCTGATGGGAATCGCGGTTCTTCTGGGCCTTCCGATCGCTGTCGCCGCCTGGATCGGCATCTGTATCAACTGGCGGTGGGGCGTGTACGGGCTTGTCGCCTATACACCGTTCACCGGCATCGTCGTGGCGATCCTCTATCCGTCACCGCTGGGGACGCTGGTGCGCGACATCCTGGTCGTGGTGCCGCTGTATCTTGCGTTCTTCGTGCTCAGCAAGCAGGCGCGCTACGATCGGATACCCTCCTTCCTCTATGCTGCGTACGGCGCCCTGGCCCTGTTCGTGATGTTTGCCGCGGCCAATCCCGGGGTTCCCAACCTCATGGTCGCCGGAATCGGCGTCAAGGTATGGCTGTCGTACGTCCCGCTGCTGATCGTCGGCGCCGCGTTCGTTCGCCATGAGGACGATCTGCGCAACTTCCTGCGGGCGCTGGTTGTTTCCGCGTGGATTCCCTGGGCGGTCGGCATTTTCCTCTTTGTCAGCGCCACGATGGACAACTACGAGCCCGTGGCGCGCTTCTTCTTCGGCGACTACGCGATGATCGCGACGTCGGAGTTCGGTGCCTTCGACAGCTACGGTGCCCGGCTGTTCCGCATTCCCGGCACGTTCCAGTACAACTCGCAATACGGCGTCTTCTGCTTCTTCATGTTGTTTCCGCTTCTCATGCTCCTGGAGGTCGAGCGCGAGCGCACATGGCGCGCCTTCACATGGGCCAGCATGATCGTCGGACTGGTGGCCGGCTTCACGTCCGGCGCGCGCGGCAACTTCCTGTTCTTGCCGCTGATTTTCGTCATGGTGCAGTTCTTCAAGTTCCGCGCCGGGGGGATGATCCAGGGCATCATCGGGGTCGGTGGCGGACTGATCGCGGCATTGGCGATCTCCGGCATCGACGGCAGCAAGATGTATGGAGAAGTAGGGCAGCTGACAGCCCGCTACAGCACCGAGATGGGAACCGGCGGCATCCTCGAGGCATTCGACCGCGGCGGGCTCCTGGGCCGTGGCGTCGGGACCAACACGGGCGGGGCCCGTCACGGTCTCGACGAAGCGACGGCCGCCCTGCTGAAGTCCGAAGGCGGGATGGTCGAGAACTACTATGCCAAGGCGATCGTGGAGCTGGGCTTTTTCGGCTTCATCGCTTTGATCGCCTGCCTGCTCCTGATGCTGCTCAGCTGCCTGCGCGCGCAGTTCCAGATCCGGTCGCCGGCGTTGAAGGGGGTCGCGGCATGTGGCACGGCGATGGCTGCCTTCATCGTCCTGGTGTCGATGAAAGGCTGGGCATTGGATGCCGAGCCGCTGAACTACTATTACTACCTCACGATGGGCATCATGCTGGCGCTGCCGCACGTGGACCGGCGCATGGCCGCGCGGGCTGCCGGCCAGGGCATTCCCATCCCTGCCGCCGCACCGGGCGCTGCGGGGCCGAGGCCGGCGGTGGCTGCCCGACCCGCCGGGATCGGACCAGGGCCGCGGCACCGCCCTTTGATCGGCAGGAATGGCTACTACGGCGACATCGTCGCCAGGCGGCAGATGGCCTCGTCACCCAGGGCAAGCGATGAGCGGGGTCCTAATCCGCCGGATTCCGGCAATCCGAAGAACGCCAATAGCTGAACCGCGGCGGAGCCTTCATCGCCGGATGGAGGGCAGCGCATCCAGCAGGGCTGCGAGGGACCGCCCGTAGGCTGCCGCATCGTGCGCCTCGGCGCGGGCGCGGGCCGCGGCTGCCATGCGCTGCCGCAGCACGGCATCATCGGCCAGGCGCGCCATCCGGTCGGCAAGGGCGGCCGGGTCGCGGATCGGCACCACAAAGCCCTCGACGCCGTCGCGGGCGATGCTGCCGGCGTTGGGTGTGACGATCACCGGCAGGCCGCTGGCCAAGGCCTCGTTGACGGCCATCGCCGAGCCTTCATGCAGCGACGGAAAGACGAAGATATCGGCGTCGCGGAAGATCGCAGGCATCTCCGCGTAGGGCACGTTGGCCATGTGGCGATAGCGGCCGAGATAGGGCTTGAGCCAGTCGCTGCCGTCGACCAGGCCGCCGACCAGGCCGATCTGGATGTCGTGCCGCGCCAGGAGCTTGGCCGCCTCCAGGATGTATTTGACGCCCTTGCGCATGCCGATCTGGCCGACGAACAGCGCGCGCAGGGCATGCTCCGAGCGCGGCGGCGTCGCGGGGCTGAAGCGTTTGGTGTCGATCGGATAGGGCAGCAGATCGATCGTGGCCGGATCGCGGCCGTTCTCGATCATGGTGTCGCGGACATAGTCGGATGGCACGATGACACGGTCGGCGAGCACAGCTTCGCGGGTCTGGCGCTCGATCCAGCCTTCGCTGGTGTCGCCCAGCGGGATCTGGGCGAATTCCGGATTGAGGCGCCGTTCCTCCTCGAGGATGCGCAGGCCGCTGCGCAGATGGCCGATCGCCTGGAACAGCAGGGAGGTCGTGCCGGCATCCTTGCAGGCCCGCAACGACTCCTCGCATGAGCCGTCGAAGCCGATGAAGATGTCTGGCCGCTCGCGCCGGATGCGTGCCGCCACCAGCCGATCGAAGCGCGCGTTGCGCCAGCGCAGGAGCGCCGACGTCATGGAGGCGGGTGCGGCGCGCGCCGCCAGCACGTGGATCAGCTCGGGCAGAGGATGCGTGATGATGTTCGTGGGAGCGATATCGGGATGGCGGCGCCGTCCCAGCTCGCGGGCGGCGCGCGTCCGCAGCCGGGATGGCAGAACCCGGGCGACGCCGTCAAAGGCATCACCCGGCCGGCTGTAGAAGGATGTCTCGAAGCTGATGGCCAGATCCATGCGCTGCAGCAACGCCACCAGCGGATAGAGCAGGGACGTGGCGCCGGGATGGGCGATCAGCAGACGGCGTTGGGCCATGGCGAACGCGTTATAGCATGTAGAGTTCAAGAGCGCGGCGCAGGCGAGCGCCGCTGGTCAGCGCGCACCGACGGTTGCCGCCAGGGCGGCCTTCAGGCCGGCCAGATTCTGGGCAAAACCCCAGCCATCGATGATGCGCCGGCTTTCGACACCCATGGCGGCGAGGCGGGTGCGGTCGGTCGTCGCATCACGCAGCCGCGCCGCCAGCGCCTCGGTGTCGCCGAAAGGATAGATGAAGCCGTTGACGCCTTCCTGCACCAGGTCGCGGGCCGCGCCGACGCGGTCGCTGGCGATCACCGGCTTGCCGGCGTTCATCACCTCGTTGACCACCAGTCCCCAGGTCTCGTGCGCCGAGGGCAGCACGAACACGTCGCAGAGGTCGTAGAGCGCCGCGAGCCGCTGCTGCGATTGAAAGCCGAGCAGGCGGATCGAATCCGAGAGCTCGAGGGTCGCGATGGCGGCCTCGACCTGCGGCCTCAGATCGCCGTCTCCGGCCATCAGCAGGACCGGTCGGTGTTCCGCCGCCACACCTGTCATGGCGCGGCCGAAGGCTTGCACGAGGTCGAGCGGCGCCTTGCGGCCGATCAGCTTGGCGGCATAGAGCATGATCGGCCGGTCCGCCGGCAGCCCCAGCTCTGCCCGCAGCGTCGTCCGATGAGAGCCGGCGGCGGCGGCGCGCGCCTGGAACCAGGCGTTGTCGACGGCGTAGCCGACCCGGAAGAACTTGCGTGCGTCTACTCCCAGCTCGCGCAGGTGCTGCTCGTTCATCGTGCCGATCGTGAGATAGGCATCGACCAGCCGGTCGATCAGCGTGAACAAAGCCTGCTTGGCGCCGCGGCGGGACCGGCTGGGGGAGCGGCCGAGCGCGCTGGTCTCATCGCGCAGCAGGACCCGGACCCCGGCGCTGCGCGCCGCCATCATCGCCCATAGATGCGGCACCCGGGCATAGCCATGAACCCAAAGCGCATCGAAGCGACCGGCGCGCAGCCGCTGGCGCAGCCCGACGCTGAACGGCCGCCAGGTGTCGAAATGGGCGTCATCGGGGTAGCGCAGGCCGGGCAGCACCGGCAGCACCTCGTGCTCGTATCCGTCCAGCAGGGGCACGTCCCATTCGATCGAGCGGCCGAACTCCGGGTCGACGAAATGGCGCGCCGAAAAATCCGAGGCGAAATAGGCTTTCAGGTGGATGTCGGGGTCGGCATTGATCAGGCGCAGCAGCGGCGCTTGATACTGGATCGGATGAGTCACCATGAAGGCGACCCGATACTTCTTGTCGGGTTTCGGCACGATGGGAACGTCCTCGCGGCGGGCGTCTGGCGCCCGCTGGTGGCGCAGGACGTGGTGCCGGGTGAGGGATTTGAACCCCCGACCAACGGTTTACAAAACCGCTGCTCTACCGCTGAGCTAACCCGGCATTCGACCCTCGGTCGATGTGTACCGATCCATTTCAGCCAGGGCAACAGTCACCACGGCCGGTTGTCGGCCAGCACGACAACTGTGGGCGCTTCACGATAGTGGTTGGTCGCCTGGCCCTGGGTATTCATGACCATGACACGGCTGAAGTGGCGGCGCACGATCGGCAGATCGTCGAAAATCGAATAGGAATAGGCCAATCCATCGCCTTCGGTGATGGAGTAGCCCTTGCCCCGCGTCTTGATCCAGTCGGCTGCCCGCCACAGTCCGACGGCATGCAGCGTCTGCTTTATTATTCGTGTCAGGGCGCTGCCTTGGCCGAAATTGTTGCAATCAGAAATGAACACGGTCTGGCGCGCGACGCGGACCATCTCGGCAACTGCCTGGGCTGGATGGCGCATATGGTGCAGGGCACCGAACTCGGTCACCACGTCGAAGCTTCCATCGGGAAAAGGCAGCCGGGTGGCGTCGCCGTCGCGTAGCTCCTCGGGGCCGAGCTTGAATTCACGGTGCCCGATGGCGCGGAAGTCGGCCGAGGGTTCAACACCGCACACCGTCAGTTCCGGGAAACGTTCACGCATCAGGTGAAGTGCGCGACCGGAGCCGGCGCCGACATCAAGGACCGATGCCGGCCTGGCGATGCTCATGTAGCCCAGCAGGATGGCCAAGGGCCAATCATGCTCAGCCTCGCTCCAGTTTTCGGTGATGTAGCGATCAGCCCGGCCGGCATAGAAGTCGAGCTGCTGGTGCCACTCATTCGATGTCTTGTCGGTTGATTGTGTGGTGAAGCGCTCGGCAGGCAGGCTCATGACGATCGCCAACATCGGAATGAAGCGCCGATAAATCTATCACAGCCATGCGGGGATTGTAACGGTCGACGCGGTATCGGCCTCTAAAGCAAGCTATGCGGGAATTTAAGATAGTCCGTTAATTATCTGATAATAAAGATTTTCTACTTAATTCATAAAGTGATATCGCAGCTGCGTTCGAGACGTTCAGGCTCGGCATCGCGCCTTTCATGGGCAGCCGCACCAGCAGGTCGCAGTGCTCGAGGGTGAGGCGCCGCAGGCCCTCGCCCTCGGCGCCCAGCGCCAGGACGAGGCGGCCGTCCATGTCGGCGTCGGCCAGGGCCTTGTCGCCGCGCTCGTCGAGGCCCAGCACCCAGAAGCCGGCTGCCTTCAGCTGCTCGAGCGCGCGGCTGAGGTTCACGACACGCACCAGCGGCACCCGTTCCAGGGCGCCGGACGCGGCCTTGGCGAGGGTGCCGGTTTCCTCGGGCGCGTGCCGTTCCGTGACGATCACGCCGGCGGCGCCGAAGGCTTCGGCCGAGCGCAGGATGGCGCCCACGTTGTGCGGGTCGGTGACCTGGTCGAGCGCCAGGACCAGGGCCCGGTCCCCGGCGGCGGCGATGATGTCCTCCAGTGCCGCGTCGAGCAGGGGGGAGACGGCGGCGAGGAAGCCCTGATGCACCGCGCCCGCCGGCAGGCGCTCGGCGATGCGCTCGCGCGGCACGATCTCGGGCTGCGGCGGCTGCGGCAGGCCGGCAAGATCGGCCGCCGCACGGTCGGCGGCGTCCTGCGTCATCATCAGCCGAAAGATGCGGCGTTCGGGGTTGGCCAGGGCCGCCAGCACCGGGTGGCGGCCGTAGACCCAGACTTGTCCGCCGCCGGGCGCGCGTGGGGCATCGCGACGGGATGGGGGCAGGGGGCCGGCAGGGCGCTGCTCGCGGCGCGGCCCGTGTGGGCGGTGCTCGCCGCGATCCTTGGAGCGGTCTTTCATATGACGCATGGTGGGGCCATATAGGGGGCGTCAACTCGCTTGGCAAATCGACGGGAGGCGACGCCGGCGGCCGCCTTTTTGAAGTCTGGCATCGCCAATGACGCTTGTGCATCGTCTTTGTCTTGACGCAAGCCGTTGGATTTGCTGTATCCCGCGCCGGCCGGATGGCCGGTGCGTAGCGTAGTGTCGTAGCGTCGGAGGGGTGGCCGAGCGGTCAATGGCAGCTGACTGTAAATCAGCCGGTTTACACCTACGAAGGTTCGAATCCTTCCCCCTCCACCACGCGCCCCCGGAAGCGGGCGGCCGGCCAAGCGGGTTCGCGGGTGTAGCTCAATGGTAGAGCTCCAGCCTTCCAAGCTGGCTACGTGGGTTCGATTCCCATCACCCGCTCCAACCCGCGGTGGCGCTGTCGCCGCCAGCCAGTGACAAGCGGCCCGCAGGCCGTGATCTGATCGAGGCACCTGAACCATGTCGAAGAGCAAGTTCGAGCGGAACAAGCCGCACGTGAACATCGGAACGATCGGGCACGTTGACCATGGCAAGACATCGCTGACGGCGGCGATCACGAAGATCCTGGCGCGGACAGGCGGTGCGACGTTCACGGCGTACGACCAGATTGACCGGGCGCCTGAGGAGCGCGAGCGCGGCATCACGATCTCGACGGCGCATGTTGAGTACGAGACGGCGAACCGGCACTACGCGCACGTGGACTGCCCCGGTCACGCGGACTACGTGAAGAACATGATCACGGGCGCGGCGCAGATGGACGGTGCGATCCTGGTGGTTTCAGCGGCGGACGGTCCGATGCCGCAGACGCGGGAGCACATCCTGCTGGCGCGCCAGGTCGGGGTGCCGGCGCTGGTGGTGTTCATGAACAAGGTGGACATGGTTGACGACCCCGAGCTGTTGGACCTTGTGGAGCTTGAGGTGCGGGAGCTTCTGTCGTCGTACCAGTTCCCCGGGGACCAGATCCCGGTGATCCGTGGCTCGGCGCTGTGCGCGCTGGAGGACAAGCAGCCCGAGATCGGCGAGCAGGCGGTGCTGAAGCTGATGGAGGCGGTTGACGCGTACATTCCGCAGCCGATGCGCGACAAGGACAAGCCGTTCCTGATGCCGATCGAGGACGTGTTCTCGATCTCGGGTCGCGGGACGGTTGTGACGGGCCGTGTGGAGCGCGGTGTGGTGAAGGTCGGCGAGGAGATCGAGATCGTTGGCCTGAAGGACACGGTCAAGACGGTGGTGACGGGCGTTGAGATGTTCCGCAAGCTGCTGGACCAGGGCGAGGCGGGGGACAACATCGGCGCGCTGCTGCGCGGCACGAAGCGCGAGGACGTTGAGCGCGGCCAGGTTCTGGCGCGGCCCGGGTCGATCACGCCGCACACGCAGTTTCATGCCGAGGCGTACATCCTGACGAAGGAGGAGGGCGGTCGCCACACGCCGTTCTTCACGAACTACCGTCCGCAGTTTTACTTCCGCACGACGGACGTGACGGGTGTGTGCAAGCTGCCCGAGGGCACGGAGATGGTGATGCCGGGCGACAATGCGCGGATGGAGGTCGAGCTGATCCAGCCGATCGCGATGGATGAGGGCCTGCGCTTCGCCATCCGCGAAGGCGGCCGCACCGTCGGCGCCGGCGTCGTCACCAAGATCGTCAAGTAGGGCTTCTATGCTGCGCCGTCCGGTGGTAGGGATGGCGCGACCCTAGGAGTGTAGCTCAGTTGGTAGAGCATCGGTCTCCAAAACCGAGGGCCGGGGGTTCGAGTCCCTCCACTCCTGCCAGATATTCGCTTCTCCCCGCCCTCAGCGGGGAGAAGCGCGTTCTGGACATTCGCGGGACCCGCCGCTAGGAAGCGCGGTTGCTTTCCGCCAACCCCGTCGGAACTATGAAGAATCCCGTCGAATTCGTCCGTGAAGTGCGCCAGGAGGCCGGGAAGATCACCTGGGCCGGTCGGCGCGAGACGATGGTGACCACCGGCATGGTGTTCGTCTTCGTCACCATCGCGGCCATCTTCTTTCTCCTGGTCGACAAGGTCATCTCCCTGGTCGTCCAGTCCCTGCTGAGGTTGATCTGACCATGGCGCTCCGTTGGTACGTGGTGCACGCCTATTCCGGCTTCGAGAACAAGGTGGCGCAGTCGATCCGCGAGCAGGCGGAGAAGAAGGGCATGACGCCCTTGATTCCCGAGGTGCTGGTGCCGACCGAGGAGGTCGTCGAGCTGCGCCGTGGCACCAAGGTGAATGCCGAGCGCAAGTTCTTTCCGGGCTATGTGCTGGCTCGCATGGAGCTGACCGACGAGACCTGGCACCTGGTCAAGAACACGCCGAAGGTCACGGGCTTCCTGGGCGGCGGCAAGGCCGGCCGGCCAGTGCCGATCACCGACGCGGAGGCTGGCCGCATCCTCAAGCAGGTGCAGGAGGGCATCGAGCGGCCCAAGCCGTCGGTGATGTTCGAGATCGGCGAGCAGGTGAAAGTGTCGGACGGCCCGTTCGCCTCCTTCAACGGCACCGTCGAGGAGATCGACGAGGAGAAGCAGCGTCTCAAGGTCTCGGTCTCGATCTTCGGCCGCGCCACGCCGGTCGAGCTCGACTACGGCCAGGTCGACAAGGTCTAGCAAGGGGGCGGCAGTTCCGGTCGCGGCCGTTTTTCCGTGATGGCGCGGTAAAGAAAAAGCTTGCAAATCGATGGGTTTGTGGTAGGAGGCGCCTCCCGAAAGGCTGGCGCAACTGCCGGCCTTTCGGTTTTGTTGTCGGCAGCATTTGAATGTCTTGGAATATCAAGGGTTTGAAGCTGCGGCACCCCAGCCGCTCAGGCGGCTGCAGAACGTGCGGGAGGCTTGCCATGGCCGTACCGCGCGCCCGTCCATAAGGTAGGAGGGTCACGAATGGCCAAAAAGATTCAGGCCTATGTCAAATTGCAGGTGCCGGCGGGCAAAGCCAACCCGTCGCCGCCGATCGGTCCGGCGCTGGGCCAGCAGGGCGTCAACATCATGGAGTTCTGCAAGCAGTTCAACGCCCGGACGCAGAAGCTGGAACCGGGGATGCCGATTCCGGTCGTGATCACGGTCTTCCAGGACCGCAGCTTCACCTTCGTCACCAAGAGCCCGCCCAACAGCTATTTCATCATGAAGGCGGCCGGCATCGAGAAAGGCGCCAAGAATATCGGCACCCAGGTCGTCGGCAAGGTCACGGTGGAGCAGCTCGAGGAGATCGCCAAGGCCAAGATGCCCGATCTCAACTGCGAGACCGTCGAGGCCGCCGTCAGCATGCTGAAGGGGTCGGCCCGGTCCATGGGCGTCCAGGTGGTGGAGTAAGGCCATGGCGAAACCAGGCAAGCGCTTCCGCAAGGCGAGCGAAGGTGTCGAGCGCGGCAAGGCCTACGGGCTTACCGATGCCGTCAAGATCGTCAAATCAGGCGCCAAGGCGAAGTTCGACGAGACCATCGAGATCGCGATGAATCTCGGCATCGACCCGCGCCACGCCGACCAGATGGTGCGCGGCGTCGTCGAGCTGCCCAACGGCACCGGCAAGACGCTGCGTGTGGCGGTGTTCGCGCGCGGCGACAAGGCCGAGGCGGCCAAGGCGGCGGGGGCCGACATTGTCGGCGCCGAAGATCTGGCCGAGAAGATCACGGCCGGTGAGATGAACTTCGACCGCTGCATTGCGACGCCCGACATGATGGGCATCGTCGGCCGGCTGGGCAAGGTGCTGGGTCCGCGCGGCTTGATGCCGAACCCGAAGCTGGGCACCGTGACACCCGATGTCGCAACTGCCGTCAAGGCAGCCAAGGCCGGCCAGGTGGAGTTCCGTGCCGAGAAGGCCGGCATCGTGCATGCCGGCGTCGGCAAGGCGAGCTTCAGCGAGCAGGCGATCACGGAGAACGTCAAGGCGTTCGTCGGCGCGATCAGCCGCGCCAAGCCGACCGGGGCCAAGGGCACCTTCATCCAGAAGGTGTCGCTCAGCTCGACCATGGGGCCCGGCGTCAAGCTCGACGTCGCGACCCTGCAGGGCTGAGCCTGCAAGGCCCAGCCGTGACGAGATTGGCCGGCGGGTTCGCCCATCGGCCGATGGGAGCCATCTCCTCGGAGGTGGCTCCGACCTGTCCGAGACCGCCGGCGCCAATCCTTCGGGGGCGGCTTAAAGGGGCGACCCGCCTGCGCAGACGGTGGAACGGGAATGACGAGGTGGCCAGTCCCCTCCGAGCCCGGTCTTCCGGGATGGGAAACCGGGCCGCGCCCGACAGAGGGGCGGTTCTTGTGTAGTCGGTCCGATCCGCTGCGGCAGGTCGGGCCATGTTCGGAGACGTCAAGTGAACCGCTCTGAGAAGGCAGAGCTGATCGCTTCGCTGAACAAGGACTTCCAGGCCGTCAACCTGCTGGTGGTGACTCGCCAGTCGGGCCTGACGGTGACGGAAGTTTCCGACCTGCGCCGCAAGGTGCGGGCAGCGGGCGCCAGCTACAAAGTGTCGAAGAACCGGCTCACCCGTCTCGCTTTGGAAGGGACGGCGTTCAAGGATATCGGCTCGTTTCTGACGGGTCCGACCGCGATCGCCTCGTCCAAGGATCCGGTTGCCGCGGCCAAGGCGGTTTCTGCCTTTGCCAAGGACAACGAGAAGCTGACCATCGTCGGCGGCTCGCTGAACGGCCAGACGCTGGACGCCGAGGGCGTCAAGCAGCTGGCGGCGCTGCCGTCGCTCGATGAGCTGCGGGCCAGTCTGCTGGCGCTGTTGCAGACGCCGGCAACCCGCATCGCCGGTGTCGTGCAGGCGCCGGCCGGCCAGCTGGCGCGCGTCATGGGCGCGTACGGATCCAAGGACACTTCCGGCCAGGCGGCTTAAGCCGATCGCCAACGCCAACATCGGGATATTCGGAGAAAGACAATGGCTGCCAATTTGGAACAGATCGTCGACCAGCTCTCGGCGCTGACCGTCATCGAGGCGGCGCAGCTCAGCAAGCTGCTGGAAGAGAAGTGGGGCGTTTCGGCCGCCGCGCCGGTTGCGGTCGCTGCCGCGCCGGGCGCAGGTGCCGCGCCGGCCGCCGCCGAGCAGAAGGACGAGTTCACCGTCGTGCTCGCCGCTGCCGGCGACAAGAAGATCAACGTCATCAAGGTCGTGCGCGAGCTGACCGGCCTGGGCCTGAAGGAGGCCAAGGACCTGGTCGAGGCCGCTCCGAAGGCGGTCAAGGAGAGCGTGCCCAAGGCCGACGCCGACAAGATGAAGGCGAAGCTCGAGGCCGAAGGCGCCAAGGTCGAGCTGAAGTAAGCAACGTTCTCCTGGGGGCGTCAGGCGGCAAGCCGGCGCCCCCAGGGGCCCCTTCATCGGACCGGCGCCTTGCACCGCCGGTCCCGTCAAGTGGCCCTCTGCAACGGATGGGATTGGCGACGTAGCGGATCGCCGGTTCCGAGACAGCAGTCGGGGTTTGTCCGCCTCGCCCTCTCGCGGAAGTGCCGAGGAAGAGCATGGCCACGTCATTCAACGCCCGTACCCGGATTCGTCGCCCGTTTGGCCGCATCGCCGCCGCCGCGCCGATGCCGAACCTGATCGAGGTCCAGAAGAGCTCGTACGATCAGTTCCTGCAGATGCACGTGCCGCCGGAGAAGCGCACCAATATCGGCCTGCAGGAAGTGTTCCGCGGCGTCTTCCCGATCAAGGATTTCGCCGAGCGTGCCAGCCTCGAGTTCGTGAAGTTCGAGTTCGAGGAGCCCAAGTACGACGTCGAGGAATGCCAGCAGCGCGGCATCACCTATTCGGCGCCGCTGAAGCTCACGCTGCAGCTCGTCGTCTGGGACGTCGACGAGGAGACCGGCTCGCGCTCGATCCGCGACATCAAGGAGCAGGACGTCTACATGGGCGACATGCCGCTCATGACGGCCAACGGCACCTTCGTCGTGAACGGCACCGAGCGCGTCATCGTCTCGCAGATGCACCGCTCGCCGGGCGTGTTCTTCGACCACGACAAGGGCAAGACCCATTCGTCGGGCAAGTACCTGTTCGCCGCCCGCATCATCCCCTATCGCGGCTCGTGGCTCGACTTCGAGTTCGACGCCAAGGACCTGATCCATGTCCGCATCGACCGTCGCCGCAAGCTGCCGGTGACGACGCTGCTGCTGGCGCTCGACAACGACGAGACGGCCAAGAAGCGCGCCGAGCTGCAGACCAAGAGCAAGCAGCTCGAGCCCGGCGAGGCGGTGGGCCTGTCGCAGGAGGACGTCCTGTCGGCATTCTACGGCCAGCACGTCTACAAGCGCGACAAGGAAGGCTGGCGCACCGACTTCGACGCCGACGCGCTGCGCGGCACCAAGCTGACGCACGATCTGGTCAACGCCAAGACCAACAAGGCGGTGGCCGAGGCCGGCACCAAGATGACTCCGCGGCTCCTGAACCGCTTGGCCGAGCAGGGCCTCAAGGAGATCCGCGTCCTCGATGAGGAGCTGGTCGGCAAGTACGCGGCCCGCGACGTGATCAATGAGAAGACGGGCGAGATCTACATCGAGGCCGGTCACGAGATCACCGAGGCGACGCTGAAGACGTTTGCCGAGAACAAGATCGACGCGCTGGAAGTGCTCGCCATCGACCATGTCAGCGTCGGCGGCTATCTGCGCAACACGCTGATGGCGGACAAGAACCAGACGCGCGAGGACGCGCTGATGGAGATCTACCGCGTCATGCGTCCGGGCGAGCCGCCTACCGTGGAGACGGCCGAGACGCTGTTCAACGGCCTGCTGTTCGACCCCGAGCGCTACGACCTCTCGGCCGTCGGCCGCGTCAAGATGAACATGCGCCTGGGCTTCGAGGGCGTGCCCGACTCGGTGCGCGTGCTGCGCCGCGAGGACATCATCGCCGTGGTCAAGGTGCTGCATGATCTGAAGGACGGCCGCGGCGAGATCGACGACATCGACCATCTCGGCAACCGCCGGGTGCGCTCGGTCGGCGAGCTGATGGAGAACCAGTACCGGGTCGGCCTGCTGCGCATGGAGCGCGCGATCCGCGAGCGCATGAGCTCGATCGACATCGACACCGTGATGCCGCACGACCTGATCAACGCCAAGCCGGCGGCGGCGGCGGTGCGCGAGTTCTTCGGCTCCTCGCAGCTCAGCCAGTTCATGGACCAGACCAACCCGCTGTCGGAGGTGACGCACAAGCGCCGCCTGTCGGCGCTCGGGCCGGGCGGCCTGACCCGCGAGCGCGCCGGCTTCGAGGTGCGCGACGTGCATCCGACGCACTATGGCCGCATCTGCCCGATCGAAACGCCGGAAGGCCCCAATATCGGCCTGATCAACTCGCTGGCCACCTATGCCCGCGTCAACCAGTACGGCTTCATCGAAAGCCCGTACCGCAAGGTGGCCGGCGGCAAGGTCGGCGACGAGGTCATCTACCTGTCGGCCATGGAGGAAGGGCGCTACACCATCGCCCAGGCCAACGCCGAGCTCGACCCGCGCGGCCGCTTCGCCGACGAGCTGGTGTCCTGCCGCAAGGGCGGCGAATACATCCTGGCGCGGCCCGACACCATCGATTTCATCGACGTGTCGCCCAAGCAGGTCGTGTCGGTGGCGGCGGCGCTCATCCCGTTCCTCGAGAACGACGACGCCAACCGCGCCCTGATGGGCTCGAACATGCAGCGTCAGGCGGTGCCGCTGCTGCGTGCCGATGCGCCGCTGGTCGGCACCGGCATGGAGGAGATCGTCGCACGCGATTCGGGCGTCACCATCGTCGCCCGCCGGTCCGGCGTGGTCGATCAGGTCGACGCGACGCGCATCGTCGTGCGCGCCACCGAGGACACCGGTCCCGGCACCCCGGCGGTCGACATCTACAACCTGCTGAAGTTCCAGCGGTCGAACCAGAGCACCTGCATCACGCAGAAGCCCCTGGTGAAGGTCGGCGACACGGTGCGGCGCGGCGAGATCATCGCCGACGGCCCCTCGACGCACAACGGCGAGCTGGCCCTGGGCCGCAACGTGCTGGTCGCGTTCATGCCCTGGAACGGCTACAACTTCGAGGACTCGATCCTGATCTCCGAGCGGATCGTCAGCGACGACGTCTTCACCTCGATCCACATTGAGGAGTTCGAGGTGATGGCCCGCGACACCAAGCTGGGCCAGGAGGAGATCACCCGCGATATCCCCAACGTCGGCGAGGAAGCGCTGCGCAACCTCGACGAGGCGGGCATCGTCTATATCGGCGCCGAGGTGCAGGCCGGCGACATCCTGGTCGGCAAGGTGACGCCCAAGGGCGAATCGCCGATGACTCCGGAAGAGAAGCTGCTGCGCGCCATCTTCGGCGAGAAGGCCTCCGACGTGCGCGACACCTCGCTGCGGGTGCCGCCGGGCGTGCAGGGCACGATCGTCGAGGTCCGCGTCTTCAACCGCCGCGGCGTCGACAAGGACGAGCGTGCGCTGGCGATCGAGCGCGATCAGATCGAGCGCCTGGCCAAGGACCGCGACGACGAGAAGGCGATCCTGGAGCGCAGCTTCTACGGCCAGCTGCAGGCGCTGCTTCTGGGCGAGACCGTGTCCGGCGGCCTGAAGGGCGCCAAGGCGGGCACCAAGATCACCGAGAAGGTGCTCTCGGAGTTCACGCCCGGCCAGTGGCGCCAGATCGCCGTCAAGGAAGACGCGCGGATGAAGCAGATCGAGGCGCTGAACGCACAGTTCGACGAATCGCTCAAGCGGCTGCAGGACCGCTTCGAGAACAAGGTCGACAAGCTGCAGCGCGGCGACGAGCTGCCGCCGGGCGTGATGAAGATGGTCAAGGTCTTCGTGGCCGTGAAGCGCAAGCTGCAGCCGGGCGACAAGATGGCCGGCCGCCACGGCAACAAGGGCGTGATCTCGCGCATCATGCCGGCCGAGGACATGCCGTACCTCGAGGACGGCACGCCGGTCGACATCGTGCTCAACCCGTTGGGCGTGCCCAGCCGCATGAACGTCGGCCAGATCCTCGAGACCCATCTCGGCTGGGCCTCGGCCGGCCTCGGGCGCAGGCTCGGCCAGCTGGCCGGGCAGGTCAACGATGGCCTGGTCAAGGCCGCCGATCTGCGGCGCTCGTTGAAGGACATCTACGGCGAGCGGGCCTACAAGTCGGACGTCGCCGACCTGTCGGATGAGCAGGTCGTGCAGCTGGGCAGCAACCTCAGCCACGGCGTGCCGTTCGCCTCGCCGGTGTTCGATGGCGCGCGCGAGGACGACATCGTCACCATGCTGGAGCAGGCGGGGCTGGACAAGTCCGGCCAGGTGACACTGGTCGACGGCCGCACCGGCGATCCGTTCGCCCGCAAGGTCACCGTCGGCTACATCTACATGCTGAAGCTGCACCACCTGGTCGACGACAAGATCCACGCCCGCTCGATCGGCCCCTACAGCCTGGTCACCCAGCAGCCGCTGGGCGGCAAGGCGCAGTTCGGCGGCCAGCGCTTCGGCGAGATGGAGGTGTGGGCGCTGGAGGCCTACGGCGCCGCCTACACGCTGCAGGAGATGCTGACCGTGAAGTCGGACGACGTGTCGGGCCGCACCAAGGTCTACGAGGCCATCGTGCGCGGCGACGACACCTTCGAGGCCGGCATCCCCGAATCGTTCAACGTGCTGGTCAAGGAGCTGCGCTCGCTGGGCCTCAACGTCGAGCTCGAACACAAGCCCCTCTAGGGACGGCGCCACCGCCGTCCCGCCTTTAGCCCTCTTACGGAACAAGAGCCGCCACAGGCGGCGCGCGTCAGGAGTATCGGACCATGACCGACCTGATCAACGTCCTCGGGCAGCCCCAGGGCCCGCAGACCTTCGACTACATCCGCATCGCGATCGCGAGCCCGGAGCGCATCCGCTCGTGGAGCTACGGCGAGATCAAGAAGCCGGAGACCATCAACTACCGCACGTTCAAGCCGGAGCGGGACGGGCTGTTCTGCGCCCGCATCTTCGGCCCGATCAAGGACTACGAGTGCCTGTGCGGCAAGTACAAGCGGATGAAGTTCCGCGGCATCATCTGCGAGAAGTGCGGCGTCGAGGTGACCCTGACCAAGGTGCGCCGCGAGCGCATGGGCCACATCGAGCTCGCCTCGCCGGTGGCGCATATCTGGTTCCTCAAGTCGCTGCCCAGCCGCATCGGGCTGCTGCTCGACATGACGCTCAAGGATCTCGAGCGCATCCTGTACTTCGAGAACTACGTCGTCATCGAGCCGGGCATGACCTCGCTGAAGTACCGCGAGCTGCTGTCCGAGGAGCAGTACATCCGGGCCCAGGAGGAGCACGGCGAGGAGAACTTCACCGCCAAGATCGGTGCCGAGGCGCTCAAGGACATGCTGGTCGGCATCGACCTGGAGCAGGAGCGCAAGACGCTGCGTGAGGACCTCAAGGAGACGACGTCCGAGGCCAAGCGCAAGAAGCTGGTCAAGCGCCTGAAGATGATCGAGGCCTTCGTCGAGTCGGGCGCCCGGCCCGAGTGGATGATCCTCGAGGTCGTGCCGGTCATTCCGCCTGAGCTGCGTCCGCTGGTGCCGCTGGACGGCGGCCGGTTCGCGACGTCGGACCTCAACGACCTCTACCGCCGCGTCATCAACCGCAACAACCGCCTGAAGCGGCTGATCGAGCTGCGCGCGCCCGACATCATCGTGCGCAACGAGAAGCGCATGCTGCAGGAGGCTGTCGACGCGCTGTTCGACAACGGCCGCCGCGGCCGCGTCATCACCGGCGCCAACAAGCGGCCGCTGAAGTCGCTCAGCGACATGCTCAAGGGCAAGCAGGGCCGCTTCCGGCAGAACCTGCTGGGCAAGCGCGTCGACTACTCGGGCCGCTCGGTGATCGTGGTCGGTCCCGAGCTGAAGCTGCACCAGTGCGGCCTGCCCAAGAAGATGGCGCTGGAGCTGTTCAAGCCGTTCATCTACTCGCGCCTGCAGGCCTACGGCATGGCCAACACCATCAAGGCGGCCAAGCGCATGGTGGAGAAGGAGCGGCCGGAGGTGTGGGACATCCTCGAGGAGGTGATCCGCGAGCATCCCGTGCTGCTCAACCGCGCGCCCACCCTGCACCGCCTGGGCATCCAGGCGTTCGAGCCGGTGCTGATCGAAGGCAAGGCGATCCAGCTGCATCCGCTGGTCTGCACCGCCTTCAACGCCGACTTCGACGGCGACCAGATGGCGGTGCACGTGCCGCTGTCGCTGGAGGCCCAGCTCGAGGCCCGCGTGCTGATGATGTCGACCAACAACATCCTCAGCCCGGCCAACGGCAAGCCGATCATCGTGCCGTCGCAGGACATCGTGCTCGGCATCTACTACATCACCATGGAGCGTGAGGGCGAGCCCGGCGAGGGCATGGCCTTCGCCGACATGGGCGAGATCCAGCATGCGCTGGAAGCCGGCGCCGTCACCCTGCACTCCAAGATCAAGGCCCGCCTGCACACGGTCGACGAGCAGGGCAATCCGGTGACGCGTGTGGTCGGCACCACGCCCGGCCGCATGCTGCTGTCGGAGATCCTGCCGCGGCACCAGAACGTGCCGTTCTCCCTGGTCAACACGCTGCTCATCAAGAAGGACGTGCAGAACGTCATCGACGCGGTCTACCGCCACTGCGGCCAGAAGGAGACGGTGATCTTCGCCGACCGCCTGATGGCGCTGGGCTTCAGCCAGGCGTGCAAGGCCGGCATCTCCTTCGGCAAGGACGACCTCGTCATCCCGGCGCGCAAGGAGAAGCTGGTCACCGACACCCAGAAGGAGGTGAAGGAGTACGAGCAGCAGTATCAGGAAGGCCTGATCACCGCCGGCGAGAAGTACAACAAGGTCGTCGACGCCTGGACGCGCTGCTCGGAGAAGGTCGCCGAGGAGATGATGCGGGGCATCTCGACGCCGAAGAAGGGCGAGCCGATCAATTCGGTGCACATGATGTCCCACTCCGGCGCCCGCGGCTCGGCGGCGCAGATGAAGCAGCTCGCCGGCATGCGCGGCCTGATGACCAAGCCGTCGGGCGAGATCATCGAGACGCCGATCATCGCCAACTTCAAGGAAGGCCTGTCGGTGCTCGAGTACTTCAACTCGACCCACGGCGCCCGCAAGGGCCTGGCCGACACGGCGCTCAAGACGGCGAACTCGGGCTACCTCACCCGCCGCCTGGTCGACGTGGCGCAGGACTGCATCGTCACCGAGCCGGATTGCGGCACCAAGCACGGCCTTGCCATGCGCGCGGTGATGAACGGCCCGCACACGATCGAGCCGCTGGGCGAGCGTATCCTCGGGCGCTCGGCGCTGGAGGACATCGTCGACCCGCTGAACGGCAATGTGATCGTCGAAACCGGCGAGCTCATCCAGGAGGACGACGTCGACGCCATCGGCAAGGCCGGCATCGAGGAGGTCAAGATCCGCTCGGTGCTGACCTGCGAGACCAAGTGGGGCGTGTGCGCCACCTGCTACGGCCGCGACCTGGCGCGCGGCACGCCGGTCAACATCGGCGAGGCCGTGGGCGTCATCGCCGCCCAGTCGATCGGCGAGCCCGGCACGCAGCTCACGATGCGTACCTTCCACATCGGCGGCGCCGCCCAGCGCGCCGCCGAGCAGTCCAACGTCGAGGCCTCGCATGACGGCCGTGTGGTGGTGAAGAACCGCAACATCGTCATCAACGGCGAGGGCGTGCCGGTCGTCATGGGCCGCAACACCGAGCTGGTGCTGATCGACGCCAACGAGCGCGAGCGTGCCCGCTTCCGCGTGCCCTACGGCTCGCGCCTGCTGGTCGACAACGACGTGCAGGTGACCAAGGGCCAGAAGCTCGCGGAATGGGATCCCTACACGCTGCCGGTCATCACCGAGAAGAGCGGCACCGCGACCTATGTCGACCTGGTCGAAGGCACCTCCATGCGCGAGGTCATCGACGAGGCGACCTACATCTCCAACCGCGTCGTCGTCGACTGGAAGGGCCAGTCGCGTGGCGGCGACCTGCGGCCGCGCATCGCCATCATGGACGAGGAGGGCAAGCCCGTCCTGCTCGCCAACGGCCAGGAGGCCCGCTACCCGCTGCTCGTCGACTCGGTGCTGTCGGTCGAGAACGGCCAGGCGGTCAAGGCCGGCGACGTGCTCGCGCGCATCCCGCGCGAAGGCAGCAAGACGCGCGACATCACCGGCGGTCTGCCGCGCGTGGCCGAGCTGTTCGAGGCGCGCAAGCCCAAGGATTTCGCGATCATCAGCGAGATGCCCGGCCGCGTCGAGTTCGGCAAGGACTACAAGAACAAGCGCCGCCTGCTGGTGGTGCCCGCCGACGGCGGCGATCCGGTGGAATACCTGATCCCGAAGGGCAAGCGCATCAGCGTCCAGGAAGGCGACTTTGTCGAGCGCGGCGACCTGCTGATGGACGGCAACCCCGTGCCCCACGACATCCTGCGCGTGCTGGGCATCGAGGAGCTGGCCAAGTACCTCGTCAACGAGATCCAGGACGTCTACCGGCTGCAAGGCGTGAAGATCAACGACAAGCACATCGAGACGATCGCGCGTCAGATGCTGCAGAAGATCGAGATCGTCGACCCTGGCGAATCCACCTTCCTGATCGGGGAGCAGGTCGAGAAGCTGGAGTTCGAGGAGACCAACGCCAAGCTCGAGACCGAAGGCCTCAGGCCGGCCAAGGGCGAGCCGGTGCTGCTGGGCATCACCAAGGCGAGCCTGCAGACCAAGTCGTTCATCTCGGCGGCGTCGTTCCAGGAGACCACCCGCGTGCTCACCGAGGCGTCCGTGTCCGGCCGCGTCGACACGCTGCTCGGCCTCAAGGAGAACGTCATCGTCGGGCGGCTGATCCCGGCCGGCACGGGCGGCGTCATGAACCGGCTGAAGGAGATCGCGGCCAAGCGCGACCGTGAGATGCTGGAGGCGCAGGCGGTTCCGGCGCCGGCCGCCGCCACGCCGATGGAGCAGCCGGACGAGCAGGCGCTGCGGGAGAAGGTGCCCGCCGAGTAAGGTAGGCTTGCAACCACAAGATATGGGCCGCCTCTCCCGGGAGGCGGCCCAATTGTTTGTGGGAAGGCCCGGCTTGAGGCAATTTAATTGCCCTATTGTCGGGATTTGCGACTCACTTTGAGTGCGACGTCAAACCTCGGAAAAAACGTCGCTTTTTACGCCTGTATGCTTGACGGCACGGGGTGCGGCCCATATAACCCGCCCACTTTTCGGAGGGACTGGCGGTAGGCGAGAGCCTAGACGCAGTTTCGCCCGACAGGTACCGCGACAGACACTGCTTCGGCCGATCTGGTAGGCCGTCCACCCGAAAGGGCAAAGCCAGCGCTCGTTGGCTATTGGCGTTTCGGCATTCCCTCTGGGGAGAGGACGGCGTGCTCAGGTCGGGCAAGTGGTGAACGGCGGCAAGTTTCAGGCGGTCGGTCGAAGGATCGGAGACGGATGCCCACCATCAACCAGTTGATTCGCAAGGCGCGGATCGCTCCGGTGTACCGCAACAAGGTGCCGGCGATGCAGTCCTGCCCGCAGAAGCGGGGCGTCTGCACACGCGTCTACACGACAACGCCGAAGAAGCCGAACTCGGCCCTGCGCAAGGTCGCCAAGGTGCGCCTGACCAACGGTTACGAGGTGGTGAGCTACATTCCGGGCGAGGGCCACAACCTGCAGGAGCACTCGGTGGTCATGATCCGGGGCGGCCGCGTCAAGGATCTGCCGGGCGTGCGCTACCACATCATCCGCGGCACGCTGGACACGCAGGGCGTCAAGGACCGCAAGCAGCGGCGCTCGAAGTACGGCGCCAAGCGACCGAAGTAGGAGCCTGCCATGTCCCGCCGCCGCCGCGCCGAGAAGCGCGAAATCAACCCGGACGCCAAGTTCGGCGACCTCGTGCTCAGCAAGTTCATGAACACGCTGATGTACGACGGCAAGAAGTCGGTTGCCGAAGGCATCGTCTACGGCGCCCTGGACCGTATCGAGGAGCGTGCCAAGCAGGAGCCGCTGCCGGTGTTCCACGAGGCGATCGAGAACGTGAAGCCGGCGGTCGAGGTGCGCTCGCGCCGTGTCGGCGGCGCCACCTATCAGGTGCCGGTCGAGGTTCGCCCCGAGCGGCGCCAGGCGCTGGCGATCCGCTGGATCATCCAGGCCGCGCGCAGCCGCTCGGAGAACAGCATGGTCGACAAGCTGTCGGCCGAGCTGCTGGATGCCGCCAACCGTCGCGGCGCCGCGGTCAAGAAGCGCGAAGATACTCACCGCATGGCCGACGCCAACAAGGCGTTCGCCCACTACCGCTGGTAGCCGGTCCGTTCCCCTCGGACTGGCCCGCCATTCGCCCAGAAGGTCGCCAACACCATGGCCCGCACTACTCCCATCGAGCGCTACCGAAACATCGGTATCATGGCGCATATCGACGCCGGCAAGACGACGACGACCGAGCGCATCCTCTATTACACCGGCAAGAGCTATAAGATCGGTGAGGTGCACGACGGCGCTGCGACCATGGATTTCATGGAGCAGGAGCAGGAGCGCGGCATCACCATCACGTCGGCGGCCACGACGTGTTTCTGGAAGCCGACCGAAGGTCCGTTCAGCGGCGAGCAGTACCGGGTCAATATCATCGATACGCCAGGCCACGTTGACTTCACCATCGAGGTCGAGCGCTCGCTGCGCGTGCTCGACGGTGCCGTCTGCGTGTTCGACTCGGTGGCCGGCGTCGAGCCGCAGTCCGAGACCGTGTGGCGCCAGGCCGACAAGTACGGCGTGCCGCGCATGTGCTTCGTCAACAAGATGGACCGCACCGGCGCCAACTTCTGGCGTACGGTCGACATGATCAAGGACCGGCTCGGGTCGGTGCCGCTGGTCACCCAGATTCCGATCGGCACCGAGTCGGGCTTCAAGGGCGTCGTCGACCTGGTCGCCAACAAGGCGATCGTGTGGCTCGAGGAGACGTTGGGCGCCAAGTTCGAGCACGCCGACATCCCTGACGACCTGAAGGAGCAGGCGGCGGAGTACCGCGCCAAGCTGGTCGAGCTGGCTGTCGAGCAGGACGACGAGACGCTGGAGAAGTATCTCGGCGGCGAGGAGCCGGACTACCCGACGCTGATCAAGTGCATCCGCAAGGGCACGATCTCGTATGCGTTCGTACCGGTGCTGTGCGGCTCGTCCTTCAAGAACAAGGGCGTGCAGCCGATGTTGGACGCCGTGGTGAACTACCTGCCGGCGCCGAACGACCGGCCGGACGTGAAGGGCACCAACGTCAAGACGGGCGAGCCCGATACGCGGCCCAGCCGGGATGACGCGCCGTTCTCCGGCCTGGCGTTCAAGATCATCTCCGACCCGCATGTCGGCTCGCTGACCTTCGTGCGCGTCTACTCCGGTGTGCTGCAGAAGAGCAGCGGCGTGCTGAACAGCACCAAGGACCGCTCCGAGCGCGTCGGCCGCATGTTGCTGATGCATGCCAACAACCGCGAGGATATCGACGAGTCGCGGGCAGGCGACATCGTGGCGCTGGCCGGGCTCAAGACGGTCACCACCGGCGACACGCTGTGCGATCCCAAGTCGGCGGTGATCCTCGAGAAGATGGACTTCCCGGAGCCGGTCATCGAGCTCGCGATCGAGCCGAAGACCAAGGGTGACCAGGAGAAGATGTCCCAGGCGCTAGGGAAGCTGGTGCAGGAGGATCCCACCTTCCGCGTCCAGACCGACCCGGAGAGCGGGCAGACCATCATCAAGGGCATGGGCGAGCTCCATCTCGAGATCAAGGTCGACATCCTCAAGCGCACCTACAAGGTCGATTGCAACGTCGGCGCGCCGCAGGTCGCCTATCGCGAGACCCTGGGCCGCCGTGTCGAGCACGACTACACGCACAAGAAGCAGACCGGCGGTTCGGGCCAGTTCGCCCGCATCAAGCTGGTGTTCGAGCCGGGCGAGCCGGGTTCGGGCTACGCGTTCGCCAGCGAGGTCGTCGGCGGCACGGTGCCGAAGGAATACATCCCCGGCGTCGAGAAGGGCTTGGCGGCGTCGCGCGAGACCGGTGTGCTGGCCGGGTTCCCGGTGATCGACTTCTCGGTAAAGCTGATCGACGGCGCCTATCATGACGTCGACTCCAGCGTGCTGGCCTTCGAGATCGCGGCCCGCGCCGCGTTCCGAGAGGCGCTGCAGAAGGCCCAGTGCAAGCTGCTGGAGCCGATCATGAAGGTCGAGGTCGTGACGCCGGAGGACTACATGGGCGACTGCATCGGTGACCTCAACAGCCGCCGCGGCACGATCCAGGGCATGGAAGCGCGCGGCAACGCGCAGGTCATCAATGCCATGGTGCCGCTGGCCAACATGTTCGGCTACGTGAACACGCTGCGCTCGATGACCCAGGGACGCGCGGCGTACTCGATGGTGTTCGACCACTACGCGCCGGTGCCGCAGGCCGTGGCCGACGAAGTGGTTGCGAAGCTGGCGTAAGCCCGAATCAGGTGATCCGGAAGGAACAGAACCATGTCGAAGAGCAAGTTCGAGCGGAACAAGCCGCACGTGAACATCGGAACGATCGGGCACGTTGACCATGGCAAGACATCGCTGACGGCGGCGATCACGAAGATCCTGGCGCGGACAGGCGGTGCGACGTTCACGGCGTACGACCAGATTGACCGGGCGCCTGAGGAGCGCGAGCGCGGCATCACGATCTCGACGGCGCATGTTGAGTACGAGACGGCGAACCGGCACTACGCGCACGTGGACTGCCCCGGTCACGCGGACTACGTGAAGAACATGATCACGGGCGCGGCGCAGATGGACGGTGCGATCCTGGTGGTTTCAGCGGCGGACGGTCCGATGCCGCAGACGCGGGAGCACATCCTGCTGGCGCGCCAGGTCGGGGTGCCGGCGCTGGTGGTGTTCATGAACAAGGTGGACATGGTTGACGACCCCGAGCTGTTGGACCTTGTGGAGCTTGAGGTGCGGGAGCTTCTGTCGTCGTACCAGTTCCCCGGGGACCAGATCCCGGTGATCCGTGGCTCGGCGCTGTGCGCGCTGGAGGACAAGCAGCCCGAGATCGGCGAGCAGGCGGTGCTGAAGCTGATGGAGGCGGTTGACGCGTACATTCCGCAGCCGATGCGCGACAAGGACAAGCCGTTCCTGATGCCGATCGAGGACGTGTTCTCGATCTCGGGTCGCGGGACGGTTGTGACGGGCCGTGTGGAGCGCGGTGTGGTGAAGGTCGGCGAGGAGATCGAGATCGTTGGCCTGAAGGACACGGTCAAGACGGTGGTGACGGGCGTTGAGATGTTCCGCAAGCTGCTGGACCAGGGCGAGGCGGGGGACAACATCGGCGCGCTGCTGCGCGGCACGAAGCGCGAGGACGTTGAGCGCGGCCAGGTTCTGGCGCGGCCCGGGTCGATCACGCCGCACACGCAGTTTCATGCCGAGGCGTACATCCTGACGAAGGAGGAGGGCGGTCGCCACACGCCGTTCTTCACGAACTACCGTCCGCAGTTTTACTTCCGCACGACGGACGTGACGGGTGTGTGCAAGCTGCCCGAGGGCACGGAGATGGTGATGCCGGGCGACAATGCGCGGATGGAGGTCGAGCTGATCCAGCCGATCGCGATGGATGAGGGCCTGCGCTTCGCCATCCGCGAAGGCGGCCGCACCGTCGGCGCCGGCGTCGTCACCAAGATCGTCAAGTAGTCAAGGCACCGGGCGCGGCGAGGTTCGCCGCGCTGCGCCACGGAGCAGGTCATGGACAGCACCAATATCCGCATCCGGCTTAAAGCCTTCGATCATCGCATCCTCGACCAGTCGACGAGCGAGATCGTCAGCACGGCCAAGCGAACCGGCGCCCGCGTGCGCGGGCCGATTCCGCTGCCGACCCGGATCGAGCGTTTCACCGTGAACCGCTCGCCGCACATCGACAAGAAGTCGCGCGAGCAGTTCGAGATGCGCACGCACAAGCGCGTGCTCGATATCGTCGATCCGACGCCGCAGACCGTGGACGCGCTGATGAAGCTCGACCTCGCCGCCGGCGTCGACGTCGAGATCAAGCTCGGCCAGTAACGGGCAGGAGCGAGGGGATTCAACCATGCGTACCGGACTGGTCGCACAAAAGGTCGGCATGACCCGCGTCTTCAACGACGCCGGCGAGCATGTGCCAGTGACCGTGCTGAAGCTGGACAACGTCCAGGTCGTGGCTGTCCGCACCGAGGAGAAGAACGGCTACAACGCCGTTCAGCTCGGCATCGGCAAGGGCAAGGTCAAGGCCAAGAAGAAGAAGAACGGCACGGCGATGCGCGGCCGCGGCATGTCGGACGCCATGCGCGTCTACTTCGACAAGGCAGGCGTGCCGCCCAAGCGCAAGCTGGTCGAGTTCCGGGTCAGCAAGGACGCCTTGCTGCCGGTCGGCGCCGAGATTGCTGCCACGCATTTCCTGGCCGGCCAGTTCGTGGACGTCACCGGCACCAGCCTCGGCAAGGGGTTCGCCGGCGCCATGAAGCGCTGGAACTTCCGCGGCCTGGAAGCCACCCACGGCGTGTCGATCTCGCATCGCAGCCACGGCTCGACCGGCAACCGCCAGGATCCCGGCCGCACCTTCCCCAACAAGAAGATGGCGGGTCACCTGGGCGCCGAGCGCGTCACCACCCAGAACCTCAAGGTCGTGTCGACCGACGTCGAGCGCGGCCTGATCCTGGTCCAGGGTGCCGTGCCCGGCTATGAGGGCGCCTATGTGCTGATCCGCGATGCGGCCAAGCGCAAGGCCCCCGGCGACGTGCCGTTCCCGGCCGGGTTGAAGACGGCGGCGGCAGATGCGCCGGCGGCTGACGCCGAAGCGAACAAGGGCTGATGTCATGAAGCTCAATGTCGTTACCATTGACGGCGCGGAAGCCGGTGAGATCGAGCTCGCCGACGCCGTGTTCGCCGCCCCGGTGCGCAAGGACATCCTGCAGCGCTGCGTCGTGTGGCAGCTGGCGCGCCGTCGCGCCGGCACGCACAAGTCCAAGGGCCGTTCCGAGGTCAAGGCCACGTCCAAGAAGGCGTGGTCGCAGAAGGGCACCGGCCGGGCCCGCCACGGCAACCGCGCCGCGCCGCAGTTCCGCGGCGGCGGCAAGGCCTTCGGTCCGGTCAACCGCAGCCACGAGATCGACCTGCCCAAGAAGGTGCGCAAGATGGCGCTGCGCTCGGCGCTGGCCGCCAAGGCGGCCGACGGCAAGCTGATGGTGCTCGATGCCGCCACGGTGGCCGAGCCCAAGACCGGCCAGCTGGCCGCCTCGCTGAAGAAGCTCGGCATCGGCAGCGCGCTGATCATCGGCGGCGCCGAGATCGAGATCAACTTCGCCCGCGCCGCGCGCAACATCGCCCAGCTCGACGTGCTGCCGCAGCAGGGTGCCAACGTCTACGACATCCTGCGTCGTGACACGCTCGTGCTCACCCGCGACGCGGTCAAGCATCTCGAGGAGCGCCTGCAATGAGCGTCGCCGCCAAGCCGACCCTGTCGCGCGCGCGCATGTACGAGCTCGTGCGCCGGCCGGTCATCACCGAGAAGTCGACCCATGGCAGCGCCCATGGCCAGGTGACGTTCGAGGTTCCGATCGACGCCAGCAAGCCTGAGATCAAGGCTGCCGTCGAGGGCCTGTTCAACGTCAAGGTCAAGGCGGTGAACACCATCGTGGTCGGCGGCAAGAAGAAGGTCTTCCGTGGCATCCGCGGCCAGCGCGGCGACTGGAAGAAGGCTGTCGTCTCGTTGGTCGAGGGCAGCAAGATCGACGTCACCACGGGTCTGTGAGGCAGGGCTGAACCATGGCACTGAAAACCTACAAGCCGGTGACGCCGTCGCTCCGCCAGCTCGTGCTGGTGGACCGGTCGGGGTTGCACAAGGGCAAGCCTGTCAAGGCGTTGACCGAGGGCAAGCACAACACCGGCGGCCGCAACAATCATGGCCGCATCACCGGTCCGCATCGCGGCGGCGGCCACAAGCGCCGCTATCGCACGGTCGACTTCAAGCGCCGCAAGTTCGACATGCCGGCGACGGTGGAGCGCCTGGAGTATGATCCCAACCGCACCGCGTTCCTCGCCCTGGTCAAGTACCAGGACGGCGAGCTGGCCTACATCCTGGCGCCGCAGCGCCTGAAGGCCGGCGACCAGGTGGTGTCGGGCGGGCGCGTCGACATCAAGCCGGGCAACGCCATGCCGCTGGCCAGCATGCCGGTGGGCACCATCGTGCACAACGTCGAGATGAAGCCGGGCAAGGGCGGCCAGATCGCCCGCTCGGCCGGCACCTACTGCCAGCTCGTCGGCAAGGATGCGGGCTACGCCCAGCTCAAGCTGTCCTCGGGCGAGGTGCGCATGGTGCGCGGCGAGTGCCTGGCCACGGTCGGCGCGGTCAGCAACCCCGACCAGCAGAACGTGAACTACGGCAAGGCCGGCCGCATGCGCTGGCTGGGCCGCAAGCCGGTCAATCGTGGTGTGGCGATGAACCCCATCGATCACCCGCATGGCGGCGGCGAGGGACGCACCTCGGGCGGACGCCATCCGGTGACGCCGTGGGGCAAGCCGACCAAGGGCAAGAAGACTCGCAGCAACAAGTCGACGGATCGCTTTATCGTCCGTCGCCGCCACGCGGCGCGCTGAGCGGGTCAGAGGAGGACGATCGTGGCACGTTCCGTCTGGAAAGGTCCGATGGTGGACGGCTATCTGCTGAAGAAGGCAGATGCCGCCCGTCAGTCGACCCGCAACGAAATCATCAAGACCTGGTCGCGGCGCTCGACCATCCTGCCGCAGTTCGTCGGGCTCACGTTCGGCGTCTACAACGGCCACAAGTTCATCCCGGTGCAGGTGAACGAGGAGATGGTCGGTCACAAGTTCGGCGAGTTCGCGCCGACCCGCGTGTTCCACGGCCATGCCGGCGGTGGCGACAAGAAGGTCTCGAGGTAGGGCGGATCATGAGCAAGCCAGCCTCCCCCCGCCATCTGGCGGAGACCGAAGCCAAGGCGGTGGCGCGGATGATCCGCGTCAGCCCGCGCAAGCTCAACCTCGTGGCCGGGCAGATCCGCGGCATGACCGCGTCGGCCGCGGTCAACGAGCTCAAGTTCTCGCGCAAGCGCATCGCCGCCGACGTGTGCAAGGCGCTGGAGTCGGCGATCGCCAATGCCGAGAACAACCACCAGCTCGACGTCGATCGCCTGGTGGTCAGCGAAGCCAGCGTCGGCAAGGCGCTGGTCCTGAAGCGCTTCCACGCCCGTGCCCGCGGCCGCGGCGCCGGCATCCTGAAGCCGTTCAGCAACCTCACCATCGTGGTGAAGGAACGCGAGCAGGCGGAGGAGACGGAGTAATGGGTCAGAAAGTCAACCCGATCGGGCTTCGCCTGGGCGTCAACCGCACCTGGGACTCGCGCTGGTACGCCGGAGCCGACTACGCCAACCTGCTGCATGAGGACCTGCGGCTGCGCAAGTTCCTGCGCGGGCGTCTGGCGCAGGCCGGCGTCAGCAAGATCGTGATCGAGCGCCCGGCCAAGAAGGCACGCGTGACCATTCACACGGCACGCCCCGGCGTGGTGATCGGCAAGAAGGGTGCCGACATCGAGAAGCTGCGCCAGGACCTGGCCAAGCTCTCGAGCTCGGGCGAGGTCAGCCTCAACATCGTCGAGATCCGCAAGCCCGAGATCGACGCCACCCTGATCGCCGAGAGCATCGCCCAGCAGCTCGAGCGCCGCGTCGCGTTCCGCCGCGCCATGAAGCGCGCCGTGCAGTCGGCCATGCGGCTGGGCGCCGGCGGCATCCGCATCAACTGCTCCGGCCGCCTGGGTGGCGCCGAGATCGCGCGCATGGAGTGGTACCGCGAGGGCCGCGTGCCGCTGCATACGCTGCGCGCCGATGTCGACTACGGCACCGCCACGGCCTTCACCACGTTCGGCACGTGCGGCGTCAAGGTCTGGGTGTTCAAGGGCGAGATCATGGCCCACGACCCGATGGCCCAGGACAAGCTCGCCGCCGAGGCGCAGCAGGGCCGGACCTGATTGGAAGGTAGATTGCCGCCATGTTGAGTCCCAAGAGAACCAAGTTCCGCAAGGCCTTCAAGGGCCGGATCAGCGGTGTCGCCAAGGGCGGCACGACGCTGGCCTTCGGCACCTACGGCCTTAAGGCGCTGCAGCCCGAGCGCGTGACCGCACGCCAGATCGAAGCCGCTCGCCGCGCCATCACCCGCCACATGAAGCGTACCGGCCGCGTCTGGATCCGCCTGTTCCCGGACGTGCCGGTGTCGAGCAAGCCGGCCGAGGTCCGCATGGGCAGCGGCAAGGGCGCGCCCGAGTTCTGGGCGTGCCGCGTCAAGCCGGGCCGCATCATGTTCGAGATCGACGGCGTGCCGGAGCCGGTGGCCAAGGAGGCCTTCGCGCTGGGCGCCGCCAAGCTGCCGATCAAGACCAAGTTCGTGACCCGCAGCATGACGGTTGGAGGCGCATGATGAGCAAGGCAGCCGACCTGCAGGCCAAGACCGTGGACGAGCTCAAGACGCAGCTCATCGACCTGCGCAAGGAGTCCTTCAACCTTCGTTTCCAGAAGGCCAGCGGCCAGCTCGACAACACCGCCCGCATGCGACGCGTGAAGCGCGATATCGCGCGCATCCGCACGGTGCTGGTGCAGAAGACCGACAACACAGCACGGGCCCGCCGCGCCCGCCTTCAGGCGGCGAAGAAGGCCGCAGGCTGAGGAGCCCAAGATGCCGAAGCGAATTCTGCAGGGCGTCGTCGTCAGCGACAAGATGGACAAGACCATCGTCGTCGAGGTCGAACGTCGCGTCCAGCATCCGATCTACAAGAAGTTCATTCGCCGCTCCAAGCGGTACCACGCGCACGACGAGACCAACGCCATCAAGGTCGGTCAGACGGTGCGCATCATCGAGAGCCGGCCGCTGAGCAAGACCAAGCGGTGGGTGGTCCTCACGGAGCAAGCGGCGTCCTGACGCTGCCAAGGAGCTAGACCATGATCCAGATGCAGACGAACCTGGACGTCGCCGACAACTCCGGCGCGCGCAGGGTGCAGTGCATCAAGGTGCTGGGCGGGTCCAAACGCAAGACCGCCACGATCGGCGACGTCATCGTCGTGTCGATCAAGGACGCCATTCCGCGCGGCAAGGTCAAGAAGGGTGAGGTGCATCGGGCGGTGATCGTGCGCACGGCGCGCGAGATCCGGCGGCCCGACGGCAGCGCCATCCGCTTCGACCGCAACGCCGCGGTGCTGATCACCAAGCAGGACGAGCCGATCGGGACCCGCATCTTCGGACCGGTGACGCGCGAGCTGCGCGCGCGCAAGTTCATGAAGATCATCTCGCTCGCGCCCGAGGTGCTGTAAGGAGCGCCCAGACATGCCGAAGATGAAGATCAAGAAGGGCGACCGCGTGATCGTGATCGCGGGTCGCGACAAAGGCAAGCAGGGCGAGGTCACGCGCGTGCTGCCCGAGGAGAACCGTGTGGTGATCTCGGGCATCAATGTCCGCAAGCGCCATCGCAAGGCTCGCAACCAGGCCGAGCAGAGCCAGATCGTGTCGTTCGAGGCGCCGATTCACGCCTCCAACGTCGCTCACATCGACCCGTCGAGCGGCAAGCCGACGCGTGTCGGCTACAAGTTCCTCGAGGACGGCCGCAAGGTGCGCGTGGCCCGCGCATCGGGCGAGCAGATCGACCGCTGAGGAGGAAGAAGAACATGTCTTCCCGTCTGCAAGAGCACTACGAAGCGACGATCCGCCCGGCCCTGCGCCAGGAGTTCAGCTACGGCAATCCGATGGAAGTGCCGCGGCTGGACAAGATCGTGATCAACATGGGTGTCGGCGAGGCCGTCGGCGACCGCAAGGCCGTGGACAATGCCGCGGCCGAGCTGGCGCTGATCTGCGGCCAGCGGCCGGTGATCACCAAGGCCCGCAAGTCGATCGCCACCTTCAAGGTGCGCGAGGGCATGGCCCTGGGCTGCAAGGTCACCCTGCGCCGCCACCGCATGTACGAATTCCTTGACCGCCTGGTGAACATCGCCCTGCCGCGCGTGCGCGACTTCCGGGGACTCAACGGCAAGTCTTTCGATGGCCGCGGCAATTACGCCCTGGGCCTGAAGGAGCAGCTCGTGTTCCCGGAAATCGACTACGACAAGGTCGACAAGGTCCGGGGCATGGACATCATCATCTGCACCACTGCGCGGACGGACGCCGAGGCCAAGGCACTGCTGCGCGGCTTCGATTTCCCCTTCTACAACTGAAGGGCGGGAGACCATCACATGGCCAAGACGAGCATGGTCGAGAAGAACAAGCGTCGCGAGAAGCTGTCCAAGCAGCAACACGCCAAGCGCTCGACGCTGAAGGCGGTCGTGATGGATCGCTCCAAGCCGATCGAGGAGCGGTTCGAGGCGCAGCTCAAACTCAACGAACTGCCGCGCAACAGCGCCCGCGTCCGTATCCGCAACCGCTGCGAGATGACGGGACGCTCGCGCGGTGTCTATCGCAAGTTCAAGCTCTCGCGCATTGGCCTGCGCGAGCTGGCCTCGCGGGGTCAGCTCCCGGGCGTCGTCAAGTCGAGCTGGTGAGACGGAGAGACCGATCATGTCGATGAGCGATCCCGTCGGTGATATGCTGACACGGATCCGGAACGGGCAGTCGGCCCGCCTGGACTCCATCACGGCGCCGGCCTCACGGCTGCGCGCCAACGTGCTCGACGTGCTGCAGCGCGAAGGCTTCATCCGCGGCTTCTTCGAGGAGGAGCTGCGGCCGGGCATCCGCGAGCTGCGCATCGAGCTGAAGTACGACAACGGCCGGCCGGTCATCCGCGAGATCAAGCGGGTTTCCAAGCCGGGACGCCGCGTGTATTCGAAGATCGCCGACCTGCCCAAGCACTACAATGGGCTGGGCATCTCGATCCTCTCGACGCCGCGCGGCGTCATGTCCGACAACGAGGCCCGCGCTGCCAATGTCGGCGGCGAGGTCATCTGCAAGGTGTTCTGACCATGTCGCGTGTCGGCAAGAATCCGGTCCCCATCCCGGCGGGCGTCACGGTCGACGTGGCCGGCCAGATGGTCAAGGCCAAGGGCAAGAAGGGCGAGCTGTCCATGCGCGTCGCCGACGAGATCGCCGTTGCCAAGGAAGGCAACGTCGTGACCGTCAAGATGCGCGAGGACACCAAGCGCTCGCGGGTGCTGTGGGGCACCAGCCGTGCCCTGGTGCGCAACCTGATCCAGGGGGCGCACGAGGGCTACACGGTGAACCTGGAGATCGAGGGCGTCGGCTACCGAGCGGCCGCCGACGCCAAGGCGCTGAAGCTGCAGCTCGGCTTCAGCCATGAGGTTCTCTACCCGATCCCGGTTGGCATCGCGATCAAGACGCCAAAGCCGACCGAGATCGAGATCAGCGGCGCCGACCGGCAGCGTGTCGGTCAGGTCGCCGCCGAGATCCGCGGCATGCGGCCGCCCGAGCCCTACAAGGGCAAGGGCATCAAGTATGCTGGCGAGCATATCTTGCGCAAGGAAGGCAAGAAGAAGTAGGCCGGAGCACGACGATGTCCGAAAATCTCTTCCAGCGCCGGCGGCGCCGCGTGCGCCACGGGTTGCGCAGCAAAGGCGGCCTGCGTCCGCGGCTGAGCGTGTTCCGCTCCGGCAAGCACATCTACGCCCAGGTGATCGACGACACCAAGGGCCACACGGTGGCGGCGGCCTCGTCGGCCGACGCCGACCTCAAGGGCAAGCTGAAGACCGGCGCCGACAAGGCAGCGGCGGCCGAGGTCGGCAAGCTGATCGCCGCGCGCGCCATCGAGGCCGGCGTCAAGCAGGTCGTGTTCGACCGCGGCGGCTACCTGTTCCATGGCCGCGTCAAGGCGCTGGCCGACGCCGCCCGCGAGGGCGGTCTGGCGTTCTGATCGGGAGACGATAAACCATGGCACGTGCACCGGGTTCGGGCCGCGGCGGCCCGCGCGAGGGCGGCGAGGGCGGCGGCCGTGGCCGCCGGTCGGATCGTGAGGGCGGTCGGGGTCAGCGGCGCGACAGCTCCATTGACCGCGAGGAGAGCGAGATCATCGACCGTCTCGTCGATATCAACCGCGTCTCCAAGACGGTGAAGGGTGGCAAGCGCTTCGGCTTTGCGGCAATCGTCGTGGTCGGTGACCAGCGCGGCCGGGTCGGCTACGGCACCGGCAAGGCGCGCGAGGTGCCCGAGGCGATCCGCAAGGCCACCGAGTCGGCCAAGCGCGGCATGATCCGCGTCGCGCTGCGCGAGGGCCGCACCCTGCATCATGACGTGATCGGCCATTTCGGCGCCGGCCGCGTGGTGCTGCGCGCCGCGCCGGCGGGCACCGGCATCATCGCCGGCGGCGCCATGCGCGCCGTCTTCGAGACGGTCGGCCTGAAGGATGTGGTCGCCAAGTCGGTGGGCACTTCCAACCCGCACAACATGATCAAGGCCACCTTCGAGGCGTTGAGCGCCGTGCAGTCGCCGCGCACCGTCGCGGGCCGCCGCGGCAAGAAGGTCGCCGATATCCTCGGCCGCCGCGACGACCAGGTGGCCGCCGAAGCCGCGGCCTGAGGAGAGAGACGGTGTCCGACAAGCCGACCATTAAAGTGACCCAGATCGGCAGCCCGATCGGGCGCACCAAGGACCAGCGCGCCACGCTCGTCGGGCTGGGCCTCAACAAGCGCCACCGCAGCCGTGTCCTGGAGGATACGCCCTCGGTGCGCGGCATGATCAACAAGGTCCACCACCTCATCCGCGTCGAGCCGGCGAAGTAATTGCCCGGCCCTTCTTCCCGCTGACCCGGGGAGAAGTGGTGGTCTGACCTTCAGGAACCGCAGCCATGAAACTCAACGAAATTTCCGACAACCCGGGCGCCCGCAAGCCGCGCATGCGCGTGGGCCGCGGCATCGGCTCCGGCAAGGGCAAGACCGGCGGCCGCGGCGTGAAGGGCCAGAAGTCGCGCACCGGCGTGAGCATCAAGGGCTTCGAAGGCGGTCAGATGCCGCTGCATCGGCGCCTGCCCAAGCGCGGCTTCGTGAAGCCGTTCCGGCTGGAGTTTGCCGAGGTCAATCTCGGCGCCGTGCAGAAGGCGGTCGACGCCGGCCGGCTCGACCCGGCCAAGACCATCGACGCCGCGGCCTTGCAGGCGGCGGGTCTCGTCACCAATTTGCGTGATGGTGTCCGGCTGCTGGGCAAGGGTGAGCTGACGGCCAAGGTCACCCTGTCGGTGGCCGGGGCTTCCAAGCCGGCGATTGCCGCGGTCGAGAAGGCCGGCGGCAAGGTCGAGGTGGCGGCGAGCCAGGAAAAGAAGGCCGCCTGAGGCGGCGTCCGGCGCTCAGCAGTGTTTCAGGCCCGGCGCGACCCGCCGGGCCCTTGAGGGTCGAACCGCATGGCATCCGCCGCCGAACAGCTCGCCAAGAACCTGAACTGGGCGAATATCAGCAAGGCAACCGAGCTGAAGAAGCGCCTGTGGTTCACCTTGGGCGCGCTGATCGTCTATCGTGTTGGCAGCTATATCCCGCTACCCGGTGTCGATCCGGTGGCGCTGGCCGAGATGTTCCAGCGCCAGGCGGGCGGCATCGCTGGCTTGCTCGACGTGTTTTCCGGCGGGGCGATCGGCCGCATGTCGATCCTCGCGCTCAGCATCATGCCGTATATCTCGGCCTCCATCATCATGCAGATCCTCACGACGGTGGTGCCGTCGTTCGAGGCCATGAAGAAGGAGGGCGAGGCCGGCCGCAAGAAGATCAACCAGTATACCCGCTATGGCACGGTGTTCCTGGCTGCCTTGCAGGCCTACGGCATAGCGGTCGGGCTGGAGGCGCAGACCAGCAGCGTCGGCCCGGTCGTGGCCGAGGCGGGCCTCTATTTCCGTTTCGTGACGGTCGTGACCCTGACCGGCGGCACCATGTTCCTGATGTGGCTGGGCGAGCAGGTCACATCGCGCGGGGTGGGCAACGGCATCTCGCTGATCATCTTCGCGGGTATCGTCGCCGCCATGCCCGGCGCCCTGGTGCACACCCTGGAATTGGGCCGCACCGGCGCCCTGTCGGCGCTGTTCATCATCGGGCTGGGCGTGGGCGCGATCGCGGTGGTGGCCTTCACCGTCTTCGTCGAGCTCTCGCAGCGGCGCATCCTGGTGCAGTACCCGAAGCGGTTCACGGGCTACGGCTCCCAGGTGACCACCAACTACCTGCCGCTCAAGATCAACACCTCGGGCGTCATCCCGCCGATCTTCGCCTCGTCGCTGCTGCTGTTCCCGGCCACCATCGCGGGCTTCCAGGGCGGCCAGTCGGCGGAGTGGATGCAGTGGATCTCGACCTATCTGGGCCACGGCCAGCCGCTCTATCTGCTGACCTATGTCGCCCTGATCGTCTTCTTCTGCTTCTTCTACACCACGGTTGTGTTCCAGCCGACCGAGACGGCTGAGAACCTGAAGAAGTACGGCGGCTTCCTGCCCGGCATCCGCCCCGGCAAGAACACGGCCGACTATCTCGAATACGTGCTGACGCGCATCACCGTGATCGGCTCGGCCTATCTGGCGGCCGTCTGCATCATTCCGGAGCTGCTGATCTCGCGCGGCGGGGTGCCGTTCTACTTCGGCGGCACCAGCCTGCTGATCGTCGTGTCCGTGACCTTGGACACCATCAACCAGGTGCAGTCGCACTTGATGGCCTACCAGTACGGCGATCTGATCGGCGCGGCCCGTCTCAAGGGGGGTAAGGGACGATGAAGCTGATCCTGCTGGGGCCGCCGGGCGCCGGGAAGGGAACCCAGGCGCGGCGGCTGGAGGAGCAGTTCGGTCTACGCCAGCTGTCCACCGGCGACATGCTGCGCGCCGCTGTGGCGGCCGGCACCGAGCTGGGCCTGCGCGCCAAGGACATCATGGCGCGCGGCGATCTGGTTCCTGACGACCTGGTCGTGAGCCTGCTGCTGGAGCGCATCAAGGCGCCGGACTGCGCTCAGGGCTTCGTGCTGGACGGCTTTCCGCGCACCGTGGCCCAGGCCGAGGCGCTGGACCGCGCGCTGACCGCCCAGGGGCTCTCGATCGACCGTGTCGTGGCGTTGAAGGTCGACGAGAAGATCCTGTTCGACCGCATCGACGGCCGGGCGCGTGACGCGCAGGCCGCTGGCCAGCCGCTGCGGCCCGACGACAACCCGGAAACCCTGAAGCAGCGTATCCGCGTCTACAACGAGCAGACCGCGCCGATCCTGCCGTACTATGAGCAGGCCGGCCGGCTGCAGTGGATCGACGGCATGGCGCCGATCGACGAGGTCTATCGTCAGCTGACCCAAGCGCTTGGAAAGGCTTGACAAAACCCCGGAATTGACTCCCGGGGCGCGATTCATATAATCGCCCGCTTTCCGGAGCGCCGCAGGCGTCGTCTCCCGGGTGCGGAGCGCGTCTTAAGTCCTTGAAGGAGCAAGAACATTGGCTCGTATTGCCGGCGTCAACATTCCTACCGCCAAGCGCGTCCTGATCGCGCTTCAGTATATACATGGGATCGGCCCCAGGAAGGCCGCTGAAATCTGTGAGAAAGTCGGGGTCACGCTCGACCGTCGCGTCAGCTCGCTCAGCGATGACGAGGTGTTGCGCATCCGCGAGGCCATCGACCGCGACTATGTCGTGGAAGGCGACCTGCGTCGTGAGGTCGCGATGAACATCAAGCGGCTCATGGATCTCGGCTGCTACCGGGGCCTGCGACACCGCCGGGGCTTGCCCGTGCGCGGCCAGCGGACCCATACCAACGCGCGCACGCGCAAGGGGCCGGCGAAGCCGATCGCTGGCAAGAAAAAGGCTTCGTGAGCCCGAGAGGATAGGAAAGACGTATGGGCAAAGCTCCCGCCGCCGCGGGCACTGCGGCCGCTGGCCGTCCGCGCCGCCGCGAACGCAAGAACATCACGTCGGGCATCGCTCACGTGAATGCGTCGTTCAACAACACGATCATCACGATCACCGACGTGCAGGGCAACACCATCGCCTGGTCGTCGTCGGGTGCACAGGGCTTCAAGGGGTCGCGCAAGTCGACGCCGTTCGCGGCGCAGATGGCGGCCGAGGACGCCGGCCGCAAGGCGATGGATCACGGCATGCGCACGCTTGAGATCGAGGTGCGTGGCCCCGGCTCAGGCCGCGAATCGGCGCTGCGCGCGCTGCAGGCGGTCGGGCTGAGCGTGACGGCGATCCGTGACGTGACGCCGATCCCGCACAATGGCTGTCGTCCGCCCAAGCGACGGCGCGTTTGATGTTTTGTCGGGTGCGCCGGCGTTGGCCGGCAGCGCCCCGGGTTCCAACCGCGATGCCGTCGGCATCGCGGTGTTTGACGTAGAGGAGGGGCCGGCGGCCCCGCCGTGTGCCTGCCGCCCCCAACCCGATCGCGAGAGGTATCCCCCGTGCTCCAGAAGAATTGGGAAGAGCTGATCAAGCCGACCAAGCTGCAGATCGAACCCGGTGCTGATCCGACGCGCCAGGCGACGCTGGTCGCCGAGCCTCTGGAGCGCGGCTTCGGCCTCACGCTGGGCAACGCGCTGCGCCGCATCCTGCTGTCGTCGCTGCAAGGCGCGGCGGTGACGTCGATCAAGATCGACGGCGTGCTGCACGAGTTCTCCTCCATCCCCGGCGTCCGTGAGGATGTGGTCGACATCGTGCTCAACATCAAGTCGATGGCGGTCAAGATGCAGTCCGACCGGCCGCATCGGCTGGTGCTGCGCGCCACCGGCCCGGGCGAGGTGACGGCCGGCATGATCGAGACCACGGGCGACATCCAGATCATGGACCCCAAGCTCGTTTTGTGCACGCTCGACGACGGCGCCTCGCTGCACATGGAGCTCACGGTCTCGACCGGCAAGGGCTATGTGCCGGCCACCGCCAATCGTCCGGCCGACGCCCCCATCGGCCTGATCCCGGTCGATGCGCTGTTCAGCCCGGTCAAGAAGGTCTCGTACAAGATCGACAACAGTCGCGTCGGCCAGGTGACCGACTACGACAAGCTGTCGATGAGCATCGAGACCGACGGCACCGTGAGCCCGGAGGATTCGGTGGCCCTGGCGGCGCGCATCCTTCAGGACCAGCTGCGCCTGTTCATCAACTTCGAGGAGCCGCAGCAGGCCCGCGCCGTCGAGCCGGCCGACGAGCTGCCGTTCAACCGCAACCTGCTGCGCAAGGTCGACGAGCTGGAGCTGTCGGTGCGCTCGGCCAACTGCCTGAAGAACGACAACATCATCTATATCGGCGACCTCGTGCAGAAGACCGAGGCCGAGATGCTGCGCACGCCGAACTTCGGCCGCAAGTCGCTCAACGAGATCAAGGAAGTGCTGGCCCAGATGGGCCTCCATCTCGGCATGGAGATCCCCAACTGGCCGCCGGAGAACATCGAGGAGCTCGCCAAGCGTCTCGAGGAGCCGTACTGAGTTCCGGCCGCGCGCGTTTCGCGCGCGCGGTCGCCACAGGGCCACAGGCCCCAACGCGCATGTCGGCTTGCCGGCGTGCGTCGATAAACACAACGGAGACTGGATATGCGACACGGAATGAATGGCCGTAAGCTCAACCGGCCGTCGGGGCATCGCAAGGCCCTGTTCATGAACCTGGAGCTGGCGCTGCTCAAGCACGAGCAGATCCGCACCACGCTGCCCAAGGCCAAGGACCTGCGGCCGCAGGTCGAGCGCCTGATCACGCTGGGCAAGCGCGGCGGCCAGCACGCCCGTCGCCAGGCGCTGGCGTCGCTGGGCAACGACGCGGCGATCGTCGACAAGCTCTTCACCACGCTGGCCGAGCGCTACAAGAACCGCAAGGGCGGCTACACGCGCGTGCTCAAGGCCGGCTTCCGCTACGGCGACGCCGCCCCGATGGCGCTGATCGAGCTGGTCGACCGCGATCCCGAAGCCAAGGGCAAGGACAGCGGTCCGTCGGGCGAGCCGACGGCAGCCGACGACGCCGAGCCGCAAGCGCAGGCATGATTTGCCCTCTCCCGCAAGCGGGAGAGGGAGGGGCCCATTGCGCGTAGCGCAATGGGAGGGTGAGGGGGCCAGGACGAGGCGCCTCGCGTGAAGCCCTCACCCGCCGGGCGCTGGGCGCCCGCCGACCTCTCCCGCGCAGCGGGAGAGGTGAAAGGCAGGCGGCCACAGTGCCGCCTCTTTCTTTTTCCACCTGTCGGCGGACCGGCTAGGATGTCGTCCACGGTGCCGGGCAAGGACAGGCTCGAATGCAACGCACTTTCCGTCGGGCGGCCCTGGCGGCGCTCCTTATCGCGGTCGGTATCGCGACGCCGGCCCTGGCGCGGGAGCCGGAAGTTCCGTCTGGGCGCGAGCAGATCCAGCTGTCGTTCGCGCCGCTGGTCAAGCGGGCCTCGCCGGCCGTGGTCAACATCTACACCAAGACGCGAATCCGGACGCAGCGGCCGTCGTTCCTGGACGATCCGGTGTTCCGCCGCTTCTTCGGCGACGACTACATGCGCGCCCTGCCGCGCGAGCGTGTGCAGAACGCGCTCGGCTCCGGCGTCGTGCTGCGTGCCCACGGCCTGATCGTCACCAACGCCCATGTCGTGCGCAACGCCGACGAGATCCAGGTCGTGTTCTCGGACAAGCGCGAGCTGCCGGCCAAGGTGGTCCTGCAGGACGACCGCTACGATCTGGCCGTGCTGCGGGTCGATGTCGGCGACGAGCCGCTGCCCTACCTGGAGCTGCGCGATTCGGACACTGCCGAGGTCGGCGACCTTGTGCTGGCGATCGGCAATCCGTTCGGCCTGCAGCAGACGGTGACGTCGGGTATCATCTCGGCTGTGGCGCGCAGCGGCAGCGGTGTCACCGAGAGCGGCTTCTTCCTGCAGACTGACGCGGCGATCAACCCCGGCAACTCCGGCGGCGCCCTGCTGACGCTCGACGGCAAGCTGGTGGGCATCAACACCGCCATCTATTCAAGCAGCGGCGGCAGTGTCGGCATTGGCTTCGCCACGCCTTCCAACATCGTGGCCCGCATCATCGAGGTGGCCGAGAAGGGTACCCGGCTGACGCGGCCGTGGTTCGGCATCGGCGTGCAGCGCGTGACGCCGGACCTGGCGCAGTCGCTGGGCATGGCCCGTCCCCAGGGCGTGATCATCCGCGCCGTGGCTGCCGATAGCCCCGCTGCCCGCGCCGGCCTGAAGGTGGGCGACGTGCTGCTGACGATCAACGGCCAGCCGGTCGACGACGAGGCAGCGCTGCGCTTCCGTCTGTCGACGCAGCCCGTGGATGCGACCATCCGGGTGCGCACCATCCGCAAGGGCCAGGAAGAGACCTACGTCGTGAAGATCGCGGCGCCGCCCGAGGTGCCGCCGCGTGACCGCACGCAGCTTACGGGGCGCCAGCCCCTGACCGGCGTCACGGTGATGAACATGTCACCGGCCGTGGCCGATGAGCTCGCCATCGAGGCCGGGCAGGGTGGCGTGATCGTCGCGGAAGTTCCGCAGGGTGCCTTTGCCGCGCAGTTCCTGAAGGTCGGCGACTACATCGTGGGGATCAACGGCCGCGAGATCGACTCGGTGTCGACGCTGCGCACCATGGTGAGCAGCCAGCCGGATCGCTGGAGCGTCTCCGTGCGACGCGACGGCGAAGTGCGCACCTTCAACTTCCGCGGCTGAGCAGTGGAGGCGGCGATATGGCGGGCGGGCTGTTCAGTGCGCTGACGCCGACGCCGCTGCCCGAACGGCTGCGTCCGGCCCGGGTAGAGGATATCGTCGGCCAGGATCATCTGCTGGCGCCCGATGCGCCGCTGGGCCGCATGCTGGCGGCGGGGCGGCTGGGCTCCCTGATCCTGTGGGGGCCGCCGGGCTGCGGCAAGACCACCATCGCCCGGCTGCTAGCCGATCATGTGAACCTGCACTTCGAGCCGCTGTCGGCAGTGTTCTCCGGCGTGGCCGACCTGCGCAAGGTGTTCGACGCGGCGCGCCAGCGGCGGCTGGGTGGCCGCGGCACCTTGCTGTTCGTCGACGAGATTCATCGCTTCAACCGCGCCCAGCAGGATGGCTTCCTGCCCTACGTCGAGGACGGCACCGTGACCCTGGTCGGGGCCACGACCGAGAACCCGTCCTTCGAGCTGAATGCCGCGCTTCTGTCGCGCTGCCAGGTGCTGGTGCTGCGCCGGCTTGACACGCCGGCCCTGATGACCCTGTTGTCGCGCGCCGAGGAAGCAGTCGGACGCGCTCTGCCCGTGACCGACGCCGCGCGCGAGGCCGTGTGCGCCATGGCCGATGGTGACGGCCGCTACGTGCTGACCATGGCTGAGCAGGTTCTGGACCTGAAGGTGGACGCCCCGTTGTCGCCCGAGGATCTCGCCCGGCTGCTGCAGAAGCGGGCGCCGATCTACGACAAGGGGCAGGAGAGCCACTACAACCTGATCTCCGCCCTGCACAAGTCGCTGCGCGGCTCCGACGTCGATGCGGCGCTGTACTGGTACGCCCGCATGCTGGATGGCGGCGAGGACCCGCTCTATCTCGCCCGCCGCCTGGTGCGCTTCGCGTCCGAGGATGTCGGCATGGCCGACCCGCAGGCGCTGACCCAGGCGCTTGCCTCATGGGATGCTTACGAGCGGCTGGGCTCGCCCGAAGGCGAGCTCGCCATTGCCCAGACCGTCGTCTATCTGGCGACGGCGCCAAAATCCAACGCGCTCTACGTGGCCAGCAGCGCCGCGCGCCAGGCGGCGCGCGAGACAGGCTCGCTGGCGCCGCCGATGCACATCCTCAACGCGCCGACAAAGCTGATGAAGCAGCTCGGCTACGGCAAGGACTACGACTACGACCACGATGCGCCGGATGCCTTCTCCGGCCAGAACTACTTCCCCGACGGCATGGCGCGGCGTGAGCTCTACCGTCCCGTCGAGCGCGGCTTCGAGCGCGAGATCCGCAAGCGCCTGGAGTACTGGGCCAAGCTGCGCGAGAAGCGGCACAAGGGTGAATGACGATCCTCCCCAACGAAGTTGGGGAGGAGTGGACATATCTTACGGGAAGCGCGCTTCTGTCATCCTGAGCGAAGCGAAGGATCTTTTAGACCGTCGTTTCGCACGAACGGAACGTGCCGGCACACGGATGTCGAGGGTGAATTCCGTGCGGACCCAGGGCTCAAAAGATCCTTCGCTGCGCTCAGGATGACAGCGGGGTCGACCTGCGAGATGTGTGAATCCGACAGACGCTGCGCGTGGGGGAGGGCGGCGGCCATTCCGGGCGAGCATGGCGCACGGGCGACAATGCATTTGACCCGCCTGCGGCGGGACGGCCACGATGCGCTGTCAGAGGGCCGGCCGAGGAGAGTGCGCGATGGCGAAGATGAGGCACGGGATATTCCTGCCGCCGTTCCACGCGATGAACGAGAACCCCAACAACGTGCTGCATCGCGACCTCGAGCTGATGGAGTGGCTCGACCGGCTCGGCTACCATGAAGCCTGGATCGGCGAGCATCATTCCGCCGGCTTCGAGACCATCTCGTCGCCCGAGGTGTTCATAGCCGCTGCGGCCGAGCGCACCAGGCACATCCGGTTCGGCACCGGTGTGATCTCGCTGCCCTATCACAACCCGCTGATGGTCGCGAACCGTATCATCCAGCTCGACCACCAGACCAGGGGCCGCGTGATGTTCGGCGCCGGTCCGGGCCTGCTGGCTTCCGACGCCATCATGCTCGACATCGATCCCAACACGCAGCGCGACCGCATGGAGCAGGCGCTCGACGTCATCCTGCGCCTGTTCCGCGGCGAGGTCGTGACCGAGAGGACGGACTGGTACTCGCTCAATCAGGCCCGCCTGCATCTGCTGCCCTACAGCGACCCGTATCCGGAGGTGGCGGTGGCCAGCGCGGTGACGCCGTCGGGCGGGCGCCTTGCCGGGCGCTACAATCTCGGCATGCTGTGCGTTGCGGCCGCCGAGACCAAGGGCTTCGACGCGCTGGGTGTGAACTGGCGAACCGCCTGTGAGATCGCCGAGGAGCATGGCCACAGGATGGATCCGCAACGGCTGCGGCTGGTGGCGCCGTTCCACATCGCCGAGACACGCGAGCAGGCGCGCAGGAACGTGCGCTTCGGCATCCAGCAGTATCTCGACTACATCAACAACAACATGCCGCGGTTCAACGTGCCGCCGGGCACCGACGTGGTCGACTATTGGCTGGACAACAAGATCGGGGTGATCGGCACGCCCGACGACGCCATCGACCTGATCAAGAAGCTGCAGGCCAAGCAGGGCGAATTCGGTGTCATGCTGCACATGGCCAACAACATCGCCGACTGGGACGCGACCAGGCGCTCCTACGAGCTCTATGCGCGCTTCGTGATGCCTTGTTTCGACCGCAGCAATGTCGCGCGTGAGGAGTCCTACGCCTGGGTCACTGCCAACCGCGACAGCCTGTCCAGGCAGCGCAGCGACGCCGCCCAGCGCATGATCGAGAAGCACGAAGCTGAACGCGCCGCCAAGCGCGGGGAGAAGGCCAAGGTCGCCTCGGCCGGCCGCCGCGGGGGGCCGTCACTGATCTCGTGATGATGAGGCTCGCACGCGTTGCCGGTCAGTATTGGCAGCCCGGTTCAACGCGTGCGGACGTCCCGAGTATCTTCTGATCCCTACCGTGCGCGCTCGAACGTGCGTGTCTTGCGCATCGCGGCGAAGACCTTGCGGTCGCGGCCGTAGATGTCGTCGCGGAACTGGAGCTTGTCGTTGTCGTCGGCGAACACCGTCTGGTACGTCACCATGATGGTGATGGGGGCAGGAAAGCCGAAGCTGGCCTGGCGGCCGCCGTTGGCCATCGCCTCGACCCTGGCGCGGTTGACGCTGGTGGAACCCTTCACCGCTGCCTCGATGAATGCGAAGGGGTTCTGCAGGCGAATGCAGCCGTGGCTGAAGTTGCGGCTGCCTTCGGTGAACAGGAAGCGGCTCGACGTGTCGTGCACGTAGATGCCGTACTTGTTGGAGAACGGGAAGAAGATGTAGCCCAGGGCATTGGACGCGCCCGGCTCCTGGCGGATGCGGTAGGGGAACGCCTTGGGGCTCACGCTCGTCCAGTCGACCGTGCCCGGGTCGAGCTCGGTGTCGCTGCTCCAGTCGGCGAAGATGCGCATGTTGGACTTTTGCAGCGCGTAGGGATCCCGGCGCAGCATCGGCAGGTATTCTTCCCCGGCGATCGAGGTCGGCACCGTCCAGTACGGATTGGTCTGGAAGCTATGCATCGTGCTGGTGATCTCGGGCGTCTGGTCCTTGGCCGTGCCCACGATCACCTTGGTTCGGAACGCGACTTGCCCGTCGTCGACGAACACGGCGGCGTAGTCGGCCGCATTGATCAGGAGATAGCGGCTGCCGGGAGCTTCCGGCGCCCAGCGCCGGCGCTCGAGGTTGACGATGATCTGCTGCACCTTCTCTTCGATCGGGATGTTCATGGATGCCGTGACGCGCGGGCCCACGACACCGTCGACGCTGAGGTTGTGCGCGTCCTGGAAGCGCTTCACGGCCGCCACCAGGCCGTCGTCATAGCAATTCGGGTCGCCCTGCGCCGTGGGAACGTCGGCCTCGGTCTCCGAAAGCCGCTTGCGGATGAGGGGCACGCGCGGGTCGCAGTTGCCGGGCCGCAGCAGCTCGCCGCGCGGCACCTTGGTGTAGGTCTCGGTCTTCACCCGTTCGCGCCATTCCGCCAGCGCCTTCTTCAGCGCCGGATACTGCCGTCCCGCCGGCGCCAGCGACTGGATGAACGCCTGGGGATCGGACGCCACCAAGCCATCGCGCGCCAGCGCGGCGTAGTCGGGGCGGCGCTGCACCGGGGACATGTCCTTGTCGATGGCATTGGCGTTGACCCGGCCGCTGGACATGTCGGCTCCGGCCAGCACCAGGCCCCGGCTCAGCAGGAAATCGGCCCGGGCCTGGTCGACCGGGGTGTCCGAGGTCATCAGCTTCTCGATGAGCGAGACGTCGTAGTCCTCGGGCTCGAGGCCCTCGTCCTGCATCGCCTTCAGCGCTTGGAGCAGCGCCTCGCCACGCCGGGTCGGCTTGCCCCGGTCCAGCCACAGCAACGTGTGCTCGCGCTCGGCATAGACCTTGCCGATGGCCGCCAGGATCGGCTCCGAGCCATCGGTCGCGGTCTGGATGGCCGTGCGGATTCGATCCTTCAGCGCGACAACGGTGGCGTCGCCTTCGGCTCGTGCAGGCTCAACGCCTCTCAGTAGGGAAATTGCCAGGACGCCGCAAAAACATACGCGACCGACCCATGGACCGGACAGAATACCCCTAAGCACAAGCAATCTCCCAACTTTTCACCGGTTATATAAGAAAAAATGAGCGATTGCGCTAGTTGCATTGCTGCCACACTGGGGGCAGCCCGCGGCTGCGCTGCAGCCGCATGGGCGCGCCAAGTGCCGGTGCTTGCGACGAAAGATCGTGGTGCTGTCGCAGCCGGCCACGCGCACGCTGGCTCAGAACCCGTTGGCGCGCAGGAATGTGATCAGGTCGCCCGTTGCCCGCTGCTTGAGGGCGAGCGTGCCGCCGCCGGCATGCGCGCCGTATTGCAGCAGGCCGGCCTGGCGCACCCAGGCGCGATAGTCGCTTTCCGACATGGTTCTGCCGGCGGTTGGCACGAAATGGCGGCCATCGTCCTCGATCAGGTTGGGACAGCTGGAGAAGTTCTGGGCTTTGGCGATGTGGTAGACCGGCCCGATCGACTCCCAGCCGTGATGGGCCTTGTAGACCTTGATGCGGATGCCGCGGTTGCCGGCATCGCGCATGCGGCCGGCGTAGGTGATGGCGTAGTGGGCTGGCGTGTAGTCGTCGTGCTCCGCCAGCATCAGGAACATGGGCGCGCCCGTCGTCGTTGCGTCGCGATGCTGGGCCACGCATCCAGGGCAGATGCCGACATGCAGGGCGAAGATGTCATCGATGCCCCGCCACCGCCGGCGCACGGCAATGGCGCTGTTGACGGCCACGACGCCGCCTTTGGACACGCCCATGATGCCGATGCGCGCCGGGTCGATGCGGCTGTCCTGCCGCAGCCATTGCAGGGCGGCGTGGGCGTCGCATTCCATCTGGTAGGCCGTCACCAGGCTCTGGTCGACGACCGTGGTGCGCACGCCGCGCGGTCCGAAGCTGTCGACGACGCAGGCTGAGATCCCGGCCCGCACCATGGCGTCGGCGTAGAACAGCTCGCGATGCCGCTGGATGCCGGCGCTGCTCGACAGGATCACCATGGCCGGCGCGCGCGACGCACCGCCGCCGGGCCGGAAGAGCAGGGCGCGAATGGCCTGTGGCGCCACCGCGATCGGCACGTCCGGCGATAGCGACGCTAGCGTGATCGATTCCGCGGGAGGCGTGGTCGCCGTGCTGCTGTCAGCCAGGGCCGAGGAAAGCATGCGACAGAGTACCATCCTTCCGGGATAAGGTGCGTGTCCTTGTCCAAGCGGAGAGCGGGCAGCGTGCTGGCACGTGGCTCGCCTTGTCCGCACGGAATCGCGCCGATAGTGTCGGCCCATGAGTGAAACGATCGCGGTGGCGATGGTCACCGTCAACGAAGATGAGGCCGGCCTGCGCCTGGACCGCTGGTTCCGTCGCCGCTATCCGGCGCTTTCGCATGGCCGCCTGGAGAAGCTGCTGCGCACGGGCCAGGTCCGGGTCGATGGCAAACGTGCCCAGGCCGGCGAGCGCCTCAGCGCCGGCCAGCAGGTCCGCATTCCGCCGCTGGGCTCGCAGCCGGCCGGTCCGGCGCCGTCCGCCACCAGCGCGGCGGCTGCCGATCCGCGCGCGGCTGCGGCGCTGATGGCCAGCATCGTGTACCGCGACCAGCACGTGATCGCGCTGAACAAGGAGCCCGGCCTTGCCGTCCAGGGCGGCAGCCGCACGCAAATTCATGTCGATGGCCTCCTGGATGCGCTGCGTTTCGATGCCGGGGAGCGGCCGCGCCTGGTGCATAGGCTCGACAAGGACACGAGCGGGCTGCTGGTGCTCGGCCGCAGCGCGGCGGCCGCGGCCAGGCTGGCAGCGGCTTTCCGTGAGCGCACGACCCTGAAGGAATACTGGGCCGTTGTGGTCGGCGTGCCACGGGTGGCGCGTGGCACGATCGATCTGCCCCTGGCCAAGGGGACAGGAGGCACCTTCGGCCGCGAGTCGATGGTGGTGGACGAGGCCGGCGGCGACCACGCCGTGACGGACTACGAAACCATCGACGTCGCCGGCAAGAAGGCGGCGCTGCTGGTTCTGCGGCCTCTGACCGGGCGGACGCATCAGCTGCGGGTGCACTGCGCCGCATTGGGAACACCGATCCTGGGCGATGTGAAATACGGCGCCGACCGCGCCGTCATCGATGCGCCCGGGATTGTCCGACGGCTTCACCTGCATGCGGCGCGGCTGGAACTGCCGCATCCCGCCAAGGATGCGCACAGGTTGCGCCTCTTTGCCCCGCCACCGCCGCATTTTGAGGCGACGGTCGCCACATTGGGACTGGAGATGCCGCGCGACGCGCCGTCTCGTTCCCGGTAAAAAGGGCCATCGCCACATCCGGTTGGCGGCAAGGCTTGCTACAGCGGGTGAAAGAGTGCGGCGTTTTCTGCTGATGACGGCCTCGGTGCTGGCGGTGCTGATCCTGGGACCGGCCGGGCTTTACCTGTGGGCCAGCAGCCGCGACCTCAGCCGCTATCAGAATCAGATCGCCGAGCAGGTGCGCAAGGTGACGGGCCGCGAGCTGGCGATGAAGGGCGGCCTGCGTGTCAATTTTACCTTGTCGCCCTCGGCCGTCGCAGAGGACGTCGTGCTGGCCAACGCATCGGGCGGCTCGCGGCCCGACATGGCCCGCATCAAGCGCCTGGTGCTCCATCTCGACCCGTTCTCGCTGCTGCTGGGGGAGATCCGGATCGGCCGGCTCCAGCTCTTCGGCGCCGACATTCTGATCGAGCGGGACAGCGAGGGCCGCAGCAACCTGGCGATGGAGCCGCCGGTCGAAGGGTCGGGGCCGCACCCCAGCGAGCATCAGTCGCTGCGCATCAAGAACACGCCCAGCCTGCCGTGGATAAGCCGGGTCGAGATCGAGGGATCGACGCTGACCTTGCGCGAGACGGCGGAGCGGCCGGCCGTCGTGTTTGTCATCGATCGATTTATCGGCCTCGCGGCCCAGCCGTCGGCGCCGGTCAGCGGCGAATTCCTGGGCCGGATCAACAACAGCGAAGCCCTGGCGCTGTCCCTGAAGCGGGCCGGCACGTTCGACGGCTGGTTCAAGGGCGTGCCCGGCGATCTCGACATGCAGGGCACGCTGGGTGGCGCGCCCGTGTCGATCACGGGCCAGGTGACCTCGCGGCGGATGGAGATGGCGGCTGAGGTCGAGGGGCGCAGCCTGGCGCTGCTCGGCAATCTGTTGAACCTGCCGCTGCCGGAGACCGCACCCTACGCGCTGAAGCTGAAGCTGACCAATCCACGCTCCGGCACCAAGCTGGAAGTGACCGACCTGAAGATCGGCGACAGCACCCTGCGTGGCGACTTCATCTTCCGTACCACCAAGGCGGGCAAGCCGATCGTCGTGGCGAACCTGGCCGCTGATCGCTTCGACCTTGCCGACCTGCAGCCGCGCCCGCCCGAGCCGTCACCGCCGGCGAACGGCGGCAGCGAGGCGGGCCCGTCCGGGACGGCGCAGGCGGCACAGCCGCCCGCGCCGTCGCCGGCGCCACCACCGGTGGTGGCGCCGGCCCTGTCGTCACGACCGCCGGCCGACGGCCGTGTCATCCCCGGTGATCCCTATCCCATCGATGCGATCCGGCGCTGGAACGGATCGCTGGCGTTGCGCATCGGCGAGGTCGTGGGTGCCGCGGTGAAGATGCAGGGGCTGTCGGTGAGCCTCATCCTCAACGACGGCAAGCTGACGTTGCGGCCGGCGGTGACGATCGGGACCGGCCAGCTCGGTATTGATGCCCAGATCGACGCCAGTGGCGCCGGGCCCGTGCTGATCCTGACCGCATCGACCTCGAAGGTGCCGCTGGAGGAGCTGCTGACCCTGCTCGGCGTGTCGGCCGGCATGAAGGGCGGCTTGATCGATATGGAGCTGAAGCTGCGCGGCTCAGGGCGGTCGCTGCGCGAGTCGCTGGGCCTTGCCGTCGGCAGCATGGATTTCGTCATCGGATCGACGCAGGTCACGAAGGATGTGGCGCACCTGCTGACGCCGGAATGGATTCGCATGCTCAATCTTGGCGACCGCCCGGCGACGCTCAACTGCGCCGCCGGCAAGGTCGAGTTCGGCGGCCGGCCGGAAGGTGAGCGCGGTGCCGCCAATATCCGCAAGCTGGTGCTCGACACGCCACGGTTCACGGCGATCGGGGGCGGCTATATCCAGCTTCGCAACGAGCAGCTCGGCCTGCTGATGTGGCCGGAGCCGCGTGAGCTGGCGTTGATGTCGATCGCGTTGCCGCTGCGGCTGAAGGGGACGCTGGCCCAGGCCAGCGCCGAGTCGGATGCCGCCGCCGCCCGGTCGGCCGGTGGCGTCGTGCCGGGCACCCGTGTGGCCAGCCTGACGGCAGCCATCACGACGGCAGCCCGCACAGCCGGTCAGAGCGGGCTCAATGCCTGCGCCACCGTGTTGGCGCGGCTGGACAGCCTGCGACCGGGCCTGCGCTCGCAGCTGCCGCCCCCGCCGGCCGTCGCACCTGAGTATCGTCCGCCGCGGCCGACGCCTCGCCGCAACCGGTGACGCGGCCACGGCACCTCCCCGGCGCTGCGAGGGTCTTTTCCGGTGGCAGGGCAATCCTGCTCCGTGCGATAGCCCAGCCGTTCGGGACGGGGTGAGATCACGACGAGCGTGCTGGGACTCCATGAAGCGTTTCTACAAAACCGTGACGGTGGCGCCTGCGACGGGCGGCTTCGAGGTGCGGCTGGACAACCGGCCGATCCGCACACCCGCGGCGCGGCCATTGATATTGCCGACCGAAGCCTTGGCGGCAGAGATTGCACAGGAATGGACCGAGCAACCGGAGAAGGGCGAGATCAAGCCGCTCGAGATGGGGTTGATGCGGCTCGCCGCCACCGCCATCGACCGTGTCACCGGCCAGCGGCACAAGGTGATCGACGATACCGCGAGATACGCCGGCTCCGACCTGCTGTGCTACCGCGCCGACACGCCGACGGATCTCGTTGTGCGACAGGCGCGCGTCTGGCAGCCGCTGCTGGATTGGGCCGCGACGCGCTACGCGGCGCCGCTGGAGCTTGCCGCCGGCATCCGGCACCGGCCGCAGCCACCGGAATCGCTTGCGGCACTGGTCCAGGCCGTTGCCGCCCACAGCGATTTCGGCTTGTCGGCGCTGTTCAACCTGACGACGGCAATGGGATCGGTCGTGCTCGCGCTGGCGGTATCGGAGCGCCACCTTGATCCGTCGGCTGCCTTCGAAGCGGCCGAGCTCGACGCGCTGTATGAGATCGAGAAGTGGGGTGACGATTCGGAAGCCATCCAGCGCCACCAGCGTCTGCGGCGCGACATCGGTGCCGGCGCACGTTTTCTGGAGCTGCTGGGATCGGCCCGCATTCTGTAGTAGGGTGCGTTTGGGTTGAGGGTCCAGTCATGGGCCTGGCGATCCGGGCCGAGGGGGAGACGTGGTTGGTAGAGTCCTGGCCCTGTGCGTCGCGTCGCTGGCGGCGATGCCGGCAAGCGCGCAGCAGCGGTCCGTCGCGGCGTCACCTTCGGCACGGCCGGTCGCGGCCAAGACGGTATCTCCCCGGGACTACCCGTCGGTTGTGCTCGACCTGTCCAGCCACAACACTATCCCGATCGACAATACGCTGAAGAGCCGGCACGGCATCGGGCTGGTCATTCATCGCGCCACGTTGGGGCGCGACACGGGCAGCCCCAACGATGTCGATTCGGTGTTCCCGGACCGAACCCTGGAGATCGCGCGCGCCGGCCTTCGGCTGGGCGCCTATCACTGGGCGACACCGACCGACACCGGCGATCGCCAGGCCGACGACTTCCTGCGTGTCGTGAAGGCGGCGTGTGATCTGCTGCCGCCATCGCAGCGCCGGGTGGTGCTTGCCATCGACTGGGAGCCGCACGGCAACGATCCGGATCACTACATGCGCGCCGCCGAGGTCGATCGCTTTTTGCGCCGGGCCATGGCGCGCACCGGCCGCGGCGTGCTCGTCTACGCCTATGAGAACTTCATCCACGAGCAGCGCGATGAGATCGCCAACACGCCGGGACTATGGGCGCTGCTGGCGCGTAATCCGCTCTGGGTCGCCAACTACAAGGTCAGCACCGACGCCATGGGCAATCCCCTGCGTGGCGGCATGATCCTGCCACGCGTCGCCGGCTCGCCGTGGCCGGACTGGAACCTGTGGCAGTACACCAGTGGCGACAATGGCCCCATCGCCGATTTCCCGCATGGCAAGATCGCCGGCGAGCTGGTCGATCGCAGCGTGTTCCGCGGTCCCCGCGCCGGCTTCGACCGCTTCGTCAGCAACCAGAGCTGGGACTGCATCTACCGCGGCCGCTGATTATCGCCAGTCTGGCATGCTAGGCGGCCACTGGATTGTTGTTGTTCTTTGATCAAGAATTATATATATTTATGGCAGTTGTGCTCCAATGCACCTTCTAAGTTCAACCGTCGCGGCTAAGAAAGGAGGCGAGCATGTCGGCAAAGCACCTTCTCGCGCTCCTGAACTCGCACGTCGAGGGCGATGAGGACCAGTTTCTCTCCATTGCGCTCCAGGTCGCTGCCCAAGAGGCCCGGCAAGGACACACAGAGGAGGCGGAGAAGCTGAAACGCCTCGTCCAGAAGGCACGCGATCGGCAGCGGATGGGCAGACCCGCCGGTGGGCAGGCGCCGATCCCATTGGCTCGGCCCCGAGGCGACCTTCAGGGTCTCGTCGAGAGCGCTTATCCCAAGATCACGCTGGCAAGCATGGTCCTGGCGGACGACGTTCGTGCGCGACTGACCCGTGTCGTCCGTCAGCAGCACGAACGCGCGCTCCTGCGCGAACACGGACAAACCCCTACGACGCACATGCTGCTCGTCGGGCTGCCGGGCACTGGCAAGACAATGACCGCTTCGGCGCTTGCCGGAGAGTTGCGGCTTCCATTGTTCACCGTGCGGCTGGAGTCTTTGTTCAGCCGGTTCCTCGGTGAGACGGCGGGCAAGCTGCGGCTGCTGTTCGATCAGATTGCCCAGATACGGGGCGTCTATCTGCTCGACGAGTTTGACGCCATCGGCGCGCGTCGGGGCGAACCGAACGACGTGGGCGAAATTCGGCGCGTGCTCAATTCCGTTCTCGCCTTTATGGAGGAGCCCAACTCTACCGACAGCCTCGTGCTGGCCGCAACGAACCATGTGGAGATACTCGACGACGCGCTGGCGCGGCGCTTCGACGAGGTGATCGAATACGCAGTGCCCGATGCTGCGGCTGCGCGAGCGATCATTGAACGCCGCCTCGGCAAGCTCAAGCTTGTCTCGAAGTTATCGCCGGATCTGGCCCGGGCGCTCGAAGGATTGAGTCAGGGCGAGTTGGTGCGAGCAACCGACGCGGTGATTAAGGACGCAATCCTCGAAGGCGCGACGAAGGTGTCGACCGAGGCGCTGCGCGATGCTCTGCAAAACCGTCAAGCACTCAAGCAGAAGTTCCGCCGCCGGTCCGGTCGCTAGGGAGGCTCCGCTGGCCGGACGCAATGGAACATCTCACATACGCGTAGGGTCTTATGACGGGGGCACAAGATTACGGTGAGCGGAATAACGCGCACATCTCGATAGACGACTTCCGAGAGACGGCAGCCTACACCTTTCCAGCCCGGAACCAGAAGCGCAAGCCGCTTCGCGATGACTATGCCGGGCATGCAGCGGCGTTGCTTGATCAACTTGCCGTTGCGCTGGGAGAGCTTCCAGTACCGGAAGCAGATGTGCGGTTGTCCATCGAGGGGCTCAAACCGGGCGCGATCGTCCAAGTCACGACGATGCCGCCGGCCGAAGGCTCGCGGGTCAAGGCCACGAAGGTACCGGCTGCGTTGGAGTTTCCCGCGCAGGACGTCGTCGTATTGCGGTCCGAGCGAAACGATGATCGCTCGGAGAGCGCGCTGATCTTCGTGCCTGACGACGCGCGCGATTATCTCCGGGAGAGGATTGCCGACTATGGGCGCGATCCCGGCAACCAGCGTCGGCCGTACGTCGACCGGTTCGAGGTTGTCGAGACCGTGCTCGCGACTCAGGTCAGTTCCCTTTTCACCGGTACCGTCGATCTCGCTGCCACCGACATCATGTGGTGGGAGCTTTGGGTGCGGCAGCCGGTGGTGCTTGCTGGTCGGCTCGCAGCGTTGGCGCGCAGCACCAACCTTGACGTCCACTCAGATCGGCTCATCTTCCCGGACACGACGGTCTTGTTCGTTCATGCCTCAGCCAGCGCGGTCGCCGCTTTTGCGGGGCGTTCTCCGGGCGCGATTACAGAGATCAGACGGGCGACGGGCACGATCGAGCCATTCCTTGAACGCGGCGAAAATAGGCTAGGTCAGCACGATTGGGTCGCGGAGCTGGCGGCGCGCGTGACGCCGCCGGCTCAGGACGCGTCAGCGGTGTGTGCCTTGGATACCGGCGTCAACGCCGCTCACCCACTGATCTCGCCGGGTCTGCGCGGCGTTTGGGCCTATGATGCAGACTGGGGGCCTGACGATCATCATCCCGAGGGGGGACACGGAACGGCTCTGGCCGGCCTCGTGCTCTACGGCGATCTGGAGCCGCTCATGAACGACACGCGGCCAGTGGCTCTTACCCACGCAGTCGAGTCGATGAAGCTCCTTCCGCCAGACGGCTTTCCCCCTACGAAGCCACCGAGCTACGGTGTGGTCACCCAAGGGGCGGTCGCCTCGGTTGAAACGGAACGGCCAGACGTACGGCGCAGCTTTTGTATCGCCACCACCGCGACCGATTTTCCATCGGACCGGCCGTCGAGCTGGAGCGGGGCGCTCGATCAGATCGCGGCAGGATCGATGCCGGGGGACATGGTCGATGGTGTGTCGGCGTCGGAGCGACCGAAGCGCTTGGTGATGGCAGCAACCGGCAACGTGTCGGGCGGGATGATGGTGAACGTTGTGCCGTCCCAGCCGCTCGAGGATCCTGCGCAGAGCTGGAACACCCTGACAATCGGCGGCTTCACCCGGAAGGAACAGCCGCCTGCACCGTCGCCGGCCCTGGAGGCGGTTGTCCCTGCAAACCACCGCAGCCCCTTCAGCCGCGGATCGCAGTCGCTCCCTGATGACCTGACGCCAATTAAGCCGGAGGTGTTGTTCGAAGCTGGAAATATGCTCTCTGACACCACCGGCTTCTGCGCTTGGAGTCCGTCCGTTTCGCTCTTGGCGCCTGGGTCGGACGTGGCGGCGGAACCGCTGGTGCCGTTCTGGGCGACAAGCGCGGCAGCAGGCATGGCCGGGAACTTTATCGGCACCTTGCAGGCCGCCTTGCCGGGCCTTTGGCCGGAGACGCACCGCGCGCTGACAATCGACTCGGCGCAGTGGCCGCAACCGATCCGCAACCAGTTCATCGGCCGCGGCGCCCACTGGAAGGGTGGGTCGAAGGTCGAGAAGCAGCAGATGCTGCGCGAAGTCGGTTACGGTGTGCCCGACATCGGGCGGGCCGTCCTTTCCGCGCGAAATGACGTCACGCTGATCGCCGAAGCCGAAATTCAGCCTTTCGCGGTCGGGGCAGACGGGCGGACTGGCGTATTCAACGAGATGCACTTCTACGATCTGCCTTGGCCGAGGACAGCGCTGGAGCAGATCGAGAACGAGATCGTCGTCATGAAGGTGACGCTCTCCTACTTCATCGAGCCAAACGTCACCGGCAAGGCCGCAACTCGACCCGATACCTACCGGTCTTTTGGGCTTCGCTTCGATATGAAAAAGCGGACCGAAACAAAGGCTCGGTTCAGAAGCCGCATCTCTGCCAGCCAGGCAAAGGACGGTTCCGAGCCGGATGGGGAAACGAGCTGCTGGCTGCTGGGGCCCAAGGCTGTTCAAGCCGGCTCGCTGCACTGCGATTTGTGGCGTGGGCGTGCAATTGAGCTTGCCGGCCACGATTCAATTGCGATCTATCCTGTAGGTGGCTGGTGGAAATCACATGCGGGCCAGCGGCGGGTGTCCGACAAGGCGCGCTATTCGCTGGTCATCTCGATCTCAGCGGCTGGTCAAGCCGTGGATCTTTATTCGGAAATCGCCAACCTCGTCGAGGTGAAGGAAATCGACGTGCTAATCGGATGAGGGGGAGTGAGAGGAAGCGGATACTGCGGTGTGCTGTAGCTCGTGTGGCGGAAATGGGGCGCGAGCTGGCCAGCGTCCAATGCACCAGAGTACTCGTGGGCGCGGCTTTGGCGTGCACGAAGTGGGCCGGTGCCGGGTGCGGTGGCATCCGTTGGTCCGATCGTCGGCCCAATCGCGATCCAAGAGTCCTGCGTCCTCTGTCTCTTCCAAGCGCCGAACCAGCGCCGGAACGTCCGCTCGCTCACGCCAACGGTTCCGCTGCCTCCAGCCAGCCTGGTTGCTCCGGTTCGGCTTACCTCATCGGGAAGCTTGAACGTCCCTGGCCCTGGGGCAGCTCCGGCGCGTCAACAAACGCGACGTCGTTTTGCACCGGACAGATCATCTGCTGCACCGGCCAGCTCATTCGTCATTTATGTTGCTATTTTGTTCTTGTTCTTCAATTAAGAAAGTGGTATTGTCTACTGGCCCAATTCTTGGGTGCGGAGTTCATGATGTCGTTCTTGCTCTCACCATTTGCACCGACTCGGGTGCGGACATCGCGCGATGCGGTTGCTGCACGGGCGGCGAGGGTTTCTGGTAATTTCTGGCCGTTTTCCGGCGTAATTTTGACCATCCGCAAGCCCTTGAAATCACAGCTCGATAGAGTTTCTGGTAATTCTGCCGCGATGTGATCGCGATCCTTCTGCCGAAGAGATTTGCCTGCGCAAGATTGTTTCACTCTGCGGCCTGATCACCTAGCAACCCACCGGCCCAAGTGCTATGGGCAACCGCCGTTTGGCCGATCCGTTCGGGGAAACACGATGCAGGAAATCCTCCAGCTCCTGGAGAAGAAGCGCGCCGCGGCGCGACTGGGTGGCGGTGAGCGCCGTATCGATGCGCAGCATGCCAAGGGCAAGCTGACGGCACGTGAGCGGCTGGAGGTTCTGCTCGACGAGGGCTCCTTCGAGGAGTTCGATATGTTCGTCGAGCACGATTGCACTGATTTCGGCATGGAGGCGCAGCGTATCCCGGGCGACGGCGTGATCACGGGCCACGGCACCATCAATGGCCGCCCGGTGATGGTCTTCAGCCAGGATTTCACGGTGTTCGGCGGCGCGCTGTCCGACGCTCATGCGCAGAAGATCTGCAAGGTGATGGACACGGCCATGAAGAATGGCTTGCCGGTGATCGGCATCAATGATTCGGGCGGTGCACGAATCCAGGAAGGTGTCGATAGTCTCGCGGGTTATGCCGATGTCTTTCAGCGTAACGTGATGAGCTCCGGCGTCATTCCGCAGATCTCGATGATCATGGGCCCCTGCGCCGGCGGGGCGGTCTACTCGCCGGCCATGACCGACTTCATCTTCATGGTGAAGGACAGCTCCTACATGTTTGTCACCGGTCCCGATGTCGTGAAGACGGTGACGCATGAGACGGTGACGCAGGAGGAGCTTGGCGGCGCCGTCACCCACACCACCAAGTCGGGTGTGGCGGACGTGGCCTTCGAGAATGATGTTGAGGCATTGCTTCAACTGCGTCGCTTCTACGACTTCCTGCCGCTCAGCAATCGCGAGAAGGTGCCGCATTGGCCAACGGCCGATGACCCGGCGCGGGACGATTTCTCACTTGATACCCTGGTTCCGGCCAATCCGAATAAGCCTTATGATATCAAAGAGTTGATTGCTAAAATTGTCGATGAAGGCGATTTCTTCGAGCTGCAGCCCGACTATGCCGGCAACATCGTGACCGGGTTCGGCCGCATGGCCGGCGACACGGTGGGCTTCGTCGCCAACCAGCCGATGGTCCTGGCCGGCTGCCTCGACATCGATTCATCGAAGAAGGCGGCGCGCTTCGTGCGCTTCTGCGACGCGTTCAACATTCCGATCGTCACCTTCGTCGATGTCCCGGGCTTCCTGCCGGGCACGGCCCAGGAGTTCGGCGGCATCATCAAGCATGGCGCCAAGCTGCTCTATGCCTATGCCGAAGCGACGGTGCCCAAGGTCACGGTGATCACCCGCAAGGCCTATGGCGGCGCCTATGACGTCATGGCGTCCAAGCACTTGCGCGGCGACGTCAACTACGCCTGGCCCGGCGCCGAGATTGCCGTGATGGGCGCCAAGGGGGCGGTCGAGATCATCTTCCGGTCCGACATCGGCGATCCCGCCAAGATCGCGGCCCGCGAGAAGGAATACCGTGAGAAGTTCGCCAACCCGTTCGTGGCCGCCAACCGCGGCTTCATCGACGACGTGATCATGCCGCACGGCACGCGCCGGCGGGTCTGCAAGGCGCTGGCGCTGCTGAAGAACAAGAAGCTCGAGAATCCGTGGCGCAAGCACGGCAACATCCCGCTCTGAGCCACGCCATCGGCATGACGTCGCAGAACCCCTTCCGCCAATCGGCCTTTCCGCCGCCGCCGCGCGCGCGGCAGGTGCCGCATCGGCATGCCGATGGCCGCGAGGACCCTTTCCACTGGCTGCGGGATCCCGGCTATCCGGACGTGCGCGACGAGGCGGTGCTGGACTACCTCAAGGCGGAGAACGCCTATGTCGATGCGGTGCTCGGCGGCAGCAGCGACCTGCGGCCGGCATTGCTGGACGAGTTCAAGGCGCTGGTGATCCCCGACGAAAGCCCGCCGCCGTCGTGGCTCCATGGTCGATGGTATGGCGCGCGCTTCGAGCCGGGCCGGGAGTACCCGCTGTGGTACTGCAAGGATACCCTCGAGGCGCCGGAGACGATCATCCTGGATGCCAATCGCGAGGCGGAGGGCTACGGCTTCTATGCGGTGCGTGATTGGGCCGTCTCGCCCGACCACCGCTTCCTGGCGATCCTCGACGATATCGACGGTTCGGAGCGGCTGCGTCTGCGGATCCGCGACCTGCAAGCCGGCGCCGACGTGCACACGGCCGCGGTGCCGTGCTCGTCGGGCCTGGGCTGGTCGGCGGACGGCCGCACGTTGTTCTACATCCGGCAGGATGACAAGCAGCGGCCGCGCTGGGTGCACCGCCATCGGCTGGGGGATGCGGGCGAGGATCCGCTGATCTACGAGGAGACCGATCCGGTCTTTTTCGTTGGGATCGGCGAGAGCGCCTCGGGCCGTTTCCTGCATATCGAATCGGCGGCCAAGAACAGCAGCGAGACCCGGTTGGTGCCGCTGGCCGAGCCGGAGGCGGTGCCGCGCCTCGTGCTGGCGCGCCGGCCCGACCATGAATACGACGTGGCCGACCGCGGCGATGAGCTGCTGATCCGCACCAACGACCGCCACCACAATTTCCGACTGGTGCGCGCACCGCTCGACGATCCGCGCGAGTCGGGATGGCAGGAGGTGGTGCCGCCGTCCGATCAGGCGCTGATCAGCGGCTTCGGCGTGGCGCGTGACTTCTGGTGGCTGGTCGAGCGCACCCAGGCGCAGAAGCGCGTTCGCGTGGTGACGGGGCAGCACCGCGATGCGTCGGCGGGCAAGGTGATCTCGTTCCCGGATCCCGCCTACACGATCTCGGCGCTCGATGGCCACCAATGGGACCGGCGCACCCTGCGGCTGATCTACGAATCGCCGGCGCGGCCGCGCACCTGGTACGACTACGAGGTGGCGACGGCGCGTCTTGACATCGTGCAGGAGACAAGCGTGCCCACGCACGCGCCTGATGACTACGTCGTGGAGCGCATTTGGGCGACGGCCAAGGATGGCGTGCGCGTGCCGATCTCGCTCGTCCGCCACCGCGCGACCGTGGACGATGGCCCGGCGCCGGTCCTGCTGTACGGCTACGGCGCCTACGGCATGTCGATGGATGCCGGCTTTTCCGCCAACCGCCTGCCTTTCCTGGGCCGCGGGATGATCTGGGCGATCGCCCATATCCGCGGCGGCGAGGAGATGGGGCGGGCCTGGTATGACGACGGCAAGCTGCTGAAGAAGCGCAACAGCTTCGACGATTTCATTGCCTGCGCCGAGCACCTGGTGAGCGCCGGCGTCGCGGCGCCCGGCAGGATCGCGGCCATGGGCGGCAGCGCCGGCGGCATGCTGATGGGCGCGGTCGCGAACCAGCGGCCGGAGCTGTTCGCGGCGGTGCTGGCGATGGTGCCTTTCGTCGACGTGCTGTCGACCATGCACGATGCCAGCCTGCCGCTGACGCCGCCGGAATACGTCGAATGGGGCAACCCGGCCGATCCGGTGTTCCACGCCTACATGGCCAGCTACAGCCCGTACGACAACGTGGTGGCGCAAGCCTACCCGACGATGCTGGTCAGCGCCGGGCTGTACGATCCGCGTGTTACGTACTGGGAGCCGGCCAAGTGGGTGGCGAAGCTGCGCACGCTGAAGACCGACGACCATGTGCTGCTGCTGCACACCGAGATGGAAGCCGGCCACGGCGGTGCGTCCGGACGCTACAAGGCGCTGGCCGAGGTTGCCGAGCGGCTGGCGTTCGTGATCCGTGTTTTGGATCTGCCTGAACGGCCGGTCCATGGAACGATGTCTGTGAAGGAGCAAGGGTAATGGCCACGGCCCGGAAAGAGGACGCTGCGAAGAAGCCGGCATCGAAGACAGCCAAGCCGGCCTCGGCAAAGGTTGCGGACGGCCAGCACCTGACGGCGGCGGCGGCGAAGACGGCGGCGACACGGCCGACGCGGCCGCCCTTCGACAAGATCCTGATCGCCAACCGTGGCGAGATCGCCTGCCGCGTGATCCGCACCGCCCGCCGCCTGGGCATCAAGACGGTGGCGGTCTATTCCGAGGCGGATGCCGATGCGCTGCATGTGCGCGAAGCGGACGAGGCGGTGTTCATCGGTCCGCCGCCCTCGGCCCAGAGCTACCTCGTCGTCGACCGCATCGTCGAGGCCTGCAAGTCGACCGGCGCGCAGGCCGTGCATCCCGGCTACGGCTTCCTGTCGGAAAAGCAGGAGTTCCAGGCTGCCCTGGCCAAGGCCGGCATCGTCTTCATCGGCCCTGATTCGCACGCCATCCACGCGATGGGCGACAAGATCGAGTCCAAGATCCTGGCGAAGAACGCCAATGTCAGCACCGTGCCCGGCCATCTCGAGGTGATCCCCAACGCCGACGAGGCGGTGAAGATCGCGCGCTCGATCGGCTATCCGGTGATGATCAAGGCGTCGGCCGGCGGCGGCGGCAAGGGCATGCGCCTGGCCTGGAACGACGCCGAGGCCAAGGAGGGCTTCGTCTCGGCCACCAACGAGGCCAAGTCCAGCTTCGCCGACGACCGCGTGTTCATCGAGAAGTACGTCGAGGAGCCGCGCCACATCGAGATCCAGGTGCTGGCCGACGGCCATGGCAACTGTGTCTATCTCGGCGAGCGCGAATGCTCGATCCAGCGTCGCCATCAGAAGGTGATCGAGGAGGCTCCCAGTCCGTTCCTCGACGAGAAGACCCGCCGCGCGATGGGCGAGCAGGCGGTCGCCCTGGCCAAGGCGGTGCAGTACAAGTCGGCCGGCACGGTCGAGTTCATCGTCGACAAGAACCGCAATTTCTACTTCCTCGAGATGAACACCCGGCTGCAGGTCGAGCATCCCGTGACCGAGCTGGTGACGGGCCTGGACCTGGTCGAGCTGATGATCCGCGTGGCGGCCGGAGAGAAGCTGCCGTTCACGCAGGACGACGTCGAGCTCAAGGGCTGGGCGATCGAGGCACGCGTCTATGCCGAGGATCCGTTCCGCAACTTCCTGCCTTCGACCGGCCGGGTCGTGAAGTACCTGCCGCCCGACGTCACGTCGGGCGACGTGCGCGTCGATACCGGCGTGCACGAGGGCGGCGAGATCAGCATGTTCTACGATCCCATGATCGCCAAGCTGTGCGCCTATGGCCCGGATCGGGCGGCGGCGACCGACCGCATGCTGCGCGCGCTCGATGAATTCTACATTCGCGGCCTCAACCACAACATCAGCTTCCTTGCGGCGCTGATGGCGCATCCGCGTTTCGCTTCGGGCCAGCTCACCACCAACTTCATCGCCGAGGAGTTCAAGAGCGGGTTCTCCGCCAAGGACCTGCCGCCACGCGATCCCACGGTCCTGGCGGCGATTGCCGCCACGATCGACCAGATCACCACGCTGCGGGCGGCGCGGCTGAACGGCCGCACGACGCCCGACCGGCCGGCGCTCGAGGAGGACATCGTCGTGGTGCTCAACAAGGAGCATCATCGCCTGCATGTCGCGGGCGGCGGCAGCCTGTTCACGGTGCGCGCCGGCGAGCGCACGCTGGAAGTTGAGACCACGTGGACACCGGGCGAGCCGCTGTTCAGCGGCCGCGTCGACGGCAAGCGGGTGGTGGCGCAGGTCGACACCAAGGGCGCCGGCTTCCTGCTGTTCCATGCCGGCGGCCAGGCCGACGTGCTGGTGCTGACGGTGCGCCGCGCCGAGCTGCTGAAGCTGATGCCCGAGAAGGCGCCGCCCGACACCTCGAAATTCCTGCTGTCGCCGATGCCGGGCCTGCTGGTCTCGGTCGAGGTCCACGAAGGGCAGGACATCAAGGCCGGCGAGGCGCTGGCCAAGGTCGAGGCGATGAAGATGGAGAACGTGCTGCGCGCCACGCGCGACGGCACGGTGCTGAAGCTGCACGCCAACCCCGGCGACAGCCTGCGAGTCGACCAGAAGATCCTCGAATTCGCCTGATCGATTCGTCGTCTGCCGCGCATGGAGCCTCCTTTCGCGGGGGCCTCCTCGCGTTGCCGCAATGATTCGGCATAGACGATGGCCGCCACTGACCTGATCGTCCTGCTCGCCGGCGCCATCGCCGCGGCCTTCGTCTCGGGGCTGTCGGGCTTCGCCTTCGCCCTGGTGTCGCTGTCGTTCTGGATCTGGCGCTTTCCGCTTGCCGAGTTGGCGGCGATGGTGGTGTTCGGCTCGTTGGTGTCGCAGGCTACGGCGATGCCGAGCGTGTTGCGGGACGTCGAGCCGAAGCTGGTGGCGCCCTACATCGCCGGTGCGATCGTCGGCCTGCCGATCGGCACGCTGCTGATCGCGCATATCAATCTCGGGTTGTTCCGCCTGTTCGTCGGCCTGCTGTTGATTGCCTTCGCCGCCTTCCAGCTCGTGATCGGGCCCTGGCTGCGTCCCCGCCCGCGCGATGGGCTGGTGGCCGAGGTCGCCATCGGCTGGCTGAGCGGCGTGCTCGGCGGCCTGGCGGGGCTGAGCGGCGTCGTCCCCGCGATGTGGGCCGTGGCGCGCGTCTGGACCAAGGAGCGCCAGCGCGCGCTGTTCATGGTCTTCAATACTTTCTGCCATATCGTGTCCCTGACCGGGCTCGTGGTGGCAGGGTACGTGACCGTGGCGACGCTCGAACGCTTTGCGATTCTGCTGCCATGCCTGGTTGGCGGAGCCTGGCTTGGCGCACGCGCCTACCGGCACGTTTCGCCGATGCAGTTCCGTCGCATCGTGCTGCTGCTGCTGGCCGCCTCGGGTATCGTGCTGACGGTGCAGAACGGCTGGCAGGCGCTGTCAGGCTGAGGAGGTGCCATCATGACGGCATCGACCGACAACGACATCATCGCGGTCCAGGCGCGTATCCGCGGTCGGGTGCAAGGTGTCGGCTTCCGCGATTGGACCGTGCGGCGCGCCCGGGCGCTGGGTCTGCGTGGCTGGGTGCGCAACCGCGTCGACGGCTCCGTCGAGGCGCTGTTCGTCGGTCCGCGCCCCATTGTCGACCACATGCTCGCCGATTGCCGCCGGGGGCCATCGCTGGCGCGCGTGGACGCCGTCGATGCCGAACCCGCGATAGCCCCGGCGCTGGACGGCTTCGCGCATAAACCGACCGTCTAGGGGCGAGCGATCACTTTTTGTTTGGGCGCTGGCGTGCTGCGGCGTAGAATGGGACAGGGGCGCGCGGCTCCGGGGAGAGTCGGAATGTCCGACGACAATCAGGCAAGCGGCCCGTCGTGGTCTGACGGACCAGGCGGTGCCGGCGGCTACGGCGGCGACAGCTTCACCGAGACGACCCAGACGTCCTGGTTCGGGCGGCTGAAGCAGGCCATTGTCGGCGTCCTGATCGGCCTGCTGTTGATTCCGGTATCGGTGGTCCTGCTGTTCTGGAACGAGGGCCGGGCCGTGACCACGGCACGTTCCCTGACCGAGGGCGCCGGCATCGTGCAATCCGTGTCGGCCGATCGTGTCGACCCGGCCAACCAGGGCAAGCTGGTGCATGTCGCCGGCCCCTTGACCCTGGGCGGCTCGGTGTCGGACGCCGAGTTCGGCGTCACGGCACAGGCGGTGCGCCTGATCCGCAAGGTCGAGATGTACCAGTGGAAGGAGGAGAGCCGGAGCGAAACCCGCAAGAAGCTCGGCGGCGGCGAGGAGACGGTCACGACCTACAGCTACGTCCGCGAATGGAGCGATCGTCTGCATGACTCGACGCGCTTCAAGCAGCCGGGCAACCATCACAACCCGCCGATGCGCTACAGCAGCCGCAGCGTCACGGTCGCGAAGGCATCGCTGGGTGCCTTCGATGCATCGCCGAATGTCCTGGGCCGGCTGAGCGGCGGTGAGCCCTTGTCCGTCGATGCCGCTGCCGAAGCGCGTGCACGGCAGACCGTGGGCGAGCCCGTGCGTGTCGTCGATGGCCGTCTTTATGTCGGCCGCGACCCGGACAGCCCCCAGATCGGCGACCTGCGGATTTCGTACGAGGCGGTGACGGCGAGCCAGATCAGCGTCGTGGCGCAGCAGGCCGGCAACGGCTTCGCGCCCTATCAGACCGCTGCTGGCGACCGCCTGCTGATGGTCGAGAAGGGGGTGGTGCCGGCGGCGCAGATGTTCACGGCGGCCCAGGATGCCAACACGGTCATGACCTGGATCCTGCGCGCGGTCGGTGCGCTGGTCATGTTCATCGGTTTCGTGCTGTTCTTCCGGCCCTTGAGCGTGGTGGGTGATGTCATTCCGTTCCTCGGCGACATCATCGGCCTGGGCACGGGGGCGATCGGGCTGGCGATGACGGCCGTGCTGTCGGCGATCACCATTGCCGTCGCCTGGCTGTACTACCGGCCGATCGTGGGCATCCTGGTGCTGGTTGTCGGCGTCGGGATCGCGCTCGGTCTCTGGTTCCTCGGCCGCGGCCGGCGGTCGGCGCGCCAGGTCGCAGTGCCCGCGGGCATGGCGCCCGCGGCGCCGGGCTACGGCATGCCGCCGCAGGTGCCGATGGGCCAGATGCCGCCAGGGCAATGGCAGCCGCCGCCCATGCCGCCCGGCCAGTGGCAGCAGCCTCCGGGGCAGTGGCAGCAGAACCCGCAGCAGGGGACATCGCCGCAAGGGCCGGTGGTGCGGTAGGGGCGGGCGCCGGCGTCAGGCCGTTGCGAGCGTGGCGTCAACGCCGATCGCCTCGGCCGGCGCGGGCTCGGCGCTGAAAACGTCGTCGAACGTCGCGCGCAGGGCCAGGTCGAGGTCGGCCATGCCGGCGGTCAGGCCGAGATCGGCCAGCGATGTCACGCCATGCTCGCTGATGCCGCAAGGCACGATGCCGCCGAAATGCGTCAGGTCCGGCGCGACGTTGATGGCCACGCCATGGAAGGCCACCCAGTGGCGCACCCGCACGCCGATGGCCGCGATCTTGTCCTCGGTGGGGTGGGGCATGCCGTCCAGCGCCATGCGCGGTGGCTTGTCCGGCCGTGTCACCCAGACTCCGATGCGGCCTTCACGCCGCTCGCCGCGCACATTGAGGCGGTCCAGGGCGCGGATCACCCATTCCTCGAGATGGCGCACGTAGCGATGCACGCCGATGCGCCGGCGCCGCAGGTCGAGCATCAGGTAGGCCACGCGCTGGCCCGGTCCGTGATACGTGTACTGGCCGCCGCGGCCGGTGGGATAGACCGGGAACCGGTCGCGCACGAGCAGGTCGGCATGCTTGGCGCTGGTGCCGGCGGTGTAGAGCGGCGGATGCTCCAGCAGCCACACCAGCTCGGGCGCCGTGCCGGCATGGATCGCGGCGACGCGCGCATCCATTGCCGCCAGCGCCTCGGGATAGGGCACGGCGTGGTCCTCGATCCGCCATTCCGGGTCGGCTGGTCCGGTCATGGCGGCAATATGGGCCGGTCGGCCGTATCCGTCCATGGCAGGCCTTTCCGTGACGGCGCAGCCTTGCCCTGGGCGAGTCGATTTGCTATCTCCCGCCCGGCTCCTTCAGTGGGCCACCCCGACTGGCCGATCGGATGCGGCCGTGGCGGAATTGGTAGACGCACTAGCTTGAGGTGCTAGCGGGTAACACCGTGGAAGTTCGAGTCTTCTCGGCCGCACCAATCGAACGGGCCGGTTAGGGTATGGAGAGGGCGCTCTTAGGAGCGCCTTTTTCATGTGCCGGCGGGTGCAGCCAGGCCCGGGCGCCGCTTGCCGGGTCGACAGATCGCTTCTCGAATTCATTTTGCTGTTGAAATTTATCAGTGGGCACTCAATCATTATTTGTGCTATCTTAAGGGTCTCGACCCGTTCCCTCTTGGACTGCCGCGACAATCGAGTAGAACGGGGACCTGAGAGGTTGGCGCGGCGACACGCACGGAGTGACCAACATCGAGGTGAGCTGAACATGAGCACTTCGAGCACGATTCCACCTGTCGCCCACTACGGCAATTGCGCTGTGGTCCGGTTCTCGACCGACGATTATGCGCCGCACGAGCGCCTGGATGCGTGCCGTGAGATCTACGGCCGGACGCTGTCGAAGCGTGATATCGAGCCCCTCTCGGCCGAGGGGTTTCGTACCGAAGCCACCCTGTGGCGCATGCCGGGCCTGGGGATCGCGAAGGCGCAACGATCCGCAGCGATCTATCGTTTGCCGCGGGAGTTCATCGACAGCGACGATGTGTTCATGACCATCGGCCTGACCTCCGCCTGCGAGGCGCGTCAACTCGGCCGCGCGCTCGATCTGAAGCCGGGCGAGGCGAGCGTGATGACCGCGTCGGAGCCGGCCTGCCTGAAGGTGCCGTCGTACGGCCAATACATCAACGTGCGGGCCCCGCGGCGCATCTTGTCGTCGTCCGTTGCCGACCTCGACGCTGCCTATTGCCGGTCCATCCCGGCGCACAATCCGGCACTGCGGCTTATGATCCGCTACATCGGCCTCATCGAGAAGACCGAGGGTTTCGCCGCACCTGACCTGCGACAGCAGGTCGTGACGCATATACACGATCTCATGACGCTTGCCATCGGCGCGACACGCGACGCAGCCGAGATCGCCAGGAGCCGGGGCGGCGAGGCGGCACGGTTGCGGGCTATCAAGCAGGACATCGCAAACCGGCTCGATCAGCCCGATCTGTCCGTGGCGACGATCGCCGCGCAGCATCGGGTCAAGGCGCGATGGGTCCAGCGACAGTTCGAACGTGAGGGCACGACATTTACTGAGTACGTTCTTACGCAACGTCTTGAGCGCGCGCATCGCCTGATGACGGATCCAGGCCATGTTGGTCTGAAGATCAGCGCCATCGCGCTCGATGCCGGGTTCGGGGATCTGTCCTATTTCAATCGTGCATTCCGCCGTCGCTATGGCGTGACGCCCTCAGAACTCCGCGCCGCAGCGGTCTCTGGCGAATGACCGAATGGTCGTGAAGACCTGACCGAGATCCAGGGTATGGAGAGGGCGCTCTGAGGAGCGCCCTTTCCATGTGTCGGTGGGTGCTTTGCCCAGACTGGAACCCATCGGATGACGCGGTAGCCGAGACGATGGCCAAGGTTGTGTTCGCCAGATCAGCGGCGGCCGAACACCTCCTGGATATAAGCTGCCACGTCCCTGTCCCTTGGACTGCTGGAACGTAGCAGCCAGTCCCTGACGGGCGGATAGTGGACGACGCTTGAGGGGTTCTGCGGGCAGATGGCGGTTTGCGCGGCTTGGAGCGAGCTGAAGGCGCCGAAGTAGCGGCCGATGCCGAATTGCAGCTGGTCGTCCGCGTTGCGGCCCGGCTTCAGCGACTCCTTGATCTTAAGGGCAAGAGTCGCGGCAATGAAGAAATCAGCCGTGACCGGATCCATGACATCCAGGGGATAGCCCTTGAGGGTCAGGGGAAACTCGCCACATCCCCGATGCTGGCCGGCACCACAGTTTACACCCATATGCACCAGATATTGCTTCAGTTCGGGGTTCAGCCTCTGCATCACCTCATTGTAGGCCGCCGGATAGAGCTGACCTGGACCCACCCCTCCTGCAATTTGGCGTAGCCAATCCCATTCCATCCAGAGGTACGTTTCGCCCCGCCGCTCCCATTTTCCAATTCGCTTTGCCTCTGCGCTGATGATGCCGTCCACCAAGTAAGGCGTCAGCATCATCTTGGTCCTGGCATCCAGTGTTGGGCTGTTCTTGAGAATGGCAACTGCGGCGGCCTTGGTATTGCAGGAAAGAGATGGTTGGCCAGCCGTGGTCGCCGCCTTACGGGTCAACAGATCGCTCATCGAATTCTCCTGGTTGTCAAAGTTCAGAAAATGGGTAATTAATCACTTATATATCTGTCTCTTTAGCGGTCTCGAGTTGTCGGCTCTTGGACTGGCACGACAATTCAGTGGGACTGGAGCGACCAGCTGACCGAAGCCTTCGTTGATGCGGAATAGGGCCCTGCCGGTTGCGTTAGCGTTCACATGATGTGGTGGCAGCCCTCCAAGAGGGCTCGACCAACGGTTCTTTGCGCCTGCTGGCAATCATCCTGGTGCAAAGTTGACTCGCCCGGACAGCGAGCGGCTCAGGTGAACGCGGCGGAAGGTACCGACCGACCATTATCGAGGTGAGCTTGACATGAGCGCTTCGAGCACCATCGCGCCTGCCCCCGATACCGGCGATTGCGCCGTCGTTCGCTTCTCGACCGAGGACTATGAACCGCACGCGCGCCTTGAGGCCGTGCATGAGATACTCGGCCGAAATCTGCAGAAGGTGCACGTCGAGCCGCTGGCGGGAGAATCCTTTCATACGGCCATCACGCTGCGCCAGATGCCCGGCCTGTCTCTGTACCGGGCCTCTCGTTCGGCCGCGATCTACCGTCGGTCCCGTGAGCTCATCGAGCACGACGATGTCATCGTGATTTCCGGGTTCACTTCCAGCTACGAGGTTCAACACCTCGGCCGCACGCTCAGCATGGGGCCCGGCGAATTGGTCGTCCTGACCGGGGCCGAGCCGGCTTTCTTCGGCGGACCTGACCAGAAATCCGTAAGCCTCCTGCGCGTGCCGGTGCGCATGATCTCGCCGTTTGTTGCCGACCTCGATGCCGCGTACGGCCGGACGATCGCGGCGAACAATTCAGCGCTGCGGCTGCTGGATGGCTATCTGGACATCCTCGAGGCGGCGGGAACCTTTGCGGTCCCCGAGTTGCGAAGGCAGGCTGTCACGCATATTCACGACCTTGTTGCGCTCACCATCGGGGCGGCGCGGGACGCCGCCGAGCTCGCGCAGGGCCGAGGCGGGCGGGCAGCGCGGCTGGGCGCGATCAAGCAGGACATCGCAAGCAGCCTCGACCGGCCCGACCTGTCGGTGGCAACGATCGCCGCGCAGCATCGGGTCAAGCCGCGGTGGGTGCAGCGGCTGTTCGAACGCGAGGGCACAACCTTTACCGAGTATGTTCTTGCGCAACGTCTTCTGCGCGCGCACCGCCTGCTGACGGACCCGCGCCAAGGCCACCTGAAGATCAGCGCCATCGCGCTCGATGTCGGGTTCGGGGATCTGTCCTATTTCAATCGTGCATTTCGCCGTCGCTACGGCGTGACGCCTTCTGAGCTGCGTGCCGCAGCAATCCCCGGCGGCTGATGGCCGCATTAGCCCCGACGGGCGCAAAGCAGGCGCGTCCGGGCAGGTCCGGTATTCCGGATAACCAAAGGTGTTGTGGATCAATATATTGAAGTGCTAGCAACATCACGGATGTTCGAGTCTTCTCGGCCGCACCAATCCGGTTGACGCCGGCACGGGATCAGCGACAGGGCCGCCCCGGTGGGCGGCCCTTTCGTTCCCACCGGCAGGGGAAATGACGATGACCGACGATCTCGCCGACAGCGCGCTGCGCTATCACCGCCAGCCACGGGCGGGCAAGATCGAGGTCGTTCCGACCAAGCCGCTGGCCACCCAGCGGGACCTGTCGCTGGCCTATTCGCCGGGCGTGGCCGCGGCCTGCAACGCGATCGTGGCCGATCCCGCCGCTGCCGCCGAGATGACCGCGCGCGCCAACCTGGTGGCCGTGGTCACCAACGGCACCGCCGTGCTGGGGCTGGGGGCGATCGGGCCGCTGGCCGCCAAGCCGGTGATGGAAGGCAAGGGCGTCCTCTTCAAGAAGTTCGCCGGCATCGACGTCTTCGATATCGAGATCGCCCAGACCGATCCCGACAAGCTGATCGAGATCGTGGCCGCCCTGGAGCCCACCTTCGGCGGCATCAACCTCGAAGACATCAAGGCGCCGGAGTGCTTCGCCGTCGAGCGCGCGCTGCGCGAGCGCATGAATATCCCGGTGTTCCACGACGACCAGCATGGCACGGCGATCATCGTCGGCGCCGCGGCGCTCAACGCCCTGGAGCTGGTGGGCAAGGATATCGGCCAGGTGAAGCTGGTGTGCTCCGGCGCCGGCGCAGCGGCGTTGTCCTGCCTCGACGTCCTGGTGAAGCTGGGCGTGAAGCAGGACCACATCTGGGTCAGCGACATCGAGGGTGTCGTCTTCAAGGGACGCAACACCTTGATGGATCCCTGGAAGGAACGCTACGCGCGCGACACCGACAAGCGGACGCTGGGCGAGATCATCGACGGCGCCGACATCTTCCTGGGCCTGTCGGCCGGCGGCGTGCTCAAGCGCGACATGGTGGCGCGCATGGCGCCCAAGCCGCTGATCATGGCGCTGGCCAACCCGACGCCGGAAATCCTGCCCGAGGATGTCAAGGCGGTGCGTGACGACGCCATCGTCGCCACCGGGCGCAGCGACTACCCCAACCAGGTCAACAACGTGCTGTGCTTCCCGTTCATCTTCCGCGGCGCGCTCGACGTCGGCGCCACGATCGTGAACGACGAGATGAAGATCGCCTGCGTGCGCGCGCTGGCCCGCCTGGCGCGCCAGGAGACATCGGAGGTCGTGTCCAAGGCCTTTGGCCAGCATGCCGACGAGTTCGGCGCCGAGCAGATCATCCCGCGGCCGTTCGATCCGCGCCTCATCGTCGAGCTGGCGCCGGCTGTCGCCAAGGCGGCGATGGACAGCGGCGTGGCCACCCGGCCGATCGCCGACTTCACGGCCTATCGCGACCAGCTCGGCCAGTTCGTCTTCCGCTCGGGCCTGGTCATGCGGCCGGTGTTCGACCAGGCACGACGCGACACCAAGCGCGTGATCTTCAGCGCCGGCGAGGACGACCGTGTGCTGCGCGCCACCCAGGTCCTGCTCGACGAGAAGCTCTGCCAGCCGATCCTGATCGGCCGGCCCGACATCATCCGCCGCCGCATGGCACGGCTGGGCCTGCGCTTCCGGCCCGGCGTTGACGTCGACCTGGTCGACCCCTCGAGCGATCCGCGTTTCGACGCCTATTGGGGCCTGTATCACCAGCTGATGGAGCGGCGCGGTGTCACCGAGCCGACGGCGCGCAACCTGGTGCGCTCCAGCCCCACCTTGATCGGCGCCCTGGCTGTGCGCCGCGGCGATGCCGATGCCATGATCGCCGGCGCCTTCGGCCGCTTCCGCACGCATTTCAATCATGTGCAAGATGTCGTCGGCCTGCGGCCGGGCGTCGAGCGCATGGCCGCGCTCAGCCTGCTGGTGATGCCGACGCGCTCGCTGTTCATCTGCGACACGTTCGTCAATGAGGATCCCGATCCGGAGGAGATCGCCGACACCACGCTGCTGGCGGCCGACGAGGTGCGCCGCTTCGGCATCGAGCCCAAGATCGCGCTGCTGTCGCACTCCAGCTTCGGCAGCTCCGATTCCGCCTCGGCGGTGAAGATGCGCGCGGCCCTGGCGCTGGTGAACGAGCGCGCCCCCGACCTCGAGGTCGAAGGCGAGATGCAGGGCGACGCGGCGCTGGACGAGGGCATACGGCTTGCCATCTTCCCGCGCTCGCGGCTGAAGGGGGCCGCCAACCTGCTCGTGTGCCCCTCGCTGGACGCCGCCAACATCGCCTTCAATCTGCTGAAGGTGGCGGCCGACGGGTTGCATGTCGGGCCGATGCTGCTGGGCACGACCCGTCCGGCGCACATCCTCACGCCGTCGGTGACGGCACGCGGCATTGTGAACATGGCTGCCCTGGCGGCTGTCGACGCACAGGACCAAACCCGCCGCGGGCCGTAAGGTCACGGCGGCAAGGATCGGAACGTAGCCCGCCATGACCGACGCCGCACGTGACAGCATCGAATCCGGGTCGGCCCTGGACGAGGTGACGCCCAGCCTGATCGCGCTGGTCCTCGAGCATCTCGAGCATGGTCGTGTCGATGAGATCCGGGCGGTGACGGCGGATCTCAGCCCTGCCGGCATGGCCCATCTGCTGGAGCAGGTAGCCCCTGATTCGCGCAACCAGCTCGTGGGCATCCTCAAGGGTCACCTCGATCCCGAGACCCTGATCGAGCTCGACGACGAGGTTCGCGAGGAGGTTCTGGAGAACCTCGGGCCGAAGGACATCGCGGCCGCGGCCCAGGAGCTGGACACCGACGACGCCGCCGAGATCATCAGCGTCCTGCCGGAAATCGAGCGGCGGGAAGTGCTGTCGGAGCTGCCGGCCGCCGATCGCGCCGTCATCGAGGAGACGCTGGCCTATCCCGAGCATAGCGCCGGCCGCCTCATGCAGCGCGAGCTGGTCGCGGTGCCCGACACCTGGACGGTCGGCCAGGTGATAGATCATTGCCGTGACGCCACGGACCTGCCCGACGACGTCTACGACCTGTTCGTGATCGATGCCGAACGACGGCTGCGCGGCAGCGTCGCGCTGGGCCGCATGCTGCGCACGAAACGACCGGTGCCGGTGGTCGATATCATGGACCCCGACATCCCCAGCATCCCGGTCACGGCCGACCAGGAGCAGGTCGCGCACATCTTTCGTGACCAGAACCTCGTGTCCTGCCCTGTGGTCGACAACGAGCGCCGCCTGCTGGGTGTGATCATGGTCGACGACGTGGTCGATGTCATCGACGAGGAGGCCGAGGACGACCTCGCCCGCATGGGCGGCGTCAGCGGCATCGATATCCATGAGCCGGCGGCGCGCACGACGCGCTCCCGCTTCGGGTGGCTGTTCGTCAACCTCGGCACGGCCTTCCTGGCGTCCTCCGTCATCGGCCGGTTCGAGGACGAGCTACAGAAGGTCGTCGCGCTGGCGGTCCTGATGCCGATCGTGGCCTCGATGGGCGGCAATGCCGGCACCCAGACAGTGACGGTCGCGGTGCGGGCGCTGGCCATGGGGGAGCTGACCACGGCCAACGCGCTGCGCTTCGTGCTCAAGGAAATCATCGTCGGCGGCGCCAACGGCTTCATGTTCGCGCTGATCGTCGGCGCCGTCACATGGCTCTGGTTCCACGATCCGCGCATCGCGCTCACCATCGGCGCCGCGATGGTGATCAACCTTGTGGCGGCGGCATTGGCCGGCACCCTGATCCCGTTGGGCCTGCAATGGCTCAGGGTCGATCCCGCTGTCTCATCCACGGTCTTCCTGACCACGGTGACCGACGTCGTCGGCTTCCTCGCCTTTCTCGGGTTGGCGGCTGTCTTCCTGCTTTAGGATCGGATACCGGCAAGTCAGCGGGGGAGGGCGCGGATGGGGGCATCTGGTCTGGCATCATGGCGTCGGGCGGCGATCGGCCTGGTCGCGGCCCTCATGGGCGGCTGCGTCCAGCCGCTCCCCACAGGGCCGGTGGCGCGGGTGGTGGGCGAGGGCATCATCGTGTGCCCGGCGCCGACCGAGCGCTGCGAGCTGTCGGGGGCGACGCTCGCGGCCGGCCGCCTGCTGCTGGTCAACGATCGGGCGGTTTCCGGCAAGGTCGGCGACTCGGTCCTCACGATCGCGCCGACCACCTTCGCGCCGCGCGTTGACGCGCGCTTCCAGGCTGGCCTGCCGCCGCTGCCGGCGGAGAAGCTCGAGGCGATCACGACAACGTCCGACGGCCGGCATGTCTTCGCGACGACGTCGTTCGACCGCCCGGATCCCGACCGCTTCAACGTGCTGCTGACATGGCCGGAAGGGCGGCCGCAAGCCGCCCGCGTGCTGGGCTCCTTGGCGCTGCGTGCGCAACTGCGGGCCGCGCTGGCGTCGGCGTCGGTGCCGGATGGCCCGGCCTATTTCAAGATCGAGGGCCTGGCTGCGTTGCCGGATCGCCTGCTGGTCGGCGTGCGCGAGACCGGACGCACCTACCAGGATTTCAGCTTCACGCTGACCGTGCTGTCCCTGCCATGGCGCCTCGAGGATGGCGTGCCTGTGCTCGCGGGTCCGCCGCGCATGGTCTGGCGCGCCGATCCGGCGCGCCTGCCGGATCTGCCGAAGACGCCCATCGGCCTGTCCGAGCTGGCCTATGACGCCGCGCGAGAGCGGCTCTGGCTGCTGACGAGCGTCGAGCAAGGCGAGGCGGTAGATGGGGTGGCCGGCTATCTCTGGACGCTGGATCTTGCCGCGCTGGCAAGCGGCCTGCCGCCGGTCGTGGTGCGCGGCGCCGACGGCAGGCCGCTGCTGTTCACCCACAAGCCGGAGGCCCTGGCGATCCTGCCGGACCGTCGCCTGCTGGTGGTGCATGACGATGACCGGCGCGCCACGCTGGTGCCTGACCCGGTCACCGGCACCCGCCGGCCCCGGCAGCAGACCGAGACGCTGTACCAGATCCTGAGCGTCGCCGACTGAGCCGCCTGGCTCAGTGGGCGATCAGCGTCGCCTGCCGCGGCGGCATCCAGGGCAGGCCGCGCACGCTCTCGCGCAGCAGGTCGGCGGCATCCGGATCGAGGTCGGGGCGCAGCATCAGGCCCAGCCGCCGCTCGAGGCGCACCTCGGCGACCGCCACCACGTCGGTGGTGGCCTCGGTCAGGCTCTCGGGCATCAGGCAGGCGCCGGTGCCGGCTGCGACCAGCGCCAGCGCCCGGGCATCGGATGCGGTGCGGGCGACGACCGGTGGGTGTGCCCCATGGTGCGCGAACACCCGGCGCGCCGCGGCATGGGCTTCGCAATGCTGGCGCAGGACGAACGGAGTCGTCGCCAGGTCGGCGATGGTGGCGCGGCTGTAGCCGGCCAGCACATGGCTGGAGGGCACGGCCACCACATAGGCCTCGCGGTGCAGCGCGCGCAGCCGCGGCAGCGTTGCCTCGTCGGGCAGGACCGTCAGGATGGCGTCGTGCTGGCCGCGCCGCAGGCGGGTCTGCAGCGTCTCAGCCGGGGCTTCGACGAGGTCGAGGGTGCGGCCGCTGGCGGCGAGGCGCGCCGTCAGCGTCATCACGATACGGTCCGGCAGGGTGGGCAGCAGCCCCAGGCGCAGCGGCCGGCGTGCCACCGGGACCTGGCGCAGCTCGGCGCGCGCCCCGGCCCAGGCGTCGATGATGATCCGTGCCTGCGGCACGAGGCGGCTGCCGGCTTCGGTCAGCACCACGCCGCGGCGGCGGTCGAACAGGCGCGCACCCAGCTCCTCCTCGAGGCGCGCGATGCCCGCCGACAGCGTCGGCTGGGTCACGTTCAGCCGCCGGGCGGCGCGCGTGAAATGGCCGGTTTCGGCGACGGCGAGGAAGTAGCGCACGAAGGCCAGATTCATGAATAGACGATATCTATCAGCCTGATCAAATCAATCAATTTCACCAATGGAACGTTCGGGCGTATGGCGAGATGGCGGGATGCCGAGAACCGCCCGCCTTGCATCGGGAGAAGCCGCCATGGATGCTGCCACCAAGCGCCGCTGGGGTGATCAGATGTTCGCCCTGCTGGCCGCCAATACCACCCAGATGGCCGACCGGGAGTACGTGCAGCCGGTGGCCGACTATGTCGATCCCGGCCATGCCGGCCGCGAACGGGACCTGCTGTTCCGCCGCACGCCGCTGATCGTGGCGACGTCGGACGAGCTGTCCGAACCGGGTGCGTTCCGCACCGTGGACATCGACGGCATCTCGGCCGTGATCGTGCGCCAGGACGACGGCTCGCTGCGCGCCTTCCACAACGTCTGCCGGCACCGCGGCTGCCGCGTGGTCGATGCCGAGTGCGGCACGGCGCGCACCTTCACCTGCAAGTTCCACAGCTGGGTCTATGGCGGCGATGGCGCGCTGCGCTATGTGCCGATGGTCGAGGCCTTCGCGGGCATGGACCGCGCCGAGCGTGGGCTGGTGCCGCTGCCCGTGGCGGAGCGGCACGGGCTGGTGTGGCTGGTCCCGACCGCCGGACAACCGCTCGACCTCGACAGCTTTCTCGGTCCCATGAGCGATGCGCTGGCCGCCATGCGGATCGCGGAGGCGGGCGTCTTCCGCTTCGAGCACTTCGCGGAGAACCTGAACTGGAAGCTGGTGGTGGATACCTTCCTCGAGCTCTACCACGTGCCCCACCTGCACACGAAGACGGTCGGCCGCTACCTCGAGGGCAGGGGCGCGATCCATGAACAGCTCGGCTGCCATAGCCGCTTCATCGCGCCCCGCAAGAGCTTCATGCCGGCGCTGAAGGACGTGCCGCCCGACCAGCGGGACATCAGCGACCATATGCTCGTCATCAATCGGGTGTTCCCCAACGCCGTCGTGATCTGGCAGCGCGATCATGTCGAGTTCTGGACCGCAACGCCCGACGGCGGCGATCCCAACCGGTGCATGGTGCGGCTGTGGCTGCTCAGCCCCACCAAGGTCGTGAGCGAGGCCGATCGCGTGAAGTGGGAGAAGAACTGGACGATCGTGAAGGACACGGTGCGCGACGAGGACTTCCCCATGGCCTGCACCATCCAGAAGGGGTTTTCCGGCGGCGCGCAGGACCATGTGGTCTTCGGGCGCAACGAGATCGGCCTGCATGACTTCCATCGTGCCCTGAAAGAGGCGCTGGCCGCGGCCTGAAACGTCGTGACACCCTTCGCAATCGACCCACCGGCGGCTATCCTGCGCGCTGCATCAGAACGGTGGGAGCGGGGATGTCCGTCATCGGGGATTTCAAGTCGGTCAGGCGGCGCGGGTTGGGGGTGATCCTGGGCGCGGCCGTGCTGCTGGCGGCGGCCATGCCGCCGGCCTCGGCGCAGAAGCCGCCGGATCCGGTGATGCTGGAGGCGCTCGTCAAGTCGTCGCTGCTGACGTTCAACGATGCCAACATCACCGGCAACTACACGGTCATGCACGCCAAGCTGGCCAAGCCCTTCCGCGACCAGTTCAGCCCCGAGAAGCTCAAGGAGGCCTTTCAGAGCTTCTCGCAGCAGGGCATCGATTTCGACATCATCGCGGCGCTGAAGCCGGTGCTGAGCGAGGATCCGCGCATCGACGACCGCGGCGCGCTGCTGGTGCGCGGCTATTTCGAGACGTCGCCGAACCGGGTCACCTTCACCCTGGATTACATCCAGTCGGATGGTGACTGGAAGCTGATCAATATCCACGTCAAGGTGAAGCCGCCTGGCGAGTGAGATGCAGGAGCCTGTGACATGATCCCCAATTCGCTGCCGCCGTTCGATTTCGGCCTCGGCGAGACCGCCGATGCGGTCCGCGAGCAGGTGATGCGCTTCGCCGCCGACGAGGTCGCGCCGATCGCTGCCGAGCTCGACAAGACCGATCGCTTCCCGCGCGAGCTGTGGCCGCGGATGGGCGAGCTCGGCCTGCTCGGCATCACCGTCGAGGAGGAGTATGGCGGCGCCGGGCTGGGATATCTCGAGCAGGCGGTGGCGCTGGAGGAGCTGAGCCGTGCGTCGGCCGCCGTCGGCCTGAGCTACGGCGCGCATTCCAACCTCTGCGTCAACCAGATCCGTCGCAATGCCAGCCACGAGCAGAAGAAGCGCTACCTGCCCAAGCTGATCTCAGGGGAGCATGTCGGCAGCCTCGCCATGAGCGAGGCCGGCGCCGGCTCGGACGTGGTGTCGATGAAGCTGCGCGCCGACAAGAAGGGCGACCGCTACGTGCTCAACGGCACCAAGATGTGGATCACCAACAGCCCCGACGCGCAGGTGATCGTCGCCTATGCCAAGACCGACCCAAATGCCGGCCCGCGCGGCATCACGGCGTTCATCATCGAGACCGGCTGGAAGGGCTTCAAGGTGGCGCAGAAGCTCGACAAGCTGGGCATGCGCGGCTCTTCGACCGGCGAGCTGGTGTTCGAGGATTGCGAGGTGCCGGCCGAGAACGTGCTGGGCGATATCGGCAAGGGCGTCAACGTGCTGATGAGCGGCCTCGACTATGAGCGCGCCGTGCTGGCGGCGGGGCCGCTGGGCATCATGCAGTCCTGCATGGACCTGGTGGTGCCCTACGTGCACGAGCGCAAGCAGTTCGGCCAGCCGATCGGCACGTTCCAGCTGATCCAGGGCAAGCTGGCCGACATGTACACCACCATGAACGCCTGCAAGGCGTACGTCTATTCGGTGAACAAGGCCTGCGACGCCAGCCGGACCACGCGCAAGGACGCCGCCGGCGCGATCCTCTACGCCGCGGAGAAGGCGACCATGCTGGCGCTCGACGCCATCCAGATCCTGGGCGGCAACGGCTACATCAACGACTATCCGGCCGGCCGTTTCCTGCGCGACGCCAAGCTCTACGAGATCGGCGCCGGCACCAGCGAGATCCGCCGCTGGCTGATCGGCCGCGAGCTGTTCGAGGAGACTGCCTGAAGGGGCGCCACCTCTGCATCGTGATCGCCCGTTCGACGGTGAGACGATCGCATATGATGTCATCCCGAGCGCAGCGAGGGACCTCCTGCGGCAAGACGCACGGTGCGCTCTTCGCGGGAGATCCCTCGCTGCGCTCGGGATGACGGACAGGGCGCTGGCGCGGTGTTGCGCGATATGCGATCGCCAGACCCTCAGCGGTAGGCGGTGCTACCCGGCAGGCTCCGTCCAGGGATCGTAGCTGCCGAAATTCCAGACATGCCCTTCGGGGTCGCGGCAGGTGTAGAGCTTGCCGCCATAATCCTGCGCCGCCAGATCGATGACGATCTCCGCTCCCGCCGCCTTGGCATGGGCATGGTGCGCATCGATATCAGGGACGACGACATAGATGCTCTGTGTCGCGCCGCCGCCGATCTCCTCGGGCTGACGCATCAGCTGCCCGAACTGTGAATCGTTGATCGATCCCAGCATGATCATGCTGTTGCCGCGCGTGAGCTGGGCGTGCGCGATGGTGCCGTCCTCGCCGGGCACCACGAGGTGCTTTTCGAAGCCGAACACATCGCACAACCACGCGATCGCGCCCGGTGCATCGCGGTAGCGCATGGTGGGAATGATGGTCGCGGTCGCACGCATGGGCACCTCCTGGTCGCGGGTGACGCGCATCATACCATGTAGCGCGGTCGTGTTGCTTCAGGGGGCGTGCGGCGCCTGAATCGTCCCTGTTGACGTGCCGTGCTCCCGCACCTACGCTGAAATTCACGCTGTGAAATTTAGGATCGGTTCGTGCCCAAGATCCTGACGGACGACGACATTGCCGATTTCCGGGCCGAGCTCTGCCGGGTCGCCACGGAACGTTTCGCCAAGCATGGCTACGATGGCGTGACGATGCGGCAGCTCGCCGATGTCCTGGGTTGCAGCCCGAAGACGCCCTACCGCTACTTCAAGGATAAGGCCGACATCCTCGCAACGGTGCGCGCCGCCGCCTACGGCCGCTTCGCCGACGTGCTGGAAGCGGCCGCGGCGTCCAGCACGGACCCGGCCGAGCGCTCGCGGCGTGTCGGGCGGTCATACATCGAGTTCGCTCTGGCTAATCCGGCGGCCTATCGGATCATGTTCGATCTCAACGTGCCGGAGGCGATGAACCATCCCGAGCTGCGTCGCGAGGCGGCGCGCGCCCGCCAGTTCATCACGCGCCAGGCCGAGGATCTCGCGCGCGCCGGCCTGATCGTGGCCGATCCTCAGATCGTCGGCTGGGCGATGTGGGCCGGCGTGCATGGCCTTGTGGTCCTGAAGCTGGCCGGCCTGATGCGCGAGGGCCCGGATTTCGACGTGCTTCATCACAACATGATGCGGCTGATCTTTGACGGTGCGCGCGTCAGGCCATCGGCGGCAGCGATGCCGGCAACCGGCCGGGCCAAGCGCTGATCCGTGCACCGCACGGTATCGTCGTGATCGCGCCGGCAGCAATGCATATGAAAGATTGGAGGAAATGATGGAACGGACGACAAGGCGCGTGTGGATGGCTGCGGCGGCGCTGCTGGCGGCGCCGGTTCTGGCGGGACCGGCACAAGCGCAGAAGAAGCACGGGCCGGGTGCCAGCGACACGGAGATCAGGCTTGGCCAGTCGTTGCCCTATAGCGGCCCGCTGTCGGCTCTGGGCCTCGTCGGCAAGGCGGAACAGGCGTATTTCCGCATGCTCAACGACACGCAAGGCGGCATCAATGGCCGCAAGGTGACGTTGCTCAGCCTTGACGACGGCTACAGCCCACCCAAGACAGTGGAGATGACGCGCCGGCTCGTGGAGAAGGAGGAGGTGCTGGCGATCTTCAGCACACTGGGCACGCCCACCAACACCGCCATCCACCGCTATCTGAATCAGAAGAAGGTGCCGCACCTCTTCCTCCTGAGCGGCGCCGACAAATGGAATGATCCGGCGAAGTATCCATGGACCATGATGGGCATGGCGGCTTACCGCACGGAGGCCGGCGTCTACGCCCAGCACATCCTCAAGACGCGGCCTGACGCGAAGATCGCTGTTCTCGTCCAGAACGATGATTTCGGCCGGGACTACCTGGAAGGATTCAAGGCGGCGCTGGGCGACAAGGCGAAGACAATGATCATCGCCGAAGCGAGCTACGAGAACACCGACCCCACGGTGGAGTCTCAGATGATCCAGCTCCAGAACAGCGGCGCTGACGTGCTGTTCAGCATCGCGCTGGGCAAGCACCAGAGCATGGCCATCCGAAAAGCGAGCGGAAGTGGCTGGAAGCCCCAGATCTACGTGCCGGCCGGTGCCAGCTCGATTCCCGGGGTGCTGCGGCCGGCCGGAGCCGACAATGCCGTCGGCGCCACGACCATCGCTCTGGGAAAAATTCCGGGCGACCCGCAATGGGACAGCGACCCGGGCATGAAGGCCTACTTCGCATTCATGCAGAAATATCTGCCCGGCGAGAATCGGCTCGATACGTCGGCATCGGGTGGCTATGGCTACAGTGCGCTGATGGCGCATGTGCTGAAGGCGTGCGGTGACGATTTGTCCCGCGAGAACGTGATCCGCAAGGCGGCCAGCATCAAATCCTTCGTCGGGCCCCTGGCCCTGCCAGGCGTTGCGGTCAACACCTCGCCCGACTCCTACCTGCCATACCGGCAGCTGCGCTTGCAGCGGTTTGACGGGACGACCTACAAGTTGCTCGATGACGTCTTTGACGGCTGACGGGAACACATGAACAACGTAACCGCCACATGGCGCCTGGGAGGAAGAATTGAGCATTGTAGCGGGTGATCGACGGTTGAGCTTTGCCGAGCTCGGTGCTCGGGCCCTGAAGGCAGCGGGTGGACTGTCGGCCGCGGGTGTCGGCGAGGACGACTCGGTGGCTCTGATGCTGCGCAACGACTTCGCGCTGTTCGAGGCCAACATCGCCGCCGGCATGGTCGGCGCCTACGCGGTGCCGATGAACTGGCATTTCACTGCCGATGAAGCCGGGTACATCCTGCGTGATTGCGCCGCCAAGGTCCTGGTGGTGCATGCCGATCTGCTGCCGCAAATCGCCGACGGCATACCGTCCACGACGCGTGTCTTCGTGGTGCCGACTCCGGCCGAGATCGCGGCTGCCTATCATGTCGCGGATGCTGTGGCCGCGCTGCCGCCCGGCAGCCATGCGTGGTCGGATTTTGTCGCCGCCAGCGCGCCGCTGGCGGTGCCGCCGAAGATCTCGCGCGGCAGCATGATCTACACCTCGGGCACCACCGGCCGGCCCAAGGGCGTGCGGCGCAAGCCGCCGACGCAGGAGCAGATGGATGCCGTCACCCAGCAGATCGGATCGCTCTGGGGCCTGCTGCCGGATCCGACCGCCGTGGCGTTGATGAACGGGCCGATGTATCACTCGGCGCCGGGCGCCTACGGCATGGCCGCGGCGCGCGTCCAGATGGCCATGGTGCTGCAGCCGCGCTTTGACGCCGAGGACATGCTGCGGCTGATCGAGGCGCATCGCGTGACGCACATGCACATCGTGCCGACGATGTTCGTGCGCCTGCTGCGTCTGCCGGACGACGTGAAGCGCAAGTATGACCTGTCCTCGTTGCGCAACGTCACGCACGGGGCTGCGCCATGCCCGCCCGACGTCAAGCGCGCCATGATCCAGTGGTGGGGCAAGGTGATCAATGAGTACTACGGCGCCACCGAGACCGGCGTCGTGGTGTGGAACACCTCGGAGCAGGCCCTGCTCAAGCCCGGCACCGTGGGCAAGCCGGTGAGCGGCGCGATCCTGCGCGTCGTGGACGAGCAGGGGCGGGAGGTGAAGCAGGGCGAGGTCGGCGAGATCTACATGCGGGCGCCTTTTCTGTCGGATTTCACCTACAACAACGCCGACGATAAGCGCCGCGAGGTCTCGCTGGGCGAGCTGGTGACCGTCGGCGACGTCGGCTACTTCGACCCCGACGGCTATCTGTTCCTGTGCGATCGCAAGCGCGACATGATCATCTCGGGTGGCGTCAACATCTATCCGGCCGAGATCGAAAGCCAGCTCATCGACATGCCCGGCGTGGTGGATTGCGCCGTGTTCGGCATTCCCGACGAGGAGTTCGGCGAGGCGATCTGCGCTGTCGTGCAGCCTGATCCCGCCGCCGGCCTTGGGGCCGATGACGTGCGGGCCTTTCTGCGCGAGCGGGTCGCGCGCTACAAGCTGCCCAAGATCGTCGAGTTCCGCGACCAGCTGCCGCGCGAGGACTCGGGCAAGATCTTCAAGCGCAAGCTCCGCCAGCCCTACTGGGAGAAGGCGGGCCGGGCAATCTGACGCTGGCCGCCGCGCCCGCCATCGGCCTATATAGCGGATGCCACGGTGACATATCCGCACGAGCATGCTTCATGTCCGATGATGGTGTCGGCCTGTTCGGCAGGCTGAAGGACAAGCTGGTCGAGAGCAAGAAGCGCTGGGCCCAGGACGGCCGCCTGCTGACCGGCGCGCCCGATCCGAGGCGTGCCCAGCGCCTGCCGCCGGGGCAGCGCCTGGTCGCGACCTGGCCGGTGCTCGATCTCGGCATCCAGCCCGACATCCCGCTCAACGTCTGGCGCATCACCGTGGATGGGCTGGTCGAGAACCCCACCGTGTGGAAGTGGGGTGAGTTCACGGATGAGGCGATGGTGCGGCGCACCAGCGACATCCACTGCGTCACCGCCTGGTCGCGCTACGACAATGAGTGGGAGGGCATGAGCGCCCGGCATCTGTTGTCGGTCGTGCGGCCGAGACCCGAGGCGCAGCACGTGATCTTCCATTCCTACGATACCTACACGACCAACGTGCCGCTGGCGGATTTCGACGCCGCCGACGTGCTGCTGGCCGTCAAGTGGAACGGCGCGCCGATCGCGCGCGAGCATGGCGGGCCGGTGCGCGTGGTGATCCCCAAGCTCTACTTCTGGAAGAGCGCCAAGTGGATCAAGCGCATCGAGTTCTCGCAGCACGACAAGCCGGGCTTCTGGGAGGTCCGCGGCTATCACAACTACGGCGATCCGTGGCTCGAACAGCGCTACGACGATGAGTGAGCAAGCCTCGTAGCACCAGTGGGGAGACTTTTCGATGAATCTGGATTCGATCCGCACGGCCTTCACGCCGCACGCGCTGAGCGCCCTTCGCATCATGACGGGACTCCTGTTCCTGCAGCACGGGACGGCGAAATACCTGAAGTTTCCCCGTATCGCGGCCATGGACAATCTTCAGATGTTCTCGCCGTCGGGCATCGCCGGCATCTTCGAGCTGGTGGGCGGCGCGCTGATCGTGATCGGGCTGTTCACGCGGCCGGTCGCCTTCGTCCTGTCGGGCCTGATGGCGGTGGCCTACTTCATGGCCCACGCGCCGCGCGGCTTCTTCCCGATCCTGAACCAGGGCGAGCTGGCGATACTCTATTGCTTCGTCTTCCTCTACCTCGCCTGTGCCGGCGGCGGCCCGTGGAGCGCCGACTACATCGTGCGCAAGAAGTCCTGAGCGCGGCCACAGGCGCGTTTCGCCTGTGAGGACGAGGGCGCAGGTACGATATTGAATCGCGACTCCGCTGCCGACACTATTGCGCGAGCAATCGGCGATGGAGACGCGGGCGATGAAGGATCTTGCGGGCAGGATCGCGGTCATCACGGGTGGCGGCACCGGCATGGGGCGCGAGCTTGCGCGCCAGCTCGTCGCCGAAGGGTGTCACGTTGCCATGTGCGATGTCTCCGCTGCAGCAATGGCGGAGACACGCCGCCTGTGCGAAGCCGACGGGCTGCCGCAGGGGCTGCGCATGACGACGCACATCGCCGATGTGTCGGATGAGGCGCAGATCCTGCGCTTCCGCGAAGAGGTCGCTGCGGCGCATGAGACCGACAAGGTCCACCTGCTGTTCAACAATGCCGGGATCGGCGGCGGCGGCAGCATGATCCTCAACACGCGCGATGAGTGGGAGCGCACGTTCAACATCTGCTGGGGCGGGGTCTACTACGGCACGCGTGCCTTCCTGCCGATGCTGCGCAACGCCGACAAGGGCCACATCGTCAACACCAGCAGCGTCAACGGCTTCTGGGCGTCGGTGGGGCCGCATGTGCCGCATACCGCCTATTGCGCCGCGGAGTTCGCGGTCAAGGGCTTCACCGAGGCGCTGATGACCGATCTGCGGCTCAATGCGCCGCACATCAAATGCTCGGTCGTGATGCCGGGACATATCGGCACGTCGATCGCCGCCAATTCCAGCAAGATGCACAGCGGCAGCGAGTCGGGCGCGCTGGGCGAGCGGCAGGTCGCGCAGGCACGCGCCCAGATGGCCCTGGCGGGCCGCGACACCACCGGTCTGTCGGACGACGACATCCGTCGCCATGTCGCGGAGCGGGCGCAGCGCTTCCTGACTGAGGCGCCGACGACGGCGGCGGCGGCCGCGAAGATCATCCTCGATGGGGTCAAGGCCGAACGCTGGCGCATCCTGGTGGGCGACGATGCGCACCGGATCGACGAGCTCGTGCGTCAGGCCCCGGAGCAAGCCTACGAAGCAGATTTCTTCCAGGATCTCGCAGCCCAGGTAGGGTGGCGGGTCGGACGGTAGAGCGGCTGCGTCAAGCTGGAATCGAAGGGGCGCTGATACACCTGTCATCCCGAGCGCAGCGAGGGACCTCCTGCGAAAGACGCACCGTGCGCCATTCGCGGGAGATCCCTCGCTGCGCTCGGGATGACAGGTGTGCTGGCGACCAGTGATTCCAGGTACCAGGCCGGCGCTGCTGGGCACCGCCGCGCTACTGGAACGCCGTCTCCAGGAAGCTGCGCAGCTTGCGGGAATGCAGGCGTTCGAGCGGCATGGCGCGCAGCTTTTCCAGGGCGCGGATGCCGATCTCCAGGTGCTGATGCACCTGACGGCGATAGAAGGCGGTCGCCATGCCCGGCAGCTTCAACTCGCCGTGCAGCGGCTTGTCGGAAACGCACAGCAGCGTGCCGTAGGGGACGCGGAAGCGGAAGCCGTTGGCGGCGATGGTGGCCGACTCCATGTCCAGCGCGATGGCGCGCGATTGCGAGAAGCGGCGCACCGGCTCGCTGTGGTCGCGCAGCTCCCAGTTCCGGTTGTCGATCGTGGCCACCGTGCCGGTGCGCATGATCTTCTTGAGCTCCCAGCCGGACAGGCCGGTGACCTCCTCGACGGCGTCCTCCAGCGCTACCTGCACCTCGGCCAGCGGCGGCACCGGCACCCAGGTCGGCAGGTCGGCATCCAGCACGTGGTCCTCGCGCACATAGCCGTGGGCCAGCACATAGTCACCCAGCTTCTGGGAGGTGCGCAGTCCGGCGCAATGGCCGAGCATCAGCCAGGCGTGCGGGCGCAGCACCGCGATATGGTCGGTGATGGTCTTGGCGTTCGAAGGCCCGACCCCGATATTGATCAGGGTGATGCCCGAATGGTCTGGCCGCACCAGGTGAAAGGCCGGCATCTGCGGCTGGCGTTGGTTGGGCTCGGCCGGATCGGGGCTGGCGGCGCCGCGCCGGGTCACGATGTTGCCGGGCTCGATATAGGCCGTGTAGTCCTCCGTGCCGGCCGCCATCAAGGCGCGCGCGCGGGCCGCGAACTCGTCGACATAGAACTGGTAGTTGGTGAACAGCACGAAGTTCTGGAAATGCTCGGGCCGCGTGCCGGTGTAGTGCAGCAGCCGATGCAGCGAGAAATCGACGCGCGGCGCCGTGAAGGGCGCCAGAGGCAGGGGATCGCCGTGACTCGGCGTCCAGGTGCCGTTGACGATCGCGTCGTCGGTGATGGCAAGGTCGGGGACGTCGAACACATCCCGCAGCGGGCGTGGCAGCGCCTCGGGCATCGTGCCTTCGAGGTAGCTGCCCTCGTGGAACGCGAAATGCAGCGGGATCGGCACGTCGGATTCGCCGATCTCGACCGAGATGCGATGGTTGCGCATCAGCAGCCCGACCTGCTCGTTGAGGTAGGCGACGAACAGCTCCGGCCGGGAGATGGTGGTCTGGTAGGTCCCGGGGCCAGGGACGTAGCCGTAGGCCAGCCGCGAATCGATGATGTCGAACGAGGTCGTGGTGATGCGGATCGCGGGATAGCAGGCGCGCACCCGGCTGCGCGGCACATTGCCCTTCAGCATGTGCTCGAAATGCTCGCGGATGAAAAGCGTGTTGCGTTCGTAGATCTCGGTCAGCCGCTGCACGGCCGCGGCGACATCGTCAAACGCCTGGAACGTCAACGGCGGCGCGGGCTGCAGCAAGGGAATAGGATCGGTCAAGTGGCGTTCCGTGCTTTGCGATACAGCTATCATCGATCGGCTCGGCATCGCAACGCGTCGTTCGTTTTTTGGGGGCAAGGTGCAGGGCCATCGCATGTCGCCCGGCTGTCATCCCGAGCGCAGCGAGGGATCTCCTGCGGCAAGGCGCACGGTACGCCATTCGCGGGAGATCCCTCGCTGCGCTCGGGATGACGCAGAGGTGGCAGCGCGGTGTTGCACCATATGCGATAGCCCCGGCGTCTGTGGAGGAGGGCGCGTGATCGATCTTCGCCTGTTGCAGCAATTTGTCGCTGTGGCCGAGGAGCTGCACTTCCATCGCGCCGCCGAGCGGCTGCACATGGCCCAGCCGCCGCTCAGCCAGGCCATCCGCAGGCTGGAGGCGGCCCTGGGCACGGCGCTGTTCGTCCGCAACCAGCGCCATGTGTCACTGACGCCGGCCGGTGCGGCGCTGCTGGACGTGGCCCGTCGCACCCAGGCCACGCTGTCCGACGGGATCGAGCATACCAGACGCGTCGCGGCCGGCCTCGCGGGGCAGATCACCGTGACCTTCCTCGACATGTCGGTCGCCGATCGCCTGCCGGCCATCCTGCGGCGTTTTCGAGCTGCCTTTCCGGGTGTCGAGTTGCGGCTTCAGGAAGGCACGACATCGGAGCAGGTCGAGGCCATTGTCGGCGGCGCCGCTGATGTCGGGTTCATGCGCCGCCCGGGCATCGTGGTGCCGCATCTGGCGATCGAGCTTGTGGCGCGCGAGCCGATACGCGTGGCCTTGCCGCAGCGGCATGCCCTGGCGCGCCGGCCGTCGGTGCCGCTCGCGGCGTTGGCGACGACAGGCTTCGTGGTGACGCCGCGCGAGAAGGGACCCGGTTTCCATGACCAGATCCTCGGCCTGTGCCGCCTCGCCGGCTTCTCGCCGGTGGTAGCGCAGCAGGCCCGCCAGATGCAGACCGTCGTGGGTCTGGTGGCAGCTGGCTTCGGCGCCGCTCTGGTGCCCGCGTCGGTCGCAGCGGTGAGGCGCCGCGGCGTGGTCTTCCGGCCGATCAAGGTCAGCGCGCCCGACGACATGCTGCACCTGGATCTGATCATGGCCTGGGACGCGCGGCGGGCGTCACCAACGCGCGACCGCTTCCTCGACGCGGTCCGGCGGATGAAGCCGGATGACTGATATGTGGTGCATATCACGAAGGCCATAAAGATATATTTCACGGCCTTGCCTCCTCCGCCGACAATGCAATCCAACGCGGTGAGGAGGATCCACGCGATGCAACGCCCGGTCTCTCGCCGCTGCTTCACGGGCGCCGCCGCCTCAGTGCTGGTGGCCGGCGCCTTGCCGTCCCTCGGCCATGCGGAGAATGCGATGCGCGAAGAGTTTTCCGTGAGGACAAGCGATGGCTATGACATTGCCGTGCGCATGTTGCGGCCGCTTGGGGCGCCGCAGCGCGTGCCGGTCATCCTGGTCCATGGCGCGCGCGTGCCGGGCATCGGCTCCTTCGATCTGCCGGTGCCCGGCGGTTCCCTGGCTGCTGATCTGGCGCAGCGGGGTCATCCTGTCCATGTCATGGATGCGCGCGGCTACGGCCGCTCGACCCGGCCGGCGGCCATGGAAGCGCCGGCCGGGGACCATGCCCAGCTGGTGCGCGCCTGGGCCGTGATGCGCGACATCGATGCGGTGGTGGCCGCCGCGACCCGCCGCGACGGGACTGCTGCCGTTGGCCTGCTGGGCTGGGCGACGGGAGCGATGTGGTGTGGCATGTACGCTGCCCTCAACCCCGATCGGGTCAGCCACCTCGTCTACTACAACGGGCTTTATGGCGGCTCTTCCCAGCACCGCATGCTGGGCAGCGGCACGGCCAACGAGGACCCGGCGCAGCCCGGCCGGTTCAACCTGGGCGGCGCCGGCGCCTGGCGGCTGAGCACCGGCCCCGACCTGCTGCGGGCATGGGATTCGGTGATTCCGATGGAAGACAAGTCGCAGTGGCGCGATCCGCGTGTCGCCGAGGCCTATGTGCAGGCCGCCTTGGCCAGCGACCCCACCTCGGCGTCGCGACACCCGGCCAGCTTTCGCGCGCCCAGCGGCGCCATGGAGGATAGCTTCTACCAGGCGACGGGGCGGCAGCTCTTCGACGCCGCCTCGATCGCGGCCCGCGTCCTGGTGCTGCGCTCGGAGCGCGATTTCTGGAGCCGGCCGGAGGATGCCGATACCTTGGCGCGGCATCTCGCGCGGGCGGCGGCCGTGCGGGTCAGGACCATTCCTGGCGCAACGCACCACGTCCATCTCGACCGCCCCGATCGCGGCCGCGAGATGTTCCTGGGGGAGGTCACGGCCTTGCTTGCGCAAGGCTATTGACGGCCAACGCGATCTCGTTGCGCATGGTGCCGCGGTTAGGCGGCAACCATGGTGCAAGGGAGAAACGCATGGCACGGTTGGACGGACGGGTGGCTTTGGTCACAGGGGCAGGACGGGGCATCGGGGCCAGCCTGGCGCGGCAACTGGCGGCGGAAGGCGCCCGCGTCGTGGTCAACGATCTCGATGCGGCCCCGACGCAGGAGACCGTCGATGCGATCATCGCGGCCGGCGGCATGGCGGTGGGATGCCCCGGCAGCGTGACGCAAGCGGATTTCCCGCGCCGCTTCGTCTCCACGGCGCTGGAGGCGTTCGGCGGTCTGCACATCATCGTCAACAATGCCGGCTATATCTGGAACGGGCCGATCCACAAGATCACGGATGAGCAGTGGGATGCCATCCAGGACGTGCACCTGAAGGCGCCGTTCCGCATCCTGCGCGAGGCGTTTCCCCATATCCGCGACCAGGCCGTCGCCGAGACCGCAGCCGAGCGGCGCGTGCAGCGCAAGGTCGTCAACATCTCGTCGGTCTCGGGCACGCGCGGGTCGGCGGGACAGGCGAACTATGCCGCCGCCAAAGCCGGCCTCGTGGGGTTGACCAAGACGCTGGCCAAGGAGTGGGGGCGCTACAACGTCAACGTCAATTGCGTGGCGTTCGGCTTCATCGACACGCGGCTGACGCAGGAGATCAAGGGCGAGACGGCTGTCACGATCGAGGGGCGCCAGCACCGGGTCGGCCTGCTGGCCGAGGGGCGCGCCGCCACCGTGGCGCAAATCCCCCTGGGGCGCGCCGGCACGCCCGACGAGGCGGCCGGCGGGGTGCTGCTGTTCTGCCTGCCCGAGGCCGACTACATCACCGGCCAGGTGCTCGAGGTCGGCGGTGGGCTGACGATGTGAACCAGGACGGAGTGATCAGACGCTTTTCGGCAATCGCGGCTTCGGGTATTTTAGGCGTCGAGGGCGGCGAATGGCCGGTCACCCGTTGGAGGGTACGATGGGGCTTGTCGAGCGCAGGGCAGCGGCCGATTTTCAGGAGCGTCATCTACCGGCTCTGATGAAGAAGGTGCATCAGGCCGCGGGGTTTCCGCTGACGGTCGAGGTCAAGTGGGACACGCTGTCGATTGACGGCCAGTCCGATCAGTACGCCAAATGTTGGCCCGACACCTATTTCGAGCCCCTGATCACGGGGCTTGCCCGGATCGCCAAGGACGATATGGGCCGGGCGGTCCTCAAGGCCGGCGTGAAGAAGGTGGTCATCCAGAACGAGGCGGACAACAAGCGCCCCGATCGCTGGGCGACCTTGAAGGACGGCGTGCTGACGCTGGACTACCTGCCTTTCAACGTCCACGACCGGCCCTTGCGCGCCGACGCCCTGGCGACCTTGCTCGAGAGCAAGCTCTAGGTATCCGCGCGGCGGCGGGCAGATCCCGCCATCTCGGGCGCACCGGTCAGCGGCCGCTACTCGCCGCTGATCACCTTGCCAACGCGTGTCCAGCTTCGGCCGTCGAAGCGCTGCACCTGGAACCGGTTGATCACGCTGTAGTCGGTCGGCGTCGTGTGCGCCGTGATGCCGGGCAGGAGCATCGGCACGTTCAGGTCCTTGAGATGGGTGGCGATCCTCAGGACGTTGTCGCGGGTGAGCGTGTCGCCGGCCTGGCGCAGCACGTGCGCTGTCATGAACGACGCGATGTAGCCGACGGCGTAGCCCGTGTCGCGCGGGTTGCCCTGGGGCAGGTTCGCCTTGAGCCAGTCCAGGTAGTCCCGGGTATCGGTATCAGAGGCCCAGGCCGGATCGAACGGATCCTTGGCGTACGCGGTCGAGATCACACCCTCGGCGCGGTCGAAGCCGGCCGGCTTGAGCACCGCCTGGATGCTGCTGGAGGTGCTGCAGACCAGATGCAGCGGCTTCCAGCCCAGGTCGTGCCGGGCGCGGATGTGCATGGCGCCGTATTTCTGCGTGCCGGCGAAGTACAGCACATTGGCGCCTGACGCCTTGGCCGCGATGATCTGTGAGTCGACTGTCGTGTCGGTCACCTCGAAGGTCTGCTCGCTGACGATCAGCGACTTCGCCTTGTCGCCAAGGCCGGCCTTGAAGCCATGCGCGAAATCCTTCCCGAGATCGTCGTTCTGGTACACGATCGCGATCTTGGGCGCGGTCACTGTCTGAAGGACATAGCGCGCCAGCGCCTTGCCCTCGGCCTCATAGCTGGGAAGCATCGAGACCGTCCAAGGAAACGTCTTGGGATCCTTGAAGCGGCTGGCGCCGGTGGCAATGAAGAGCTGCGGTACCTTCTTGGCATTCAGGTACTTCTGCACGGCGGCGTTCGTCGGCGTTCCCACCGAGCCGTAGAGCAGCAGCACCTTCTCGCTTTCCACCAGCTTGCGGGTCAGCTCTACCGCCTTTGGCGGGCTATAGCCGTCGTCGAGCGCGGAGAGCGCGATCTTGCGTCCGTTGATGCCGCCGTTCCTGTTCAGGGTCTCGAAGTAGGCGATCGACGCGTGGCCGACGGTGCCGGCGGCCGAGACCGGGCCGCCGAACGGCATCGTCTGGCCGATCTTGATCTCGGTGTCCGACGCTCCGGGATCGTACTTCTTCTGCGCCGATGCCGGCGTTGCGATCGCAAGCACCGCCAGGCAGGCACACAACACGCGCACGGACATCTGGGTGTTCCTCTCTCGTCATGATTATGCATTCAATTTTGAATGCAATATTGGATCATGTGTCAATAGGGAGAGCCGGCGCCGTGTCGCTAGCCATGTGGATAGGCGTCATTTGGCGGGTTCATTGACATCACCTTAAATTTTGAATACAAAATTGAATGCTAAATATGAATGCGAGGATGCGCCGATCATGGCCGACATCGTCATTGGAATCGGAACATCACACAGCCCGCTCCTGACGCTTGACGGCGCCCGCTGGGCGGAGCGCGCCGCGGACGATCTGCGCAACCAGAGGCTCAACATGTCGGATGGGCGCTGGGTGTCGTACGAGCAGCTGGCGGCGGCGGTCGAGAATCGCTACGCCTCGGTCAGCACGACCGAGCATTTCGTCGTCAAGGCCGGGATCTGCCAGACCGCGCTGGATCGGATCGCCGCCGACCTCGCCGCCGCGGCGCCCGACGTGGTCGTCATCGTCGGCGACGATCAGGACGAGCTCTTCAGCCTCTCGAACATGCCGGCCCTGTCGATCTTCTATGGCGATCAGGTGGTCACACGTCACCGTCAGGTCGGGGCGGCCTCGCCGTCGTGGCTGCCCACTGTCGTGAAGGGCTACGCCATGGACGAGGCGCATGTCTTTCCCGGCGCCCCGGCCTTTGCCCTCGACCTGATCAAGGGCCTGATGGCGCGCAGCGTCGATGTCGGCGCCGCAGCCAAGGTCGATGATCCCCGGGTCGCGGGGTTCGGCCATGCCTACGGCTTCGTCGTGAAGCGCCTGTTCGGGGGCCGTGCGATCCCGATCGTGCCGGTCATGCTCAACACCTACTTTCCGCCCAACGTGCCGACCCCGGCTCGGTGCCACGACATCGGCCGGGCGCTGCGGGCGGCGATCGAGGCCAGCCCGATGGCGCTGCGGGTCGCGGTCGTCGCGTCCGGCGGCCTCAGCCATTTCGTCGTCGACGAGGCGCTTGATCGCCAGGTGATCGACGCGCTGCTTGCCGCCGACGCGCAGGCGCTGCGCGGCCTGCCGGTCGGCGCGCTCAACGCCGGCTCTTCCGAGATCCGCAACTGGATCGCGGTCGCCGGCGCGATCGAGGGGCTGCAAAACCGGTGGCTCGAATATCAGCCGCTCTATCGCACGCCGGCCGGAACCGGCATCGGCGTTGCATTCTCGGTGTGGTCCTAAAAGGCGGGAGGCTGTCCATGGGCAAGCGGCGCAGCATCGACGTGGAAGGCTTCAGCCACGGCGCCAATCCGATCCCCGCAGCCAGCCGGGTCGGCAACATCGTGATGACGGGTGGTGTATCCGGCCTTGATCCGGCGACGCAGACGATACCGCCTGACGCGGCCGAGCAGTGTCGCCTCATGTTCGCGAATCTGCGGCGGATACTGGAAGCGGCCGGCACCTCGCCCGATGACGTGGTTAAGGTCACGGTGTGGATCAGGAACCAGAAGGTGCGCGAGGTCATCAATCCGCAGTGGCTGGCGATGTTCCCCAACGCCGCGTCGCGGCCGGCGCGTCACACGCTGCTGAACGAGAATCTGGCGGGCAGCCTGCTCATCCAGTGCGACGCCATGGCCGTGATCACGGCAGGGTAGGCGATTGCATATGGCCTACCTGTCATCCCGAGCGCAGCGAGGACCTCCTACCGGTTATCAAGGGGAAAATGGAGGGCAATAAGGGGCGCTTGTGGTTTGATGGCGGTCCCTTGCCGTGTGAGCGTAGCGCCGTGCTCGGCGCTGTCCAGGACGCTGCGCGCC
>NZ_VDUZ01000016.1 GCF_008039615.1 Vineibacter terrae | reverse complement strand
CAACGGCGCGACCAGCCGCGAGAGCCGCTACTACCTGCTCAGCGCCGCCCTGGCGCCCGAGCAGTTCAACGCTGCCGTCCGCAGCCATTGGGGCATCGAGAATGGCCTGCACTGGACGCTTGATGTCGTCATGGGCGAAGACAATGCCAGGAACCGCAAGGACAATGGGCCCCAGAACCTCGCCCTGCTGCGCAAAACCGTCCTTAACCTCGCCAAGATCGAGCCCTCAAAGGGCTCCATGCGCGGCAAGCTCAAGCGTGCCGGCTGGGACAACCAATTCCTCGCCACCATGCTCGCTCAGTTCACAAATTTCCAAATGCGATAGCCCTGCGCCCGCGGCGTGCACGAAGGCAAGGTGCACGCGCGGCCCCGGCTTCAGTGCTTCATCTTGTCGTGATCGGGGGCGGGGCCGGACATCTTCTCGACGACGATGTCGACCGTGACCTCGCCAGCCTTCTCGAAAGTCAAGGTCATGGGAAAGCGATCCCCAGCCTTCAGCGGCGCCTTCAGGTCCATCAGCATGACGTGATAGCCGCCCGGCTTCAGCTCGACCTTCGATTTCGGGGCAAGATCGAGCGCCGACACCTCGCGCATGCGCATCACGTCGCCATCCTGGATGACGGTATGGACCTCGGTGCGCGCGGCGGCCGGCGACGAGGCCTTGAGCAGCTTGTCGGGTGTGCTGCCCGTATTCTCGATGGTCATGAAGGCACCACCGGCGCGCGCCATGCGGGCCGTCTCGCGGGCCCAGGGCTTGGCGATCTTCAGGTCGCCGCGCGTGACGTCCTGGGCCCAGGCGACGGTGGGGACGACGAGCAGCGCAGCCAGGCCAGCGGCGCGAAACCGGGACATGATGGACATTGGAACACCTGTCATCTGAAGCACGATAGAATGAACGAAACAGCTTCAGACGGCAGGCGGCCCTCTGGGTTGATTTGCAGACCACGATGCCGAGGCCGGTGACGCCACGGTCTGGACGGCAATCGTCGCGACGACAATCGAACGCATCGGCGCGACGACGCCGACGGGCGGCGTCACGTCGACAGCAGGCGCCGTCCCGCCCTGGCATAGCGGGCAGTCGACATACCTGATCGGTGGCGTGCTGTCGGTGTCCGCCGGCGCTTGAAGGTGGCTCGGCAGACAGAAGGCCGCGGCGTCGATGCGCTCGCCGGTCAGCGCCGCGTGCAGAACCTGCAGGCGGGCATGGACCAGCGGCGAGACGGCCTGCAGGAGCAATGCCAGCAGCACCAGGCCAACCACATGCACGCGCAACGCCCCCACGGGCTTGCGGTCGAACGATGCAGTGACGGAGCTGGCTGAGGGCATGACGCGGCAGGCTTAGTCCAGAGATCCGGCAACGGCAAGCGCAGCAGACCACGCCGGCAGGTTCGGCGCGCAAAAGCCAGCATCGCAGCTGCCGGTCACCGTGGCGCCATCCTTCATACGAAGGACGCCGCTTGCCGCCGCGCATGAGACGCCCGCTTTTCGCATAGACATCGGCACGGCCGGTCGGCCGAGCCCGTTTCCTCCTGTGGCGATCTGATCTACGCTGCCCGCCGGCGAGAGACACAAGCAACGCCAGGGAGAGCACCATGGTGAAAGCCGTCCGCATCCACGAGACCGGCGGTCCAGAGAAGATGGTCTACGAGGACGTCGATGTCGGCGATCCGGCTCCAGGCGAGGTGAAGGTCAAGCACACGGCCATCGGCCTGAACTTCATCGATATCTATACCCGCTCCGGCCTTTACCCGGTGCCGACCCCCAACGCGATCGGCCGCGAGGGGGCCGGAATCGTGCTCGCGGTCGGCAAGAGGGTCAAAGACTTCAAGAAGGGCGATCGTGTCGCCTATGCCGGCAGCGCGCCGGGCGCGTATTGCGAGGAGCGCAATGTGCCGGCGGAGATCCTCGTGAAGGTGCCCAAGGGCATCTCCGATCGTGATGCCGCGGCCATGATGCTCAAGGGCATGACGGCGGAATACCTCATCCGCCGCACCTACAAGTGCAAGAAGGGCGATATCGTGCTGTTCCATGCCGCAGCCGGCGGCGTCGGCCTGATCTTCGGCCAGTGGGCCAAGGCGCTGGGCGTCAAGGCGATCGGCACGGTGTCGTCGCCGGAGAAGGCGGCGCTGGCCAAGAAGAACGGCTACACCTGGGTGATCGACTACAGCAAGGAAGACGTCGCCGCCCGGGTGAAGGAGATCACCAAGGGCAAGGGCGTTCCGGTGGTCTATGACGGCGTCGGCAAGGACACCTGGGACACGTCGCTGAACTGCCTGTCGCCGCGCGGCTTGATGGTGTCGTTCGGCAACGCGTCGGGCGCGGTGCCGCCGATCGCGCCCGTCGTGCTGTCCGCCAAGGGATCGCTGTACCTCACGCGGCCCACGCTCGCGAGCTACACCGCCACGCGCAAGGATCTCGACGACTGCGCCAAGGCGCTGTTCAAGGTGGTGCGGAGCGGCAAGGTGAAGATCCGCATCGACCAGACCTACCCACTGCAGGATGCGGCCCAGGCCCACCGCGACCTGGAAAGCCGCAAGACCACGGGACAGACGGTGCTGCTGCCATAGGCCGGCTGCGTCCCGTCCCCGCAGGTCGATCGCCTATGCTGCCGTTCACCTCTCGCCCCGCGTCAGCGGGGCGAGAGGGGCCCATCGCGAAGCGATGGGAAGGTGAGATACAAGCGATCAGTCCCTATTTTTGCTGCATGGCTTGATCGTTCCTACCCCTCACCTTCCCATGCCTTCGGCATGGGCCCCTTCCTCTCCCCGCTGCCGCGGGGCGAGGGGACGGCGTCGGTGCTCCCGTATGCGAACCCCCTGCCGTCTACCGCGATGTCACAGCAAACGTCGATGATCCGTCTACCCCGCAGACCATCGCGGTGGAGGCAGGCTATGACACGGGTTCTGGTCATCGGCAGCGGATTTGCCGGCATGTGGGCTGCGCTCGGCGCGGCGCGGGCGCGGCGTGACCTGGGCGCGGCGGCATCGAGCATCGACATCGACGTCGTGGCGCCTTCATCGATGCTGTGCCTCAAGCCGCGGCTCTATCAACGCCACGAGTCGGTCTTCGAGGTCGACATTGCGCCGCTGCTGAGCGCCGTCGGCGTCGGCTTCAGCGCCGGCACCGTCGCGTCACTGGATGTCGCGGCCCATACGGCGCGCCTCGTCGGCAACGTCGCCGGGCTGTCCTATGACGCGCTGGTGGTGGCTGCCGGCAGCCACACCACCCCGCCGCCGCGCCCGTGGCGGCCGCATGTTCATGTTCTGGACAGCGCCACCGAAGCCTTCGCGCTGCGGCGGCATGTGGCCGGCCTGCCCCAGCGCCCGCCGTCACCTGGCCGCTACACGGCGGTGGTGATCGGCGCCGGGTTCACGGGGCTCGAGATCGCCACCGAGCTCGGCGGCTGGCTGCGCGACCTGGCGGCCGGATCCGGCGAGGCAGCGCGCGTCCTGATGCTCGACCGTGCCGACACGCCCGGCGCCAGCCTCGGCGCCGGGCCTCAGGCCACGATCCTGGAAGCATTGGCGAAGACCGGCGTGACGTTCCGGCCGTCAACCAGCGTCAGCGACATCACCGCAACGGACGGCGACAACGTCCTGACCTTGGCTGACGGCAGCCGGATCGACGCCGCGACCGTGGTCTGGGCGGCCGGCCTGCGCGCCAATCCGCTGGCGGGCCTCGCCGGGCCGGCAGCCGACGATGGCCGGTTGACGGTCGACTCCATGCTGCGGGTCGCGGGCCAGAATCGCATCTTCGCAGCCGGCGACAGCGCCCGTGCCAGCGCCGCGCCGCGCCACGACACGCTGATGTCGTGCCAGCACGCGATGCCGACCGGCCGCGTCGCCGGCCACAACGCGATGCGTGCGCTGGCCGGCGCGCCTCTGATCCCCTACACCCAGCCGGGGTATCAGACCTGCCTCGACCTGGGCGAGGCAGGCGGGATGCTCTCGCATGGATGGGACCGGGCCGTGGTCTGGAACGGCGCCAAGGCAAAGGCGGTGAAGCGCTTCATAAACGGGCCGGTGATTGCGCCGCCCGCCGCCGATCGGGCGCTGGAGCTGGCCCATGCCACACCGATGCCCGTCGCCACGGCTGAAGAGCTCGCCGCGCGCTGGCAGGCGCTGCTGGGCGACGCGGCGGCGTAGGCGTAGCACCAGCACCTGGAATGCCAGTCATCCCGAGCGCAGCGAGGGATCTCCTGCGGCGAAGGCTACGATGCGCCATCCGCGGGAGATCCCTCGCCTCGCTCGGGACGACAGTTATCCCCATTGATTCCATTGATTCTTTTTGGAATAATCGCATTTCCTTACACGGGAAGTAAGGAATGCGGGAAATCAGCCGACTTACCTCCAAGGGACAAATCACGATTCCCAAGGCAGTGCGCGATGCGCTCTCGCTGAGCGAAGGCGATCTGCTGGCTTTTGCCGTAGCCGACGGCCAGGCGACCATGCGCAAAATCGCCGTGAAGGCGGATGGCGGCGACCGCGACACACTCAACCTGCAGCTCGATGAATGGGGCGGCTCGGCCGACGAGGACGCCTATCGTGATCTGTGACCGGTTCGACGTCGTCGCCGTGCCTTTTCCTGTCGGCGCCGTGACGCCGACAGGCCGCCGGCCGGCATTGGCGCTGACCACGCGCACCCTGAACCTGGCGCAGGGACACACGGTCTTCGCCATGATCACCTCGGCCGAAACAGCCGGCTGGGCGACGGACATCACCGTCGCCGACCTGGGGGCGGCCGGCCTGCCGGCGCCGTCGGTGGTCCGCCTGAAGCTGTTCACGCTGGACAACGCCGTGCCGCTGGGCCGGCTGGGCACCTTGGCCAAGAAGGATGCCAAGGCGGTGCGCCGCGCGCTGCGCGAGGCCCTGGGGGAGGACGATTGATCGCATGTTGATCGTGGGACTGACCGGGTCGATCGGGATGGGCAAGTCGACGGCAACCAAGCTGCTGCGCCAGATGCGGGTGCCGGTCTATGACGCCGACGCCGCCGTGCATGCCGTCCAGGGGCCCGGTGGCGAGGCCCTGCCGGCCATCGAGGCGGCATTCCCGGGCAGCGTCCGCGACGGTGTTCTCGACCGGGCGGCGCTGGGCGCCAAGGTTTTCGCCGATTCGGCGGCCCTGCGGCGGCTCGAGGGCATCGTCCATCCGCTTGTCCAGGCGCGCCAGCGCGCGTTTCTCAAGCGACACGCCGCCCGGCGCACGCCGATCGTGGTCCTCGACATCCCGCTGCTGTTCGAAGGCAACGGCCACCGCCGGGTCGACGCCACCCTGGTGGTGAGCGCCCCCGCCTTCCTGCAGAAGCGGCGGGTGCTGGCGCGGCCGGGCATGACCGAGGCGAAGTTCGAGGACATCGTCCGGCGGCAAGTGCCGGACCAGATCAAGCGCCGGCTGGCCGACTTCGTGATCCTCAGCAATGGCGGCATCGCCCCGACGCGGCGGGCCCTGGTCGAGGCCTTGCGTGCGCTGTCACAGCAGCGCGGCCAGATCTGGCCACCCAAGCCGTGGCGCGAACGCTGGACGGCGGCGCTGGCCCGCCAACGCAAACGATAGGACGGCCATGCGCGAGATCGTGTTCGACACGGAAACGACCGGCCTGGACCCCCGGGCAGGCCATCGGCTGGTCGAAATCGGCTGTGTCGAGATGGTGAACGGCCTGCCGTCGGGCGAGACGTTCCACGTCTACCTGAACCCGCAGCGGGACATGCCCGACGAGGCCTTCCAGGTCCACGGGCTGTCCAGCGAGTTCCTGAGCGACAAGCCACTGTTCGCCGCGATCGCCGAGCATTTCGTGGCCTTCGTGGCCGATGCCCGCCTGGTGATCCACAACGCCCAGTTCGATATGGGCTTCATCAACGCCGAGCTCGACCGGCTGGGCCTGCCGCCGCTGAAGAACGACGTGGTCGATACGATCACCCTGGCGCGGCGCAAGTTCCCGGGCCAGCGCGTCAGCCTGGACGCCCTATGCGAGCGCATGGGCGTCGACAACACGCGCCGCACCAAGCACGGCGCCTTGCTCGATGCCGAGCTGCTGGCCGATGTCTACATCGAGCTGACCGGCGGCCGGCAACGCGGCTTCGACCTCATGGGCGCTGCGGCCGAGACGCAGACCGTCGTCGAAACGACCGCCGTGCGGCTCGTGGTCCGTCCACCGCGGCCGCACGCGGCCAGCGAGGCCGAGATCGCCGCGCATGTGGCGTTCCTGGCCAAGCTCAAGCAGCCGATCTGGCTTCTGGCCGCCGCCGAAGCTGCCAGCTGACGGACTTCATCTTCCTCTCCCCGTCCCGCCGCGGGGCGAGGGGTGAACGGCAGCGTATGATCAGGGGTCCTAGGCGGTGCCCACCTGCTGGCCGGCCTGCTCGAGCTGCTGGCGATAGAGGGCGGCGAAGTCGACCGGCGCGATCTGCAGCGGCGGGAACCCGGCCTCGCGCGTGGTATTGGCCACGACCGCGCGCGCGAAGGGAAACAGCAGCCGCGGACATTCGATCAGCAGCATCGGCCCGACGGCTTCCTGCGGAATCTCGCCCAGGGTGAAGACGCCGCCATAGACGAGCTCGAGCACGAACACGACCTCGCCCTTCTCGGTCTTGGCGTCGGCCTCGACGACCAGCGCGACCTCATAGGTGCTGCCCTCGAGCTGGCGCGTCTTGACCAGCACGTTGAGCCCGAGCTGCGGCTGGCCCTGCTCCATCAGGCTGTGCGGCGAGCGCGGATTCTCGAACGACAGATCCTTCACATATTGCGCGTGCACCGTCAGCGGCGGGAGCTGGGTGTCAGCGTTCTGGGTATCGCTCATGTGAAGTCCTGTCGGCCAAAGGGTGGCGGTCGGTAGCACGCGTCTCACAGCGGCACAAGCGACGCACGATGCGCTTGGCAGCGGCCTCCTGATATGGTGCGGGAAACCATGACAAGAGCAAAACCATGGTCGCGATCGGCAGATACGCCAGCATCGTCTTGCTGGTGTTGCTTGCCACCTGCGGCCGCCTGCCCAACACCGCCGTGCCCGACAGCATGGCCGAGCGATATTATGGCGCCGCCAACGCCGCGACCCCGATCGCAACCCTCATCAAGCAGCGCGACATAAACCCCTGGACCCGGGAGCACACCTGCCCTTGCTCGATCAGGCCGAGCGGGCACTGCGCCGGACCGATGCCGCAGGCCGCCATGCCGGCGTCACGTACAGCCTTTCCAAGGACAACGCGCTCGACGCCGGCTGGCTGGTGCGGACGCCGCGGCTCTGGGATCATGGCGCCGCCGACCTGCCATCCTATCCGCTCGACTGCGCCGGCTGCCTTCCGGACGTGAGCCTGCCGACCTGCCGCAGCGACTCCGACTGCGCTAACGGCGGCACCTGCCGCGCTGGCGAGCACGGCGACGCGCCCGGGAGAGGCCGCCCGCCAGGTCTGCGTGGGACATTCGGACGCTCTGCTGGACCGTATCTATGGCCTGGTTGCGCAGGCACGTCGCATCGTCGACATCACCCTCCTGCAGCCGCCGCCGGACGGCCGCTTCCTGGCTGCCTTGCGCAACGCGGTGACGACCCTCGGACGAAGCGGCCGATCGGTGCAGGTCCGGGTGGTGGTCGGCCATTAGCCGCCAACCGCCAGCCGGCGCCGAGCCCGGACCGCTGCTGACGGCGCTGGCTCGCGACCTGGCCGGGCTGCCGAGCGCGCGCATCACGCTCCAGGTCGCCGTGCTGCGCTCCTGCGCCGGCGAGTCGGGCTGCGGCAGCTTCTCGTGGAACCACGCCAAGATCGTCGCCGTCGACAGGCGCGCCGCCCTGGTGGGTGGCCACAACATGTGGACACGGGACTACCTGCTGGACCATCCGGTCCACGACCTGTCCATGCAGATACGCGGCCCGGCGGCAGCCAGCACGGCGCGCTTCATCGATGCCCTGTGGCAATTCGCCTGCGACAGCACCGGCAGGAGCAATGCCGTGTCGGTGCTGAGCTTGCCGGCAGGTCAGGCCCGGCCGACAAGCGGCTGCCTGCCGATGCCGGCACCGCCGCCATCCGCATCGGCGGGCAACGTGCCGGTCCTGGCCGTGGGCCGGCTGGCGTCGGGCATCACCACCGACTTCGCCAATCAGAGCGACCTGGCGCGCGCTGCTGGGAGCCGCGCGGCGCAGCATCCGCATCGTGCGGCAGGACCTGGCGTCCACCCTGGAGCGGGCCGATCCGCTCTATCCCGAGAGCACGCTGGAACGGCTCGCCGATTTCATCGTCGACTCGCCTGCGGCCGCCGCCGAGATCCTGCGTACGTTCTGGATGCCGCTGTGGCGGTGGTCGCGCCTATCGGCCGTTTCAGGCGAGAACGCGCCGCGCTGCGTGCTCGACACCACGGGCCGGTTGACCCGTCAAGACAGGGAGATCGCATATGACGTAACGCTGCGCTGCCGCCGTTCTGTCATCTCGAGCGCAGCGAGGGATCTCCCGCGAATAGCGCACCAAGCGCCTTGCCGCAGGAGATCCCTCGCTGCGCTCGGGATGACAGAAGGGCCATATGCGATCGCCCTGCGTCTCACGCCGGTGTGTCGTGTGCCATCGCCGCGAGGCCGATGAACGCCGGATCAGGCTTCAGGATCACCCATGCCGGGATGGCCGCAAGATAGCTGCCCATGCGTCCCTTGGCCTCGAACTGGGCACGGAACGTCGAGGCCGCCAAGTGATCGACGAAGCGCGGCACGATGCCGCCGGCGATGTAGACACCGCCGCGCGCGCCGAAGGTCAGCGCCAGGTCGCCGGCCACGGTGCCGAGGATGGCGCAGAACATGTCGAGCGTCTCGCGCGCCACCGGACAGGTGCCGGCACGTCCCGCTTCCGTGATCTGCGCCGGGTCGCGCGGCGGCACCTGCCGGCCATCGACGGCCGCGATCGCGCCGTAGAGGTTCACGAGGCCGTCACCCGACAGCACGCGCTCCGCCGACACGTGGGCAAAGCGCGTGCGCAGATGGGCGATGACACGATCCTGCCGGCCATCGCTCGCCGCCAGGGTCGCGTGACCGCCTTCCGTCGCCAGCGTGATCGGCGGCCGGCCCGGCACGAGGCAGGCCATGCCCAATCCGGTTCCCGCGCCCAGCGCCACGCGCGGCGCGTCGTCGCGGGCCGCCCCGCCGCCGATGCCGAACAGGTCGCCGGACCCCAGATGCGGCAGCGACCGGGCGGTCGCCTGGAAATCGTTGACCACCCGCACCTGCGGGAACCCGAACGCGGCCCGCAACTCGGCGGCATCGACCACCCACGGACTGTTGGTGAAATCCACCCGGCCATCCTCGACCGGCCCTGCCACACCGATCACCGCCCCGGCGATCGAGCCAACAGCACCGTGCCGATCCAGAAAGACCGCAACCGCATCGCCGGACCGGGCATGGTCGGCGACAGCCATGACCTCGATCGGTCCTACGGCACCTCCATCCATCAGGGCGAAGCGGGCATTGGTCCCGCCAATGTCGGCAAGCAGGTATCGGGTCAAGGGCGCGGCCTCATAAGGCGGAGTCCGGGAAATCGGAACCTTTCCAACAAGCTTCCGTTCGATCTACGACGCAATGAGGGCGTCACGAACCCTTGTACAACGGGATCGGACGGATATGGCGACCCATTCCCCGGACACGAACCGGCAGACGCCGCCGGCCACGCTGAGCCCCGATGAAGCCCGCTCCGGCGTCAAGCTGCATGCCATGCGCTACGTGCTGGCGATATCGTTCGCCGCGGTCGTCATCGGCATGATGCTGGCCTGGCTTTATTTCGGTCGATGAAATTCCAGAAAGCAGACGGAAACGGCGATTCAGCCGGCCGCCACGGCGAAGATGCCAACACCGTGATTCCACTCGCCTTTCCTGCAGAATACCTGCTGCGACATTATTTCTGTTCCTGACGTCAATCTGACGACAGGGGTATTGATAATTTTGGCCCTCTTGCCAATATGTGCGGCGATATTCTGGACACGGCGAGAACCCGTGCCGAGGAGGCTACGCATGGCACAATGGGATAACAACACGAACGCCTATGGCCAACAGCGGCCAGCCTATGGCGGCGCAACGACGATCGATCAGGCACAGTTCGATGCCGGTCTGCGCGCGCACATGCTGCGCGTCTACAACTATATGGCCTCCGGCCTGGCGCTGTCGGGCATCGTCGCCATCCTGGTGCACCAAGTCCCGGCGCTGAACGCGCTGTTCTTCACGCTCACGCAGACGGCCCGCGGGCCGGTGATGGGCCTCAGCATCCTGGGGTGGATCGCGGTGCTGGCGCCGATCGGGCTGATCCTGTGGGCCAGCTTCCGCGCCCAGGCGATGAGCGTCGGCACGGTGAAAGGGATCTACTGGGCCATCGTAGCGCTCAACGGCGTCGGCTTCACGATCCTGCTGTACCGCTACACCGGTGTCAGCATCGCCCGCACGTTCTTCATCACCGCGGCTGCTTTCGGCGCGCTGAGCCTCTACGGCTACACGACCAAGCGCAGCCTGTCGGGGATGGGGACGTTCCTGTTCATGGGCCTGATCGGCATCCTGATCGCCGGTGTGGTGAACATCTTCGTGCAGTCCTCGATGCTGCATTTCATCATCGCCTCGGCAGGCGTGCTGATCTTCGCGGGCTTCACCGCCTACGACACGCAGCAGATCAAGGAGCAGTATTCGGAGGCCTACGGGACGGACGTGCAGGAGAAGATCGCCATCTTCGGCGCGCTCAACCTGTACCTGGACTTCGTCAACATGTTCCAGCTGCTGCTCTCGCTGATCGGCGACCGCGAATAGCGCCCAGCAGCGACGCGGCTTCCGCGACGCCCGGACCGAAAGGTCCGGGCGTCTTGCTTTCCGGCATCATCTCCCCGTCCCGTTCGGACGACGCTTCAAGCAGAGGCCGGTTGCCCGTCATGCACCGCACCGTCTACCGATTCCTGCAGTCCGACGCCGCCCCCGGCATTGTGCTGATCGCCGTTGCCGCGCTGGCCATCATCCTGGCCAACACCGCGCTGGCGCCGGCGATCCAGGCCTTTCTCGGCACGAAGCTGAGCCTGAGCTTCGGCGCGCTGGGGCTGAGCAAGCCGCTGGTGCTGTGGATCAACGACGGCCTGATGGCGGTGTTCTTCCTGCTGGTCGGACTCGAGATCAAGCGCGAGGCGCTGGAGGGCGCGCTGTCGCAGCCGTCGCAGATCGCCATGCCGGTCGTGGCCGCGGCGGGGGGCATGATCGTGCCGGCGGCGATCTTCGCGGCGCTGAACTGGAACGACGCGACGGCCCTGCGCGGCTGGGCGATCCCGGCAGCCACCGACATCGCGTTCTCGATCGGGGTGCTGGCGGTCCTCGGCCGGCGTGTGCCGCTGGCGCTGAAGCTGTTCCTCACCACCCTGGCCATCGTCGATGACCTGGGCGCCATCGTCGTGATCGCGGCCTTCTACACCTCTGACCTGTCGGGGCTGGCGCTGGCGCTGGCCGGTGCCTGCATCACGGCCATGGTGGCGCTCAACCTGCTCGGCGTGCGGCGCGCCGGGCCCTACCTGCTGATCGGGATCGTGCTGTGGGTCTGCGTGCTGAAATCGGGGGTGCACGCCACCCTGGCCGGCGTCATCACGGCGTTCTGCCTGCCGCTGCGCGGCGGCCGCGAGGCGCATGACGATCGCCCGTTCATCCGGCTGGAGCACGCGCTGCAGCCCTGGGTCGCCTTCTTCATCATGCCGGCATTCGCGTTCGCCAACGCCGGCGTGTCGTTCGCCGGCCTGACGCCGGCCCATCTGGTCGAGCCGGTGTCGCTGGGCATCGCGGCCGGGCTGTTCGTCGGCAAGCAGATCGGCGTGTTCGGAGCTGCCGCGCTCTTCATCCGATCGGGCCTCGCCGCGATGCCGGCACAGGGCACCTGGGCCAAGCTCTACGGCGTATCGCTCTGCGCCGGCATCGGCTTCACCATGAGCCTGTTCATCGGCACCCTGGCCTGGGACGATCCGGCCTATGCCGCGCCGTTGCGCATCGGCGTGCTGGGCGGCTCGATCCTGTCGGCGGTGCTGGGCTACCTGGTGCTGCGCTGGGCACCCGACGCCAAGCCGGCGTGACCGTGGCGGGACGGCGGGCATCGCCGCCCGGCAGCGAGTCGACAAGCGGCGGGCCTTGCCCTAGTTTCCGCCGCCCATGAGCCGACCGAACCCCGTCTACTGCGCCGTCGACACTGTCGACCTGGCCGAAGCCGCAACCCTGATCCGCCGGATCGCGGGCGGGGCACGTCCGGCCGTGGGCGGCGTCAAGCTGGGACTGGAGTTCTTCCTCGCCCACGGCGCTCCCGGCGTGCGCTACGCCTTCCCCGATCCGGTGCGCCTGACCGGCATCGGCTTCTTCCTCGACCTGAAGCTGCACGACATTCCCAACACGGTGGCCGGCGGCATCCGGGCCGTGGTCGACCTGGCACCGACCTACATCACGCTGCACGCAGCCGGTGGCCGCGCGATGATGCGCGCCGCGGTCGAGGAGACCGGCGCCCAGGCGCTGAAGCGCGGCCTGCCGCGCCCCAGGCTGCTGGGCGTCACCGTGCTGACCTCGCTGGACGACGACGATCTTGCCGCGACCGGAGTCGGCGGCGCGCCCTCGGACCAGGTCAGGCGCCTGGCGCTGCTGGCGCGCGAGAGCGGACTCGACGGCGTCATCTGCTCGCCACACGAGATCGCGCCGCTGCGCCAGGAATGCGGTCCCGGCTTCGTGCTGATGGTGCCGGGCATCCGCCCGCAAGGCAGCGCCGCGGGCGATCAGAAGCGGGTGATGACGCCGCGCCAGGCCGTCGCGCTGGGCGCCTCGCACCTGGTGGTCGGCCGTCCGATCTCACAGGCCAGCGATCCGCGTGCCGCCGCCGAGGCGATCGCCCGCGACGTGGGAGTGAACGATGTCTGACACGCCAGCATTCCGATCGGCAGCCTGACATGGCCGTGGTCGCCAAGATATGCGGACTGCGGACCGAGGAGACGGTTCGCGCCGCCGTGGCCGGCGGCGCCCGCTATGTCGGTTTCGTGGCCTACCCGCCCTCGCCGCGCCATGTCGCGTTTCACGAGGCCGAAGCGCTGGCCGCGCTGGTGCCGCCCCATGTGCTGCGGGTCGGCCTGTTCGTCGACCCTGACGATGACCTGCTGGGCGAATGGCTGGAAGGCGGCGCGCTCGACATGCTGCAGCTGCACGGCACCGAGTCGGCCAAGCGCGTGGCGCGCATACGCGAGATGGCCGAGCTGCCGGTGATGAAGGCGATCCGGGTCGCCACGCGCGCGGATGTCGAGCAGGCGGTCGATGTCTACGGCGCCGTCGCGGACCGGCTGATGTTCGACGCCGCGCCGCTGACGGACAATCCGCAGGCGCTGCCTGGCGGCAACGGCGTGCCGTTCGACTGGCGCATCCTGGAAGGCGTCACCATGCCCAAGCCGTGGATGCTGTCCGGCGGGCTGACGCCGGAGAATGTCGCGGCGGCAGTGCAGGCGACCGGCGCCAGGATCGTCGATGTGTCGTCGGGCGTGGAAAGCGCCCGTGGCGTGAAGTCGGCCGAGCGCATTGCGGCGTTCCTGGCCGCGACGGCGCGCCTGTAATCGATGACAACAAGGGAGTGAACGCAGGATGAAGACCGAGCGACGCCTGAAGGCGCTGGGCATCGAGCTGCCGCCCGTCAGCAGCCCGGTGGCCAACTACGTCAACGCGGTGCGCACCGGCAATCTGCTGTTCCTGTCCGGCAAGGGCCCGGGCTATGGCGCCAACCAGGCGCGCGGCAAGGTCGGCGTCGACATGAGCTGGGAAGAAGCCAAGACGCATGCCCGCTCCACCGGACTGAACCTGATCGCGGTGATGAAGGACGAGCTGGGCGACCTCGACCGCGTGAAGCGCATCGTGAAGGTGCTGGGCATGGTCAATTGCACGCCCGATTTTGGCGATCAGCCCAAGGTCATCAACGGCTGCTCCGACCTGTTCGTGGAGGTGTTCGGCGACCGTGGGCGCCACGCGCGCTCGGCGGTCGGCATGACGGGGCTACCCAACGGCATCCCGGTCGAGATCGAATGCATCATCGAGGTGAGCGGCGCGGCGCCGGCGCGCGCGGCGCGGCCTGCCGCCCGGAAGAAGGCGGCGGCCAAGAAGAAGGTCGCGAAGAAGAAGCGCTGAGTCGCGGCGCAGGCGGCGCCCCGCGGCGCGGTGGAGCGGTACGCCGCCTCGTGCTAAGGCCGGCCCGGACAGGAACGGATGGTCATGAACGTCTTGAACAGCTACCGCGGCGGCCCCGACGAAAGGGGCCATTTCGGCATCTTCGGCGGCCGCTACGTCGCCGAGACGCTGATGCCGCTCATCCTCGAGCTGGACCAGGCCTATACGGCGGCGAAAGCCGATCCTGCGTTCAAGGCCGAGCTGGACAACCTGCTGGCGCACTATGCCGGCCGTCCCAGCCCGCTGTACCACGCGGCGCGGCTGACCGAGCAGCTGGGCGGCGCCAAGATCTATTTCAAGCGCGACGAGCTCAACCACACCGGCTCGCACAAGATCAACAATGTGCTGGGCCAGGTGCTGCTGGCCAAGCGCATGGGCAAGACGCGGGTGATCGCCGAAACAGGCGCCGGCCAGCACGGCGTGGCCACGGCCACCGCCTGCGCGCTGTTCAACCTGCCCTGCGTCGTGTTCATGGGCGCCGTCGATGTGGCGCGCCAGGCGCCCAACGTGTTCCGCATGAAGCTCCTGGGGGCCGAGGTGCGGCCCGTGACCGCTGGCTCGGCGACCCTGAAGGACGCCATGAACGAGGCCCTGCGCGACTGGGTCGCCACGGTGGAGACCACGTTCTACTGCATCGGCACGGTGGCCGGCCCGCATCCCTACCCGGCGATGGTGCGCGACTTCCAGTCGGTGATCGGCAACGAGACGCGCGAGCAGATGATGGCGGCCGAGGGCCGCTTGCCCGACACGCTGGTGGCCTGCATCGGCGGCGGCAGCAACGCCATGGGGCTGTTCCACCCCTTCCTCGACGACCCGGGCGTGCGCATCGTGGGCGTCGAGGCGGCCGGCAAGGGCATCGAGACCGGCGAGCACGCCGCCTCGCTGAGCGGCGGCCGCCCGGGCGTGCTGCACGGCAACCGCACCTACCTGCTGCAGGATTCGGATGGCCAGATCACCGAGGCGCATTCGATCTCGGCCGGGCTCGACTATCCCGGCATCGGCCCCGAGCATGCCTGGCTCAAGGAAGCGGGTCGCGTCGAGTATGTGGCGGCGACCGACGACGAGGCGCTGACCGCGTTCCAGCTCCTGTGCAAGCTCGAGGGCATCATCCCGGCGCTCGAGCCGGCGCATGCGCTGGCCCACGTGATGAAGCTGGCCCCGACGCTGCCCAAGGACAACCTGCTGGTGATGAATCTCTGCGGCCGCGGCGACAAGGATGTCTTCGCCGTCGCCGAGCGGCTGGGGGTGAAGCTGTGAGTCGTATCACCGCGCGTTTCGCGAAGCTGAAGGCCGAGAACCGCGCCGGTCTCGTCACCTATGTCACGGCCGGTGATCCCAATCCCGACGTCTCGTTCGAGATCCTCAAGGGACTGCCCAAGGCGGGCGCCGACCTGATCGAGCTCGGCATGCCGTTCACCGACCCGATGGCCGATGGCCCGTCGGTCCAGGCGGCGGGACAGCGGGCGCTGAAGGCCGGCATCACCATGGACAAGACGTTCGACCTGGTGCGCCGCTTCCGGGCCCAGACCGGCGACCAGGAAACGCCAGTGCTGCTGATGGGCTACTACAACATGATCTACCAGCGCGGCGCCGAGCGGTTCTGCAAGGATGCGGCCGCAGCCGGCGTCGACGGCTTCATCATCGTCGACCTGCCGCCGGAAGAAGCCGGCGAGCTCAAGCCGCATGCCGCCAAGGCCGGCCTCGACACGGTGCTGCTGACCGCGCCGACGACCGACGCCCAACGCCTGCCGGCGATCCTGGCTTACGCGTCCGGCTTCATCTACTTCGTCTCCATCCTGGGCATCACCGGCACCAAGTCGGCGAGCGAGGAGACGGTGAAGAGCCATGTCGCGCGGCTGCGGTCGCAGACGGCGCTGCCGATCGGCGTCGGCTTCGGCATCAAGACGCCGGACCAGGCCGCCGCCGTCGCACGCCATGCCGATGCCGCCGTGGTCGGCTCGGCCATCGTCGATCGCGTCAAGGCCGGCCTCGACGACAAGGGGCAGCCCAAGCCCGACCTGCTGCCCGGCGTCTTCGCCTATATCCGCGCGCTGGCCGACGGGGTGCGAGGGGCACGGGTGTAGCTCCGATGGACGTCATCCGACCATTGCGGTCAGTGTCGTTCAAGCTTATATCAGTGCTGACTTATCCAGACCTGAAGGTGCTGTGGTGAGTGACGCTCTGGCGGACTTCCAGCGGGGGGTGGCTGAGGCCATCCGTGATACGCACGCGCGCGGCTTGCCAGTTTTTCAGGCGCGCGATGGCTGGGTCTACGCAATCTATCCGGATGGTCGACGCGTTGCCGTGGAACGAGCCAAGCCGCCGATGAGCCCATCGCCGTCCAGTCCAGATGACACAGCCGACGCTGCTGGTGCTCGCCGGGCCTAATGGCGCCGGCAAGACCACCCTCGCCTACAGCCACCTCCAACATTTTGTCGCCGCCGGCCTGTTCCTCAACGCCGACGAGACCGCGCGCGACATCAGGCCTGAAAATGTCGAGACCGTAGCGGTGGCGGCGGGACGGCAGGTGCTCGAGCGCCGGCAAGTGTTGATCGCATCACGCGCCAGTCTTTGCATTGAGACCACACTCGCCACGCGAACGCTGGTTCACGCGGTTCATCGGGCGCGAGAGCAAGGGTATCGCTCATGCCTCTATTTCCTCTTCATCTCGTCGCCATCGCTGTGCCAGTTCCGGGTCAAGCTGCGTGTGATGAAGGGCGGGCACAATATTCCAGACGACGTCGTCCAGCGCCGCCACGCTCAAGGCCTTCGACTTCTCCAGACCTACGTGGCGGCGTGCGACGATGTGGAGATATTCCACGCTGACGAATCGCCACTGAAGATTCTCGAGCGCTCCGACAGCGTCTCAAATGTAGTCGATAGCGCGCGGTTTGACATGCTCCAAGCTGCAATCAGGATTGCCGGTGGTCCGCCGATCATCGTTTGATCGGGAAATTCGCTCGCCACCTCGGAAAGAGAAGAGCCATGGACCATCCCGCGCGCGGTGACGTGTCGGCCTACCAGCGCTACTTCGCCGGCATGGATGCGTCGATGGACCAGAAGGCGGCGTTCCTGGCGGCGCACCTGGTGACCGACCCGGGCGCGCGCATCCTCGATCTCGGTTGCGGCTCGGGCGCGTTGTCGGCGCGGCTGGCAGCGCTGGCGCCCGGCGCCGATGTCGTCGGCATCGACATCGACCCGCAGAGCGTGGCGTTGGCGCGCGAAAAATATCCGCTGCCCAACCTGTCGTTCGAGGTCGGCAACGCCACGTCCGTGCACGCAGCGGCCGATGCCGTCGTGTCGTGCTCGATGCTGCATCACGTCTACACCTACGCCGCGCGGCCTTACGACGAGGATGCCGCCGCCGCGGCCGTGCGCGCGCATGTCGACTCGCTGCGGCCGGGTGGGCTGCTGGTGCTGCGCGATTTCTGCGTCGACGGCGGCGCAGAGGAGACCTGCCTGCTCGACGTCGGCGCGGCCGCGGGCGCCGACGGGCGCTCCGATGTCGACATGCTGCGCGACTTCGCCGTGCGGGCGCGGCCGCTCGATCCGCTGGGCAGCGGCTTCCCGCTCGAGGATCTCGGCGCGGCCGGCGACGGCTTCCGCCGCTTCCGCCTGCCGCGGCGCTGGTCGGCGGAGTTTCTGCTGCGCAAGGACTACCGCACCGACTGGGAGATCGAGCTGCGCGAGCAGTACGCCTTCTGGACGGTGCGCCGGTTCGCGCGCATCGCCGAAGCGGCGGGCACGCGGGTGCTGCGCGCCGCGCCGGTGCACAACCCCTGGGTCGTGCAGCACCGTTTCGCCGGCCGCGTGCGGCGCTTCGACGAGCGCTTGCGCCCTCTGCCGTGGCCGGCCACCAACATGGTGCTGGTGGCGCAGCGCCTGTCGCCGGGACGGGCGCTGCGGCTGCGCGAGCAGCGGCTGGACGGGGCGGCGCCGGGCTATCTGCGGCAGACGAGCTGGTCGGCGGCCGGGCAGGTGCACGACCTCATCCAGCGGCCGACGGGCGCCGTCGATTTCCTGCCCTACGCCGTCGTCGACGGACGGCTGCGGGTGCTGGCGCGCAGCGCCTGGCCACGTCCGGCGATGGTGATGATGCGCCGCGGCGGCGATGTCAGCGAGGAGCTGCGGTCAGGACATGCCGTCGAGATGATCTCGCTGGCATCCGATGGCCGCGATCCGGCTGCCGACTTCCAGGCACGTTCCGGCATCGCCGCCCCGGATGCCGCCGATATCGAGCAGCTCCTGGAGTTCCTGCCGTCCGCCGCCATGGTCGACGAGGCAGCCAGGGGCTTCGCGGTCCGCCTCGGGACGCTGCCGCTGCGGCAGCCAGCCCCGTGTCCGCCCGGCCTCGACTTCGATGCCGGCACGCTGCAGTCCTTCGACGCGGCCGGCCTGCTGCGCGCCGCCGAGATCGGCATGCTGCCGGAGGGCCGGCTCGAATTGATGATCCGTGCCCTGTCGCATCGGCTGGGCCTGGTCACCGGCGGCTGGGTCGGCGAAAGCTTCACGCCACCCGCGGGCGACCTGCCGGCCGTGGACTGGAGCGACGTCGCGCGATGCGGCGCCACGCCGTTCATGCCGCATGACGGCGGCGCGGGGTTCCTGCGCCGGGTGCGCTCGGTCTTCAGCGAAGATCTCGCCGGCGCCGATGGGCCGCTGCCGGGCGCGCGGCAGACGCTGGAGATGGCGATCCCCGCACGCCACAGCACCTGGACCCTGTCGGTGCTGCCGGTAGGCCGCGATGCCGACGGCCGCATCCTGATCGGCATCGAGCGTCGTCTCCTGCCGGCGGCGCAGCTGCGTTTCGGCGATGCCGCTCTGCCCTGCGTGCCGGCCTGGCGGGTGGCCGTGCTGCCCGACGATGCCGACCCGCTGCTGGCCGCGGCAGCCCAGGCGGCGGCATGCGATCCCACGGCGCTGGTCCGGCTCGGCGCCCCCTACCACCCCAGCCTCGGCATCACGCCGGAGCGGGTGCAGCCCTTCGTCGTCGCGGCCTCGGCCCTGCCGGCGGCGCGACGCGATTCATTGGCCTTCGTCGCGCTCGACGGCGTCCTCGAGCGGGCCGCTCAGGTCCGTGACGGACACCTGCTGATCGCCGCCTTCCGCCTCGCCGGCATGCTCGCGGCGGCCTGACCGGCCGCGGTCATTCGTCGTCCTCGAAGAGCATGTCGCAGACGAACGGGTTGGTCTTGCGTTCCCACCCGAAGGTCGAGGTCTGCCCGTGACCCGGCACGAAGCTGATATCGTCGCCCAGCGGGAACAGCTTCTTGCGAATCGAATGGAAGAGCTGCTCCTGGTTGCCGCGCGGAAAGTCGCTGCGCCCGACCGAACCCCGGAACAGCACATCGCCCACGAACGCGATCTTGGCATCCTGGTGCACGAAGACGACATGCCCCGGCGTGTGACCCGGGCAATGCACGACGTCGAAGCTGACCTCGCCCAGGCCGACCGTATCGCCGTCCTTCAGCCAGCGGTTCGGGCGGAAGGGCTTGGGCACCGGAAAGCCGTATTTGCGGTTCGACTCGGGCAGCCCTTCGATCAGATACAGGTCATCCTCGTGCGGTCCCTCGATCTCGACGCCGTAGTGCTCGGCGATCGCGCCGGCCGCCGAGGCGTGGTCGACATGGCCATGGGTCAGCATCACCTTGGCGACGGTCATGCCGGTTTCGGCGATGGCCGCCTTCAGGCGCTCGACATCGCCGCCCGGGTCGACCAGCGCGCCCTGATTCGTGGCCTCGCACCAGACGAGCGAGCAGTTCTGCTGGAAAGGCGTGACCGGAAGGATGGCGATCTTGATCATGGCGACGGCGCGTGTGGGGAATGTAGCGTCCTTCCTAAGCCGTGACCCGGGGCTTGCAAAGCCTTTCCGGGCGCTCACCTGCAGACTGCATGCGTGGTTTGCGCTAGAATGACGCAATGCGTCGCCTGCGTTCATCCCTCGCCGCCGTCCTCGCTTTGTCCCTCGCGCTGCCGGTCCTGCCGGCAGCGGCGCAGATGTCGGCGATCCAGACGCCGACCGGCCCGCTGGTCGCCGGGCCGTCCATCGTGGTCGACGCGCAGACCGGCGAGGTGCTGCACCAGCGCGATGCGGGCGCCCCTTTCTACCCGGCGTCCGTCACCAAGCTGATGACGCTCTACCTTCTGTTCGAGGATCTCAAGGCCGGCCGGATCGGGCTGCAGGACAAGATCGGCTTCTCCGACTACGCCTACAACCAGCAGCCTTCGAAGCTGGTGCTGCCGCGCGGCTACGAGATCACCGCCGAGCAGGCCATCCTGGCGCTGATCCTGCGCTCGGCCAACGATGTGGCGGTTGCCGTGGGCGAACGCCTGGGCGGCTCCGAGAGCGCCTTCGCGCAGCGCATGACGAGCACCGCCCGCCGCCTGGGCATGACCGGCAGCGTCTTCAAGAACCCGAGCGGGTGGAAGGATCCCGAGCAGATGACGACGGCGCGCGACATGGCGCTGCTGGCCATCGCCCTGGTGCGCGACTTCCCGCAGTACTACACGTATTTCAGCGCGCACGACGTGGTCATCAACAACGTGCGCATCGGCCACAGCGTCAAGTTCCTGGACATGTATCCCGGCGCCGACGGGCTGAAGACCGGCTTCCTGTGCTCGTCGGGCTTCAACCTGGTCGCCTCGGCCGTGCGTGACGGCAGGCGCCTCGTCGGCGTCGTCGCCGGCTTCCGGCGCGCCGACCTGCGCGACGAGTACGCCGTGCGCATGTTCGACGAAGCGCTGCAGGCCCGCACCGGCGGCAACCGGCCCAAGGTATGGCAGCTCGACAACACAGGCGGCATGCCGACAACGGTGCTGACCGACGGCAGCTGCGTGCCGGCCCGCTACGATTACCCCGGCGAAGGCGCCTGGGTCGGCACCTTCCCGACCTTGCCGGCGGCGCGACAGGCGCATCAGGCGGCGCAGACGGCATTGGCCAAGGCCGGCCGCACCTGGCTCGGCCGCGAATGGATCGTCGATATCGTTGTCGGCAAGCAGCGCAAGTTCGCGACCGTGATCGCCGACCTCGGGGCTGCCGAAGCCGGCCAGCTCTGCGCCCTGTACCAGTCCGGCAAGCAGTTCTGCCAGGTGGTGCAGCCGCAGCAGCTGGTGCGTCCGTTCAACAACCTGTGGCGGTAGATCCGGGGGTCACGCGGCGTCGGGCGGCGGCAGGTCCATATCCGTGGGCGCCGCGTCGAGCGTCATGATGAAACGCGCGCCCCCTTCGGCGCGGTTCTCGGCCGTGATCGTGCCGCCCATCTGGCGCACGATCTGATAGCCCACCGACAGGCCAAGCCCGGTGCCTTTGCCGGTCGGCTTGGTCGTGAAGAACGGCTCGAACAGCCGCGGCAGAACGGCATCGGGGATACCCGGCCCATCGTCCTCCACCGTGATGACGACCTTCCCGGTCGAGGCCAGGTGCCGCGCGCCGATCCGGATCGTGCCGCTGCGCAGCGCCTCGCCGCCAGGCGCGCCGCGCTCGAGGATGGCGTCGCGCGAATTGAGGATGAGGTTGATGATCACCTGCTGCAATCGGCTGTCGTGGCCCAGCACCGGCGGACAGCCAGGCGCCAGGTCAAGCTCCTCCTCGATGCCCGACAGGCGCAGCTGCTCGCGCAGCAGCTGCGCCGCCGCGCTCAGCGTCGCGGGGACATCGAACGGCCGCGGTGCCGCATCCGGCTGCCGGGCAAAGCCTTTCAGCTCCTGGATGATCAGGGCCGCGCGCTCGGTCTGCGAGACGATCCGCGACAGCTTGGCATCGACCAGGCCGCTGACGCTGGCCAGCGGCACGTCCGGCGATGTGTCCTGCAGCTGCTCCAGCAGGCTCTCGGCCGCGAACCGGATGATGGTCAGCGGCTGGTTGATCTCGTGCGCCACGCCGGACGCCATCTCACCCACCGTGGCCAGCCGCGACGTGTCGAAGAGCTGAATCTCCGCTTCACGCCGCTCGGTCGCGTCGACAGCGAGGAAGACGATGTGCTGCACGAGGCCCGCCGTGTCGCGCACGGGATTGGCCGTGACGTGATAGATTCTTCTCCGCCCCTGACGGTCCGTCCGCGCGTTTTCGTACTCCAACCTTTCGACCGGGTCGGACGGCCCGGCAGCGAACCATGCATCGAAGACGCGCTGGTCACCCACGTTCTCGATGAGCGCGCGCAAGGGCTTGCCGATCACATCCTCCGCCGACCTTCCGGGCCACGCGTTGATGAAGCCATTGTTGGCCATGATGATGCGCATGTCGCGATCGACGAGAACGATCGCCGCGCCGGATGACTGCACCACCGAGTCCAGGCGCTGCAGCTCATAGCGCAGCCGCTCGGCCAGCTCGTGCTGGCGCTGCACGTCCCGCACCACGCCGGTGACCGCGAACTCGCCGCCGAGGCTGTCGGCCCGCTCGGTGGCCATCATGCGCACGTCGACCTGCCGGATGGTGCCGTCCTTGCAGAGCCCGCGATGCGCGAAGGCGATCGACACACCGCGGTTCTGGCGCAGCCTCTCGATGCAGGCCTCCAGCCCGGCATGGTCGTCGGGATGCGTGATATCGTGCGGCCGGCGGCCCAGGAGCTCGTCGGGCCGATAGCCCAGCAGCGGAAGCATGGCGCCGCTGACATAGCTGAACCGGCCGTCGCGATCCGTGGAGAAGACCGCGTCGGACAGCGAGTTGACCAGCACGTCGAACCGCTTCTGCGCCGCCAGCGCCTCCTGCTCGCGCTGCTTCAGATCGGAGACGTCCATGCGCATCAGGACCACGCCGCCGCTGGGGATCTGGATCTGGGCCAGCCGGACGACCCGCCCGTTCTCCCATTGCAGGTCGATGCTGGTGCGCGCGTGGAACCGCTTCAGGTACTCGGCCTTCCATGCCGAGAGGTCGCGATCCGGAAAGGCCGCCTTCATCTGTCCTTCGTAGTGGGTCAGCACCTGCTCGTAGGTGAGGCCGACCATGGTTCTGTCGATGCCGCCGATATGCCGGATCATCCGGTTGTAGGGCTCGTTGAAGGCGACCAGCCGTTCATGCCGGTCATAGAGGGCGAAGCCGATCGGGATGACGTTGAGCGCCTCTTCCAGCTTGCCGATATCGCGCATGGCGCCCGCTTCCGCGGCGGTGGCGCTTTCGGCGGCTTGCCGGGCAGCAGCAGCCCGTTCGGCACGCCATAGCAGGATCGTCGCACCGAAGAGGCCGATGGCGCAGATCGCAAGCGCAGCCAGCATCCAGGACTGGAGGCCAGCGGCGCGCGATCCCCCGGCGGCAACAGCGACGACGACGGTGGTGAGAAGGCCGAAACCGGCAAGGCTGCCCACGATGAGCGTGCCTGGGGTTCCGATCCATCCGGCTGTACTGCGCGCACCCAACGTTCGACCCGCCGAAACAGCACACGAAAGGGGCAGCAGGGTATCACGCCCGGCGGCGGCGGCAGAGCGAAACCAGTCGTCTGCGGACCGATGATCAAGCCATTGATTCAATTTCATGAATCGTCGCTTTGCCGGTGCCCTGAATTCGTGCCATACGGTCCGTTGCGGCTCCGCCAGGGGCCTGTCCGGAGCACAAAAGGGGCGCTATGAACTGGCTGACCAATTTCGTGCGGCCCAAATTGCGGGCCCTCGTGGCGCGCAAGGAAGCGCCGGAAAACCTGTGGCTGAAATGCCCGAGCTGCGAGCAGATGCTGTTTCACCGCGACCTGGAAGCCAACCAGCAGGTCTGCAACCACTGTGACCATCATCTGCGCATGCGGCCGGCGGCACGGCTGGCGGCGGTGTTCGATGACGGCAAGCACGACATCCATCCGCTGCCCAAGACCGTTCTCGACCCGCTGAAGTTCCGCGACCGCAAGCGCTACACGGACCGGCTGAAGGAGGCGCACGCCGAGAACGGCGCCAACGCCGAGGCGCTGGTGGTTGCCAGCGGCAAGCTGGGCGGCCACGACACCGTCGTCGGTGTCTGCGACTTCTCGTTCATGGGCGGCTCGATGGGCGTCGCCGTCGGCCAGGGGCTGCTGATGGCGGCCAATCTCGCGGTCGAGGCCAAGGCCCCCCTGATCGTGTTCTCGGCCTCGGGCGGCGCGCGGATGCAGGAGGCGATCCTGTCGCTGATGCAGATGCCGCGCACGACCATCGCCGTGCAGCGCGTCAAGGAAGCCGGCCTGCCCTACATCGTGGTGCTGACCGACCCGACGACCGGCGGCGTCACCGCGTCGTTCGCCATGCTGGGCGACATCCATATCGCCGAGCCGGGAGCGCTGATCGGGTTCTCCGGCCAGCGCGTCATCCAGGACACGATCCGTGAAACCCTGCCGCCCGGCTTCCAGCGCGCCGAGTATCAGTTCGACCATGGGATGGTCGACATGATCGTGCATCGCCACAAGATGCGCGAGACGTTGATCCGCATGACCGACCTGCTGCTGAAGCGCCCGCAGACCTCATCCACGCCGGCCGCGGCGTAGCCGGCCACACAGCCCAGCGGATGGCCCCATGAGCACCGACGCGATCCTGACGCGGCTGATGAGCCTGCATCCGCGCGTCATCGACCTGGAGCTGGGGCGCATCCAGCGTCTGCTGGACCTGCTGGGCAACCCAGAGCGCCAGCTGCCGCCGGCAGTGCATATCGCCGGCACCAACGGCAAGGGCTCGCTGGTGGCCTACACGCGCGCCATGGCCGAGGCGGCCGGGCTCAGGGTCCACACCTACATATCGCCGCACCTCGTGCGCTTCAACGAGCGCATCCGGCTCGCCGGCGCCTTGATCGACGACCTCGAGCTCGAGGCGACGCTGGAGGAATGCGAGCAGGTCAACGCAGGCGAGCCGATCACCTATTTCGAGATCACGACGGCCGCCGCCTTCCTGTCCTTCGCGCGCCATCCCGCCGACCTGATGGCCCTGGAGGTCGGCCTGGGCGGACGGTTCGATGCCACCAACGTGATCGCGGCGCCGGCCGTGACGGCGATCACGCCGATCGGCATCGACCACACGCAGTTCCTTGGCGACACGCTGCGGCGCATCGCGCACGAGAAGTCGGGCATCTTCAAGCCTGGCGTGCCGGCCGTGGTCGGCCGCCAGCGCGACGAGCCGGCGGCCCTGCTGGTCGAGGACGCGCAGGCGCTGTCCGTCCCGCTGTTCCGCATGGGACGGGAATGGCAGGTGACGCCGCGCGACGACGGCTTCCGCTACGAGAGCGCCACGCTGGCGCTTGACCTGCCGCGCCCCCGGCTTGTGGGCGCCCACCAGATCGACAATGCCGCCACGGCCGTGGCGGTGATGGAACGGCTGCGCGCCGCCGGACTGCGCATCGACGATGCGTCGATCCGCAAGGGCCTGGCCACGGTCGACTGGCCGGCGCGCCTGCAGCCGCTCGCCCGCGGCCCCCTGGTCGATGCCATGCCGCCCGGTTGCGAGCTATGGCTCGACGGCGGCCATAACGAGGATTGCGGCCTGGTGCTGGCCGAGCAGGCGCGCACCTGGGCCCGCGAGCCGGGCGCGTTGCCGCTGTACCTGATCTTCGGCATGCTCACGACCAAGGATGCGGGCGGCTTCCTGCGGCCGCTGGCGCGGCATGCCACCGGGGCGTGGGCCGTGCCGGTCGAAGGTCACGCCTGCTACGAGCCGGAGGAGGCCTGCCGCCGGGCCGACGATGTCGGGCTGCAGTGCCTGCCGGCGCCCAGCGTGGCGGATGCGCTGGAGGACCTGCTGGCCAACGTGCATCCGCCCTTCCGCGTGCTGATCTGCGGCTCGCTGTACCTGGCGGGCACCGTGCTGGCGAAGAACGGGTGAGCCCATCAAGTCGAAGCGCGCACCGGCTGGAGCCTGGTGCGCGCTTCGTGCCGACAAGCGAAGGTCGGTGGCCCTAGACCACCGAATTCAGCCACTGCGCCAGCTGCTGCTTGGGCGCCGCGCCGATCTTGGTGGCTGCAACCTGACCACCCTTGAAGACAAGCAGCGTCGGAATCGAGCGGACGCCGTACTTGTTCGGCGATAGCGGATTCTCGTCGATGTTGACCTTCACGACCTTGAGCTTGCCGGCCATCTCGTCGGAGATCTGCTCAAGCGACGGGCCGATTATCTTGCAGGGACCGCACCACTCTGCCCAGAAATCGACCAGAACGGGCGTATCGGACTTCAGCACCTCTTGCTCGAAGGTGCTGTCGGTCGCCTTCTGGGTTGCCATGGACTCTCTCCGTATCCGGGGCGGAATGCCCCTGTCTTGCGAGCCCGGAATCTAGGAATGGCGGGTTGGCGGGTCAAGGCAGCGCTGCCGATAGCCCTGCGTCGGGCAGGGACATCAGCAGCGGCGCATCGGTCCACAGCAGGAAGCAGCTTACGGCCTTGCCGGGGTAGATCTGGCTCAGCAGCGCCCGGTAGAGCGCCATCTGGCGGCGATAGACCAGAGGCACGCGCGCCGGATCACGCGGCGGCGGCCGGTTGGTCTTGAAGTCGACGATCAGCACGGCATCGCCGCTCACCGCCAGCCGGTCGATCTGGCCGCTCACGGCATAGGGGCCGCTACCCAGGGCGACCATGCCGACGACCGGCACCTCGGCACGCGAAGCGGGGCCGAACAGCGCCGCGGCCTCGGGCAATGCCAGCACGCCCAGAGTCTCGGCCAGCCAGGCGGCACGGGTGGCGTCGTCCTCATCGCCGGCGATGGACTGCAGCAGAAGCTGTCCTGCCACGGCGTGGTCCGGTGCCGGCAATTCCGGCAGCACCCGCAGCAGACGATGGATGGCATTGCCGCGGCGAAAGCGATTGGTGCGGTCGGGCGCGAACGGGCCCGGCGGCGGCGGCTCGAACACCGGCCGGCGGACCGCGTCGGGTTCGTCCTCGATAAAGGGCCGCGACGGCGCCAGTGGCGCCGGCGGCTGCGGCTCGGGCGGCGGCTGGCGACGTGCCCAGCCGGGCAGCGTCGACACATCCGGCAGCGGCAGCGGCGGCTGGTCCGGCGGCAACGGCCGCGTGCCGCTGGCCAACCGCCAGCCCTCGCCGGTCCAGCCGTCGGGCGCGTTCAGCAAGGACGTGAAGTCGAAGGTCTCGGCCTGGGGCATGGCCCGCGCCGACCGGCCATCGCCGGCGCCGCGCTTGCAGGCGGACGACACCAGCTCATGCCAGCAGCCACGGTCGGGCGCCCGCGCCCCTGCCCAGCCGGCGACGTAGAGGCGATCGGCAGCGCGCGTCATGGCGACATAGAGCAGGCGGTTCTGCTCCTGGCTCTCGCGGCGCTTGACGCTTGCCGCCAGGCTGCGGGCCGCGTCGCTGGCATCGTCGACGCGCGGCAGCCACAGCAGGGTGCTGCCGTCGTCGGACCACAGCAGCCGGTTGAGCGGCATCGGCACGCGGCAGGTATCGGGCAGGTACACGACAGGCGCCTGCAACCCCTTGGAGCCGTGCACCGTGAGGATGCGCACCTCGCGGCGGCGGTTCTCGTCGAGGTCGCGCTTGATGTCGCTGCCGCCCAGCTCCAGGGCGCGCAGGAAACCCTGCAGCGACGGCGTCTCGCTGCGCTGGTGCTGCAGGGCCGTCGACAGGAACTCATCGATGGGATCGGCGGCCTCGCGACCCAGGCGCTCCAGCAGCTTCTCGCGGCCGCGCCCCTCGCCCAGCACGCCGCCGAAGAACTCGAACGGCGGCGTGTAGTCGGCACGCGCCAGCCAGCCGGCCAGCAGGGCATGGCTTGCGGTGAAGCGCGGGTCGTTCGCCTCGGCCCTGGCCCGCAGCGAGGTCCATAGCCGCCGGCCCTGGCGATTCCAGGCCAGATCGAACAGGGCCTCCTCGTCGAGCCCGACCAGCGGCGACTTGAGCAGGCAGGCAAGGTTGAGGTCGTCCTGCGGCAGCAGGACGAACCGGCCCAGCGCGATCAGGTCCTGCACCGGCAGCTCATCGGCCAGCACCATGCGGTCGACGCCGGCGACAGGCAGCGCCTCGCGCTTGAAGGCACGCACCAGCGCCGTCACGAAGGGATTGCGTCGGCGCACCAGCACCATGATGTGGCCGGGATGGATCGGCTCGCCGGTATTGGCGAGGCGCTCGCGGCAGGCGATCAGATCCTTGGCATGCCGGGCGATGAGCGCCGCCAGCCGCTGGTCGGGCGGTGTGAGCGCATCCTGGCGCGCATCGACGTCGGTGGGATCGGCGTTGCCTTCGAGGGGACGCACCACCGGCCAGACCTCGACCAGCCCCGGCTCGCCGATGCGGATGGGCACGTGCCGCACCGGATGGTCGGCCGATGCGACGCCTTGCGCGGCCGGTTCCGATTCGAACACCAGGTCGACGGCATCGAGCACGGCGCCAACCGACCGATAGGAGCTGATCAGCTCGACATGCTCGAAGCGGCGCCCGGCCTCACCGGCGCGTGTGCCGAACCACTGCCGCATCTGCGCCAGCTTGGCCGGATCGGCGCGCTGAAAGCCGAAGATCGACTGCTTGGCGTCGCCCACCGCGAACACGGTGCGCTCGCGCTCGACGGCGCCGGCCCCGGCGAAGAACTCCTCCGTCAGACACCGCACCACATCCCACTGGTCGGGATTGGTGTCCTGCGCCTCGTCGACCAGCACGTGGTCGATGCCGCCATCGAGCTTGTAGAGGACCCAGGCCGCAATGCCGGCGCGGCCGAGCAGGGCACGGGCGCGCAGCACGAGATCCTCGTAGTCGAGCGCGCCGCGCGCGCGCTTGGCCGCTTCGTAGCGCCGCAGGATGTCGGCGCCGAGCTGCAGCAGCGCGGCCGTGAGCTCGATCAGCCGCAGGCTTCGCCAGCCATTGTTGAGCGCCCGCAGCCGCTCGGCCTCGGCGGTGAGGATCTCGACGATGCCGGGCGCTGCGTTGGCCACGGCAGCGGTCGCCAGCGGACTGCGCACCGAGCCCGAACCGGTGAAATAGAAGCCCAGATACGTCTCGAACGTATCGATGCGCTGCGATGCGTCCGCCAGCCATGCCGCCAGGACCGCGGACCGCGCGCGATCGGTCTTGGATCCCTTGGCCATGGCGTCGGCCGCGCGGCGCAGGCCGGCGTGATCGAACGCACCATCGGCGCAGCCCGCAGCGAGGAAGTCGTCGGCACAGCCTTCGGCCGGTGCATCGAGGGCGCGGCGCAGGCGCGCGGCATAGGCCGCCAGCGCCGCCGGATCGCCGGCCAGGCGTGCGATGCGGCCGCGCTCGCTCAGCAGCGCGCCCATGATGTCGACATACTCGGCTTCGGCGATGCGCGCCGCCACCGCCTTGAGCGCGGCGGCGAGATCCGGCGGCGCCTGCTCGCCCGCCAGCAGGGCAAGCTGCGCATCCTGCGCTTCCTGCAGCAGCGCGCCGGATTGCCGCTCGTCCAGCACCGCGAAGTTGGGCGCCACACCCGCTTCAAGCGGAAAGCGCTGCAGCAGCGCCTGGCAGAAGGAATGGATGGTCTGGATGCTGACGCCGCCGGGCGCATCCAGCACGCGCGCGAACAGGCGCCGGGCGGTCACCATGTCGGTGACGGTCGGCGCTCGTCCCATCAGGCCCGTGAGCGCCGCCGCGAGCGTATCGTCCGGCGCCAGCGTCCAGCTGCCCAGAAGCGTCGCCAGCCGGTTGCGCATCTCGGCGGCGGCGGCCTTGGTGAAGGTGAGGCACAGGATGCGCTGCGGCGCGGCGCCATCCAGCAGCAGGCGCACGATGCGGTCGGTCAGCACCTTGGTCTTGCCGGTGCCGGCATTGGCCTCGACCCAGGCCGAGGCGTGCGGGTCGCTGGCACGGCCTTGCCGGCGGCCGGCATCGATGCGCGGATCGATCGGCAGGGTGGAGACGCTCATGTGTCGTCGCCTTCCGTCGACCACTCCGCCACCCGCTCGAGATGACGATAGTCGTTGAAGAACGGACCGAACTCGGGCCACGGCAACGGCGCGTACGATTTCTCGACATCGTCGTAGCGATCGACCATCTGCTGCAGCAGCGCCAGCATGCGATCGGCAAGGGCCCCGCTGTCCTTGATGACGACGATCTTGCCGCCTTCGTCACGCCCGTGGATCTGCCAGTAGCTCAGCTCGACCGCCTCCGGCCTGGCGGCAGCGGCCTCGACGCTGCCGAACCGCGCGATCGCCGACTCCAGCAGCAGCTGCGGCGCGAACAACGCCTCCAGCTCGCGCGGTTGCGGCACGCGCCCGGTCTTGTAGTCGATGATCTCCCACAGATCGCCGGGCAGCAGGTCGATGCGGTCGGCGCGCGCCGTCACGGTGAACGCGCCATCACCGCGGCCGATCGTGAGCGTGCCTTTCACCTCGTGCGCCAGGGTACGCAGGCCGGCGGCGCGCCGCGCGCGCTCCTGGCGCACGATCCATCCGGCCAGGCGCTCGAAGCGCGACCACCAGAAGGCGCGCTCGGCCGGAGATTTCAGCAGCTCGGCCAGCTCCTCCTCGCCGATCGCCAGCAGCTGGCCGACGGCATCGGCCGGCAACGCATCGGGATGGCGTGCCAGGAACTTCTCGAGCGCCGCGTGCAGGGCGCTGCCGCGGTCGGCGGCGCCCAGCTTCGCCTCCAGCGGGTCGAGCGGTTCCAGCCTCAGGATGCGCCGCGCATAGAGCCCATAGGGGTCGCGCCGCCACTGCTCGACGCCCGAGACGGAGAGCTCGCGGGGACGCGCCTGCAACGGCGGCCGCGGTTGCGGCTGCGGCCAGGGGGCATAAGCCGCCGGCTGATCGAGCGCTTCGGCCCAGTCGACCCGCGCATCGCCGCGGCGAAGGTAGGCCGGGCGCGTGGCCGGCGCATCATGGCGGTACCCCAGCAGCGCATCCAGGCGCGCCAGCCAACGGCTGGGCACGGTAGGCGCGCCGCCGACGCGGCCGGCACGTGTGATCAGCACGCCGGGCGCGCCGAAAGCCTGGGCGAAGTCATGTGCCGCCAGACCCACACGCCGCTCGGGCTGCGGCAATCCCAGCGCCGCGCGCATGGGGCGGTTGAGCCACGGCCCGGTATCGACGGCCGGTGGCCAAGTCCCTTCGTTCAGACCGCCCAGCACGACCAGGTCGGCATGCTGCAGGCGGGCTTCCAGCGGACCGAGGATCGCCAGCCGCGGATGCGCGCCATGGCGCGGCCGCACCACGGCGCCGGCCAGCAAGGTGTCCAGCAGCGGCGGCAGATCACCCGCCGCCATGGGCGGCAGATCTTGCAGGTGGCGGCGCCAGTCGAGCACGGCCAGCGCCAGCGCCTCGCCGGCATCGCCACGCCAGAGCCGCTGGGCGCCATCCACGGCATCGGTGGTCGCAATCGTTTCGGCCACGCCCGCCAGCGCATCGAGCCACTGGGCAGCCGGCGTCGTATCGCCCAGCGCCAGGGGCTGGGCGACCTGTGTCTGCAGGCGCCCGACCAGATCCTCGAGCGCGACGCGATCCTCCGGGGCCGTGATGCGCGCATCCGCGACGCGACGCAGCAGGGCAGCGAGGCCGGCATCGGGCTTCGGCCCCCGCAGCACTTGCCGGTCGAGCCGTCGTGTCGCGCGCAGCAGCGCCGCCCGCGCCAGGCCGAAGCCGGCCAGCGGATGCTTGAGCAGGGCCAGCAGGTCCACCGGTGCGAAGCTGCTCGCCAGCGCCCGCGCCAGCAGGCGGACGAAAGCGCCCGGCGGAGTCTGCGCCAGCTCGGTGCCTGCCGAATCGTCGATCGTGATACCCCAGCGCTGCAGCTCGATCGCGACCCTGCGTGCAAGGTCGCGGTCAGGCGTGACCAGCGCCGCCGTGCGGCGCGGCGTCTCCAGGGCCTCGCGCAGCGCCAGGGCCGCGACCACCGCCTCGTGATGCGTCGTCGTGCAATCGACACGCACGACGTGCTCAAGCGCCGCCGGATCGAGCGGCTCGCCCTCGCTCCAGCCTTCGCTGGTCTCGGCCGGCCGCATGATGGTCGACAGCAGGCGCTGCGCCGGTGCCGCGCGCACCGACACGATCGGCCACACCGGCACGGCGGCACGCTCCAGGTTCAGCGCTGCCAGCAGCTCGCGCAGGCCGGCCTGGGGATGGGACGCATCGAGCGCATGCCAGCTCACGTCGTCCAGCACCTGATCGAGGCCGGGCAGGACCACGCATCCCGACGGCAGCGATGCGACCGCCGTCAGCAGCTCGCGCGTGGCGGGCTGCGTGCCGGTCGAGCCGGCCGCGATCACGGGATGATGCGGCGGCGCTGCCCGCCAGCGCGCGGCCTGCAGGCGCAGCAGCCGGTTGCGGCGGTCGACGGCGTCGATGCAGCCGCGCTCCGCCAGGATGGCCGGCCAATGCTCGCCGACGATGCGCAGGAAGGCGAGCGTGTGCTGCCAGTGCTCGGCGAAGTTGGCGGCGACCACGTCCGTCAGCCGATCGAACGGCACGCCCTCGATCCACAGCTCGTCGATCAGCCGGCCGAGCTCGCGCGCCAGGCCCAACGCCTGCGCCATCGACGTGGCGATCGGCTGACCGTCACTGTCACGGAACGCCAGGACCAGGCGGGTCAGCAGCGCGTCGCGCTGCAGCGCCTCGATCGCAGGCGGCACGGCGACGGATTCGCCGGAGGCCTCGCCCAGCGCCGTGACGGTGACGGACTCGTCGTCCTCGTCGACATCGCCGATCGGGCGCAGCCGCGGCAGCAGCAGCGGCCGGCCGTCGCTGGCGCGCAGGAACGCCTCGCGCAAGGCGCGCACGGCACGGCGCGTCGGCAGCAGCACCAGCGCATCGGCGAATGTCAGCGGATCGGCGCCGTAGGCCTCCAGCAAGCCATGCGCCAGGGCGTCGACAAAGCCGATGTCCGGCGGGACCGTGTAGACACCGCGCGGCGCGGCCACCATCTACTCCATGGTCCGGCGGCGACCGCCACCGCGCGCGAAATACGCTTCTGCGTCCTCCAGCGCTGCCGGCGTGCCGACATGGAAGAACTCGCCGTCATGGCGCAGGCCGAAGAGCCGCTCGCGCTCCTGCGCCTTGTTCCACAGCAGGAGCTGCGAGAAGGGTCCCTGCGGCGCCTGCGCATAGAGCCGGCGGTCGCACACGGTGACGCCTGCGAACATGAACGGCGCCACGCCGCTGCGGCCCCGCCAGCGGGCGCGGCCGTCCGGCGTCAGGTAGTAGTCGCCCATGCCGTCGGCATCATAGCCGTGCGCCGCCACTGTCGAGTGCAGCAGCAGCAGCGCATCCATGCGCGACGGCTCCCAATGCCGGGCCATGCGCGCCAGCATGGGCGACGGCCCATCGAGCCACAGCGCGTCGCTGTTGATGGTATAGAACGGCGCATCGCCAAAATGGGTCAGCGCGTTCTTCACGCCGCCGCCGGTATCGAGCAGCGTCGCTTCCGGCGACAGCACGATGCGGGGCGTTCTGCGCTGCGCGACATGCGCCTTGATCTGCTCGCCGAGATAGTGCGTGTTGATCACGCACAGCTCGACGCCGGCATCCGCGAGCGCGTCCAGCGCATGGTCGAGCAAGGCGTGGCCAACCACCTTCACCAGCGCCTTCGGCTGCGCGTCGGTGATCGGCCGCATGCGCTCACCGCGGCCGGCCGCCAGCACCATCGCCTGTCTGATGACCGCGCCGCTCATAATGCAAGAGCCCTCCTGGCTGGCGGGAGGTGACGATCCACCCAGCGCCGCAACGGCGTCAACGCCTCGTGGGCCAGCGATCGCTCGAACAACCGCCATACCCGCGGCAGATGCGGCAGGTACACCGGCTTGCCGTCGCGCAGCAGCAGCCGCACGAACAAGCCGATGACGCGGGCGTGGCGCTGCGCGCCCAGGATCGCAAACGCCGCTTCGAAGGCGCCGCGATCAGGCACGCCTGCTTCGACAATGTAGCGATCCAGCATGGCAGCGCGCAGCGACGGGTCGATGTCGCGCCGCGCATCCTCGATCAGCGACATCAGGTCATAGGCGGCATGGCCGCGCTGCGCATCCTGGAAATCGAGCAGGCCGCAGGCGCGAACCCCGGAGCGGGCGGGCAGCCACATCAGGTTGTCCTGATGATAGTCGCGCAGCAGCAGCGTCTGCGGCGTCGCCGGCATGGCACGCAGCACCGCGTGCCATGCCTCGCGGTAGGAGCCGATCTCTCCGGCATCGACGGCACGTTGCGCGGCGGCCGGGAGGTACCATTCCGGCAGCAGCATCGCGGCCTCGACGAGGACCTCGCCGTCATAGGCCGACAACCCGGCCGGCACGGCGCGTGGCCCATGGCCGTGCAGCGCCACCAGCACGTCGGTGGCCAACGCATAGAGCGCTGCCTCGTCGCCGCCCGCCGGGACCGGCCGGCGGCTCATGACCCGCGCATAGGTGTCGTCGCCCAGGTCCTCCAGCAGCAGAAAGCCGCCGGCCGGATCCTGCGCGAGGATCGCGGGCGCGCTGAAGCCCAGGTCATGCAGGTGCCGACCGATGGCGATGAACGGCCGCACATCCTCCTGCGGCGGCGGCGCGTCCATGACCACTGCCGTGTCGGCGCCGCGCCGCAGGCGATAGTAGCGGCGGAACGAGGCATCGCCGGCCAGCAGGGCTTCGGTGGCATCATGCCAGCCGGCGTGACGGATGAAGTCCCGTCGCTGCGCCGAGCGCTGCGCGTCAGCCATGGGCCAGCGCGCCCGCCAGCGCATCGATGCGGTCGGTCCAGGTCGAGCCGCCGGCCAGCGTCGCCTGCCGGGCATCGCCCTGCGCGATCCTGAGCGTGAGGTCCAGGCGCGGCGACGGCAGCAACCCAGCCAGCCGTTCCGGCCATTCGATCAGCGCCACGCCGTCGGCCAGCGCCTCCTCGAGGCCCAGCTCCCAGACCTGCTCCGGCGTGTCGATGCGGTAGAGGTCGAAATGCCACAGAACCGCGACCGGCGTGTCGTAGGTTTCGACCAGGGTGAAGGTCGGGCTGGGCACGATCAGGGCGTCATCGCCGGCGGCAGCGCGGATAAGGGCGCGTGCCAATTCTGTCTTGCCGGCACCCAGGTCGCCGTGCAGAGCGATCACGTCGCCGACACGGATGAGACGCGCCAGCGCGGCACCCAGACGGATCGTCGCGTCGAGATCGGGAAGTTCAAGGTCGCACGCGGCCATGGCTCGCAGCAAGACGGGAGGGGCGCCATCCATCGCCCCTCTCTAGCATCCCGCGAGTCCTGACCGGAAGCGGATACCCTCTCCGCCGGCGCAGCGGCGGAGAGGGGGTGCGGCTCAGTACCGGTAGTGGTCGGGCTTGAACGGACCGCTCTCGGGCACGCCGATATAGCTGGCCTGGTCCGGCCGCAGCTTGGTGAGCTTGACGCCGATCTTCTCGAGGTGCAGCGCCGCGACCTTCTCGTCGAGGTGCTTGGGCAGCGTGTAGACCTTCTTCTGGTACTTGCCCGGGTTGGCCCACAGCTCGATCTGGGCCAGCGTCTGATTGGAGAAGGACGACGACATCACGAAGCTGGGATGGCCGGTGGCGTTGCCGAGATTCACCAAGCGACCTTCGGACAGCAGGATCATGCGCTTGCCGTCGGGGAACTCGATCTCGTCGACCTGCGGCTTGACGTTCTCCCACTTGTAGTTGCGCAAGCCGGCAACCTGGATCTCGCTGTCGAAGTGGCCGATGTTGCAGACGATGGCGCGGTCCTTCATCTGCCGCATGTGCTCGACGGTGATGACGTCGACATTGCCGGTCGCCGTCACGAAGATGTCGGCGCGCGGCGCGGCATCTTCCATCGTCGTCACTTCGTAGCCTTCCATCGCCGCCTGCAGGGCGCAGATCGGATCGACTTCAGACACCATCACGCGGCAGCCGGCATTGCGCAGCGAGGCGGCCGAGCCCTTGCCGACGTCGCCGAAGCCCGCGACCATCGCCACCTTGCCGGCCATCATCACGTCGGTGCCGCGGCGGATGCCGTCGACCAGCGATTCGCGGCAACCGTAGAGATTGTCGAACTTCGACTTGGTCACCGAGTCGTTGACGTTGATCGCCGGCCACAACAGGCGGCCTTCCTTCTCCATGATGTAGAGGCGATGCACGCCGGTCGTGGTCTCCTCGGTGACGCCGCGGATGGCCTCGCCATTGCGGCTGTACCAGCCCGGCTGCGTCTTCAGGCGCTTGGCGATCGCCGCGTAGAGCACCTCTTCTTCCTCGTTGGTCGGCTTGGCGATCACCGACGGATCCTTCTCGGCGCGCATGCCGAGATGGATCAGCAAGGTCGCATCGCCGCCGTCGTCGAGGATCATGTTCGGCGTGCCGCCGTCGCCCCACTCGAAGATGCGGTGAGTGTACTCCCAGTAGTCGACCAGGGACTCGCCTTTGACGGCGAACACCGGCGTGCCGCTCTTGGCGATGGCGGCGGCGGCGTGGTCCTGCGTCGAATAGATGTTGCAGGACGCCCAACGCACATCGGCGCCGAGCGCCTTCAGCGTCTCGATCAGGACGGCGGTCTGGATGGTCATGTGCAGCGAGCCGGCGACGCGCGCGCCCTTCAGCGACTGCTGCTTGCCGTACTCGCTGCGGATCGCCATGAGGCCCGGCATCTCGGTCTCGGCGATGGCGATCTCCTTGCGGCCCCAGTCTGCGAGACCGATGTCTTTGACCACGTAGTCGGGCTTGTCCTTGGCCATGGGGAGTCCTGTCGGTGCAACCTGATGGGGAGCCGCGGCGATCGCGACGAGCGGGCCGGGCGACGCGTACATGCCCTGTCCCGGACGGAGCGCTCCTATACCAGCGGCCCCAACGCCCGACAACGCAGCCGATATAAAAGCATGCTTATGATCGCATATACCGCGTCAATCCTCGCCGAAGCGGCTCTCGACGAGCTTGCCGATCGCCTCGAGCGCCTCCGGCGCCTGGCGGCCGCTGGCCGAGACCTGGATCTGGGCGCCCAGCGCCGCCGACAGCATCATCAGGCCCATGATCGACAGGCCCGACACCTCCTGGCCGGCATGCGTCACCTTCACCGCGGCATCGTACTGCGCGACCAGGCGGACAAACTTCGCCGCGGCCCGGGCATGCAAGCCACGCTTGTTGGCGATGGTCAGCGTCAACGGTGCCGCGTCGGCCATGGGGCGATGTCCCGGTGCTAGCTGGCGTCCTTCGCCAGCAGGCGCGACGCGACGGTAATGTACTTGCGGCCTGCATCCTGACAGGCCGCGACGGTTTCCGCCATCGGCCGGTCGACACGCACGCTCGCCAGCTTGATCAACATCGGCAGGTTGACACCGGCGATCACCTCGACCCGGGCCCGATCCATGATCGAGATGGCGAGGTTGGACGGCGTGCCGCCGAACATGTCCGTCAGCACCACCACGCCCTGGCCTTCGTCGCACTCCGCGACGCGCTGCAGAATCTCGGCGCGGCGCTTCTCCATGTCATCGTCGGCCTCGATGCAGACTGCGGCAGCCTGCCGCTGAGGTCCCACGACATGCTCCAGTGCAGCGAGGAATTCGCGCGCGAGCTTGCCGTGCGTCACCAGCACGATGCCGATCATCGGCCTACCTCTTCTTTCCGCTTTCTTGCCCCGCGGCGGAAGCCGCCGGCGTGCTGTCGATGTCACGATGCGTAAGCACCAGTGGCCTGCCCTGCCGTCTGAGCCGATCGGCCAACTGTTCGGCCACCACCACGGATCGATGGCGCCCCCCGGTACAGCCGACCGCGACGGTCAGGTAACTCTTGCCCTCCCTTTCGAAGCGCGGCAAGAGGCTGTCGAGCAAGTTCTGCAGCCCCGTGACAAAACCAGTGTAGTCGGGATCACGCGCGACATAGCGCCGCACGGGCGGATCCTGGCCGCTGAAGCTGCGTAGCGCTGGATCCCAATAGGGATTGCGTAGGAACCTGGCATCAAATACCAGATCTGCCTCGCGCGGTAGACCGCGGCGATATGAGAAAGACATGATCGACACCAGCAGGCCCGGACTGGCCTGCCCGAAGCGGCCCTGCAGCAGCCGCTTCAGCTCGTGCGGGCCCAGCAGCGAGGTGTCGATGGTCATGTCGGCGTGGTCGCGCAGCCCGCCCAGGCGACGCCGTTCGTCGGTGATGCCGTCGAGCACCGGCCGGTCCTGGGCCAGCGGATGGCTGCGACGCGTCTCGGTGAAGCGCCGCAGCAGCACGTCGTTGTCGCAGTCGAGAAACAGCAGGCGCGCATCGAGATCGTCCCGTCGCCGCAGCTCATGCACGCATGCCAGCACGCGTGCGGCGTCGAAGCCGCGCGTGCGCACATCGATGCCGATGGCGACGGGATAGGACTCGTCCGGCGCGCCCGGCGCGGGCCGGAACAAGGCCGAGACCATCGGCAACGGCAGGTTGTCGACGGCGACGTAGCCTGAATCTTCGAGCGCCCGCAGGCATGTGGCACGGCCGGCGCCGGACAGTCCGGTGATCATCAGGACGGATCTGCGGTCGGCAGCGGGCGGCGCGGCCCGATGGCGAGCCCGCGCTGGCGACGAACGTAGTGTCACGGTGCGAGATCGGGCCACGCCGAATCATGTGATGCGTGATGCGCCAAGAGCAAGGCGAATTTTGATCGAAGCGGACGCATCGAACGCGGACAGACGAAGAAGCGGAACAGGGATGCCGAGGATCGCCTCGACCCTCGGCTCGGGCGTGCGCTCGACTTCTGCCGGCGCCACGAGATCAATCGCCAGCATCACCGGCGCCACCGCCAGCAAATGCTCGGGCGGCAGGCGCAGCACGCCGACACCGCGCGCTTCCACCAGTCCCGCGAGCGCCGCCGGCGGCCTGGCAACCAGCCGCCCGCCCTCGACCGTGAGGTCGGTACGGTCATCGGCAACCAGCCGCCCTCCGGTTTCGATCAGGCGCAGAGCCAGGTCGGATTTGCCGGCGCCCGACGGCCCCCGCAGCAATGCCGCCCGCCAACAGCCGCTGATTGACAAGGCAACGCAGGTGGCGTGGATGTTGATGAGCGGCAAGTTGTCAGCCATGCCGCAAGCTGGCCCGAGGGAAGGCTGGGCGTCAATGTCGCGCAGCGCCCTGGAGCACGGCAGGGCAGCCTGCTGACGTCGATTTGACGCCCGGTGCTACGGCGAGGGCGCATTCCGGTACCTATATTGGGCCGGAGTGAATAGCGGCGCTGCGGTCCGTTCTGGCGCTGGCGGAGGGGCAATCGAGTGGCCGGCTCACGAATCGATACGCCCGCGACGACAGCCCTGGCACCTGTCGATGCAACCGACGGCCCTGCCTTCCCTCCTGCTGTCACGCCTGACGTCGACGCGTCCCGCGCCGCGACGTTGCGCCGGGGCATCCGGCGGCTGCGCGTCCGGATCGTCACGGCGCTGGCCGCCGGCTTCCTGACGGTTGCAGTCATCGCCGGCGTTGCATTCGCGGTCACCGTGCTGGGCGCTTCCGAAAGCACCCAGCGCCTGATGCTCGACCGCAATCGGCGCACCGTCGAGGCGCAGGTGCAGTTCCTGCGCGACCGGCTCGACCCCGTGTCGGCGCAACTGCAGTTTGTCGCCTCGCTCGCCGCACGCGGCAGGCTCGACATCACCGTGCCGGACCAGGAGATCGACGCGCTGGCCACCGCCATGGAACGGCTGCCGCAGATTTCCGGGGCCGGATTCGTCTCCCTGGATCAGACAGTGCACCGGATCGAGCGAACGGGAAGCGGGCTGAAGCGGGACAGCGTGCCGCTGACGTCGATCCCGGGCGCATCCGAGCGCTTCCATCAGATGCAGACCGCGACTGCCCCCTTCTGGGGCGACCTGCTGTGGTTCGCGGGGCAGCGCCAGCCGGTCATCAATGTCCGGGTCCCGGTTCGTCGCAGCGACGGCACCTTCGTCGGCGGGCTGGTCGCCACGGTGGCGATGGGCGAGCTGTCGCGCCTGGTCGTGAGCCAGGACATCGATGGCGAGGGCAAATCGTTCATCCTGGTGGGCCGCGACCGGGTGCTGGCGCACCGCACGCTGACCGAGCCCCGCCATGTGGCGCTCACAGAAGCGCAACCGCTGCCCCGCCTGAACGAGGTTGGCGATCCGGTATTGGCTGCCATCTGGAAACCGGCGGTCCAGAACCGCGTCTTCGGCAGGGCGCTGGGCAAGCTCGGCCATATCGTCGATGTCGACGGCCGCCTCTGGGTCTTCGTCTACCGCCAGATCGACAGCTACGGGCCGGAGCCCTGGCTGATCGGTCAGTATTTTCCGTTCGAGGAAGCGACGCGCGACATCGAGCGGCTGCGCGAAGGCGTCTGGGCGGGCGCCGCCGCCCTGCTGCTGGCACTGGCGCTGGCCGCCGTGATGGGCGTGCGCATGGCCCGCGCCATCCGCCGGCTGGGCGCAGCCGCGGAGGCTCTGGAACGGTTCGATTTCGAAGGCAGCCCGGTCGCCCGTTCCACGCTCAAGGAGATCGACGATGCGGCCGAGGCCATGGAGAAGGCCCGCGCCACCCTGAAATGGTTCGGCCTCTACGTGCCGCACCGGCTGGTGGCACGCCTGATGGAGGAGGGCGAGGAGAGCCTGCTGTCCAAGCGCCGCACGGTGACCGTGATGTTCACCGACATCGTCGGCTTCACGCCGCAGGCCGAGAACATGGATGAGCGCAGCACGGCCGAGCTGCTCAACCATCATTTTGCGCTGCTGGGCGCGGTCATCGAGCGCGAGCAGGGCGTGATCGACAAGTATATCGGCGATTCGGTGATGGCGGTGTGGGGCGGCATCCGCAGGATGCCCGACCATGCCGACGCCGGCTGCCGCGCGGCGCTCGCGATCGCGCGCGTGCTGCGCGTGGACAACGCGGCGCGGCGCGCCCGAGGCCTGGCGCCGGTGCGCGTGCGCGTGGGATTGCACACCGGGGCGGTCGTCGTCGGCAATATCGGCGCGCCCGAGCGCATCAACTACACCGTCGTCGGCGACGCGGTGAACGTGGCCCAGCGCCTCGAGCAGCTGGGGAAGGAACATATGGCCGACGGCGACGATGTCATCGTGCTCACCAGCGGCGACACGATGGCAGCCTTGCAGGATCCGACCTCACTGGAGACCACGCCGGCCTTTGTCGGCGTGCAGACCATCCGCGGGCGGGTCGAGCCGGCGAAAATCTACCGTCTCGCCTGAGGGCGCGAAGTCCGCACGACGCTGCCGCTCACTCTGCCATGCGCGCCATCGCGCGGATGCCGACGCGCAAGGCGCTGTCGCGCCGCCAGACCTCGACCGCCACCCACAGTCCCAGCGCCGCCAGGGCGAAGCCGGCGACGACGTCCACGCCGTAGTGGTACCGCAGGTACACGGTCGACAGCCACAGCACCAGGCACGGGACCAGGCAGGCGCAGAACCATCGCCGCCGGTGCTTGAGGTCGAACAGCAGGATATAGGCCGACGCCGCCACATGCAGGCTGGGAAAGGCATCGCAGCCATTGGTGCCGACCGGGTAGAGCGTGGTCAGCAGATCGGTGATCCAGTAGCCGTCCAGCGGCGCGTCGAACTGATGGGCCATGGCGACATAGGGACCGACCGCCGGCAGCAGGGTGTAGCCGAGATAGCCGATGCCGTAGAGCGTGAAGAGGCCGCCGTAGAAAGCCCGCGCCGTGCGCAGGTCGCACATCGCATACTGCACCAGGGTCAGCATCAGCCCGGGAATGAACGCCGCGTAGGCGATGCTCATCACCTCGGTCAGAAGCGGCGTCGCCATCGGCGCGAACCACAGGTTCGGGCTGCCGCCGAACAGCGCCTGGTCCCAGCCCATCAGCAGGTCATCATACTTGCCGGGGTGGATCAGCGGGATCGCCCAGCGCATGTGGAGGAACAGACCGTTGAGCGCGATGATGTAGAAGACGAACTGCAGCCGCCACGCCCAGGGCTCGGGCCAACGCTGCGGCGCCCAGATCGCGAGCGCGTTGACCACGACGGCGGCGATGTAAACCATCGTCTCTTCGTGCGCCGGGCCAGCCACGACCAGCAGCCGGACCGTGGTGATCACCAGGAACAGGCCAAAGACGATCTCATGGGGCAGCAGGCGAACCATGTGGTCCAGGGATGGCAACGATCGCACGCGGGCAACGCTGTCAGCGTCCTCATGGCTGCGCCGCCAACCTTGCTTGTCATATTTCTATCATATCCGCGGACCAAGCGGAGCCTTGAAGCGGCGCGGCCTCAGGTCATCTTGACCATGACGTGCTTCTGGTACGCAGGGCGCGTCGCCAGCCGCTCGTACCAGGCGCGCAGATGCGGTGTCGGCGGCAGGCCGGCGCGCTCGAACGGCAGGTTGAGCCAACGGTAGGCCATGGCCCCGGCCGGGATGTCCCCCATGGTGAAACGGTCGCCGGCGACATAGGCCTTATCCGCCAGATGGCCGTCCAAGCGGCACCAGAGATCGGCAGTGGCGACCCGCGCCTTCTCCATGGCGTCAAGGTCACGCTTCTCCGGTGGCGTGCGGATCCACCCCCAGAACAACGTGGTCATGCCGCCCTGGACCACCGTCAGCTGCCAGTCCATCCAGCGTTCGGCATTGCCGCGCGCCTTGGGATCGGTGGGCCACAGGGTGCCGGCGGCATGCGTCGCCGCGAAATAGCGGATGATCGAGTTCGACTCCCACAGCGTGTAGCCGCCATCGTCGATGGTGGGCACCACGCCGTTGGGGTTCATCGCACGGTACCAGGGCTGGTCGTTGCCACCGAACGCGCCACCGACATCGATGCGCTCGTAGGCGAGGCCGCATTCGTCAGCGGCCCACAATGCCTTCTGGACGTTGATCGAGTTGGCCCGCCCATAGATCTTCAGCATTCGATCACTCCTTCCGGAACCCGTTCAGTGCGCATCAGCCCATGTCATGCCGCTGCCGATCTCGACCACCAGCGGAATGGACAGACGCGCGGCGCGCTGCATCGTGTCCTGGATCACGGCGGAAGCCCGCTTGATCTCGGCGTCAGGCGCTTCGAAGACGAGCTCGTCATGCACCTGCAGCAGCATGCGCGTCTCGAGCGAGGCGGCCTGCAGCGCCGACGGCAGGCGGATCATGGCACGCTTGATGATGTCGGCAGCGCCACCCTGCAGCGGCGCATTGATCGCGGCACGCTCATGGAAGCTGCGGCGCGCCGGGTTCTTGTCGTTGATCCAGGCCAGATGGACCTTGCGCCCGAACGGGGTCTGGACGTAGCCGGCCTTGCGGCAGAACGCCTTGGTGCGCTCCATGTAGTCCCGGATGCCGGGATAGCGCTTGAAGTACGTGTCGATATAGGTGCGCGCCTCGCCTTGCGGGATCCCGAGCTGAGCGGCCAGCCCGAACGGCGAGATGCCGTAGATGATGCCGAAATTGATCGCCTTGGCGCGCCGCCGCACCAGGGGATCCATGCCCTTGGCCGGAATGCCGAACACTTCTGACGCCGTGATGGCGTGGATGTCGTCGCCGCGCTCGAAAGCCTCCCTCAGCGACGGGATATCGGCGACATGCGCCAGCAGCCGCAGCTCGATTTGCGAGTAGTCGGCGCTCAGCAGCTTGTGGCCGGCTTCGGCGATGAACGCCCTGCGGATCTTGCGCCCATCCTCGGTGCGTACCGGGATGTTCTGCAGATTCGGATCGGTCGATGCCAGCCGGCCGGTCGACGCGCCGGTCATCTGATAGGAGGTATGCACCCGCTTCGTCCTGGGGTTGATCTCGGCAACGAGGGCATCGGTGTAGGTGCCCTTGAGCTTGGCGAGCTGGCGATGCTCCAGCAGCTTGCGCGGCAGCTCGTGACCTTGCTCGGCCAGCTCCTCCAGGACGGAGGCGTCGGTGCTCCAGGTCCCGCTCTTGTTGCGCTTGCCACCGGGCAGCTTCATCTCGTCGAACAGGATCTCGCCCAGCTGCTTGGGCGAGCCGACGTTGAATTGCCGCCCCGCCAACTTGTGCAGCTCGATCTCGAGGGCCGCCATGCGCCGCTCGAACTCGGCGCTCAGCCGCATCAGCTCGGGCGCGTCGATCTTCACGCCAGCGCCTTCCATGTCGGCCAGCACCGAGATCAGGGGCCTTTCGACGGTCTCGTACAGCGTCGCCATGCGCTCGGCAGCAAGCCGCGGCTTCAGCATCAGCCACAGCTGCATGGCGGCATCGGCGTCCTCCGCCGCGTAGTCGCGCGCCTTCTCCACGGCCACGCGGTCGAACGTGATCCGCTTGGCGCCCGTGCCCGTGAGGTCGCTGAGCTTGAGGGTCGCGACACCCAGGAAATGCTCGGCCAGCTCATCCATGCCGTGTCCGTGCAAGCCCCCTTCGAGCACGAAGGACAACAGCATCGCATCATCCACGGGCGCCAGGCTGATGCCGCAGCGGCCGAGCACCGTCAGATGGTGCTTGATGTTATGCCCGACCTTCAGCACGCCGGGATCCTCCAGCAGCGGCTTGAGCCGCGCCAGAACCTCGGCGACCGCCAGCTGGCCGGGGACGAGCTCCTTCTCGCCGCCTCCCGCCGCCGCGGCATCGCCGCCGGCAACGTCGCCGCCCAGGTCGAGGGCGCCCTGCGCCGCCGCGGCCGCGCCTGGCGGACGATGGCCCAGCGGCACGTAGACGGCACGACGACGGCCGATGCCGACATCGGCGATCGGTCCATCCGGCAACGCCATGGCGATGCCCACGAGGCCTTCCGAGGCGGCAAGCGCATTGGTATGGCAAGCCACCGCCACGACGCCGGCGGCATGGGCGGCGCTGATGAAACCGTCGAGCCCGTCCGGGCTGGTCACCAGCTCATAATCCGCCGCGGCGAAGGGCTTCTCGCGCGGCAGCCGCCAATCGAGCGCGGCCGCGGACGGCCACGTGCCGTCCTTGCCGTCGATCGCGTAGGCCGCGGCCAATGGATCTTCGCTGTCGATGGCAGCCGCGTCGCTGCCATCGCTGCCGCTGCGGGACGGTGCCGCGGCGGCTGCCGTCGCAGAAGCCGGCGGCGCCTCCCCGGCCGGCGGCGCTCCCGGCATTGCGCGGTACTTGGCCAGCAGCGCGCGGAAGCCCTGCTGCTCCAGCCAAGGCACGAGCTGCTGCAGGTCGGGCAGCTTCTTGTCGAAAGAATCCGGCTGCTCCGTCACCGGCACGTCATCCTTGAGCAGCACCAGCCGGCGCGAGATGCGCGCCTGCTCGGCGTTGACCTGCAGCGCCTCGCGCCGCTTGGGCTGCTTGATCTCGCCGGCGCGTGCCAGCAGCGTTTCCAGATCGCCGTACTCGGTGATGAGCTGGGCCGCGGTCTTCACGCCGATGCCGGGCACGCCCGGCACGTTGTCGGTGCTGTCGCCCGCCAGCGCCTGCACGTCCACGACCTTCTCGGGCGGCACGCCGAACTTGTCCATGACCGCTTCGGGGCCAAGCTTGATGAGCTTGATCGGGTCGAACATCGATACCCGATCGCCGACAAGCTGCATCAGGTCCTTGTCGGACGAAACGATCGTGACGTCCGCATCCGCCGCCACCGCCAGCCGGGCGTAGGTCGCGATCAGGTCGTCGGCCTCGTAGCCCTGCATCTCGACGCAGGGCAGGCCGAACATCCGGTTGGCTTCGCGCAGCAAGGGAAACTGCGGCACCAACGCCTCCGGCAGCTCCGGACGGTGCGCCTTGTACTTGGGATAGATCTCGTTGCGGAAGGTGCGCTCGCCGTAGTCATGGATGACGGCGATATGGTCGATCTCCGGCCGTTCCAGCAGGAACTTGGTGATCATGTTGCAGAAGCCGTAGACGGCATTGATCGGCGTGCCGTCGGGGCGATTCATCGGCGGCAGCGCATGGAAGGCACGGAAGATGTAGCCCGAGCCGTCGATCAGCCACAGGTGCTTCAGCGGCTTGTTGCCGCCGTTCGGCGCCGGAAGCGCGGTGGCAGCCGCGCTGCCGGCGTGAGCGGCGGCAGGCGGCGGAACGGCGGCAGGCTTGGCCGCGGCGGAAGGCTTGCGAGACATGGCGATTCGGTAGCACGGCGGGCGGCGGGCGTCAGCGGGGGAACACTGACGCTGGGGATCACGGTGAGCGGTTGCCCCGCCGGATCTTGCCCCGTCCCTGCCCGGCAGCGCAAATATGCGAACACGGCGGACGGACCTTCACGGGAGAGAAGATTGATCCGGGCGCTCATGATGGATGTCGACGGCGTGCTCGTGCGCGGACGTCCCGACGACGGCCGGCCCTGGTCGACGCGGCTGGAGGCTGATCTCGGCCTGCGCCCGGACGACCTGCAACGCCGGTTCTTCGCGCCGCATTGGGACGATATCGTTCTGGGCCGCGCCGGCCTGCTCGATCATCTGCCGCTCGTGCTGAAGGAGATTGCGCCGCATCTGACGCCGCAGCAGCTGACCGCCTACTGGTTCGAGCAGGATTCACGGCTGGATGACGCGCTCCTGCGCGACCTGGCGGGCTTCCGTGCGGCAGGGATGGCTGTCCACCTCGCCACCAACCAGGAGCATATGCGGGCGCAGCACCTGATGGAAAAGGTCGGCCTGGCCGATCATATCGACGGCTTCCACTACTCGGCGGCCCTCGGCTACCGCAAGCCGTCGCCCGATTTCTTCCGTTGCGTCACGGCGCGGGTCGGCCTCGCGCCCCGGAATCTTGTCCTCGTCGACGACACGATCGAGAACGTGCGCGCTGCCCGCGCCACCGGATGGCATGCGATCCACTGGACGGGCGAGCATCCTCTGGCGGCGCTGCTGAAGCCACATCTTGCCGGCCGGCCGGCGGCACGCCGGTCATAGCATCCGCTGCGCGAACTGCCGAAGAGCCGCCGATACGATGGCGGCAGGCGCCGCCCCGGCTTCGACATCGAGGCTCTGCCCCGAAGCGCCGGGCTGCGCCGCTGGATCCTTGAGAGCGTGCCCTGAGATCACGAGCACGATCGGACGCGGCAGGTCCTTGTCCGCCAGGTCACGCAGTGCGGCCAGCGGGGTCGCGGCGGCGGGCTCCGCCGCGATCCCCTCGCAGCGGCCAAGGTCGAGCATCGCGCGCTCGATCTGCGCGTCGGTGACGGCGACGGCATGCCCGCCGGCCGACCGCATGATCCGCAAGGTTCGCGTCCCGTCATCTGGGTAGCCGCGCAGGGGATCGTTGATAGAGCCGGCGATGCCGGATACCGGCGCGGCCCATGCCGCAACAACGTCCAGGCCTCGCGCGAACGCAGCCGCGATTGGCGCGCAGCCCGACGCCTGCACCCCGACCGGCCGCGGCAGCCGCTCCAGATACCCGTGCTCATGCAGCGTCTGGGCGCCCTGCATGATGCCATCGAGCATGGGGCCAGCGCCGATCGGCACGATCACGGTTCCCACCGCGCCGATTTCCGCGTGGAGTTCATACAGGATCGTTGCGTGCGCCGCCGTCATATAGGCGTTGACGTACGTCGACGTGAGATTGGCCCATCCCGGGACCGCGCGCTGGATCCGCTCCGCCTCGCGGTAGGCATCGCTGAAGTCGCCGGCTACCTCGAGCACGATCGCGCCATGCGCCTTGGCCTGGATGATCTTGTTGGCCGGCGTGCCCTTCGGCAGCGCCACGATGCAGGGCAGGCCGGCGCGGGCCGCAAAGGCGCTGACGGAAGCCGCGTTGTTGCCCGTGGACGCGCAGATGATGCCCTTGGCGCCCAGCGACATCGCGGCCGACATGGCGACGGCGGACCCGCGATCCTTGAACGAGCCGGTGGCATTGGTCCATTCCGCCTTGGCATAGACCTCGTCGTCCGGGAACAGGCGGTCGAGCTTCAGCAACGGCGTTCCGCCCTCGCCCAGGCTGACGCGATGGCGCGATACCGGAAGAAGATCGGCGAACTCCCAGAACCGACGACCGGCCGGCAAGCGCCCCGGCCACGACGTGCGGGCGATCATCGTGCCGCCGCAGGCCCGGCAGACGGGATGGAGATCGGGCGCCCGGACCGCGCCGCAGAAGAAGCACACGAGCCGCGTGTCGGACAGCCCTCCGCCCGGTTCGACCGGTAGCGTTTCACGAGCATCCTGATGCATTCGACGACCCTTTCCAGGCATCGACACCCGAGCTTTGACGCATAGTCACATCACCTATATAGAATATATATAATCAGGAACCAGGAACCTCCATGGCGCTGAGCATCAAGGATCCCGAGACCGAGCGGCTGGCTCGGACCCTGGCGGAGCGCACCGGTGAATCCATCACGGTGGCGACTCGGCGCGCGCTGGAGGAGCGGTTGCGCCGTGTCGGATCTGCCGTGCGCAAGGCGGCGCTGCTGGAGGATCTCGCGGCCAGCCGACGCCGCTGGAGCGCCTTGCCCGTTCTCGATGCACGCCCGGCCGACGACATCATCGGCTATGACGACAATGGACTTCCTCGCTGATGGTGATCGATACCTCGGCGATCATCGCGATCGCATTCAATGAACCCGAGGCCGCCGCTTTCGAGCAGCGCATCGCCGACGATCCGATCCGCCTGATATCTGCCGCTACCGTCCTCGAGGCCGCCATGGTGATCGAAACGCGTCTCGGCGAACCTGGAGGCAGCGAGCTCGATCTGTGGCTCCACAAGGCCGATGTCGAGATCGTCGCCGTGGAGGCCGAGCACGCCGATCAGGCCCGACGGGCTTGGCGCCGCTACGGCAAGGGACGCCACCCTGCCGGCCTCAATTTCGGTGACTGCTTCGCCTACGCCCTTGCGGCGCTGACTCAGCAGCCGCTGCTGTACAAGGGCGACGATTTCTCCAAGACCGATGTTCGGGCAGCCTGAGCCGGCGCCGAAGACCGGCGAGAGCCGCGGCATGAGCCGCGCTTGTCGAGTGAGCGAACCACGATGTGCCGCCGAGATGCCCATGCCCAACGACACCGCGAGGCGCTGGTGCCCGATGTGCTGGCGCCGGACCTGGATCTGGTGTTTTGCGGCACGGCGCCAAGCCCGGTCTCGTACCGCGAGCGCGCCTACTATGCCAACCCGGGCAACAGCTTCTGGCGTACCCTGCACACGGTCGGCGTGCTGCCGGAGCTGCTGGCGCCCAAACGCTACGCCGAGGTGCTGCGCCACGGCATCGGACTGACCGACCTCAACAAGACGGAGTACGGCAGCGACCACGAGCTCTCGCCGCTGGCGATGGACCGCGATGCGCTGCGCGCCAAGCTGCGCCGCTTCCGGCCGGCCGCGGTCGCGTTCACCAGCAAGAACGCCGGCGCCCTCTTCTTCGGTGCCAAAACGCTTGCCTACGGCCGGCAGGGCCAGGCCATCGTCGACGCGCTGGACGATCCGGTCCTGTCCGTGATCACCTATTTCGTGCTGTCCTCGCCATCGGGCCGGGCCCGGTCGTGGTGGACGCTGCAGCCCTGGGAGGAGGCCGCCGCCTTCGTGAAGGCACGACGCGAGGCGCGCCTGTCGCGCAGCCTGTCAGCCTGACGCACGATCAGCCCTGCGCGGCGCGCGCCTCGGCCTGCGCCTCGATGGCTTCCATGTCCTCGTCGCTGAGGCCGAAATGATGGCCGATCTCATGGATCAGCACGTGGCGCACCAAATGCGCCAGGTCCTCGCCCGATTCGATCCAGTAATCGAGGATCGGACGGCGATAGAGGAACACGCGGTCGATGTCGTTGGCGACATGGGCCGTGCTTTTCTCGGCCATCGACACGCCCTGATAGAGCCCGAGGAGATCGAACGGGCTTTCCAGCTCCATCGCCTTCTCGATCTCTTCGGTGGGGAACTCCTCGATATGGATCCGGACGTTGCCCGTGTGGCGGCGGAACTCGGGCGGAATCGATGCCAAAGCCTCGGCGGCGATCTGTTCGATCTCTTCGAGCGTCGGCGCGGAGGTGAACTCGCGCGGTGGCGTATCGTCGCGAAATGAAGCCATGCTCGACTCCTAGACCCGGCACGCACGACGCACAAGGGACGTGGGTCCATGGATGGTCGGATGGTGCAACGACCAGCGGTTCATCTGTCAAGAGGAGGATTTCGCATGCCAACCAAACTCACTGGCGCGCAAAGAACCCAGGCGCTGGCCGGCCTCAGCGGCTGGCGCGACGTCGAGGGCCGCGACGCGATCACCAAGGCCTATCGCTTCGCGGACTTCAACGCCGCCTTCGCCTTCATGACGCGCGCCGCGCTGATGGCCGAGAAGATGGATCATCATCCCGAGTGGCTCAACGTCTACAACCGGGTGGAGGTCACACTGTCGACACACGACGCCGGCGGACTTACGGAACTGGACGTGAAGCTGGCGGCGTTCATGGACAGTGTGGCAACCGGCGGATGAGCCGCAGCGGGTCCCGGGGCGCCTGATTCTTCGGGGCGCGCGGCAGAGAGGGTCCCGGCCCGCCCGCCTTGCGCGGCGGAACGGCAATTCTGTACGGCGGTTTTGACGCACATCCGGCACCCCGCAGGGCACGCACGGCACTTGCCTTTCCCGCCGCGGCGCGGAATCGTGCGCCATGAACGCGTCCGCGCCGTCGGAGCGCCGCCTGCTGGCCGTGCTCGGGCCGACCAACACCGGCAAGACCCATCTGGCGATGGAACGGCTGCTCGGCCACGAGTCGGGCATGATCGGCTTCCCGCTGCGCCTGCTGGCGCGCGAGAACTACGATCGCGCCGTGCGCCGGGCCGGTGCCGGCGCCGTCGCCCTGGTCACCGGCGAGGAGAAGATCCAGCCGCCCAACGCCCGCTATTACATCTGCACGGTGGAATCGATGCCGCTGGAGCGGCCCGTGCGGTTCCTGGCCGTGGACGAGATCCAGATGTGCGCCGATCCCGAGCGCGGGCACATCTTCACCGACCGCCTGCTGCGCGCGCGGGGCCTCGACGAGACCATGCTGCTGGGCGCCGATACCATGCGGCCGCTGCTACAGCGCCTGTTTCCGGATATCGAGATCATCGCCCGCCCGCGCTTCTCGACGCTGAGCTACGGCGGCAGCAAGAAGGTGACGCGCCTGCCGGCACGCTCGGCGATCGTCGGCTTCTCCGCCAGCGAGGTCTATGCGCTGGCCGAGCTGGTGCGCCGCCAGCGCGGCGGCGCGGCGGTGGTGATGGGCGCGCTCAGCCCGCGCACGCGCAACGCCCAGGTCGAGATGTTCCAGAACGGCGAGGTCGACTACCTGGTCGCCACCGACGCCATCGGCATGGGCCTCAACATGGACGTGGCGCATGTCTGGTTTGCAGGCGTGCACAAGTTTGACGGCCGCGGCATCCGGCCGTTGCGCAACGAGGAGCTGGCGCAGATCGCCGGACGTGCCGGGCGGCACATGACCGATGGCACGTTCGGCACCACGGCCGATGCCAGCCCGCTTTCCCAGGAGCAGGTCGAGGCGATCGAGCGGCACCGGTTCGATCCCGTGCGGGCCATCCAATGGCGCAGTGCCGATCTCGATTTCCGTTCGATCGCGGCGCTCATCGACTCGTTGAATGCGCCGCCATCGCTGCCCGGCCTGCAGCGCGCGCGCGAAGCGGACGATCAGCTCGCGCTCGCGGCGCTGATGCAGCGCGCCGAGATCGCCGACGCGGCAAGAAGCCATCAGCGCGTGCGGCTGCTGTGGGACATCTGCCAGGTCCCCGACTTTCGCAAGACCATGAGCGAGGAGCACACGGCGCTGCTCGCCCAGCTCTTCCGCTATCTGACATCGCCGCTCGAGCGGCTGCCCGAAGATTGGGTCGACGGCCACATCAAGCGCCTGGAGCGCTACGACGGTGATATCGATACCTTGATGAGCCGCATCGCGCACACGCGGACATGGACCTATATATCGCATCGGAGCGGCTGGCTGGAGCGCACGGCCCATTGGCAGGAGCGGACACGGGCCATCGAGGACCGGCTGTCCGACGCATTGCACCAGCGGCTGACGCAACGGTTTGTGGACCGGCGTACCGCCTTGCTGGTAAGGAAACTGAAGTTGCCGGAGGAATTGATGACTGGCGTCTCGGAAACGGGCGAAGTCACGGTCGAGGGCGAGCGGCTGGGTCGTATCGAAGGCTTCCGTTTCGCACCTGAGACCGCGCGTGACGAAGCCGACCAGCGGACCGTGCTGTCGGCCGCCTTGCGCGCGCTGCGCCAGGAATTGCCGGCGCGGCTCGAGAAGTTCGCGAACTCGCCGGATGCCGCGATCGGCATCGACGACAAGCTGCGCCTGACATGGGGCGGCGGCGCGATCGCCCGCCTGCTGCCGGGCCCTGATCCGCTGTCGCCCAAGGTCGAGCCGCTCAGCAGCGACCTGCTGGACGGGCCGGCGCGCGAAGCGGTGCGCAAGCGCTGCGCCGACTGGATCGAGGCCAGCATCCGCAAATCGCTGCCCGACCTGATGGCGGCGCGCGAAGCGGAGCTTTCCGGCGCCGCGCGCGGCGTGGTGTTCCAGCTCGGCGAGGCGCTGGGCGCGATGGCACGCGCACCGCTGGAAGAGCAGATCGCGGCGATGACCGATGCCGACCGCAAGGCGCTGGCGCGCGCCGGCATCCGGCTGGGGGTCTACACCGTCTTCATCCCCACCATGCTGAAGCCGGGTGCGATCCGCACCCGGGCGCTGCTGTGGACGATCTTCAGGGGCAAGGAATCGATCCCGCCGCTTCCCGCCGAGGGGCGGACATCGATCGTCGTCACCCCGGACATGGACCGCGACTTCCTGGCCGCGGTCGGCTACCTGCCGATGGGCGATCGCGCCATCCGCGCCGACATGGTCGAGCGCCTGGCATGGGTCGCGCGCAATGCCGTCCGCGCCTCGCGCGATGCGCACCGCGCCTGGCAGGAAGGATCGAAGGCGCCTCCGCCCGCTGCGCCGGCCACCGCCGGCGCGACATCGTCGGATGGCGTTGTCACGGAATGGATGATCGCCGCCGCCGCGCTGGGCGAGGCGGTCGAGCCGACGGCCGACACGCCGAGCGGTGGCGCTGCCGGCGCGACGCCCGCTGAACCGCCGGCCGAGACCGCTGCGCCGGCCGCGCCGCCGCCGATCTGGACGCGTGGCTCGCCGGAGACCGGCGGTGCCATTCCTGTGGCCGAGACCTTCTCCTCGGCCAGCCGCGTCTGGACGCTGGCTGAGGCGCCGAAGGCGGCGTCAGGAGCCACCATCTTGACGCCGGAACGGCCGACCCTGCCGCCCGGCCATTTCCGGGTCACACCGGAGATGCTGTCGCTGATCGGCTGCGGCGAAGCGGAGATGACCGTGATCTTGCGGGCGCTGGGCTATCGCGTGCACCAGCCGCCGGAGGATGCGGAGGGCCCGACGACCTTCTCGATACGGCCGCGCTTCCAGCGCGAGCGCGACGAGCAGCGCGGCCACGACCGCCGCGGCCCGCCGCCGGAGTGGAAGCGTCGGCGCCACGGCGAGCAGGGACCAGCGGAAGGACGCGATGGCCGTCGCCCGCGCCGCGAACGGCGCCACGACGGGCCAGCGCCGCAGGACGGCCCGCCGCCGGCCGCTGACGCGGCAGCGCCGGCGGGTGAGGATCGGCGGCCACCGCGGCGCGACCGTGGTCCGCGCGAGGAACGCCGTGACCGCCCCGAAGGCGGCGGCAAGTTCGGCGGCCCGCAGGGCGAGCGGCGCTTCGGCCCACGCCGCGATCGCGACCGCGAGTCGGGCCCGGAAGTCCGCCTTGTCGCGACCACCGAGAAGAAGGGCGACCGCCCGGCCGCGGATTCACCGTTTGCCAAGCTGCTTGAGTTGAAGCTGGGCAAGCAGTGACCGCGGCGACGCCGCAGCCCGGTGGCGGTTCCATCCGCCTCGACAAATGGCTGTGGCATGCGCGTTTCTTCCGGTCGCGCAGCGCGGCGGCGCGCGCCGTCGCCGGCACGCCGTTCCGCATCGACGGCCGCCCCACGGACAAGGCGCATGCGCTGGTGGCGCCGGGGATGGTCCTGACATTCACGCTAGGCCCCCAGGTACGGGTTGTGCGCGTGCTGGCTCCAGGCACGCGACGCGGCCCCGCCAGCGAAGCACGCACCCTCTATGAGGATATCGGCGAGGCAGCGGCCGGGGCCCAGGCGCAATCCGTGCCGCCGCGATGACAGCCGCGCCAGGAACGCAAGCATTGGGGCTGGTGGCGGCTGTGGCATACTGCGGCCATGACCACCGTCACAGCACGTGACGAAGACGCTGATATCAATGCGCCACCGGGTGGCTGGGCGCAGCTGCGCTTTTCGGATTCCACCTGCCGTTCGGCGGCGACCCAGATCGTGTGCCGGCCGGACAGGCCCTCACGCCTGCTGTCGGCAATGCCGGCCCCCGAGGGCCGCAGCCTCATCGCGCGCGGCAGCGGCCAAGGCCTGGGCGATGCCGCGCTCAACGACGGCGGCGCCGTAGCGCTGACCGTGCGGCTGGATCGCATGCTGTCATTCGACCCGGACGAGCACATGCTGGTCGCCGAGGCCGGTGTCACGATCGGTGACATCCTGCGTACCTTCCTGCCCCGCCGGCACATGCCGGCTGTCTATCCCGGCAGCCTTGGCGCCACGCTGGGCGGCGCCATCGCCGCCGACGCGCATGGTACGAACCACATGCGTGCCGGCTCGTTCGGCGACCACGTGATCTGGCTCGACCTGATCACGCCACGCGGTGGCCTGCGGCGCGTCTCGCCGCAGGAGGAGCCGGCCCTGTTCGCAGCGACCATCGGCGGCATGGGGCTCACGGGCCTCATCGCAAGGGCTGCGATCCGCATGGCGCCGATCACATCGACCGACGTCACCCTGCGCCGTCAGGCGATCGGCTCGCTCGACATGCTGCTCGACCAGCTCACCGCCGGCGCGCAGGCGCATGCCTACGCCGCAGCCTGGATCGACATGCGGGCGCCGGGCACGGCGCAGGAGCGCGGCGTGCTCGAGACAGCCGACATTGCATCCGGCGGTGGCCGCGCATGGTCGCCGGCCCGCCATCGGTCGCGGCCCTCCGGCGGGCTCGCAGACATGCTTCTGCCGCCGCGTCTGGCGCTGCGCGTCCGCAGCGAACGCCAGTACCGGCGGGCACGACACGGCCGTACCAGCACCATGGCCATCGACCGTTTTCTGCGCCAGCACGGCGTTGCGCCGGCATCACGACTGGCACAGCACGGCACGGTGCGCCTGCATTGCGTGCTGCCGCGCGACGGCGTCGCAGCAGCGATCCGGCGCCTGCTGGACATCGCGCGACGCGCCGGCGGCGCCGCCGGCGCCGCCGTCCAGGCGATCGGCAAGGACGGGCGCGGCATGCTGAGCTTCGCGCGGACGGGAATCGCCCTGGTGCTCGACCTGCCGATCAGTGTTGTCGAGGCGAACCTCATGCATCGGCTGGAGCGCGAGACGTTGGATCGCGGCGGCCGGGTCTTCCTGGCCAGCGACGCGCATCTCACGGATCACGGCTTTGCCGCGATGTATCCACGGCTGGCGGAGTTCCGCGCCGTGCTTGCCGACATCGACCCGGATATGCGCTTGCAGTCGGATCTCGCACGCCGACTGCGGCTGCGTGACTACATCGTGTAGGCTCGTGGCCGCTGACGCCGATACCTGGCTGGTCCTGGGCGCATCCGCGGCGCTGGCGCGTGCCTTCGCACGCCGCGCCGCCGACAAGGGCGCCCGCCTGCTGCTGGCCGGGCGCGACACGGCGGACCTGGCGGACGCCGCCGCCGATCTGCGCACACGCTTCGCGGCCGATGTCGATGTCATTGCTTTCGACGCGACGGCGCCGGAAACGCATGGCGCCGTCGCCACCCGGCTCGCAGGCGAGAAGCGCCCCAATGTGATGCTCGCCTTCGCCACCATGCCGGCGCAGCGCGAGATGGAGCACGATCCGGGACTGGCAGCGGCGACACTGAACGCCAACCTGGCAGGCGCCGCCGCCATCCTGCTGCATCTGCTGCCGGTGCTGGAAAGCCGGCGCGGCGCCCGGGTGGTGATCGTCGGATCGGTCGCTGGGGATCGCGGGCGCCGCCGCAACTATGTCTACGGCGCCAGCAAGGCGGGCTTGCACGCGCTGGCATCGGGCTGCCGCTCACGTCTGCACCGGGCCGGCGTCTCGGTGACGCTGGTGAAGGCGGGGCCTTTCGACAGCGCCATGACATTCACCCGCACGGGCCTGCGAGGAGTCGTCACCGTCGAGCGCGTGGCCGATGATTGCTGGCGCGCAGCCCAGCGCCGCCGGAGCGTCGTGTACAGCCCGGCGGCCTGGCGCTGGATCATGTGGGCCGTGAAGGCGATACCCGAACCACTGTTCAAGCGACTGGACATATAAGCGCGCAGCCGCGCGCCTTCGGGCGCGAGCCCGATCAGCCCTCCACGAGGTCGAGCAGCTGCCCACGCGCGTCCAGCAGCGCCGCCAGCAACGGGCCGCCGAAGCCGCAGCCCGCGTCGATGGTCAGGGTGAAAGCCTGGTCGACCACGCCGGGATGGTTCCTGTCGAAGCCGCGAACGAAGCGCTCGATGCCATTATACGGCTCGGCGATGGCCTCGAACGCCGTGCTGCCGCCCCACCAGAAGGAATCACCCTGCAGGTCGAGCGGCTTGGTCGTGTCGACACCGTGGTGCACCGCCAGCAGGCGACCGTCCTCGCTCAGCGCGGCCCGCCGAATCGCGGCCAGCCACTCGACATGGCCGGGCCGGGCCCGCAGCGCTCGCCGCAAGGTGGTGGTCCAGCGTGCGATTGCCATGGGACCGTCGCGCACGGCACGCTCCCCCTCGCTGACCGCGCCAGCGCCGCCATAGGCCGCGATCGTCCCCGCCAGCCCACGCTGCAGCATCCAGCGTAGAACCTGGCCCGGATTCTGCGCGAAATGCAGCTGTTCCAGCTTGGTCCACATTTCCTCCTGCGTGCCGCGCAGGAAGGCGACATCGCAGGCACGGGCGCCTGGCAAAGCCAGCGTGCGCCGGCGCAGGGCCAGCGCCAAATCCAGCGTTGCCGCCACATCGGCGGCCTCGTCGCCACCGACATCGCCGATCAGATTGCCCAGGAAGACCACGGCATCGCCGGGCTCGAGCCGGGCTGCGATCGCGTCCGCCACGGGCAGCAGCCGATGCACCAGCCCATGCACGGCAGGGATGGCCCATAGACGTTCTGGCTGCCGCATCATGGCAATGGCTGCCGATGGCTTCATGGCGAATCAACCATAGCCGACCCTTGTCGGTGCCTGTCAAAAACGACCGGGGAAAACCGGGTGGGACCACAGGGGCAAGCCCCAATGAAAAGGGCCGGTCCGTTGGACCGGCCCTTCAGGACGCTTGCTCGATCAGGCGATGGTCAGCCGCCGCGCCGCAGCACCTCGACAGTGTCGCCGGGGAACAGCGGCGTATCCGGCTTGGCGTCGCAGGACTGCCCGGGGCGGAAGATGACCGACCGCTCCGGGCTGGCACGCCGCTCCAGGCCGCCGGCGAGCGCCGTGGCGCCCCGAACATCAAGGCCGAACGAGTACGGATAGCGGCCCGGCTGGCGGACCTGGCCAAGCACCGTCACCGGGCGATAGCCCGACACCTGCACCGACACACGCGGATCGACCAGGATATTGGACTTCAGCTTCTGCGTGATCTCAGCCTGGATCTCGGACACTGTATGGTTGACGGCCAGCACCTCGCCGGCAAGGGCGATCACGAGCTTGCCGCCGGCGTCAACCTCGGCTTCGCTCCCCAGCTCCGGCTGGCCGATGACGGTGACCTTGACCCTGTCGCCGACGCCCAGCTTGTAGTCGAGGCCGCCGACCGGCGCCTTGGCGGTCGGGCACGGCACGCCGGTGCTGGTCGTGCCGCCTTCACACGCGGCCAGCCCCAGCGCACCGACGAGCACGAGGAGAGAAGCGGCACGGCCACCTCGCCGACAAGGCTGAAACACATTCATCATGCCAAACCTGCCATACTATGAATTGTCCGCCCCATGCCTCTTACAGCTGCGCGCCGATCGTGAACAGGAAGCGGTTGTCGTTATAGTTGCCCGCGCTCGGCCGCGCGGTGCGATGCTCGAAGAAATATCGCGGCCCGAGGTAGAAGTTCCTGTTGATGAAGTACTTCGCGCCAATGTCGACGAACCAGTAATCTTCCTTGAAGCCCTGACCGGGGTAGCGATATTGCGCGTATGCGACACCGCCGTCGATCAGCAGCGGATCGAAGGGCTCCCACCCGGCACGGATACCGAAATAGGTCTCGATGGCGTTGCCCACTGCGACAGCATTGCTGAGGTTCGTGCGGTACTGCGAGAATGAGCGCCGCGCCTCGGCTTCGATCGACACGTTGTCAAGCGGGTTCCAATACAGCCTGCCCAGGAACGAGAAGCCGGATTGGGGCTTGGTGTTGGGGTCGTCATAGGTGCGGCGATAGTAACCGCCGCCGAACTCGGCTGTAATGGTCCGGGTCACGTCATAGGACACACCGAGCCGAACGTCGAAGCCCTCGTTGTCCTGATCGATGCCGAAAGACCGCTTGTCGTAGCGAACCCACTCATAGCTCGGGTCCACGAAAACCGAGAACTCAGGCGTGATGCGATAGCCGATACGGCCGCTGATGTCGAAGACATTGAAGTTGTCTTGGCTCGAACCGCCTTGCACGTAATCGAAGCGGCGAAAGCGCGGACCGATGCGGCCGTAGAACGGATCGCCGTTGTAGGTCAGATCCGTGCCGCCGGTGATGACGTTGACGATCGTCCGCTCGGCGCTCGGCAGAGCGAACAGCGCGGGAGCGCCGCGCGATAGCGCGTTGCGTGAAAACTCGCCGTAGGTCGTCCATATCAGCTCGTCGGTGAGATCGACCCGGCCACGACCACCGACGGTAAAAGCCTCGTAGTTCTCGCTCGATAGATCGGCGTATCGCCCGATCTCACCCAGGGCGTAGAGATCAAGTCCGTGCTGATCCCAATCGCTGCTCAGCGTCAGGCCCGGCCGCACCCGGAAGATGAAATCGCTCTCCCGGTTGTTGCGCGTGCGGAACACGTTGTCGTCGTACTCGCCATCGACCTCGATACGAGGGAAGAGCACGAAGCTGCCGATGGGCACGCCATCGGGCGGGTCGGCGCGCGGACGCCGCAGGACAGAGGCGTCGCGGGCCGACAGGTCGTCCGGCGCCGGAGCGGCAGCCGGGCGACGGGGTGGCGTCGGCGTCGTCGCCGGCACCGAGTACTGGGCTGAAGCGGGCAGGCTATCGAGAGCACCAGCCATGCCGCCGCAAACAGCCAGGAAGACCGCGAAGGATCGTCCGGCCCTGAAGGTCGATGAAATACGCACTTGAACGCCCCGAAGAATGACGAGCCTAGCTGCGGCTCAGCGGTTGACAGGCGCCCTGGCACGGCGGCGGCGGCGGCTGGCACAGGCCACCCGGGCAGTTCCGCACGCCCGGCGGCTGATCCTGTGGCAGCTCGGCCAGGGCCCGGTCGATCCGGGACTCCTGCTCCAGACACCCGCTATTGGAAACCGGTCCCATCGACTGGGCCGTCGAATCAAGCACGAACCCGGACGGCTGGCCGGCCGGCTCGATCATCAGCGCGCCGACCTCAGCCGATTGCGGGAACTGCAGCAGCAGATCCCCGCCGCGGTGGTCGATATCGAACACGATCGCCGCGGCGCTGCCCGGCAGCACGTTGTTGGGCGCGAACACCTGCTCGGGCGACCCGTTGGCCAGCGCGCCGCGCGGCAGCCAGCGATCCGGCCCGGCCACCATCACCTCGATGCTGCGGCCGTTCGCCTGGATCGTCCGTCCGAACGGTGTCGACACCGCCTGGGCCAGCGGCCGCTTGCCGCTGACCAGCACCACACGGTACTTGCCCTCCGGCATCGGGGTCTTGAAGCCCGTCACGCCGATGATCGAATCGCCGGAGGCCGGATAGGCGTCGTTGTAGCGGACTCCCGTCAGGCTGCTGCCCGTGATCCGCGGATCTCCCGGGCTGACTGCCCGCATGCCGGGATAGACCGGCTGGCCGCTCGGCCCGAAGTCAAACGCCTGCGCTCCGCGCGGCACCGTGAACCGGCGCACGCAGACCGAGTCGATGATGTAGGCTGCACAGACCGAACCCTTTGAAATAAGGGCGATTTCGTTGAGCACGTTGGGCGGGCAGGTGCGGGAGGCCAAGCACTTGCTGTTGACCGACTTCAGGAGCTGGATGGCACGGTCGGTCGTGGCAACGCGGTCCGGATAGGCAGCCTGCAAATAGCTCCGAACCCGGTTGCGCCAGTCACCTTCGTTGCGGGCGATCGCGTCGGCAAGATCGTTGGCCTGTGCCACCAGCACCGTCGGTTCGACGCTTCGGGAGCCCCCGAGCTGCGGCGGGGCCGCAAAGGCTGATGTCAGAGCGCCCACACCAAGGACCAGGCCGGCGAGGGCAGGAACGAAGCGCGTGAACAGCATGATAGCGCGTCCTGCAAAATACAGTGTTTTCTGGTAGATGCACAAACCTACCTAATTTTTATAACATTTTCGATACCGAAAAAGTATCTCATTTCTCATGTCGTGCGCGACATGCGGGAACATACGGCGAATTCATAGCCGAATCACTGCAAGTTCGGTCCAATTGACGAGGGATTCTGGATTTTCGCTCAAACTGCGATCCGATATCCGCTCAGGCAGGTTCAAGAATATATTATAAGATATTGTAAAGAAATAGTATTTATGCACAATAATCAAGATCGACAGAATCCGAGCGGTGCGCCGCCGCAGACGCGATGCGATTTATTTCGTCTACACCGGCACGCCGACGACATGAGCAGGTTCCGGGCGGATGGCTCTCGACAGCCCGATTTTGGAAGATTCCGATAGCTTGGCAGCTGCACGGGCGGCCATGGGTCCCGCGCTCCTGACCGATCCGTCGGTCGCCGCGCCGTCGCGCTCGACCGACACGCTGGCGCGATGCTTTCTTCGCATCGCCGAGCTGCTTGGCCATCCGATGACCGAAGCCGAGCTGCGCGCCCTGGTGCCCATCGTCGACACGGGAATGGACGAGGGCCTTTTCCTCCTCGCCTGCGCCCGTGCCGGGTTCCACGCGATGCAGACTCGCGCGACGATCGCCAGCTTGCCCGGACTGCCGACACCGTTCGTGCTGGTCGGCCGCGACGGCCGGCCGGCGCACGTCGTCGCGGGCCGGGAGGGCGGCGCGTTCTCGGTGGTTGACGTCGCGACCGGCATCGTCCGGGCGGCCTCGGCCGACGACCTCGGGGCGCTCGGGGGCACGGCGATCCTTGTGCGCAAACAGCGCCCGGCCGAGGAGATCGACTGGAAGGACCAGTTGCGGAGCCGCGTCAGGCGGGTGCTGGGCGAGCTGCTGGCCGCCTCTTTCGTGATCAACACCCTGGCGCTGGCGACGCCGCTTTTCATGATGGCGGTCTTCAACCACGTCGTCGTCCAAGGCCGGCCCGAGGCGATGGGGGCGACACTGGCGGTGCTCGCGGGCGGCATGGCCATCGCCTATCTGTTTGATCTCGCCCTGCGGATCCTGCGCGGCTACGTGTCGAGCCATACCGGCGCGCGCATCGACGCGCTGCTGTCGAGCGAGGTGGTCCGCCATCTCATCCACCTGCCTTATCGGCATTTCGAGCGCACACCGTCGGGCGTCATCGCCGAGCGCCTGCGGCAGCTCGACACGCTGCGTGCCTTCTTCACCGGCCAGATGCCGTCGCTCATCATCGACCTGAGCTTCGCCGGACTCTATCTCGGGCTCCTCTGCCTGATCTGCTGGCCGGTCGGCGTTTTCGTGATCGCGATGCTGCCGCTCTTTGCCGGCATCTCGCTGCTCACCCACCGTGCCCAGAAGCGCCATATAGACGACAGCTTCCACGCCCTGGCGGCCAAGGGCTCGGCGCTCAACGAGACCGTGAGCAACGCCGGCACGATCAAGGCGCTGGGCTTGGAAGCGGAGATGGAGCGGCGCTGGGGCGCGCGCGTGGCTCAGTCAGCCTGGACGGGCTTCCGCGCCAACAACCTCGCCAACGTGGTGGCCTCGGCGACCGGCGTGCTGCAGCTGTTCGTACTGCTCGGGGTGGTCCTGCTCGGCGTCTGGGAGCTGCTCGGGCAGCGGCTGTCGATCGGTGGCCTGGTCGCCGTCAACATGCTGGCGGGCCGCGCCCTGACGCCGATGCGCCAGGTGGCGAGCGCCTGGCACACGGTCCAGTCCGTGCGAGCGGCGCTGGCGCATGTCGACGACATGATGCGCATGCCGACCGAAAGCCGCCCCGGCGGCTTCGTTCCCATGCCGCCGATCGAGGGCGAGGTCGCGCTGGAGCGCGCGTCCTTTCGCTATGACGACACCGCCGCGCCCGTCGTGCGCGACATCGACCTGCATATCGAAGCCGGCTCGATCGTCGGCATCATCGGGCCATCCGGCTCCGGCAAGACCACGGTCGCCAACCTCATCCAGGGCCTCTATGCGCCGACCTCGGGCCGCGTCCTGATGGATGGCACCGATATCGCCCATGTGTCGCCGGCGCAGCTGCGGGCGCAGATCGGTTGCGTCCCGCAAGAGGTTCAGCTCTTCGCCGGCACAGTGCGCGAGAACATCGCCATGGGCGCCGCCGACAAGGACACAGCCCGCATTGTCGCCGTCGCCAAATTCGTGGGCGCGCATCATTTCATCCAGCGCCTCACGCATGGCTACAACACGGTCCTTGGCGAGCGCGGCGGCGGCCTCTCGGCGGGGCAGAAGCAGCTGCTCTGCATCGCCCGGGCATTGATCCGCAACCCGCGCGTGATCGTGCTCGACGAGGCGACCAGCGCGCTGGACCCGGCAAGCGAGGAGCAGATCCTGCGGACGTTGCGTGCCAACGCGCGTGGCCGGACGATCATCATCATCACACACCGGCTGGCGCCGCTGGCTATTGCCGACAAGGTGGCGCTGATGATCGACGGCCGCATCGAGCGCTTCGGCCCGCCGACGGAGGTGATGGCCTATGCCCGTCTTCGCATGGCCGAGGCCAGCCGAGGGCAGAAAGCGCCGCCCGTGGCATTCGCCGGCCTCGGCGTCGACGCGCCCCTGAGCCCGGCCTGAGCGGAGCGGCAGCATGACCGATCTCACGGCAGCCAAGGTGACGGCGAAGCCGACGCCGACAGAGGCGGCGCTGACGCGGGCGCTCGCCGAAGGCCGCCTGCCCGGTGCCAGCGCCAGGTTCGCGGATTTCCTGCCGGATGCCGAAGCAATCGCCCAGCGGCGGCACTCGCCCTATGCGACCTGGCTGATCTATACCCTGGCGCTTCTGGTCGCTGCCGCCGTCGGCTGGATGCAGATCGCGCAGATCGAGGACGTGGTGACGATTCCAGGCGTGGTTCGCGCCGCTGCCGGCGACGGACACTTCGAGATCGAGGCCCGCGTCGCCAGCGACGATATCGGCGCCGTTGCCATGGGCCAGGACGCCATCGTCACGCTTCACCCGATCCGCCACGGCACGATCAAAGGCCGGGTGGTGGGCATCGCACCGGATACCTCCCCTACGGCCAGAACGCCATATCACCCTGATTTTGCACTCATCGTGCGAATCACCATCCCGCCTGAGCCGCCAGGCAGCGGTCCACGCCGCCACCACCTCCTTCCGGGAATGCCCGCCAAGGTCGATCTGCGTGTCGGCGAGCGCTCGGTCCTGGCCTTCTTCACCGCCGGCATCACGCGCAGCTTCTCTGACAGCTTGCACGCACAGGGCAATTAAAGTTCGTCCGTCACCAAATGCAAGTTGACGTGTGAACACTCATTTGCCAAATTGTCAGTACGCTGCAGGGTTTTGAGGAACGCAGGAAATCCACTCCAGAGTGGAGGAAACAGAATAGAATGTGCGTGCGTATTTCAATGATATGTGGCTGTTGAACAGCCGAACACAAGATGTTGTCGGTATCGTTGGGTACACATGAAGTATAATTCGGTTCCAATTTCCATTCCGCGAGAGTAATTTAGCAATCATTTTTCAAAGTCCAGGGCGTGCGGTCTGATGGGCCGCCTCTATGCGTGCGTGCGCAAGGAAGGGCGATGGCCAACGTCAGCCGTTTGCAGACTGGGTACAACAATCTGCCTGCCGAGACGCCACAGCCACTGCCGGCACCGCCCGGTGGCGGCGGTGGCGACGACGGTGGTTCGGGGATTTCGGCTCGCCAGATCCTCGGGACGCTGCGACGGCACAAGTTGCTGATCGGGGGCCTGGCCCTGGTCGGCACCACGATCGCGTGGCTTGTGGCCAATCAGCTGGCGCCCGTCTACCAGGCACAGGCTGACATGGTCGTCGAGCCCCAAAGCCGCGACATCATGCGACCCAGCATGGACTCGACGCAGCAGCCGATCGACTACCGGGTCATGGAGACCGAGGCGTCGAAGCTGCGCGGCGAACGGCTGGCGCGCCAGACCGTCCTGGCCCTGGGACTGGACAAGAGCCCGCTCTACAATCCGGAGCTGGCGCCTCCCGAGCAAAGCCGCCTGCGCGCGATCTTTCAGCCGGTGCTGCAGATCCTGCGGCTGAGCGATGCGCCGGCCAAGCCACAGGTCTCCCCCGACGAGGTGGAACGTCGCCTGGCGGCGATGACGCCGGAAGCACGCGAAAGGCTTGTCGCCCAGATCGCCGACGCCTGGCTGGGCGGGCTCTCGACCCAGACCAACCCGAACTCGCTCGTGCTGACGGTGCGTTTCCGCGCGGCCGACCCCCATATCGCCGCCGCCTCGGTCAATCAGGCGATCCGCACCTACATCGACGACCAGAAAAAGGAGAAGTCCGAAGGGCCGCTGGAGATGATGAAGTTCCTCAGCGGCCGTATCGACGACGCCCGAGCCAAGGTGGTCGAGGCCGAGCGGAACCTCGCGAAGTTCCGGGCCGACAACGCCATGTACGACACCAGCGACGCCTCGTCCCTGACCAAGACGCTGGCCGACGTGCGGGCGCAGCTGCTCGCCGCCGAGCAGGTGGCGACGCAGCGCGAGCTGGGCGTCAAGCAGGGTGTCTCGGCGGACGGAGCAGGCAGCGGCCTGCTGGCCGACGTGGCGAGCGCCGAGAAGGAGTTCCAGGCTGTCGCGTCCTATGCCGCGCCGGGCCATCCCGAATACATGAAGGCGGCGAAGCGTCTGGCCGCCGTCCGCGCTCGGTTGAACGAGGAACGTCAGCGCAGCGCCACCAACCTGCAGGCCGAAGCCAAGGCGGCGCGCGAGAACGCCAACAAGCTGAAGGCGGAGGTCGATCGGCTGGAGCGCGAGCTAAAGCGGCAGACTGAAGGCTCGGCGCAATTGCGGGCGCTGCAGACCGAGCTCGATACCGCCAAGCAGCTCTACTCGACCCTGCTGACCCGCCTGCAGGAAGTCAATGTGCTGGCCAGCGTCGACAAGAAGGGCGACGCCAAGCAGATCAACGAGGCGACGGCACCCGTCTTTCCGATCGCGCCGCGCAAGGAGCTGATCGTGCTGATGGCCTTCATGGCCTCGCTGGCCCTGGGCGTCGGCCTGTCGATCGGCATCGAGCTCATGGACTCCGGTTTCCGCTCGGTGCATCAGCTCGAGCAGCAGACCGGAGTCGCGGCGCTGGGCATGGTGCCTTACCAATCGGCCGGCCGGCTGCGACGCGGCCACAAGCCGTGGCTCAATGTCGTGGACAAGCCGAACTCGGCGTTCTCGGAGGCGCTGCGCACGATCCGCACCGGCATCGCGCTCAGCAGCGCCGACCACCCGCAACGCACGGTCGTGGTCACGTCCTCGGTGCCGGGCGAGGGCAAGACCACCACGGCGCTGTCGCTCGCTGCCGCCTCGGCTGCCTCGGGCGCGCGCACGCTGATCATCGACTGCGACATGCGCCAGCCGTCGCTGCACAAGAACCTGGCGGTCGAGAATGACGCCGGCCTCGCCGAATTCCTGTCCGGACAGCGCGACCTGGAGGATCTGGTGCAGGTCGAGCCTAAGACCGGGCTCTACTACGTCGTGGCTGGCAAGCGGCCGCCGTCTCCTACCGATCTGCTGGGCAGCCTGCGCATGCGCCGCCTGCTGCAGCAGCTGGGTGACGCTTTCGATCTGGTCGTGCTCGACAGCCCGCCGGTGCTGGCGGTGTCCGACGCGCTGCTGCTGGTGCGGCAGACCGATACCACGATCTTCGTGGTGCGCTGGGAGAAGACGCGGCGCGACGTGGCAACGACAGGCATCAAGATGGTCTACGAGGCTGGCGCGCGCCTGTCGGGCATCGTGCTGAGCCAGGTCGACCTGCGCCGCCATGCCCAGTACGACTACACCGATAGCGGCGCCTACTATTACCGCGGCTACAGGCGCTACTACGGCGACGGCTGATATCGTCGTCCGCACGGCGCATACATCGTATGGCGGGAACCTCTTCCAATCGGGTACGATCGGGAGAGAACCCAGCAACCGCGCCGCGTGATGAAGCTATCCTCGTCCCCACGGGACGCCGTGACCGAACCTGCAGAAAAGCCACATCCGGTGCTCGAGCGCTACTACGCACTCGATCCCGAGCGACGACGTCCGGCACGTCTGATCGTCGCGCTGATCGCCGTACTGGCTGGCGTGCTGCTCCTGTTGCTGGCCGTGCCGCGCCTGTTCGCGGCCATAGAGCTGCTCGACGCCCGCAGCACCGCGGAACGGGCCGAGGTTGACGGCGCCAAGCTGACTGCCGCGCAGCTCGAGAGCACTGCCGGAGCGCTGCAGCACGCATTGGAATGGCAGGATGATGCCGACCTGGCCGCCCTGCTGGCCGCCGTGCGCCTGGTGCAGGCAACGCGCGCCGACCCGCCGGAGCGGGCAACGGAACGCCTCATGCAAGCCTCCGATGCGGCGAAGCGCGCCGTCCGGTTGTCGCCCGCGCACCCTACTGCATGGACACTGCTGGCGATGGCGCAGCAGGATCTCGACCCGCGGCAACCGCTGTTCCACGATGCGCTGCAGCGCGCAATCGCCGTGGCGCCGTATGACCCGCGCTATCGCCTGCAGCGCGTCGAGATGGCATGCCGCTACTGGCACCAGATCGACGCCCCAACCCGGCAGCTCGCGTCAGCCGAGATCCGCATCCTGGCCGCTCGGGACCTGAATGCCTTGGCGGCGCTGGCCAAGCGCAGCTACGGGCTGCAGGCTGTACGCGACGCGCTTGCCAACGACGCAGCGCTGCTCGAGCGCTTCGACGCCGTCTATATCGCGCTGCCATAAGACGCTGCTCCCCGCGCGAAAGCGCGAGGAGCAGCGTTCAGGATCACGCCGCCGCGGCCTGTGGCGCGCTGGCGGCGTCGAGGCGCGCGATGGCGGCAGCGTCCAGCTTGACGTCCGCCGCCTTGAGGATGTCGGCAAGCTGCTGCGTGCTGGTGGCGCTGACGATGGGCGCCGCCACCGCCGGCCGTGCCATCGTCCAGGCCAGCGTCACCTGCGCCGGCGTCGCGCCCACCTGCGCCGCCACCTCGTCGAGCGCCTTCAGGATGCCGAAGCCGCGCGGGTTGAGGTACTTCTTCACGCCCGCGCCGCGCACGCTCTGGCCAAGGTCGCCGTCGGCACGGTACTTGCCGCTGAGGAAGCCGCTGGCCAGCGAATAATAACCGATGACGCCGATCTGCTCGGCGACGCACAGATCCTGCAGCGGTCCCTCGAACAAGGCGCGTTCGCAGAGATTGTAGTGGGGCTGCAGCGTCTCGTAGCGCGGCGCGCCCAGCCTGGCGCTGGTCTCCAGCGCCGCCTTCAGCCGCGCGGCATCGTAGTTCGACGCGCCGATGGCGCGCACTTTGCCCTGCTTCACGAGCTGGGCATAGGCCTCGAAGCGCTCTTCCATGGGCGCGTCGGGATCGTCGCGATGCGACTGGTAGAGGTCGATGTAGTCGGTCTGCAGCCGCTTCAGCGAGTCCTCGACCGAGCGCAGGATATAGTCCTTGGCCAGCCCCTTGCGGTCGGGCGCCATCTGCATGCCGACCTTGGTGGCGATCACGACCTTGTCGCGGCCGCCGCGACGCTTCAGCCAGTTGCCGATCACGGTCTCCGACTCGCCGCCCTTGTGGCCCGGTGCCCACACCGAATAGACGTCGGCGGTATCGATCAGGTTGAAGCCGGCATCGACGAAACCGTCGAGCACGGCGAAGGAGCGGGCCTCGTCCGCGGTCCAGCCGAACACATTGCCGCCCAGCGCCAGCGGCGCCACATCGATGCCCGATCGCCCAAGCTTGCGCTTCTGCATGTCCGTCTCCGTGCCTCGGGGTGAGGGCCGGAGCATAGGGCCGGAGGTCGACCCGCGCCCAGCCCAATTACGCGCCACGCCCGGCGATCATCGCCTCGGCATTGCCGACGATGGCGCGCAGCGCGGCATCGGCTGCCGCCAGGTCGGGCCTGTCCGCCGCCGGCTGTGTCGCCAGCCAGCGCTCGGCCGCGTCGATCTCGGCGCGGATGAAATCATCCAGGCACGGCACCCGCGGCCCGGTGCCCAGCTCGTGCGCCTGAGCCTTGAGGGCGAGCAGGTGGTCTATGGCCTGCGAGACCTCGGGATCGAGCCGCGCGCCGGCCCGCAGGCCCGGCAGATCCATCGGCAGCGCATCGTCAGGTTGCTGATGCAGCCAGCGCAGCGCCACCGCCGGCCGGATCGAGTAGAAGTATTTCTTCAGGCGCACCGAGTCGCGGCCATCGATGTCGCCCAGGAATTGGCGTCGCGCCAGGCCCAGATAATGGCGCCGGGCGGCCACCGGCCCCGGCCGCAGGCCGACGAAATGCTGCAGCGGCCCCACCAGGTCGACAGCCCAGCGATAGACCACCGGCGAACGCAGCCATTCCGGCAGGACGGGGTTGAACCGGCAGGCCAGCGCCAGCGCCTTGCGGATGTCCCAGCCCGAGACATCGAGGCCCTCGATGATCGGCTGCTCGATCACGTCGCGCGCCGGCTGCACCGACAGGTACCAGTCGCGCCGGTGGGCGTAGACGAAGCGTACGTCGAAATCGCTGTCGGGGGAGTGGAAGCCCCAGGCCCGGCTGCCCGACTCGACGGCGAACAGGATGGCGACGGCATGGGTCGTCTCGATATCCTCCAGCGCCGCAGCGATCCGGGCGAGGATCCGAGGCGGAATGACGTCAGGGTCGATGGGCATGGCTGGCAGCGAATCCCGGCAATTGCGGTGACCTACAAACTGCCCGAAAATACCGTGATTCAGCTCGTCGAGGTCTGCGCTCCAATGTCCCGCGCCTTGCGTCCGTTGATTGGCATCTCCGCCTGCCGCCGCACGATCACGGTCTGGACCGCGCACACGGTAGGCGACAAGTACGTCAAGGTGGTCACGGAAACGATCGGCGGCATGCCCCTGATCCTGCCCGCGATCGGCGCCGGCGAGGACGGCCTGGATGTCGACCGCGTGCTTGACCTGCTCGATGGTCTGCTGCTGACCGGCAGCCCCTCCAATGTCGAGCCCTCGCATTATGGCGGTCGGCCGGCGCGGCGCGGCGTGGCAGCCGACCCGGCGCGCGACATGACCACCCTGCCACTGATCCGCCGCGCGCTGGAGCGGGCCGTGCCGTTGTTCGCCATCTGCCGCGGCTTCCAGGAGCTGAACGTGGCGCTGGGCGGCACCCTGCACCAGCATGTCGAGGAGATACCCGGCCGCCTGGATCACCGCGCGCCGAAGGTCGACGCGCTGGCGCCCAAGCTCGAGCCGGCGCATCCGGTCGCGATCACGCCGGGCGGTCAGCTTCACCGCTTGCTGGGCTGCACCGAGGCGTCGGTGAACTCGCTGCACGGCCAGGGCATCGACCGGCTGGCGCCCGGCCTGCGTGTCGAAGCAGTGGCGCCGGACGGCCAGATCGAAGCCGCCAGCGTCGTCGACGCGCCCGGCTTCGTCTGCGGGGTGCAATGGCATCCCGAGCACCAGGCGCGCGAGAACCCGCTGTCGGCCAAGCTGTTCGACGCCTTCGCCGCCGCCTGCCGCGCGCGGGCACAGCAGCGTCTTGCGCCGGCCGTGCGCGCAGCCGCCGAGTAGCGCCGCGGTCGGTGGTCACGCCGGGCGTTGCGCTCGGCATGACGGTCGATCACGCCGCGAGCGCGGCGCGCAGCTTGACGACCACGATCTTCCAGACACCGTCAGGATCATTGTCCGGCAGGCTGTCCACCGGCACCCATCGGGCTTCCTTCACCTCGGCGTCCTGCGCCGCGAGCTTCTGGGTCGAATCGGCGGTGAACAGGTAGCGGAAATCGAAATGGTAGTGCTGGCGTTCGCCGCGCCGCGGATTGGCCGGGATCATGTGCGGGTCGATATCGAGCGGCAGCGCCGCATCGCCCGCCCAGTCGCTGGGCACGAAACGCTGCAGCCCGGTCTCCTCCCAGGCTTCGCGCGCAGCGCCGTCCTTGGGGCTCTCGCCGGCATCGACATGACCGCCAGGCTGGAACCAGCGGTCGAGCGTCGCGTGGTGCACCATCAGGATGACGTCGCGGCGCGGGTCGACCACGAAGGCGCTGCCCGTGACGTGGCCCGACATCGAGGTGCGCGCGAACAGGTCGGTCGGATCGGCCAAGCGGTCGAGCAGCGGCGCGAGGCGCGTCTTCTCGGCCGGAAAGCGCGCAAGATAGCGCTGCACCAGGGCCGGGATGCGGGCCGCCGGATCGTGCGAGCTGTCCGTCATGCCGGGCCGGCAGTCTTGTTGTACACGTCCTTCAGCGCCAGCCGCCCGTCCCGGAACGTATAGCGCTCGACGCCGATGCTCTCGAAGCTGCGGCCGGTCGCCTTGTCGGTACCGGTGAGGCGGAAGGTCATGAAGGTTGCGTCGGGCGCATGATGATAGACGACGTCGTGGAAGCGCAGGTTCTCGACCTGCTGCTTGCGCTCGGCGAAATAGGCCGCGATCGCCTCGCGCGAAGCCAGCTGCCGCGGCACCTCGGCCTGCACGTTCCACACGAAATCCGGCGTCACCACCTGGTACATCGCGTCGAGATCCTGCTTGAAGAAAGCACGGCCGAAAGCCTTGAAGAGCGTATCGCGCTCGGCGGTCGTCGGGGTCATAGGATCCTCTGTAGGTGCTAGCGGGCGACGAAAGCGAGGTAGTCGCGAGCCACTTCCTCAACCGCCATCTCGTAGATGCGCCTGCCGTGCGCCGCCGTCGACAGGTTGGGGTTGGAGCCGATGCGGCCGTCCGGAAACGTGCTGCGATAGTCGTCGGCATCGGAGAAGCTGCCGTTGGGCGCGACCTCCGGCTCCATCGGCACCTGCTTCTCCGTCTGCGGGTGCATGTAGAATGTGAGCGACACCTCGCTGGGCGTGGCGTGGCTGCCCTCCTGGTTGCCGTAGAGATCCCGCGACAGTGCCCGGCTGCCCGATCCCTCCCACCAGTTGCGCAGCTTGCACTTCACCGATGGCGCGTTGCTGCCGCGCTGCAGGGAGCGCTCGGCGTAGATTTCAGAGAAGGCGGCCGTCACGGTTGCAATATTGCCACCATGACCGTTGATGAAGAAGAATCGTGTGAAGCCATGTCGCATCAGGGACTGGATGTTGTCGCGGACCACGGCAATCAGGGTCGAGGGCCGCAGAGTGATGGAGCCAGGAAAGCCGAGGTGATGCTGGGCCATGCCGACCGAGATCGTCGGCGCCACCAGCGCGCCGGTCTTCTCGCCGACACCGTGCGCAATGAACTCGGCGGTCAGCGCGTCCGTGCCCACGAGGCCGTTGGGGCCGTGCTGCTCGGTCGAGCCGATCGGGATGATGATGCCGGTGCTGGTCTTGAGATACTGCTCGACGTCAGGCCAGGTGACGAGCTGCAGACGCATGAACCTCTCCGCCGATCTTGCCTCGCTGGGACGGGGAGCGTACTGTAGCGGCCATGCGGATGCACGCGCTCATCGGTCGGCGAATTAGCCGCCCGGTCCCTCATCGGGTCCGGGTCGAAGGCTGTTTCGTTCGTCCGTCCAAGGAGCGCATCCATGTCTGCCGCCGCGGCTGCTGAGCCCGCCACCTCCTCCGCTTCGTTCCGTCGTTTCACCGCACCTGAGGCCGTGCGCACGGTCATGCACGCCATCGAGGCGCCGATATGGTGCTACGGCGTGAGCGCCGATCCCTCGCCCGGCCTGCTGCCGCGCGTGCTTGAGTTCGTGGCCAAGCGCGGGCTGGTGCCGCTGTCCGTGCATGCCACGCGTTGCGTCGAGCGCGACGCGGGCGGCATCGAGGATACGCTGAGCGTCGACCTGCAGGTCGAGGGCCTGGATCCCGATGCCGCGCACCATGTCGGCAACTGCCTCGGCCAGATCGTGGGCGTGCGCCACGTCGCGATGAGCCGGCGCGGCTGACGTTCAGCCCGGGAAGTTGCGCCGCCACACGGCGGCCAGCTCCGGCACCGCATCGCCGCGCTGTGCGATCGCGCTCAGCTTCGGCGTGCTGGCCGCGAACCAGGCCCGTCGCGGCGTCCAGCGCGTCATGATCGTGACGAAGACGTCGAGCGCCGAGAAGCGCGCGCCGAGGAACCATGGCCCGTCGCCGGCCGCGCTCTCGACCTGCGTCCACAGCCGCTGGCGGTAGGCGTTCATGGCGTCGGCGAGCTCCTTCTGCGCACCTTTGTCCGACAGCCAGCGGCTGGTGTCGTCACCGATGGTGAAGGTGGGGTAGATGTTGGCCACCAGGAACACCAGCCAGCGCAGCACCGTGTCACGCTCGGCGCCGGGCGCCATCGGCACCAGCGACCGGTCGGCCGGTGCCGTGTCGGCAAAATGCAACGTGATGGCGACGCTTTCGGTCAGGATGCGGCCATCGGGCAGCACCAGCGTCGGCACCTGGGCCAGGGGATTGACCTTGGCCAGATGGGTGCGCGCCTCGGCGGACTTGAAGAGGTTGCCGACATCCTCGATCGTCAGCGCAAGGCCGTACCACGCGGCCTGCGCCTCGACGAGCGTCGAGCCCCAGCCGGGCTGCGCATAGAGCTTGTACATGGGCACCTCCATCTGCACTAACCGGCATGGTGGTTTGAAACCATGCCGGCGACAAATGAGGCTTTGTCACGCCATGGCTCAGAATCTCTAAGCCATGGCGCAGGTAGCTACGGCTTGGCGAGCGGCTGGATAAGGCTCGACGTGTCCCACCGCTTGCCGCCGCGGGCCTGGACGCGGGCATAGAACTGGTCGATCAGCGCGATCGCCGGCAGCTGAGCGCCGTTGCTCTTGGCCTCGTCCAGGCAGATGCCGAGATCCTTGCGCATCCAGTCGACTGCGAAGCCGAACTCGAACTTGCCCTCGACCATGGTCTTCCAGCGGTTCTCCATCTGCCAGCTTTGCGCGGCACCCTTGGAGATGGCGCCGATCACCTTCTCCATGTCGAGGCCGGCCTTCATGCCGAAGTTCACGCCTTCGGCCAGTCCCTGGACCAACCCGGCGATGCAGATCTGGTTCACCATCTTGGTGAGCTGGCCGGCGCCGGAGGACCCGATCAGGGAGCAGGCGCGCGCGAAGCTGTCGATGACGGGCTTGGCGCGGTCGAACGGCCCCTGGTCACCACCGCACATCACGGTCAGCACGCCGTTCTCGGCCCCGGCCTGGCCGCCGGACACCGGTGCGTCGATGAAGTCGATGCCCTGCTCGCGCGCAAGCGCGTAGAGCTCGCGCGCCACCTTGGCCGACGCCGTGGTGTGATCGACGAAGATGGTGCCGGCCTTCATGCCCGCCAGCGCGCCGTCCGGCCCGAGCACGACCGAGCGCAGGTCATCGTCGTTGCCGACGCAGCAGAGCACGATCTCGGCGCCTTCGGCTGCCTCGCGCGGCGTCTTGCACGCCTGTCCCTTGTGCTTCGTGGTCCACTGCTCGGCCTTGGCGAAGGTGCGGTTGTACACCGTCACGGTGTGCCCCTTGGCGGCGAGATGGCCCGCCATTGGAAAGCCCATCACCCCCAGGCCGAGAAAGGCGACTGTCGCCATGGCATGCTCCTTCGCTGTTTGGCGCGCACCCTAACGCCCTCGTCCCGGCGCGTCACCTGTTCTGCGGGAGACGCTAGCGCTGGGCCAGCAGCAGCCCGATTGCGCCGACTCCGACCAGGATCGGCGGCAGGGCCAGCTTCCATGCCGCGCGGTAGACGGCGCTGTCGCCGCCGGCCAGCGACAGGATGGCGGCGCCCATCGACACGCGAATCGGCGACAGCATGGTGAGGTTGGCTGTGACTGTGTTCTGGACCGCCGCCGCCCAGACCGGATCGATGCGGGCTTCGGCCGCGAGCGCCGTCTGCATCGGCATCAGCATGGCATTGGATGCCGCGCCGCTGCCGGTCAGGAAGCCGCCGATCGCGGCGAAGACGGGCGCCGCCAACGCCGCCGCCGGACCGGCGATTCCGTGCAAGGCATCGGCGATCGCCGCCGCCATGCCGGCGGCGACGTAGAATGCGGCCATGACCACGAAGAGCAAGGTGACCACGGACGGCCGCCACGCCGCGACGGCCGTCTCGCGCGCCACGCGGCCCGGCGCGGCGCGCGCTTTCAGGAGCGTCGCGACGCCGACCAGCAGCAGCCAGAAGCCGGGAGCATAGAAGGGCGCAAACGGCGGCTGGCCTTGCAGTGGCTGCCAGGCGCCCAGGGCCTTCAGCGCCGCCTGCAGCGGCGGCACCGTGCGCGTCAGGACGAGCGCCAGCGTCAGCACGGCGTAGGGCAAGGCGGCATGGACCGCACGGCGCAGCGCGGCGGCGTCCGGCCGTTGGTCGCGCAGCCAGCGCAATGCCACCAGCACGCCCAGCGGCGCGGCGCCGGCGATCTCGACGTCGACGACATCGTGCGCCAGCCACACCGCCACCGTGGTCAGCGCAGTCCAGGCGACATCATCCAGGCACTGGCGCAGCGCCAGCCGCTTGCCGGCGCTTCTCATGAAGAACCAGAACAGGACCAGGTAGGCGGCGTGCATCGGCATCTGCAGCAGCGCGCCGCTGGCGCCCAGCAGCGTCGGCGGGATGCCGGCGATCTGGGCGCCCAGGATCGTGCCGATGGCCAGCGCCCCCCACGGCACCAGGCATTGGCTGTAGAGCCCCAGCACCAGCGCCGGCACGCCCTGCATGCCCAGCTGCACGATCATCGCCAGCGCGATGATGTAGCCGACGCCAAAGCCGGTCACGGCTTCCGCGAACGGCCCGAGCAGGAAGCACACGAAATAGAGCCGCCGGTGCAGGTCAGCGCGGGTCCCGCCGGCCGCCGGCGATGCCACCGGCCGCGGGTCGGCCTGCTCGCGCGCCCGAACGCAGCGATAGAAGAAGATGCCGCCGATGACGATGGTGATCACCTGCCAGGCAAGCCAGCCGCCGACGGCCACCTGATGCAGCATGAACGGCGCCAGCCCGGTATCGGCAGGGGGTGTGGCAAGGACGACCAGGACGGTGGCGGCAAGGCCAGCCGCGCCCGCCGCGAGCGCGCTGACGCGGCCGCTGGCCAGCAGCACGATCACCAGCAGCAGCGGTGCGACGGCAAGGAAGACAGGCATGCGTGATCCGGCATGAGGGGCCGCCACGCTGGCACACGCCCGTCATGGGCGCGAAGGACAAACTTGTCTCGACTCAATCAGGCCGGGCGGCGACGCCCGGGCGCAAGCCGGCGCCGGCGGCCTCCAGCGCGACCCGGGTCTGCACGTCGATCCTGGGAAACAGCGGCGGCGGGACGCGGAAGCGACGGCCCGGGGGGAGCGCCGACAAGGCCTGTTCGCCATCCGTCACCCAGGCCGGCGTGTTGTCGCCTTCACCAAGATCCTGCAGCACGAGCGCAGCGGCATGGGGGATGAACGGCCACGCCGCCACCGCCGCTGTGTGCACAAGGTTGATCCCGGTTCTGACGGCCACGGCGGCCCGCGCCGGATCAGTCCTGATCGTCGACCATGGCGCCGTCTCGGCGAGATAGCCGTTCGCCAACCACCAGATCGCGCGAACCCCATCCGCCGCCTGCCGGAAGCTCAACGCCTCATGCCGCTCGCGCAGCCGGCGCAGACACGTCTCGAGATCCTGGGCCAGCCGGCGTTCGCGGGCGCCCGGCTCGCCACCGACCGGCACCGTGGCATCGAAACGCGCGGCGGCGAATGCCAGGCAGCGGTTGACCAGGTTGCCGAAGGTGTCGGCAAGGTCCTTGTCGACACCGTCGCAGAACCGCGCAGCCGTGAAATCGACATCGGCATTCTCGGGTGCGTTGGCGGCGAGCCACCAGCGCCAGGTGTCGGCAGGCAGGAGCGCCAGCGCCGTGTCGGCAAAAATGCCGCGGCGCGCGCTTGTCGAGAACTTGCCGCCCGCATGGGTGAGCCAGTTGAAGCCCTTGATGTGATCCGGCCGCTTCAACGGCAGGCCCGAGCCGATCACGGTCGCGGGAAAGCCGATGGTATGGAACGGAACGTTGTCCTTGGCCAGGAACTGGACGTAGCGCACGGCGTCGCCGCCCTCCCACCACGCCCGCCAATCCCGCCCCGGCGCTGCTGCGGCCCATTCCACGGCTGCCGCGATGTAGCCGATCGGCGCATCGAACCAGACATAGAACACCTTGTCCTCGAAGCCGGGCCGCGGCACCGGCACGCCCCATGACAGGTCACGCGTGATGCAGCGATCGCGCAATCCCTCGTCGAGCCACTTCAGGGCGATCGAGCGCACCAGCAGCGGCCAGTCGTGCCGGGCTTCGATCCAGGCCCGCAGCGGCGCCTCAAGCGCCGACTGGCGCAGGAACAGATGCCGCGTCTCGCGGAACACGATATCCGTCGCGCCGGAGAGCACCGATCGCGGCGTGATCAGATCGTCCGGGTCGAGCACGCGGGTGCAGTCCTCGCATTGATCGCCGCGGGCGTTGATGCTGCCGCAGTGGGGGCACGTGCCGACGATGTAGCGATCGGGCAGAAAGCGGCGATCGGTTGCCGACCACGCCTGGCGCACCGTGCGTTCGACGATCAGCCCGGCCGCGTCGAGGCGGCGGAACAGGTCCTGCGTCAATGCGCGGTTGGCCAGCCCCGAGCTGCGCGAGAAATGATCGAAGGCAAAGCCGAAGCGCCGGTAGATGTCGGCCTGGACCGCGTGCTGGCGCGTGCAGTACGCGGCGACGTCGAGGCCGGCGGCCTGGGCGGCAAGCTCAGCCGGCGTGCCATGCTCGTCGGTGCCGCACAGGAACAGGACCTCGTGCCCAAGCTGCCGGCAGAAACGGGCGTGGATGTCGGCCGGCAGCAGCGAGCCGGCGATGTTGCCCAGATGCTTGACGCCGTTGATGTACGGCAACGCGCTGGTGATCAGAATCCTCGTCATCGACCCCTCCGTCGTGTCCATGCGGACATGAAAAAGCCCTTCGCGAGGAAGGGCCGGAGGCGCCGGGGGCGATCGTTATCGCGCGCGCGTCACCATGCGGTCCCATCCCCGGCGTGGACGGGACGCATTCGCTGCGCGACGGCGCGATCGATATGGCTTGCGTCGACCATGGCGTGACTATGCCCGGCGGCCTGCCGAGGGTCAACCTGCGCCCTGGCGCAGGCGCCGCACGCTGCGCCACAGCAGCAGGCCCAGCAGCCATGCCACGAAGCCCAGCACCGGCATGGCGATCATGCCGGTCACCGCCGCCTCAGCACGCTGGGCCGGCGGCGTCGTGAGCTGCAGCAGCGGCGCGCCCGGCGCCGGCGTCAGGCCGAAGCGCGACGCCATTTCCATCATGCCGAGGCGATAGCGCCCGTCGCGGTCATCGACGCGGCGCACGGCATGGACCGGATAGCTCAGCGCCCGCCGGCACCAGGCCGGCTCGCCGCCGCTGCACACGCGCCATGCCGGCACCAGCGTGCCGCGCTGCCATCCCGTGGGCACCAGGGGCACCATGGCATGGTGCATTTCCGGCCCGCCCGACGGGGGGCTGGTCTTCCAGGTGACCGTGAACTCGGCGGCGACGCGCAGGTCGGTGAGGATCAGCACGTCCGCTTCCGCGTGCCGCGGGGCGTCGGCCACGGGGATCGTCACCTCGACCGTGCGCCGCGCCGCCTTGAAGTCATCGGCACCGCCCACCGCCAGGGCGGCCGGCAGCAGCGCCACGAACGTGGCGCCCAGCACCGAGAGAATCCCGGCGCGGTAGGCAAGCCACAAGCCGCACAGGGCCAGGGCCGTCAACGCGCTCAGGCCCAGCCCGTAGGAGACGAAGCCCAGGGCGGTTGGCACGACGCTCATCAGCACGAAGATGACGAGGCCCGACGCCGCCGCCTGCAGCAGCGGCAGCACCCGCTTCTCGCCCGGCTGAGGCTGCAGCATTTGTCGCAACATGGCAGGCGACCGTTGGCCGTGATATCGGCGGCGCCGACGGCGCGCCTATTGCTGCCCGATCCTCGGCACCTGCGCGGTCGCCCCGGACCAACCGCCGCCCAGCGCCTGATAGAGGCTGACCACGGCATTGATATGGGCAAGCTGCGACTGCGCCAGCGCATCCTCGGCCACGAGGACCGTGCGCTGCGCGTCGAGCACCGTCAGGAAGTCGATGGTGCCGGCACGGTAGCGCAGCTCGGCGAGCCGATAGGCCTCGCGCGACTCGGTGCGCGCCTGCAGATTGTAGGCATATTGCTGGCGGAACTGGTCGATGGCGCTCAGCGCCGTATCGACATCGCGGAAGCTCGACAGAATCGCCGTGCGGTAGGTTTCGATGAGCTCCTCGTAGCGCGCCTTGGTCAATTCCTCCTGGCCTTCGAGACGACCGCCCTGGAAGATCGGCGCGGTCAGGCTCACACCCACCGTGTAGAGCATGCTCGCCGGTGAGAACAGGCTCGCCAGCAGCGCGCTGGCAGTGCCGCCGCTTGCCGTGAGCGAGATGTTGGGAAAGCGCGCTGCGCGCGCGGCCTGGATGTCGAGATTGGCGGCGCGCAGATTGGCCTCGGCCGTGCGGATATCGGGCCGCCGCAACAGCAGCTCCGAGGGCATGCCCGAAATGACCGGCGGCAGCGTCAGTCCTTCGAGGTTGCGCGCCTGCAGCTCGAAGCCCTGCGGGTTGCGGCCCAGCAGCAGCGCCAGAGCAGCCAGGCTCTCACGCTCGGCCTGTATCAGGGCCGGCACGGCGGCCCGTTGTGTCGCCACCGAGGCCCGCTGCTGAGCGACTTCGAGATCGGATGTCGTGCCGATGCGGCGTTGCTCCTCGAGCAGCTGCAGCAGCCGAGTCGCGGTTGTCAGCGAATTGTTGGCGATGCGCACACGCTCGCGGAAGGTCAGGATCTGGAAATACGTCTGCGCCACGCCGGTGTTGATGGTGAGCGCCACTGTCTCGCGGTCGTAGCGGCTGGCTTCGACTCGTGTCGTCGCCGCCCGCGCCGTTGCGAAGTCGGCGCCGAACAGGTTCAGCTGGTAGCCCGCAGTCGGACCGATGCTGTAGGAGTTCACGGTCGCCCGACGACCGGTGAACGAGCTCGTCTGCGAGCTGCGTTGGAGTGATCCATCGAAGCCGATGGTCGGATACACGGCCGCGCCGGCGACCTTGGCCTGCGCCTCGGCCTGGGCGATACGCGCCACGGCCGCCTTCAGGTCGCGGTTGCCGGCCGCGGCCTCGCTCATCAGGCGGTCCAGCTCCGGGCTGCGGAAGACCTGCCACCAGGCGAGGTCCGGCCAGACGCCGGTGCCCTGATTGCTCCACTGCCAGTGCTCGGGAACGTCGACCTGCTCGGGCTGGTAATCGGGCCCCAGCGCGGAGCACCCGGCAAGCGTGCCGGCAAGGGCGATCGAGACAAGAAGGCGACGCATCACGACACTCACACCATCGGGCAGGGAAGTTGAGCTGAGGACGTCATCAGTCTGCGGCCAGGGCCACGACGGGATCGAGGTTGGCCGCCTTGCGTGCAGGCAGATAGCCGAAGAGCAGCCCGGTGGCAAAGGCGCAGGCAAAAGCCAGGATGACGGGCCCGGCCGAGAACATCACCGGGCGGCCGAGCTGGGCGAACGCCCAGGCAGCGCCCAGCCCGGCCACGACACCGATCAGGCCGCCGATGGCGCACACCACCAGCGCTTCGGTGTTGAACTGCAGCAGGATATTGAAACGCCGGGCGCCCGTGGCCATGCGGATGCCGATCTCGCGCGTGCGCTCGGTGACGCTGACCAGCATGACGTTCATCACGCCGATGCCGCCGACCAGCAGCGAGATCGCCGCGATCGAGCCGAGCAGGATGGTGAGCGTGTTCTGGGTCTCGGTCGCGGCCTCCAGGATCGAGGCCATGTTGCGGATCTGGAAATCCTCCGACTTGTGCCGCGCGATCAGCAGCTGGCGGATCGCCTCCTGGGTTTCGTCGATCCGGCTGACATCCTCGACCTGCACGGTGATCGACCGCACATAGCGCTGGCCGAACAGGCGCAAGGCGCCTGTCGTGATCGGGGTGAAGACGATGTCGTCCTGGTCGGCGCCGTACGGCGACGCGCCCTTGGCGCTCATCACGCCGATGACCTGGAACGGCACGTTGTTGACCAGCACGAAGGTGCCGATCGGATCGGTGCCGTCGACATAGAGCGCGCGCACCACCGTCTGGCCCAGCACGATCACGGGCGTGTAGCTCTTGACGTCGGTGTCGCTGAAGAAGGTGCCGCTGGCCACCGGCCAGTCGCGGGCCTGCGGGAAGAACTGCGAGGTCCCGTCCGCCTGGGTGACATAGTCGCGGCTCTGATAGCGCACGGTGACCTGGCCGGGATACTCGGGCACTGCCACCGCCACGTTCGGAAGATCGTCGATGGCATCGGCATCGGCCGGCACCAGCGTGGCCGTCAACGCACCTGCCATGCGCACATTGGGCGCGCCCGGCCGGATCAGCAGCAGGTTGGTGCCCATGGCGGTGATGCGGCTCAGCACCTGCTGCTTGGCGCCGTCACCGATCGCGAGCATGGCCACCACCGACGCGACGCCGATGATGATGCCCAGCAGGGTCAGCAATGTGCGCATCAGGTTGGCGCGCAGCGCGCGCAGCGCCATCTTGCCGGCTTCGATCGTGTCCGGGATCGCCGACGCGCGGTGCTCCGTGCGGCGCTGCAATGCCGCGGCCGCGCCCGGCGGCGGTGCGGTCGTGCCGCGATCGGTGACGATATGACCGTCCTTGATCTCGATGACGCGCCGCGCCTGCGCCGCCACCGCCGGGTCATGGGTGATCAGCAGCACGGTATGGCCGGCGGCATTGAGGTCGTGCAGCAGACGCATGACCTCCTCGCCGCTTTTGCTGTCGAGCGCGCCGGTCGGCTCGTCGGCCAGGATCACCGCGCCGCCGTTCATCAGCGCCCGGGCGATCGACACGCGCTGCTGCTGGCCGCCCGAAAGCTGGCTCGGCCGATGGTTCAGCCGCTCGCCCAGCCCCAGGGTGGTGAGGATCTCCTGGGCCCGCTGCACGCGCGCGCCATGCGGCACGCCGGCGTAGATCGCCGGCACCTCGACATTCTCGGTCGCCGTGGCGCTGGCCAGCAGGTTGTATTGCTGGAAGATGAAGCCGAAGGCCTCGCGGCGCAGCAGCGCGCGGCGATCGGCATCGAGTGAAGACACCTCCTCGCCGTCGAATCGATAGCTGCCCGAGGTCGGCCGATCGAGCAGGCCGATCAGGTTCATCAGCGTCGACTTGCCCGAGCCCGAGGCACCCATGATGGCGACGAACTCGCCGGGGTGGATGTCGAGCGAGATGCCGTGCAGCACCTCGGTCGCCACGTCGCCACGCATATAGGTCTTGGTGATGTCGCGCAGCTCGATCAACGGCGCGCCCGCAGCGGCCGGATCGACGCGCGGCGCGCCCGGTGAAGCCTCGTTCATGCGGGATCCGCCCGCGACCAGCCGGTGCTCATAGCCTCGGCATCCTCGTGCCGGCGGGCTTGGACGCCGGCTTCGCCGCCGGGGCACCAGCGTCGCTGATGACGACCTCGTCACCCGGCTTGAGGCCGGATCTGACCTCGGCCGAGACGCGATTCATCACGCCGACCTCGATGGTGCGCTCGACGATGCCGCCGTTCTCGGCCACGCGCACGCGATACATCTTCTTGCCGTCGGGCGCCGGGCCGCGGCCAGGCCGCAGCGCCGTCACCGGCACGAGCGGCACCTGCCTCGCCGCGCCGACGATGAAGAAGACCTGGGCGCTCATCTGCGGCAGCAGGTCGCCTTCGGGGTTCTCGACCTCGAACAGCGACGAATAGAGCACGACGTTGTTGACCACCTCGGGCGTCGGCAGGATCTGGCGCAGCTTGCCGAAGCGCTTGCGGTCAGGCTGCCCCAGCGTCGTGAAATAGGCCTGCATGCCGATCTTCAGCCGCGGCACGTCGGCCTCGGACACCTGGGTCCAGACGGTCATCGGATCGAGGTCGGCGATGCGCAGGATGATCGGCGCCTGCTGGTTGGCATTCAGCGTCTGGCCCTGCTTGGCGGTGATGTTGACGACGGTCCCCGACATGGGGGCATAGATCTTCGTGTAGTTGAGGTTGGCGCGGTCACCGTTCAAGGTCGATTCGGTCTGCTGGATCTGCGCCTCGATCATGGCGATCTGCGCCGCCGCGATCTTGAGGTTGGCGTCGGCGATGTCGTGCGCGTCCTGGCTGGTCGCCTTCGACGCCAGCAGATCCTTCTGCCGCTTCAGCTGCTGCTCGGCGAGCATCTTCTGCGCCTGCTTGTCGGCGAGCTGGGCCTTGAGGCTCTGGAGCTGCGCTTCGTCGGCGCTGACCTTGGCCTGGTATACGGTCGGGTCGATCTGGGCCAGCTGCTGGCCCTTTTCCACCTTGGCGCCGAAATCGACCGTGATCCGCTGCAGCTGGCCGGACACCTGGGTGCCGACATCGACGTACTCGCGCGGCTGCAGGGTGCCGACGGCCGATACCGTATCCTCGATGTCGCCCACCGTGACCTTCAGGGTGAGCGGCGCGCTGCCGGGCGTGCTGCCGCCGGACCACAGCAGCCACCCGCCGATCGTCGCAGCGGCAAGGACCGGCAGGGTGATCAGGGCGAACGTGGCGCGGCGCGGCATGGAGGGGAGCAAGGAGGAGGGCGTGGACATACCTGGGCCAACTATTCTGTCGGAATCCTGACACCGTACGGCCGCAGCGGCCCCGGCATCCCCCGGAGGACGGCTGGAAGGTGCCCAGTGACATGGCGGGAACAGGCGGCAGACCGCCCGTGAAACGCTCGCACGATCATAGCCGTTTACGGCGAAAGGCGGGCGTTGGTGTCTGGTGTTCGCCTCTCACCTCATTATGAGTGTACAATCATTCAACGTCCAACACCCCTGCAGCAAGTGCGCGAAGCTCGGGAAGGCAATTTCCCCAAAAATTCCAAACACTTGAGAACCATCAAACCTCACGGCGGGAAGCACCGCCAACTGCGCGAAGCCTGAGCCTGGACGAGAGGTCGCCCCCGCTGGGCGCCGATATGTGCGCCAGCCGAGCCGCGAGCAACGGTACGAAACGAGGCGTCGAAAATAAACTTCGGGCGGGCCCGGTCTGGCCGCTTTGCAGCTCCCGGCCTTGCGGCGCCGGCCCGTTTCCCGTATGACCGCGCCCGCGCCCCGATAGCTCAGCGGTAGAGCAACCGCTTCGTAAGCGGTAGGCCGTTGGTTCAAATCCGACTCGGGGCACCATTCTTCAAGGACTTAGGCCGGGGTCAGCCCGGCCTTTTCTTTGGAATTGCCCCGGGTAGGCGCGAGGTAGCGACCATCCCGGGGTAGCCTCTGCCGGCGCGAGAAAGCCGGTTGGGAAGAGGCAAGGAAATCTAATATCCTTCCTGCACACAGAATGCTCTTCGTTGACGCGTCCGCCACGGGCCCGACCGGGCGAGAGGTGACGTCATGCATCGCCGACTGCTCAGCATCATCCACGCGGCTGCGCAGGAGTCTCCTCGCCGTTATGCCGACGCGGAGCTGGTCAAGCGCATCTATGGCGAACGGAGGTTTACTGCGGGTCTGACCCGCCTGCTGGAAGACGGTTTTGTCGTGCGCGACGGTCCTGCCGGAACGATCTCCCTCACTGCTGCAGGCGAACACGCAGCGCTGATCGGGCCTGGTTCGAGGCGCTCCACGAAGCGAAGGCGATGAGGGGCCCGGCGCGCGGCCGGTCGATGGTGCGCCAACGATCGAGGAGATTGTCGAAGCTTCGATGGGGTATCCATGACAGGTGGTCCGCTCATGTGGACCTGGCGGATGGCGATCGTCGCCTTTGCGGCAGATGGCCTGGCCAGCGTCAGCGGTCTTCCACAGGTCGCCAGCGTAACCGTCATGCTGGCGATCTGGTGGACAGAACTGTCGCTGGCGGATTGGTTTCTCCGCAATCCCCTGGGCGACCTGCGGCGCGTGTTCGCGCTCATCCTCTTGCGGTTGGGCCAACCGGTGCTCTGGGTTCTAGCCATATTCGGGATCGTTGCCGCCTAACCGAACATGATCGTGGAGACGACCACCAGCTACGGACAGAGCTGCCGTATCGCGTCGTTCTGCTGGCGGAGCTCGGGCGAGCGCCGTTCGTCGCCCGAAAGCAACCTTTGCCGTGCAGCCTCGTTTGGGAATTGAGAGCTACAGCTTTGCCCCGGGCTTTTAGCGGTGCCACGGCCGGCTCAGCTTCCAATAAGGAGGAGCGTCTGGTCGCTGCACCTGGGCAGGCATAGCAATCCGCGCATTCGATGGCTCGTGTGGTGTCGTAGAGATGGATATCCGCCCACCGACGTCGAGCGTGCTGCGCTGCATTCTGAATGAAGCGCACGGCGAGCACATGACCCTGGCCAGCATGCTGGAGGCTCTGGGGGACCGCTCGTTCGGTGTGGTGATGCTGTTGCTGGGGCTGCTGGCGCTTGTGCCCAGTCTTTCGATCGTCACCGGGGTTTTGTTGATGTGGCCAGCGTTCCAAATGATCATGGCGCGCCGCGCACCCTCCTTGCCACGCTGGATATCACAGCGACCGTTGCTGACAGCACGGTTGACGAGGCTTGTTGATCGGGTCGTGCCTGTCCTGGTCTGGATGGAAAGGATGGTACGACCACGCTGGCGCACGCCGTTCGAGTCGACCAAGCGCGTCGTCGGCGCTGTGATCGTCCTCCTGGCTTTAACCATGCTTGGGCCCGTGCCGTTCAGCCACGTCTTGCCTGCGCTGGTTATTGTGCTCATAGCATTCGCCTACCTGGAGGAGGACGGCGCCCTGCTGACCATAGCACTCGGCGCAGCACTCCTGTCCCTGGCGATCACGGTGGCTACCGTGTGGGGGACCATTCTCGGAATTGAAGCCATTGATTGATTGATTGATGGACGAACCGGTCCGAGAACGAAAGCCTACCAGCCTAGCTGATGCGCGATCATCGTGGCCGTCAAACGGTTGCCGGCATCGTTCATGTGACCGCTGAAGTAGTATCGCCAAACGCCATCGGTGCGGACTGCGGCTTCCAGGCCAGGACGCGTATCGAGCGTCTGCAGCTGGTTCGCGCGGGCGCAAGCCAGCAAGTTCTCCGCGACTTGAACCTCATGCTGGAAGGCCGGGGCCTGCAGCCACGCGTTCGGCGTGTACTGCGCCACCACCAAGACCTGCATGCCATAGGTTTCGCCCAGCCGTCGCAGCCGGTCCATGAGCAGGCAAGCGACGCGCTCGCCCTGATCATGGGCAGGCTCGAAATACGAGGGCTGGTCGTACGACCAATAGGCTGTCAGCTTCAGGCGACGCATCACGGCGTCGACCAGGAAGGAGTAGCCCAGAACGCGGCGCACGGGATCCAGCCGTGCATCGACACGCGGCAGCTTCACGGGGACGTTGCGTAGCACCAGCGTGCCGCGTTCGATGTCGAAATACGGCTTGTCGACTCCCCATAGGATGCGCATGCGGGCGCGATTGACGTCATCGGCGATGAAGCTTACCAGCAGCACGCCGGGGCGGACGATTGGCACGAGCCGCTCTGCGCGTAGCACTGCCTGATCGATGCCGTAGCCGGACACGCCGCCGTTGAGCACACGACGGTCAATCATGCCTTCGAGATAGACCGGCCAGGTTTCGTCATCGGCTGCCTGTTCGCCCATGGCGTAGGAGTCGCCGACGGCCAGAACCGGTGATGTCTCATCCAGGGATTCCGAATGCAGGCGCCGATGCGCCCGCAGGCCGTTCTCGTCGAACGTCAGGACTTTGCCGCTCTCGCTGTCGACCTCGCTGTAGCCCGGGCGCGGCACGTAGCCGAGCCCCGTGTCGTGCTGCATCGTGCGCCAGCCGCGCGCCAGCAACCGCGGATTCTCGATGAAATTACCGAATTCCCATCGCCTCTCGCCGGAGCCCAGCAGCCTGACGGCAAACTCGGCGGCGAGCAGCGCAACGGTCAAACTGGCGAGGACCATCGCGGTGCCGATCGACGCCTGCGTCAGACGTGATCGGCGGGAGCGGGTATGCGCTTTCATTGCGACTCGATACAGGGCCGGGACTTCGGCACAGCACCATGCAAAGACTAGAGAAGCGGATCGCCTGGCGCGTGTGACCAACGCATGACGAAAAAGTCGGCGCGATCATCCCCACGCATGCCAGGCATTGCTAGCACGCTCCTGCCGTCACACCCGCCGCAACAGCTTGATCACGACCAGGACGATGATCGCGCCTGCCGCGGACGAGAAAATGGTGGAGATGACGCCCGCGCCGAGCGACACGCCAAGCCGGGGAAAGAGCCAGCCGGCGACAATCGCCCCGACGATACCCACAATGATGTCGCCGATCAGGCCGAAGCCGCGACCACTCACGACCAGGCCAGCAATCCAGCCCGCCAGGGCACCGACAATGATCCAGATGAGCAAAGACATCACAGCGCCTCCGTCTGGCGTTCCTGGCTTTCATCACTTCCCGTCTCTGGCGCCGGCGGACCGAATGCCCTGGGTACCTGGAAACATCAGGCCTGCTTGATACTGATGCCGCTCATATTACGACACATTGACCGATAGTGATCGCCAGGACTGCGACTCTGTCGAGAAGATGCGGCAGGTCAATACCCAGCCGGCCGGCGGCACGTCCGTGGCCCAGATTCGCAGGAGGCCGGCTCGCACCTACCGCCCGGGGATGCGGAGGTTGGACACCAAGGGGCCGATATAGGCTTCCGGCTTCGACACCGGCACGCGCAGCCAGTCCTCGCGCTCCTCGACGCAAGGCAGGGCCTGCTGGAACATATCGCGCCACGTGGCGGCGCCGGCGTCGTAGGCCTTGATCAGGCAGCGCTCGAAATTCAGGTGCCGTTCGGTCGTCGTGGCACCATAGGAGACCGTGGTCGGCGAGGCCGACGCCAGCACGATCCGCTTGGGGTGCCGGGTCATGGCAGTGGTGATCATCGCGCTGCTGTAGCAGCCCGACAGGATGAGCACCTGGGGGCGGCTACCGCACGACTCCGTGACGTAGCGGTCCAGCTCGCTGGCGGTCAGATACTGCTGGCTCTTGTCGAGCGCGAGGTAGATGCCGCGACGATTGGCGTGAGACGTTATGAAGAAGAGGCAGGCGGCAGTTTCCGGACGGGCAATTTGCGCGAAGGCGGCGCGGATCTCGTCGTGGGTCGTCAGCGACGCACCCGAGCGGTCGGCCTGCTCGGGTGTGGCCGTGAGCACGCGGATGTTGCTGACACCCACGCCGCGCAGGCGTTGAGCAATATCCTCCGTGGCGTAGTCGTAGTTCGCATTGTCATTGTGCCCTGCGGCCAGCAGGACACCCCAATGCACCGGCGTCAGGCCGACACCGAGCGACAGCTGCACAACCTCGCGCGTATCGGCACCGGCCATGCGCAACGGCAGCGCGCACAGAGCCAGAAGAACCGCCAAGCAGTAAAATGGACAAACGACACGGTGGCCCCCGCCGCCCACAGTATCGGGATGCGCATCTGACCTCTCCCCGACAGAGTTCAGATCTTTCCACTACTGCAACCAGGCGTGAGGATGCCTCAGCCGCGGGCCTGCGTCACCGGGCAATAATAGCCGATACTTGCATTTTTACTGGCCGGAGCCGGCGTTCCTGTCGCTATCGCTGGCGCTTTTCCCACGTCTGCACCTGCCGCTCGGCCTCCTCGCGCGACACGCCATAGCGCACCTGGATCTTGCCGATAAGCTGGTCACGCCGCCCCTCGATCTCGAGAAGGTCGTCGTCGGTCAGCTTGCCCCATTGCTCTTTCACGACACCTTTCGTGTCCGTCCAGCTCCCCTTGATCTTCTCCCAGACCGACGGCGGCACGGTCGTGGGTGGCGGATTGCCGGTTTGCGCCATCACCGGCACGGCTGCCAGCGACACGCAGCCCAGAGCCAACGCGAGCATGATCGAACGCACGATCGTTTCTCCAGCATCAATCAGCCGACCAACGTCCACAGCTCGCGTACGTTCCTTCGCGCGGCGGCGCACCGCCGCCGGCTCTGCTACCTCCAGCCGGTCTTCAGCACCTTCTCGACATAGGCCGGCACGACCTCGGTTGCCGGACCATAAATGCGCTCGCGAAACAGCGAATGGCCGTCCGACGGCTCAAGGTTCAATTCCGCCGTGTGGGCGCGCGGCACATGGCGGCGGACGTGCTGCACGAAGCCGGCGGCGGGGTAGACCATGCCCGAGGTGCCGACCGACAGGAACAGGGTGCAGCGATCGAGCGCGGCATAGATCTCGTCCATGCGCAGCGGCATCTCGCCAAACCATACGACGTGCGGCCGCAGCTGCCCCCGGGCGCCGCAATGGGCGCACAGCGTCTGCGTATCCAGCCTCATGTCGGAATCGATGACGGTGTCGCAGGCCATGCAGCGGATCTTCCCGGACTGGCCGTGCATGTGCAGCACGTTGCGTGAGCCGGCACCTTCGTGCAGCAGATCGATGTTCTGCGTCACGATCAGCACCTCGCCGGGCCACTCGCGCTCCAGCCGCGCCAGCGCGGCATGAGCGGCGTTGGGCCGGATGTTGGCGCCGCTGAACCAGGTGAGGCCTTCGTTGTAGAAATCGAGCACCTTCTGCTTGTTGCGGTGCCAGGCCTCGATGGTCGCGACCTCCTCGAGATCGTACCGGGTCCACAGCCCGTCCTCGTCGCGGAACGTGTCGATGCCGGACTCCTTCGAGATCCCGGCCCCAGTCAACACGACGATGCATGCCTGCCCGACGTCCTGGTGCATACGCTGCCTCCGTTTTGGGGTACAAGCATAACGCTTTCACGCCCCGGAGAGGCAGAGGCACATGATCGGCGTCCTGTTCATCTGCACCGGCAATATCTGCCGCTCGCCCACGGCCGAAGGCGTGTTCCGCGCCATGGTCGCCCGGGCCGGGCTCGAAAGCGGCTTCGTGATCGATTCGGCCGGCACCTATGACGGCCATGTCGGCCAGCCGCCGAGCCGCGAGGCGGTGCGCGCCGCAGCCCGGCGCGGCTACGACCTCGCCGCGTTGCGGGCCCGACAGCTCGTGGCCGACGATTTGCGCCGCTTCGACCATGTGCTGGCGATGGACCGCGGCCATTTGCGGGCGCTGCGCGCCATGGCGCCACCGGACCTGAAGGACAAGCCGCGGCTCTTCCTCGACACGGCACCGCATCTGGGCCTGCAGGAGGTGGACGACCCCTGGTACGGCACCACCGCGGACTACGAGCGCGCCCTTGACACGATCGAGGCCGGCTGCGCGGCCCTGCTCGAGCATCTGCGCGCCACGTCGTTGACGGCGTGACGATCGTCGATCACTTGGAGGCGGCGCTGGGCCGGCGGCCCGTGGCAGTGGCGCCGCTGGCGGATGGCGGCCATGGCGCGCAGGTGTGGCGCGTCGATCTCGGCAGCGACCGGCTGATCGCCAAGACCGCGGCGCGGCACCTGGCAAGCGAAGGCCGCATGCTGCGAGACCTGGCCGCCGCCGGCTGGCCAGTGCCCGCGGTGCATGCCAGCGACGATCGGCTCCTGGTGATGGACTGGGTCGATCATGACGGCAGCGGCCTTTCCGACGACGGCGCCGCGGCTTTCGCCGAACGCCTGGCGGCGCTGCATCAGGCGCCCGTTCCGGCCGACGGCCAGGCGCCGTTCGGCTACCGCTATGACGTGATGATCGGCGGCATGCCGCAGATCAACGAGCGCTGGGACACCTGGGTGGCGTTCTTCCGCTGGAAGCGCCTATGGACCGCGGCGTGGCTGGCCAGCCGCAGCGGCAGGCTGCCGGCCGGGCTGATGCAGCGCATCGAGCATCTTGGCACGCGCCTGGAAGACTGGCTGCAGGAGCCGGCCCAGCCGGCGCTGATCCACGGCGATCTCTGGGCCGGCAACGTGCTCTGCCGGCGTGGACATGTGGTGGCGGTGATCGATCCCGCCATCTCATGGAGCCATCCCGAGATCGAGATCGCCTTCACAACCCTGTTCGGCGGCTTCCCGAAGGCATTCTACGAGCGCTACGGCGCGCTGGCACCGCTGGCGCCCGGCTTCGGCACGCAGCGCCGTGCCCTCTACAACCTGTATCCCCTCCTGGTGCACGCGGCGCTGTTCGGCGAGCCCTATCCGGCACAGATCGCGCGCACGCTGGACCGCTACCTGCCCGCATGATCAAGTGACGTGAACAGCAAGGGACACAGAGAGGCCACATGCTCCGTTCCATATCGCGACGCCGCGCGCTGATCGCCGGCAGCACGCTGCTTGCCGCGCCCATGATCGCGCGCGGCGGCCTGGCGCAGGGCGGCTACCCGAACAAGCCGATCCGCATCGTCGTCGGCTTCGCGCCGGGCGGCGCCACCGACATCCTGGGGCGGGTCGTGGCCAGCCACCTGCAGACGGCATGGAGCACGCAGGTGATCGTCGAGAACCGTCCCGGCGCCGGCGGCAATGTCGGCGCCGACGTCGTCGCCAAGGCGCCACCCGACGGCTACACGCTGCTGCTGGGCACGGTCGGCTCGGCCGTCACCAACCAGTTCCTGTACAAGAGCATGCCGTACGACACCGCCACGGCATTCGCGCCGGTGGCGCTGGTCGGCGAGGTCGCCAATGTGCTGGCGGTGCACCCCGACGTACCAGCCAAGACCGTGCAGGAATACATCGCGTTGGCCAAAGCCAAGCCGGGGCAGCTCAACTACGGCTCGCCAGCCGTCGGCGGCACCGGCCATCTCGCGATGGAGTATTTCAAGTCGCTGACCGGCATCGAGGTCGAGCACATCGTCTACAAAGGCAGCGCGCTGGTCATCCAGGACCTGCTGCCCGGCCGCATCCCGTCGGTCATGGACAACCTGCCGGTCTACCTGCCGCATATCCGCTCGGGCGCCATCCGCGCCCTGGCGGTGACGTCGTCCAAGCGCTGGTTCAACCTGCCCGACGTGCCCACCATCGCCGAGTCGGGCGTGCCCGGCTATGACGCGGCCCCGTGGTGGTATGTATCGGCGCCGGCCGGCACGCCGGCGGACATCGTCAAGAAGCTCAGCGACGAGATCGGCCGCGGCATCCGGCTGCCCGATATCGAGAAGAAGATTCGCGACGCCGGCGCGGCGCCGCTGCCCGGCACCTCGGACGAGCTGGCCAAGCACATCGCCGCCGAGACCGTGAAGTGGAAGAAGGTCGCCGACGCGGCGGGGCTGAAGCCGGAGTGATTTCTTCTCTCCGGCAAGCGGGAGAGATGGGTTCGATAGCGCCCGGCAGATGAGGACTCCACGCGAGGCGCGTCGTCCTTGGTCCCTCACCTTCCCATTGCGCTTCGCGCAATGGGCCCCTTCCTCTCCCGCTTGCGGGAGAGGAGATAACTCCCTCAATACCCGAGCGGATACTCGGCCTCGACGGTGTAGACCGCGCCGTCGGGGCGTGTATGGCTGGCATAGAGCCGGAAGCAGTCGACCTCGAACGGCCCGAAGCGCCTGAGGTTGTTGCTGGCGACGAACTGCGCGATGTGATGGCCCATCTCGGCGCGACGGTTGAAGCGCGCCAAGGTGACGTGCGGGCGGAACTTGCGGCGATCGAGCGTCACACCCTCGCCGCGCAGCACCGTGCTCACCTTCTCCTGCAGCCGCAGGAGGCCCGGGTTCGGCGCCACCGCCGCGTACAGCACCTTGGGCGTGCGGCCTTCGACGAAGTGATCCACGCCGGCGATCTCGAGGTCGAGCACCGGGCCGTCGATCGTGCCCAGCGCCTCGGCGATGTCCCGCTGCAGACCGCCATCGACGCTGCCGATGAACGCCAGCGTGACATGGAAATTGTCCGACGGCACCCAGGCGGCATCGGGGATCCCTTCCTGCAATGCCGCCAGGTCATCGGCGACATCTTCAGGCAGCGGCAGAGCAACGAACAAACGAAGCATGACGGACACCGTCGAGCCCTTCTCCCGCTTGCGGGAGAAGGAAAATCAAATGCAGCGGCCACCGTCGACCGGCAGGTCGACGCCGGTGATGAACGACGATTCGTCCGACGCCAGGAACACTGCGGCATTGGCATGATCGAGCGGCTGGCCCAGGCGGCCCAGCGGCACGGTGGCGTTGAAGCGCGAGCGGTTGTCGGCGTTGTCGCCACCCATGAAATGGGCCAGCAGCGGCGTTTCCGTGGCCACCGGGCAGATGGCGTTGAAGCGGATGTTCTTGGGCCCGAACTCGGCCGCCATCGCCTTGACCGCGATGATCACCGCGCCCTTGGTGGCGTTGTACCAGACCAGGCCCGGCCGCGGCCGGATGCCGGCGGTCGAGGCGATCACGATCATGTTGCCGGACTTCTGCGCTTCCCACACCGGCACGCAGGCGCGCGCGGCCTGGTAGACGCCCTTGACGTTGACCGCGAACATCCGGTCGAACTCGTCCTCGGTGACGTCGAGCATCGGCTTGTTCCAGTGCGTGACGCCGGCATTGGCGACGAACACGTCCATGCGGCCGAAGCTCTTGGTCGCTGCCGCCGCCATCGCCTCGTTGGCCGCCAGCCTGGTGACGTCGCCCTCGCAGAAGACGGCGCGGCCGCCTTTGTCGGTGATGTCCTTGGCCACCTTCTGGCCGTTGGCGGCATTAACGTCGTTGACGACCACGGCCGCGCCTTCCTCGGCCATCCGCCGTGCGATCGCCTCGCCGATCCCCTGGCCGGCACCCGTCACGATCGCGACCTTGTCCTTCAGACGCATGATGTCCTCCCGGTTCGTTCTTCCCCGTCTGGCGGGAAAGGAAAATCACCCGTGCTGGATGGCGACCGTCTTCAGCGTCGAGAAGTCGTGCAGCGCCGTGAAGCCCTTCTCGCGGCCGAAGCCCGAGCCCTTGACGCCGCCGAAGGGCAGCTCGATGCCGCCGCCGGCGCCGTAGTTGTTGATGAACACCTGACCTGCCTTGATCGCCTTGGCCAGCCGCATCTGCTTGCCGCCGTCGCGCGTCCAGACGCCGGCCACCAGGCCGTAGGGCGTGGCGTTGGCGATGCGGATGGCGTCGGCCTCGTCACGGAAGCGGATCGCGGCCAGCACCGGCCCGAACACCTCCTCCTGCGCCAACACGTGGCCGACCGGCACGTCGCCGTAGACCTGCGGCGCCACGTAATAGCCGCCGGCCGGCGCGTTGGCAGCGGTCTCGCCCGCTGCCAGCAGCTTGACGCCGGCCGCGGCAGCCTTGCCGACGAAGCCGTCGACGCGCTCCTTCTGCTTGCGCGAGATCAGCGGGCCGACATCGAGATCGCGGTCCCACGGGCCGGCGCGCAGGGCCTTGAACTTCTCGGCGACGCGCCCGACGAAGCTGTCATAGACCTTGTCCTCGACCAGCAGCCGCGAGCCCGCCGAGCAGGTCTGGCCAGCATTCTGGATGATGGCGCGGGTGATGAACGGCAGCGCCGCGTCCATGTCGGCATCGGCGAACACCACCTGCGGGCTCTTGCCGCCCAGCTCCATGGTGCAGGGCCGGTTGAACCTCGCCGACGCCGCCTGCACCAGCGCGCCGACCTGGCGCGAGCCGGTGAAGCTCAGGTGATCGATGCCGGGATGGTCGGCCAAAGCCGCGCCGGCCTCGACGCCGAGACCCGGCACGATGTTGATGGCGCCGGGCGGGAAGCCGACCTCCAGCATCAGCTCGGCGACGCGCAGCACCGACAGGCAGGCCTCCTCGGCCGGCTTCATCACCACTGAATTGCCCATGGTCAGCGCGCCGCACGCGGTGCGGCCGAAGATCTGCATGGGATAGTTCCACGGGATGATCTGGCCGCACACGCCGTGCGGCTCGCGCAGAGTGAAGACGGTATAGCCGTTGAGGTAGGGGATGGTCTCGCCGTGGATCTTGTCGGCCGCGCCGCCGTAGAACTCGAAGTAGCGCGCCAGCGCGCTGGCATCGGCGCGCGCCTGCGAGATCGGCTTGCCGGTATCCTTGGCCTCCAGCACCGCCAGCTCCTCGGCGTGGTCGGCCACATTCTGGGCCATCTTCGACAGCAGCCGGCCGCGCTCGACCGCCGTCATCCGCCCCCAGGCGCCGCCTTCCAGCGCCGCCCGCGCCGCTCTCACCGCGCGATCGATATCCTCGGCCACGCCGCGCGCGATCCTGGCGAACTCGGCGCCGTCGCTGGGGTTGAACACCGGCAGCGCCGCGCCGGACGCAGGCGGGCGCCAGTCGCCGTTGATGAGGATCTGACCGTCGGGCATCGGAAAACCTGCAGGATTGAGATCTCAGAGCTTTTTTAATGAGATTGCGAGCGATCGCAATAGTTTCGGCATTCAGCAGATTCTTATCGCCGGTTGCATAAGATCGTATACTATCTCGCAATCAAACGCCTCTGAGCGCAACGGGAATTGACATAATGAAGAATGGTCCAGTTGCTCTAGCACCGCTGCGGGATGCCGAGGTGTTCATCGGATTGGTTGGGCCAGTTGGAACCGATTGGCAAACGGCGACGTCGTGCATTGAGCAGAGCTTGGCGGTGTTCGATTACACGACGAAGCACGTCCGGCTCTCAGACATCATCAGGATGTATGGAAGAGGCGTAAACTTGCCGGCCGGTCGCGCAAGTGAAGATGCGCGTCTCGAGAGATACATGCGTGCTGGCGACCGCCTACGAAGGACAGCAAGCGACTCGTCCATACTGGCGCAGCTCTCAATTCGACTTATCGAGGAGCATAGGTTCTCCGAGAATCGCCATGTACGGCCTCGTGCATGGCGGTACTTCAAACCTCTCTCACGAGGCGCCTATGTTCTCAACTCGCTCAAGCACCCTGATGAAATAGACTTTCTGCGCCGTGTGTACGGCGACCTGTTTTTTGTCGTTTCCTTGTATTCCCCAAGGGATAGCCGTGTGAACCGGCTGGCGAAGATCATCGCTCAATCAAAGCAAATTACGGATCCATCCTCCTGCCGCGCGGACGCCGAACGGTTGATCGAGATGGATGCGAGCGCAGGCGACAACGAATATGGTCAGAGCGTGCGCAACGCGTTTCCCAAGGCAGACGTCTTTGTTGAAGTCAGCGACGCCGCGTCGACTTACCGACAACTGAATCGGTTCTTTGAGGTCATCTTCGGCCACCCTTTCCACACCCCGACTCGCTCCGAATACGCGATGTTTCTGGCCCGCGGCGCCGCTCTGCGCTCAGCCGACCTCGCGAGGCAGGTAGGCGCGGTTGTCATGAACGATATGGGCGAGTTGATCGGTGCGGGATGCAACGACGTGCCAATGGCCGGAGGCGGCGTTGTTTGGGTGGACGACCCCCTCGGGGCAGACTTGCGGGACTATCGGATTGGATACGACTCCAACGCGATGAAGAAGCACGAGATCCTGGAGGAAATCTTCTCTGCGCTTAAGGAAGAGAAATGGCTGACCACCAACATTCGGGCTCGCGGGGTTCAGCGGCTGGCGCATGCCGCCTTACACGGGCCGTCGCGGCGGGGACGTTCCGTTGGGATGCTGGAAGGTACTCGTGTCGACAACGTCATTGAATACGGCAGGATCGTCCACGCCGAGATGAACGCGTTGATGGAAGCTCTCCGGAAGGGCATCTCTGTCAGAAATACGGACCTCTACTGCACGACGTTTCCGTGCCACATGTGCGCGAGGCACATCATTTCCGCTGGAATCCGTCGCGTGGTGTACATCGAACCCTATCCGAAGAGCTTGGTCGGCGAACTCTACGGACGTGAAGTTGCCATCGAGCCCACGTTTGAGGACGCATCGGTCGTGCAGTTTGTGCCGTTTATAGGCATCGCGCCGCGACGATACGAGCAGTTGTTCAGCCTGCCTAGACGTAAGGACAGCCTTGGACGAGCCGTCAGGTGGGAACCGAGAACAGGGCAGCTCAGAAGCACGCCCGTGAGTTGGTCCTATATCGACAACGAGGCGGAAGTTATCTACCATGCTTTGCGTATCATTTCTTAAGTTGAGTTATATCAACTCATTGGCCGACGGAGTTCACATGGATGCCGGATCGAAATTGCATGCGGCTGCCGTCAAGCTGATGGTCACCAAGCGGCCCGAGTGGCGGCGTGAACTCACCGCTCTTGGCGGCGGTCCTAAAATTGAGGCTACTACGCCACCTTCTCCGCCCACACAGAAGGCTCTGCCAAAGAAAGGCAATACAAAGGAGAGCAAGTCACAACCGAGGCTCGACACGGGCTCTCGTCCTTAGGCGTTGTCCGCCGATAGATGAATCGATCGTGATCGGCGGTTGGGGGGTGATGGATTCCGTTTGGCTGGCGGGGCCTGTAGCATGCCGGCGTGATCGATGAATCAGCCATCCGGCAGCGGTTTGAGACGCTGCGTCCTGTGCTCGACGAACGGGCACGGCGGCGCTTTGCGGCGGCGGAGGCGCGGGCGGCGGGGCGCGGCGGGATCGCAGCGGTGGCGCGTGCCACCGGCATCGCCCGCAGCACCATTGGCCGGGCCTTGCGCGAGGTGCGCAGCGGCGAGACGATTGATCCGACGCGGGTGCGTCGGCCGGGGGCTGGTGGCAAGCCGAAGAGCGCGACGGATCCGAGCCTGGTCGCTGACCTGCGGGCGCTGATCGAGCCCGACACGCGGGGCGATCCCCAGTCGCCGCTGCTGTGGACGTGCAAGAGCCTGAGCAAGCTGTCCGGCGCGTTGTGCGCCATGGGCCACCAGATCGGCCGCACGCTGGTGGGCGAGCTGCTGCACCAGCTGGGCTATCGGCTGCAGGCCAATCGCAAGGCCCGCGAGGGGGCGAGCCATCCTGATCGCGACGCCCAGTTCCACTACATCAACGAGCAGGTGAAGGCGGCGCTGGCCGCCGGCGAGCCGGCGATCTCGGTGGACACGAAGAAGAAGGAACTGGTCGGCGATTTCAAGAATGCCGGGCGCGAATGGCATCCCCAAGGCTCGCCGCCGCAGGTGCGCGTGCACGACTTCGTCATCCCGGAACTGGGGCGCGCGGTGCCCTACGGCGTCTACGACATCGCCGACAATACCGGCTGGGTGAGCGTCGGTATCGATCACGACACGGCGGCATTCGCGGCCAACGCCATTCGCAGCTGGTGGCTGCAGAGCGGCCGCCCGCGCTACCCTGGCGCCACGCGTCTGGTGATCACCGCCGACGGCGGCGGCAGCAACGGCTCACGGGTGCGGCTGTGGAAGCTGGAGCTCCAGAGGCTCGCCGACGAGCTGCGCATGCCCATCACCGTCTGCCACCTGCCGCCCGGCACCAGCAAGTGGAACAAGATCGAGCATCGCCTGTTCTCCTTCATCACCGCCAACTGGCGCGGCAAGCCGCTGGTCAGCCACAAAGTCATCGTCGAGCTGATCGCGGCCACCACGACCAAGGCGGGCTTGACGGTGCGCTGCCAACTCGATCCCAACACCTATCCGGCCGGCATCAAAATCTCGGACGCCGACCTGCAAGCGATCAATCTCAAACGCCATGACTTCCATGGCGACTGGAATTACACCGTCGAACCGACCTGTTTCGATGTAGTTATTCGTGGATGACGCCTTAGCCACTCCCACAGCGATGGCCGTCCCAAGTCAAACATCGCAATTCCCGCGACGATATTCATGCGTCCAAATCGCTGCAGATCAATCGTGACCATAGGTATCGGGTGATGGTCCTGGCGCGTTGACCAAGAGGGCCGAAGCGGACATTGCGCGAAGAAGGTCATCCCGCCCCCCTTGCGCCCAGCACTAACGTACTCACGATGCCTGCGACGGTGTACTATCCGGCTGTGCCAGCAGCAGCGCGACAGCGCTCGTCACCACGAGCACGGCGAGGGCTCGATGCACCGTCCCTGCGCCCAGGTTGCTCGCCCGACGCGGCATGGGCGAAAAGAACGGTGCGGCTGGAGCCACGCTGGCAGCATATCCTCGCTGCACGTTCAATCACACCAGCTTCACCCACTCCTTCACCCAGCCCACGGCCTCCTCGTCGGGCAGCGGCTGGATCGAGGCGTCGACCTCGAGGCGATCGCCGACCTTCCTGGCGCCCAGCTTTTCCAGCAGCGCGTCCATCTGCTTGCCGCCGCCGCAGAACGTGTCCTGGTAGGTCATGTCCCCCAGCGCGATCACCCCGTAGCGCCAGGGCGACAGGTCGGGCTTCTCGCGCGACAAGGTCTCGTGCAGGGGAAGGATGTTGCTGGGGATGTCGCCCGAGCCGTGGGTGGCGCAGATGACCAGCAACGTGTCGTGCCCGGCGAATTCGTCCGCGTGCGTCGCCTTGTCGGAGATCGTGACGCCGTGGCCGGCGTCCTCGAGAGGGTCGCGCACGGCGTCGGCCACCATCTGGGCGTTGCCGGATTCAGTACCGATCAGGACGAGGATATTGGCCATGGTCATAGCAATGATCGCTGGTTGGTTGGAGCTGCACGCCTAATTCGGTATTGCAATACCGAATTAGGCGGCGGATGGCAAGAGGCCATTGATTGTCGGCGCCGGACCGGGCCCAATCATGGATACACCGATTCGCGTCTATGCAAATTGCGCCTACGCAAGAAGAGGAGCGGACCATGCCTGCGGACGCAGCCGCCGACCAAGCCGGGATCGATCGGGCGATCGTCGATCCTCGGACCTACGCGGACCAGGCTGCCTGCGATGCGCTGTTCGCACGGCTGCGCCGTGAGCGGCCGGCGCATTGGACGGCGCCGGACAGCGTGCGGCCGTTCTGGACCATCTCGCGGCACGCCGACATCAAGGACATCGAGCGCCAGAACGACCGCTTCATCAACGATCCACGCCTGGTGCTGACCAGCATCGCCGACGAGGAGCGGGTGAAGCGGATCACCGGCGGCAACCACCTGCTGCTGCGCACGTTGGTGAACATGGATGACCCCGACCATCGCGTCTATCGCAACCTGACGCAGCCCTGGTTCATGCCGCCCAACCTCAAGAAGCTCGAGGCCGGGCTGGCGGCGCTGGCGCGCGAGTTCGTCGATCGGCTGGAGGACATGGACGGCGAATGCGACTTCGTGCGCGATGTCGCCGTCTGGTATCCGCTGCGGGTGATCATGATGATCCTGGGCGTGCCGCGCGAGGACGAAGCGCTGATGCTGAAGCTGACGCAGGAGATCTTCGGCGCGCGCGACCCCGACATGCGCCGCGGCGGCGATACCGACGAGAAGGCCCATGTCAGCGCCACGGTGAAGGAATTCTTCAGCTATTTCGGCGCCCTCATCGCCGACCGCCGCAAGAACCCGAAGGACGATGTGGCCAGCGTCATCGCCAACGCCCAGATCGGCGGCAAGCCGATCAGCGAGTTCGAGGCGCTGTCCTACTATGTGATCATCGCCACCGCCGGCCACGATACGACCAGCTCGACCACCGCGGGTGGCCTGCTGGCGCTGATGCAGAACCCGGCCGAGCTGGCGAAGCTGCGGGCGCGGCCCGACCTGCTGCGGCTGGCGATCGACGAGATGGTGCGCTGGGTGACGCCAGTGAAGCACTTCTTCCGCACCGCCACGGTCGACCACGACCTGCACGGGCACACGATCCGGGCCGGCGATTCGCTGATGATGTGCTACGCCTCGGCCAACCGCGACGAAGCGGTGTTCGCGGAGCCTTATGCCTTCAAGGTCGATCGCGCGCCCAATCCGCATATCGCGTTCGGCTATGGCGTGCATCTCTGCCTGGGCCAGCACCTGGCCAAGATGGAGATCCGCACCCTCTACGAGGAGCTGCTGTCACGGCTCGAGCATGTCGAGCTGGCGGGCGACCCGGCCTGGGTCGAGGCAACGTTCGTGAGCGGCCTCAAGCGGCTGCCGATCCGCTACCGCATGAAACGCAAGGCGGCGTAGGACGCGCAAGCTTCATGGTGAGCCTGTCGAACCATGAAGCCTCGCACGACCGTGGCGTGGGACCGCTTCATGGTTCGACAGGCTCACCCTGAAGCCAAAGGCCTCCGCTCTTTCGCAGAACAGAAACCCGAATGCGCAGCGCCGTGAACGATCGTTTACGGCGCTTGTCCGGCCATGCCACAGTCCGCGGCCAGGAGACCTTGCCATGACAGAACAGCCCGTACTTGCCGACATCGCCGACGGTGTGATGACCATCACGCTGAACCGGCCCGAGCGGCTCAATGCCATGAGCCACGCGCTGATCGCGGCGATGAACGACACCCTCGATCGCGCCCGCGATTCGGCCGACGTCCGCGCCGTGCTGATCACCGGCACCGGCCGCGGCTTCTGCGCCGGCGCCGACCTGAGCGGCCGCGGCCCGGGCGATGCCGGCAGCGACGGCAGGCCCGACGTCGGCACAGCGATGGACCGCCTGTTCAATCCGATGATGCGGCGCATCCGGGCGCTGCCCAAGCCGGTGATCGCGGCTGTCAACGGCGTCGCCGCCGGCGGCGGCGCCAACCTGGCGCTGGCCGCCGACATCGTGATCGCCGCGCGCTCGGCCCGCTTCGACCAGGCCTTCGTGCGCATCTCGCTGATCCCCGATCTGGGCGGCACCTGGTTCCTGCCGCACACGGTGGGCGACGCCCGTGCCCGGGCGCTGGCGATGCTGGGCACGTCGGTGCCGGCCGAGAAGGCCGAGCAGATGGGCATGATCTGGCAGGTGGTCGACGACGCCGCGCTAATGGACGAAGCCCGGGCGCTGGCCAAGCGCATGGCCGCCGGGCCGACGCTCTCCTACGCCGCGATCAAGCGGGCCTTGAACGAAGCCGGCACCAATTCGCTCGACCAGCAGCTCGACCTCGAGCGCGACCTGCAGCGCGAGCTGGGCCGCAGCGAGGACTTCAAGGAAGGCGTCGGCGCCTTCCTCGCCAAGCGCCCGGCGCAATTCAAGGGACGGTGAGCACGCCATGACCTACACCACCATCCGCTGCGATCACGACGACGGATTGGCCACCATCACGCTGAACCAGCCCGAGAAGCTTAACGCCGTGTCACGGCGCATGATCAGCGAGCTGAAGGAGTGCTGGGAGGCCCTGGCGACCGACACCCGCGTGCGCGCCGTGCTACTGACCGGCGCCGGCCGCGGCTTCTGCGCCGGCGCCGACCTCTCCGATCCCGACCGGGCGCAGGGCGCCACGGCCGATTCGGGCGCGGCGCTGGAGCATTTCTTCAACCCGGTGATCCGCACCATGCGGGCCCTGCCCAAGCCGATCGTGGCGGCCGTCAATGGCGTCGCGGCCGGCGTCGGCATGAGCTTCGTGACCGCGAGCGACATCGCCATCGCGGGCAGATCGGCCAGCTTCCTGCAGGCCTTCGCGCGCATCGGCCTGCTGCCCGACGGCGGCAGCACCTGGTTCCTGCCGCGCCTGGTGGGCGACGCAAGGGCGCGGGCGATGGCGATGCTGGCGCAGCAGATTCCGGCCGACAAGGCGCTGGCCTGGGGCCTGATCTGGGACGTCGTCGACGACGCCGCGCTGATGGAGACGGCGACCGCCCTGGCCCGCCGCCTGGCCAACGGCCCGCTGGCGCTCGCCAGCATCAAGAAGGCGCTGAACGTGGCCCACGGCAACGACCTCTCGGCGCAGCTCGACGTCGAGCGCGACCTGCAGCGCGAGCTGGGCCGCAGCGAGGATTTCAAGGAAGGCGTCGCCGCCTTCCTGGCCAAGCGCCCGGCACAGTTCAAGGGACGGTAAGGAGCCGACGATGCAGACGACGACGATCGAACCGAAGGTCCGCGAGATCACCACCGGCCTGAGGTTCCCCGAGGGACCGGTGGCGATGCCGGACGGCACCATCATCCTGGTCGAGATCGCGCGCCAGACGCTGACCCGGGTGATGCCCGACGGCAAGCAGCACGTGATCGCCAAGCTGGGCGGCGGCCCCAACGGCGCGGCGATGGGCCCCGACGGCAAGATCTACGTGACCAACAACGGCGGCTTCAACTGGATCGAGCGCCCCGACGGCCGCATCTTCCCGGGCACCCAGCCGGACGACTATCGCGGCGGCAGCATCCAGGTCGTGGATCCCGAGACCGGCAAGTTCGAGACGCTGTACGAATCCTGCGACGGCAGGCGGCTGAACGGCCCCAACGACCTGGTGTTCGACGATGCCGGCGGCTTCTGGTTCACCGATCTGGGCAAGACGCGCGAGCGCGACAACGATCGCGGCGCGGTCTATTACGCCAAGGCCGACGGCTCGAAGATCGAGGAGAAGATCTTCCCGCTCGAGCGGCCCAATGGCTGCGGCCTGTCGCCCGACGAGAAGACGCTCTACGTGGTCGAGACGCCGACGGCGCGCTGCTGGTCGTTCGAGCTGCAGGCCCCGGGCGAGATCAAGTCGGCCAACGGCCCCTACCGCGGCGAGAAGGGCCGCGTGGTGGCGGGCCTGGGCGGCTACCAGATGTTCGACTCGCTGGCGGTGGATTCGGCAGGGCATGTCTGTGTCGCCACGCTGATCACCGGCGCCGTGTCCGACATCTGGCCCGACGGCAGCCGCGTCGACCAGTACAAGCTGCCCGACCCGATGGTCACCAACGTGTGCTTCGGTGGCGACGGGCTGCGCACGGCCTACGCCACGCTGTCGATGACCGGCAAGCTGGTGAGCTTCGAGTGGCCGCGGCCGGGTCACAAGCTGAAGCATTTGAATCGGAAGTAGTCTTACCTCTCCCGCATGCGGGAGAGGTCGACGAGCGTGTCAGCGCTCGTCGGGTGAGGGGCTAAGGACAAGGCACCTCGTTTGTAGTCCCTCACCTTCCCATTGCGCTTCGCGCAATGGGCCCCTTCCTCTCCCGCTCGCGGGAGAGGAGTTACGTCTTTGCGAGGCGCTTGACGTCGTTGGACGCCACGATCTTGCCGTCGGCGTAGGCCTCGTGGTTGGCGTCGACGTCCTCGAGCTTGTAGCGGTAGTTCACCATCAATCCGCAGGCCTGCTTCAGGCCGTTGGGCGACGGGTCCCCCAGCCAGTTCAGCCGCTCGATGCGTGCCCCGTTGCCGAGATGGAAGTGGGCCACACGGTCGAGCGCCTTGCCCGCGCGGGTCTCGCGCACGAGGTAGCACGCGCATAGCCGCATCAGGATCGGCTTCAGCACCTGCTCGTGGGCGCGCACGGTCGGCCATGCGCTGTCAGCCAGCAGCAGCTTGACCGCAGCGGCGCCGTGCGCCGCATCGGTGACCGCCGCCAGGGCCTCGCACTCGGTGGGCAGCAGCGCCGCATCGCCCTGGGCCTCCAGGATCGAGTCCAGCCAGGTGCCGAAGCCTGGGATCGGCGACAGCGTCGCGAAGATGCCGAGCTTGGGCAGCTCGCGCTTGAGGTCCTCGGCGACGCGCTTGATCAGGTAGTTGCCGAAGCTGACGCGGGCCAGGCCTGGCTGGCAATTCGAGATCGAATAGAAGATCGCCGTATTGGCCGCGCGCGGATCGCGTGTCGGCGCCGACTCGTCGAGCAGGCGCTGCACGTTGTCGGCCATGCCATCGACCAGCGCCACCTCGACGAAGATCAGGGGCTCGTCGGGCATGCGCGGATGGAAGTAGGCGAAGCAGCGCCGGTCGGAATCGAGGCGGTTCTTCAGGTCGCTCCATGAGCCGATGGCATGCACCGCCTCGTAGGCGATCAACTTTTCGAGAAGCGCCGCCGGCGCCCCCCAGTCGATATGGCGCAGGTCGAGGAAGCCGACATCGAACCAAGTGCTGAGCAGCCGACGCAGGTCCTCGGCCAAGCGCGCGATCGCCGGGTCCTTGCGGCCCATGCGCAGCAGCTCGGCGCGCAGGTCGACGACGAACTTCACGCCCTCCGGCAAGGAGTTGAACCGGGCCAGGAGCTGCGCCGCCGGCGATTCCAGGGCGCGGCGCAACGCCGCTTCGGCCGCAGCCTTGCCGCGGTCATCGGCAGCCTCCTGCCAGCGCGTGATGGCGGCCGTGATGGCATCGGCATCCGGGCCGTGGTCGCGCGCCAGGATGGTCAGGAACTTGCGCCGGCCATCGGCCGACAGCCCGAGATAGGTGCGGCCGAGTTCGGCGGCCCGCACCCGGGCGGCCGTCTCGCCCCCGGGGCCGGACAGGCAGACGTCGATTTGGCGGCGCAGCCGCGGCAGCTCATCGTCGGGAAGGTCAGGGCGCAGCGGTGCGCCCACCACCTCGCGGGCGCCCGTGGTGGCGTCACGGAAGGCGCGCGCGACGCGGTCGAGGGCACGGTCGACAAAACCGGAAAGCGGAGAGGTCATCGTTGCCGTCAGAAAGGAGCCGCGATCTTGGAAGTGTAGCACCTGTTCATGACACGCTGCGGAAAGATCATTGGTACTCCCATACTCGTCATCCGCCCAAAGTTTGAGCGAATCGCCGAGCCTTGGGGCAGATGACCCTGTGTCGCGCCCTGCATCCGTGCAGGCACCGGCCAGACGCGGCTGCATGCCCTGTCCGTCGACAGCCGCGTCCGGCTGGCACCCCGTTTGCAGAGCAGCGCGCGAATGGGGAGCCCATGGCCAATCCGGCGAAGCTTGAACTGATCGCGCTCACCAAGCGCTACGGACCCGTGGTTGCGGTCGACTCGATCAACCTCGTGGTGCCGCCCGGCGCCTATTGCTGCCTGCTGGGACCCAGCGGCTGCGGCAAGACCAGCACCTTGCGCATGATCGCCGGCCATGAGGATGCCAGCGACGGCGACATCCTGCTCGGCAAGGACAACATCACCGACCTGCCGCCGGCGCGCCGCGGCACGGCGATGATGTTCCAGAGCTACGCGCTCTTCCCGCATCTCGACTGCGTCGACAATGTCGCCTTCAGCCTGCGGATGAAAGGCGTCGCCAAGGCCGAGCGCCGAGCACGCGCCATGGAGCTGCTGCGCCTGGTGCAGATGGAGACCTACGCGGCGCGCCTGCCGACGCAGCTCTCGGGCGGCCAGCAGCAGCGCGTGGCGCTGGCCCGCGCCCTCATCACCGACCCCGGCGTGCTGCTTCTCGACGAGCCGTTGTCGGCGCTCGACCCATTCCTGCGCGTGCGCATGCGCGAGGAGCTGAAGCGTTGGCAGACCAAGCTCGGGATCACCTTCGTGCATGTCACGCACAGCCAGGAGGAGGCGATGGCCCTCGCCGATCTCGTGGTCGTGATGACCCATGGCCGCATCGAGCAGGCGGCGCCGCCGCGCGAAATCTTCAATCATCCCGGCAGCGCGTTCGTGGCCCGCTTCATCGGCGGCCACAACGTGCTGGCGGCCAAGATCGACGCCGCGGCCGGCGCTCCGGTGGCGGTCCTCGAAGGCGGCGCACGCCTGGCGCTGCCACGCGATGCTGCAATGCGCGGGGCCGATGTGCACCTCGCGATCCGGGCCGACCGGGCCAACCTCGCTTCCGGCGCCGCGCCGCCGGACATGTCGCTGCGCGGCGCCGTGCGCGCCATCGAATATCTCGGCGCCCAGGTCGAGGTCGCGCTGGCGGTGCCGGGCACCGACGGTTTCGTGGTGGCGCTGCCGGAGCAGCGCTTCTTCGCCGACCCCGTGAGCATCGGCCAGGCCGCCACCGTGTCCTGGGCGCTCGAGGACATCCACGTCATCGCCAGCTAACGAAGGGAGACCCACATGAAGAACGGCATCAGCGCCGGGCCGGCATCGAGGCGGCTGGGACGCCGCGCCGCGCTCAAGGGATCGGCGGCGCTGGCCGGCGCGGCCTTGGGCAGCGGCGCGATGGGCGGCTTCCCCACCATCTGGGCGCAGAACATCAAGAACGTCACCCTGCGCCAATTCGGCACCGGCGTGTCGAGCCTCAACCCGATCGCCGAGAAGGTGAAGCAGGATCTCGGCTTCACCCTGCAGATGACGGCGCTCGATTCAGATGCCGTCACGCAGCGCGCCGTCACGCAGCCCAAATCCTACGACATCGCCGATATCGAATACTGGATCTGCCGCAAGGTCTTCCCGGCCGGCGTCATGCAGGCGATGGACACCAAGAAGATCAAGCTGGTCGACAAGATCGTGCCGATCTTCCTCAACGGCAAGCTGACGCCTGCTTCGACCATCGCCCAGGGCACGGCGCCGCACACCGTCGGTTTCGTCGAGGGCAAGGACTCCGTGAAGTTCGCCATGGCGCGGACCGAATGGATGACGATGATTCCCACGATCTACAACGCCGACACGCTCGGCATCCGTCCGGATCTGGTCGGCCGTCCGATCACGAACTGGAAGGACATCATGGACCCCAAGTTCAAGGGCAAGACGTCCATCCTGAACATCCCGTCGATCGGCATCATGGACGCGGCGATGATCTGTGAGTCGATGGGCGTCATCAAGTACGGCGACAAGGGCAACATGACCAAGGCCGAGATCGACAAGACGATCTCGGTGCTGACCGAGGCCAAGAAGGCCGGACAGTTCCGCGCCTTCTGGAAGACCTTCGACGAATCGGTGAACCTGATGACGTCGGGCGAGGTGATCATCCAATCGATGTGGTCGCCGGCAGTGACGGCCGTGCGCTCCAAGGGCGTGCCGTGCGTCTACCAGCCGCTGGCCGAAGGCTACCGCGCCTGGGGCGGCGGGCTAGGCATCGCCAAGCATCTGACCGGCCTGCAGCTCGACGCCGCCTACGAGTACATCAACTGGTACCTCTCCGGCTGGGTCGGCGCCTTCCTCAACCGCCAGGGCTACTATTCCGCCGTGCTTGAAACCGCCAAGGCGCACATGAGCGAGGACGAGTGGGGCTATTGGATGGAAGGCAAGCCGGCGAAAGGCGACATCAAGAACCCCGAGGGCAAGGTGATGGAGAAGGCCGGCGCCGTGCGCGATGGCGGCTCCTTCGCCGACCGCATGGGCAAGGTGTCGTGCTGGAACGCCGTGATGGATGAGGATCGCTACATGGTCCAGAAGTGGAACCAGTTCATCGCGGCATGAGTGGCGGCGCGCGGAGAGGATGACGGCATGCTGCATCCTCTCATCGCGCCGGATCCTGCCTATGTCCTTCTACCGAAACAGGGCAACAGCGTGAGCGTCGGGTCCGTGGCTCAAGAGGCGCCCGCGGCGGCACCCCGCGTGGCGGCGCGGCGCGCCGGCGTCGCCGCATGGGCGCCATACCTGCAGGTGACGCCGCTGACGGCGCTCTTCCTGCTGTTCCTGGCCGTGCCGATCGTCACGATCGTGGTCGTGAGCTTCTGGGATTACGACACGGTGCGCGTGATCCCCGACATGCTGCTCACCAACTATCGCGAGCTGCTCGAATCGCCGGTGACATGGCGCACCTACGGCAACACGCTGCGCTACGCCACCATGGTCTGGGCGCTCACCCTGGCGATCGGCTTCGCGGTGGCCTATTTCCTGGCCTTCCACGTGCAGAGCGTGACCTGGCAGATGGCGCTGTTCCTGCTGTGCACGATCCCGTTCTGGACCTCCAACATCATCCGCATGATCTCGTGGATTCCGTTCCTGGGCCGCAACGGCCTGCTGAACACGACGCTGATTGATCTCGGCGTCATCCGCGAGCCGCTCGAGTTCCTCCTGTTCTCCGATTTCGCGGTCGTGCTCGCCTACGTGCACCTCTATGCGCTGTTCATGGTGGTGCCGATCTTCAACTCGATGATGCGCATCGACCGCTCGCTGATCGAGGCCGCGCGCGACGCCGGCGCGAGCGGCAGTCAGATCGTGCGCCATGTCGTGCTGCCGCTGTGCAAGCCCGGGATCGCCATCGGCTCGATCTTCGTCGTCACCCTGGTGATGGGTGACTTCGTGACCGTGCGCCTGATGAGCGGCGGCCAGAGCGCCTCGGTCGGCCTGATGATGGCCAACGCCATGTCGCTGCTGCAGTACCCCGCGGCGGCGGCCAACGCCGTGGTGCTGCTGCTGGTCGTGCTGGCGATGGTGGCCGGCATGCTGCGCATCGTCGACATCCGCCGCGAGCTCTGACCATGCACACCGCGACCCGACGCTCCAGGAGCTTCTACCCGCTGGCGGTATTCTTCGGCCTGTTCGTGGTGTTCCTCTACGGGCCGATGTCGACCATCATCATCCTGTCGTTCCAGGGTCCCGACGGCGGGCTGACATTCCCGATGAACGGCATGTCGCTGCACTGGTTCCGCAACCTGTTCGAGACCCAGGCGGTGGGCGACTTCGGCGGCGCATTCCAGCGCTCGCTGGCGCTGGGCCTGATCGTGATGGTCGTGACCGTGGCCGTGTCGTTCATGGCCGGGCTGGCGTTCCGGCACAGGTTCCGCGGCGCGTCGGTGGTGTTCTACCTGGCCGTCGCCAGCCTGATCGTGCCCTCGATCCTGATCTCGCTGGGGATCGGGCTGATGTTCAACATCCTGGGCTGGCAGCCGGCCTGGTATTCCTCCGGTCTCGGCGCGCATCTTTCCTGGACGCTGCCGTTTGGGCTGCTGATCATGTTCGCGGTGTTCAACCGCTTCGATCGCGCCTACGAGGAAGCGGCCCGCGATCTCGGCGCCACGCCCTGGCAGACCATCCGCCACGTGGTGCTGCCGATCCTGGCGCCCAGCCTGGTGGGGGTCGGGTTGTTCGGTTTCACCCTCTCCTACGACGAGTTCGCGCGCAGCCTGATGACGGCCGGCTCGTTCAACACGCTGCCGCTCGAGATCTACGGCATGACCACCAATGTCACCACACCCGTCCTCTACGCCCTGGGCACGGTGACCACGGTCTTCTCCTTCGCCGTGATCGCCATGGCCATCATCGCCGTGCAGGTGATCCGCCACCGTCGAGCCCGCCGCGGCTCGGATGCCGGCCGGGCCGTCTAGAGATGGCCCTGCAACAGCAAGCACAGGTGCTGCGGCTCCCGACCGCAGGCCCAAACGACACCACGGCGCTGGCGCAAGCGCTCGACAGGGGCCTGCTCCGCGCCGACGAGATCGTCGGCATCGTGGGCAAGACGGAGGGCAATGGCTGCGTCAACGATTTCACCCGCGGCTATGCGACTCTGGCGCTGAAGGTGCTGCTGGCCGAGCGGCTGGCATGCACGATGGCCGCGGTCGAGCAGCGCATCGCGCTGGTGATGTCGGGCGGCACGGAGGGCGGCCTGTCACCCCACCTGACCGTGTTCTGCCGTCGGAAAGCCGAGGAGCGCTTGCCCGATGCCGGCAAGCGCCTGGCGATCGGCATCGGCTTCACCCGGCGCTTCCGGCCGGAGGAGATCGGCCGGGCGGCGCAGATCCGGGAAACCGCCGCCGCGGTCCGTGCCGCCATGGCGGAGGCCGGCATCGATGATGCCGCCGACGCGCATTTCGTGCAGATCAAGTGCCCGCTGCTGACGCAGGAGCGGATCGGCGAGGCCCGGGCACGCGGCGCGGACACCGCGACGCAGGACACGTATGAATCAATGGCCCTGTCGCGCGGCGCCTCGGCTCTCGGCGTCGCGGTGGCGTTGGGCGAGATCTGCGCGGCGCAGGTGGCCGACGCCGCTGTCGGTTCCGACTGGTCGTTGTTTTCCGGCGTTGCCAGCACCTCCGCCGGCGTCGAGCTGCAGCGCAACGAGATCATCGTGCTGGGCAATGCGACGGGCTGGACCGGCGACCTGCGCATCGAGCACGACGTCATGGCCGATGCCATCGACCTGGAAGCCGCGCGGCGCGCGCTTAGCCGGCTCGGCCTCGCCGCCGCGGGTCAGGTGCCGACAGAGGCACGCGAGCGCATCGTCGCCGTGCTCGCCAAGGCCGAAGCCGCGCCGGCCGGCATGATCCGCGGGCGCCGCCATATCATGCTCGACGACAGCGACATCCACAGCACGCGCCACGCGCGGGCGCTGGTTGGCGGTGTTCTTGCCGGCTTGATCGGCGATACCATGCTCTACGTCTCCGGCGGTGCCGAGCACCAGGGCCCTGCCGGCGGCGGGCCGGTCGCGATCATCGCGCGGGTCGGCTCTCCCTAGCCTTCCCGGCACGCCTGCTTCGCAGAGGTGATCCAATGACCGACCGCTTCGTCGTTCGCAGCATGAGCCGGGCAGAGCTGGATCTCGCCATCGACTGGGCGGCGGCCGAGGGCTGGAATCCCGGGCTTGCCGATGCGCCGGCGTTCCATGCTGCCGACCCGGGTGGGTTCCTGGTCGGCCTGCGCGATGGCGTGCCGGGCGCCTGCATCTCGGTCGTGCGCTACGGCACCGATTTCGGCTTCCTGGGCTTCTACATCGCGCACCCCTCGGCACGCGGACAGGGATGCGGCATCAGGGTCTGGGACGCCGGCATGGCGCGGCTGTCCGGCCGCCTTGTCGGCCTCGACGGCGTGCCGGCGCAGCAGGACAACTACCGCAAGTCCGGCTTCACCCTCGCCTGGCGCAACATCCGCTTCGAGGGGACGCCGCCCGGACGCGCCGCGCCGCCGGCCGGCATCGTCCTCGCCGATGCCGCATCGCTGCCGTTCGAGCCGCTCGCGGCCTTCGACCGGCAGTTCTTCCCGGCGCCGCGCGATGCCTTCCTGTCGCTGTGGCTGGCATTGCCGGGCCACCGCGCCCGCGTCGCGCTGCGCGACGGCACCCTTGCCGGACTGGCGGTGGCCCGCCCCTGCCGCCGCGGCACCAAGATCGGGCCGCTCTACGCCGCCGACACGGGCATCGCAGCCGCCCTGCTTGGCGATCTGAGCGCGGCGCTCAGTGAGGGCCCGATCGTATTGGATGTGCCGGAAAGCAATCCGGCCGCTGTCCGGATGGCTGAATCGTTCGGCTTCAAAGCAGCGTTCGAGACCGCCCGAATGTATACCGCCGCCGTGCCCGTGATCGACTTGCGCAACCTGTTCGGCGTCACCACGTTCGAGCTTGGCTGACAGTGCCGCGGAGGCTGCCGATGCGCCTGTTGCTGATCAACCCCAACACCACCGCCGCCATCACCGACAAGGTGGTGGCCATGGCCCACACGGTGGCGGCGCCGTCCACCGAGCTGGTGGCCGTCACCGGCCGCTTCGGCGCCGCCTACGTCGCCAGCCGTGCCGCCTACGCCATCGCCGCGCACGCCGCGCTCGACGCCTGGGCGGAGACGCCCGGCCCGTTCGATGCCGTGGTGCTGGCCTGCTTCGGCGACCCCGGGCTGGATGCCTTGCGTGAGCTGTCGCCGGTGCCCGTGGTCGGCATGGCCGAGGCGTCGATCCAGTCGGCATGCCAGCTTGGAGGGCGGTTCGGGATCGTCACCGGCGGCGAACGCTGGGCACCCATGCTGCGCGAATTCGTGGCCGTGCGCGGCCTCTCGACGCGCCTGGCCTGCATCCATACCGTGGCGCCGACCGGCGCCGACATCGCGCGCGATCCCGACGGCTCGCTCTCGGTGCTGGCCACCGCCTGCGCCCATGCCGTCGATGGCGGCGCCGACGCGGTGATCCTGGGTGGCGCCGGGCTGGCTGGTCTGGCCACGCGTTTGTCGCAGCGCGTGCCGGTGCCCTTGATCGACGGCGTCGCTGCCGCCGTCGGGCAGGCGGAAGCGCTGGCGCGGCTGGGCGCGAGCAAAAGCCGTATCGGCAGCTTCGCCATGCCGCCGCCCGTCGACAGCGTCGGCCTCTGCGCCGGCCTGGCCGCTCAGCTGGCCGGCCGGTCGCCGGCCTAGCCCGCCGGACCGGCGCCATCGCATGCCGCCGTTGCGATGTCGGCATTGCTTGGGCTTCGACACCGGCGCGCGGCAGTGTTAACCAGCGACTTCCGGCTGCGCGAACCGGCCGCCCGGCTCGTCGGCGAATGGAGTTCGATATATGACCGACGCTTTCATCTGCGACACCGTGCGCACCCCGATCGGCCGCTACAACGGCGCGCTCGCCAGTGTCCGCACCGACGACCTGGCGGCGCTGCCTCTCAAGGCCCTGATGGCCCGCAACCCCGGCATCGACTGGGGTGCGGTCGACGATGTGGTCTATGGCTGCGTCAATCAGGCCGGCGAGGACAACCGCAACGTGGCGCGCATGGCCGGCCTGCTGGCTGGCCTGCCGGTCGAGGTCGCCGGCGCGACGGTCAACCGCCTGTGCGGCTCCGGCATCGAGGCGGCGGCAATGGCGGCACGCGCCGTGCGCACCGGTGAGGCGCAGATCATGATCGCCGGCGGCGTCGAGGGCATGACGCGCTCGCCCTATGTGATGGGCAAGCCGAACCAGGGCTTCGACCGCAACATGAAGCTTGAGGACACGGTGCTGGGCTGGCGCTTCATCAATCCAGCGATGAAGGCGCGCTACGGCGTCGATCCCATGGGCCAGACAGCCGAGAACGTGGCCCAGGAGCATCAGATCAGCCGGGTCGACCAGGACGCCTTCGCCTATCGCAGCCAGCAGCGCTGCAAGAAGGCCACCGAGCGCGGCTTCTTCAAGAAGGAACTGATCCCGGTCACGGTCAAGAACGGCAAGACCGAGAAGATGGTCGATGCCGACGAGCATCCGCGGTTCGACACCACCATGGAAGGCCTGTCGAAGCTGCCGCCGGCGTTTCGCGAGGAAGGCTCGGTCACGGCCGGCAACTCCTCGGGCATCAATGACGGCGCCTGCGCCATGATCGTGGCCTCCGAGAAGGCGGCCAAGGGCCAGGGCCTGACGCCGCGGGCGCGTATTCTCGCCGCCGCCGCGGCCGGCGTGCCGCCGCGGGTGATGGGCATCGGCCCGGTGCCGGCGTCGCGCAAGGCGCTGGAGATCGCCGGCCTGAAGATTTCCGACATGGACGTGGTCGAGCTCAACGAGGCGTTCGCGGCCCAGGGCCTGGCGGTGATGCGCCAGCTCGGGCTCCCGGACTGCGCCGACCATGTCAACCCCAACGGCGGCGCGATCGCGCTGGGCCATCCGCTGGGCGCCAGCGGCGGCCGGCTGATCATGACCGCGATCAACCAGCTGGAGGCGATCGGTGGCCGTTATGCGCTGTGCACCATGTGCATCGGCGTCGGCCAGGGCATCGCCATGGTGATCGAGCGAGTTTGAACAGCGTAGCGTAGCGTACCCCTCTCTCAGCACTGGGGCGCCGCAAGGCGCCCCTTTCTTTTGGCGCGGCGTCCACGTCCGGCATTTGCCGCTCGCCCTGCACGCGTGTTCAAATGGTGCCTCCGGATTGTACAATCCTGGGAACCGCTCATGACCGTCACCCGCACGCCCACATTCTGCCCGTTGTGCCGCTCGCGCTGCGGCGCCGTCGCCGTTGTGGACGATGCGTCGCTGGTGGCCCTGGAAGCCGATCCCACCCACCCCACCGGCCGGGCGCTGTGCGTGAAGGGCAAGGCGGCGCCAGAAATCGTGGCCAACCCCAACCGGTTGCTGCATCCGCTGATCCGGACCGCGCCCAAGGACGCCGCCGATCCGCGGTGGCGGCGCGCCAGCTGGAACGAGGCGCTGGATAGGATCACCGCGAACATCGATCGCATCCGGCGCGCGCACGGACCGGAAGCGGTGGCGTTTGCGTCCACGTCGCCCAGCGCGGCGCCGATCTCCGATGCGCTGCTCTGGATCGAGCGCTTCGTCAACCGCTTCGGCAGCCCCAACAGCCTCTTCGCGACCGAGATCTGCAACTGGCATAAGGACCATGCGCACGAGCTCACCTGGGGCGTCGGCATCCGCTCGCCGGATTTCGACAACACGGGCTGCGTGCTGCTGTGGGGACACAATCCGGCCGTCTCCTGGCTGGACCACACGCTGGGGACTGCACAAGCCCGCCGGCGCGGCGCCAAGGTGGTGGTGGTCGACCCGCGCCGGGCCGGACCGGCGGTCGGCGCCGACATGTGGCTGCGGGTGCGGCCGGGAACCGACGGGGCCCTGGCGCTGGCGATCGCGCATGTGATGCTGGAACGCGGCTGGTTCGACGCTGCCTTCATCCGACAGTGGAGCAACGGGCCGCTGCTGGTGCGCGCCGATACCGGCCGCTTCCTGCGTATGGGCGACCTCGACGGCACCGGCGACCGTCGGCTGGCGGCATGGGATCGGCTCTCGAGCCGGCCCATCCCTTACGATCCCCGCCGCGGCGCCTACGACGCCGACATCGACACCGGGAACCTGGCGCTGCGCGGCGCCGTGACCCTGGACGGGCCGGCCGGCCGGGTCGTCTGCCGGCCGGCGTTCGACCTCTACGCCGCGCTATGCGCCCAGTACCCGCCGCAGCGCGCCGCCGAAATCTGCTGGGTGCCGGCCGAGGATATCGAGCGCACGGCGCAGCTGCTGCACTCGGCGCGCCCGGTTTGCCTCTATGCCTGGACCGGCGTCGGGCAGCACACCAACGCCACGCAGACCGACCGGGCCATCGCCCTGCTCCACATGCTCACCGGCAGCCATGATGTGCCCGGCGGCAATATCGCGCTGGCGCAGCCGGCGGCGGCGGACCTCGGCGGCCGTGATTTCCTGTCGCCGGCCCAGCGCGGCAAGGCGCTGGGCCTGGACGAGCGGCCACTGGGCCCGCCCGCCCGCGGCTGGGTGCGCACCGACGATTTCTGTCGCGCGGTCATCGATGCAGAACCCTACCGCGTCGCCGGCCTGATCGCCTTCGGCGCCAATCTCGCGGTCTCGCACGCCAACAGCCGGCGCATCGCCCAGGCGCTGGCGCGGCTCGATTTCTACGTCCATGCCGACGTGGTGATGAACCCGACGGCCCGCTTCGCCGACGTGGTGCTGCCCGTGAACATGCCGTTCGAGCGCGATGCGCTGCGCATCGGCTTCGAGCCGACCCAGGCGGCGGCGCGCCGGGTCCAGTACCGCCAGGCCGTGCTGCCGCCGCGCGGCGAAAGCCGGTCGGATGCCTGGATCGTGTTCGAGCTCGCCAGGCGCCTGGGCTTCGGCGCCGATTTCTGGGACGGCGATATCGAAGCCGGCTACGCCGCGCTGCTGGCGCCGCTGGGTCTTTCGCTCGAGGCGCTGCGGCAAAGCCCCGCCGGCATCGACCTGCCGATGGAGCCGCGCTACCGGCGCTTCGCCGAGCTGGCGGACGGCGTCGCGCGCGGCTTTGCCACGCCGACCCGCAAGGCCGAGGTCTATTCCGAACGGCTGCTGGATCACGGACAGGCACCGCTTCCGGATTACGTGGCACCGCTGGTGTCGCCCGAAACGGCCGGCCCGGGCTACCCGTTGGTGCTGACCTCGACCAAGCGCATCTACTTCAACCACAGCCAGCATCGCGACATCGCGGCGCTGCGGCGGCGCATGCCCGATCCCCTGATCGAGCTGCATCCCGATACCGCGGCGGCACGCGGCATTGCCGATGGCGACTGGGTGCGCCTGCGCACGCCCGCCGGCAGCATCCGCATGCGCGCCAACCTCGATGCGCATCTCGATCCGCGCGTCGTGACCTCGACCTATGGCTGGTGGGCGGGCAACGAGGCGCTGGGCCTGCCGCCGCTCGATCCCTTCTCCGAAGACGGCGCCAACTACAACCTGCTGATCGACGACACTCTGCTCGATCCGATCAGCGGCTCGGCGCCACACCGTTCCTATGCCTGCGAGGTGGAGCGGGACGCAAGCTGAGTCAGGCGCGGCGCATCGCGGCCGTCAGCGCGCCGGCGCCGATCAGCACGCTGCCGCCGACGCGGTTGACGATGCGGCGCACCCGCGGCCGGCGGATCACGCCGCCGGCACGGCTGGCCAGCAGGGCATAGAGGCCGGCATTGAGCGCCGCCATGGTGACGAACGTGGCAACGAGGATCGCGGCCTGCGGCGCCCAGGCGCGGCCGGGGTCCATGAACTGCGGCACGAACGCGATGAAGAACAGGATGCTCTTGGGGTTGAGCGCTGTCACCGCATAGGCGTGCGCCATCATCACCCAGGGCGAGCGATGCTCGACGGTCGCGGTCAGGTCGTCAGCGACCGGCGCCCGCCACAGCCGGATCCCGAGATAGACCAGATAGGCCGCGCCGATCCACTTCAGCGCCGTGAAAAGCGTGCTGGAGGCGGCCAGCAAGGCGCCGACGCCCAGCAGCGACAAGGTCATGGCGGTCAGGTCACCCAGCGCCACGCCGGCGACGATGGCCAGCGCCGCACCCCGCCCCTCGCCCAGCGCATAGCCGATCACCAGCGCGATGGTCGGGCCGGGAATGATGAGAACGACGATCGCAGCAGCAACAAACGCAAGCCAGAGATCAAGCGGCATGACGGTTCCCCGATACGCGGCGCGCGCGGCGGATAGCCGGCTTCGCCTCGGACCGCATCCATCCCTGCGCCCGGCGCGACGTCAATCGTTTAGGAGCGCGCCGCCCGTCAGGCGTTGCGGGCGCGCGCCTTGCCGGCCACGAACAGGATCGCCGGCACGGCCAATGCCGAGGCCAGGGTGTAGAGGCCGAAGGCGTTGAGGTATCCGATCATAGCCGCCTGGCGATTGATCTCCTTGGCGATCCGGGCAAGGCCGGCGGTCGAGTCCATGGTCCAGCCACCCATCACCCAGGGCAGCGACAGCGCCTCGTTGAACGGGCTCACCATCTCGACCATGCGGCCGTAGTTGGTGCCGGTGGCCCGCACGATCTCGGCGACGCACAGCGAGATGAAGAAGCTCGAGCCGATGTTGCGCAGCAGGTGGTAGACGGCCGTCCCTTCGGCGAGATAGCGCGCCTCGATGGTGGCGAACGTGGCCAGGGTCAGCGGCACCCAGATGACGCCGACGGCGATGCCCTGCAGCATGCTGTTAGCCATCAGGGTGGCGACGTCGACGTTGAGGTCGAGGCTCATCAGCCACAGGCCGGACAGCACCTGCACCCCGAAGCCGCCGATCAGCCCGATCCGGGGATCGACCTTGCCGATGAAGATGGCGAGGAAGAAGCCGATCGACGCGCCAACCCCGCGCGCGGCGATCACCTCGCCGATGATGCTGTCGGGGAAGCCCGCATGCTGCTGCAGCAGCGGCGGCAGCAGCACCATGGGCGTGAAGTTCAGCATGCCGTAGATCGCCACCAGGACGAGGCCGAGGGCATAGTTGCGATCCAGCAGCAGGCGCAGATTGAGGAACGGCGCTTGCGACGTCAGGCTGTGCGCGATGAAGACGTAGAATGCCAATGCCGCCACCAGCGCCTCGACGACGACCTCTTCCGATTCGAACCAGTCCAGCCGCTGCCCCCGCGACAGCATCAGCTGAACGCAGGCGATCGCCAGCGATAGCGACAGGAAGCCGGTCCAGTCGAGCGCTGTCCGGCCGGTGGGCGCGTCCTTCGGCAGCGTGAGCCGCAGCCCGATGAAGCAGGCCAGCCCGACCGGCACCACCATGTAGAACGCCCAGCGCCAGCTGTAGAGCTCCGACAGCAGGCTGCCCACGGTCGGGCCGATCACCGGCCCGATCACGACCGCCATCCCGAAGATCGACGTCACCATGCCGGCCTGCCGCTTGGGGAAGCTGTCGAGCAGGATGGTCTGCGACAGGGGAATCACCGGCGCCCCCAGGCCACCCTGGAGGATCCGCCACAGGACCAGCATCTCCAGCGATTCGGCCGCGCCGCACAGCAGCGTCATGACCGAGAAGGCGAAGAGCGACCACACCATCACGTTGCGGCGGCCGAACCGCGCCACCATCCAGCCGGTCATGGGCGTGACGACCGCGGTGGTGAGGATGTTGAAGGTCATCACCCACGCGATCTCGTCCTGCGTCGCCGACATCGCGCCCTGCATCTGCGGCAGCAGGGTCGAGGCGATCAGCAGCGTGGTGGCGTACAGCGTCGAGCCGAGCATCACCGCACGGTGAAGCCCGACGACGACGCGTATATCGGGTATCTCGTGTCGGACGTGGCGCGCCTGATGCGCACCGTGTTCGACCGGCGCGTGCGCAAGCTCGGGCTGACCCGCAGCCAGTGGCTGCTGCTGAGCCGCCTGCACCGGCGCCCCGGCGCCAGCCAGACCGAGCTGGCGGAGATGCTGGAAGTCGAGAAGGCCAGCGCCGGCCGCATGGTGGACCGCATGGAGCGCAACGGCTGGGTCGTGCGCCGCGCCGATGCCGCCGACCGGCGCGTCAAGCGCATCCACCTCACGCGCGAGGCGGAGCGCGTCCATGCCCGGATGTGGGTCGTCGCGCAGGCCACGGTCGACGACGCCCTGGCCAACCTGACCGCCGCGGAACGGACGCAGCTGGCGCGGCTGATGGGCCGCGCCAAGGCGCGCCTGCTGGCACTGGCGAACGGCGACGCCGCATCTGCCACGCCGTCGCGGCGACGAACGCCATGATCCGGGGCCGGCGCCTGCGGCTGCGTCCGCTTCTGCTGATCGGCGTGCCGCTGCTGGTGCTGGCGGCCGCGGTGGGTGTCTGGCTCAGCGGCGGACGCTACATCAGCACCGAGAACGCCTACGTCAAAGCCGACATCGTGCAGATCGCGCCGGAGGTGGCGGGCCGTGTCGCCGAGGTCCGGGTACGGGACCACGCCCGCGTCGCGATGGGCGATGTGCTGCTCACGATCGACCCCGAGCCGTTCCGACTGGCGCTCGAGCGGGCCGAGGCCGAGCTCGACGCGGCCCGCACCCAGGTCGAGACGCTGCGCGCGACATGGCGCGAGGTCGTGAGCGAGCTTGCCGAGGCCGAGTCGCGGGCGGCGCATTTCGCCCGCCAGGCGGCGCGCCAGGCCGAGCTGGCGACACGCGGCGTCGTCTCGACCAGCAAGCGGGAGGAAGCGGAGAACGAGGCGGTCGCCGCCAGCGATCGGGTCAATGTCGTGCGCGAGCGCCTGTATCGCGTGCTCACCACGCTGAACGGCGATCCCAAGCTCGAGGCCGAACAGCATCCGCTGGTGCGCGAGAAGCAGGCGGCACGCGATCGCGTGGCGCTCGATCACGCCCGCACGACCGTGAGGGCACCTGTGTCCGGCGTCGCGATCAATGTCCGGGTCCAGCCCGGCGAGCAGATCCGGGCGGCGACGCCCCTGTTCGTCGTGGTCGCCGACAACCGGCCGTGGGTCGAGGCGAACTTCAAGGAGACACAGCTCACCCATGTGCGGGTCGGGCAGCCGGCCACCGTCGTGCTCGACATCTACCCGGATGTCACGTGGCAGGCGGTCGTCGAGAGCCTGAGCCCGGCGACAGGCGGCGAGTTCGCGGTGCTGCCGCCGCAGAATGCCTCGGGAAACTGGGTCAAGGTGGTCCAGCGCCTGCCGGTGAAGCTGCGCCTGGCGCCGCACCAGGGCGAGCCGGTGCTGCGCGCCGGCATGACGGCGACGGTACGTGTCGACACCGGCCGGCAGCGCGGCATCGGCGACATCGTGGCCCTGTTCATGGGCCCGGGCACGGCTTCGGCGACGACCGCTCCGCCGCGCTGAGCGGTGCCATCAGCCCGGCCGCCGCCGGCGCTCAGCCGTAGCGCATCACCGACTGGCCGTGGTGGCGCAGCCACGCCTTGCAGGCGGCAAGATCGCCGGCCGTGAGCTTCGCCGCCAGCGCCCAGAAGCGGGCGCTGTGGTTGTGGTGGACGAGATGGGCGATCTCGTGCGCCACGACATAGTCGACCACGTCGGACGGCGCGAACGCCAGCCGCAGCGAGAAGCAAAGGGCACCCGACTTGCTGCAGCTCCCCCATTGGGTGGCGGTATCGCGCAAGCTGAAGGGGCTGGCCGGCCGCTCGATGCGCGCCGCCTTCTCGCGCACCAGCGGCTGCAGGTGCTCGCGCAGCCTTGCCGTGAGCCAGTCGCCGACCCGACGCGACATGTGCTCCACGCCGCCGGCGACATGGATCTCGCCGTTCTCGATCCAGACGGTGCCGCGGGCATCGGATCGATGGCGGATGCGATGCGGCACGTCGAACAGCGGGATGACGGCGCCATCGGCGAACGGCACCGGCGGCTGGCGGCGCTTCAGCCGCGTCGCAATCCAGGCAGCGTTCTGCTGAGCGAACTCGAGAGCCTGCTCGCGGGACATGCGCGGCGGCACGACCAGCTTCACGTGCCCGGTGCGGGCATCGACGCGCAGCGCTACACGGCGTGCCCGGGCGCTGGGCTCGTAGGCGACGGTCAGCGTCTCGCCGGCATGGGCGATGTCGACCGCGTCCGTGGCGCGGCTGGTCGCCAAGCCCTCCCGCGCCGCCAGCGCCCACGCGAGCTTGCGCCGTACGAAACGCTCGACCGCCGCCATCGGCTCCAGCACCGGCGCCACGACCGTGACGGTCTTCGCCAGCGGATCCACGTACATCCCTGTGCACCGGGCGCGCGCGCTGCGCTGGAACTGCACCTCCAGCCGTCGGCCGCCTTCAGTGAAGGTCAGCCCTTGCGGATCCTTCGCCGATGGTGACGGACCGTTGCCGAACAGGTCGGCTGGCGGCTGGACGCTGAGGGGATCGATGCGCCGACTCGACATTGGGCTACAGTAAGGTGCCTTCAGACCGGATCAAATGAGGATAACATGACGACCGAACCCACGCTCACGACCGCCCATGACACGTTGCGCGAGGCTGGCCGCGCGGTGCTGCGCGAGGTGCTGGGCGCGCCCTACCTGGAGAAGCGCGACGCCGGCACCACGCCGTTCAACGGCCAGGCGCGCCGCCTCAGCGAGGAATTCGCCTACGCCACGCTGTGGACGCGCGGCACGCTGGACCGCAAGCAGCGCAGCATGATCACCATCGCCATGCTGTGCGCGCTCAACCGACCGCATGAGCTTCGCATCCATCTGGTCGGTGCCCTCAACAACGGCTGCACCGCCGAGGAGATCAGCGAGATCTTCACCCACGCCATCGCCTATTGCGGCTTCCCGGCCGCCATCGATGCCCTGCGCACCGCGGAGGAGGTGCTGAAGGAGCAGGGCAAGCTGTAGGTCGCCCTGCCAGCCCTGGAATCTCCGGTCGGCGATACATCTGTCATCCCGAGCGCAGCGAGGGATCTCCTGCGGCAAAGCGCACGGTGCGCCATTGCGGGAGATCCCTCGCTGACGCTCGGGATGACAGTGACCTCTGCCCTTCCACGGACAGCGCGCTCCTGCTGCTGCAGGCCGGCGGCGCGCTGATGGTCCTGCTGGCCGTCTTCATGGCCGCGCGCCGGCCTGCGGGGCCACGCCTGACCACGCCGCGATCGCATCGGGGGCGGACATGTTCTACGGTGCCGCCCTCTTGCACCACGCCTCCCCGAGCAACGTGATGGATATCACCCGCCTGCGCGACGAGACTCCCGGTTGCGCCGTCGTCAACCATCTGAACAACGCCGGCTCCAGCCTGCCGACACGGCGCACCCTGGATGCGACCCTCGATCACCTGCGGCTGGAAGCCGAGATCGGCGGCTACGAGGCGGCGGACCAGGCGCATGAGCGTATCGAGGCGTTCTATCCGTCGACTGCGAGGCTGATCGGCGCGCGGCCGGACGAGATCGCCTTTATAGAGAACGCCACCCGGGCATGGGGCATGGCGTTCTACTCGCTCGACTTCGCGCCGGGCGATCGCATCCTGACCTGCCGCAGCGAGTACTCCTCGAACTACATCTCCTATTTGCAGGTGGCACGCAGGACGGGCGCCGAGATCGTGCCGGTGCCAGACGATGCGCAGGGCCAGATCGACGTGCAGGCGCTCGCCGACCGGATCGACAAGCGCGCCAAGCTGATCTCGATCAGCCACGTGCCGACGCAGGGCGGCCTGGTGAACCCGGCCGCCGAGGTCGGCAAGGTGGCACGCGCCGCCGGCGTGCCCTACCTGCTGGATGCCTGCCAGTCTGTGGGCCAGATGCCGGTCGATGTCGACGCGATCGGCTGCGACTTCCTGTCGGCCACCGGCCGCAAGTACCTGCGCGGGCCGCGCGGCACCGGCTTCCTCTACGCCCGGCGCGAGACGACGGCGCACCTGGAGCCGGTGTTCCTCGACAACCACGCGGCGCGCTGGACCGGTGCCACCGTCTACGAGGTGCGCGCCGATGCCCGCCGGTTCGAGAACTGGGAACGCTACTACGGCGGCATCCTGGGGCTGGCCGCCGCGGTGGACCAGGCCACGGCGCTGGGGCTGGACGCGATCTGGGGACGTGTGCAGGCCCTGGGCGGCGCCCTGCGCGAACGCCTCGCCCGCGTGCCGGGCGTCGTGCTGACCGACCTGGGCGCGGTGAAATGCGGGATCGTCACCTTCGCGCTCAAGGAAGGGCGGCACGAGGCGATCCGCGCCGCGCTGCGCGAACGCTCCATCAACGTCTCGATCTCGACCAAGTTCTCCTCGCGGCTGGATATGGACGGCCGCGGGCTGGAGGACGTGATCCGCGCCTCGGTGCATATCTACAATACCGAGGACGAGCTCGACCGCTTCGTGGATGCCCTCCAGGCGGCGCGGCGGGCGCTGGCCTGACGAACCGCGCGCGGCGTCCGGCCACGTCCGGCTTTGCAAACCCGCCCGCTTCCGCTAACACCGGCCCGCCGTCACGTCCGACGGCTCCCGGATGGCCACGTTCCATGATCCTGTTTCCCGCCATCGACCTGAAGGATGGCAAATGCGTGCGCCTGCTGCGCGGTGACATGCAGAAGGCGACGATCTTCGACGTCGCGCCGGCGGATCAGGCCAAGCGCTTCGTCGATGCCGGCTGTGAATGGCTGCACCTGGTCGACCTCAACGGCGCCGTGGAAGGCCGCCCCGTCAACCGCGCCGCGGTGGTGTCGATCCTCGAGGCCGTCGGCGACCTGCCGGTGCAGCTGGGTGGCGGCATCCGCAGCATCGAGACGGTGGCGCTGTGGCTCGAGGCCGGCGTGCGCCGCGTGATCCTCGGCACAGTCGCGGTGCAGGATCCCGGACTGGTCAAGGATGCCTGCCGCCAATGGCCCGGGCGCATCGCCGTGGGCATCGACGCCCGCGAGGGGCTGGTCGCCGTCGACGGCTGGACCAAGCAATCGACGGTCAAGGCGCTCGACCTGGCGCTGAAGTTCGAGGACGCCGGGGTGTCGGCCATCATCTACACCGACATCAACCGCGACGGCGCCATGGGCGGCGTCAATGTCGACCAGACGGTCACGCTGGCGCTGCACCTGACGACGCCGGTGATCGCGTCCGGCGGCGTCGCCACGCTGGACGACCTGCGCGAGCTGAAGCAGCACGAGAAGGCGGGAATCGTCGGCGTCGTGGCCGGCCGGGCGCTCTATGATGGCCGCATCGGGCTCACGGAAGCGCTGAAGGTGATGAAGGCCTGAGGCTTCCGATCGCGACGATGGCCACGGCGCTCAGTTCGCCGGCGTCATCTGCCCCTGCATCACGACCGGGCCCGTCGGCAGGCCGGTGGGCGAACCGCCGGCCGGCTCGAGAGAAACAGCGAAGCGCTGACGCAGCTGGGCGGGCGAGAGATTGCCCAGATCGAGCCGGATGGTGCGCACCTGGTCCATGAGCCCGATCGCAACCGGCGACGGCGCAGCGGTCGAGATGGACCAAAGCTGAAGCGAGCGGCCCCGCGGTATGGGTGCGATCTCCAGCGGGATCAAAGTCACACGCCCGTCGGCATAGGCATGCATGACGGCGCCGGGCCGGCCTTGATCCGTGGTCAGCACGGCAACGAAGGCCGGTTGATCCTGGGGCGCCGGCGCCAACCCGATTGTCACCAGCAAGGCCGCCGCCGCGGCGATGGCCGCCCCTGCCAGGCCGCGCCAGAAGACAAGGCTGTTCCACAAGTGTGACAGACGTCTAGTTTCCGCGGCCGACGCAGACGCGCGCACGCCTTCCGCCGGCGGCGCGATGCCGGCACGGATGCGTGCCCATAGCGCCTCGCCGACCGGAAGCGGCGCGGCGGTCTGATCGAGGTCGGCCAACCGCGCGCGCCAGGCGGCGACAGCAGCGGCGAAAGCCGCATCGCCGGCGATGCGGCGCTCGGCGGCCGCCGCGTCGGCCGGACTCAACAAGCCCAACACATGTTCAGCCGCCAGGGCTTCGCGGTCATCGTCGGCGGCGGTCATCCCAGACACTCCCGAAGCGCCAGCGCGCCACGCCTGATCCAGGATTTCACGGTGCCCAGGGGCACGCCCTCGCGTGCCGCCAGCTCCGCGTGGCTGAGGCCGTGCACATAGGTCAGCACGATCAGCTTGCGCGCCCGCTCCTCCAGATGCTCGAGGCAGCGGCGGAGGCTGCTGGAATCCGACAGTTTCGTGACAACGTCGTCGGCGTTCTCCTCAGCGGCAGCCGCCGCGGCGTCGCCGTCGGCATCGAGCTCGAGCCGGCTCTCGTTGCGCAAGATGCTGATGGCGCGATGCCGCACGATGGCATAGATCCAGGTGCGGCCGGCACCGCGGGCGGCATCGAAGCTGGCGGCCCGGCGCCATATCTGCACAAACGAATCCTGCACAACCTCTTCAGCCAGCGCCCGGCGGCGCACGATCCGCTGGGCGACCCCGATCATGCGCGGCGCTTCGCGCTCGTAGATCGCACGCAGCGCCGCGTCATCGCCGCCGGCGCAGCGGCGTAGCGCCTCCTCGATATCCAGGTCGCCGGCTTGCATCATCAGTTCCGCGCCCATCCGGCAGCGCCGTATCTCCGACCTGCCGGGCAGGTGATCGACGCCAGCATCATGACGCTCCTTTCACGGGCCGACAATTCACCGTCCCATGTCCTGGGGCACGCGATTCGGGTGCATCAATGCCAGTACGATCGAATGATCTCATTTGGATGCAACAGCCGTGACGCGCGGGCGGCAGAAGGTAGCGTTGTCGAGTTAGCGCTTGTGCCCCGGGCACGGGCCGGATAGCACCGCAAGCATGCTGAAGGTGCGCATCATTCCCTGCCTCGACGTGCATGCTGGCCGCGTGGTCAAGGGGGTCAACTTCGTGGACCTGGTGGATGCCGGCGATCCGGTCGAGCAGGCGCGTGTATACGACGCTGCCGGCGCCGACGAGCTGACATTCCTTGATATCACCGCCAGCCACGAAGACCGCGACACCATCCACGATGTCGTTGCCCGCACGGCGGAGCAGTGCTTCATGCCGCTGACCGTGGGCGGCGGCGTGCGCACGATCGAGGACATAAGGCGGCTGCTGCTGGCCGGCGCCGACAAGGTGTCGATCAACTCAGCCGCCGTGGCGCGGCCCGAGTTCGTGAAGGACGCCGCCGAGAAATATGGCGACCAGTGCATCGTAGTGGCGATCGACGCCAAGCGCACTGGACCGGACCGATGGGAGGTCTTCACCCATGGCGGCCGCCGCGGGACCGGCCTCGACGCCGTCGCCTGGGCCCGGCGCATGGCCGACAGCGGCGCCGGCGAGATCCTGCTGACATCGATGGATCGCGACGGCACCAAGGCCGGCTTCGATCTGGAGCTGACACAGGCTGTGAGCGATGCGGTGCCGGTGCCTGTCATCGCGTCCGGCGGTGTCGGCACGCTCGATCACCTGGTCGACGGCGTGGTGCAAGGCCACGCCAGCGCCGTGCTGGCAGCGTCGATCTTCCATTTCGGCACCTTCACCATCGCCGAGGCGAAGGCGCACCTGGCGAAGCACGGCGTTCCGGTGCGCGGGAATACAAACTTCTTAGACAAATTACAGAAGTAGCGTAGAGTTGATTTTCGGGAAGCAACCGCAGAATCGGCACCAAGGCCGGCGCGTCTCCCTCTGACGCAGACAAGCGGACCATGGCCAAGCACCGACAGAAAAAGAAAGTCGTCAAAGCGAAGAAGCGCGCCGGAAAGAACCAGCGTGAGCTGGTGGCCGACGACTCACAGCACATGCTTGACCGGCTCTACGCGACGATCGAAAGCCGCAAGGGTGCCGATCCGAGGACGTCGTACACGGCCCGCCTGATGGCGCGCGGCCAGGAGAAGCTGGCGCAGAAGCTGGGCGAGGAAGCGACCGAGGCGGTGATCGAGGCCGTCAAGGGCGATGCCGACAAGCTGATCCTGGAAAGCGCCGACCTGCTCTACCACCTGCTGGCCCTGTGGGCGACGCTGGGCGTCAAGCCCACCCAGGTCTGGGCCGAGCTGGCGCGCCGCGAGGGCGTGTCGGGGATCACCGAGAAGGCCGCGCGGACCACCGCCTGACCACGACCGCCGCGGCGCCTCAGCCGAAGCGCGTGCTCTTCACGCCGAAATAGTAGAGCTCCACCATCGGCGTCGGCCTGGAATTGGGAAAGACCACGAAGCCGTCGCGCGGCGCCGTGAGCACCTCGCCATTGCCGCGCCGCGCGATCACCTGCCCCGCCATGACTGTGTCGCCCGATACGAACGGCCGCTCCAGGCGATCGTCCGGCGCCAGGGCATAGGCTGCCTCGACGACCTCGATCGCCTGCGTCGCGCAAGCCACCGGTGGCGGCGCGTCGATCAGCGCGAGATGCGCCAGCGCATTGAGGATCGCCTGGCGGGCCATTTCAGGCGCTCGGCTGTCGCGGTGCTGGCCGCATTCGATGGTGACGCCGTAGCCCCCGAAGCGACGCATGTACTCGGTCATGCCGACGCCCTTGGACAAGGAGCTTCCCGCCAGCCCGCGCCGCACCAGATCTTCCTGGGCGCGCGCATGCGCCGCCAGGAAGCCGTGCATCAGCAGCGGCGGACCCAGCCGCGACGCGAAGGCGCCTTCCTCGGCCGCGAAGCGGAAAGGCTCGATCGGACCGCTGTTGTCGGGCGGCCCGACGAACACGAAGGCCTCGCCCGGGCCGCTGAAGGAGTGGATGTCGAGCAGCACGTCGTGCTCGCGCAGCAGCGGGCAGAGGATGTTGGCGGCCCGGTCCTCGTGGCATTGCGGCAGGATGTATTCGCGCAGATCGCGGTTGAGGTTGCGATCGCCTTCACGCGTCCCCTGGTCGTAGGCCTTTCGGTTGGCGACCGGCACGAAGGTGACATGACCACGCTGGATCGCCAGCCGCCCGTCGCGGCGATCGGCGATCGTGGCCAGGATCGCCTCGGTGCCGCAGGTTTCGTTGCCGTGCACGGCACCCAGCACCAGCAGCTTCGGGCCCGGCTCCAGGCCGGCAAACCGCACGATCTCCATGGCCATCAACATCACCTCCCTGCCCTGCGTATCCTACGCAATGCCGGCGCTGGCGTCGTGGCCCAAGCCCCGCTACACCGGTCGCATCATGCCCGCCCTGCCCACCGCCATCCTGTTCGATCTCGACGACACCATCATCCAGGCCTATGCCAAGCCCGAGGAAGCCTGGTGGCGGCTGCTGGAGCGGTTCAGGGGCGAGCTGCCCGACGACGCCGACCGCTTTGCCCGCATGCACCGCGCCATCCTGGAGGAAGGACGCACCTTCTGGAGCGACCCGGTCAAGGCGGCCCGTTGGCGGCTCGATCTGGCCGGCGCCCGGCGGCTGGTGGTGCGACGCGCGCTGGCCCGGCTGCAGCTGGCCGATGACGTGCTCGCCGACCGCATCGGCGATGCCTTCACCGAGCTGCGCCGCCAGGAATACAAGCTGTTTCCGGACGCGCACGACACGCTCGACCGGCTGCGTGCAGCCGGCATCAAGCTGGCGCTGGTGACCAACGGCGCCGCCCTGACCCAGCGGGCGAAGGTGGTGCGCTTCGACCTCGAGCACCGCTTCGAGCACATCCAGATCGAGGGCGAGTTCGGCAAGGGCAAGCCCGATCCGGAAGTCTATATCCACGTGCTCGGCCGGCTCGGCGTGCCGCCGCAGGCATGCTGGATGATCGGCGACAATGTCGAGTGGGAAGTCGTGATGCCGCAGCGGCTGGGCATGCGCGGCATCTGGTACGACCCGCATGGCATGGGTCTGCCGGCGGATTCGACGGTCCGGCCCGACCGCATCCTCACGCGGCTGGGCGAGCTGCTGGAGTAGGCGATTTCTCGCGCGGCGCCGGGCTCGGCCGTCCCGCCGCCGATGGATGGATCCGACGGCCCGCTCTATCGCTTCACGATCTCGACACGGCGGTTGCGGGCGCGGCCAGCCTCGGTGTCGTTGGTCGCCAGCGGCGAGAGGTCGGCGATGCCAGCCGACGACAGCCGGGTGCGGTCGGCGCCCAGTCGCGCCACCAGGTCCGTCACCACGGCCTGCGCGCGCTGCTCGGAAAGGGTCCGGTTGGTGGCGAAATCGCCCTGGCTGTCGGTGTGCCCCACGATCAGCAGCTTCAGATCGGAATCGCTCTTCATCAGCTTGGCGAGCTCGTCGATCGAGGCGCGCGACTCATCGGTGAGCTTGGCGCTGCCGATGTCGAACTGGATGCCGTAGAGCGCGATGCTGCCGTTGGTGTCCAGCTCACGGCCGATATCGGTCGCGTCGACCGGACCGGTGGCCGGCGGCGTCGCCGTCGCGCAGCGTGCCGAGTCGGCATCCGGCTTCTTGGCTGCCGCAGCCTGGCACTGGCCCAGCTGGTCGCGCAACGCCGCCGCCGCCTTCTCGCCATCGGCCTTGGCCGACTTCACCGCCTGCTCGACGGCTTCGCGCAGGGCTGCCTCCTTCTCGCTGCCCAGCGACTTCTCGGCTTCGACCCTGGCCGCGGCTATGGCCTTGTTGGCCTCGGCCCGGGCTGCCGTCAGGTTGCGCTCGCCCTCCTCGCGCGCCGCCGCCACGGCTTTCGCGGCGTCGGCTCTGGCGGTCGCGTCGGCGGCCAGGGCGCGGTCGACCTCGGCGCGCGCGCTTGCGAGCGCCTTCTCGGCGGCGTCGCGCGCCGCCGCCGCCTGCGCCAGCTCAGCCTTCGTGCGGTCCGCCAGCGGCGTGCCGGGCAGGCTCCAGAGCGCCAGCACAGCGCCCACGATCGCCAGCACCACGACAGTGATGCCCATGATCCGATTCATGACGACCTCCCGATCCGACATCCGGCCAGGCGCCACGTGAGCAATGGACCGGTCACTTCTTCTGGCTGCCGGCCATCGCCGCCAGGTTCTGCCAGAACATCTGCTGCACTTGCTGCATCTGCTCGACACCCTGCATGGACGCCGGCAGCCACGTCTTGAAGATTTCCGACGGGTCCATGGCGTTGAGGCTGGATTTCATGCGCTGCTCGATCTCGGCCAGGATGCGGTCCTGCATCGGCTTGAGGTCCGGCAGCCCGAAAAAGGAGCGGGCTTCCTCCGGCGTGCAGTCGATCTGTACATTGACTTTCATTGCGGTGCCTCCAGTCGGCGGCCGCAGATTAGGCGACGACGGGCGCCGGCGCCAGACACCGGCCCCCTGCCAGGACACCGACGACGGCGGCTGGCGCCGGACCGGGGGCGTGCTATGGCGACGGATCGCCTCGCCGGAACCCGGCGGCAGGGCGGCCGTTGCCCGGCCATCGCGATGCCGGGCTGCTTCAGGGAGGCTGTGATGAGCACCATCGCCGGCCGAAATCGGCTAGCCGACGAGACCAGCCCCTACCTGCTGCAGCACGCGGACAACCCCGTGCACTGGTGGCCGTGGGGTGACGCGGCGCTGGCCGAGGCCCGGCGGCTGGACCGGCCGATCCTGCTGTCGATCGGCTACGCCGCCTGCCACTGGTGCCATGTGATGGCGCACGAGAGCTTCGAGTCCGACGACGTCGCCGCGGCGATGAACACGCTGTTCATCAACATCAAGGTCGACCGCGAGGAGCGTCCCGACATCGACACGATCTACCAGCAGGCGCTGGCGCTGCTGGGCCAGCAAGGCGGCTGGCCGCTGACCATGTTCTGCACGCCGGCCGGCGAGCCCTTCTGGGGCGGCACTTATTTCCCGCAGCCGGCCAGGTATGGACGGCCGGCATTCGCCGACATCCTGCGCAGCGTCGCCAGCGCGTATCGCGACAAGAAGGATGCGATCGAGCAGAATCGCGAGGCGCTGCTGACCGCGCTGCGCGAGCGGGCACGCGGCCAGGCCGTCGAGGTCGCGCCGGGGACGACGGCGCTGCCGCCGGCCCTGTTCGCCCAGGTCGCGACACGGCTGGCGCGGGAGGTCGACCCGATCTGGGGCGGCATCGGCCAGGCGCCGAAATTTCCCAACACAACCGTTTTCGAGCGGCTATGGCGCAGCTGGCTCGCCGGCGGCCGGCGCGAGGCGGCCCTGCTCGACGCCGTGACGGTGACGCTGGATCGCGTGTGCCAGGGCGGCATCTACGATCACCTCGGCGGCGGCTTCGCGCGCTACGCGACCGACGCCGAATGGCTGATCCCGCATTTCGAGAAGATGCTCTACGACAATGCGCAGCTTGTCGAACTGCTGACCCTGGTCTGGCAGGAGACGAAGAGCCCGCTCTACCGCCTGCGAATCGCCGAGACCTGCGACTGGGTGCTGCGTGAGATGGTCGCGGCCAACGGCGCCTTCGCGGCGACCTATGACGCCGACAGCGAGGGCGAGGAAGGCAAGTTCTACGTCTGGCGTGCCGCCGAGATCGACGCCGTGCTCGGCGAAGCCGATGCTGCGTTCTTCCGCCAGGTCTACGACGTGCGTCCGGACGGCAACTGGGAGCACGGCGCCAATATCCTGCATCGCAACCGCAAGCCGGCGCTGCTGTCCGAGGACGACGAAGCGCGGCTGGCAATGTTGCGCGCCAGGCTCAAGGCCGTGCGCGATACGCGCGTCTGGCCGGGCTGGGACGACAAGGTGCTGGCCGACTGGAACGGCCTGATGATCGCCGCCCTGGCCAACGCGGCAGCGGTCTTCGATCGCCCGGCATGGCGCGAAGCGGCCACCCGCGCCTTCGACACGATCTGGTCCATGCGCGGCGATGACGGACGGCTGTTTCACTCCTGGCGCAAGGGCATCGCCAAGCACCGTGGCACGCTCGACGACCACGCCAACATGGCACGCGCGGCGCTGGCGCTGTTCGAGACCGGCGGCGAAGGGCGCTATCTCGACGCCGCGGCGAGCCTGACGGAAGTCCTCGACACGCATTTCGGCGATGGCGACGCCGGTGGCTATTTCTTCACCGCGGCGGATGCTTCGGACGTGATCGTGCGCCGCACCGACGCGCATGACAGCGCCGTGCCGTCGGGCAACGGCACCATGGTCGGCGTGCTGGCACGCTTGTGGTCCCTGACCGGCGAGCAGCGCTATCGCGACCGGGCCGAGCGCGTGATTGCCGCCTTCGCAGGAGAGGTCGAGCGCAATTTCTTCCCGTTGATGACCCTGATGAACAACGCCGAGCTGCTGCAGGCGATGGTCGAGATCGTGATCGTCGGCCCGCCGAACGACTCGGCCACGCATGCCCTCACAGCCGCCGTCCATGGCCGCTCGCTGCCGGACAAGGTGATCCGCCTGCTGCCCCCCGACGCAGCCCTGCCGGCCGGGCACCCCGCCGCCGGCAAGGGCATGATCGGCGGCCGGCCAACCGCCTATGTCTGCCGCAACATGGCTTGCTCGGCGCCGGTCACCGAGGCCTCCGCGCTGACCGCCATCCTGGAGGCCGGGTCCGCACCCGGTGGAAACGAAAAGCTGCCGAGATAACCGGCGGCATCTCGCTCGCACCCTCAAGCCTGCTGCAAGGTTGCCGTCATTGGATGGATGTGTGCTGCTGCAATGCGGCCGCAAAGGTGGCACGTTGCCGGTCCATATCTGGCTATTCCACAATTTGCATCCATGACCAAGCTCCTGCGCTTCATCCTGATCGGCGTGCTGTGGCTGGCGTTTCCCGCGGTCGTCCTGGGGCAGGCGTCACCGCCGCCATCGAGTGGCGAGCAGCGGCCTTTCGGCCTGATGGTCGAGACATGGACGCGGGCGCTGGACCAGATCGCGCAGGAAGCCGGGCGGCCCAACCTGATCGATGCCGAGATCGAGCGCTTGCGCAACGAGACGACCATGATCCGCCAGGCCGCTTCCCGGGCGGCCGAGCAGGCCCGCGACGAGGGAAGCTCGCTGCGCACCCTGCTGGCGCCACTGGAGGCACGCCCCGACCCGGCGCTGGGCACCAAGACGCCCGACGCGCCACCCACGGACCAGGCGCCCGAATCGGAGGCGCTCAAGGCGCAGCGCGATCGACTGCGCGCCAATCTGGCGCTGGTCGACGCACGCGTGAAGCAGGCGGAGCTGATCATCGCCCGGGCCGATCAGCTCACGGCGCAGATCGCCAAGGCGCGCAGCGACCAGTTTGCCCGCATCGTCCTGAGGCGCAAGCACCCGCCGCTTGCACCATCGACATGGCTGCGCCTCGGCGACGATATTGATTTCGCCTGGAAGACGCAGATGGAAGCGTGGCGCGCGCTGGCCGATTCGGGCGCGATGACCGCGGCCCTGAAGGATGCCGAGCACCGCGGCCGCACCATCGCCAGCGTGATCGGCCTGGCCATCTGCTGGCTCGGGCTGGTCTGGCTGCGGCACTACCATGGCCGCGGCCAGGCGATCACCGAGCCGTCCTATCGCGAGCGGGCGATCGCGGCGCTGCTCGACGGCGTCGGCATGGTGGCGTTGCCGGTGCTGGGAGTCCTGCTGGCAGTGTCCTGGCTGCCCTCGGTCGAGGCGTCGCCCGAGGCGATGCGCCCGGCGCTGACCACGCTGCTCAACGTGGCCTACAATGCGATCTTCTTCCTGGTCGTCTACGGCCTCTCGGAAGCGAGCCTCACGCCGCGCCGGCCGACATGGCGGCTGCTGCCGTTCTCCGCCCACAGCGCCGAGGTGTTCTGCGCTCGCATCCAGCGCCTGGCCGGGTTCGTTTCCCTTGCCGGACCGATCACGGCGTTCTGGCTGCTGCAGCTGCCCGGCGGCACGGTCGAGGTGGCGCGCTTGGCTTCAGTCCTTGGTTTTGCTGTCGCGGTCGGCCTGCTCGCCTTCGGACAGCCGGCGCTGCGATCCGACGCCTGGCAATCGAGCGAGGTCGCCGAGGGCGACACGCCCCGGCTGATCGGCGGCTATCCCTGGCTGCTGGGCCGGCTGGGGCTGAGCGTGCTGCTGATCGCGATCGTGGTGGCGGCGCTGCTGGGCTACACGGCGCTGGCCGTCCACGCCAGCAGCGCGCTGCTCGGGTCGGTGCTGGTCGTGGTGATCGCCATGATCGTGCACGCGCTTGTCCGTGACGTGGTGCACGCCGCCGGCGCACCCGACACGCCGCCCGGGCGCTGGCTGCGCCGCGTCTTCGGCCTGGCCCCCGACGCCCCCATCCATGGCCCCTTCGCCATCGTGATGCTGGCCGACCTGCTGCTGCTGGTCATCGTCTGCGTGCTCGTGCCGGTCCTCTGGGGCGCCGACCTCGACGACATCCTCGACAAGGCCAAGCGGCTGCTGACCGGCTTCTCCATCGGCCAGCACCGGATCTCGCCGATCGACATGGTCGTGGCGCTGCTGGTGTTCGTGGCGGCGATCACGGCGGTCCGGCTTGCCCGCCGCGGGCTGCGCGAGCGGTTCCTGCCGTCGCTGAACATGCAGGACGACATCCGGCTGACCATCGATTCGATGGTCAACTATGTCGGCTTCATCGCCGCCGTGCTGCTGGCGATCTCGGCGCTGGGCATCGACTTCACCAACCTTGCCCTGATCGTCGGCGCCTTGTCCGTCGGTATCGGCCTGGGCTTGCAGAACCTGGCCAACAACACGATCTCCGGCGTGGTGCTGCTGCTGGAGCGGCCGATCAAGGTCGGCGACCGGGTGATCGTCGGCCGGCACGAGGGCATCGTGCGGCGCATCAATGTCCGCGCCACGGAGATCGAGACCGGGCAGCGGGCCATGGTCATCGTGCCCAACAGCGAGTTCCTGCAGAGCGCCGTCGTCAACTGGACCTACGCCGACAATGTCGGCCGGATCGACCTGCCGATCAGCGTCGTCCATGGCAGCGACGCCGACAAGGTCGAGGCGATCCTGCGCCAGGCCGCCGAGGACAACCCGCACACCGTCGCCGTGCCGCGCGCGCTGGTGATGTTCAAGACGATCAGCCCGGTCGGCCTGGAGTTCGAGCTGCGCGCCCATGTCGACAACGTCGCCAATACCGTGGCCGCACAGAACGCGCTCAACCGCTCCATCCTGGCCGGCCTGGCCGAGGCCGGGATCGCGCTGGCGGCAGTGCCGCCGCCGGCGGTCCGGCCGCCACCGGCCGCAACGTGAGAGGACGCTGGCCGGGCCTCGCTGCCGGCGCGGCCATCACCCTGATGTTGGTCGCCGGCGCCGTGCTCTACACGCCCGACATCCCGGTGGAGACGCTGAAATCCCGCTACGCCTCGCCGCGCTCGCAATTCATCGACATCGATGGCGCCGCGATCCATGTCCGCGACGAGGGCAGCAGGCGAGGCCCGACGCTGATCCTGCTGCACGGCTCCAACGGATCGCTGCAGGTCTGGGAACCATGGGCGCGGCGTCTGGCCGACAGTGCCCGCCTGGTGAGCCTCGACCTGCCGGGTCACGGCCTGACTGGCCCCTGGCCGCGCGGCGACTATTCCATCCCGGCCTATGCCGACCTCGTCGTGCAGATCGCCGACAGGCTGGACATCCCGCGCTTCGTCGCCGTCGGCCATTCGATGGGTGGTGCCGTGGCGTGGACCCTGGCTGCACGGCACCGGCAGCGCGTGACGCATCTCGTGCTGATCGACACCGCCGCCTATCCCCGCGACGGCGCGCCGCCATTGTCGCTGCGCCTGGCGCAGGCGCCCGTCCTCGGCGAGATCGTCACGATGCTGAAGCCGCGCTGGCTGGCCGCACGCACGTTGCGCGAGACCTATGCCGATCCGGACAAGCTCGATCCAGCCGATGTGCGCCGCTACCACGACCTGCTGCGCCGCGACGGCAATCGCGCGGCGACGCTGCAACGCCTGCGTCACGCGACGCGCCTGGACCCGGCGCCGCTGAAGTCGCTTGCGCTCCCGACCTTGATCCTGTGGGGCGCGCAGGACCGTTGGGTTCCGGCGGCCGATGCCAGGCGGCTACAGCACGATATCGCGGACAGCACGCTGCTGGTCTATCCCGATGCCGCGCATGTGCCGATGGAGGAAGTCCCCGACCGCAGCGCGGCCGACATACGCCGCTTCGTGCTGAAGTGACTCGCCGGCGAGATTCAGGATGCCGGCGCTTTCGCCTCGGCCGGCGGATCCGGCGGCAGGACCTCCTGCTCGGGGCGCAGGCGCAGCGTGCTGGTGGCTGCGGCCGCCGCCACGGCATGGGATGACGGCGGCGGCATCTGCCATTCGGTGGTGCCGAAGGCGGCGCAGGAATCGCAGACGGCCAGCCACCTGTCGTGGACCGCGCCGCAGCTGCGGCAGCGCCACTGCCGGTCGCCCGGCGAGTCGGCGGCGCGCGCCAGCCATTGGCGCACCTTCTCGCCGTCGCCGTACTCCTGCTCCTCCAGGTCGGCCATGAGCCGGCACAGCCGCGTCGGCGCATCCGGCCGCTCGGCGCCGGCCGCCACGAGATGGCGCCGGGCTTCACCCCATAGCCGCGCCTCCAGGCATTCGCGGGCCAGCGCAATGCGGCTGTCGAGATCATCGGGGTTGCCGGCCGTCAGGCGACTGAGGGCCTGCACCCGCTTGAGCGCATCCTTCTCGCCGGCAGCCGCGAGGTAGAGCTGCGCCAGATCGGGATGTGGCGACACCGGCCAGGCGCGCTCGATCGCCTTCATCGCCTTCCTGCCGTCACCACGCTTGATCAGCAGCTCGGCGTAACGATAGGCCACGGGCTCGCGTTCCGGCGCCAGCGCCAGCGCCGCCCTGGCATGGTCGACGGCATCCTGGTCGGCGCCGCCGCGCTCGGCGGCGCGGCTGCGCTCGACCAGCAGCAGGGCGCTGAGCGTGCGGCCGCGCTCCGGATCGACGATCTTGCGCTTCAGCCCGACCTGCAGGGTCTCCTGCGCCGCGCTCCATTTGCCGGCCTGCGCCTGCATGTCGAACAGCGAGCGCACGACCCACGGCGTGTCGGGCCGGCGCTGGAAGGCCTGCTCGGCATAGGCCAGCGCCTTGCTCGAATTGCCATCCTTCAGCGACTGCATCATGAGCCCGCGCAACCCGAGGAAGGCCATCTGCGGATCGTCGAGCATGGCCGCGAAATAACGCTGCGCGGCATCACGGTCGCCGGCAAGCTGGGCCGCCTGGGCCGACAGCAGGCGCGTCAGCGGCGGCTCCTCGAGCAGCTTCTCGGCCAGCCGGGCGCAACGCTGCGCCTCGGCCGCATCACCGGCAGCGACCGCGACCATGCCCTGCGTCAGCGCGCGATAGCCCTTGCGACGGCGCGACTCGCCCCAGATGTCGAACACGGTGGACGGCGCGCCGGCGAGCCAGCGCCACAGCGCATAGAGCAGCGCCGCCAGCACGCAGAGCACGACGATCACGATCAGCACCACGCCGACGCTGGTGTCGAGCCGCCAGCCGTGCCATTGCACCGTCACCACGCCGGGCCGTTCCACCAGCCAGACGGCGAGGGTCATGGCCACAACAAGCAGCACAAACCAGACCAGGGTCCGCACAAGGGTCATGCGTATCGTGCTCCAGCCGCCGCGTTACTTGGAGTCGGCCCGCGACAGCAGGCCGATGCCGTGAAGGCTAAGCCGATCGACGGCGCGCTGGGCCGCGAGATAGGCATCGGCGCGCGCCAGCCAGTCGCGCGCCGGATCGATGGCGGGGCTCTTCAACCCCTTCATCTCGGCCACGGCCTTGGCGATATCGCCAGCCTCGATCGCCGCCTCGGCGCGCGCCAGGATCGCCTCCGGCGTCGCGCCGACGACATCGTCGCCGACGCGGCGTATCGACACGAGCTGCTTGAGCTTGCCCAGCAGGCGTTCTCCCCAGGAGTCGTCGGCGACGTCCGCTGCCAGCACGCGGCGCGCCATCTCGGGAAACGCGCCGGCCAGCGTCCGGCGGGTGGCAACACCGGCGGACGCGAACGGCGCCAGCTCGCCCTGGATGGCGGCGATGGCCGGATCACCGGCGGCCAGCGGCTTCAGCAAGTCGGCGTCGGCCACGAACGGACCGCCGGCATCGATCGCCTGGCGCAGCCGCGTGGCGATGCCCAACGCGGCCGCGGCTCGGCCGTTGTCGCCGGCGCGCCGGTCGCTGTCGCCGCGCGAGGCGACGTCCTGGCGCACGGCGTCGAGCTTCGCGGTCACGTCCTTCTCGACGGCGGTCACGCGCTCCGTCAACGCTGCCGTCATGCCGCGCGTGCGTTCGATCTCGGTCGTGTTGCGTGCAAGCTGATCGCGCAGCCGTGCCTCGGCCTCGCCGACCGCGCGCGCGAGCGCGGCGCTGTCGACGACGCCACTCAACGTGCCGCTGACCTGGGCCTCGCGCTTCTCGAGCCGGTCGAGGCGATCCATCAGGACCGCGACCTGGCGCGCCACATCGGCCGGGACATCGCTCGTCGTGGCGCCCGGCGCGGCAGCCCGGTCCGTCAATGAGCGGATCGTCGTGTCCGCCGCCTCCTGCCGATTCTTCAGCGTCGCCATATCGGATCGCAGCGTCGCCAGCTCCTGGCGGGCTTGCGCGATATCGGCCGCGATGCGCGCCGCCGCCTCCACGTCACCACTCTTGCCAAGACCATCGACCTTCGCAGCGAGGTCCTGCATCGCGGCCAGCCGGCTCCCCTGCGCCGCCAGCTTGTCCTGCAGCTCCTTGAGCTGGGCTGCCTGGGCTGCAACCGTGTCGAGCGCCCGTGCCTTGGCCTCGAGCTGCGCCAGGCGTTCATCCAGCGGCTTCAAGGAACCGGCCAATGTCTCCCGCGACACCGGTGCGTTGCCGGCATCCTGCGCAGTTGGCGCAAAGAACTGGCGCACCGCCTGCGGCCGCGCCTCGTAGACGGCCAACGCGCCGCCGAGGACGACGACCGATGCGACGAGGCCGCTGATGAAGGCACCGACGACGCCCACGCCGCGGCGCGGCGCTGGAGCGTGAGAAGCCGCCTGCGTGCCGGCTGCCGCCACCGCGTTGTCGTCTGCCGCTTCGGTCGGTTGGATCTTGTCGCCAGCATCTGCCTCGGGGGCAGTCGACTTCTTGTCGTCGCTCATTGTCGGCGATCCCGTTCGTGGTGGCGTCACCGCATCGAGGGAAGCGAGGACACCGTCCTGGGTCGGCGTGCGCGCAGCAATCCGCGCACGCCACGAAATGCCATCGGCGCCAGCCAGCGCGGCCGGACTGATGGCCACGGCAACCGTCCGCGCCAGGAACGGCGCGATGCCGGTCTGCTCGGCCACCTTAACAAAGGCCTGCGCCGTGCGTGGCGAAAAAAACGTGACTGCGTCGACGCGCCCGTCCTCGATGGCCTGCACGATCTCGCGGGGCAAGGCATCGACGTTGCGTGTCTCGTAGAGCACGACGTCGTCGACAGTGAAGCCTGCCGTCCGCAGGACGCCGGCGATGTCGCCAGCCTTCACGGCGCCGCCGGCATGGATCAGCCGGCCATCCGCCGGCGACAGCCGCCGCGACACGAAAGCGATCAATGTCCGCCCGTCGCCGCTGGCCGACACCACGTCCGTGAACCCGAGCTGGCGCGCGGCGTCGGCCGTCGCATCGCCGACCGCCATGATGCGATAGCCGCGCACCTTGGTGGCCTGCGCCAGCGCCCGCGCGCCGTTGATGCTGGTGAGCAGGACCGCCTGAGCCGCTGCCAGCTGATCGGCAAGCCCGTCCGGCACCGGCAGGATCACCACGCTCAGCATGGGCGCCAGCAGCGCCTCGTGCCCACGCGCGCTCAGCTGCTCGGCGAAAGACTGCGCCTCGGGCTCGGGCCGCGTGATGAGGACGCGCATCGCGCGCGGCTCAGCCGAAGAAGCCGGGGCCGGCGCGGCGCCGCAGCTCCTCGCCGGCATCGACGCCCAGCGCGTCGCCGTCACCGGCAGCGCCACGCCGCTCGGTGGCGATCACCTCGCTGCCATCGGGCCGCGCCACCAGCGCCCGCAGCCAGAGCTGCCCGCCGTCGAGCACGGCATGGCCGGCGATCGGCGTGCGGCACGAGCCATCGAGCACGCGCAGCATCGCGATCTCGGCGCGCACGCAGCGCGCCGTCGCCTGATGGTCGATCGCGGCCAGCAGATCGCGCACCCGCCCATCGTCGCTGCGGCATTCGATGCACACGGCGCCCTGGCCCACCGCCGGCAGCATCTCGTCGACGGGGATCACCACGCCGACATCGCCGCGGCCCAGCCGATTGAGTCCGGCCCGTGCCAGGATCAGCGCATCGGCGGCGCCGTCCTGAAGCTTGCGCAGCCGCGTGTCGACATTGCCGCGGATCGGCTCGACCCTCAGGTCGGGCCGGCGATGCAGCAGCAGCGCCTGACGGCGCAGCGCCACGGTTGCGACGGTGGCTCCCTTCTTCAGATCGGCGATCGCGCGCGCATCGCCGCGCGCGATCAACACGTCGCGCGGATCCTCGCGCGGCAGGAACGCCGCCAGGGCCAGTCCATCCGGCTGCAGCGTCGGCATGTCCTTGGTGCTGTGCACGCCGATATCGACCGAACCGTCCAGCAGCTGCTCCTCGATCTCCTTGGTGAAGAGGCCCTTGCCGCCGATTTCCGACAGCTTGCGCGCCTGCTCGCGATCACCCGTGGTGCGGATCGCGACGATCTCGAGGGCGCCATCGCGCGCCAGCGCCGGATGGGCCGCCTTCAGGGCGTCACATACCAGCGTTGCCTGAGCCAGGGCCAGCTTGCTGCCGCGTGTGCCGATGCGAAGAACAGGGGACGTCATGCAAAAGGGTGTAGCCTTCCGCCGCGTCCCGCGAAAGTGGCCAGAGGCCGCGGCAGCGGCTACAAGGTCGGCTCTGCCAGATGGGCTGACTTGATGCTGGTGCTGGGAATCGAGACAAGCTGTGATGAGACGGCGGCCGCCGTGGTCGAGGCCGACCCGACGCCGGGCACGCCGGTGGGCCGGATTCGTGCCAACGCGATCTACGCCCAGCTCAGCGAGCACCGGCCGTTCGGCGGCGTGGTGCCGGAAATCGCTGCCCGCGCCCATCTCGAGCGCATCGACGGCATGGTGGCCCGCGCGCTGGCCGATGCCGGTGTCGGCTTCGCCGACCTCGACGGCGTCGCCGCGACGGCGGGGCCCGGCCTGATCGGTGGCGTGATCGTGGGCGTGATGACGGCCAAGGCGATCGCGCTGGCGCATGACAAGCCGTTCCTGGCCGTCAACCACCTCGAAGGCCACGCGCTCACCACGCGCCTGGTCGAGCCGGTCGCCTTCCCTTTCCTGCTGCTGCTGGTCTCGGGCGGACACTGCCAGCTCCTGGCGGTCCAGGGAGTCGGGCGCTACAGGCGCCTGGGCACCACCATCGACGATGCTGTCGGCGAAGCCTTCGACAAGACGGCCAAGCTGCTGGGCCTGGGCTTTCCCGGCGGGCCCGCCGTCGAGCGCGCCGCACGCGATGGCGATCCGGCGAAATTCGACCTGCCACGCCCACTGTGGCGCAAGCCGGGCTGCGATTTCTCGTTCTCCGGCCTGAAAACGGCGGTGCGGCTAGCCGCCGCAGGCCTGCCGAAGGACGATCCGCGCGCGATCGCCGACCTGGCGGCGAGCTTCCAGCGCACCGTGGGCGACATCCTGGTCGACCGCTGCCGTCATGCCTTCGACATGTTCCGCACCACCTGCGGCCTCCCTCCCGACACGCCCGTGCCGCTGGTGGTGGCAGGCGGCGTCGCCGCCAACCAGCACCTGCGGGCGCGGCTGGCAGATGTCGCGGCTTCATGCGGCGCGCGCCTCGTGGCGCCGCCGCCGGCACTTTGCACCGACAACGCAGCGATGATCGCCTGGGCCGGCATCGAGCGGCTGCGGCTGGGGCTGGTCGACGGCCTCGACGTCGCCCCGCGGCCGCGCTGGCCGCTCGACCCGGCGGCAACCGCCGCGATCGGCAGGACCGGTGTCGGCGCCGGCGTGAAGGTGTAGGCTGCCGCCATGTCGTCTGCTGCCCCGAAAGTCGAAGTCGCGCCGCTGTTCGCCACGCCCATCGCCGTGGTGGACGTTCCCGGCGCCGCCGCGCTCAACGCCGAGCTCAAGGCCGTGATCCTGGCGCAGGAGAAGGCGACGCCCAGCACGCAGCACAGCAACCTCGGCGGCTGGCAATCGAGCTGGGACATGGAACGCTGGGGCGGCGGCGCCGCGGCACGGCTGCTCGACGTGGCCCGCGGCGTCGCCAACGGCCTCACCTGCGATCGCCAGGGCCGTCCCGTGCCGATCACATGGAAGTCCAACATCTGGGCCAACGTGAACCGCGCCGGCCACGGCAACGAGTTTCATTTCCATCCCGGCAGCTTCTGGTCGGGCGTCTACTACGTCGAGGACGGCGGCATCGGAACGGATCCGTCGCTGGGCGGCGAGCTGGAGTTCATGGATCCGCGCGGCGCGGCGCCAGCGATGTACGCGCCCCATCTTGCCTGGACCGTGCCCGGCGGCCGTTCGATGGGCGCCTGCGAGACCATCCCGCCCCGCGCCGGCCGCATGGTCATGTTTCCCGCCTGGATGCTGCACGCCGTGCGCCCCTATCACGGCGCGGCCGAGCGCATCTCGGTGGCCTTCAACCTCAGTGTGTGAGCATGAACGGCCCTGCCTTCCCGTTCCGACCCGGCGATCGGGTCCCCGACATCCCGCTGCCGAGCCTCGATGGACAGATGCGCAAGCTGCAGTGGGCATTCCAGGGCGAGCCGGTGGTGCTGATCGCCCTGGCCGACGCACGCGCGCTCGATGACGACGCCATGCGGATCCTGTCCGACGCCGTGGCGCAGGGTGCGACGCCCGCCATGATCATTGGCGCCGCGCCGTCGTCGCTGAACGTCGGCACGATACCGGGCGTCGACAGATCCTTCATCCTGTGCGACGCCGAGCGCCGCTTCCTGCGCCCGCTGCTGGCACCGGATACGGCATCCGCCACCGCATCGCCGGCACGGCGCACGCTGGTGCTCGACGCCAACCAGAGGCTTGTCGGCCAGACGGCCGCCGGCCCGCTCGAGACGCAGCTCGCCGCCATCCGCGACGCGATCGCCGTCGCCCGCGCCGACCGGCCGGCGGAGCAGCAACTGCTGTTCGGTTCGGCGGCGCCGGTGCTGATGCTGCCGCGCGTGTTCGAGCCGCCGTTCTGCCGTGCGCTGATCGACCTGTGGTCGGCGGGCGAGCGCGCCGACGGCGGCGTGGCCAGCCGCTACGGCAATGTCATGGCGGCCGACCGCAAGCGCACCGAGGACCACATCGTCACCGATCAGAACATCAACAAGCAGATCTCCGACCGGCTCGCCTACCGCATCGGGCCGGAGCTGGGCAAGGTGTTCGCGTGGGATGCCGAGTTCGGCTTCGATGCGCATGTCATCATCTCATATGCAGCCGAGGCGCAGCATTATTTCCGGGCCCACCGCGACAACGGCACGCCGCAGACGGCAGACCGCACGTTCGCAGTCTCCCTGAACCTGAACGAGGACTACGATGGCGGCGAGCTGGCGTTCCCGGAATACGGGCCGACGCGCTACAAGCCCAAGGCCGGTGCCGCGGCCGTGTTCTCGTGCTCGCTGCTGCACGAGGCCCTGCCGGTGACGCGCGGCCGGCGCTTCGTGCTCACCACGTTCTTCCGCAACCGCGGCCCGCAGGCGCCGCAGCGACGCACCTCCTGAGTCCGGCCCGAGATGCCATCCTCCCTCTACGCACATGTCGGGATCGTGGGCGGCGGCGCCTGGGGCACGGCGCTGGCGCTGACGGCGCAGCGGGCCGGCCGTCAGGTGACCTTGTGGGCGCTGGAGCCCGAAGTCGTCGACGACATCAACACCGCCCGCCGCAACCAGCGCTACCTGCCGGGACACACGATCGCGGCCGGCATCACCGCTACTTCGGCGCTGGCTGATCTCGCGTCCTGCGACGTCGTCCTGCTGGTAACGCCGGCGCAGGCGTCCGGCGCGGTGGCGCGCCAGTTGGCGCCGCTGGTGCCGGCGACGGTGCCGATCGTGGTCTGCGCCAAGGGCATCGAGGCGGCGGCGGCGAAGCTGATGCCCGCGGTCGTCTCCGATGCGCTGCCCGGCCATTCGATCTCGATGCTGTCCGGCCCGACCTTCGCCGAGGAGGTCGCGCAGGGGCTGCCGACGGCGGTCACGCTGGCCAGCCCCGACCGCGCCCTGGGTGAAGCGCTGGCGCATGCGCTGCGCACGCCGACATTCCGGCCCTACTGGACCGATGACGTGACCGGCGTGGCGCTGGGCGGCGCCATCAAGAACGTGCTGGCGATCGCCTGCGGCGTCGTCGAGGGGCGCAAGCTGGGAGACAATGCGCGGGCCGCCGTGCTGACCCGCGGCTTCGCCGAGATGGCACGGCTGGGCCTGGCCATGGGCGCGCGGCTGGAGACGCTCGCGGGCCTGGCCGGGCTGGGCGACCTCACCCTGACCTGCAACGGCCCGCTGTCGCGCAACCGCTCGCTGGGCGTCGCGGTCGGCCAGGGCATCAAGGCCGCCGATTTCCTGGCCGGGCGGTCGAGCGTGGCCGAGGGCTTCCATACCGCCCCCATCGTGCAGGCGCTGGCAGCCCGCCACCAGGTCGAGATGCCGATCTGTGCCGCCGTCGCGGCGCTGCTGCATGATGGCGCCGACATCGACGACACGATCCGGGCGCTGCTGGCGCGGCCACTGAAGGGCGAGGGAGAGTGATATGGCCCATTGGCTGGTGAAATCCGAGCCGTCCACCTATTCCTGGGACCAGCTCGTGAAGGACAAGCAGACGTTCTGGAGCGGCGTGCGCAACTTCCAGGCCAGCGCGAACATGAAGGCGATGAAGGTCGGCGACCTGGCGTTCTTCTATCATTCCGGCGAAGGCAAGGAGATCGTCGGCATCGCCAAGGTCGTGAAGGAATACTACCCCGACCACACCGACAAGACGGGCAAGTTCGGCATGGTCGACCTCGCGACGGTGAAGCCGCTGAAGACGCCGGTGACCCTGGCCGACATCAAGGCCGAGCCGAAGTTCAAGGACCTGGCGCTGGTGCGCCTGTCGCGGCTGTCGGTGCAGCCGGTGTCCGACGCCCATTGGGACATGATCCTGAAGATGGGCCACACGACGGCATAGGACCGCGCCGCGCCAGGCAGGCGACGGCGGCCTCGCCCCACCGGAATGACAGGGTTGCGCAACATCGCGCTGGCGCGCGCGATGCGCGCCGCTAGGATCGTGCCCCGACATGTCGACGGCTGTCGCCCTCTCCGCCCACCCGGCCGATGCCAACCGGCGCGGCATCATCGCCATGGCGGCGGCGATGACGCTGTTCATCGTCAACGATGCCCTGATCAAGGCGGCGGCCGAGGCCATGCCGGCGGCGCAGGCCATCTTCATTCGCGGCCTCTTCGCCACGGCGCTGGTGCTCGTGGCGGTGATGGCCATGGGCCAGGTCCGCAACCTGCCCCGGCTTGCCGACCCGCACGTCGCCTTCCGCGCGCTGCTCGACGTGCTGTGCACCTTCGGCTACCTCGTGGCCCTGTTCAACATGCCGATCTCGATCGCCACCGCGATCAACATGGCGGCGCCGCTGGCGATCTGCGTGCTCGCCGTGCTGCTGCTGCGCGAGCATGTCGGCTGGCGGCGCTGGGCGGCCGTGACAGCCGGCTTCGCCGGCGTCCTGCTGATCATAAAGCCGACTCCCGACGGCCTCGATGGCTGGGCGCTGCTCTGCCTCGGCGCCACGGTGCTGAACGGCGCGCGCGACATCTACACCCGCCGCATCGGCGCCCATGTGCCCTCGATCGTCATCACCCTGGCCACCACGCTCGGGGTGACCATGGTCGCCGGGCCGGTGGCGGTGGCCGAGGGATGGCGGCCGATCGCCTGGCATGAGCTCTCGCTGCTTGCCACGGCATCGGTGTTCCTGGCGGCCGGCTACCACCTGGTGGTGATCGCCATGCGCGGCGGCGAGGCGTCCCTGGTCGGCGCGTTCCGCTACACCGGACTGCTGGGCGCCCTGATCATCGGCTACGTGGTGTGGGGCGAGGTTCCGCACACCCTGGCATGGCTCGGCATCGCCCTGCTCGTCGGCGCCGGCCTCTACATCCTGCATCGCGAGCGGGTCCGCGCCCGCGAGGCAGGGCACCGCTGAATTCTCCCCCTGCGATAGCGCGTTGCGCAATTGCGGCAATCCCGGAAACGAAATCGTCGCCGCGAAACGCGTGACAAAAACGACAACAATGACTGAAAGTCGCCTGCGCCATCGCCACCTCCGCGCGAAGCCTGCCGACAGAGGGGCCCTATATGGTGAGAGCGCAGGCCGGCACAACGGAACGAAATCAGACGTGGCCGTTTTTTCCATGAGCGCGCCGGGAGGCGCGCGGTCCGGATCGGGCTCCCGCGCGCCTTCGCCGGCGTCACTCCGGCTCGATGCCGGCCGCCTTCATGATGTCGCGGTAGATCTCGATCTCGGCGAGCTGCAGGCGGCGCAGCGCATCGGGGCTGCCGGGCTGGATCAATGAGCCGCTTTCGGCCTGCCGCTTCACATAAGCCGGATCGCTGATGATCTGCACCAGCGCGGCATGCAGCTTGTCGCGAATGGCGGGCGGCAGGCCGGCCGGCGCGAACACGGCCGTCCACGATCCCAGCTCGAAGCCGTCGAGGCCCTGCTCGATCATCGTCGGGATGTCCGGCGCCAGCGCATAGCGTTCGCGCGAGGATGTTCCCAGGCAGCGCACGGCGCCGGCCTTCACCTGCGGCAGCCCCGTGACCGGATCGGTGAACATGATCTGCACGTGGCCGGCCACGAGATCCTGCAGGCCCAGCGGCGTGCTCTTGTACGGCACGTGCACGATGTCGATGCCGGTCTTCCATTTCAGCATCTCGCCGGCAATGCGGGTCGAGGCGCTGCCGCTGGCGAAGTTCAGCTTCCCCGGCTGCTGCCTGGCGATTCCGACGAGCTCCTTCACGTTCTTCGCCGGCAGCGAGGGATGGACCATCAGGAAGGTCGGCGCCGAGCCGATTGCGGTCAAAGGCTCGAAATCCTTCAGCGGGTCATAGCTGAGCGACTTCATCATCGCGACGTTCGACGCCACCGCCGTGTTCGACGTCACGAACAGCGTCTGGCCGTCCGGCTTGGCACGCGCCACGATCTCAGCTGCGATGGCGCCGTTGCCGCCGGCCTTGTTGTCGACCACCGCCGGCACGCCCCACAGCCGGTTGAGACCCTCGGAAATGTGGCGCGCGCCGGTGTCGGTGGCCGACCCGGCGGCGAACGGCACCACGATGCGGATCGGCCCGTTGGGATAGGCCTGCGCAACGGCGCGGCCAGCGGTCGTCGATGCCCATGCGGCTGCCGCTGTTGCGGCCAGCGCCCGGCGCCGCGTGATTGCGATGGTCATGAACTGGTTCCTCGGCTGGGCCGGCAATGAAGCTCAAGCCCGCACTCCCTGCAAGCAGCGCCGGCGCATTGGCGCTCTGCAGGCCGCCGGCCTAAGATGCGGCCAAGAACGCATCATCACAGGACACGGCCATGAGCGCCCAGACCGCCACCTTGAAGCCCACGACCGGCAACAACGCGCGGCGTGATTTCTACGAGCGTATCGGCGCCCTTTCCATGGCTCCCCTGTGGGAGTCCCTGCATCAGCTCGTGCCGCCGACGCCGGCGCCGAAATACGTGCCGGCGCACTGGTCCTACGACGCGGTGCGCCCCTTCCTCATGGAGTCCGGCAGCCTGATCACCGCCAAGGAGGCGGTGCGCCGCGTGCTGATCCTGGAGAACCCGGCCATGCGCGGCAGCGCCTGCTGCACGCCCACGCTCTATGCCGGCCTGCAGCTCATCCTGCCCGGCGAGATCGCGCCCAGCCATCGCCATACGCAATCGGCGCTGCGCTTCATCGTCGAAGGCGAAGGCGCCTATACCGCCGTCGACGGCGAGCGCACCATCATGCACGAGGGCGATTTCGTGATCACGCCGACCTGGACCTGGCACGATCATGGCAACGATTCGTCCCAGCCGATGGTATGGCTGGACGGCCTCGACATCCCCCTGGTGGCCATGTTCAACGCCGGCTTCGCGGAGAACTACGGCGCCGACGAGCAGCCGGTGACCCAGCCTGAAGGCTACTCGGACGCCCGCTTCGCGCACGGCCTGCTGCCGGTCGACTGGAAGGCCAGCCGCCAGACGTCACCGATCTTCAACTATCCCTATGCCCGCACGCGCGAGGCGCTGGAGCGGCTCGACAAGGATGGCCCACCCGATGCCTGCCACGGCCACAAGCTGCGCTATGTGAATCCGGCCAATGGCGGGGCGCCGATCGCCACCATGGGCACGTTCATGCAATTGCTGCCCAAGGGATTCGCATCGGCGCCCTACCGCTCGACGGACGGCACCGTCTTCTCGGTCGTCGAAGGTGCCGGCGAATCCACGATCGGCGACACCACGATCCGCTGGAAGAAGCGCGACCACTTCGTGGTGCCGAGCTGGGCGCGCGTGACGCATCGCGCCGATTCGGAAGCGGTGCTGTTCAGCTTCTCCGACCGGCCGGTGCAGGAGCGGCTGGACCTGTGGCGCGAGGATCGCGGCGGGAAGTGACGTCCCACCCTCGCCCCGCGGCAGCGGGGAGAGGGAGGGACCCATCGCGAAGCGATGGGAGGGTGAGGGGTACGAGCGACCAGTCCCTGTTCTCTCCGCATGGCCTGATCGTTCCTACCCCTCACCTTCCCATGCCTTCGGCATGGGCCCCTTCCTCTCCCCGCTCGCGGGCTAGGGCGTCTACAGATCGTTGAGGGCATAACCTTGTGCGAGGGCGCGGAAGTAGGTCAAGCCGTTGAAGAAGGTGATGGGTCCCGGCGGCTTGGTTTCATATACATGCCATCCGCCGAGCTTTGC
>NZ_VDUZ01000015.1 GCF_008039615.1 Vineibacter terrae | reverse complement strand
GAGCCGCTGCCGGGGGCGCGCCCCCGGCAGCGGCCAGCGGCGGCACCGAAAGTGTAACCGATGTATCCGGTCCAAAGTGTTACCTATGTATCCGGTCTAAAGTGTTACCGATGTATCCGGTCGTACAGAGGGGCCCGCGCGCAGCGCGGGAGGGTGAGGGATACGAACGGGCAGGCTCGGCTTTGCGGCGCATGGCCTGATCGTGCCTACCCCTCACCTTCCCATGCCTTCGGCATGGGCCCCTTCCTCTCCCCGCTCGCGCGGGGAGAGGAAGAATACGCCCATCAGCGCTTCTTGCTGGCCTGCTGGGAGAACACGAAATTGTCGAACGTGTTCTCGGCGACGCGGAACCACAGATACTGCTCGTCGCGGAACGGCTTCCACGACTCGTAGATCTTCTTGAACTTGGGATTCTTGGACGCCATCTCGTCGTACAGCTCGAGCGCGATGTCGTAGGCGGCGGCCATCATGTCGCGCGGGAACGGCCGCAGCTCGGCCCCGGCCGCAACCAGGCGGCGCAGCGCGCCCGGGCTGCCGGCATCATACTTGGCCAGGGCCCAGTTCATCTGCTCGCTGGCGACGGCCTGGATCGCCGTGCGGTAGCTCGCGGGCAGCTTCTCCCATTCCTTCAGGCTGCAGAAGACGCCGGTCTGGGTGCAGCCCTCCCACCAGCCGGGGTAGTAGTAGTACTTCGCGACCTTGGCGAAGCCGAGCCGCTCGTCGTCGTACGGGCCGACCCACTCGGCGGCGTCGATCGTGCCCTTCTCGAGCGCCGGATAGATGTCGCCGCCCGCGATCTGCTGCGGCACGACGCCCAGCCGGCTCAGCACCTGGCCCGCGAAGCCGGCGATGCGGAACTTCAGGCCCTTCAGGTCGTCGAGCGACTTGATCTCGCGACGGAACCAGCCGCCCATCTGCGCGCCGGTATGGGCGATGGGCACGTAGACGCAGTTGTAGTCCTTGAGGAAGTCGTTGATCAGCTCCAGGCCGCCGCCGGCGATGATCCACGCATTGTGCTGGCGCGTGTTCATGCCGAAGGGCAGCGTGGTCGCGAACGAGAATGTCGGATCCTTGCCGACATAGTAGTAGCCGGCGGTGAAGCCGGACTCGACGGTGCCGTTCTGCACGGCATCGATCACCTGCAGGGCCGGCACCACCTCGCCGGGCGCGAACCACTTGATCTGGAACTTGCCGCCGGTCAGCTCGCCGACACGCTTCACGAACTCGTCGCTGACCGTGGTGGCGATGTCCAGGTTCTTCGGGAAGCTGGACGTCAGGCGCCAGCGCACCTCCGGCATATCCTGCGCGATGGCCGGCGCGGCAACGGCGTGCGTCGCGACCGCTGCCGAGCCGATACCGGCCGTCTTCATCAAACCCCGTCTTTTCATCGTCGTTGCCCATGCTGCGCACGATCATGATTGACGTGCGCGCCGAGCGTAGCCTTCGCGTCGCGCCGCGGACAGCATGGCGGCACTGCAGTGCTGCCGTGCGGCGATTGCGTGCCGGCCTTCCCTCCGCCGGCGCACCGGACTACGCTGCGCCGGATAGCGAATGAACGGGGAGGATTGCATGCGCAGGCGTATGCTCATCGGCGCCATCGGCGGTGCCGCGGTGGCACTGGCGGCGAGCGGCGCGATGGCCCAGGAGGTCGTGAAGGTCGGCCTCATCCTGCCGATGACCGGCCCCTTCGCCTCGACCGGCAGGCAGATCGAGGCGGCGGTCCGGCTCTACATGGCCCAGAACGGCACCACGGTGGCGGGCAAGAAGATCGAGCTCATCGTCAAGGACGACACCGGCGTCGCCGACGTCACCAAGCGCCTGGCGCAGGAGCTGGTGGTCAACGACAAGGTCGCCTTCCTGGCCGGCTTCGGGCTCACGCCACTGGCGCTGGCCACGGCGCCGGTCGCCACCGAGGCCAAGGTGCCGCAGATCGTGATGGCGGCCGGCACGTCCATCATCACCGAGCGCTCGCCCTTCATCGTGCGCACCAGCTTCACGCTGCCGCAGAACACGCTGCCGATCGCCGACTGGGCGGCCAAGAACGGGATCAGGAAGGTCGTGACCCTGGTCAGCGATTTCGGCCCCGGCCTGGATGCCGAGAAGACCTTCGAGGAGCTGTTCACCAAGGCCGGCGGCACGGTGCCGGAGAAGCTGCGCGTGCCGCTGCGCAATCCCGATTTCGCGCCCTTCCTGCAGCGCGCGGCCGACGCCAAGCCGGATGCGCTGTTCGTGTTCGTGCCGTCCGGGGCGGGCTCGGCGGTGATGAAGCAGTTCGCCGAGCGCGGCCTGGACAAGGCCGGCATCAAGCTGATCGGCCCCGGCGACGTCACCGACGACGACATCCTCAACGACATGGGCGATGTCGCGCTGGGCGCGATCACCAGCCACCACTATTCGGCGGCGCATGATTCGCCTGAGAACAAGGTGTTCGTCGAGGCCTTCCGCAAGGCGACCAACGGCATGCGGCCCAACTTCATGGCGGTCGGGGGTTGGGACGGCATGCACCTGATCTACCAGGCGCTGGCCAGGACCGGCGGCAAGACCGACGGCGAGGCGCTGGTGGCGGCGATGAAGGGCATGCATTGGGTCAGCCCGCGCGGCCCGATCTCAATCGACCCTGCCACGCGCGAGATCGTGCAGAACGTCTACGTGCGCAAGGTCGAGCGCGTCGACGGCCAGCTCTACAACATCGAGTTCGCCACCTTCGAGGCCGTGAAGGATCCGGCCAAGGCGGCGAAGCAATAGCCCCTCTCCGCCCGCGCAGTGGGGAGAGAGGGAGGGGCCCACGCGAAGCGTGGGAGGGTGAGGTGGGTGCTCGATACAGACATGATCTCTCCTGAAGCATCTCGTTCGGCTTTGGCACCCACCTCACCCTCCCATGCCTTCGGCATGGGCCCCTCCCTCTCCCCCCGCTGCGCGGGCGGAGAGGTGTGACATGCTCACCATCCTCTTCGACGGCCTCGCCTACGGGATGATCCTGTTCGTGCTGGCGTGCGGGCTGGCGGTGACGCTGGGGCTGATGAACTTCATCAACCTGGCGCATGGCGCCTTCGCCATGGCCGGCGGCTACATCACCGTGCTGCTGATGGGCCGGCTCGGCGTGCCGTTCCTGTGGTGCCTGCCGATCGCCTTCCTGGCCACGGCGCTGGCCGGCGCCGCGCTGGAGCGCACGCTGTACGTCCATCTCTACAGCCGCCCGCACCTGGACCACGTGCTGTTCACCATCGGGCTGGTGCTCATGGCGGTGGCCGCCGTCGACTATTTCCTCGGCGCCCAGCAGCAGATCATCCGTCTGCCGGCAGCGCTGCAGGGCCGCATCGAGGTGCTGGGGATCAGCATCGGCATCTACCGCCTGTTCGTCATCGCCGTGTGCGGCGCGCTGGTGGTGGTCCTGCAGTCGATCCTCGCCTTCACCCGCTTCGGCAGCCGGCTGCGCGCCGCGGTCGACGACCCGCGCGTGGCGCGCGGGCTGGGCATCGACGTCAACACCGTGTTCGCGCTCACCTTCGCCGTCGGCTCGGGCCTGGCGGGCCTGGGCGGGGCGCTGGGGGCCGAGATCCTCGGCCTCGACCCGACCTTCCCGCTGAAGTTCATGATCTACTTCCTGATCGTGGTCACCGTCGGCGGCACCACCAGCATCACCGGCCCGTTCCTGGCCTCGATCCTGCTGGGCGTCGCCGACGTCGCCGGCAAGTACTACCTGCCCAAGCTCGGCGCCTTCGTGATCTATGCCCTGATGGTCGGCGTGCTGCTGTGGCGGCCGCACGGCCTCTTCACCCACCGCGGCGCGCGGTGAGGACGCCATGACGGCGCGACGCTGGGAATGGGCGTTCTGGATCGCGGCGATCGCCGTGCCGTTCCTGTTTCCCGGCAAGAGGCTGCTGATCAACGAGATCGCGATCCTGGCCCTCTTCGCCCTGTCACTCGACCTGCTGCTGGGCTATGCCGGCATCGTGTCGCTGGGCCATGCCGCCTTCTTCGGTGTCGGCGCCTATGCCGCCGGCCTGCTGGCCAAGCACGGCCTGACGGAGCCCGTGGCCGGCCTGCTGCTGGCATCGGGCGCCGCGGCCGTCGTCGGGTTCCTCAGCAGCTTCCTGGTGCTGCGCGGCTCGGACCTCACGCGGCTGATGGTGACGATGGGCGTGGCGCTGATGCTGCTGGAGGTCGCCAACCGCTTCGATGGCGTCACCGGCGGCGCCGACGGCCTGCAGGGCGTCACCATGGGGCCGGTCCTGGGCCTGTTCCGCTTCGACCTCTTCGGCCGCACCGCCTGCGCCTACAGCCTCGCGACGCTGCTGGTGCTGTTCCTGATCGCCCGCCGCATCGTGCGCTCGCCGTTCGGCCTGTCGCTGCGCGCCGTCAAGGGCAACCGGCTGCGCGCCGCGGCGGTCGGCGTGCCGGCCGACGCGCGACTGGTGGCCATCTACACCATCGCCGCCGCCTATGCCGGCGCCGCCGGCGCCCTGCTGGCGCAGACGACGCAGTTCGTGTCGCTCGACGTGCTCGACTTCCATCGCTCGGCCGACGTGCTGCTGGTCCTGGTGCTGGGCGGCTCGGGCTATCTCTATGGCGGCCTGATCGGGGCGGCGATCTTCAAGCTGATGCAGGACTGGCTGGCGGCGCTGACGCCGCAATACTGGCAGTTCTGGATCGGCCTGGTGCTGGTGCTGGTCGTGCTGGCCGGGCGCGAGCGCCTGTCGGCCACGGCCGCGCGCCTGTGGGCGCGGCTGGCGCGACGTCCCGCGCGCGAGCCGCCGGCATGATCGCGGCGCTCGAGACCGTCGGCCTGCGCAAGAGCTTCGGGGCGCTGGCCGCCACGCGCGACGTGTCGCTGCGCATCGAGGCCGGCGCCCGCCACGCGCTGATCGGGCCCAACGGCGCCGGCAAGACGACGCTGATCAACCTGCTCAGCGGCGTGCTGCGGCCCGATGCCGGCCGCATCCTGCTCGACGGCGCCGACATCACGTTCCTGCCGCCGCACCGCCGCGCCCGGCGCGGCATGACCCGCACCTTCCAGATCAACCAGCTGTTTGCCGAGATGACGCCGCTGGAGACGGTGGCGCTCGCCCTGTCGGAGCGGCGCGGCCTGGGCCGGCGATGGTGGCGCACCCTGGCAGCGCATGCCGACATGCTCGACGAGGCGGCGGCGCTGCTGGCGCGCTTCGGCCTGGGCGACGCCATGCGCCTGCGCGCTTCGGTCCTGCCCTACGGCAAGCAGCGCCTGCTGGAGATCGCGATCGCGATCGCCGGCGGCCCGCGCGTGCTGCTGCTGGACGAGCCGGCGGCCGGCGTGCCCGAGGACGAGCGCCACGAGATCCTGTCGATCGTGGCGGCGCTGCCCGACGATGTCGCCGTAGTGCTGATCGAGCACGACATGGACCTCGTCTTCAGCTTCGCGCGCCGCATCTCGGTGCTGGTCGACGGGGCACTGTTCGTCGAGGGCTCGCCCGAGGAGGTGGCGCGCGATCCCGGCGTGCGCCAGGTCTATCTCGGCGAGGCGCGCCATGGCTGAGCTGCTGGCCGTCGAGCGCCTGCGCGCCGGCTACGCCGAGGCCGTGGTGCTGGACGGCGTCTCGCTGTCGCTGCGCGAGGGCGAGGCGCTGGCGCTGCTGGGGCGCAACGGCGCCGGCAAGACGACGCTGATCACCAGCCTGCTGGGGCTGACCACCTGGCGCGCCGGCAGCATCCGCCTGGCCGGCCGCGACATCACGCGGCTGGCGCCGGAGCGGCGGGCGCGCGCCGGCATCGGCTGGGTGCCGCAGGAGCGCAACATCTTCCGCTCGCTGTCGGTCGAGGAGAACCTGACCGCGATCCTGCGGCCGGGGCCGTGGAGCGTGCCGCGCGTCTTCGAGCTGTTCCCGCGGCTGGCCGAGCGGCGGCGCAATCTCGGCGACCAGCTCTCCGGCGGCGAGCAGCAGATGCTGGCGATCGCGCGGGCGCTGGTGCTCAACCCGCGCCTGGTGCTGCTCGACGAGCCGCTCGAGGGCCTGGCGCCGATCATCGTCGAGGAGGTGCTGGCCGCCCTGGGCCGCATCCTGCGCGACGAAGGCCTGGCGGCGATCGTGGTCGAGCAGAAGGCGCGCCAGGTGCTGGCCGTGACCGACCGCGCCGTCATCCTCGACCGCGGCACGGTCGTGCACGACGGGCCGAGCGCCGCGCTGCTGGCCGATCCGCGCCTGCTGGAAGCCCGGCTCGCGGTCGGCGACAAGGGCGCGTGAGGCCGGCTCGTGCTTACGCCGCCGCCCGCCGGCGGCGCTGGTTGAGCAGGATCAGGATATAGAGAAGAATGGCCGGGATCGCGAACCAGTAGGGCGACATCCGCTCGGCCGGGACCGTGACGGCCAGGATCGTGTCGCCCGGCAGGATGCCGTTCTTGGCCACGGTGCTGCCCAGCCGGACATTGGCGACGGATACCTTGTCGCCCAGCGTGCTGAGAGTGAGGCCGGCGGCCTTGAGCCGGTCGGCCCCGGTCTCGCCCCTGCCCATGTCGACCCGGATCAGCTTCTGGATATCCTCGCCGTCGATGTTCTGCGTCTCGATGCGCAGCCGCAGCGCATGCCCGGCAGACGTCTGGTCGGCCACCGCCATCAGGCTGCCGGCCGGCCGGTCGACGAAGGGCTCGCTGATCTGGTCGAGCCAGAAGCCCGGCCGGAACAGCGTGAAGCAGATCAGCAGCAAGGCGACGGTCTCGTACCAGCGGTTGCGGACCAGCAGCCAGTTCTGCGTCGCCGCGACGAAGGTGAACATCGCCAGCACCGAAGCGGCCAGCACGAAGACCAGCTCGAGCGGCCCGGGGATATCGATCATCAGCAACGCATTGTTGAAGATGAAGATGAAGGGCAGCAGGCCGGTACGGATCTCGTACATGAAGCCCTGGAACCCGGTCTTCACCGGGTCGGCGCCGGAGATCGCGGCGGCGGCATAGGCCGCGAGCCCGACCGGCGGCGTCACATCGGCCATCAGCCCGAAATAGAAAACGAAGAGATGCACCGCGACCAGCGGCACGGCGAGGTCGTTCTGCGCCGCGAGGTTGACGACCACCGGCGCCATGAGGGTGGCGACGACCACGTAGCTGGCGGTGGTCGGCATCCCCATGCCGAGCACGATGCAGATGGCCGCCGTCAGGACCAGCATCGCGATCAGGTTGCCGCTGGAGACGAACTCGACGATCTCGGTCATCACCAGGCCGATGCCGGTCAGCAGCACGACGCCGACGACGATGCCGGCGGTCGCGGTGGCGATGCCGACCGTGGTCATGTTGCGGCCGGCCGCGTCCAGGCCCTCGATCAGCTCGCGCCAGCCCTGCCGCCAGGGCGCGCCCAGATCGCGCTGGCCGCGCAGCAGCGCCGTCAGCGGCCGCTGCGTGAGCAGCAGCAGGATCAAGGCGGCGGTGCCCCAGAAGCCCGACAGGCCGGGCGACAGCTCCTCGACCATCAGGCACCAGATCAGGACGCCGACGGGCAGCAGGAAGTGCAGGCCGGTGCGCGCCGTCTCGCCGAAGTCGGGCACCTGGACGAAGCCCCGCTCGGGATCGTCGAGCGGCAGGTCCGGATGCCGGGCGCGATAGGCGACGAGGCCGACATAGGCGCCAGCCAGCAGCACGGCGGCGATCGGCGAGGCCAGGCCGCCGAACACGTCCTTCATCCAGCCCAGCCCGTAGTAGACGATGCCGCACAGGACGATGAAGCCGGCGATGCCCATCAGCGTGCGGATCAGCGACGTCATCAGCGGATGCCGGCGGTGGACCGGCAGGCCCCGCATGCCCTGCTTCATCGCCTCGATGTCGACGATGTAGAACAGCGAGCCGTAGGTCAGGATGGCCGGAAAGAAAGCGTGCTTCACGACGTCGGAATACGGGATGCCGACATACTCGGCGATCAGGAAGGCGGCCGCGCCCATCACCGGCGGCATGATCTGGCCGTTGACGCCGGCAGCGCACTCGATGGCGCCGGCCTTGGTGGCGCTGTAGCCGACCCGTTTCATCAAGGGGATCGTGAAGGTGCCGGTGGTCACCACGTTGGCGATCGACGACCCCGAGATCATGCCGGTCAGCCCGGAGGCGACCACGCCGGCCTTGGCCGGCCCGCCGCGATAGCGGCCCAGCAGGGAGAAGGCGAGCTGGATGAAGTAGCCACCCGCCCCCGCCTTCTCGAGCAGCGTGCCGAACAGCACGAACATGAAGACGACGTTGGTCGAGACGCCGAGCGCGACGCCGAAGATGCCCTCGGACGTCAGCCACATCTGCGAGGCGGCACGCGACAGGCTGGCGCCCTTGTGCGACAGCAGGCCCGGCAGCCAGGGGCCGGCGAACATGTAGGCGATCATCAGCGCGGCGATGACGGTGATCGCCGGGCCGACGGCGCGCCGCGCGGCCTCCAGCAGGACCAGCACGCCGATCACGGTGATGACGATGTCGGCGGTCGTCGGCAGGCCGGGCCGTTGGATCAGGTCGCGATAGAAGACGATGAGATAGAGCGATGCGATGACCCCGCCGGCGGCAAGCGCCCAGTCGGCAAGAGGAATGCGATCGCGTGGCGAACTCTTGAAGGCGGGGAAGGTCGTGGCGGCGAGGAACAGCGCAAAGGCGAGATGGATGGCGCGCGCGAAATTATCGCTGATGATGCCGAAGCCCAGCATGTACGGCAGCGGCGAGGCGTACCACAGCTGGAAGATGGACCAGGTGACCGCGACGACGAAGATGAGGCGCGCCACGGCGCCGGTCGGCTTGCGGCCGCCGGTGTCGGCTTCCGCCACCATCGTCTCGAGCTCCTCGCGGCTCAGCGTGCGATCGGAAGCGCTCTTGCCGTTCATGCGTCCCTGCTCTTTCTTGATTGGCAAAAGGCCGGCCCGTGATCCGGGCCGGCCCTTTGGAGGGGCTACATCCAGCCCTTTTCCTTGTAGTACTTGATGGCGCCCGGATGCAGCGGCGCCGACAGGCCGTCCTTGATCATGCGCTTGGGATCAAGCGTGGCGAAGGCGGGGTGCAGCTTCTTGAAGTCGTCGAAGTTCTCGAACACCGCCTTCACGAGCTGGTAGACGACCTCGTCGTCGGACTTGGCCGAGGTGACGAGCGTCGCCAGCACGCCGTAGGTCTTGGTCGGATTCGGGTTGTTGGCATACATGCCGCCCGGAATGACGGCATCCGCGTAGTAGGAATGCGCCTTCACCAGCTTCTCGATCGCCGGCCCCTCGAGCGCGATCAGCCTGGCGCCGCAGGCCGTGGTCGGATCCTGGATGTTCGCCGACGGATGGCCGACGCCATAGAAGAAGCCGTCGATCTTGTTGTCGCACAGCGCCGGGCCGTGCTCGTCGGCCTTGAGCTCGGAGGCCAGCGCGAAATCCGACAGCTTCCAGCCCAGGGCGGCCAGCAGCTCCTCCAGCGAGTTGCGGGTGCCCGAGCCCGGATTGCCGACATTGAAGCGCTTGCCCTTGAAGTCCTCGAACTTGCTCACGCCGGCATCCTTGCGCGCCAGGACGGTGAACGGCTCGGGGTGGATCGAGAAGACCGAGCGCAGATCGCCGAAGGCGCCGGCGCCCTTGAACGGGCCTTCGCCCTTCAGCGCCTGGTACTGCACGTCCGACTGCGTCATGCCGAAGTCGAGCTCGCCCGCCTTGATGGTGTTGACGTTGTACGCCGAGCCGCCGGTCGATTCGACCGAGCAGCGGATGCCGTGCGCCTTGCGGTCCTTGTTCAGCAGCCGGCAGATCGCGCCGCCCGCCGCGTAGTAGACGCCGGTGACGCCGCCGGTGCCGATGGTCACGAACTTCTGCTGCGCCTGCGCCATGCCGGGAAATGCCAGCCCCAGCGCCACGGCGCCGGCGGCCAGCGCCGCAATACCAAATGTTCTCGTCATTTCACCCCTCCTTCACCAAATGCTACGTCGCAACGCCGGCGATGGCGGCATCGACAGCGCCGCCCAGCCGCTCGACGATGGTCTCAATATCCTGTGGCTGGACGATGAACGGCGGCGCCAGCAGCACGTGATCGCCGTGCACGCCGTCGATGGTGCCGCCCATGGGATAGACCAGCAGCCCGCGCGCCATCGCCTCGGCCTTGATGCGCGCGTTGAGCTTGAGTGCCGGATCGAACGGCCGCTTCTCGGCGCGATCGGCCACCAGCTCGATCGCCTGGAACAGGCCGCGGCCGCGGATGTCGCCGACATGATGGTGGTTGGCGAAGCGCTCCTGCAGGCGCCGCCGCAGCAGGGCGCCCTGCTGCACGACATTGTCCAGCAGCTTGTCGCGGCGGATCACGCGCTGCACCGCCAGCGCCGCGGCGCACGACACGGGATGGCCGATATAGGTGTGACCGTGCTGGAACAGGCCGGAGCCGGCGCTGATGGCGTCGATGACCTTGCCGCCCACCAGCACCGCGCCGATCGCGGCGTAGCCGCCGCCCAGGCCCTTGGCGATGGTCATCAGGTCGGGGCTCACGCCGTCCTGCGTGCACGCATGCAGCGTGCCGGTGCGGCCCATGCCGCTCATCACCTCGTCGAGGATCAGCAGCACGCCATGGCGGTCGCAGACCTCGCGCACCTTGCGGAAATAGCCCGGCACCGGCGGCACCGCGCCCGCCGTGGCGCCGACCACGGTTTCCGCAACGAAGGCGATCACGGTGTCCGGCCCGAGCGCGCGGATCTTGGCGTCGAGCTCGTCGGCCAGGCGCTGGCCGTACTGCTCGGCCGTCTCGTCGTCGCGCTTGCCGCGGTATTCGAAGCAGGGCGAGACGTGGTGTGTCTCGATCAGGAGCGGCGCGAACTGCTTGCGCCGCCACTCGTTGCCGCCGACGGCCAGCGCGCCCAGCGTGTTGCCGTGGTAGCTCTGGCGCCGGGCGATGAAATGGCGCCGCTGCTTCTCGCCCTTCTCGACGAAGTACTGGCGCGCCAGCTTGAGCGCCGCCTCGATGGCCTCGGAACCGCCCGACACGAGATAGACATGCGACATGCCCGGCGGCGCATGCGCGATCAGGTCATCGGCCAGCGCTTCGGCGACATCGGTCGTGAAGAAGCTGGTGTGCGCATAGGCCAGGGTGTCGAGCTGCGCGTGCATGGCCGCCAGCACGTCGGGATGGCCATGGCCGAGGCAGGACACGGCGGCGCCGCCGCTGGCGTCGAGATAGGCCTTGCCGTCGCGGTCGTGGATGTAAAGTCCGCGCGCCGTGGCCGCACGCGGATAGTCGTGCCGGATCAGGCGGTGCAGGATATGTGTCATGTCGGTACCCGTCGTCGCTCGCTGCCCAGGGCATAGATATCCAGCGCCGCCAGCTCGGCTTCGGTCGCGGCGATGGCATCGAGCGCCGCCTCGCCGCGCTGCGTCGCCAGCAGGGCGGCCAGGAGCTCGACGACCGCGAAGGCCGGCAGCATGGTGTGGAAGAACGACGGCGAGTCCGTCGGCACGACGATCACCGCCTGCGCCTGGCGCGCCAGGGGCGAGGCCGTGCTGTCGGTCAGCGCCACAACCTGCAGGCCATGTGTCACGGCATGGCGCACGAGGTCGAGCGTGGCACGCACATAGGGCTTCACGCTGACCGCCAGCAGCGCGTCGCTTGCGCCGCCGCCGCGCAGCGCGTCCGAGCCGGTGCTGCCGGCACCGTCGATCAGACGGCAGTCGGTGCCGATGAACGACGCCACATAGTGGAAGTGGAACGCCACGCTGAAGCTCGAGCGCAGGCCCAGCGCGAACAGCCGCCGGGCGCCGCCCAGCGCCCGGGCCGCCGCCCGCACCTGCGCCAGCACCTCGCCATCCCCCAGGCGCTGCACATTGCCGGCGGCCATCGCCAGCATGTCACCGAGCAGGCCGCCCTCGCCGTCCGCCTTGCCGCGTGCCACCAGGGCGCCGCCCTTGTCGGCAAAGCCGATGGCGCGCCGCCGCACCGCCTGGGCATAGAGGTCGCGCACGTTCTCATAGCCATCGAAGCCCAGGCGCTGCGCCAGGCGCGTCATGGTCGCCGGCGGCACGCCGGCGCGCTCGGCCTGGCCGCGCATGCTCAGCAGCGCCACGTCGTCAGGGTGGTCGAGCATCCAGAGCGCCGCCGAGCGCAACTGCGGCGGCAGCGTGTCGAGGGTGTCCAGCAACTGGTGGTGCAGCGGCGCTGCGGGCATCGGGGCAGCCTAGGACGGCACACGCGTGATTGCAACATATGTTTCACTTCATGATTTAATGATCCGTATGTTTCATCCACAGTCGAAACTGGCATTTTTCCTGCTTCGGGCCGTTCGCCCGTCCGTCGCCGCTCCTTCTGGCTCAGCCCTTTGAGCCGAATCTGGATCTTCCACAATGGGCACTTGCTACGGTTCGATGAGCCAGAATAAAACTTGCACGCCAGTGTGTAAGCCGGCGCGCCAGAAGCGGGGTATCGGAAACATGGGAATCACGCGCCGGCAGGGCCTCAAGGCCATTCTCGGATCCGCCGTGGGCGTCGTCGGCACGACGCTGCCAGGCGCCGCCGGCGCGCAATCGCGCGCCGAGACGCTGCGCCAAGTCATGGGCGGCACGATCAACACGCTCGACGCCACCACCCCCGGCGCCACCCGCGAGGCCTTCGGCGCCGGCATGGCGATCTACGACCGGCTGGGCTCCTTCGGCCGCAAGCAGGTCGATGGCGTCTGGGTCTTCGACTTCGACAATATCCGTGGCGAGCTGGCCGAGAAGATCGACCGGTCGGCGGACGGCCGCACCTTCACCTTCCACCTGCGCCAGGGCGCCACGTGGCACGACGGCACCCCGGTCACGGCCGCCGACGTGAAATGGTCGCTCGACCGCGCCGTGTCGGCCAAGTCGCTGTCGGCGGCCCAGGTCGGCACCGGCTCGCTGACCAAGCCCGATCAGTTCCGCATCGCCGGCGACCGCACGGTCGAGGTGACGCTGGAAAAGCCCGATCGCCTGGCGCTGGCCAATCTCAGCGTGGCGCTCTCGCCCATGATCAACAGCACGCTCGCCAGGAAGCACGCGACGGCGGACGATCCCTGGGCGCAGGCCTGGATGAAGGAGAACACGGCCGCCGGCGGCGCCTACATGGTCGAGAGCCATCGCCCGGGTCAGCAGACCGTGCTGAAGCGCCACGATGCGTGGAAGGGCGGCGCCGATGGCAAGCTGCCGTTCTTCCGCCGCATCATCGCGCAGACCGTGCCCGAGGCCGCGACCCGCGCCAACCTGCTGGAGCGTGGCGACGCGGACGTGTCGATCGACCTGCAGGCCAGCGACATCGCCGCGCTGCAGAGCCGTGGCAAGGTCAAGCTGGTGGCCATCCCGCAGACCAACGGCTTCACCGGCATCGTGTTCAACGCCCGCATGGCGCCATTCGACAACGGCAAGGTGCGCCAGGCGATCGCCGCGGCGCTGCCCTACGAGGACATGTTCAAGGCGGCGCTGTTCGGCCGCGGCCGGCCGCTGTTCGGCGCCGACTGGCGCGAGGCGCCGAGCGCGGCGTTCCCGCAGAAGCTGCCGCTGCGCACCGATCTGGCGCGCGCCAAGGCGCTGCTGGCCGAGGCCGGCATGGCCAGCGGCTTCGCGACCACCTTCGCGTTCGCCGCCGGCGCGGCGGCCACGGCCGAGCCGGCCGCGGCGCTGATCAAGGAGGCGCTGGCCAAGATCGGCATCGAGGTATCGATCCAGAAGATGCCGGACGCGCAGATGACCACCATGGAGGTCGAGCGGCGCCTGCCGTTCTTCATGGAGTCGGGCACGGCCTGGCTGCCGGCGCCCGACTATTTCGTGCGCACCTATTTCAGCGGCGACCAGCGCTGGAACTTCAGCGGCTACAAGAATGCCGAGCTCGACGCGCTGGTCCAGGCGGCCCGGTTCGAGACCGATGCCGCCAAGTACGACGCCGCCTGCAAGCGCATGATCACGATCATCGCCCAGGAGATGCCGACCCTGCTGCTGTGGCAACCCAACCAGGACGCGGTGATGGCGCCGGGCATCGAGGGCTTCACCTATTGGTTCCACCGCCAGGTCGACTACCGCGACCTGCGGCGGGCGTAGGCATGGCGCTGCTGCATAGCATCGGCCGGCGGGTCGGGAAGCGTCTTGTCGCCTCCCTGCCCGCGCTGCTGGGCGTGGTCGTCTTCACCTTCCTGCTGATGCGGGTGCTGCCGGGCGACCCGGCCGCCTTCTTCGCCTCCGGCCCCAACGCCGGGCAGGAGGAGATCGACGAGCTGCGGCGCCAGCTCGGACTGGACCGCCCGATCCCGGAGCAACTCGTTCGCTATCTCTACGACATCGCCACCGGCCATCTCGGCCGCTCGATCACGACCGGCCAGCCCGTGGTGCGCGACCTCGCCGACCGGCTGCCGGCGTCCCTGGAGCTGAGTCTGTGCGGCCTGGCGCTGGCGCTCGTGCTGGCGCTGCCGCTGGGGATCGCGGCGGCGCTGCGGCCGGGCTCGCCGGTCGACCACGGCGTGCGCTTCCTCTGCACCCTGGGTGTCTGCGTGCCGACCTTCGTGTCGGGCCTGCTGCTGATCTATGCCTTCTATGTCGTGGCCGGCATCGCGCCCGACCCGACCGGCCGCATCGACATCTTCGCGGCGCCGCCGCCGGACATCACCGGCTTCCTGCTGATCGATTTCTTGCTGGTCGGCGACCTCGCCGGCTGGCGCGCCGCGGCCGCGCAGCTGCTGCTGCCGGCGATCACCATGGCGCTGTTCGTGCTGGCGCCGCTGGCGCGCATGACGCGCGCCTCGCTGATGGCGGTCCTGGGCAGCGACTTCATCCGCACCGCGCGCTCGATCGGCCTGGCGTCATGGCGCGTGGTCATGGTCTACGCTCTGCGCAACGCGCTGCTGCCGGTGCTGACCATCGTCGGCATCGTGTTCTCCACCATGCTGGGCGCCAACGTGCTGGTCGAGAAGGTGTTCTCCTGGCCGGGCATCGGCTCGTACGCGCTCGACGCCCTGGTCGCCTCGGACTATGCGCCGGTGCAGGGCTTCGTGCTGCTGATCGCGGCGATCTTCGTGGTCGTGAACCTGACGATCGACGTCCTCTACGGCATCGCCGATCCACGGGTCTCGATCGAATGAACGCCACGCTGCGCCATGCTGCCTGGGTGCTGCGCGGCAACCCGGTCACGACGCTCGCCGCCGCCGGCGCGCTGGCAATGATCGTGGTCGCGCTGCTGTCGCCCTGGATCACGCCGTTCGATCCCGTCGCCTCGAACGTGTCCAATGCGCTGCAGCCGCCGTCATGGACCCACTGGGCCGGCACCGACCAGCTCGGACGCGACATCTTCAGCCGGCTGATCGCCGCGGCGCGGCTGGACCTCGCGATCGCGGCGTCCGCGGTCGGCCTGTCCTTCGCGGCCGGCGCCGTGATCGGCAGCTTCTGCGGCTATCGCGGCGGGCGGCTCGACCGCGCCGTGGGCCGCATGGTCGACGTGCTGATGGCCTTCCCGCTCTTCGTGCTGGCCATGGCGCTGGTGGCGGCGCTGGGCAACCGCGTCGAGAACATCATCATCGCCACCGCGATCATCAACCTGCCGTTCTACATCCGCTTCGCGCGCGCCGAGGTGAACGTGCGCCGCAACGCCGGCTGGGTCGAGGCGGCCCGGGCCGGCGGCGACGGGCACGCATCGATCGTGCTGCGCTTCCTGCTGCCCAACATCCTGCCCAACATGGCGGTGCAGATCTCGCTCAACCTCGGCTGGGCCATCCTCAACGCGGCAGGCCTCTCGTTCCTTGGCCTGGGCGTGCAGGCGCCGACGCCCGAGTGGGGCATCATGGTCGCCGAGGGCGCGCGCTTCATCAGCACGGGCCAATGGTGGCTGGTCACCTTCCCCGGCCTGGCGCTGATGCTGGCGGTGCTGTGCTTCAACCTGCTGGGCGACGGGCTGCGCGACATCCTCGATCCCAGGATGCGCACATGAGCGGCGCCCTGCTCCAGGTCGAGGACCTGCACGTCTCGTTCAGCACCCGCGGCGGCATGGTGCAGGCCGTGCGCGGCCTGTCGCTCGACATCGCGCCCGGCGGCACGCTCGCCATCGTGGGCGAGAGCGGCTCGGGCAAGTCGGTGACGGCCTACGCCGTGACACAGCTGCTGGACAAGGCGGGGCGCATCGTGCGCGGGCGCATCCGGTTCCGCGGCCAGGACATCACGCGCGCCGGCGCGGCGCAGATGAAGGCGCTGCGCGGCGCCGCCATCTCGATGGTGTTCCAGAGCCCGCGCACGGCGCTGAACCCGATCCGCAGCATCGGCCGGCAGATCATGGACGCCGTGGGCGCGCACCAGGCGCTGCCCAGGGCGGCGCTGCGGGCGCGGGCTCTGGAGCTGCTCGAGGCGGTGCGCATCCCGGCCGCGCGCTTCGATGCCTATCCCGAGGAATTGTCGGGCGGCATGTGCCAGCGGGTCATGATCGCCATGGCGATCGCCTGCGATCCGGCGCTGCTGATCGCCGACGAGCCGACCACCGGCCTGGACGTCACCACGCAGAAGGCGGTGATGGATCTGCTCACGCGCCTCATCGCCGAGCGCAGGATGTCGCTGATCCTGATCACGCACGACCTCGGCCTCGCCGCCCGGTATTGCCGCGAGGTGGCGGTGATGCAGCAGGGCGTGGTGGTCGAGCGCGCGCCGGCCGGGACGCTGTTCGCGCGTCCACAGCATCCCTACACCTGCAAGCTGGTCGCGGCCTCGCCGACACTCACGTCGACGGTGGCGGACCTGGTGGGCGGGGCGGCAGCCAGCCTTCCCCCGGAGGGGGAAGGTGGCGCGAAGCGCCGGAAGGGAGATGTTGCAATGGATTCGGTGCCGGTTTTATCGACCGAATCCGTTCGAGCATCCCCCTTCCGCCCCTGCGGGGCACCTTCCCCCTCCGGGGGAAGGAATGAGGGCCCGCTGCTGGAGGCGCACAACCTCGTCAAGCGCTATGCCGGCGCCACGGCCGTGGGCGATGTCTCGCTCGACCTCAGGCGCGGCGAAAGCCTGGGCGTCGTGGGCGAGTCGGGCTCGGGCAAGAGCACGCTCTCGCGCCTGGTCTGCCGCCTGATCGACCCCGACGGCGGGCGGATCCTGTTCGACGGCCACGATATCGGCGCCGTCGCGGCCCGCGATTTCCATGCCGCGCCGCAGCGCCGCGACATCCAGATCGTGTTCCAGGACCCGCATGACAGCCTCAACCCGCGGTTCAGCGCCTTCGACTGCATCGCCCACCCGCTGCGGCGCCTGCTGAAGCCGGCCGAGAACGACATGCGCCGGCGGGTGCAGGAAAGCGCCGAGCGCTGCGGCCTGTCGCCCGACCTGCTGTCGCGCTTCCCGCACCAGCTCTCCGGCGGACAGAAGGCGCGCGTCGGCATCGCCCGCGCCATCGCCGTGGCGCCGCGGCTGCTGGTGCTCGACGAGCCGACCGCGGCGCTCGACGTTTCGGTGCAGGCGGTCGTGCTGAAGCTGCTGGACGATCTGCGCCGCGACGAGGGCCTGGCCTTCCTGTTCGTCAGCCACGACCTGAACGTGGTACGCATGATGTGCGACCGCATCATCGTGATGCGCCAGGGCTGCGTCGTCGAGGAAGGCCCGGGCCAGGAGATTTTTGCCGCGCCCAAGGCCGCGTATACGCGCGAGCTGCTGGCGGCCATTCCCCATGTCGAACCCGAGCCGGCACTGGCCGGCTGACCGGATCGAGGAGATCACGACCTTGCAGCAGAGGACCTGGGACATCGGCACGGATATCGGCGGCACGTTCACCGACATCATCGCCGTGCACGCCGGCACCAACGAGACCCGCATCGCCAAGGTGCCGTCGCGCCCGGACGCGCCGGTGCGCGCCATGCTGGAGGCGCTGGCCGCCGTCGGGCTGGCCGCACCCGACGTGCGCCGCTTCGTGCACGGCACCACGCGGGTCACCAATGCCCTGGTCGAGGAACGGCTGCCGCGGGTGGCGCTGGTGGCTACGGCCGGCTTCGAGGACGTGCTGGAGATCGGGCGCTATCGCCGCCAGGAGCTGTACCGCCTGGACGTGCCGCCCAAGCTGCCGCCCCTGGTGCCGCCGGCCTACTGCTTCGGCGTCAAGGAGCGGCTTGACCACACCGGCGCCGTGCTGGAGCCGCTGGCGGAAAGCGAGATCCAGCGCCTGCTGGCGTGGCTCGGCGCCAACGACATCCAGAGCGTCGCGATCTGCCTGCTGCACGCCTACGCCAATCCCGCCCACGAGAAGCTGCTGGCCGAGCGGCTGGCGGCAATCGTGCCGCATGTCTGCGTGTCGCACGAGATCAACCCGGAGGCGCGCGAGTACGAGCGCGCCTCGTCGACGGTGTTCAACGCGGCCGCCATGCCGATCGCGGTCGAGTACCTCTCCGAGCTGGAGAAGGCGCTGCCCCTGGGCGCCGGCCTGCAGGTGTTCCATTCGGCCGGCGCCATGGTGCCGGTGCCGGTGGTGATGCGCCGGCCGCTGGTGATGGCGATGTCGGGCCCGGCCGCGGGCGTGTCGGCCTCGGCGCGCATTGCGCGCGACCTCGGCCGGCCGCGGGTGCTGACCTTCGACATGGGCGGCACCACGACCGATGTCTGCCTGATCATCGACGGCGCCGCCGAGATGACCGACACGCGCATGATCGGCGGTCGCCCGCTGCGCCAGCCCATGCTGGCGGTGCATTCGATCGGCGCCGGCGGCGGCTCGATCGTGCGCCTCGGCCCCGGCGGGCTGACCGTCGGCCCGCAGAGCGCCGGCTCCGTGCCCGGCCCTGCCTGCTACGGCCGCGGCGGTGAACAGCCCACCATCACCGACGCCAACGCCGTGCTGGGCTATCTCGACCCCGAGGCGCGGCTGGGCGACACGATCCAGCTCGACGTCGACGCCGCGCGCCGCGCCATCGCGCCGATCGCCGCGGCGCTGAAGCTGGGTGTCGAGGAAACGGCGCTGGGCATCCTCAAGGTCGCCAACGCCGCCATGGCCCGGGCGCTGCGCCGCGTCACCGTCGAGCGCGGTGTCGACGGCCGCGACTGCACGCTGCTGGCCTTCGGCGGCGGCGGCCCGATGCACGCCACGGGGCTTGCCGACATGTACGGCCTGAACGAGATCATCGTGCCGGCGGCGTCGAGCGCCTTCTCGGCGCTGGGCTGCCTCACTGCCGACTTCAGCTTCCTGCAGCAGCGTACAGTGCGCATGCCGTTGCACGGCTTCCCAGCAAGCGTGTTCGCGGAACGGATCGACGAGCTGGTGCAGGAAGCCACCACGCCGCTGATCGCCAACGGCGTTGCGCGCCAGGACATCGTCGTCGAGCATGTCGCGCTGATGCGCTATGCCGCGCAGAGCGACGCGCTGCCCGTGCCGTTCGCCATGCCGCTCGACACCGGCATGCTGGAGACCGACTTCCACGCCCGCCACCACGAGCTGTTCGGCTACGCCACCGGCGAGCCCTGCGTCATCGAGGCGCTGCGGGTGCAGGCCGTGAAGGCATCCTCGACGCCGTTCTCGCGCCCGGATGTCGGCCGCCCGCCGGTGGCGTCCCGGCGCCGCAGCTGCATCTTCGCCGGCGCCACGGCGGTGCCGACCGCGATCCTGCCGCGCGAGACCCTCGCGGGGGTCGTCACCGGCCCCGCCATCATCGAGGATGCCTGGTCGACCGTGGTCGTCGCGCCGGGATGGCAGGCGCGGGCCGACGACATGGGCAACCTCTACCTGACCAGGAGCGCGGCATGAGCTCGCTTGACCCCTTCGTCGTCGAAGTCATCCGCCACGGCCTGTCCGCCGCCGCCGAGGAGATGAGCCTGGTGATGACGCGCTCGGCGCGCTCGCCGCTGCTGCGCGAGGGCGGCGACCTGTCGTCGGCGATCACCGATGCCGAGGGCGGGCTGGTCGGCCAGGGCCGCGACATCCCGATCCATCTCGGCGCCATGGCCTTCACGGTGCGCGAGCTGCTCAAGGCGTGCCCGGCCGCCGACATGCGCGAGGGCGATGCGATCATCTACAATGTCGGCGCCCTGGGCGGAAACCATCTCAACGACGTCAAGGTGGTGCGGCCGGTGTTCGTCGACGGCCGTCTCGTCGCCTTCGCGCTGAGCCTGGCCCACTGGCCGGATGTCGGCGGCACGTGGCCGGGCAGCTATCTCGCCCAGGCCGTGGACACGTTCCAGGAGGCCATGCGCATCCCGCCGGTGCCGATCGCCAGCGCATCAGGCGTGAACCGGCCGGTGCTCGATTTCATCCTGGCCAATGTGCGCGACCCGGTCGCCTGCGAAGGCGATCTCATGGCGCAGCTTGCCGCGACGCGGGCCGCGGAACGGCGCATCCGCGAGCTCTGCGCCCAGCACGGCACGCAGCTCTTCGTCGATACGCTGTCGCGCCTGCACGACCTGTCCGAAGCCGAGATGCGCGCCGCCATCCAGGAGCTGCCCGACGGCGTCTACGAGGGCGAGGATTTCCTCGACGACGGCGGCCCGGACGGGGCGCCCGCCCGCATCCATGTGCGCATCGAGATCCGCGGCGACGAGGCCCTCTTCGATCTCTCGGGCAGCAGCGACCGCGTGCCCAACTTCTGCAACACCACGCCCTTCATCGCCCGCTCCGCCGTCGCCTACGCGGCGCGCATCATGAGCGGCCGCGAGATGCAGCAGAACGCCGGCGCGCTGCGGCCGCTCACCATCATCACGCGGCCTGGCTCGATCCTCGAGCCGGGCTGGAACGCCGCGGTGGCGGCCGGCAACCACGAGACGTCCATGCGGGTGGTGGACGCGATCTTCCGCGCCATGGAGCCCGTGATCCCCGAGCGCCTGTCGGCGGGCGGACCGGCGACCTCCGGCCTCATGGCCTTCGCCGAGCCGCGGCCGGACCAGTCCTGGCGCATGCTCTATGAGGTCCATGGCGGCGGCGAAGGCGCCCGTCACGACCGCGACGGCGTGCCGGCGACGCGCGTGCACCTGACCAACACCTCCAACACGCCGGCCGAGGTCATCGAGGCCAACTACGCCATCCGCATCGAGCGCCAGGCGATCCGCCGCGACGCCGGCGGCCGCGGCCAGTTCCGGGGCGGCGACGGCGTCATCCGCAGCTACCGCGTGCTGGCGCCCAGCATGTGGCTGACGACCTGCGTCGAGCGCACGCGGGTCTCGCCCTTCGGGCTGCAGGGCGGCGAGCCGGGCAAGCCCTACGTCATCACCCTGCAGCGCAACGGCGCGACGGAGCAGCTCAGCGGCAAGGCGAACCTGCTGCTGCAGCAGGACGACGTGGTGACGCTGGAAAGCTGCGGCGGCGGGGGCTATGGACCGTATGGTGGCTAGACGCCTCCATACTTCGCGTCATCCCGAGCGCAGCGAGGGATCTCCCGCGGCAAGGCGCACGGTGCGCCATTCGCAGGAGATCCCTCGCTGCGCTCGGGATGACTGGAGGGGCCACATGCGCTCGCCCTTCCCGGCCAGGCTGGTGAAGAAGCAACCGTGACGGAACCGCTGGCGGCACGACCGGGACGGACGCGGCGGCGCATGTCGATGGCCGGCATGCACCTTGACCGTCATTCGGACATGCCGCTCTACCAGCAGGTGGCGGCGCAGCTGCGCAACCAGATCCTCGACGGCCGCCTGCCGGCCGGTGCACGGCTTGTGGGATCGCGCCTGCTGGCCGCCGAGCTGGGTTGCTCCCGCGCCATCGTCCTGACCGCCTTCGACCTGCTCTACTCGGAAGGCTACCTGCAATCGGTGCCGCGCGGCGGCGTGGTGGTGGCCGCGGTCGCGCGCCCGTCGGTGCCGGCCACGCCCCTGCCCGACGCCGGGTCTGCCGACACGTGGCTGTCGACGCGGTGGCGGTCGGTGCTCGACACACGCTACGACTTCGATCTCGGCTCGCCCTTCAGCACCGGCACGCCCGATATCGCCGATTTTCCTTTCGACGTGTGGTCGCGGCTTCTGCGCCAGGCATGGCACAACCCGACGCGATCGACCTGCATCGACATGTCGCCGCTGGGCTGGCCGCCGCTGCGCGAGGCCACGGCGGAATTCCTCGGCGCCGTGCGCGGCCTGCTGTGCCGCCCCGAGGAAGTGGCGATCACGGCCGCGAGCTCGGGCGCGCTCGACCTGTGCTGCCGCATGCTGCTCGATCCCGGCGATGAGGTCTGGGTCGAGGAGCCCGGCTTCATCGAGGCACGCTGGGCGCTGAAAGCCGCCGGCGCACGGCTCGTGCCGGTGCCGGTTGACGACAAGGGGCTATGCGTCGCCGAGGGCATGCGCCGCGCGCCCAATGCCAAGCTCGTGGTGGTCACGCCCTCGCACCAGTTCCCGCTGGGTGTCGCCATGGGCCTCGAACGGCGGCAGGCGCTGCTGGAGTGGGCCAACCAGCGCGGCAGCTGGATCATCGAGGACGACTACAACTCCGAGTTCCGGCATCGCGACAACATGCCGGCCTCCCTGAAGTCGCTCGATCGCTCCGGCCGCGTGATCTATCTCGGCACGTTCTCCAAGGTGATGCTGCCCAGCCTGCGCATCGGCTATCTCGTCGCCAACCCGCGCTTCATCGAAGCGTTCGGCCGCGGCCGCGCGCGCATCGACGTGCATACCGCGGGCACGGCGCAGCCGGCCCTGGTCGAGTTCCTGCGGCAAGGCCACCTGCTGCGCTACCTGAGGCGCATGCGCAAGGTCTACGCCGACCGGCAGCGCGCGGTGCTGCAGGCCCTGGCCACGCTGGCACCGGGCGAGCTGGAAGTGCCGCCAACACCGGCCGGGCTGCACCTGACCGCGCTGTTCACGCCCCGCCTGGCCGCCCGGGTCAGCGATCGCGACATCTCGCGCCGCAGCCGCGCCACCGGCAATTTCATCCAACCGCTCTCGCAATGCTATCTCGGCGAACCAGACCGGCAGGGGCTCCTGGTCGGCTACGGCCGCCTGCGCGCCGACGAAGCGCACGCGCGGCTCAGCAGCATCGCGGCGCTGCTGCGTGCATAGGAACCGGCTATCGCTGAAGGTGAAGCACGACTGTCATCCCGAGCGTAGCGAGGGATCTCCCGCGAATGGCGCACCGTGCGTCCCTCGCAGGAGATCCCTCGCTACGCTCGGGATGACGGGTGATGATCGGCCCGACCGTTCGCTCTGGCCCATCAAACAACGCCGCAACTGGCGCTGTTGCAAACCAGCGGCGCCACCTACCTTTCGCCGCCACACAGCATCAGGGAACGGGCAATGGGCAGACTTCTGCGGACGGGGCTGAATGCCGGCACGGACGCGCCGCGCGTCGTGGGCGGAAAGGGCGCGTATTTCCATCTCAGCGACGGCCGCCGCGTCCTTGACGGCAGCAACACCGGCGGTCCGCTCGGTCATGGCCATCCACGCATGGCCGAAGCCCTGCGCAAGGCGGCCGACCTGCCGATGGTCAGCGAGGGATGGAACTGGGAGGGTCGCGACCAGGCGGCCGAGGATCTGTTCGACATCGCGCTGGCCGGCGAGGAGAGCTGGGCCGGCGCCGTGCGCTTCTGCCTGAGCGGCAGCGAGGCGAACGACATCGCGCTGTCGCTGTCGCAGGCGCTCACCGGCCGCAAGGCGATCGCGACCCGCGAGCGCGCCTATCATGGCCTGGTGGGGCTCAGCCGCGACGTCACCGTGCAGCCGCACTGGCATGGCGGGCTCGCCGCCCCGGACGGCGGCACAAAGCGGCCGCCCGCCGGCGCGCCGGTGCACGTGCTGCCGGCACCGGAGGGCGCCCTCTACCGCAGCCACGCGGAAGCCGCAGGCTGCCCTGCCGCGCCGTTGGCGCAGCGCCTCGACGGCGCCGCCGCCATGCTGCGCGACTCGGCGGCCGTCATCGTCGACTACACGCAGGGCGGCTTCTATCACGACGGCGCTTATCAGGACGCGGTGGCGGCGATCGCCCGCCGCGAGGGCGCCTTCTGGATCGCCGACGAGGTGGTGACCGGCATCGGCCGTGCCGGCCGCGGCTTTGCATTCCAGGGCGGCAGCAGCCGCCCCGACCTCGTGACGCTGGGCAAGGGCCTGGGCGGCGGCACGACCCCCGTCGCCGCGATCGTGCTGTCGAAGGACCTGGCCAAGGCGCTCGACGGCAAGAGCTGGCAGAACTACGGCACGCTGCGCGGCCATCCCGTCAGCATGGCCGCCGTCAGCGCCTATCTGCGCATCGTGCGCGACGAAGCGCTCCTGCCGCGGGTCCAGGCGCTGGAAGGACTCTACGCCCGCCGGCTCGTCGAGATCGCGCGGCGGCATCCCAGCGTCTCGCGCGTCGCCGGCCAGGGCCTGCACTGGACGATCGAGCTGCACGGGCCCGATTGGCGCCAGTGGCTGGCCGACACGCAAGAGGCCCCGATCGCCTCGCGTGTCGCCGGTCGGGCGCTGGAGGCGGGTGCCGTGATCGGCACCAGCGGCGAGCAGACCTCCCTGTTCCTGGCGCCGCCGCTGATCATCTCGGACGCGGAGTCGGAGCAGCTGCTCGACATCCTGGACCACAGCCTCGAGCTGGCCGACCGGGAGCACAACGCAATGATGGAAAGGGTGAACTGATGGACGACAGGCAGCAGATCCTCGCGACGGTCCAGGGCTACTTCGATGCGCTCTACGACGGCAGCGTCGAGGGCTTCAGGAAGGTGTTCCACCCGCAGGCGCAGCTCTTCTCCGCCGAGGGCGGCAACAGCGATGCGCTCGACCTGGACAGCTACATGACGCGCGTCGCCAACCGTCCGGCGCCCGCTTCGCGCCGGGACCCACGCCACGACGAGGTCGTCGGCATCACCATTGCAAGCCCGAGCACGGCGCATGTGCGGGTGCGCGATGCGCTGCTGCCCAATCGCTATGTCGATGAGCTGCTGCTTGTGAAGTTCGCCGACGGCTGGAAGATCGTGTGCAAGGCCTGGGCCTTCGACACGACAGCCACTGCTTGAGAAACCAGGCAGGTCACGCTCGCGCGTGACCTGATCAAGCGTTCGCAGCACGCCCCATCAAACGCCCGGCGATGTTGCGAACGCGGTTCCTGGCCCGCAGCAACGTCGTGATCGACGACGGCAATGGCTCGCTGCAGAAGGCGACCTTGCGCACATAGCTCGGGATCCGCCAGTGCGCCTTGGTGCCCACCAGGAAGCGGATCACATCGCCCGGCTTGAGGTCCCACACCACGCCGTCGCGGTCGGTCACGATCGCGCCCCCGTCCAGGACATGGATCGTCTCGTTGATCTCATAGTGCCAGTGGAACTCGCCGGCCGTGCACTCCCAGAGGTCGGTCCAGGCGCTGCCGTCGGCGCTGGCCGAGAGCGACGCGATGCGCGCCACAGGGTCGCCATCGATGATCCATGCCGGATTGATCGGGGCCGGCTTCAGCGTCGCCGCAGCCAGGACAGCCTGCACAACCGGAGGATGGGCCATGTGGAAGCCACACTATTTATAAAAAATAGATGAGTAACGAAACCGTGATCACTGCTGATATCTCAGCCGCTATCTGACGTCAAGATGACTGATATAAAACTGACAAAATGCTGCATCGCAGCATATATGTCCGTTTTGGGGCGAGCTGAGGTCAACCGCAGATCAATCGCCTTCGGACGTCACGCAGCGATCAGACTCAAGCGGGGCACGTTCCGGCTGGCGCCCCGTCTTTGTGGAACCGCGGGTATAATATTGGAATTCGAACCGCGCGTTGTCGGTGCGAAACCCCGGTGGTCCTGACAGCGATGACGCTTCGTTTCCAAGAGCCCCCTGCCACGCCACCTTGCCGTCAGCAGTCACGGTCAGATCATTGCCGTGGAGCTCTGCACGTAGCGTGTGGGGCTCGCCCGGCCGTATCGGCGGCGCATCGAGGCGCCTTTGCGCCGTGATGTTCAGGTACCCGCGGGCGTCGCACTGCGCATGGGCATGCATGCCGACGTTGCGCTTGATCGACACTGCAACCTTGGTGTCCGGCTCAATGTGCCACATGGCATAGATCAAGTTGCACGTGTTTTCGGCCTGCAGCTTCAGTCCGATCTGACGCCGCATTTCGCCCGACGCCAGGGGTCTGCTCGCCCGCGTGGGACCAAGATAGCGGAAGCGAATTTCGGCCACCTGATCCGCCATGCGCTTGGGGGCCGTGCTCACGACCGCCCTCGAGCTTGGTGTGTCGATCGCGAGCCAGCCGCCGGACAGCGTTGAAACCGTTCCATTGGTCACGCAGAGCTCGCTGCGATCCATCGACTGCAGCGCAAGGCCGGACTCGCTCTGCGCCAATGCGCAAGGAGAGCAGCTGACGAGCATCAGGATCGTCCATGCGCGCTTCATCGATGACTGCCTCGCTTTCAGCAGGAGCGCGGATGTCGGCAGGGCCGTCAGCCCTCGACAGAGGCTTCACCGATCGACTTTCGCATGCTGACCTGACGGCAGTCAGGCCCAGACCACGCCGTCGATCAGGTTGCGTTCATAAAGCGCCGACAGGTCGATACCGCCTTCGGGCATGGCTGGCTGCAGCCCGGCGATCGCCTGCGCCAGGCGCCGGTCCTGCTCCCGACGCAGTGCTTCGGCCTCGGCGACCGTCACGGCCATGAACCGCACCTTGTGACCCGGCAGCATGCGGCCCAGCCGCGGCAGGTCGGCTGAGATCACCGTGGCGATCTTGGCGTAACCGCCCACCGTCTGCCGGTCGGCCAGCAGCACGATCGGCAGGCCGGCGCCGGGCACCTGGATGGCGCCTGGCGCGATGCCATCGGAGACGATATCGGGCCCCTTCTCGGAATGCGCGATCGCGGGCCCCTCGAACCGGATGCCCATGCGATCGGCCTCCTTGGACACGACATAGTCGCTGCCCAGGAACGCGGCATGGCCGGCATCGCTGAAATGATCGGCCTGCGGTCCCGGCACCACCCGGATCGGGCCGCTGCCATAGTCGAACGGCGCACCGAGCTTGCGCTCCTCGCGCTCGCGGGCCGCAGCCTGCGCCAGCGGCAGCATGTCGCCGTCCTGCAGCTTGCGCCCCTCGACACCGCCGATGCCGGCGCGTGTGTATGTCGCAAGGCTGCCCATGAACGGCGCCACCGCGAAGCCGCCCTCGACCGCGAGATACGCCGTCCTGGCGCCTTCGACCATGCCGACCCGCAGGCGCTGGCCGCGCCGCAGCAGGTGTGAGCGATTGGCTTCCAACGGCTTGGGTGGGGCTTCCGGCGCGCCCATCAGCTCGAGCGCCACGAGCCCCACGACCGCCAGCCGCACGCCGTCGGCCTCGACCCGCAAGGTCGGCCCCATGACACCGATCTCGATCGCCGCCAGATCCTCGGTATTGCCGGCGAGCGCATTGACCAGCCGCAGCGCGATGCGGTCCATCGCGCCGGCGGTCGGCATGCCCAGCGCCTGGAACCCGATCCGACCGCGGTCCTGGAGCGTGTCGAGCAGCCCCGCCCGCTCGACGATGAGGTGCGCGGTCATGACGGGCGAACCTCCAGCGTCGACCAGTCCATCGTGCCGTCATCGACCTGGGCAGCGATGGCGTCATATTCGGCCCGGCTGACGCGGCGGAAGCGCACCGCGTCGCCCGGCGCCAGCAGCACCGGCTGGGCCCGGCGCTGATCGAACATGCGCAGCGGCGTGCGTCCCAGCAGGTGCCAGCCGCCGGGGCTGTCGAACGGATAGATGGTGGTCATGTTCATGGCGATGCCGACCGAAGAGCGCGGCACACGCACACGCGGCTGGCTGCGGCGCGGCAGCTCCAGGCTCGCTTCGAGGCCCACGATGTAGGCCAGGCCGGGCATGAAGCCCAGCACGTAGACGTGGAAATCCGACGCCAGGTGGCGCGCGATCACGTCCTCGCCCGACAAGCCGGTGCGCTGCGCGACCTCGGCCAGATCAGGCGCGAACTCGGGATCGTCATAGCAGCACGGGATCGCCATGGCGCGGGTCGGCGCTGCGGCCTCCAGTCCGCCGGACACCAGCGCCTCGATCGCGGGCTGCAGCTCGGCACGCGTCGCTGCCGCGGGGTCGTAGCAGACCATCAGCGCCCGCATGCTCGGAATGGTCTCGACCACCCCTGCGAGGCGGCCGGCGGCCCGCTCAGCCGCGATGCGCGCATGCAGGCCCATCACCCGCGCGTTGATCTCGGGCGCGATCGTCGTCCCGAATTCGACGCTGAAGGCGGTGTCGCCGCAATCGAGATACCGGATGCTCACACCCCTGCTCCGACGGCTGCCGCGGACCGGCCGCGGCGACACCGGTGCGTACGACAACGCCCCGGAGGAGGCAAGACGTCAGCGCCGGCCGATCTCCCGCGCGATGCGGGCCGCCGTGAGCAGGCACAGCAGCGGCGTGAGCGCGAAGCCCGCGAACAGCCAGCGCGCGGCGCCGGCGGTGCCGGCAATGCCGCCGGGCTCGGTCAAGCCGGCGATATTGGCCACCATGCCCGCCACCGATGCGCCCAGCGCGCTGGCGAAGAGCTGCACCAGGGTGATCGAGGCCGAGGCAAGATCCTGCTCGTCGCGCGGCGCCGTGCGCAGCACGCGGGTGAGCAGATGCGGCCAGCCCAGCCCGACACCGAAGCCGACACAGAACAGCGCGACACAGATCGGCCCCAGCGCCGCCCACTCGCCGCCGCTGGGGGTCGGGATCAGCAGGGCAAGCGTCGCCATGCCCAGCAGCGCCAGGGCCGGCGCCGCCAGGATGGCGCGCCCGACGCGCCTTTCGTCCGCGCCCGAACTCATGATCGACCCGACCGTCCAGCCGGCCGCCATCAGGGCGGCGAGATAGCCGGCGAGCAAGGGCGACTGGCCGTGCAGGACCTGCAGGAACAAGGGCACGAAGATCTCGGTCGACGTCACCGCCACGGCGAGCAGCGACATGGTGGCGTAGAGCGCCCCCAGCGGCGTCGTGACCACGAACGAGCGCCGCGGCAGCAGCCGCTGGCGCGCGCCCGTCTCGACCCAGACAAGCAGCCCGGTCAGCAGTGCCGCCGCCGCGACGCCGGCGACATTCCAGGCCAGGCCGGACGGGACGCTGCCTGCCGAGACGGTAAGCACGGCCAGGGTCAGCAGCACGAGCTGGGCCAAAGGCAGCGGCTGGGGCGCGGCGTCGGTGGCGCCGCGCCGGGGCAGCACGATTGTGGCGAGCAGCGCGAAGAGCGCCGTGACCGGGATCAGCGACCAGAACGCGGCGCGCCAGGCATCGAGCTCGGCGAAAATCCCGCCCACGGCCGGGCCGACCAGGGTCGCGATGCCCCACATGCCCGAGACCAGCGCCATGGCGCGCGGCCACAGCGCCTCGTCGAAGATCAGCCGGATCATGGCGTAGGACAGCGCGAACAGGAGCCCGCCGCCGAAGCCCTGGACAAGCCGGCCGGCGAGCATCACCGGCATCGACGGCGCCGCGGCGCAGACAAGCGTGCCCAGCCCGAACAGGGCAGCGGCGACGACATAGGCGCCGCGCGGGCCGCTGCGCCGCAGAAGACGTGCCGACAACGCCGAGGCGACGATCGAGGCGACCACGAACAGCGTCGTGTTCCAGGCGTAGTAGTCCAGGCCGCCGATATCGGCGACGACCGACGGCAGAATGGTGGTGGCGATGTAGATGTTGATGGCCTGCAGCGCCACGCCGCCAGCCAGCGCCAGCGCGCGAACGGCATTGGTGCCGGAGAACAGCGAGGTCCAGCCGGGGAAAGTCGTGGACATGTCATCCTCGCGCCGGACGGCCCGCACCTTCCCGGCTCATTTGCAAAGTTGGCTCTTGGTTTATCGAACGTGCGGCGAATATGTCAAGCTTGAGCTTGGAGAATAACCTGTTGATCGCCGGAGCCGGCGCTCTAGAATCTGCAATCCTCGTCATCCCGAGCGCAGCGAGGGATCTCCTGCGAGGACGCACGGTGCGCGATCCGCGGGAGATCCCTCGCTGCGCTCGGGATGACGGCGGTGTATCGCGGCCCTTGCGCGGAGGCAGCCATGCCCGTCATCCCCAACACTCAGGCGCAGGAGATTCCCTGGCGGCCGGGCTATCGCAATTTCGTGCTCGCCGGCAGCGAGCAGGGCCTGGCATGCATCGCCGGCTACAGCGTGATCGAGCCCGGCGCCGGCGCACCGCTGCACGTGCATGAGGGCGTCGACGAGATCTTCATCGTGCTGGAGGGCACGCTCGATCTGCGGCTGGGCGAGCAGCAGCTGCGCGTCAGCGCCGATCATACCATCGCGATCCCCGCCGGCGTGCCGCACGCCTTCGTCGCCGTCGGTCCGACGCCCGTGCGCATGTTCACCTTCATGCCGCGCAACCGTGCCATCGCCGAGGCCACCACCTATCTCGAAGGCGGCCCGCCGGCGGGCGCGCAGCAGCATTGAGCGCATCGCGATCCGGTGGGATCATGCCATCGGGCGCACGGGCCTCGCGCCGGCGTGCCCGGCGTTCGACAAGGAGCAACGATCATGGCCACCGAAATCAACATCAACTCCGACCTCGGCGAGAGCTTCGGGCCATGGAACATGGGCAATGACGTCGAGGTGCTGAAGATCGTGCGCTCCGCCAACATCGCCTGCGGCTTCCACGCCGGCGATCCCATGGTGATGGCCAGGACCGTCAGGCTCAGTGTCGAGAACGGCGTCAGCATCGGCGCCCATCCCGGCTTCCCCGACCTGCAGGGCTTCGGCCGCCGGGTGATGCGCTTCACCAATGCCGAGATCGAGATGATCATCGCCTACCAGGTGGGCGCCCTGATGGCGATCGCGGCCGCCAACGGCGGCAAGGTCACGCACGTGAAGCCGCACGGCATGATGGCCAACATGTCGGCCGAGGACGAGGACTTGGCGATGGCCATGGCGCGCGCCATCAAGGCGGTCGACCCGAGCCTGATCTTCCTCGCCCAGGCGGTCACGCCGCAGGTGACGGCGGCCCGCAAGGTCGGCCTGCGCGCCGCCGAGGAGGTGTTCGCCGACCGCACCTACACCGACAAGGGCATCCTGACACCGCGCAAGGAGCCCAACGCCATGATCCATGACGCGCAGGAATCGCTGCGCGCGGTCAAGCGCATGATCGAGGAGCAGGCCATCTTCTCGACCAGCGGCAAGAAGATCCCGTGCCAGGTCGACTCCGTCTGCGTGCACGGCGACGAGCCGACGGCCGTGACCACCGCCCGCACAGTGCGCGACGGCCTGCAGGCCAGCCAGATCCGCATCGTGTCGCTGCCGGAGCTGCAGCGGATGCAGTGAAAGGACTGCACTGATCCACAGACAAAACCAAAAGTTGCTTTAAGGTCGTACAATCAACAAGATTATTGGGGAGCGGGAAGAAATGAAGGGGACGGTCAAGCGCTTGCCGACAAAACCTTCAGCATCGCCGACGAGAAAGCACGCCCAACTCAACGTTACGGCAAGGCGAACTCCGGAGCTTGTGATGGCATTTGTCGGTGCCGCTGGTTCTGGCGTAACGCCGGTCGCAAATGCGTTCGCATCAGAATTAAAAGAGCAATTCGGATATGAGATTCACCATATTAAGGTAAGCACCTTATTACGTAATGTAGCAGATTCAGTTGGCGAAAAATCGATCACGACCGGGTCTAAGGCTGATAAGATCGAAAATCTCCAGAATATTGGCAACAAGCTTCGCCAATTAAAATCAGCCGATTACTTGATGAAGATATGCGTGCAAGAGATCGCCAAGAAACGACACAATGCTGGAGGCTACCAAAGGGCAGCTGACGCCTTAGTCGCTATCCCGAAGAGATGGGTTGCCTTCTACTGATGACAAGCCTGCTGCAACGCTAGTATGATCAATGCCTACATGAGATTTTGCAGGCAGGTGCTCCGATGTCGCGATCGCCTCGATCTTCGGACGAGCAGTTGTCGTTAATGCTCCCGATTTCAGGCGGGCAGAGTGCGAAATCAGGTGTCCGCCTTAAGACTAAAACTGACCTTGAGCAGCTGCCCTCATCTACACAAACGCCCACCGACGATGAATGGCGGCGCGCTAATTGAACAGCTTGAACGGACGGGGCTTACTCAGTTGGATGAGTGAATAGCGTGGCAGACGTTCTTTGCGTTCGTGAAGTGTGCTTGGAATGCGTCGCAGCATCGGGCGTGGACCGATTTCATCGACGAACGCGATGATGCTACATCCGCTGTAGACGGACAGGCAGTGGCGCCGCGGATCAACGGCGGCACCACACCACCGAGGTTCACACTATCGCCGACGGCCAGATGCGCCGGTAGGTCGCGACCATTTCCTTGCCGACGTGGAATGTCGGCGCGGCCGGATCGTTCTCGGATCCCAGCGGCCGCACGACGGTGTCGTAGCTGGGCGTCATGAAGAACGGGATCGAGAAGCGCGGCACGCCACCACGGTTGGCGACGCGATGGTTGGTCGAGGAGAGAGCCGGCCGCCGGTCCAGAACTGCAGCGTGTTGCCGATGTTGATGATGCAGGAGCCCTTCACCGGCGGCGCGGCGATCCACTGCCCCGCCTTGCTCAGCACCTGCAGCCCGCCGGTGTGGTCCTGCATCAGGCCAGGCCGAGGCCGCCGCAGTCGGCCGCAGCCGTGGCGTGGCCATCGACTTCGCCGCTGGGGGACCTATGCCGAGTCTGAATTCGCAGCGGCGCCGTCAGCGCGGTCGCGACAAGGCACGCGCTATCACCGAGCGTCCCAGGAAAGTACACGACACTAAAGCTCACAGCTTGATGCCGTGACGTTTGGCAATTCGTCCAGAAGCTTCGCGTTCATGTTCCTAACGTAACCCTCCGCCGGTGTGTCGCAAGCCTTTCGGCTACGGGTGCATGCATCGATGCCGCGCTCCCTCGGGCGTGCTCCTCGCCGCTCGCCCGTGAGCGAAACGCGTAGCCGCGATGCAATGGATACAAATGAGCACCGGCTCGTCAGGCTCCGGAAAACAGTATAGGTAGGTGGACGTCAGGAACGAGCGAGGATCTACCGCGATGAGCTGGCAGCCGGAACTGGATGAGCTGAAGCGCCGTCAGGCGCTGGTGGCCCGCATGGGCGGGCCCGACAAGGTGAAGCGCCAGCATGATGGTGGCCGGCTGACCGTGCGCGAGCGCATCGAGCGGCTCCTCGATCCCGGATCGTTCCGCGAGCTCGGCAGCATCGCCGGCAAGGCCGCCTATGACGGCAAGAACGATCTCACCGACCTCATGGCATCCAATTCGGTGACCGGCCGCGGCACCATCGACGGCCGCCCGGTGGCGATCTCGGGCGACGACTTCACGGTGCGCGGCGGCTCGGCCGACGCCACCATCAAGGAGAAGAACCTGCTGATCGAGCAGATGGCCAACGAATACCGGATACCGCTCATCCGGTTGATCGAGGGCTCGGGCGGCGGCGGCTCCGTGAAGACCATCGAGACCGAGGGCCGCGCCAACGTCCCGGGCGTGGCCGGCTTCGATGTCGTGACTGCCAACATGGCCACGATCCCCGTCGTCGCGCTGGGGCTGGGCTCGGTGGCCGGCCTGGGCGCGGCGCGGCTGGCGGCGGCGCACTACTCGGTGATGGTCAAGGGCCTGTCGGCGATGTTCGTGGCCGGGCCGCCGGTCGTGGCTCGGCTGGGCCAGACGCTCTCCAAGGAGGAGCTGGGCGGCTGGGAGATCCAGCTGCGCGCCGGCGCCGTCGACGAGGCCGTCGACAGCGAGGACGATGCTTTCGCCGTCGCGAAAAAGTTCCTGTCGTACATGCCGCAATCGGCGTTCGAGCTGGCGGCGCGCGGCCCGCAGCAGGACGATCCCAAGCGGCGCGAGGAGAAGCTGCTGTCGGTGATCCCGCGTGATACGCGCAAGGTCTACGCCATGCGCCAGATCGTGAATGCGGTGGTCGACAAGGGCAGCTTCTTCGAGATGGGCAAGCTCTACGGCCGCGCCGTGATCACCGGCCTGGCACGGCTCGACGGCTGGCCGGTCGCCTTCATGGCCAGCGACCCGATGCACTATGGCGGCGCCTGGACATCGGACACCTGCCAGAAGGTGACACGGTTCATGGACCTGGCCGAGACCTTCCGCCTGCCCATGGTCTATCTCGAGGATTGCCCCGGCTTCCTCATCGGCCTGGAGGCCGAGAAGAGCGGCGTCATCCGCCAGGGCGTGCGCGCCATGGCGGCGATGCACCAGATCACGATCCCCTGGTGCACCATGATCGTGCGCAACAATTTCGGCGTCGCCGGCGCCGCGCACCGGAACACCGGCCGCATGGCCTTCCGCTACGCCTGGCCTTCGGGCCGCTGGGGATCGCTGCCGCTGGAAGGCGGCATCGAGGCCGCCTACCGCGCCGACATCGAGGCCGCGTCCGATCCCAAGGCCAAGCTGGCCGAGATCGAGGACCGCCTCAACAAGCTGCGCTCGCCCTTCCGCAGCGCCGAGAGCTTCTGGATCGAGGAGATCATCGATCCGCGCGACACCCGCACGCTGCTGTGCGAATTCGCCAACCTCGCCGCTCCCGTGCGTCAGGGCAAGGCGAGCTTCTGGATGCGGCCGTGATGTTGTCATGACGGTTCGCCGTTGGCGCGGCGCCGTCGTCGGTCCATGATCATGCCGACAACGGGAGGAGCGACATGGCTAACGCCTCCATGCGGACGGTGCTGTTCGCCTTCATCGCCGGCGCCGTCGGGTTCCTGGTCTTTCACCAGGGCGGGTTCTGGGCATTGACCCAGGCCGGCGTCCTGAAAGCCAACACCTGGTCGATGGCGACGACCAGGCCGCTGGGCGTGCCGGCGGTGATCTCCTATGTGTTCTGGACCGGGTTGTGGGGCGTCGTGGCGGCGCTCGTGGTGCCCCGCCTGCCGGGCGCGCTGCGTGGCCCCTGGGGCTGGATCCTGTTCGCCGCCATCGTGCCGACGCTGGTCAACTGGTTCATCGTGCTGCCGCTGAAGGGCGCGCCGATGGGTGGCGGCTTCAACATGCCCGGCGTCGCGCTCGCGCCGCTGGTCTATGGCTTCTGGGGCTTGGGCATGTGGCTGGTGATGCAGCTGCTGCAACAGACGACGAGCAGCGGCGCCAGAGCCTGAGACGGGTTTTTGCTTTCTGGATTTCGCGCGCGCACGTGCTGAAACACGGCGCTTCGTGCCGCCGCCACAGAGTTTACATCTTTCCGAGCTCCAATCCGGCTGCATTGTCGCGATGAGGATGAAGCTCATCATCGGTTTCGCATAGCATCCATCATCATTGGGGCTCCTGGCATGAAAGCACCGCAGGGCGCAACGATCGGCCGTTATCTGGTGCGCACCCGCATCGCCTACTTCTCCATGGAGATCGCGCTACGCGCCGAGATGCACACCTACAGCGGCGGCCTGGGGGTGCTTGCCGGCGACACGGCGCGTTCGGCTGCCGATCTCGAGCTGCCCATGGTGTTCGTGACGCTGATCAGCCGCCGCGGCTATCTGCGCCAGGAGATCGGGCGCGACGGACGGCAGATCGCGCACGACGACCCGTGGGATCCGACGGCGTTCGCGGTTCCGCTGCGCGTCAAGGTGGCGCTGCCGATCGGCGGCCGCGAAGTCTGGATACGGCCGTGGCTCTACGAGCTGCATGGCGCGCTGCAGCACCGCGTGCCGGTGCTGCTGCTCGACACCGACCTTGCCGAGAACGATCCCGCCGACCGCAGCATCACCGACAATCTGTACGGCCAGGGTGACTCCTACCGCCTGCAGCAGGAGATCGTGCTCGGAATCGGCGGCATCCGCGTCCTTCAGGCGCTGGGCTTCACCATCCAGACGTATCACATGAACGAAGGGCATGCCGCCCTGCTGTCGCTGGACCTGCTGCGCCGGAACGCGCTGCCGACAGACGAGACGCAAGCCGGCGGCCTCAGATACGCGGTCGGCCCGGTGCGCGACCGCTGCGTCTTCACCACCCATACGCCGGTCGAGGCCGGCCATGACCGCTTCTCCTATGATCTCGTGTCGAAGCTGCTGGGCGACTACATCGACATCGACCAGCTCAAGCTGCTGGCCGGCCCCGACCATATGAACATGACGCACGTGGCGCTGAAGCTCAGCGGCTACGTCAACGGCGTCGCGAACCGGCACGCCGAGACGACGACGCGGATGTTCCCCGGCTACCGCGTGCGCTCGATCACCAACGGCATCCATCTGCCGACCTGGGCCCATCTGTCGTTCGCCAAGCTCTTCAGCCGGCACTTTCCCTCATGGGGCTTCGATCCGGAGATGATGGTGCGGGCCGATCAGCTGCCCGACGAGGACGTGTGGCAGGCGCACCAGAGCGCCAAATCAGACCTGATCACCACGGTGATGGCGCGAACCCACGTCAAGCTGTCGCCGGATCTGCCGATCCTGGGCTTCGCGCGCCGCATGACATCCTACAAGCGGCCGGACCTGCTGTTCTCCGACCTGGCGCGGCTGGCATCCGTCAGCGAGCAGCACCCGTTCCAGGTCGTCTTCGCCGGCAAGGCCCATCCCGCCGACGGCCCCGGACGACAGATCATCCAGGACATCCACCGCTCCATCGAGCAGCTCAAGGGCAGGATCAACGTCGTCTTCCTGCCCGGCTACAACATGGACCTGGCGAAGGTGCTCGTGTCCGGCATCGATGTGTGGCTCAACACACCGGTTCCGCCCATGGAAGCATCCGGCACCAGCGGCATGAAAGCCGCCCTCAATGGCGGGCTCAATCTCAGCGTGCTGGATGGCTGGTGGGTCGAGGCCTGGATCGAGGGCGTCACGGGCTGGGCCATCGGCGACGACCACGCCGACCACGTGCCCACCGCGGCCGCCTTGTACGACAAGCTCGGCACCACGGTCCTGCCGCTCTACTACCGCGATCGCGCGCGATGGATCTGGATGATGAAGCAATCCATCAGCAAGGTCGCCACCTATTTCAACACGCAGCGGATGATGCGTCGCTATGTCGTTGATGCCTACGTCGCTGCCGGCCTGAAGTAGTCCGTGCCGGCGGCAGGCCGGCCGAAGCCCATCCCGGCGTTATCCTCGACGTGCCGCTCATGGAACCCGTTGCGGGGTCCCGGCGTTGAAGGGCAACGACCCGAAAGGGTTCGGGACCGGCGAATCGAGCGGGCAGCATCACATCTGCCCCTGCGCTCCAGCAACGCCGCCCCATGGGAGAGGACAATCGGCGTGCATGGACTGAAGCCACGCATCTACTATCTGCATCCGCTGCTGGCCGGCCCCCTGCAGGGCTGGCCACAGCATATCGATCGCTGCGCGCAGCTCGGCTTCGACCACCTCCTGGTCGCGCCGATCTTCCTGCCCGGGCGATCCGGCAGCATTTTCGCGACCGCCGACCACGACAAGTGCCATCCGGCGCTGAAATGGAGCGATGCCGCCGATGATGCCGTGGCGGCCATCGCCGCCATGTGCCGGGACCGCGGCCTGGCGCTCCTGCTCGACCTGGTGATCGACAAGCTGGCGGACGACGCCGGCCTGGTGCAGGCGCATCCCGATTGGTTCTCGACCGCCGCCGACCCGGACGCGATGCCACCGGATCCGCGCCTGCCGCAGGCGGAGCGGTTCGTCGTCCATCCGCGTGCCGAAGCCTGGTCGCCCGGCGGCCCCCTGGGCACATGGTGGGAGGGCCGGCTGCGGCGCTGGATCGACGCCGGAGCCACGGGCTTTCGCTGCGAGTCGCCGCATCGCGCGCCGGCGGACGCCCTGCGAACGCTCATTGCGGCGGCACGCCACCATCGGCAGCAAACCCTCTTCATCGCATGGACCCCGGGCCTGGCACGACAGGACCAGGCGGCGCTTGCAGGAAGCGGCTTCGATCTCACCGTGGCGTCGACGGCATGGTGGGACTATCGCGCCGAGTGGCTGCTGGACGAGGACGCGACCTTGCGGTCCATCGCGCCACCGCTAGGGCTGGCGGAGCCGCCCTTCGGCACGCGGCTGGCCGAAGGCTGCAGCGATGCTGTTCTCCTTCACCGGCGCTACAAGCGCGCCGTCATGTTCGCGGCCGCCTACGGCACCGGCTGGATCGCGCCGATGGGGATCGAGTTCGCATCGCCACGACGCCTGGACTGCACCCACGACCAGGCTGACGATTTCCAGGCGCTGCGCGAGGCACCCCTTCTCGATTGCACCGCCGACATCAAGGCAGCCAACACGCTGAGCGCATCGACACCGCCGGTCGTGGCACCCGCCGCCAGCCAGCTCGTGTCATCGCCACGTGCCGCCGTCGCCGCCGTGCTGCAGTCCTCGCGCGCCGACAATCCCGGATCGACACGCCTGATCCTGGCGAATGCCGATCTCGGCCAGGCCAACCGCATCGACGCCGCGTCGCTGCTGATGCGCAGCGCCGACCACGGCGTGCGCTATCGCAGCCTGCTGCCGCCTCAGGGCGAGGCGCTGTCGCCGGACAAGGAGACCAGCCTGGCAGCCGGCGAGGTCCGGCTGCTCGCGGCGGAAACGGTCACAGCTCTATTGTCCAAGCGACGGTCCGGCAGGGCCGCGGTCGACAAGGCTTGCAGCGCGCCACGCGTCGTCCTCGAGCAGATCAGCCCGGCTGTCGACGGCGGACGCTTCCCGGTCAAGCGCCTGATCGGCGATCTGGTGACGGTCGAGGCCGACATCTTCAGCGACGGGCACGGCATCCTCCGCGCCGTGCTGCGGTGGCGCCACGACGATGAAAGCGACTGGCGTGAGCAGCGCATGGAGCCGGTGATCAATGATCGTTGGCGCGCCGCGTTTCCCCTCGAGCGGCTCGGCCGCTACGTGTTCACCATCGAAGCCTGGTGCGACGCGTTCGCCACCTACCGCGACGAGCTGACCAAGAAATACGCCGCCGGCCGGACGGTCGACCTCGAGATCGAGGAAGGCCGCGTGCTGATCGCCCAGGCGGCGCAGCGCATGTCGGGCGAGGCCGCGGGTGCCCTGGAACAGATCGCCGCCGCGATCCCCGGACAGGCGCCGGCGCAGCAGATCGCGCTCCTGCTCGCCGAAGCGACGGCCGACCTGATGGCGCAGGCCGACGATCGGCCCTTCAAATACCGGCATGAACCGGCGCTGGCCGTGGAAGTCGACCGCCGCGCCGCCGCATTCGCGAGCTGGTACGAGATCTTCCCACGCTCGCAAAGCGGCGATCCGGCGCGGCACGGCACCTTCGACGACGTCATCCGCAATCTGCCGCGCATACGGGCGATGGGGTTCGACGTCCTTTATTTCCCGCCGATCCATCCCATCGGCCGCACCAATCGCAAAGGTCGCAACAACAGCCTGCAGGCCGGCCCCACCGATCCCGGCAGCCCCTACGCTATCGGCGCCTCTGAAGGCGGCCATGATGCCATCCATTCCGAGCTGGGCTCGATCGACGATTTCCGGCGGCTGCGCGAGGCTGCCGCCGCGCACGGGCTCGAGCTGGCGCTGGACTTCGCCATCCAATGCGCGCCCGACCATCCCTGGCTGAAGCAGCATCCCGGGTGGTTCGACTGGCGCCCCGACGGCTCGCTGCGCTATGCCGAAAACCCACCGAAGAAATACGAGGATATCGTCAACGTCGACTTCTACACGCAGGGGGCGAAGCCGGGGCTCTGGCTCGCGCTGCGGGACGTGGTGCTGTTCTGGGCCGACCAGGGCGTCCGGCTGTTCCGTGTCGACAATCCCCATACCAAGCCGCTGCCCTTCTGGGAGTGGCTGATCGCCGATATCCGCGCCCGCTATCCCGACGCGATCTTCCTGTCCGAGGCCTTCACACGACCGAAGATGATGTATCGCCTGGCCAAGATCGGCTTCTCGCAGTCGTACACTTACTTCACGTGGCGCAACACCAAGCATGAGCTGCAGGAGTACCTGACCGAGCTCACCACCACGGCGCCGCGCGATTTCTTCCGGCCGCACTTCTTCGTCAACACGCCGGACATCAACCCCGTCTTCCTGCAGACCTCCGGCCGGCCCGGCTTCCTGATCCGCGCCGCCCTGGCCACCATGCTCTCCGGCCTGTGGGGCCTCTACAACGGCTTCGAGCTGTGCGAGGGCACGCCGCTGCCCGGCCGCGAGGAGTATGCCAACTCCGAGAAGTACGAGCTGCGCGCATGGGACTGGGACCGGCCGGGCAACATCGTCGCCGAGGTCACCCGGCTCAACGACATAAGGCGGCGCAATCCGGCGCTGCAGAGCCATCTCGGCATCCGCTTCTACAACGCCTTCAACGACAACATCCTCTATTTCGGCAAGGCGACGACGAACCGCGACAATACCGTCCTGGTCGCCGTCAACCTCGATCCGCACCACGCCCATGAGGCGGATTTCGAAGTGCCGCTCTGGGAATGGAGCCTGCCGGACCACGGCACTGTCTGGGCAGAAGACCTGATGCGCGGCGGTCGCACGACATGGACCGGCAAGGTCCAGCACATGCGCCTCGATCCCGCGGACCTCCCCTTCGCGATCTGGCGCGTCGCACCGCTGGAGAACACGTGATCCATGCGAGCCCAGCCGCGCCCCTCGAGCGAGAACGCCCATGACTGGTACAAGGACGCCGTCATCTACCAGCTTCATGTGAAGTCGTTCTTCGACTCCAACAACGACGGCATCGGCGACTTCCGGGGCCTCATCGCCAAGCTTGACTACATCGTCGAGCTGGGCGTCGATACGATATGGCTGCTTCCCTTCTATCCCTCGCCGCGACGCGACGACGGCTACGATATCGCCGACTACCGCTCGGTGCATTCCGACTACGGCACGATGGCCGACGTGCGGCGCTTCATCGGCATGGCCCATGAGCGCGGCCTGCGGGTCATCGCCGAGCTCGTGATCAACCACACGTCCGACCAGCATGCCTGGTTCCAGCGTGCGCGCCAGGCCAAGTCCGGCTCGGTGGCGCGGAACTACTACGTGTGGTCGGACAACGACCAGCGCTACGCCGGCACGCGCATCATCTTCATCGACACGGAAAAATCCAACTGGACCTGGGATCCGGTCGCCGGCGCCTATTTCTGGCACCGCTTCTATTCGCATCAGCCCGACCTCAACTTCGACAACCCGCACGTCGTGGACGAGGTGCTGCGCGTGATGCGCTTCTGGTGCGACCTGGGAGTCGACGGGCTGCGCCTGGACGCGGTGCCCTACCTCGTCGAGCGCGAGGGCACGTCCAACGAGAACTTGCCCGAGACCCACTCGGTCCTGAAACGCATCCGTGCCGAGCTCGACCGGCACTCCAATGGACGCATGCTGCTGGCCGAGGCCAATCAGTGGCCCGAGGATGCCCAGCAGTATTTCGGCGACGGCGACGAATGCCACATGGCGTTCCACTTCCCGTTGATGCCGCGCATGTACATGGCAATCGCGCAGGAGGATCGCTTTCCCATCACCGACATCATGCGGCAGACGCCGACCATTCCGACCGACTGCCAGTGGGCGATCTTCCTGCGCAACCACGACGAGCTGACGCTGGAGATGGTGACGGACCGCGAGCGCGACTATCTGTGGCAGGCCTATGCCGCCGACCAGCGCGCGCGGCTCAACCTCGGCATCCGCCGCCGCCTGGCGCCGCTGATGGAGCATGACCGCCGCCGCGTCGAGCTGATGAACGCCCTGCTGCTCTCCATGCCGGGCACGCCCATCATCTACTACGGCGATGAGATCGGGATGGGCGACAACATCCATCTCGGCGACCGCGACGGCGTGCGCACGCCGATGCAATGGTCGCCCGACCGCAACGGCGGCTTTTCCCGCGCCAATCCGGCGCGGCTGGTGCTGCCGACCAACATGGACCCGATCTACGGCTTCGAGGCGCTCAACGTGGAGGCGCAGAGCGCCGACCCCCATTCGCTGCTGAACTGGACCAGGCGCATGCTCGCCGTGCGCAAGGGGCGCCGCGTGTTCGGCCGCGGCTCGCTGCGGTTCCTCTACCCGCTCAATCGCAAGATCCTGGCGTATCTGCGTGAGTACCAGGATGAAAGCGTGCTCTGCGTCACCAACCTGTCGCGGACGGCGCAGGCGGTCGAGCTCGACCTGTCGGCATTCGCCGGCCGGGTGCCGATCGACATCGTCGGCGGCTCGCACTTCCCGCCGATCGGCCAGCTGACCTACCTGCTGACACTGCCGCCCTACGGCGTCTACTGGTTCCTGCTGGCGGCCGAAGCACAGCTGCCGGCCTGGCATATCCCGACGCCCGAGGTGATGCCGGAATACACGACCCTCGTCCTGCGCAAGGCGATCGGCGAGCTGCTGACGCCACCGTCGCGCGCCATCCTGGAGACCGAGGTGCTGCCCGCCTACCTGCCGAAGCGGCGCTGGTTCTCGGCCAAGCAGGATCGCCTCGAGCGGGTGCAGATCGCCTATGCCCTCCCGCGGTCGATCGAGGGGCGCGGCGAGGAGGTGATGCTCACCGAGATGGAGGTCGAGCACGACAGCCGCCGCGGCCGCTATCTGCTCCCCTTGGGAATCGTCTGGGAGGACGAGAACCCGGGGTCCCTGGCACAGCAACTCGCGTTGGCGCGCGTCCGCCGCGGCCGCCGCGTCGGACTGCTCACCGACGCCTTCGCCATGGGCATGCTGCCGCGGACGTTGCTGACCGCGCTGAAATCGAGCGCGACGGTGCCCAGTCCTGAAGGGACCATCGAATTCCGGGCCACGAGCCTGATCGACAGCATCGAGATCTCCCAGGAACCACAGCTGCGCTATCTCTCCGTCGAGCAGTCCAACAGCTCGGTGATCATCGACGATCTCGCCATGCTCAAGCTGCTGCGCAGCGTGCAAGGGGGCATCCATCCCGAATCCGAGATGACGCGGTACCTGACGGAGAAGGGCTTCGCCAACGCGCCCCAGCTGCTCGGCGAGATCGTCCGCGTGGCGCCCGACGGCACGCCCAACACGCTCGCCATCGTGCAGAGCTTCGTTCGCAACCAGGGCGACGGCTGGGGCTGGACGCTGGATTTCCTCGCCCGTGCCATCGAGGAGGTCGCCGTCACCGGCGATGTCGGCCAGGGCGAAGCCGATGCCTTTGCCGCCTATACGCGTTTCGCCGAAGCGATCGGCCGGCGGCTGGCGGAAATGCACGCGATCCTGGCTGCGCCCTCGGACCAGCCCGACTTCAATCCCGAACCGGTGTCCCAGGACGACGTCACGGAATGGTCGGATGCCATCGCCGAGAGCCTGAGCGCCGCCCTCGACGTGGTGCGCGCAACCAGGACCTGGCCAGACCAGCAGGCCGCCGACAGCGCATCGAACGTGCTGGCCCGGCGCCGGCAGCTGCTGGCCCTGCCGAAGCAGCTTGCGCCGGCGGGCATGGGCGCGCTCAAGACCCGCACCCATGGCGACTTCCACCTCGGCCAGGTCCTGGTCGTGCAGGGCGACGCCTTCATCATCGACTTCGAGGGCGAGCCCGCCCGGCCGCTGTCCGAGCGGCGGCGCAAGAGCAGCCCGTTGCGCGACGTCGCCGGCATGATGCGCTCGTTCCACTACGCCAGCGCCGCCGCGGCGCCGGGCCGTTCGGCGACCTCGCCACAGACCGGCGAACGGCGTGCCACGCTGCTTGAACGTTTCCGGCGCGACGCCAGCAGCGCTCTGCTGCGGGCCTACCGCGCCGCGCTCGGGACCGCCCCACATCCCTGGGTCGGCAAGCGCGCCGCCCCACACCTGCTGGAGCTCTTCCTGCTGGAGAAGGCCGCCTACGAAATCCACTACGAGGCCGCCAACCGGCCGACCTGGCTGGCATTGCCGGTCCTGGGCCTCGCCGGCCTTGCCGACCGACTGCTGAAGAAATCACCGGTGCTCGAGGATGCCTAAGGCCATGGTTCAGCACGCAGCCATCGACACCGGCGTCATCGATGCGCTGGTCAGCGGGCACGCCGGCGACCCGTTCGCCGTGCTGGGGCCCCATGACGGCCCTGGCGGCCACACCATCCGCGCCTTCCTCCCGGGCGCCTGCCGGGTCGACGTGCTGGCCCGGGACACCGGCGAGGCGCTGGGCACGCTGACGGAGGTGCATCCCGGCGGCGTGTTCTGCGGACCGGCCAAGAACAGACGACCCTACGTGCTGCGCATCGATTGGGGCAGCGCCGTGCAGGAGACGGAGGATCCCTATTCGTTTGGTCCTTTGGTCGGCGAGCTCGACCTCCATCTGATCGCCGAGGGCACGCATCAGGACCTGTCGTCCTGCCTCGGCGCCGTGCCCATGGCGGTCGAGGGCGTGCGGGGCGTCCGCTTTGCGGTCTGGGCCCCCAACGCACGCCGCGTCTCCGTGGTCGGCGATTTCAATCAATGGGATGGGCGCCGGCATCCGATGCGACGGCGCCACGGGGCCGGCGTCTGGGAGATCTTCATCCCCCGCCTCGTCGTGGGCGCGCCCTACAAGTACGAGCTGATCGGCCCCTCGGGCACGCCACTGCCGTTGAAGGCCGATCCCGTCGCGCGTGCCAGCGAGCCGCCGCCGGCGACCGCCTCGGTCGTCGCCGATGCTGCCCCCTTCCATTGGACCGACCAGGCATGGTGCCACGAGCGCGCCAGCCGCCAGTCCGCGACCGCGCCGATCTCGGCATACGAGGTCCATGCCTTGTCATGGATGCGGCCGGATGGCCGATCCCTGGATTGGGACGGCCTGGCCGATCGGCTCGTGCCCTACGCGGCCGACATGGGCTTCACCCACCTGGAGCTGCTGCCGGTCATGAACCACCCGTTCGCGGGCTCCTGGGGCTATCAGCCGATCGGGATGTTCTCGCCATTGGGCGGACTGGGCCCGCCGGTCGGCCTGGCGCGCCTGATCGATCGCTGCCATCGCGCCGGTATCGGCGTGCTGCTCGACTGGGTGCCAGGACATTTCCCCAGCGATGCCCATGGCCTGGTCCGCTTCGACGGCACGGCGCTGTACGAGCACGAGGATCCGCGCGAGGGCTTCCATCGCGACTGGAACACGCTGATCTACAACTACGGACGGCACGAGGTGCGCGCGTTCCTGATCGCAAGCGCGCTGCACTGGCTGGAGCACTATCACGTCGATGGCCTGCGGGTGGATGCCGTGGCCTCGATGCTCTATCGCGACTACAGCCGGCCGGCCGGCGAATGGATTCCCAACATCTACGGCGGCCGCGAGAATCTGGAAGCCGTCGCGTTCCTGCGCCAGCTCAATCAGACGATCGCCCAGCGCTATCCCGGCGCCGTGACCATCGCCGAAGAATCGACGGCATGGCCCGGCGTGACGCGTCCGATCGGCGAGGGCGGCCTCGGCTTCACGTTCAAGTGGAATATGGGCTGGATGCACGATTCGCTGCAGTACATCGGGCGCGATCCGACCCACCGCAGATACCACCATGACGAGTTCACGTTCAGCGCGGTCTACGCTTTTTCTGAGCGCTACGTGCTGCCGCTGTCGCACGACGAGGTGGTGCACGGAAAGCGATCGATCATCGGACGGATGCCAGGCGACCACTGGCAGCGTTTCGCGAATCTGCGCGCCTATTACGGCTTCATGTGGGCCCATCCGGGCAAGAAGCTGCTGTTCATGGGAGACGAGTTCGCGCAGGAGCGGGAATGGAACCACGACGCCCAGCTCGACTGGCATCTGCTTGACGATCCCATGCATCGCGGCGTGCAGATGCTGGTGCGCGACCTCAACAGGATCTACCGCGTCGAAGGCGCCCTGCATCGCCTGGACAGCGATCCCGGCAGCTTCCACTGGGTGGTGGTGGACGATCGCGACCAGAGCGTGTTCGCCTTCCTGCGATACGGACATGCCGGCGACCGCACCATCCTGTGCGTCTGCAACATGACGCCCGTCCCGCGCCACGGATATCGGCTGGGGGTTCCGGCCGCTGGCCTGTGGCACGAGCTCCTGAACAGTGATGCGGCCGTCTACGGCGGCTCCAATGTCGGCAATGGGGGAATCGTCATGGCAACGGACGTGGAAGCGCACGGCCTTCCAGCATCGCTCACGCTCACCCTGCCGCCGCTGGCCACCGTCCTGCTGCGCCAGGGCGGCTGATAGATGGTCCCCATTGCCGATCGTCTGCTGGCGGGCCGGCCCTATCCCTTCGGCGCGACCTGGGACGGCCTGGGGGTCAACTTTGCGGTCTTCTCCGCCCACGCGCACAAGATCGAGTTGTGCGTCTTTGACGCCTCCGGCCGCAAGGAAGTGGCGCGGCTGGCGCTGCCGGAATGCACCGACGAAGTGTGGCACGGCTATCTGCCCGACGCACGACCCGGATTGATGTACGGCTACCGAGCTCACGGCCCCTACGAGCCCCGGCATGGCCATCGTTTCAACCCGCACAAGCTGCTGCTGGACCCGTACGCCAAGCGCATCGCCGGAGAGGTGCGGTGGACCGACGCCCTCTTCGGCTACCGCGTTGGTAGCCCGCGCGGCGATCTGTCGTTCGACCGGCGCGACAGCGCCGCCGCCATGCCGCGGGCCATCGTCACCGTCGACGATATGTTCAGCTGGGAGAACGACAAACGGCCGGACATCCCGTGGGCGCAGAGCGTCATCTATGAGATGCATGTCCGGGGCGCCACGATCCGTCATCCCGACATCGTCGTTCCCGACCGTGGAACATTCTCGGCGCTGGCCGATCCGAGATTCATCGACCATCTCCACACGCTGGGCGTGACGGCCGTCGAGCTGCTGCCCGTTCAGGCGTTCCTCCAGGATCGCTTCCTTGCCGAAAAAGGGCTGCGCAACTTCTGGGGCTACAACACGCTGTGCTTCTTCGCGCCCGAGCCCCGCTACCTGGCCGACGGGTCGCTCATGAGCCTGCAGATCGCCATACGGCGGCTGCACGCAGCGGGCATCGAGGTGATCCTCGATGTCGTCTACAATCACACCTGCGAGGCCGGCGAGGCTGGTCCGACGCTGTCGCTGCGTGGACTGGATCACGCCAGCTACTATCGCCTGCAGCCGGATAATCCGCGGCAGCTGGTCAACGATACCGGCTGCGGCAACACCCTGAACCTGCCGCATCCGCGCGTCCTGCAGATGGTCATGGACTCGCTGCGCTACTGGGCCACGATGTTCCATGTCGACGGGTTTCGCTTCGATCTGGGCGCCAATCTGGGCCGAGAGGCCTCCGGTTTCGATCCCGGCTCGGGATTCTTCGATGCCCTGCGGCAGGATCCCGTCCTGTCCCGGCTCAAGCTGATCTCCGAGCCGTGGGACGTGGGGCCCGGCGGCTATCAGCTCGGCAACCATCCGTCGGGCTTCGCCGAATGGAACGACAAGTTCCGCGACTGCGTGCGGCGCTTCTGGCGCGGCGACGAAGGGCAGCGGCCCGAGCTAGCGGCCCGGTTGCTGGGATCCGGCGACATCTTCGAGCATCACGGACGCCGGCCCTGGGCGTCGATCAATTTCGTCACGGCGCATGACGGATTCACGCTGCAGGACGCCGTGAGCTACAGCCAGAAGCACAACGAGGCCAATGCCGAGGATAGTCGCGACGGACAGAATGAGAATTTCAGCGCCAACTGGGGCGTTGAAGGACCAAGCGACGATCCCGCGATCATCGATGTGCGCGAACGCATCAAGCGCGCGATGCTGGCGACGCTTCTCTTCTCGCATGGCACGCCGATGCTGCTGGCCGGCGATGAGATCGGGCGAACCCAGCACGGCAACAACAACGCCTATTGCCAGGACAACGAGACGACCTGGACCGACTGGGACGCCGCGCGGCTTCGCAGGAACCAGGCAATGATGCGGTTCACGGCCCGACTGCTCGAGCTGCGCCGCAGCCATCCGAGCCTGCGGAGCGATCGCTTCCTCCATGGCAGGGTCGAGCTGCTGCCGGGGCTGCGGGATGTCGGCTGGTTCGACGTTGATGGCGGACCGATGCCGGACGAAGCCTGGAACCAACCCCAAGACCACACGTTGGCACTGCGACGGGCCTGCCGAGTGGCACGAAGTGGCATCGACGCGACCCTGTTGCTGCTGAACGCCGGTGCCGCCAGGCAGAACTTCAAGCTGCCAGCGCCGGCATTGCCCTGGGTGACGCTCCTGGACTCGGCTGCGATCGAGCGCGCAAGCCGCGATGCCGTTCATGACGTGGTGAGGGTCGAGGCACGCAGCATCGTCCTGCTCGCCGCGCATATCGATGGAAAGGCGTTGTGATCAATCGGTTCTCGCACGCACTTCCCTTCGGCGCGTCGCTCCAACCGGACGGCAGCACGCGCTTTCGGCTATGGGCGCCGGACTGCGAGTCGGTGGGGCTTGAGGTTGACGGCCTCCCTGCCATCGCGATGCAGCCCGAGGCCGGCGGGTGGTTCAGCATCGTCGCCCCCTGCGCGGCGTCTGCACACTATCGTTATCGGGTGCGGCCGGACCTTGCCGTGCCGGATCCGGCGGCGCGCGCCCAGGCAGATGACGTCCATGGCGCCAGCGTCGTCGTCGATCCTCATGGCTATGTCTGGCAGCACGCCGACTGGTGTGGCCGGCCCTGGCACGAGACGGTCCTTTACGAAACGCATGTCGGCCTGATGGGCGGCTTCACAGGCTTGGCGAAGCGGCTGCCGGCCCTGGCGGCGCTGGGCGTGACGGCCGTCGAGCTGATGCCCATCGCTGACTTTCCGGGTGACCGGAACTGGGGCTACGACGGCGTGCTGCCATTCGCGCCCGACGCTGCTTATGGCACGCCCGATGAGCTGAAGGCATTGATCGACACCGCCCATGGCCTTGGCGTCATGGTGTTCCTGGACGTCGTCTACAACCACTTCGGCCCCGACGGAAACTACCTCAACGCCTATGCATCGCGCTTCTTCAGCGCCGACAAGCCGACTCCCTGGGGCGCCGGCATCGATTTCCGCCTGCCGGAGGTCCGGTGGTTCTTCATCGAAAACGCGCTCTACTGGCTGCAGGAATATCGCTTCGACGGCTTGCGGCTGGATGCCGTCCACATGATTGCCGAGCCCGATTGGCTGGACGAGCTTGCGCGCTCGGTTCGCGGCGCAATCGAGCCCCACCGGCATATTCATCTTGTCCTCGAGCATGACGGCAATGCCGCCGGCCATCTCACACGCGGCTTCGACGCACAGTGGAATGATGACGGCCACCACGCCCTGCACGTCCTGCTGACGCAGGAGCGCGGGGGCTACTATGCCGACTATGCCGATGCGCCCGCCAAGCATGTCGCGCGCTGCCTGGCGGAAGGCTTTTCGTATCAGGGCGAACCGTCCGCCTATCGCGGCGGCGAAGCACGCGGCGAGCCCAGCGCCCATCTGCCGCCGACGTCCTTCGTGCTCTTCCTTCAGAACCACGACCAGATCGGCAACCGCGCTTTCGGCGAGCGCCTCACAACCCTATGCCGGCCGGAGGCGTTGCGGGCGGCAACGGCGTTGCTTCTGCTGTCGCCCCAGATCCCGCTGGTCTTCATGGGCGAGGAATGGGGCTGCACCAAGCCCTTCCTGTATTTCACCAGCTATACCGATGCGCTCGCGGAAGCTGTCCGCGAAGGGCGGCGGCGGGAATTCGCGCGCTTCCCGGCGTTCGAGTCACCTGAAGAGCGGTCGCGTATCCCCGACCCCAACGCGCCATCGACCTACCGCGCCTCCGATCCGCAGGCTCCGTCGGCCGCATCGAGCCACGATCAGGGCTGGCTCGCCCTGTATCGCGGGCTCCTGGCGATCCGCCACAAGGCGATCGTGCCACACCTGCCCGGGGCCCAGGCCCTGGAGGCGCTGGCTGTCGACGACGCTGCCGTGCGCGCATCGTGGCGGCTGGGCAACGCCGCGGCACTGACGATCGCCTTCAACCTGGCCGCGGGACCTGCCAACTGCGGACCTCTCCAGGGAGAGGTGGTGTTCGCCACCGACGACGATGCGCGCCGTCTCGGCCCGCACGGCACGCTCCCACCTTTCAGCCTGATCGCCCTGCTAGCCGCCCCGAGCTCATGATCGATCCCACGCTTGCCTCTCTCGCCAAGGCGGCGGGTATCCTGGTTCATTGGAAGGATGCGTTCGGCAATCCGCAAGCCACCAACCCCGAATCACTGCGCGCCGTCCTGACGGCACTGGGCTTGCCCGTGGCGACGGATCGGCAGGTCCGCGAAAGCCGTGCGGCGCTGAAGGCCTCGGCCAAGGCGGCCGCCCTGCCCGCCCTGGTGACAGCCGTCGCAGGAGACGCCGTCGTGCTGCCATCCGGAGCGGCGACACCGGCGCGGTACCGCATCGACTGCGAGGATGGCCAGCAGATCGATGGCATGGCGTCCGTCGCCGCCGGCGGCAAGGTCACCCTGCCGCCTGTCGCAGCGAGCGGATACCACCGGCTGGTCCTGGATCATGGTGCGACGACGCTGGCGGTTGCGCCGCACCGCTGCTTCGGCATTGCCGACAGCCCCGGTCGCGCGCGCACCTGGGGCGCGACCGCTCAGCTCTATGCGCTGCGCCAGGCCGGCGACGGCGGCATCGGCAGCTATGGCGCGCTGGCCGTGCTTGCCCGTGCGCTGGCGAAGGAGGGTGCCGACGCGCTGGCGGTCAGCCCGGTGCACGCCATGTTCGCCAACGCCCCAGCGCGATACAGCCCCTACGCACCATCCAACCGCCTGTTCTTGAACGTCCTTCATGTCGACGTAATCGAGCTTTGCAAGCTGGCTGGTGTTGATCCGGACGCCGAGCCGGCGGCGCGGATGCAGCATGGCGAGGCGCTTGAACTGATCGATTGGCCGGCTGTGTCGGCCGCCCGGCTGAGCTTGATGCGCCAGGCATTCGATGCCCTGACAGCACGCGGCCTGCTGTATCCCGATGCCCCCCTAGGGCGTGATTTCGCCGCGTTCAGGCACGCGCAGGGTGTCGCGCTCGAGCGGCACGCGCGGTTCGAGGCGTTGCAGGCCCGCGTGCTGCGCGAGGACACGAGCCGCTTCCACTGGCAGACATGGCCTGAAGGATTTCGCGATCCCGGCAGCGACGCCGTCGCCGCCTTCGCGCGCGGCAGCAATGACGATGTCGCGTTCCACGCCTTCCTCCAGTGGCGCGCGGCGCTGGGCTTGGCCAAGGCGCAGGCTTCGGCGATCGACGGCGGCATGCGGTTCGGCCTGATCGCCGATCTTGCGGTGGGCACCGATTCGGCCGGCAGTCATGCCTGGGGCCATCAGCGGGAGATGCTGCCGACGCTGTCGGTCGGCGCACCGCCGGATCTCTTCAATCCGCTCGGGCAGGACTGGGGATTGACGACGTTCTCGCCGCACGCGCTGCAGCAGACGGGCTATGCGCCGTTCCTCGACCTGCTGCGGGCCGTGCTGCGCCACGCCGGCGGCGTGCGTATCGACCATGTGCTGGGCCTGAAGCGCCTATGGATGGTCCCGCACGGCGCATCGGCGCGCGACGGAGTCTATCTGACCCATCCCTTGCATGATCTGCTGCGTCTCGTGGCGCTCGAATCCTGGCGTCACAGGGCGCTGGTGATCGGCGAAGACCTCGGCACCGTGCCGCACGGCTTTCGCTCAACGCTGCGCGACGCCGGCATCCTGGGCACGCGCGTGCTGTGGTTCGAGCGCCGCAGCACCGGCTTCGTGCCAGCGCAACGATGGCCCGCGGAGACAGTGGCCACCAGCTCCACGCATGATCTGCCGACCATCGCCGGCTGGTGGGCGGGGCGGGACATCGAGTGGCGCGACCGCCTCGGCCTCCTGGGTGCGGACGACACGGCGGCAGGCTTGCAGGAGGACCGGCAGGCCGACCGCAAGGCGTTGTGGAGCACCTTGTGCAAGGCTGGCGTTGCCCAGGGTGAGCCGCCTGCGCGCGACGCCCCCCAGGATGTGCTGCGCGCCATCGCGGCTTTCGTCGGCAGCACGCCCTGCACGCTGGCGCTGCTGCCCTTGGAAGACATCCTGGGACTGGTCGAGCAACCGAACCTGCCGGGAACCATCGAAACCCATCCCAACTGGCGGCGCCGGCTGCCGCTCGCGGTCGACCGCCTGATGCAGGACCCCGCGGTCCGACTGCGGCTCGACGCGCTGTCGTCCAGCCGGCGAGCCCAATGACCGCGCCACGGGCAACCATCCGGCTGCAGTTCCATCGCGGCTTCACGCTCGACGACGCCGCGGCGCATGTGCCGTATCTCGCGGCCTTGGGCATCAGCCACGTCTACGCATCGCCGCTGCTGGCAGCACGTAAGGGTTCGAACCACGGCTACGATACGATCGACCACGGTGCCATCAACCCGGAGCTGGGCGGCGAGACCGCCCTGCACCGCCTGGTGACCGCTCTGCGTGCCCACGGCATGGGGCTGATCCTCGACATCGTGCCCAACCACATGGCTGTCGGCGGCGACGACAATGCCTGGTGGCTCGACGTCCTCGAGTGGGGGCGCCACAGCCTGCATGCGACGTTCTTCGACATCGACTGGCGGCCGCGCGATCCGTCACTGCACGGCAAGGTGCTCGCACCGTTCCTGGGCAGGCCCTACGGCGATTGCCTGCGGGACGGCGAGATCGCGCTGCGATTTGATCCCCAGGACGGGCGGCTGTTCGCCGCCTACTACCATCATCGGTTTCCCCTGGCGCCGCGGACCTACGCCGGCGTCCTGGAAGGCAGCCCCGCCTTTCATGAGCTTGCGGGCTATTTCTCCCGGACGCTCGCCGGCCCTCGCAATCGTCGTGCGACGCGGCGCGCGATGGCCGAGCTGCGCCATCTGCTGCAGGAACGCGCTGCGGGCAGCGACGGCGGCACGGCGATGGACACGCTGCTGGCCGGCTTCGATGGCCGGCATCATGAGGGACGGCAGCGGCTGCATGCGCTGCTGGAGCAGCAGCACTACCGCCTTTGCTGGTGGCGCCTCGCGGCCGACCGCATCAACTGGCGCCGCTTTTTCGACGTCAACGGCCTGGCGGCCCTGCGGGCCGAGCTGCCACGCGTATTCGACGCAACGCACGCCTTGATCTTGCGGCTCTTCGGTGAAGGGCTGATCGACGGCGTGCGTGTCGATCACGTCGACGGCGTGGCCGACCCGCAGGGCTATTGCCGCCGGCTGAGGGAGCGGCTCGAGGCGCTCGCCGGCCGGCGGACCGGCGATGCGCCTGCCGGCACACCCTATGTCGTCGTCGAGAAGATCCTGGCGCCCGGGGAGCAGCTGCGCGCCTCGTGGCGGACCGACGGCACGACCGGCTACGACTTCATGAGCGAGGTCTCGGCGCTGCAGCACGACCCGGACGGCGAGGCCGCGCTCGCGGCCCTGTGGCGCGACATCGCGAACCAGTCCGGCGACTTCGAGGACGCAGCGCATGCCGCCAAGCGAGAGCAGCTGAGCACGGCTTTTGTCGGCGCCTTCGATGCGGTCGCAGCCGAGCTGATCGGCTTCATGGCGCAGGATCCGACGGCCCGGGATATGTCGCCCAGCGCCGTGCAGCGCGCCCTGGGCGCCCTGCTTGTCCATCTGCCTGTGTACCGGCTGTATGGTGGCCCGCCCCTGGACAAGGATGACCGCGCCGTGCTGGCGACGGCGCTGCGTGGCGCGTGGCGGCGTATCGCCCCGCCGGACCGGCCGGCATTGCGCCTCGTTGCCCGCGCGCTCGGCCGGCCTGGATTCCTGGCGACGCCGGACCGGCAGCACCATCTGGCGCTGCAGCTGCAGAAGCTCTCCGCGCCGCTGGCCGCCAAGGCCGTCGAGGACACGGCGTTCTATCGCTATGGATGCCTGCTGTCGCGCAACGAGGTCGGCGCGTCACCCTCGCAGTTTGCGCTCTCGCCCGCGGCATTCGACGCCGCCTGCCGGCAGCGCCTGGAGACATTTCCCGACGCGCTGCTCGCAACCGCCACCCACGACCACAAGCGGGGCGAGGACACGCGCGCACGCCTTGCCGTCCTCAGCGAGACGCCGCAGATCTGGGCCGACGCCGTGCGTGGCTGGATGGCGATGAACCGGCATCTGCACGTCGGCGCCGGCCCAGATCCCGCCGACGAGCTGATGCTCTACCAGATGATCGTCGGCGCCTGGCCGCCGGACCTGCAGCCCCGCGACAGCGCGGGACTCACGGCCTACATCGAGCGGCTCGCCGCCTGGCAGCAGAAGGCGACGCGGGAAGCCAAGCGGCGCACCAGCTGGCAGATGCCTGATGTCCGCTACGAGGATGCCTGCCGCCAGTTCCTGACGCGGTCGCTTGGCGAGCATGTGCCGTTTCGCGACAGTGTCCACCAGCTCGTGCGCCGGATCGAGCGCGCGGGCGTGGTGAACGCCCTGACACAGGCCCTGCTCCGCATGACGGTGCCGGGGGTGCCCGACCTGTACCAGGGCACGGAGCTGTGGGATTTCAGCATGGTCGACCCTGACAACCGCCGGGCCGTCGACTTCGCGCTGCGCCAGCGGCTGCTGCAGCACGCCGGGCCGGCCGCATCGCTCCTCGCCAACTGGCGTGACGGGACGATCAAGCAGCACGTGGTCGCCCGCACCCTCGACTTGCGTCGGCGCCGCCCCACCCTGTTTGCACGGGGAGAATACCTGCCCCTGCAGACGGATGGTCCCCATGGAGCCAGCGTGATCGCCTTCGCACGCCTGCTTGAAGACGCCGCCGTCGTCGTCGTGGCGACACGCCTGCCCTTGCGCGTGCATCCCGACATGCAGGCGGCGCTGGTTCGGCCGGACCTGTGGCAGGACACGTCCGTCGTCCTGCCGCCATCGCTGCGGCAAGCGGCATGGAAGGACGTCCTCAACGAGAGGGCGCCGTTTGCGGCCAGCGAGCGCCTGATGCCGCGCGATGTTCTGGGCACCCTGCCCGTCACGCTGCTGGAGCGCGTCGCGTAGCGGCAGCCTCAATCGGCTGACGTCTCGCGCAGGCGCTGGGCGTACACGTTGATGATCAGGGCCAGCAGCAGGATCAGGCCGCGGATCAGGATCTTCAGGAAGCTGTCGATATTGACGTGGTCGAGGCCGTTGTTCAGCACGCCCAGCACGAACAATCCGACGATGGTGTTGCCGATGCCGCCACGGCCGCCGAACAGGCTCGTGCCGCCGACCACGACGGCGGCGATCGAATCCAGCAGGTAGGTGTCGAACTCGTTCTGCTGGGCGCTGCCGAAATGGGCCACGCCCAGCATGCCGGCAATGCCCGAGCAGACCGCTGATATCACCATCACGGCCCCGAGGATCAGCTTGACGTTGACGCCGGCATTCTCGGCCGCCTCGCGATTGCTGCCGACCAGGTACACGTAGCGGCCGAAGCGCGTGTAGGTGAGCACGAGATGGCTCAACAGCAGCACGAAAGCGGCGACCAGGACGATGCACGGGATGCCGCCGACCGAGCCCGAGCCCAGGGTCGAGATCAGGGCGGGAATCTTGTAGGCGATCTGGCCGCGCACCAGCAGCGCCGAGATGCCGGCGGCGATCTGCATCATGGCCAAGGTCATGATGAAGGACGGGATGCCGATCACCACCAATCCGGCAGCGTTGACCACCCCCAGCGCGCTGCAGGCCACCAGCGCCAGCAGGATCGCCACCCATCCCGGGACAGGGACGTTGGCGATGTTGACGTAGGAGTCCTGCAGCGTGAAGTAGGCGACGGCGATGCCCGTGGCGTTGGCGATGCTGGCCACCGACAGGTCGATCTCGGCGCACAGGATCACGAAGGTCAGGCCGGCGGCGATGATGCCGGTCACCGAGACCTGGGTGAGGATGTTGCCGACATTGCCCAGCGTCGCGAACGACGGGCTGACGACCGAGAAGAACACGATGAGCACGATCAGCGTCAGGAACGGCGCGATGTTGCGCATCTGGCTGCGCGCGATCGCGCCCAGGCCACGCCGGGCCGGCGCCGGATGAGCCGTGGAAGCGCTGGTGATGTCGTCATTCATCGCTCACGCCGCCTCCAGCAGCCGATCCTTGCTGACGATCTCGTCGGCGAACTCGCGCACCAGCTCACCCTTGCGCAGGACCAGGATACGATCGGCCATCGAGAGCACCGTCTCCGGCTCGCTCGACACGATGACGACGGCCAGGCCCTGCGCCTTGAGGCCGTGCACGATCTTGACCACCTCGTCCTTGGCGCCCACGTCCATGCCGCGGGTCGGCTCGCTCAGCACCAGCACCTTGGGCGGATAGGTCAGCCACTTGGCGAGCGCCACCTTCTGCTGGTTGCCGCCGGACAGCGCGCCGAGCAGGGCATCGACGCGCGGCGGCCGGATGCGCAGCGCCTCGATCTGGCGCTGTGCCAGTGCCCGTTCCTGCGCCGGCTTCAGGAACAGCCGCGACAGGCGGCCCAGGATGCTGATCGACGTGTTCTTGTAGACCGGCTCCTGGTGGAACAGCATCGCGCGGCGACTGTCGGGCACAAAGGCGACGCCGGCGCGCCGCGCGCCCGCCGTCCCGCCGCGCCGCAAGCGCCGGCCCGCGACGCGGATCGATCCGCGCTCGGGCGTCATCTTGCCGAACAGCACGCGCGCCAGCTCCGCCTGGCCGCAGCCCATGAAGCCGTAGATGCCCACGACCTCGCCGGCCCGGACCGACAGCGAGACGTCGCGCAGGCTGCGTCCCAGGCACAGGCCGTCGGCCTCGAGCACGACCGGGCCGGCGGCCGGCGCGGCCAGACGGATATCGTTGGTGTAGCTCTCCTCGAGCTCGGCATGGCCACGCCCGATCATGCTCTGGATCAGCCCGCCCTTGGTCGTGTCGGCCGCCGGGACCGTCATGATCTTGCGGCCGTTGCGGAACACGGTGACGGTGTCGGCGATGCTGAGGATGTCGTCGATGAAATGCGAGATGAACACGATGCTGCGGCCGGCGGCCCGCAGGTGACGCAGCGCCGAGAACAGACGCGCGATCTCGGGCGGCGACAGCGCCGAGGTCGGCTCGTCCAGGATGATGATCCGCGCGCCCGAGAACAGCACGCGCGCGATCTCGACCAGCTGCTGCATGCCGATCGGCAGGTCGCCCATCTGCTGCCGCGGGTCGGCATGCACGCCCAGCCTGGCCAGCAGCGACTCGGCCTCCTGCGCCATGCGCCGCCATTGCACCATGCCGAGCCGGTTGGTGATCTGGGTGCCGAGGAAGACGTTCTCGGCGACGCTGAGGTCCGGGGCGATGCTGAGCTCCTGATGGACCATGGCGATGCCGGCCGCGTGCGCGTCGCGCGTCGAGCGGAAGCGCACCTCGCGGCCGTCGAGCAGGAAGCGGCCGGCATAGTCGGCGTGAACGCCGGCGATGATCTTCATCATCGTGCTCTTGCCGGCGCCGTTCTCGCCGACCAGGCCGTGGACCTCGCCGGCGCGCAGCGTGAAGTCGACATCCTGCAGGGCCTGCACGCCGCCGAAGGCCTTCGAGACGCCGACCAGCGACAAGATCGGCGGCGGTGCGTCGGCCACGAGCCGGCTCAGATCAGGAAGTGATCCTGCATCCACTGCATGCCGGCTGCGTTCGCCTTGGTGACGACGGGCCCGTCGGTGATGACGTGCTTGGGGATCCCCTTGCCCGTCTTCTCGCCGCCGGCCACGGCCGCGACGCCGGCCACGATCGCCCCGCCATGGATGCGGCAGGAGGGATTGCGCACGGTCGCGAACATGCGGCCGTCGCTCACCGCCTGGATGGCGGGCGGCATGGCATCGACCCCGCCGATCAGGATGTTGGTGCGGTTGCGCGCCTTCATGATGTTGTAGGCCGCCAGCGCCATGTCGTCGTTGTGGAAGAAGGCGGCGTCGATCTGCGGGTACTTGGTCAGGTAGGTCTCCCACAGCCGCGCCGTCTTGGACACGTCCCAGTCGGCCGGCTGGGTGTCGAGCACCTCGATGTTGGGATACTGCTTGATCACCGACTGAAAGCCGCGCGCCCGGCCCTGCGCGCCGGTATGGCCCAGCGCGCCCTGGGTCATGATGATCTTGCCCTTGCCGCCCATGGCCGTGGCCAGGGCCTGCGTGACGGCGCCACCCATGAACTCGTTGTCCGGCGCCAGGAAGGAATGCACGTTGATCTGCTCCAGCGGGGCGATCAGCGTGTCCATGTCGATCACGGGGATCCCGGCGTCGATCATCTTCTGCACGGGCTGCGTCAGCGTGCCGATGCCGAAGGCCTGGATGGCGACGAAGTCCCATTTCTGCGAGGCCATGTTGTCGATGGCCGAGCGCTGCTTGACGGCATCGAGCTGGCCGTCGAACCACGTCACCTCGACGTTGAACAGCTTGCCCCACCATTCGGCGGCCTGCTTGCCCTGCGCGCACCATGTCGCCTGCAGGCCGGCGTTGGAGAAGGCGGCTTTCAGCGGCTTCTCCGACCGGCCGATCACGGCCTGCGCCAGCGCCGGGCTGATGCCGGCGCTGGCGAGCAATGCCGCCGCCAGGCCGGATGCGGCCGCGACCTGCATGAAGTCGCGCCGCGTCGTCGGGAGATCATCGTCCGTCCTAGACATCGTTTCGCTCCCTTCTTGCTTGACGGGGGATGGTTTACCGCAACCCGATCGATGTCAATTGCCCGCCGCGCGGGGTCGCCGACGGGCTGCTGCCGCCCCACCAGCGGCGGTGCAGCTTGTCGAGCCAGAGGTAGATCACGGGCGTGGTGTAGAGCGTCAGCGCCTGCGACAGGATCAGCCCGCCGATGATGGTCAGGCCCAGCGGCCGGCGCAGCTCCGAGCCCGGGCCGCTGGCGATCAGCAGCGGCACCGCGCCCAGCAGCGAGGCCAGGGTCGTCATCAGGATGGGCCGGAAGCGCTCCAGGCAGGCCTGGAAGATCGCGTCCTCGGCGCTGAGCCCGCGGCGGCGCTCGGCCTCGAGCGCGAAGTCGACCAGCATGATGCCGTTCTTCTTCACGATGCCGATCAGCAGGATGATGCCGATGACGGCGATCACCGTCAGCTCGGCGCCCGACACCTGCAGCGCCAGCAGCGCGCCCAGCCCCGCCGACGGCAGGGTCGAGATGATGGTCAGCGGATGCGCCAGGCTCTCATAGAGCACGCCGAGCACGATGTAGACGGCGATCAGCGCCGCCAGGATCAGGAGCGGCTGCGTGCCGGCGCCGGACGCGAAGGTCTTGGCGTCGCCCGCGAACTCGGTGCGGATCGTGGCCGGCATGTGCAGTTCCGCCACCGCCCTCTGGATGTCGGCGCTGGCCTGCTCCAGCGCCGTGTCGCTGGTCAGGTTGTAGGAGACGGTGACCGACGGGTACTGGCCCTGATGGTTCACGACCATCGGCGCCGAGCCGCGCTCGATGCGGGCCACCGCCGACAGCGGCACCAGGATGCCGCCGGCCGCCGGCACATAGATCTGCCCGATATCGGATGGGTCGCGCTGGAACTGCGGCTCGACCTCCATCACCACGCGGTACTGGTTGCGCTGGCCGTAGATCAGCGAGATCTGGCGCTGGGCGAAGGCGTTGTTCAGCGCGCTGTCGATGTCCTGGATGCGCACGCCCAGGCGTGAGGCGGCGGTGCGGTCGATCACGACATTGGCCTGCAGGCCGGCCTGCTGGCGGTCGGTGGTAATGTCGGTGATACCGGGCAGCTGGCCCAGGCGGTCGACGACGCGCGGCACCCAGCGCTGCAGCTCCTCCAGATCGTCGCTCCACAGGGTGAACTGGTACTGCGACTTGGAGCTGCGCGCGCCGGCACGCAGGTCCTGGATCGCCGCCAGGAAGGTGTTGATGCCGGCGATGCGGGCCAGCCGGACCCGCAGCCGGTCGATGACGCGCTGCGGCGAGATCCCGTCGCGCTCGGCCAGGGGCTTGAGGCTGATGAACAGGCGCCCCTGGTTGGCCGTGGTGCTGAAGAACGAGGCGCCCAGCGACGAGCCGACGCCGGCGATCGCCGGATCGGAAGTCACGACCTCGACCACGCGCCGCTGCAGCTCGACCATGGTGCGGAACGACACGTCGGTCGAGGCCTCGGTGAAGCCGAACAGCAGGCCGGTATCGTCCTGCGGGAAGAAGCCCTTGGGCGTCTTGATGTAGAGCGCGACGGTGAGCGCCAGGGTGGCGAACACCACGACCAGCGCCACGACCCGCATGTGCAGGAAGAGCCGCAGGCTGCGCGCATAGACGTTGACCATGGCCGACTGCACGGCCTCGACGGCGCGGTCGAGCCAGGTTGCGGTCGCGCTCGGCGCGGCGCGCACGAAATGGGCGCACACCATGGGCGTCACCGACAGCGACACCACGGCCGAGATGGCGATGGCGAAGATCAGGGTGACCGAGAACTCGCGCAGCAGCGCGCCCAGGATGCCGCCCATGAACAGCAGCGGGATGAAGGCCGCGACCAGCGAGACGCTGATCGACACCACCGTGAAGCCGATCTGCTGCGCGCCGGCGAAGGCGGCCCGCAGCGGCGAGAGCCCCTTCTCCAGGTTGCGGAAGACGTTCTCGATCATGACGATGGCATCGTCGACCACGAAGCCGACCGACACGGCCAGCGCCATCAGCGACAGGTTGTTGATCGAGAACCCGGCCAGCCACATCGCCGCCAGGGTGCCGGCCAGCGACAGCGGCACCGTCACGCCGGCGGCCACCGTGGCGGCGCCGCGGCGCAGGAACAGGAACACCACCATCATCACCAGGATGGCCGCCGCCATCAGGGTGAGCTGCATGTCGTCGACGCTGGCGCGGATGGTGGTGGTGCGATCCGACAGCACCGACACGTTGATGCCGGCCGGAACCCAGCGCCGCAGCTCGGGCAGCAGGGCATGGATGCGGTCGACCGTCTCGATGACGTTGGCGTTGACCTGCTTGGTGATGTTCAGCAGGATCGCGGGCTGGCGGTTGAACCACGCCGCCGAACGGCTGTTGCGGGTCGACTGCTCGATGGTGGCGATGTCCGACAGCCGCACCACGACGCCGTCGGCCGACACGCGCACGACGATGTTGCCGTAGGCGGCCGGCGAGCGCAGCTGGTCGTTCAGCGCCAGCGTCGCGGTGCGGTCGGTGCCGTCGAGGATGCCGACCGGCGAGACGGCATTGGCGTTGGCGATCGCGGTGCGCACGGTTTCGGCCGACAGCCCCATGGCCGCCAGCCGGCCGGGGTCGAGCCGCACCCGCACCGCCGGCTGGTCGGCGCCACTCACCGTGACGTCGGCCACGCCGTCGATCTGCGACAGGCGCTGGGCGATCACCGAATCGGCGGCGTCGTAGATCGCGCTGGCCGACACCGTGTCCGACGTCAGCGCCAGGATCATGATCGGCGTGGCGTTGGGATTGGCCTTGCGGAAGGTGGGCAGCGACGGCAGGTCCAGCGGCAGGTCCGTGGCCGCCGCATTGAGCGCCGCCTGCACGTCGCGCGCCGCCTTGTCGACGTTGCGGCTGAGGTCGAACTGGATCGCGATCGAGGTCGAGCCCAGCGTGGTGGTCGAGGTGAGCTCGGTGACGCCCGCGATCTTGCCCAGCCGCCGCTCCAGCGGCGCGGCCACGGTCGCGGCCATGGTGGCGGGATCGGCGCCCGGCTGCGACGCGCTGACCCGGATGGTGGGCAGGTCGATGCTGGGCAGGCTGGCCACCGGCAGGAAGCGGTAGGCCACCGCCCCGATCAGGATCAGGCCGATCGCCAGCAAGGTCGTGCCGACCGGCCGGCGGATGAACGGGCGCGAGATGTTCATGGCATCCCCCTCCCCCGGAGGGCAGGGCATTCGCATATGACCTCGCTGTCATCCCGAGCGCCAGCGAGGGATCTCCTGCGGCAAGGCGCACGGTGCGCAATTCGCGGGAGATCCCTCGCTACGCTCGGGATGACGGTAGGGGCATATGCGATCGCCCTGGCCTTCGCGGGGAGAAGGGAGGAATGCATCGCGCCGAACACCGCCCCTACTCCGCGCCCTGCGCCTGGGGCCGCGGGGCCACCAGGGGCGGGCGGCCGCCGAGGCGCACGCGCAGGCCTTCCATGGCGAGATACACCACCGGCGTGGTGTAGAGCGTCAGCAGCTGGCTCAGCAGCAGGCCGCCCACGATGGTGATGCCCAGCGGGAAGCGCAGCTCCGAGCCGGTGCCGTTCTCGAACACCATCGGCAGCGCGCCGAACAAAGCCGCCAGGGTGGTCATCATGATCGGCCGGAAGCGCAGCAGGCAGGCCTGCATGATGGCGTCGTGCGGCGAGAGGCGCTCCTTGCGCTCGGCCTCGAGCGCGAAGTCGATCATCATGATCGCGTTCTTCTTCACGATGCCCATCAGCAGCACGATGCCGATCAGCGCGATCACCGACAGGTCCTGCCGGCACACGATCAGTGCCAGCAGCGCGCCGACGCCGGCCGACGGCAGGGTCGACAGGATGGTGAGCGGATGGATGAAGCTTTCGTACAGGAAGCCCAGCACGATGTAGATCGTGATCACGGCGGCCAGGATCAGCCACGGCTCGCCGGCCAGCGACTTGGCGAACTCGGCGGCATCGCCCGAGAAGCTGCCGATCACCGACTCGGGCATGCCGATCGCGCGCTCGGCGTCGGCGATGGCCTTCACCGCATCGCCCAGCGACGCGCCGGGCGCCGGATTGAAGCTCAGCGTCACCGACGGGAACTGCTCCTGGTGCGCGATCACCAAAGGCGCGGTGATGCGCCGGACCTGCGAAAACGCGCCCAGCGGCACCTGCGGGCCGGCGGTGGACTGGACGTAGAGGCTGGCGAACGCTGCCGGATCCTGCTGGTAGCGCGGCATCGCCTCCAGCACCACGCGGTACTGGTTGGCCTGGCCGTAGATGGTCGAGACCTGGCGCTGGCCGAAGGCGTCGTAGAGCGTGTCGCCGATCATCTGCATGCTCACGCCCAGGCGGCCGGCCATCTCGCGGTCGACCTGGACGAACACGCGCAGCCCGTCCTCCTGCGCTTCCAGCGCCACGTCCCGCAGCACCGGCGCGCCGCGCAGCGCATCGGCCAGCTTGTGGGCCCAGGCCGTGACCTCGCTGCGGTCGGTCGACACCAGCGTGTACTGGAACTGGGCCCGGGCGGAACGGGTGCTGATCTGGATGTCCTGGACCGGCTGGAAGTAGACCGTGAGCCCGGGGATCTCGGCCGCCACATGCTGCAGCCGCTCGACGATCTCGCTGGCGACCGCGCGGCGCTCGTCGCGCGGCCGCAGCGCGATGCTGAGCGTGCCGGTGTTGGGCGCCGGGTTGACCGGGCTGACGCCGACCACCGACACGACGCCGGTCACGTCAGGGTCCTTGCGGATCGCGGCCTCGATCTGACCCTGCAGGCGCTGCATCTCGGCGAACGAGGCCTGCGGGTTGCCTTCGGTGATGGCAGTGATCAGGCCGGTGTCCTGCTGCGGCAGGAAGCCCTTGGGCGTCACGACATAGAGCCAGACCGTGGCCACCAGGGTGACGGCCGTGACCAGCAGCGTCAGCGTGCGATGCCGCAGCACCCATTCCAGGGTGACGCGGTAGAAGGCCAGCGTGCGGCCGCTGGCCGCCTCGCCTTCCGATCGATGGCCGGTGCGGCCGGCCGACAGCAGCCGGCTGCACATCATGGGCGTCAGGGTCAGCGAGACGATGGCCGACACCACCACGGCGATGGTCAGGGTCAGGGCGAACTCGCGGAACATGCGCCCGACCAGCCCGGTCATGAACAGCAGCGGGATGAACACCGCCACCAGCGACACCGTCAGCGAGATCACGGTGAAGCCGATCTCGCGGGCGCCGCGCAGCGCCGCGTTGAAGGGCGACTCGCCCTTCTCCATGTGGCGCACGATGTTCTCGATCATCACGATGGCGTCGTCGACCACGAAGCCGGTGCCGATCGTGAGCGCCATCAGCGACAGGTTGTCGAGGCTGAAGCCGCAGAACCACATGACGCCGAAGGTGGCCACCAGCGACAGCGGCAGGGTGACGCCGGCGATGATCGTGGCGCGCACCGTGCGCAGGAAGATGAACACCACCAGCACCACCAGCGCGGTGCTGAGCGCCAGGGTGAACTGCACGTCGTGCACGGAGGCGCGGATGGTGTTGGTGCGGTCATAGACGATGGCGAGGTTGACGCCGGCGGGCATGGCGCGCTGCAGGCGCGGCAGCTCCTCATGGATGCCCTTGATCGTGGCGATGACGTTGGCGCCGGGCTGGCGCTGGATGGCCAGCACCACAGCCGGCGTGCCCTGGTACCAGCCCGCGACCTTGTCGTTCTCCAGGCCGTCGATGATGTCGGCGACGTCGCTCAGCATCACCGGCGCGTCGTTGCGGTAGGCGACGACAACCGACCGGTAGGCCTGCGCCGCCACGATCTGGTCGTTGGCGGCGATGGTGTAGGCCTGCTGCGGGCCATCGAGCAGGCCCTTGGGGCCGGCGACATTGGCGCCGGCGATGGCGGTGCGCAGATCCTCCATGTCCAGGCCGTAGCCGGCCAGCCGCGCCAGGTCGGCCTGGATGCGCACCGCCGGACGCACGCCGCCCTGCACCGCCACGTTGCCCACGCCGGTGACCTCGCTCAGGCGCTGCGCCATCATGGTGTCGGCGATGTCGCTCAGCTGCCGCAGCGGCAGCGTCGCCGAGGTCAGCGCCAGGGTGACGATCGGCGTGTCGGCCGGGTTCACCTTCAGGTAGACCGGCGGATAGGGAAGATTTCGCGGCAGGGTCGAGCCGGCGGCGTTGATGGCGGCCTGCACGTCCTGGGCCGCCGCGTCGATGTCGCGACCGAGGTCGAACTGCAGCGTGATCTGGCTGACGCCGTAGGAACTCGACGACGTCATGGTCGTGAGCGACGAGATCTGGCCGAACTGGCGCTCCAGCGGCGACGTCACCAGCGCCGCCATGGTGTCGGGATTGGCGCCCGGCAGCTGGGTCGTGACCTGGATGGTGGGGAAATCGACCTGCGGCAGCGCCGAGACCGGCAGCCACCAGTAGCCCAGCATGCCGCCCAGCATGATGGCGATGCCCAGCAGCGTGGTGGCGATGGGCCGGCGGATGAAGGGCGCCGAGACGCTCATGGCTTGGCGTCCGGCTTCCCTTCGGACTTGCCCGCCTTGTGACGGCCCTCGCCGCCACCACCGGCACGGGCGCCGGGCGGGCGGGCGCCGTCGGGTGGATTGCCCGCGGGCGGCCGCGCCGTGTCGCCGGCGGGCTGCGAGATGGCGACGCGGGTGCCGTTGGCCAGGCGGGCGAAGCCGCTGGTCACCACCTGCTCCTGGGCATCCAGGCCGGTGGCGATCACCGCCCGCCGCTCGTCCTGCTGCGTGATGGTCACGGGACGCATCGCGATGGTGCTGTCGGGCTGGATCACGAACACGTAGGGGCCATTGGGGCCGCGCTGCACGGCCGCGGCGGGCACCACCACGACCTGCTTCAGGGTCGCGGTCAGCAGCCGCACGCCCACGAACTGGCCGGGCCAGAGCTGCAGATCTGCGTTGGGGAACTCGGCCTTCAGCCGCACGGTGCCGGTGGTCTGGTCGACCTGGTTGTCGACCACCTGCAGGATGCCGCGATCGGCCACGGTGCGCCCGTCGGCAGCCAGGGCCTCGACCCGCAGCGGCTCCTTCGCGAAGGCCTTGTTGACCTCGGCCAGGTTCTGCTGTGGCAGGTTGAACAGCACCGAGATCGGCCGGATCTGGGTGATCACGACGATGCCGGTCGCGTCGGAGGCATGCACGATGTTGCCTTCGTCGATCTGGCGGATGCCGGTGCGGCCGCTGATCGGGGCCACGACCTTGGTGTAGCCCAGGATGGCGCGCGCGTTCTCGATGGCGGCTTCGTCGGCCTTGATCTGGGCCTCGAGCTGGGCCGCCTGCGCCCGCGCCGCATCGGCCTGCTGCTGCGAGCCGGCGTTCAGCTTCGCGAGCTGGGTGTAGCGGTCGACATCCATCCTGGCGTTGGCGAGCTGGGCCTGGTGCTGGGCCTTGAGCGCGACCGCCTGGTCGAGCTGGGCCTGGTAGGTGGTGGGGTCGATCTCGGCCAGCACGTAGCCGCGCTCGACGTCCTGGCCCTCCTTGAACGAGATCTTGATGAGCTTGCCGTCGACCTGCGGCCGCACGGTCACGGTGTTGAGCGCCTTGATGGTGCCGACGCCGTTCAGGTAGACCGGCACGTCGGCGATGCTGGCCGCCGCGGCCAGCACCGGCACCGGCCGGTCGGCGGGCGCGCCCGGACGGCCGCCGGCGGGCCGCTGGCCCTGCTGTTGCTGCTGCGAGCGCGGCATCACGGCGATCGCGACCGCGCCGGCGGCAACGACCAGGACAGTGACCAGGAGCAGCGGCCGAACCAGCTTCTTGATCATGGGCCCAAGGCGCATCTAACGCCCCTCCCCTTGACCGCGTCGAGGCATGTATCGGCCCCTTTCATAGCCCAGAATCGACGGGCAGGCGTGCCAGGATTTCAACGGACCGGCCCGCAAGGACGGTGGCGGCATCGTGACCGCAGGTATACGCAAGGCGATCCCCCAACATGGCCTCTACGGCTCCATACGCGGCGGCCGTCCGATCCATCCCCGGTCCCGTGGTTGCCCCGGACATGCGGCACGCGCTGTTCGGGCATGCACGAAATTTTTCTGCGCCGGATATGCCGGCAATTCGATTCGGCAACGGTCGCAAAGACTTGGAGGGTCGCTGACGACTACCGGAAATTACCGGAAACCCTGTATCCGCGACGCCCGGAGCATGTGATCCATTCCTTCCCCCGGAGGGCAGGGCGATCGCACATGAACGGAAGTTTCGACTACCTTCCCCCGCTTGCGGGGGAAGGTGGCGCGAAGCGCCGGTTGGGGGGCGCTTCAACGCAAATGGTGCATCTCATCGAGCACCTGCGCCGTTGCAACACCCCCCATCCGCCCTTCGGGCACCTTCCCCCGCAAGCGGGGGAAGGTAGTCGAAAACCCATATGCGATCGCCCTGCTCCGGCAGAAGGGGGATGGTCGAACTGACTCGATCGCGCGGCTAATATCGAATCCGTTACAACATCCCCCTTCCGGCGCTTCGCGCCACCTTCCCCCTCCGGGGGAAGGCAAGATCCGAGAGGAAGGTCGACGATGCATCGCTTGCCGGAGAAGGGCATCGCCTGGGAGGCGCTGGAGCGGCAGATGCAGGCTGCCAAGGCGCAGGACGTCGACTGGGTCCATGGCCGCGCCGCCGTCTACATCCACTATGCCGGCGAGGACGTGCTGGAGGTGGCGAAGAAGGCCTACCTCATGTTCTTCTCGGAAAACGGCCTGGGGCTGCGCGCCTTCCACAGCCTCGCCACCTTCGAGCGCGAGGTGGTCGGCATGGGGCTCAGCCTGCTGAACGGCGGCAATGACGGCCGCGGCGCGATGACGACCGGCGGCACGGAGAGCATCTTCCTGGCGGTGAAGGCGGCGCGCGACTGGGCGCACCGCACGCGGCCCGTGGCCGGCACGCCTGAGATCCTGCTGGCGCGCACCGCGCATCCCGCCTTCGACAAGGCCGCGCATTTCCTGGGCCTCGGCACCGTGCGCGTGCCGGTCGGCCCCGACTTCACCACCGACGTGGCCGCCATGCGCCGGGCGGTCACGCCGCGGACCGTGATGGTGGTGGGCTCGGCGCCGGCCTATCCCCACGGGGTGGTCGACCCGATCACGGACCTGGCCGCGCTGGCCGCCGAGGCCAATCTCTGGATGCATGTCGATGCCTGTGTCGGCGGCTATATCGCGCCCTTCGCCAGGAAGCTGGGCGCGCCGATCGCCGATTTCGACTTCGCGGTGCCGGGTGTCACCTCGATATCGGCCGACCTGCACAAGTACGGCTATGCCGCCAAGGGCGCCTCGACCTTGTTCTTCCGTGACGCCGACGCCTTCGGCTTCATGGCCTACGATTTCGACAACTGGCCGCGCGGCCGCTACCTCACCAACACGCTGGTGGGCACCCGCGCCGGCGGCGCCATCGCCGCCGCCTGGGCGGTGATGAACTACCTCGGCGAGGCAGGCTACCTGCGGGTCACCGAGCGCATCCTCGCCACACGGCGTGCCTACGAGGACGGCCTGGTCAGGCTGGGCCTCAAGGTGTGGGGCCGGCCGGAGCTGGGCATCCTCGCCTATGGCAGCGAGCGGCACGACATCCAGGCGATCGGCGAGCGGCTGGCCAGCAAAGGCTGGCTGGTCGGCTACCTGACCGAGCCGATGGGCATCCACCTGATGCTGAACCTGACCCACGAGCCGGTGGTCGATGCCTATCTGGCCGATGTCGCCTGGGCCATGGAGACGGCCGGCACGACGGCGGGGACCGCACGCACCGCGACCTACTGAGGCCGTCATGGCCGGCCTCGCGGCCGCAGGCGGCGCGGCGGCGGGTCGGCGTCGTCCGCCAGGCGTTGCGCCCGCAACGCCTGGCGCAGCAGGACCAAGTCAAGCCGACGCTCGATCAGCTCGCGTTCCAGCACCGCGATGCGCTGGCGGGCCCGCGCAAGATCGCGTCCGCCCGTTGCGGATACCGTCGGCAGGCGCGGCCGCCCCGGCCCGCGCAGCGCGTCAGCGCCACCACGGCGGAACCGATCTCGCCAATCGTAGAGGAGCTGACGCCGCAGCTTCAGCCGCCGCGCCAGAGTGCCCAGCCGCTCACCGGCCTCCAGCCGCGCCACCACCACGAGCTTCAGCAACAGCGAATGCGCTGCCGTCGGCGCGGCATCGCCCTCAAAAACCGTCCCCATTATCGCTGCCCTGAATCGGGGACACGCTGCGGCGATTCCGTCTGCGGGAAGGCCGCGAAGAGCGCGCAGCGGGTCCGCGCCGGATGGTGCCTGGCGCGCGTCATTGACAGCAGCGCCCGTAGTGCCGGGATCGATGGCGCCTGCCGGCAGGGCAAGCGTCCTCGATATCGGCACCTGCAACTGGGGACACGGCGTTGCCAATCCGCCTGCGCCATTTGCGCTGTCAGCGGCGTGGGGCGCCTCCAGGGTCGAAGGCGACATGCCGGGCACGTTCTGGACCGGTGCAGCAAAGCTCATGTGTCGATCCCGATGACGAATGGAAGAGGTCGGGCCGGATAGCGGCCACCGGCGCCAGCCTGTCCAGCAAGCGCGACGATGGCGGGCTCCGTGTCGTGGAGCTGACGCAAGCGCCCGTGCCTCGACCCGGCGGCGGCCTTGCCCCTTGCGGCGGGGCCCACGAATGCGCCCGTTGGCCCCGGCGGCGGGCAGGTTAACTCCAGCCACATCTATACGCTATTCTTCTTTGGAGAACAAGAATTTTCGGTCTTCGGGTCCCGACTCTGCCGTCCCGTCCAGGGACACTCGTCGAATTCTCCCACCCATGACAGGTTACATGTAACCAGGATCGGAGCGCCTCCCATGGCCTCGGCATCAAAGCCCGCGCCGTCCCGCGTGAAGGTGCGGGAGCATCGTGAGCGCCTGCGGCGGCAGGGCTTGCGCCCCATACAGATCTGGGTGCCTGACGTGCGCGCGCCGTCGTTCCGGTCGGAAGCGCATCGCCAGTCGCTCGCGGTCGCAGCGAGCGCCCATGCGAGCGAGGATCAGGCCTTCATCGACGCAGTATCGGATCGAGGCGATGAATGAGACGGGGCGACATTTGGACTGTCGCGGGCGGCCAGGATTACGCCGGCAAGCCACATCCTGTGGTCATCGTGCAGGATGACAGTTTCGATGCGACGGCCTCGATCACAATCTGCGCCTTCACCACCGATGAGACCGATGCTCCGCTGTTTCGCCTGCTCGTGGAGCCGAACGACCGCAACGGACTGCGCGCCGCTTGCCGTCTGATGGTGGACAAGATCACCACTGTCCCGAAGACCAAGGTCGGCACGTATCTCGGAAGACTGGACGACGAAGACGTTCTACGGCTCAACCGGGCCATCCTGGTGTCCTGGGACTGGCCGTGTCGCTGAAAAGCAAAGCCTGAGGCTTGAGCCAGTTGCCCAAGAATCGCGGTCGAGGCCTCATGGTTCGAGGCATCGCATCTGCAGACTCAACCAAAGCACCATCAACGCGATCGGCAGCGGCATCGACAGCGCACCTGGTACCGACCATCGGTGGAAGGTGAGTCGCGACTGTCGTCCCGAGCGCCCCTTCGACAGGCTCAGGAGAGGGATCTCCTGCGAATAGCGCACTGTGCGTCCCACGCGGGAGATCCCTCGCTGCGCTCGGGATGACAGTCGCGACGCGCCACGGAGTGGCGCGCCCCCAGCGTGTGATCGCGATGATGCCCAAGATCGGCGCCCGCCCAAGGCCCAGAGTCCAGGGTTGCCACCGGCCGGCGAGGAGCACCGAACCTATGGGGTTCAATGACCGTGAGCGGGCGGTGATGATGGTACACTGATTTGTGGAAGTGCGGGAGGGAAGGTGTGCGCACCGGTTTGCCAGAACGCGGTAGTCCACAATGGGTAGGAATTGTCGTTGCGGCGTTGCTCTGCGGCATCGCCAGCCCGGCGCAGGCACAGACCAGTGAAACGCCCACGGGGAACGCCGAGCAGACGATCGTCCAATGGAAAGCCAGCAACGCGACCTGCCGTGGTCAGCCTGTGCCGGCGCTCGCCGCGGTTGCTGCCTGCGAGCAACGCGACACCTTCTCCAAGCTTCTCGCCCAGATGAGCTATTGCTACGGACCGGCCGACAACGCTGGGCCGGCGACCTGGAGCCCGTGCGACGCCGCCAAGGCCGCGCAGGCCTCCGCCCTGGCGCGCACGACAGTCCGCTTTCACAGGATGGGCGGCGTTTTCGTGCTGTCGGCGGCGATCAATGGCAGTGCCAAAGCCCACTTCGTCGTCGATTCCGGTGCTGCCAACGTGCAGATCCCGCAGGAAGTCGCCGACGAAATGAAGCGCAACGGCACGCTCACCGACGCCGATTTCCTGGGCCAGCGGCGATTCCTGCTGGCCGACGGCAGCGGGCTGCAGCAGCGGGTGTTCCGGCTGAGGACTTTGCAGATCGGCGGCAGGACCATGGAGAATGTCCTGGCCGCGGTCGGCGCGCCGCGGAGCCGGGCTCTGCTGGGACAAAGCTTCCTGCGGCGGTTGAGCTGGTGGAAGATCGACAACGTGAAGAACGCCATCGAGCTCGAGTTCACCGGGTCGTTCCACGAGCCTGACTGGAAATAAATCTGAGCGACAAGACCGGCTCACCGTACTCAGTAGTCTTCATGGTGAGCTTGTCGAACCATGAAGGCATCGCACTGGCAGCGGTGCGGTGCTTCATGGTTCGACAAGCTCACCATGAAGCGCTTTCCCTATTTCCAGTTCCAAGGTCACCGCGCGAGTCTTCTACTGGGGCCAGCTGATGGCAGCGGCATTGCTCGGCTCGATTCCCGTGGCGATCATCTATTCGTTCTTCGTCGAGCACTACGTCGCGGGACTGACGGCCGGCTCGGTCAAGGGCTGAATGCCGCGCCGGAATGCGAGGAGCTGAGCCGCTTCGCGATCGGTGCAGGACCCTGCTTGCAACAGGCGCATCCGCACCTATGTTCATGGCCCGGCCCTTCAGGTCGGATCGACACGCTTCCGGCAACGATCTCCCTGCCTGAAAAAGGGACATCCTGAGCGCCGCCCGGGCGGCACGGCCGTTTTGTTGCGTGCGGTAGTCGGAGGTGTTATGCCGCGACAATCGACATTGAGCTTCGAGGCAATCTCGATGGCGCGAGGCGAGCCTGGGGGGCCGGCACAACCGCATCGCGCCACGGCGCGGTCCGTGCTCGGCGGAGTCCATCTGCTGCTGGCACTGGCGATGGGCGGGACCGCCGCTGCCCAGGCACCGCCGCCGGCGGTCACGGTGGCCGCGCCGCTGCAGCGCGAGGTGGTGGAGTACGACGAGTTCACCGGCCAGTTCGCCGCCGTCGAGTTCGTCGAGCTGCGCGCGCGCGTGAGCGGCTACCTGCAGTCGCACCATTTCGAGGAAGGCCAGATCGTCAAGAAGGGCGACCTGCTGTTCGTGATCGATCCGCGGCCGTTCGAGGCGGCGCTGGCCTCGGCCAAGGCCCAGCTCGGCCAGGCCCAGGCGCGTGTCGAGCTCGCCGACCGGCAGCTGGCGCGCGCCGCCGAGCTGCGCGGCCGGGATTTCGTCGCCGCCAGCACCTACGACGAACGGCTGCAGGAGCAGCGCGTCGCGACGGCCGCCGTCGAGATCGCCAAGTCGGCCGTGCGCACGGCCGAGCTCGATGTGGAATTCGCGCGCATCCTGGCACCGGTCAGCGGCCGCATCGGCCGGCGCGAGGTCAGCGACGGCAACCTGGTGAGCGGCGGCTCGGGCGCCGGCAACACCCTGCTCACCACCATCGTGTCGATCGATCCGATCTATTTCGTGTTCGACATGAGCGAGGGCGATTTCATCGCCTATCAGCGCGCCGTGCAATCGGGCAGGCTGCAGTCGACGCGCGATGCCATCACCGTCTTCGCCCGGCTGCGCGACGAGCCCGACTGGCCGCGCGAGGGCAAGCTGAACTTCGTCGACAACCAGGTGAATCGCAGCGCCGGCACGATCCGCGCCCGCGCCGTGTTCCCCAATCCGGACGGCTTCCTCACGCCCGGCCAGTTCGGCCGCATCCGCCTGCCGGGCTCGGAGCCCTACAAGGCGCTGCTGATCCCTGATGCCGCGATCCTCACCGACCAGTCGCAGAAGATCGTGATGACGGTGAATGCCGAGGGCGTGGTGTCGCCGAAGATGGTGCGGCCGGGCCCGATCTACGACGGCCTGCGCATCATCCGCTCCGGGCTCACGCTCGAGGATCGCGTGATCATCAACGGCCTGGTGCGGGCGCGGCCCGGCGCCAAGGTCACGCCGCAGCCGGGCGAGATCAAGGGCGCCGGCGAACGTCGGCCGGGATGACGACGTCATGCGGTTCACGCACTTCTTCATCGACCATCCGATCTTCGCCTCCGTCCTTTCGATCCTGATCACCATCATCGGCACGGCGGCCTATTTCACCCTGCCGGTGGCGCAGTTCCCCGACATCGCGCCGCCCACCATCGAGGTGCGCACCTCCTATCCGGGCGCCTCGGCCCAGGTGATCAGCGACACGGTGGCGACGCCGATCGAGCAGGAGATCAATGGCGTCGAGAACATGCTCTATGTCTCGAGCCAGGCCACGGGCGACGGCCAGCTCGTGATCCAGATCACCTTCGCGCTGGGCACCAACCTCGATACGGCGCAGGTGCTGGTGCAGAACCGCGTCGCCATTGCCGAGCCGCGCCTGCCCGAGGAGGTGCGCCGCATCGGCGTGACGGTGCGCAAGAGCTCGCCCGACCTGCTGATGGTGATCCATCTCAGCTCGCCCGACGCCAGCCGCGACCTGCTCTACATCTCCAACTACGCCACCCTGCAGATCCGCGACGTGCTGGCGCGGCTGGACGGCGTCGGCGACGTGCGCGTGTTCAGCGCCCGCGACTACGCCATGCGCGTCTGGCTCGACCCCGACCGGATCGCCGCGCGCGGGCTCACCGCCGGCGACGTGGTGGCGGCGCTGCGGGCCCAGAACGTGCAGGTCTCGGCCGGCGTGCTGAACCAGCCGCCCATACCGCGCCCGTCGGCGTTCCAATACAACATCGAGGCCCTGGGCCGCCTGCAGGATCCGCGGCAGTTCGAGAACATCATCGTGCGCAACGACCCGGACGGCCGCGTGACCCGCGTGCGCGACATCGGGCGGGTCGAGCTCGGCGCCCAGGACTACACCACCAACGGCTACCTGGAGCAGCGCGAGGCCCTGCCGCTGCTGATCTTCCAGCGCCCCGGCTCCAACGCGCTCGAGACCGCCGCCCGCCTGCAGGCCACGATGGCGCAGCTCTCGAAGTCGTTCCCGCCCGGCCTGCACTACGACATCAAGTACAACCCGACCGAGTTCATCCAGCAATCGGTCGACGCCGTGGTGCACACCATCTTCGAGGCCGTGGTGCTGGTCGTGCTGGTGGTGATCCTGTTCCTGCAGACCTGGCGCGCCTCGCTGATCCCGATCATCGCCATCCCGATCTCGCTGGTCGGCACGTTCGCGGTGCTGGCGGCGATGGGCTATTCGCTCAACAACCTGTCGCTGTTCGGGCTGGTGCTGGCGATCGGCATCGTGGTCGACGACGCCATCGTCGTGGTCGAGAACGTCGAGCGCAACCTGCGCAACGGCATGAGCCCGCGCGACGCGGCGCACGAGACCATGGACGAGGTCGGCGGCGCGCTGGTCGCCATCGCCATCGTGCTGTCAGCGGTGTTCATTCCGGCGGCCTTCATTCCCGGCATCTCCGGCCAGTTCTTCCGCCAGTTCGCCGTCACCATCGCGGCCGCGACGCTGATCTCGTGCTTCGTGTCGCTGACCCTGAGCCCGGCGCTGTGCGCCATCCTGTTCAAGCCGCACCAGGCGCATGCGACGCCGTCGCGGCTGACGCGGCCGATCGTCGCCTTCTTCGACGGCTTCAACCGCGGCTTCGATTGGCTTGCCGCATCCTACGGCCGCATGACGGCACGACTGGTGCGGATGATCGCCGTCGTGCTCGCGGTCTATGCCGGCCTGCTGGTCCTGACCGGCTGGCAGTTCGGCCGCGCCCCCACTGGCTTCATCCCGCAGCAGGACCAGGGCTACCTGATCACCGTGATCCAGCTGCCGCCGGGCGCCTCGCTGGCGCGCACCGACGAGGTGGTGCGCCGCGCCGCCAAGGAGATCATGCAGATCGAAGGCGTAGAGTCGCTGGCCGCCTTCGCCGGCTTCGACGGCGCCACCTTCACCAACGCCTCCAACGCCGGCGCGATCTTCGTGGTGGAGAAGAGCTTCGAGGAGCGGGCCAAGACGGGCATCACGCAGGACAAGATCCAGGCCGAGCTGCAGCGCCGCCTCGGCGCCTTCCAGGAAGCGTTCATCATCACCATCAAGCCGCCGCCGGTGCGCGGCATCGGCAATGCCGGCGGCTTCAAGATGATGGTCCAGGACCAGCGCGGCCGCGGCCCCGACGCGCTGGCCGCCGCCGTGGCCAGCCTCAGCCAGGCGGCGGCGCAGTCCGGCGACGTGGCGGGGCTGTTCTCGCTCTTCAACACGCGGACACCGAAGATCTACGCCGACATCGACCGCGTCCAGTCCGAGATCCTGGGCGTGCCGGCCAATCGCGTGTTCGAGGCGCTGGAGATCTATGTCGGCTCCTCCTTCGTCAACGAGTTCAACCTGCTGGGCCGCACCTACCGCGTGACGGCGCAGGCCGACGGCCAGTTCCGGCAGGACCTGCACGCCATCGCCAACCTCAAGACGCGCAACGACGCCGGCGAGATGGTACCGATCGGCGCCATCGCCACGTTCCGCGACCTGACCGGCGCCTACCGGGTGCCGCGCTACAACCTCTACCCGGCCGCCGAGCTGCAGGGCTCGGCCGCGCCCGGCCGCTCCACCGGCCAGTCGCTCGCCACCATGGAGCGGCTGGCGGCCACCGAGCTGCCGGACGGCTTCTCCTTCGAGTGGACCGAGCTTGCCCTGCAGGAGAAGCTCGCCGGCAATTCGGGCCTGCTGGTCTTCGTCGCCGCCGCGATCTTCGTCTTCCTGCTGCTGGCGGCGCAGTACGAAAGCTGGTCCCTGCCGCTGGCGGTGATCCTGATCGTGCCGATGTGCCTGCTGGCGGCGGTCAGCGGCATCCTCCTGCGCGGCATGGACGTCAACATCCTGGCCCAGGTCGGCTTCGTGGTGCTGGTGGGCCTGGCGGCCAAGAACGCCATCCTGATCGTCGAGTTCGCGCGCCAGGCCGAAGCCGAGGGCAGGGACCGCTTCACGGCCGCGGTCGATGCCGCGCGCACACGGCTGCGCCCCATCCTGATGACCTCGTTCGCCTTCATCCTGGGCGTCGTGCCGCTGGCCATCGCCACCGGCGCCGGCGCCGAGATGCGCCAGTCGCTGGGCACCGCGGTCTTTTTCGGCATGCTGGGCGTGACGATCTTCGGACTGGTGTTCACGCCGGTCTTCTACGTCGCGCTGCGCGGGCTGGTCGCCTGGCTGCCGCGCCGACGGCAGCCACCACCACCGCCGGCCGAGGCGGAACCAACACAGGGCAGCGCATGATGGACGAGATCGATGTCGGCACCCTGGCGCGCATGCGCCGCGAGGGTGCCGCGCACACGGTGCTGGATGTGCGCGAGCCGCAGGAGGTGGCGATCTGCGCCATCGCCGACAGCCTGTGCATCCCCATGCAGCAGATCCCGCAGGCGCTGGCCCAGCTGCCGCGGCAGGCGCCGCTGGTCGTGCTGTGCCATCACGGGGTACGCAGCGCCCGGGTGACGGCCTATCTGCGGCACAACGGCCTCGACAACGCCACCAACCTCGCCGGCGGCATCGACGCCTGGGCGCGGTTGGTTGAAACCGACATGCCGCGGTATTAGGTAGTTCAGTGCTTCCCCGCAGGGGCGGGGTATTCGCATGCGGCACTGAGCGGCGACGTTTCCTTACCTTCCCCCGCTTGCGGGGGAAGGTGGCGCGAAGCGCCGGATGGGGGGTGCCTCAAAGAGGAATGATGCTCGCCATCAACGTCGACACTGTTGATGCAACCCCCATCCGCCCTTCGGGCACCTTCCCCCGCAAGCGAGGGAAGGTAGGAAAAAGAGCAAAGGACGTGATCTGATGCCCGACATGCCGGCAGAGATGCCCCAATCCGCAGCGCCGATCGCGTTCGACAACAGCTATGCGCGGCTGCCCGACCGCTTCTTCGCGCGGCTGGCCCCGACACCGGTGCCGCAACCGCGTCTGGTGCGCGTGAATGAGGCGCTGGCGCGGCATCTGGGGATCGACCCGCAACGGCTCACGGCACCGGAGGGCGTCGCGATCCTGGCCGGCAATCGCGTGCCGGCCGGGGCCGAGCCGCTGGCGATGGCCTATGCCGGACACCAGTTCGGCAACTGGGTGCCGCAGCTGGGCGACGGGCGCGCGGTGCTGCTGGGCGAGGTCATCGACCGCGACGGCGTGCGGCGCGACATCCAGCTCAAGGGCGCCGGGCGCACGCCGTTCTCGCGGTCGGGCGACGGGCGGGCCGTGCTGGGGCCGGTGCTGCGCGAGTACATCGTGAGCGAGGCCATGGCGGCGCTGGGCATCCCGACCACGCGGGCGCTGGCGGCCGTCACCACCGGCGAGCAGATCCTGCGCCAGACGCTGCTGCCCGGCGCCATCATCACCCGGGTGGCGCGCAGCCATGTGCGCATTGGCACGTTCCAGTTCTTCGCCCGGCGTGGCGACCTCGAGGGCGTGCGCCTGCTGGCCGACCACGTGATCGAGCGGCTCTATCCCGAGGCGGCCGCGGCGGCGCAGCCCTATCGCGCCCTGCTCGACGCCGTGATCGAACGCACCGCCGCGCTGGTGGCGCGATGGCAGCAGGTCGGCTTCATCCATGGCGTGATGAACACCGACAACATGTCGATCGCCGGCGAGACCATCGACTATGGCCCCTGCGCCTTCATGGACACGTACCATCCCGGCACCGTGTACAGCTCGATCGATTCAGGCGGGCGCTACGCCTACGGCAACCAGCCGCGTATCGCCCATTGGAACCTGGTGCGCTTCGCCGAGACGCTGCTGCCGCTGCTGGGCGACGACGAGGCCGCCGCCATCGCCGCGGCACAGGCCGCCATCGACGCCTTCCCGGCCCGCTTCGAGGCCGCCTGGCTGGCCGGCTTCCGGCGCAAGCTGGGGCTGGCGCAGGCCCGGGACGACGATGCGGCCCTGATCCAGGACCTGCTCAAGCGCATGGCCGAGAACAGCGCCGACTTCACGCTGACCTTCCGGCGGCTGGCCGATGCCATCGAGACCGACACCCCGGCGCGGGACCTGTTCGACGATCCCGCCGCGTTCGATGCCTGGGCGGTGTCGTGGCGGCAGCGGCTGGCCGCCGAGGGCGGCGCCGCGGCCGAGCGCCGGATCGCCATGCGGGCGGCAAACCCCGCGTTCATCCCGCGCAACCATCGGGTCGAGGCGGTGATCGCGGCGGCGCAGGAGTCGGCGGATTTCGCGCCGCTGGACGAGCTGCTGGCGGTCCTGTCGGCGCCCTACGACGACCAGCCCCGGTTCGCGCGCTACACCGACCCGCCCAAGCCGCACGAGGTCGTGCACCAGACATTCTGCGGCACGTGACGCGGCCGCTCCGTCCACCGGAGCGGGCCGGTGTCACTGTCATCCCGAGCGCAGCGAGGGATCTCCTGCGGAAGACGCGCAGTGCGTCGTTCACGGGAGATCCCTCGCTGCGCTCGGGATGACAGTGGCTGGGACCGCGCCGCTCCAGCGGCGCTCATCGCCGTGAGCCGGCGCTTCGCGCCGGTGCGTCGCTGGAGCGACGCGGTCCGACCCGTCACCAGGCGCAGCCGGTTCTCCATCGACACCGCAAGATCCTCAGGACCGAGAGAAAATCCGACCCGACCACCCTGGAAGCTGCCATCACGCCGATTTACTTGGGGGCGCACCCGGGTATAAAGTATCGCATCACAGCAAGAAGAACTGACGGCCGGAGGCGTGTGCTTCGCGTGTCGTTCAAGCGTTCGCCTCGACCACGTGCACGTGACAGGGAGGACGAACCATGACGGTGCAGCTTGACCGCAGAAGTTTCCTGAACACGCTTGGAGTCACCATGGGTGCTGCCGCCGCGGCCACGGCGGTGCCGCCGATCGTGCCGGCCGCGGCGCAGACCAGCCCGCCGCCCAAGGGCAGCATCCCCTCCACCCCCCTCAAGTTCGGCCACATGACGTTCCTCACCGGCCCCGGCGCGGTGCTGGGCGAGCCGTCGCTCAAGGGGCATCTGCTGGCGGCCGAGGAGATCAACGCTCGGGGCGGCATCCTGGGCAAACGCAAGATCGAGACCATCACGGCCGATGAAAACGCCGGCACCGACGCCAATGTGAAGGAGCTTCGCCGCATGAAGCTCTCCGAGAAGATCGACATGTTCACCGGCGTCATCTCCAGCGGCAACACCCCGGCGCTGGGGCCGGTGGCCGAGGAGCTCAGCGTGCTCACGATCTTCGTCGACGGCTGCACCGATTTCCTGTGGGACAAGGCGGTGCCGAACCCGAAGTACACGTTCCGCATCACCAACATCCAGTCGGCCGACGGCGTGACCTGTGCGGTGGCGGCGGCCCAGACCTGGCCGACAGCCAAGAAGATCGCGCACATCCACCCCGACTACAGCTACGGGCGCAACGCCTTCGATCACTTCATGATCGCCTACAAGAAGATGGTGCCGGGAGCCGAGGTCGTCTCGGAGGGCTGGCCGAAGCTCGGCACGACCGACTTCACGGCGCACATCACCAAGACGATCTCGTCGAACCCCGACCTGATCGTGTCCTCGGTGTGGGGCGGCGACTACGTGGCGCTCTACAAGCAGGCCCTGCGCTTCGGCATGTTCAACAACGCCAAGTTCGCAAGCACGATCGCTTTCGGCGTGGCACCGCACGCCATCGGCAAGGACCATCCCGAAGGCGTCATCGCCGGCGTCCATTCCAACTACTACTTCACCTTCCCGCCGGGCAACCGCTGGCCGGCCAACAAGATTTTCGTGGAGAAGTACTTCAAGCGCTGGAACGAGTATCCGAACTTCCAGTCGGACGGCGCCTACCATACGCTCCACATGTACAAGACGGCGGTCGAAAAGGCGAACCGGCTGGTCGGCGGCTGGCCCGACGAGGAAGCGGTCATCAGCCAGCTCGAAGGCATGTATTTCGAGACCGCCGCCGGCTACCTCTACATCCGGCCCGACAACCACCAGGGCTACAAGGACGCGGTGACCGGCTTCTCGAAGAACGTGGCGGAATACCAGTTCCAGACCCTCGACCCCGCCCGGATGATCACCATCCCGATCCGCAACATCACGGCGCCGCCGCACTGGCCCAAGCCCGGCAACGGCCACAACGACCCGACCGCGACCTACAACTGGATCAAGGAAACCTGGCCGCAGGTGGCGGCCTGAGGCGCGCTCGCGGCCAGCGTTCCATGGCCTCTTCCCACCGGGGAGAGGTCATGCGCGATGCGGCGGCCATGACGGCGGAGGGGGCGGATGTTCACGCCGGGACTCCTCACGCGACAGGGTGTGTTGGCGGCGGCGATGCTGAGCGCAGCCGCCGTGCCCGTCGCGCGGGCCGGCCATGAGATCTCGTATTACCCTTCGTTCTATCCGCAGGAGATCCGCATCGAGCCGCTCGATCCGGATGCCGCCGCGCGCGAGTTCGGCAATGCGAAGGACCCGCTGCATGCCTATCTCGGCACGGCGCCGCGCTTTGCCGCCGATGTCCCGGCGAATCTCAAGTCAGCCGTCTCCTTGCGTTCCCTGATCGTCGCGCGCATCAACCCGCAGCGCCTCGCCGGCCGTGACGCGCGCTGCCGCGCCTTGGTCGAGGCTGCTTCCCGGTTGGCGACAGGCCCCGACGTCGTGGCGCATGCCTATCCGATCACCCCCTACCACGCCGACTATCTCGATCACATCGACAGGGTGCTGGACCGCCACCGCGACGCCCCGCCGGCGGCGCCGGAGCCGACGACGCGTGTGCGTGCCGACAGCGACGGGCTGCTCGCCGGCAATGACGGATCCGACGGAGCCTCGTGGGACGTCGACGTGCGCGAGGTGACGATCGATACCCTGACGCGCGATGCCGGCGTCTCGTTCAACACCTGGCCGGGGCCGCCCTGGGCGAAGGACGGCTGGTTCCAGGCCTATCACCTGCTGCGCCCCGTGGTCAGCGACCCCATCGACGCCAGGCGCGCGGACGAGATCCACGACCTCCTGACCGGCGGCGACACGCGCGACGACACACGGCGCATCGGCCTGGAGCGTGACCTGGTCACGGCCCTCACGCGCGGCTGCGACAGCGCCGTGATCGGCTATCGGCTGCGGCGCGAGGCCTACAGCGACGACTTCAGCAACGGCATCGAGAACATCGCGGTCGATTCGCAGTCGGGGTTCAACTCGCCCGTCGTCATGCGCACGTTGAAGCTGAAGGATCTGCCGTGGAACGGCTGGATGCGGCTGGGCATCGACACGCCGGCCGCCGCGGCCTGGAATCCCATCGCCGGCTTCACGGATGCGGCCGGTCGCCTGGTGTGGTCGATCGTCGGCGACAATGCCTTCCTGCCGATCCCCTACAACAGCCTCTGGGTCGCCAACCGCACCCGGATCAAGCCGGTGGAAGCGCCGGCGGCGGGACGGTCCCTGCGGGTTCCTCCCGACGCGCTGATCCCTGAGCCGCAAAATGGTCGGCTGGTGCCGGCCGGTGCCGATCATGGCGCGATGACCAAAATCGTCTACCGCGTGCTGGCTTCACCGTTCCAGGACGGCACCGCGATGGAGGCGGCCGATCTCGTGTATCCCTATGCCTTTGCAGCCAAATGGGGTGCCACGACCGCCGATGCCGAGATCGCCGCCGCGACCCGCCCGATGCGGGAGCAGTTCAAGGGCGTGCGCATCACCGGCGCCGAGGAGACGGCGATCGCGATCGGCGACCGGGTCTTTACGTATCGCTCGCCGATCGTGGAGGTCTATCTCGACGCCATGGCGGTGGCCGACGACCATCGCAATGCGCTGGTCGCGCCGCCCTGGAGCGCGATCCCCTGGCACCTGCTGGCGCTGATGGATGCGGCCGTCACGCGCCGGCTGGCGGCCTTCTCGGAAAGCGAAGCGAGGCGGCGCAACCTGCCCTGGCTCGACCTGGTGCGTGATCCCGCCCAGCGCATCGCGCTGCGTGCCCTGATCACGGAGTTCGCTGCCTCAGGCTATCGTCCGCCGGCCCTCGAAGACCTGGTCGACGCCGCGGCCGCCACGGCGCGCTGGCAGGCGCTCGCACGCTTCGTCGATGCCCACGACCATCTGCTCGTGACCAACGGCCCCTATCAGCTTCGGCGTTTCTCGCCCGACGTCTATACGTTCGATGTCGTCCGCGAGTTCTCGTACCCGGTGGGGCTGGGCACGTTCGACTTCTTCGCCTATCCGGCCACGGCGTTCGTCACAGGCATCGAGCGCGACGGCCCGCGCATGCTGGCGACGGCCGAGGCCGAGATCGCGCTCAAGCAGCAGCGCGACCACCGCCTCGTGCGCATCGCCTTCAAGCCCGACACCTTGCGCGAGACGCTGCCGATCCGGCCCGTGCCCCGCTACATTGTCGTCGGCGCCGACGGCCGCGTGGTCGCCGCCGGCGGCGCCCGTCGCGACGAGGATGGCCGCTTCGCGGTGTCGCTGGCACCGCTGCCGGCCGGCGACTACCGGTTCTTCATGGCCGTCTTCCTCGACGGCAACACGGTCGATCCGGCCATCGGCCGCCTCGACTTTCGAAGCGAGTGACACGGCGGAGCAACAGGAGGTCGCGTAGGACTCCAGCGTCTCCCAGTAGCTTCATGGTGAGCTTGTCGAACCATGAAGCTTCGCACGATCGCGGTGCGGACCACTTCATGGTTCGACCCGGTGAATGCGAAGCATTCACCTGTGCTCACCATGAAGTGGTTTTTCAGCCTCTACGGGGGAAACGGTGACGATCTTCATCATCCAGATCCTCAATTCCCTGTTCTACGCCGCGGTGCTGTTCCTCATCGCGGCCGGCCTGAGCCTGATCTACGGCGTCATGCGCATCGTCAACCTCGCGCACGGGTCGCTCTATGCGCTGGGCGCCTACGTCTCGGCCTGGGTCGTCGGCGGCGCCGTCGGCCATGCCATGAGCGGGGCTCTGGGCCTCGCCGGTGCTCTCCTGCTGCTGCCCATCGGCGCCGTCGTCATCGCGGCCGTCGGCGCGCTGATCGAGCCGACCCTGCTGCGGCCGCTCTACCGGCGCCCGGAGGAATACCATCTGCTGATCACCTTCGGGCTGCTGATGATCCTCGAGGACGCCATGAAGCTCCTGTTCGGCGGCACGCCGCTGTCGGCGGGCTCGATCATGGACAGCATGGGCAGCATCCCGATCGGCCGGCTGCTGTACCCGACCTACAACCTGGTCGTCGTCGCCATCGGGCTGATCGCGGCGCTGGGCCTGTGGTGGTTCATCTACCGCACCAGGTTCGGGGTCATCCTGCGTGCCACGTCGCAGGACCGGCGCATGGCGGCGGCGCTGGGCCTCAATGTCGGGCGCGTCTACGTTCAGGCCTTCGCCATCGGCTGCTTCATGGCCGGGCTCGGCGGTGCCGTGGTGGTGCCGGCGCAGGCCGCCGTGCTGGGCATGGGCGTCGAGGCCCTCGTGCTGGCGTTCGTCGTCGTGGTGATCGGCGGGCTCGGCAGCCTCGAAGGCGCGCTGGTCGGCGCGCTGATCGTGAGCCTGGTGCGCACCGCCGGCATCCAGTTCTTCCCCGAGATCGAGCTTGCCGTTCTCTACCTGATCGCGACCGCGGTCCTGCTGATCCGCCCGACCGGGCTGTTCGGGAGGGCGTGACGATGACCGCGATGACGACCACGACAGCCACGGCCGACACGGGCGGCGCCGCCTTCCTGCGGCTGCTGATCGCGGCGACCGCGATCCTGGTCGGGCTGGCGCTGCTGCCGGCCGTGGTCGATCCCTACCAGACGGTGCTCCTCACCTATGGCCTGGTCATGGCGATCGCGGCGCTCGGCTTCAACCTGCTGCTGGGCTACACGGGCCTGCTGTCGTTCGGCCATTCCGCCTATTTCGGCACCGGCGCCTATACGGTCGCCTTCATCGTGCGCGATCTCGGCGCGCATTCGATGGAGCTCTGCATCCTCGGCGGGCTGGCAGGCACGGTGCTCGTGTCGGCCCTGTTCGGCTTCGTGTGCGTGCGCCACACACGGATCTTCTTCGGCATCCTGACGCTCGCCCTGTCACAGGTGCTGTGGAGCCTCGCCTTCAAGTTCTTCTGGGTGACGGGCGGCACCGACGGCATCCGCGTCGCATACGCCAAGCTGACGCTGCTGGGCGGCCTCGTCGACTTCGCCGGGCCGGGGTCGTTCCAGCGCTTCGTCTTCGCCTACTATTACTACGTGCTGGCCCTGTTCACGCTGGCCACCGTCGTCATGTGGGTCATCGTGCACTCGCCGTTCGGCAAGGCGCTGCAGGCGATCCGTGACAACGAGACGCGCGCCAGCTTCGTCGGCATCTCCGTGCGGCGCCATCGCTGGATCGCCTTCGTCATATCGGGCGCGTTCACCGGGCTTGCCGGCATCCTCTGGGTGCCGCTCAACGGCCTGACCACGCCGGACGTGCTGTACTGGCCGTTCTCCGGCGAGATCGTGTTCATGAGCGTGCTCGGCGGCTTCCGCACCTTCGCCGGCCCGATCGTCGGGGCGGTGACCTTCAACTACCTGAAGACCGCCGCGGTCGCGAGCACGGAGTACTGGCAGCTGCTGCTGGGCGTGGTGCTGGTGACCCTGGTCCTGCTCCTGCCGTCCGGGATCGTGGGAACAGCCATGCGGCTGGTCAGCCGGTGGACGCGGTGACGCCATGAGCCTGCTGGAGACGATCCACCTCAAGAAGTATTTCGGCGACACGCATGCCGTCGACGACGTCAGCCTCGTGATCAAGGAAGGCGAGCTCGTCTCGCTGGTGGGCCCCAACGGCGCCGGCAAGACCTCGTTCTGCAATGTCGTCAGCGCCTACTACACCGCCGATTCCGGCACGATCCTCTTCAAGGGCCGCGACGTCACGCGCGACTCGGTGACGGCGCGCGTCAAGGCAGGGATCGCCCGCAGCTTCCAGCTCGTGAACCTGTTCGATGATCTCACGGCCTTCGACAACGTGGCGCTGGCGATCTTCTCGCGCGAGGGCAAGACCCGCAGCATGGCAGCCCTTGCCCGCCGCGACAGCGCCGTGACCGGCGAGGCCGACGCGGTGCTGGGCCAGTTCGGGCTCGCCGGCAAGCGCAACGAGCTGGCGCGCAGCCTGGCGCAGGGCGAGCGCAAGCTGCTGGACGTGGCGCTGGCCTATGCGCTGCGGCCCAAGCTGCTGTTCCTCGACGAGCCCACGAGCGGGGTCAGCACGCGCGACAAGGGCCAGATCATGGACACGATCGCCGGTGTCGTGCGCGGCGAGGGGATCACGGCGGTGGTGGTCGAACATGACATGGATGTCGTGTTCACCTACTCCGACCGCATCGTCGTGATGCACCAGGGCGCCATCCTCGCCAAGGGCACGCCCGACGAGATCCGGACCAACGAGGAAGTGGCGATGACGCTGATCGGCGCCGCCGGCCCTGACGCCTTCACGCAAAGGAGCGACCATGCTCGCGGTTGAGGGGATCGACACCTACCGTGGCCCCGCCCACATCCTCAACGGCGTGTCCCTGCACGTCGACCGCCAGGAGGTGGTCTGCCTCGTCGGCCGCAACGGCGCCGGCAAGACCACCACGATCGAAAGCATCATGGGCTTCCTGCCGGTGCGGTCCGGACGGATCCTGTTTCACGACGAGGACATGACCACGCTGCCGCCGCACGAGCGGGCGAAGCGCGGCATCGGCTACTCGCCGGAGGATTGCGGCGTCTTCCCGGATCTGTCCGTCGGGGAGAACCTGATGATCAGCCGCTGGCTCGGCGACACGGTCGCCCGGCGCCGCAACGGCGGCCCGCGTCCGGATGCCGAGGCCCAGGCATTCGGCCTGTTCCCCGAGGTGCGCAACCTGCTGCAGCGCCGCGGGCTGCACCTCAGCGGCGGCCAGCGCAAGATGGTCGCGATCGCGCGCGCCATCATGCTGTCGCCGGCGCTGCTGCTGCTCGATGAAGCCTTCGAGGGCCTGGCGCCGGTCGTGGTGAACCGCTTCGCCGAGGCGGTGATGAAGATCAAGGCCATGGGCGTGTCGATCCTCATGGCCGAATCGCATCTGGGCGCGGCGACGCGCATCGGCGACAGGCTCTATGCCATCGACCGCGGCGAGATCATCTTCCACGGTCCGCCGCAGGCGGCGCTCGCCGACGAGAAGGTCGTCAAGGCCCTGCGCGGCTAACGCGATGATCAGGCGCGCCATAGCCGCGATCGTCGTGACCGCCGCCTTGGTCACCGCCGCACAGGGCGGCCACGAGCTGCCGGTCTATCCGTCCTACTATCCGCACGAGATCGAGGTCACGACGGTGGCGCCCGACCGGGCGGCGGACCTGCTGCGTAGCGGCAGGATGCACGCCTATGTCGGGGGGACGCCGGACTTTGCCGGCACCGTTCCGGAGACGGTCGGTGCCGTCGAGTCGCTGGGCTCGTTCGTGACCGCCCGCGTCAATCCGGCATCACCGCATGCGCGCGACACCGCCGCCGCCTGCGCCGCCGTGCGTGCTGCCGCGCGCCGGACCGCGGTGAACGGGCCGATGATCCTGCATCCCTACCCGGTCACGCCGTTTCACGGCGACTACCTGCACCATGCCGACCGTGCCGAGGCCGCCACGAAAAGGATGCTCGAGGGCGAGGCCGCGGGCGCGGACCTGAAGCTGCGGGCCGCGGGCACGCCCGCACCGCAGGATCCGTGGGACGTCGCGATCGAGGAGATCGCCGTATCGGACCTCGTGGGCGGGGCGATGACAGCGATCAACGGCTGGCTGGGACCACCCTGGCTGAAGGCCGGATGGTACCAGGCCTATCGCGTCCTCGGGGACGGCGTCGATGGCGAGGCGAGGGACCAGGTCGAGAGCCGGCTGCGGCGGCTGCAGCACGACGAGGCGGCCGATGCCGTCGAGCGGATCAACCTGGAGCGCGACCTCGTGGCCGACCTCGTCGCCGGCTGCCGCAAGGTCGTCATCGGCTACACCGTGAAGCGTGAATACTTCAGCACCGAGTTCTCGGCCGGAATCGAGAACATCGCCTACGACATGCACCAGGGCTTCAATGCGCCGATCTTCATTCGCACGGTGAAGCTGAAGGACTTCCCCTGGAACGGCTGGCTGGCGTTGGGAATCGGCACGCAGCCGAAGGCCGCGTGGAACCCGATCGCGGGCTTCACCGATCCGTTCGGCCGGCTGATATGGGCGGCGATCGGCGATCCGGCCGCGCTGCCGTCCCCGTACGATGCCGGCTGGGCGCTCAACCGCATCTCCGATGTCGAGCTTGCGCGATGACGCCGGAATGCAAAGCCCTGCCGCGGCTGGCGCGCCGAGGCCTGCTGCGGCTGGCACCGATGGTCGCCGCCCTCACTCCGGCCGGCGGTGCCTGGAGCGCCGAGCTGACCTTCGACCTCACCGTCACGCAGGGCCAGGTGCCGGCCGACATGCGGCTGATCCGGGTCCGGCAGGGCGACATCGTCAGGCTGCGCTGGAGAGCGGACCGGCTGCTCACCGTGCACCTGCATGGCTACGACATCGAGCAGACCGTCGCGCCCGGCGCGGTGGCGGAGATGACATTCACCGCCCGCGTGACCGGACGCTTTCCCATCCATCGCCATGACTCGCACGCTCATGAGGATGCCCCGCTTGTCCGCATCGAGGTCTATCCGCGGTAGCACCGTGATGTGCCTCGCCCTCACAGCCGCGACGGCCGCCAGCGCCCACGGCTTCGGCCAGCGCTACGACCTGCCATTGCCGCTGCCGCTCTACCTCTTCGGGGCCGCCGCCGCGGTGGCGCTGTCGTTCGTGATGTTCGGCCTGTTCGCCCGTCGCGACCGCGCCACGCGCCGCACGCGGCATATCGACCTCTTCGCCACCGGGCCCGGCGCGGCGATCGCACGGTCGGGCCTGGTGCGATCTCTCGCCCTGGCCATCAGGCTGGCCGCCCTCGGCGGCTTCACCGTCACGATCGTCGCCGGCTTCGTCGGCGACCAGAACCCCTACCGCAACATCGCGCCGACGCTGGTATGGATCATCTTCTGGGTCGGGCTGGTCCATGCGTCGGCCTTGCTCGGCAACATCTGGGACCTGCTCAACCCGTGGCGGACGCTGTTCGCGGGCGCCGAGCGGCTCTATCAGCTCGCCGTCGGCGGCGAGCTTGCGCGGCGTCTGCCGTACCCGCCGGCGCTGGGCGTCTGGCCGGCCTGCCTGCTGCTCCTCGCCTTCGCATGGATCGAGCTGGTCTATCCGAGCCCGGCCGTGCCGGCTCATGTGGCGCTCATCGTCACCGCCTATACCATCCTCACGCTGGCCGGGATGTTCGTGTTCGGCCGCGAAGCCTGGCTGCAGCGCGGCGAGGTGTTCTCGATCGTCTTCGGCACGTTCGCGCGTTTCGCGCCGATCAGGGCCACGGCTGGAGCACCGCCGAAATGCATGCTGCGGCCCTTCGGGGCGGGGCTTCACGACGATGCGCCCGTGTCGACGTCGATGATGGCGCTGGTCCTGCTGCTGCTGTCGAGCGTGCTCTATGACGGGCTCATTGCCACACCCGCCTGGTCGGGTACCGAAGCCATGCTTGCCGGCGATCCCGTCACGATCCGGACGGCGGGCCTTGTCGGCTTCTGGCTCCTGTTCGTGGGTGCGTACCTCGCCGCCTGCGCCGCCGCGGCGGCCCTGCTGGGCGGGGGTCAATCCGCCCTGAGGTTCGGCCGCGGCTTTGCGCTCACGCTCGTGCCGATCGCGATCGGCTACCACGTCGCGCATTACCTGGTGTTCCTGCTGATCCAGGGCCAGTACATCGTGCCGCTGCTGTCCGACCCGTTCGGCTACGGCTGGGACCTCTTCGGCACCGCCGCATACCGCGTCGACATCGCGATCGTCGGCGCGCGCTTCGCCTGGTACGCGGCCCTCGCCGCGATCGTGATCGGCCATGTTGCGGCGGTCTATCTTGCTCACGCCCGCGCGATGCGGATCCTTCCAGGGACCCGGCTCGCGATGCGCTCGCAGGTTCCGCTGACGGCGCTCATGGTCGTCTACACCTTCATCGGTCTGTCCATCACGGCAGAGCCCATCGTGACGCAGCGCGACTCCGCGCCGCCCGCCGCCGTGGCCGGTGCGATCCCGGTGCCGGCCGATGCTGTTCTGCCCGAACCCGGTGACGGGCGCTTGCGACCGGTCGGTGCCGAGAAGGTCGCCGCAGCGAAAATGACCTACCGCGTGCTGGGCTCGCTCTTCCATGACGGCTCGCGCATGACCATCGCCGACCTGCTCTACGCCTACATGTTCGCCTATCGCTGGGGTGTCCGCCGTCCCGGCGACGAGGCGCACTACGATCCCGCCATCGATGCCGCAACGGCGGTGCTGCGCCGGGCCCTGGCCGGCGTGCGTGCCGTCGGCAGCGACACCACGGCGAGGACCTTCCGGGTCGGCGATATCAGCTTCGTGCGCGAGCTGCTGATCGTCGATGTCTATCTGACGGCCGCGGCACCGGACGATCCGGACTACAACGCCGTGCTGGCGCCGCCCTGGAGCACCCTGCCCTGGCATCTGGTGGTGCTGATGGAGGAGGCCGTGAGCCGCGGCTGGGCGGCGTTCTCGCAGGCAGAAGCGCAGCGTCGCGACGTCGACTGGCTCGACCTCGTGCGCTTGGAGCCCCTCAAGCGCAAGCTCCTGGCGCTGGTCGAGGCTTTCGAGCGCGCGGCATACCGCCCGGACGCGCTGCAATCGCTGGTGAGCGCCGATGCCGCGCGCCAGCGCTGGTCGGCGCTCGCCGCCTTCTACCGCGACCACGGCCACTTCCTGGTGACCAACGGGCCGTATCAACTGACGCGATGGTCAGCCGACAGCGCCACGCTAGGCGCGTTCCGCGACATGACCTATCCCTTGGGCGTGGGAACGTACGACGCCTACGCAATCCCGCGGCACGGCCATGTCACCCGGGCCGACTGGGACGGCCGGCGCGTCACGCTGTCCGGCGACATCGAGATCGTCGAGAAGTTCCAGCGAAGTTATCGCCTGGTGCGCATGCCGCTGCCATCGATCGCGCCCGTGGTGCGCAGCCGTGCCGCGCCGTCGTGCCGCTACACGGTGGTCGACGACCAGGGTCGTGTCGTGCTGGCCGGCGTCGCGCCGCTGGCCGAGGACGCCACCTTCCGCATCGAGGTCGGCGGGCGCCTGTCTGGCGGACGCTACACGATGCTCGCCGTCATCGCCGTCAACGGCAACGTCACGAATCCGGAGATCCGGCGCATTCCCATCTCTGTCGCCGCAGATCGGTGACGGTCCGCGCGTGTCACTTGCGCGGCCCGCCGTCATGCGTCCACTGTGATGGGGCAGATCGTCCAGGAGGAGACGCCATGCGATGGGTTCATACGGCTGTCGTGGCGCTGTTCGTTGCGCTGATCGTCGATCTGGCGGTGGAGAACTTCCAGATCGTCACCATGTCGTTTCTCGGCTTCAGCATGACGGTGCCGATGGTGCTCCAGGTCGTCATCGTCTACCTGCTCGGCATGGCGACCGGCAGCAGCCTGCTGGCGCTGCTGCGGCGCGCGATCGAGGGGGTGCGGCGGCCAGCGACGGACGCAACCCGGCCATAGCGGGCGAGGAACGCTGCGCGTCCCGCAGCGCCTCGATGGCTTTTGGCCGGTGGTCAGCCATCGAGATGCTGGATGCGGCGCGGTCGTGGAGGCAGACTGTCCATCGCTATCGGGAGGAAGAAGCGCGATGTTCGACCTCGTCATCAAGGATTGCGTCATCTATGACGGCACGGGCGGCGCGCCGCGGCACGGTGATCTCGCCGTCACCGACGGCAGAATCGCGGCGATCGGCGGCAAGCTCGGCCCCGCCCGCGACACGGTGAACGCCGACGGCCTTGCACTGGCGCCCGGCATCATCGACGGCCATACGCACTACGACGCGCAGATCACCTGGGATCCCTTCATCGATCCCTCGCCGGCGCTGGGCGTGACCACGGCCGTGCTGGGCAATTGCGGCTTCACCATCGCGCCCTGCAAGCCCGCCGACCGCGACCTGACCATGCGCCACCTCACCCATGTCGAGGGCATGTCGCTGGACGCGCTGCGGGCCGGCATCCGCTGGGACTTCGAGAGCTTCCCGCAATATCTCGACATGCTGGCCCGCCAAGGCGTCGGCCCCAACGTCGCCTGCTTCGCCGGCCACTCGGCGATCCGCACCTTCGTCATGGGCGCCGATGCGACCGAGCGCGCCGCCACCGACCGCGAGATCGCCCGCATGGCGGCGCTGGTGCGCGAGGCCATGGCCGCCGGCGCGGTCGGCTTCGCCACCTCGACGGCCGAGGCGCATAACGGCGAAGGTGGCACGCCCATGCCCTCGCGGCTGGCTGACGACAAGGAGCTGCGCGCGCTGGTGCGGGCGATGGGCGACAGCGGTGTCGGCGTCTACATGCTGACCAAGGGCAGCAAGACCTCGATTCCCTATCTCGAGGAGCTGGCGGTCGAAGCCCGGCGGCCGGTGGTGATCGCCGCCCTCTTCCACTCCAACACCAACCCGACGGCCGCCTTCACCTGGCTCGAGCAGGTGAATGCGGCGCGGGCGCGCGGCCGCACGCTGGTGGCGCAGACCTCATGCTGCCCGCTCAGCATGGATTTCACCTTCAGGAGCCCGTACCTGTTCGAGAGCATGCAGTCGTGGAAGCCAGCCATGGCGGCGCATGATGGCGAGGCGCTGAAGCGCGTCTATCGCGACCCGTCCTGGCGCGACGCCGTCCGCCGCGAGCTCGCGGCGGCGCGCGGGCGGCTGGTCTTCAACAGCGAATGGGACAGACTGTTCGTGGTCGAGACCGCCAAGGACGAGAACCGCGCGCTGGAGGGCATGACGCTGGCGGCGCTGGCGGCGAAAGCCGGCAAGGATCCGCTCGACTGCATTCTCGACCTCGCGCTGTCGGAGGATCTCGACACGCTGTTCGTCGCCCAGCTCCTGCACAACGACGAGACGGCGGTGGGCAGGATCCTGGCCGATCCCGACACCCACATCTCGCTGTCCGACGCCGGCGCGCATCTCACCTTCTTCTGCGACGCCGGCTTCGGCCTGCACCTGATGGGCCACTGGAGCCGCGACCTGGGGGTGCTGGACCTGGCGCAGGCCGTGCATCGCCTCACCGGCCAGCCGGCCCGGCTGTTCGGGCTCCAGGACCGCGGCCTGCTGCGCGAGGGCCATGCCGCCGACCTGATGCTGTTCGACCCCGGCACGGTCGCGCGCGGCCCCAAGCGGCGCGTCCACGACCTGCCCTCGGGTGCCGCCCGCCTCACGACCTCGGCGGTCGGCCTGCATGGCGTGTGGGTGAACGGCACCAGGATGGCCGACGCCCGGGGCCTCTGCGCCGATCCCGCGGCGCGTCCGGGCGAGGTGCTGCGCCGGTTCTCGAGCTGAGATGTCTTCTTACCTTCCCCCGCTTGCGGGGGAAGGTGCCCGAAGGGCGGATGGGGGGTGGTGCAACAGCGCGGATGCTCGATGGGATGCACCATTTGCGTTGAAGCGTCCCCCATCCGGCGCTTCGCGCCACCTTCCCCCGCAAGCGGGGGAAGGTAGGGTTTCCTCAAATATTTTAAGCCTAAAATTTTAGGCTTGAAACAATCCGGGTGTGGTGCCAGTGTTCCGGGGTGCGCTGGGACGGAGGATGCCTCGGATGAAGGTTGCTGTTCTTGGCGCCGGCCCCGCCGGCCTCTACTTCGCGATCTCGATGAAGGGCAGGAATCCTGCCCACGACATCACCGTGTTCGAACGCAACCGGCCCGACGACACGTTCGGATGGGGCGTCGTTCTTTCAGCCGAGACGCTCGACAACCTCGCGGCCAACGACGCCGTCAGCGCCGACTGGATCCGGGAGCACTTCGCGTACTGGGACGACATCGCCGTCTTCCACAAGGGCGTGCGCACGGTCTCCAGCGGGCATGGCTTCTGCGGCATCGGCCGCAAGCGGCTGCTCCTGCTGCTGCAGCGCCGCGCCCGCGAGCTGGGCGTCAAGCTGGTGTTCCAGACCGAGATCGACGACCCCAAGCCCTACATGGCGACACATGACCTGGTGGTCGCCGCCGACGGGCTGAACTCGCGCGCCCGCGCCGCCTTCGCGGACGTCTTCAAGCCCGACATCGACGTGCGCAAGTGCAAGTTCGTCTGGCTGGGCACGCAGCAGAAGTTCGACGACGCCTTCACCTTCATCTTCGAGAAGACGGCGCATGGCTGGGTGTGGGCGCACGCCTACCAGTTCGAGCCCGAAACTGCGACCTTCATCGTCGAATGCAGCGAGGCGACGTGGCGCGGCTTCGGCTTCGAGGCCATGAGCCGCGAGGAGTCCATCGCCGCCTGCGAGCGGATCTTCGCCAGACATCTCGGCGGCCACCGCCTGATGTCGAACGCGAGCCACCTCCGCGGCTCGGCCTGGATCAACTTCCCGCGCGTGCTGTGCGCCCGCTGGTCGTGCCAGAACCTGGTGCTGATGGGCGATTCAGCCGCCAGCGCCCATTTCTCCATCGGCTCGGGCACCAAGCTGGCGCTGGAGAGCGCGATCGCGCTGGCCGACTATCTCCACGCCGAGCCCGACCTGGAGGCGGCCTTCGCCAAGTATGAAAGCGCGCGGCGCGTCGAGGTGCTGCGGCTGCAATCGGCCGCGCGCAACTCCCTGGAGTGGTTCGAGGAGGTCGAGCGCTATCTCGACCTCGACCCGGTGCAGCTCAACTACTCCCTGCTCACGCGCTCGCAGCGCATCAGCCACGAGAACCTGCGGCTGCGCGACCCGCGCTGGTTGAGCGATGCCGAGGCATGGTTCCAGCGCCGCGCCGGCAACAGCGACAACGTGCGGCGCGCCCCGATGTTCGCGCCGTTGCGGCTGCGCGACATGACCGTGAAGAACCGCGTGGTCGTGTCGCCCATGGCGCAATACAAGGCCGTCGAGGGCTGCCCCACGGACTGGCATTTCGCGCACTACGCTGAGCGCGCCAAGGGCGGCGCCGGCATGGTCTGCATCGAGATGACCTGCGTCAGCCCCGAAGGCCGCATCACGCCGGGCTGCACGGGCCTCTACGCGCCCGCGCACGAGGCGGCGTGGCGGCGGCTGGTCGACTTCGTGCACCGCGAGACGGACGCGAAGATCTGCGCCCAGATCGGCCATTCCGGCCCGAAGGGCTCGACCCAGCTCGGCTGGCACGAGATGGATGCGCCGCTCGAGCGCGGCAACTGGCCGGTCATGGCCGCATCGGACGTGCCGTGGTCGGCGGCCAACCAGGTGCCGCGGCCGATGGATCACGCCGACATGGCGCGCGTGCGGGCAGAGTTCGTCGCCGCCGCCGGGATGGCGGCGCGCTGCGGCTTCGACATGCTCGAGATCCATGCGGCGCACGGCTATCTGCTGTCGTCCTTCATCACGCCGCTGACCAACCGGCGCACTGATGCCTATGGCGGCACGCTCGAGAACCGCCTGCGCTATCCGCTCGAAGTCTTCCACGACGTGCGCGCCGCATGGCCGGCGCACAAGCCGATCTCGATGCGCATCTCGGCCACCGACTGGGTCGACGGCGAAGGCGTCACCCCTGGCGAGGCGGTCGAGATCGCGCGCCTGCTGCAGGCCGCCGGCGTCGATATCTGCGACGTGTCGGCCGGCCAGACGTCGATCCGGGCGCGGCCGGTCTACGGCCGCATGTTCCAGACACCCTTTTCCGACCGGATCCGCAACGAGACCGGCATGGCCACCATGGCCGTGGGCAACATCTACGAGTTCGACCACGTGAACTCGATCCTGCTGGCCGGGCGCGCCGACCTCGTCTGCCTGGCGCGGCCGCATCTCGCCGATCCCTACTGGACCTTGCATGCCGCCGTCGCCCTGGGCGACCGCGACACCAGGTGGCCGGACCCGTACCTGCCCGGACGCGATCAGGCTCTGCGGCTGGCCGAACGCACTGCAACGATGGGGTTGAAAGTATGATCATGGGACGTCATGCGCTGGTGACGGGCGGCGGCTCGGGCATCGGCCGCACCGTGGCGCTGGCGCTCGCCGACGCCGGGGTCGCCGTCACGATCTGCGGCCGTCGGCCGGCACCGCTGGAGGCCACGGCCGGCGAGAACGACCGCATCTTCGCCGTCGCTGCCGACGTCACGGACGAAGCCGCGATGGCCAAGCTCCATGCCGAGGCCGAAGCGGCGCGCGGACCGTTCGACATCGTCGTGGTCAACGCCGGCATGTCGGAAAGCAGCCCGGCGCACCGCACGTCGCTGGCCGACTGGCAGCGCACGCTGGACGTCAACCTGACCGGGTCGTTCCTGACCGTGAAGCCGGCGCTGGCCGGCATGGCCAAGCGCAAGGCCGGCAGGATCGTCTTCGTGGCCTCGACGGCCGGCCTGAAGGGCTACGCCTATGTGGCGCCCTATGTCGCCGCCAAGCACGGGGTGATCGGCCTGATGCGGGCGCTCGCCACCGAGATGGTCCGGACGGGTGTCACCGTCAATGCGGTATGCCCCGGCTTCGTCGAGACCGACATGCTGGCGCAGTCGGTCGAGCGCATCGTGCGCACGACCGGCCGCAGCGCCGAGGAGGCGCGCGCCAGCCTGTCCGCCACCAATCCGCAGGGCCGCTTCATCCAGCCGCAGGAAGTGGCGGCCGCCGTGCTGTGGCTGTGCGGCGATGCGGCGGGATCGATCACCGGCCAGGCGCTGTCGCTGTCGGGAGGCGAGACATGGTGAGCACGCCGCAGGCCGCGCCGGAGCTGTCGTCCGACAGCAAGGACCGGCTGCGGCTGTGGATCAGGCTGCTGCGCGCCAACCGCCTCATCGAGGCCGAGCTGCGCGAGCGGCTGCGCACGACGTTCGACACGACGCTGCCGCGCTTCGATGTCTTGGCGGCGCTCTATCGCGCCCCGGACGGCATGCTGATGAGCGACCTGTCGCGCTTCCTGCTGGTTTCCAACGGCAACGTCACCGGCATCATCGACCGGCTGGCCGCCGAGGGGCTGGTGCTGCGGGCCCAGCGCGACGGCGATCGCCGCACGTCGATCGTGCGCCTCACCCGCGCCGGCGAGGAGCAGTTCCGCACCATGGCCGCCGCGCACGAAGGATGGATCGACGCGCTGCTGGGCGGCGTGTCCGGCAACGACGCGCGGCGGCTGGCGACAATGTTGAAGACGTTTCGCAGCAATTGGGAGAAGCAGGAATGAGCAGCATGGCCGGGCTGAAGCCCAAGCACTTCCTCTGGCAGGCCGACGGCAAGGTGGCGCGCATCCGGCTCGACCGGCCCGAACGCAAGAATCCGCTCACCTTCGATTCGTACGCCGAGCTGCGCGACACGTTCCGCGCCCTGCGCGACGCCGACGACATCGACACGGTCGTGTTCCTGCCCAATGGCGGCAATTTCTGCTCCGGCGGCGACGTGCACGACATCATCGGCCCGCTGGTGGGCATGGAGATGAAAGCGCTGCTGGCCTTCACGCGCATGACCGGCGACCTGGTCAAGGCGATGCTGAACTGCGGCAAGCCGATCATCGCCGCGGTCGACGGGATCGCCGTCGGCGCCGGCGCCATCATCGTCATGGCATCCGACATCCGCATCGCCACGCCCGAGGCCAAGACCGCCTTCCTGTTCACGCGCGTCGGCCTCGCCGGCTGCGACATGGGCGCGTGCGCGATGCTGCCGCGCATCATCGGCCAGGGCCGCGCGGCCGAGCTGCTCTACACCGGCCGCGCCATGTCGGCCGCCGAAGGCGAGCGCTGGGGCTTCTACAATCGCCTGGTCGACGCCGCGTCTTTGGAGGCCGATGCGCTCGACATGGCCCGGCGCATCGCGTCGGGGCCGACCTTCGCGCACGGCATCACCAAGACGCAGCTCAACCAGGAATGGGCGATGGGGCTGGAGCAGGCCATCGAGGCGGAAGCCCAGGCTCAGGCGATCTGCATGCAGACGCGTGATTTCGAGCATGCCTACCGCGCTTTCGTCGCCAAGGAGAAGCCGATCTTCGAGGGAGCCTGACGCCATGCTGGGACCGAGCGCGCATGTCGACACGTTCGCCCGGGACAATCTCCCGCCGGCCGACCAGTGGCCCGACTTCCTGCTGTCGGGCTTCGACTACCCCGAGCACGTCAATATCGGCGTCGAGCTCACCGACCGCATGGTCGAGAAAGGGTTCGGCGATCACACGGCGCTGATCGGCAACGGGCGGCGCCGCACCTACAAGGAGCTGTCCGACTGGACCAACCGCCTCGCCCACGCGCTGGTCGAGACCTACAACGTGCGGCCCGGCAACCGGGTGCTGATCCGCTCGGCCAACAACCCGGCCATGGTCGCCTGCTGGCTGGCCGCCACCAAGGCCGGCGCCGTGGTGGTCAACACCATGCCGATGCTGCGCGCCGGCGAGCTGGCCCAGATCGTCGACAAGGCCGAGGTGGCGCTGGCGCTGTGCGACACGCGGCTGATGGACGAGCTGGCCGCCTGCGCCAAGACCAGCCGCCACCTCAAGCAGGTGGTGGGCTTCGACGGCACGGCCAACCACGATGCCGAGCTCGACCGCGTCGCCCTCAACAAGCCGGTGCAGTTCCAGGCGGTGCGCACGGGCCGCGACGACGTCGCCCTGCTCGGCTTCACGTCCGGCACGACCGGCGTGCCCAAGGCCACCATGCATTTCCATCGCGACCTGCTGGTGATCGCCGACGGCTACGCCAGGGAGGTGCTGGGCGTCACGCCGCACGACGTGTTCGTGGGCTCGCCGCCGCTGGCCTTCACCTTCGGCCTGGGCGGGCTGGCGGTCTTTCCCCTGCGCTTCGGCGCCGTGGCGACACTGCTGGAGGACGCCTCGCCCGCCAACATGATCGAGATCATCCAGACCTACGGCGCCACCGTCAGCTTCACCGCGCCCACGGCGTACCGCGCCATGCTGGCGGCCCACGACAAGGGCGCCGACCTGTCGTCGCTGCGCCTGGCGGTCTCGGCCGGCGAGACGCTGCCGGCGCCGGTGTTCGACGACTGGATCCGCAAGACGGGCAAGCCGATCCTGGACGGCATCGGCGCCACCGAGATGCTGCACATCTTCATCTCCAATCGGCTCGACGATCTCGCGCCGGGCTCCACCGGACGGCCGGTCACCGGCTACGAGGCCCGGATCGTGGACGAGGAGATGAACGAGGTGCCGCGCGGCACGGTCGGCCGGCTGGCCGTGCGCGGCCCGACCGGCTGCCGCTACCTCGCCGATGCGCGCCAGCGCAACTATGTGCGCGACGGCTGGAACCTCACCGGCGATTCCTTCGTGCAGGATGAGGCCGGGTGCTTCCACTTCGCGGCGCGGTCCGACGACATGATCGTCTCGTCGGGCTACAACATCGCCGGGCCGGAGGTCGAGGCGGCGCTGCTGACCCACGCCGACGTGCGCGAATGCGCCGTGATCGGCGTGCCCGACGAGGAGCGCGGCCAGATCGTGCAGGCGCATGTCGTGCTGGCCGACGGCGTCGCCGAGAACGACGAGACGGCCAGGCGCCTGCAGGACCACGTCAAGGCGACGATCGCGCCCTACAAGTATCCGCGCTCGGTGAAGTTCACGCCCGCCCTGCCCAAGACGGCGACGGGCAAGATCCAGCGCTACCAGCTCAGGAAGCAAGGCCAGCCATGACCGTGCACACGATCCTGCAACCCCCGGGCTGGGTCCAGCCCAAGGGCTACGCCAACGGCATCGCAGCCGAAGGTCGGCTGGTCTTTGTCGGCGGCCAGATCGGCTGGAACAGCCAGAACCGGTTCGAGACCGACGACCTGGTCGAGCAGGTGCGCCAGACATTGCGCAACGTGGTCGAGGTGCTGGCCCAGGCCGGCGCCGGCCCGGAGCATGTCGTGACGATGACCTGGTACCTCACCGACAAGAAGGACTACCTGAACAACCTCGCCGGCATCGGCCGCGCCTACCGCGAGATCATCGGGCGGCACTTTCCGGCGATGGCCGCGGTCGAGGTCACGGCCCTGGTGGAGGACCGGGCCAAGGTCGAGATCCAGGCCATGGCCGTCATCCCGAAATAGTCCAGGGATACGGACCGGGCTCAGATCGCGTAGCCGCCATCGACCATGAGGGTCTGGCCGGTGATGTAGGACGCATCGTCGGAGGCGAGGAAATCGACGGTCTGGGCGATCTCGGCCGCGGTGCCCAGGCGCCCGAGGGCGACCGCCTTCTTCGTGGCCTCGATGAAGCGCTCGTCGAAATCGCCCTTGGCGATCAGCTCGTGGAACATGCCGTCTCCGATCATGCCGACGCCGACCATGTTGGCGCGGATGCCGTGACGGCCCTCCTCGGCCGCGATCCCCTTGACCAGCGATTCGAGCGCGGCCTTGGGCGCCGAGGACAGGATGTCCTTCTTGGCATAGCGCCGCATCGCAGGCGTGCCCAGGCAGATCGCGACACCGCGCGCGGCGCGCAGCCCGCTTATCGCGTGATGGAAGAAGTTGTAGGCGCCGAAGACGTCGCTGCCCAGCGTGCGCTCGAACAAGGCCGGCTCGAGATTGCCGATGTGACGCATCTCGATGTAGGGGCCAGCCGCATAGACGGCGGTATGCAGGCCGCCGAAGCGCGCCACCACCTGGGCATGGAAGCGCGCGACGGCATCGGCATCGCGCAGATCGACCTGGAAGGCGGCAGCCTCGCGCCCGAGCGCGGCAATGGCGCCCGCCACCTCTTCCGCGGCCTGGCGGTTGCGGTTGTAGGTCACCGCGACGTTGGCGCCCGACCGCGCCAGGGTGCGGGCGATGGCGCCGCCCAGGCCGCCGGACCCGCCGGCGATTGCCGCCGCTCCCGCCGCGTAGCGCTGCGCCTTGCGCAGCGGTGCTTCCGTCGTCGTCATGCTTGCCCCCGAGCCATAGACTGCACCTGCGCGTGATGGCGGCCGGCGACCTCGCGCAGCTTCACCTTCTGCACCTTGCCCGATGGTGTCATGGGGAAGCCGTCGACGATGAAGACGTGCCGCGGGATCTTGAAGCTCGCCACCCGGCCGCGGCAATGCCGCTGGACGGCGGCGATATCGACCGCGGCCGCCTTGTCGACGATCAGGAAAGCCGCGGCCACCTCGTTGAGCCGATCGTCGGGATAGCCCACGACCGACGCATCGAGCACGCCGGGCAGCTCCAGCAGCAAGGCCTCGACCTCGGCCGGCGCGACGTTCTCGCCGCCGACCTTCAGCATGTCCTTGTAGCGGCCGGTGAAGCGCAGATAGCCGTCCTCCCGCAGGTAGCCGGCATCGCCGGTGCGCAGGAACCCGTCGGGCAGCAAGGCCGCTTCCGACTCCGCCGGCATGCGGTAGTAGCCCTGCATCAGCGAGAAGCTGCGGACCTGGATCTCGCCCAGCGCGCCGGCGGGCTGGGCGCGACCGGTTTCCGGATCGACGATGCGCACCTCGACCCCGGGCACGGGAAAGCCCGAGGCCTCGCTGCGCTGCTCGACGTCGCTGTCCATGAACCCGGCCGTGATGCCGCCCCAGGTCTCCGTCATGCCGAACGACGGGTAGATGGGGCACAGCTCCGCATTGGCCCGGCGCACGATGGCGACGCAGTTGTCCGGCCCCGACGGAAAGCTGCCCATGCGCAGGCTGCCAAGATCGCGCGCCCGGCGCCGCTGGCTGTCGAGCAGGTCGCGATAGTGCGGATCGAAGCCGTGCACGATGGTCGCCTTCTCGCGCTCGGCCAGATCGAGCGCCAGCTCGGGCTCGAAGGTCTCCATCAGGATCTGCGAGGCGCCCAGCGCGATCGACGGCACGGTGACGAAGCCGATCGCATACAGATGGAACAGCGGCAAATAGTGCATCTGCACGTCGCGGAACGAGGTCCCCCAGATGACGCTGCGCAGGATGCAGAGGCGCACGCCGGCGTGGCTGAGCATCGCGCCCTTGGCGTTGCCGGTGGTGCCCGAGGTGTAGACGATCATCGCCAGGTCATCGACCGCCACCGCCGCGGCGCGGGCGGCGACCGCCGCCGCATCCACCGGACCTGAAGCGGCGATCAGGCCGGCGAGCGTGTCGGCTTCGTCGATCTTGCTGTCGCCGATGGCGATCAGCCGCCGCAGATGCGGAAAGGCGGCGCAGGCGACGCCACCGCCCGGCGCCGCTTTCCGGCCGGGCAGGACCTCGGCCAGGATCGCGCCGTAGTCGATGGGCCCCGACTGCTCGGCGTAGATCAGCGCATTGCATTCGGACTGGGCCAGGCAATAGGCCATGTCGCGGGAGCGGTAGCGCGTGTTGAGCGGCACGGCGATGGCGCCGATGCGGCTGACGGCAAACAGCAGGAAGATGTACTCGGGCCGGTTGGTGAACCACAGCCCGATCCGGTCGCCAGGACCGAAGCCGGCACGCATCAGCGCCCAGGCGCTGCGGTCGACCGCCGCGTGCAGCTCGGCGAAGGTCCAACGCGCATCGCCGAATACCAGGGCCGTGCGCTGCGGCCAGTTGCGGGCGGCCTGAAGCGGCAGGTCGCCCAGGCGCGGATTGCCGAACAGGTCGATCAAGAACGGCCCCCGGTCACTTGGCGAGCGTGGGACATTTCGAGTCCGCCAGCGGCGCATAGCCGACATCGCCGGGGATGCGCCGCACCAGCTTCAGGATGTCCCATTTCGATTTCGACTCGGACGGCGCCTTGACCTCCATGAGGAAGGTGTCGTGCTGCATCAGCCCGTCGGGGCGCAGCTTGCCGTTCTTGGCGAAGAAATCGTTCACCGGGGTGGCGCGCATCTGCGGCAGGACCTTGTCCGGCTCGAAGCTGCCGGTCGCCTTGGCCGCCGCCAGGTAATGGGTGATCGACGAATAGATGCTGGCCTGGATCATGTTCGGCATCGCGCCGCGGCGCTTGAAAAAGCGCTCGGAGAAGGCGCGCGTGGCATCGTCGAGATCCCAGTAGAACGCCGTGGTCAGGTACAGGCCGCGGGCCTTGTCGAGGCCAAGCGAGATGATGTCGCTGTCGTAGACGATCATGCTGGCGAGCCGCTGCCCGCTGGCGATCAGGCCGAAATCGGCGGCGCCGATCACGATGTTGCGGAAATCCTGGCCGACATTGGCGACGCCGATGATCTTCGCCTTGCTGGCCTGCGCCTGCAGCAGGAACGACGACATGTCCGGCGTATTGAGCGGGTTCCTGACGCTGCCGAGGAACTTGCCGCCGTTGGCGGCGATCATGTCGCGGCTGATCTTCTCCATCGAATGACCGAACGCATAGTCGGCGGTCATGAAGAACCAGGTATCGCCGCCGCCGTCGAGGATCGATCTGACGGTGCCGCGCGCCAGCACGTTGGTGTCCAGCATCCATTGCACGCTGTAGGGCGCGCAATCCTCGTTGCTGAGCCGGTCGGTGAGGCCGCTGGAGAACAGCACCACCTTCTTCTTCTCGCGCGCCACCGCCTGCACGGCCAGCGCCACCGAGGACACCGGCACGTCGACGATGACCTCCACGTTCTCGGTATCGAACCAGCGGCGCGCGATGTTGGCGCCGATATCAGCCTTGTTCTGGTGGTCGGCGGCGACGACCTCGACACGGCGGCCGGCCACGGTGCCGCCCGCATCCTCGACCGCCATGCGCGCCGCCTCGACGGAGTTCTCACCGACGATGCTGGCGAACGGTCCCGTGATGTCGGTCAGCACGCCGATCTTGAGCGGCGTCTCCTGCGCCGCGACATGCCCGGGCGAAAGGCCGAGCAGGCAGAGACCAAGACTGAGCGCAAGCCGTCGTTTCACAATCGCGTCCTCCCGAGAGCCGCCGCTGTTGGGCACGTCCGGCGGTATCGCGCGACGTTAGGAAGGACGTTCGCATATGTCAAACAGATTCCATATTAACGAACTCACTCCGGTGGCGTGAAGCCCAGGCGCCGGGAGATGCGCAGTGCGCACTGCTTGGCCGCCCGTGCCGTCGCGCCCTGGGGATCGGCGTCGGCCGGCAGGCCGGGGCGCATGAGGCTGATGGCCAGCACCATCTCGCCGCGGTCGTTGAACACGGGGGCGCTGATCGAGTTCACGCCCGGCACGACCGTGCCGATGCTGCGGGCGATGCCCAGCTTGCGCACCTCGGCGGTGATCTCGTCGAGGGCGGCCATCGATATGGCCTCCGTGCGGCCCGCGAAGCGATGGCGCTCCTGCTTGAGGGCGCTGGCGATGACGTTGCGCGGCATGAACGCGGCAAAGGCCTGCCCGGCGGCGGTGTTGGCCAGCGACAGCACCGTGCCGCACCGGATGTAGACCTGCAACGGATAGTCCGCTTCGGTGAACTGCACGATGGTCGGCCCCTGGCTGCCCCAGACCGACACCGCCGTCGAATAATGTGCACCGACCTCGATCGTCTTGAGCTCCTCCTGGGCCGCGCGCAGCGGTGACAGCCTCTGGAAGGCGGCCAGGCCGATCTGCAGCGCCGCCTCGCCCAGGTCGTACTGTCCCGTGGCAGGGTCCTGGGCGATCAGCTTGAGCTTGGCGAAGCTCACGAGATAGGGATGCGCCTTCGACGGCGTCATGTCCGCCGCCTTGGCGAGGTCCCTGAGCGGCATCGCGACACGGCTTCGCGCCAGCGCCAGGAGCAGCGCGCAGCCGATCTCCACCGACTGGATGCCGCGTTGCTGACTTTTCATCGCTGCTGTCTCCCCTGCTGCCATCGCGGCTTGCTACCGCGTGCCGTGCCGCGGAGCGAGTGCCTCGTTCATTATTCGCTATTATCAAATATGTTTGTTATTGACAAATTAATCATCCCGGGCAGAAGGTGCGGCCAAAGACGGGAGGATCTCGTGGATCACGACGCGCGCGCCGGCTCGGCGGGCCTTGGACTGGACGGCAAACGCGTGCTGCTCACCGGCGCCGCCAGCGGCATCGGGCGCGCGACGGCCACCCTGCTGGCCGGATTGGGCGCCGAGCTGGTGCTGGTGGATGTCGCACCTCTGGCCGAGGTGGAGGCCGAGGTCCGACGCGCCGGCGCCAAGGCCACGACGCGGGTCGGGAACCTGGCGGACGAACCGTTCCTGCAGGCGCTTGCGGCGGAAGAAGGGATCTTCGCCTTCGCCAACTGCGCCGCCGTGTTCAGCCGCGAAGGCTGGCGCGAGGATCTTTCCGCCGAGGCGCGGTTCGACCTGCTCATGCGCATCAATGTCCGCGCGCCCCTGGTGCTGGGCAATGCCTTCGTCGACCGGATGGGCGAACGCGGCGGCGGTTTCATCGTCCTTGTCGGGTCGGCCGCCGGCCGCAACGGCGGCGGGATCGCCGGCGGCACGCCGCTGGACTACGCAGCATCGAAAGGCGCCGTTCACACCCTGGTCCGCAGCCTGTCGCGGCACGGCGTCGGCCGCAACGTGCTGGTGAACGGCGTCGCGCCCGGGCCGGTCGATACGCCGCTCGCCCGGGGATTGCCGTTCGCGCCGTCGGCCCTGCCGCTGGGGCGCATGGGGCGCGTCGACGAGATCGCCTGGCCGATCGCATTCCTGTGCTCGCCGGCGGCGTCATACATTTCGGGCGCGGTGCTCGACGTGAATGGCGGCGCGTTCGTGGGCTAGCGACGCGCCAGCAACGGGTCTTGGCTACGAAAGGAGGGCCGGATGGACGTCGGCATGCAGATGGTGTTCACCAGCCATGGTTGGAACGGTATTTCCGACGGGCAGGTCTATGACGAGGAGATCCGGCTCGCCCTGCTGGCGGACGAGCTCGGCTTCGATGTCATCTGGTCGGTCGAGCACCATTTCTTCGACTATTCGTTCTGCCCGGACAACACCCAGATCCTGTCCTACCTCGTCCCCCGGCTGACGCAGGCCGAGGTCGGCACGGCGGCCGTGATCCTGCCGTGGAACGAGCCTCTGAGGGTGGCCGAGAAGGTCGCACTGCTGGATCACCTGGCGCGCGGGCGCCTGCGCCTGGGCATCGGCCGCGGCCTGTCGCGGCGCGAGTTCGCGGCGTTCCGCGGCATCGGCATGGACGAATCGCGGGAGCGCTTCGACGAGGCCGCCGATCTCATCCTGGGGGCGCTGCGCGACGGCTACATGGAGGGCAGCGGCAAGTTCTACCCGCAGCCGCGCGCCGCTATCCGCCCCAAGCCCGAACGCAGCTTCGGTGATCGCCTCTATGCCGTCGCCTCGAGCGACGATTCGATCGAATCGGCAGCCCGCCTGCGCGGCCGCATGGTGATGTTCGCCGACCGCTCGTGGGAGCACCGCCTGCCGTCGGTGCAGAAGCACCGCGCCCGCTACCTGGACCTGCATGGATCGGAGGCGCCGCCGCCGATGACATGCGACTTCTGCTACTGCACCGCAGACGCGGCATCGGCGCAGGCGCGCGCGTCAAGCCATCTCAGCACCTATCTCGACAGCATCCTCGAGCACTACGAGATCATGGGTGACCATTTCACGGCCACCAAGGGCTATGCCGCCTACGCCGAGGCGTCCCGCAGCCTGAAGAAGATGGGCAAGGACGGATTCCTGAAAGGATTCATGAACGCCACCACCTGGGGGACACCGGACCGCATCCTGCGGAAGCTGGAGGAGCGCCGTGCGCTGCTCGGCAGCTTCGAGCTGGCGACATCGTTCCGTTTCGGCGGCATCCCCTATGAGGAGGCCGAATCCTCGCTGCGGCTGTTCGCGAAGGAGGTCCTGCCCGTCCTGAAGCAATGGCGCTGAACGTCATCGGCAGCAGCTCCCCGGCTGCCTAGTGCTGGGAATCGCAGGTCGCTGATACATCCGTCATCCCGAGTGCCCCTTCGACAGGCTCAGGAGAGGGATCTCCCGTGTGGGACGCACGGTGCGTCATTCGCAGGAGATCCTCGCTGCGCTCGGGATGACAGTCGCGACTCACCTTCCACCGATAGCCGGTAGTAGGTCACCGCCATCTGTCATCGCACACGCGCGACTCTCGAGGTGCTCCCAATGGAGATTCACCTCGAGAGCTCGCCGCGTTCTTTGCTTGTTGCATAGCAAGCATGTTGAAATGCTGCCTTTGTGATCATGCTGTTTGCGTCTACGGTCGCGCGGACACGAGATGAGCGCAGCTCGCGCACGACGCGACGCCGGCAGGCGCCTGGCGCCACAATCAACAAGACAATTCGAGGGAAGTGGAGATCCATCATGTTGGGCAAGAGCGATATCCTGATCCGCGGCGGCGCCGTCGCCGACGGCACCGGCGCGCCGGTCCGCGAAGCCGATGTCGCCCTGAAGGACGGCCGCGTCGTGGCGATCGGCAAGGACCTCGGCAACGCCAGCGAGGAGATCGACGCACGCGGCAAGCTGGTGACGCCCGGGTTCGTCGACATCCACACCCATTATGACGGTCAGGCGGTCTGGGACAGCCGGATGCAGCCGTCGAGCTGGCATGGCGTCACAACCGCGGTGATGGGCAATTGCGGCGTCGGCTTCGCGCCGGTGCGTGAAGGCGACCGCCAGCGCCTGATCGAGCTGATGGAGGGTGTCGAGGACATCCCGGGCGCCGCCCTGCACGAAGGCCTGAGCTGGAGCTGGGAGTCGTTCGGCGACTACCTCGATGCGCTCGAGGCGCGGCCGCGCGACATCGATATCTGCGCCCAGCTTCCGCATGGCGCGCTGCGCGTCTTCGTGATGGGCGAACGCGGCGCGCGCCTCGAGGCGGCCAACCCCGACGACATCGCCGCGATGCGCCGCCTGGCGCGCGAAGCCGCCGAGGCCGGTGCGATCGGCTTCTCGACCTCGCGCACGCTCAATCACCGCACGATCACCGGTGACCCGACGCCGTCGCTGCGCGCCACCGAGGACGAGCTGCTGGCGATCGCCATGGGCCTGAAGGACGCCGGGCGCGGCGTGCTCGAGTTCATCTCCGACTGGAACACACCCGATGCGGAGACCGAGTTCGCGATGGTGCGCCGGCTGGTGGCGCAGTCCGGGCGGCCGTTGTCGTTCTCGCTCGGCCAGCGCCACAGCGAGCCGCATGCCTGGCGCAAGCTGCTGGAGCTCACCGACGCGGCGGCGCGCGAGGGCCTCTCGATCCGGGCCCAGGTCGCGCCGCGGCCGATCGGCGTCCTGCTCGGCCTGCAGGGCAGCCGCAATCCGTTCTTCTCGCTGCGCGCCTACCGCGAGATCGCCGACAGGCCGCTCGAGGAGCGGGTCGCGATCATGCGTCAACCCGAGTTCCGCAAGCGCCTGCTCGAGGAGGCCAAGGAGCTGCCGACGGGCGACGCCGCCCATCGCCGCCTGGCCGCCTTCGACCGCATGTTCGCGCTCGGCGATCCGCCGGACTACGAGCCGCCGCTCTCCGATTCGATTGCCGCCCGCGCGGCGCGCGAGGGCCGCGCGGCCGCCGATCTGGCCTACGACATCCTGCTCGAGCAGGACGGGCGCAGTTTCATCCTGGCGCCGTTCGCCAACTACGCCGACGGCAACCTCGAGGTCTGCCGGCAGATGCTCGACCATCCGCACACCCTGGTCGGGCTCGGCGACGGCGGCGCGCATGTCAGCATCATCTCCGACGCCAGCTTCAGCACCTACCTGCTGGCGCACTGGGGCCGCGATCGCGCCAGCGGCCGCTTCCCGATCGAGCGGCTGGTGCGCAAGCACACCCAGGACAACGCGCGGGCCGTGGGCCTGCTCGACCGCGGCGTGCTGGCGCCGGGCATGAAGGGCGACGTGAACGTGATCGACCTCGACCGCCTGCGCGTCGAGCGTCCCTACATGAGCGCCGACCTGCCGGCCGGCGGCAAGCGCCTGCTGCAGCCGGCGCGCGGCTATGTCGCCACGATCGTCTCGGGCCAGGTGACCTATCGCGACGGCGAGCCGACGGCCGCCCTGCCGGGCCGCCTGGTGCGCGGCCCGCAGGCCGCCCCCGCCGCAGCCTGACATCCAGCACCGCAGCCACCCTCTGCGCTGCCGCAGAGGGTGGCTGCTTTCTCTCGACGATAGGCGGCGTTGCGCGCCCCGGGCCGACCGGGGAAGCGGCCGCGCTGCCTCCTGCGTCCGTGGCCATGCCGACACGTATTTCGAACCTCGCCCAGCGGATCGGCCATCTCGTGGCGGTGCTGCTGCTGGTCTCCGTCGCCACCTTCGGCATGCTCGAGCTGCTGCCCGGCAACCTCGCCTACTCGATCCTCGGCGAGGGTGCCCAGCCCGAGGCCATCGCCCGGGTCGAGAAGGAGCTGGGGCTCGACCGGCCGCTGCCGGAACGCTTCCTGGGCTGGCTCGGCAATGCGCTCGCCGGTGACCTCGGCAAGTCCTATGCCACCGGCGAGACGGTCAGCCACGCCATCGCCCAGCGCCTGCCGGTCTCGCTGCAGCTGATGATCGCGGCGCAGATCCTGGCGCTGCTGCTGGCGCTGCCGCTGGGCCTGTGGGCCGGCTACCGCGAAGGTGGCACCATCGACCGCCTCATCTCCGGCAGCGCGTTCGGGGTCCTCGCGGTGCCGCATTTCGTGCTCGGCATCGTGCTGATCCTGCTGCTGGCGGTCTGGCTGCGCTGGCTGCCGGCCAGCGGCTTCGTCGCCTTCGAGACCGATCCGATCGGCAATATCCGCTCCATGATCCTGCCGTCGCTGACGCTGGCCCTGGTCGAGGCGCCGGTCTACCTGCGGCTGCTGCGCAGCGACGTCGCCAGCACCCTGCGCGAGGAGTTCGTCGTCGTGGCGCGCGCCAAGGGCCTCTCCGACTGGCGCATCCTGCTGACCCACACGCTGCGCCCCTCCTCCTTCAGCCTGGTGACGGTGATGGGCATCAATATCGGCCACCTGATCGGCGGCACCGTCATCATCGAGACCCTGTTCGCGCTGCCCGGCATCGGCCGCCTGCTGATCGAGGCCATCAACACGCGCGACCTGATGATGGTCCAGGGCGTGGTGCTGTTCATCGCCGCCGCCTTCGTGCTCGTGAACCTCCTGGTCGACACGATCTACGCCGTCCTCGACCCGAGGCTGCGCCATGGCCGTTAGCGAAGCCGGCATCCAGCCGGCCACCGTCGCGGCCGCGGCAGCGCCGCGGCGCAAGCCCCGGACCGGCCTGCGCGTCATCCTGCCGGCGATCTGGGTCGCCCTGGTCGCCGTGCTCGTGGTCGCTGCCGACTTCCTGCCGGTGCCGTCGCCCACGCACATGGATTTCGACGCCGCCGAGGCGCGGCCCAGCCTGGCGCATCCTCTGGGCGCCGACCTCGACGGCCGGGACATCCTGTCCCGCCTCGCCCACGGCGCGCGCGTGTCGGTGATCGTCAGCGTGGCGGCGCCGCTGATCGGCCTCGTGTTCGGCACGTTCTTCGGCCTGATCGCGAGCTTCTACGGCGGCGTTCCGCGCATGGCGATCCTGGGCGTGCTCGACGCGATGCTGGCGTTCCCCAGCCTGATCTTCGCCCTGGGGCTCACGACCGTGCTGGGGCCGACCCTGCTCAACGTCACCCTGGCGCTGGGAATCATGTCGGTTCCGGCGTTCGCCCGTATCGCGCGCGCCAACGCGATCGTGCTGCTCAATCGCGAGTTCGTGCTGGCCTCGCGCACCGCCGGCGCCGGCGACCTCTACGTGATGTTCCGCGAGATCCTGCCCAACATGGCGATGTCGCTGGTCACCTACGCCCTCACGGTGATGTCGATCATGATCGTGGCCGAAGGCTCGCTGAGCTTCCTCGGCGTCGGCATCCCGCCGCCGACGCCGAGCTGGGGCAGCATGATCGCCGAAGGCCGCGAGGCGCTGGAGCGGGCGCCGCATGTCTGCCTGATCCCCGCCTTCGCGATGTTCCTGACCGTGCTCAGCCTCAACCTGCTGGGCGATGCGCTGCGGCAGAAGACCGAGGCCAAGGAGGGCGGGCTGTCATGACCGGCGAGGCCCTGCTTTCCATCAGCCGCCTGGGCGTGCGCTTCCCGACGCCGCGCGGCGAGCTCTCGGCGCTGGAGGACGTCGCGCTCGAGATCAGCGCCGGCCGGACCACGGCGATCGTGGGCGAATCGGGCTCCGGCAAGTCGGTGCTGTCGCGCTCGATCCTGCGGCTGCTGCCGCGCAAGGCGATCCTGTCGCCGGACGCCGCGATCCGCTTCGACGGGCTGGACCTGCTGCGGCTCGATGCCAGGGCCATGCAGCGCGTGCGCGGCCGGCGCATCGCCATGGTGTTCCAGGACCCGATGACCTCGCTCAATCCGGTGCGCAGCGTGGGCGCCCAGCTGGCCGAGGGCATGGTGCTGCATCTGCGCCTCGACCGCGCCGAGGCCGGAAGGCGCGCGGTCGAATTGCTGAAGCGTGTCGGCATCTCCTCGCCCGAAAGGCGCCTCGAGCAGTTCCCGCACCAGCTCTCCGGCGGCATGCGCCAGCGCGTGGTGATCGCCATGGCGATCGCCTGCGATCCCGAGCTGCTGATCGCCGACGAGCCCACGACCGCGCTCGACGTCACCGTGCAGGCGGAGATCCTCGACCTGCTGCGCCGGCTGCAGCAGGAGCAGCGGATGGCGATGATCCTGGTGACCCACGACCTCGGCGTCGCAGCCGGCCACTCCGACGATATCGTGGTGATGTATGCCGGCCAGGTCGTCGAGCGGGCACCGACACGCACGCTGTTCCGGGAGCCCCGCATGCCCTACACGCGGGCGCTGCTGGGCGCCATCCCGGGGCTGCGCGATGCGCCGCACGCGCGCCTGAGCACGATCCCGGGCCGGCCGCCGACGGTATACGGCACGGCCCAGGGCTGCCGCTTCGCGCCCCGCTGCGGCCAACGCCAGCCGCGCTGCGAGCTCGATGGACCGGCGCTGGTCGCCGACCCGACCGGCAACCTGCTGCGCTGCTGGTATCCGGCTGGAGCCGGCGCATGAGCGCCACCACCCCGATCCTGTCGGTCCGCGACCTTGCCGTGATCTATCCGCTGGGCGGCGGCAGGACGCTGCGGGCCGCCGAGGACATAAGCTTCGACGTCCATCCCGGCGAGGCGCTCGCGCTGGTCGGCGAGTCGGGCTGCGGCAAGTCGAGCGTCGCGCGCGCGATCATGCAGCTGCAGGCGCATACGGAAGGGCAGATCCTGGTCGACGGGCAGGATCTGCGCCGCCTCTCGCGCCGCGCCCTGAAGGCGCTGCGGCCGCGCTTCCAGATGATCTTCCAGGATCCGATCTCCTCGCTCAATCCGCGCCGCCGCGTGCGCGAGATCCTGGAGGCGCCGCTGCGCATCACCGGCATGCGCGACGCCGCCGCGCGCGCCCGGCGCGTCGCGACGGTGCTGGACCTGGTCGGCCTCGATCCCCAGGCGGTGCTCGGCCGCTACCCGCATGAATTCTCCGGCGGGCAGTGCCAGCGCCTGTCGATCGCGCGTGCGCTCGTGCTGGAGCCGGCGCTGCTGGTCTGCGACGAGCCGGTGTCGGCCCTTGATGTCTCGGTGCGGGCGCAGGTGCTGAACCTGCTGAACGAATTGCGCGAGCGGCTCGGCCTGGCGATGCTGTTCATCTCGCACGACCTTGCGGTGGTCAGGAACATCGCCGATCGGGTCGCCGTCATGTATCTCGGCCGCATTGCCGAGATCGGCGCGGCCGACAGCATCTTCAACGGCCCGGCCCACCCCTACACGGCAGCCCTGCTGAGCGCCGTGCCCGAGCCCGATCCGGACGCCGCCCTGCAGCGCCTGCCCATGAAGTCCGGCGAGATCCCCTCGCCGCTCGCGCCGCCGCCCGGCTGCCGGTTCCAGACCCGCTGCCCCGCGGCGGACGATCATTGTCGCCGGGTGCCGCCCGAGCTCGCGGGACTGCAGGACGCCAGATCGGCTGCCTGCCACAAGCCGTTCGTGCTCGGCCCGGCGGTGCGCGAGCGCGCACCGGCAGGCCGCGCCTGAGGCACGGCCGGCGATCCTTCGCAACGAACCGAAAGCACACCGAGGAGGGTGAATGATGTTTCCGAAGAACTGCTGGCTGCGGTCGACCGCCGTCGGGATGTGCATCGCCGCGGCCGCGCTCGCTGCCACGCCGGGCTGGGCGCAGAAGCGCGGCGGCACACTGATCGTCGGGTCGGAAGCGGAGTTCAATGGCTTCAATCCCATAAAAGTGAAGGGTATGAACTCCAATACCCTCGCTCCCTCGCTGACCGTGATGGAGGGACTGTTCGCGTACGGCAATGACCAGACTATCGAGCCTCGTCTGGGGCTGGAGCTGAAGGATGCGCCTGATCACAAGAGCGCAACGGTCACACTGCGGCAGGGCGTGACGTTCCACGACGGCACACCGTTCAACGCCGATGCCGTGATCTTCCACTACAGACGTGTTCTGGATCCGCAGAACAGCATCTCGGCCGCTTCGATGCTTTCTCCGATCGAAAGCGTCGAGGCCGTCGACGCGTACACGGTCAGGTTCAACCTCAAGCATCCCTGGGCCGCGCTGAAGTCGGCGCTGGCGCTCGACTCGGTGATAAACCTGATCGGATCGCCCAAGGCGCTGACCGATGATCCGGACGGCTTCCAGCGCAAGCCGATCGGCACGGGACCATACGTCTTCGACGAATGGCGTACCGGCGATCGCGTGATCGTGTCACGCAACGAGAACTACTGGGACAAGGATCGTCCCTATCTCGACCGCATCATCTTCAGGATCGTGCCGGACCAGGTCACCCTGCACCAGAGCGTGAAGTCGGGCGAAATCCATATGGCGCTGGGAAACACGGCGCAGCCGGTGGTTGATGCACGCGAGGCGCCGAACCTCCAGATTATCGACTATGTCGGCGGAAGCACGACGGGATGGGGGCTAAATCAGTCCAAGCCGCCGTTCAACGACCTGCGTGCGCGCCGCGCCATCATCGCAGCTTTCGACAGCCAGGCATTTGCCGATGGCTACTTCATGGGCACGGTCAAGGTTGCCGATGGCATCTTCGCACCGAACTCGCCATGGTACTGTGGTGGCAGCAACGGATGGCGGGGTTATGATCTCCCAGCCGCCAAGGCGTTGCTGAAGGAGATCGGCAAGCCGGTCCAGCTCACCATGAACAGCACCAACACGCCGGGCGGCCGCCGCCTCGCGTCGATCTCACAGCAGTTCGCGCAAGCCGCTGGATTCCAGGCCAAGATCAAGCTTGTCGATCAGGCCCAGCACGTGCGCAACTTCTATGCCAACGACTTCCAGATGGCGTCGTGGCGTCCGCAGATACCGGACGGCGATCCGGATCACATGGTATCCTTGATGTACAGCACGGAGGGTGCGCGAACCGTCAGCAAGTATAGCAGCGCAAAGATGGATGCGCTGATTCAACAAGGCCGGACGGAGACCGACACCACCAAGCGCAAGAAGATCTACTGCGAGATCGAGCGGCTGGTCTCCGATGACGCCATCCTCATCATGCCGATCCGCCTGGTCAGCCACATGATCGCCGGCAAGAAGGTGAAGAACGTGCCGGCGCCGCGCGGCAACATCGTCCTCGTGCGCGACATCTGGCTCGACGATTCGTCGGGCAACTGATCGCCGCGAAGCCGGCGCGGCACGCGTTGCCAGGTGCCATTGCGAAAGCCGCCCCAGCGAGATCCGCTGGGGCGTGCCCATCACGCCTGCGATGCGATATCCGCCGTCAGCCCGGCAAGCGGAAATCCGCCGCGTCCGTTCCTGGGGCGGCGCGTCGAGATGAGCCGCCGCGCCTCGTCAGCCTGGCCGTTCCGAAGCAAGGCGCTCGTCACGGCGTACTCCAGCAGATCCCGCTGTGCCCGGCTGCCGCCCACGCGCTCATGGACGGCAAGGACGGGCTGAAGCTCCTGGATGGCCTCATCCCACTTCCGACCAGCGAAGGCGCCCAGCCCACGGGCGATCGGCGCGAGGATGTCCGCGGCAGGACCCTTGGGATTGTCGATGAGCGAACGCAGGGCGCCGCCGTCACCTGCCATGGCAAACGCCAGCGCGCTGTGCATGTCGGCGAAGATCATTCCCGAGTTGGGAAACCACTGTCCGGCATAGCGGCTGATGGCGCGCCAGAGGTCCGGATCGACTTCTTCCCCTGCCATCTGCGCCCGAGCGAGAAATGAGGCGCAGTCGGTGAGAACATTGAGCGGCGGTCCCCACGATCCGCCGGGACGCAGGTCGCTGGCGTAGATGCGCCACGCATCCTCGCGCCGGCCCGTCTCCAACGACCAGATCGCCTGATGCCAGCTGACGTGACAATGCAGCATGCCGTCCCTGGGATACGCCTTCGCCCAGTCCTTGAGGAACGTCAGCCCCTCCTCACGCTCGCCCAGCTCGTAATGGAGATGGCCGCGGATGTGCGCGGCGTGGGCGTTGCGCGGATTGCCGCGCAACGCGATCTCGATATTCCGAAGACCGTTCTTGAAGTCATGCAGCTCGACCTCGGCGAACGCCAGGACCGTGCGGAACCACCAATCGTCACCGTACGCCGAGGCGAACGGCTGAAGGACTGCAAGCTGTTCCGCCTCCCGGCCAGCTTTTCCTGAAAATCCAATGAGTCCGAAGACGCCGGTGATGGGTGCCAGCACCATCGCGTCTCGCGGCCATGTCCTGGCGTGTTCCAGGATCAGCGCAATCGCCGCCGCACCCTGACCCGCAAGGATCCTGGCGAAGACGGCGATGTGGCTTTGCTCGCGCCCGGTTGTGCCCGCGGCAAGCACGAGCGCCCGTTCAAGGGGGGCCTTCGCCTCCGCGCCCCGGCCCAGCACCTGCAGCGTTCGCGCCAGGGCGATGTGAGCCAGGGCAAAGCCATCGTCGGCCGCGATGGCTTCGCGGAACGCATCCTCGATCCTGGCGTCGGCGCTGAGCAACCTGTCGACACCGGCAACATACGCATCGCGCGCCGCCGAGGAGCTCGTCGTCAACGCGTTGCCATATCTGTCCTGGGGCACCGGCTCATCCCTCCCTTGTCGCTCTCGTGGCCGCAGCCTTGGTTCTTTGGCGGCGACGCTCCTCGCCGAGCGCGAGCAGACGGTCCCGCTCGGCGGGATCGACGCGTCCATAACGGGCGCGCCACCGGGGATCGCCTTCCTTCCACCCGAAGGGAGCCTTGACGGTCGTTCGCGGCCCCGAGGCTGTCACCAGGAGGCCGAGCGCCTGCCGCACGATGGCCTCCTGCATCTCCCGATCCCACGGATGACCGCACGGATTGCCCAAGGGGAAGTCGGTGAAGAGGAAGCGAGGAACGCCGCAATGCTCGACGACGTCCAGTGCCGATCCGACGATCACGGTCGGCATGCCATTGGCTTCGAGATGTCGGGCGACCAAACTCACGGTTTGGTGACAGACGGGTCAAAGTGGACAGAGAACCGCACCATCGGCGCCGTCGTCCCGCAAGCGTTGCAGAACCTTGGGGGCGACATCCTCCGTGGTGCTGCGCTGGCTGTAGTCGGTCGGCACGCCGTGAAATCGCGGCGCCAGCGCGGCGAACACGCCCTCCCCCGCCAGCTTCTCGGCAACCTCGATAGGCAGGAACGTCCCCCGATCGTCGGTATGCGTCGATTCCTTGTCCCAGGCGAGATCCGCGGTATGCAGCCTGGGCGGCGCCGGATGTATCGCCCCCGACCACAATTGCCGGGTGCCGCTGTAGTCAACCGGATTTGCCGTCGTGATCAAGGCCAGGCGGGATTCGGACAGCGGCTTGGGCAGCTTCGAAAAGGGCACATCGTCATGCCGGGCCCAGACATAGTCCTTCGCGTAGCCAAGCGCGCGATAGCACTGCCGGGTGCGCTCCATGTAGGGCACGGGCTCGCCAGTATCGACCATTCGCTTCACTCTCCTTCGACACAGCTCCAAACGGAGGTTACGGCTCCTATCATCGCAGGGCGACTCACTTTCGGCGCATGGATGGAAAAGAAAATCTTCGCCGCCCGACCGCTTCGCGCGATGGGCCCCTCCCTCTCCCCCGCTCCCGCGGGGCGAGGGTATCCGGGACTCTGCCCATGCCGCGACGTCCGCTATATTTGAAAAACTATAACGTAGGGACATGGCAGGTCCAAGGTCGCGGTCCGTACAAGCGCGCCGCAACAGGCATAGAGTCGGGTCCGATCCGGAACGCGATCCAGAGGAGGGGCATGTGAAGACCTATCAGCACTTTATCGGCGGCCACTATGTCGACCCGCTCGGCGGCAAGTGGATCGACAGCATGAATCCCTACCGCGGCGAGGCGTGGGCGCGCATTCCGCAGGGCTGCGCACGCGATGTCGACCGAGCGGTCGCCGCCGCGTCGCAGGCCCTGCAGGGCCCGTGGTCGAAGATGGTGCCCTCGGCGCGCGGCAAGCTGATGCTGAAGCTGGCCGATCTCGTCGCCGCCAATGTCGACCGCCTGGCCGAGATCGAGGTCCGCGACAACGGCAAGCTCCTGGCCGAGATGCGCGGCCAGCTCGCCTATCACCCCGAATGGTGGCGCTATTTCGGCGGGCTGGCCGACAAGATCGAGGGCGCCGTCGTGCCGATCGACAAGCCCGACACGTTCGCCTTCACGCGGCACGAGCCGATGGGCGTCGTGGCGGCGCTGACGGCCTGGAACTCGCCGCTGCTGTTCATCGCGTGGAAATGCGCGCCGGCGATCGCGGCCGGCTGCACCGTCGTGGTCAAGCCGTCGGAGTTCGCCTCGGCCTCGACCCTGGAATTCGCCGCGCTCACCAAGGAGGCGGGCTTTCCCGACGGCGTCTTCAATGTCGTGACGGGCCTGGGCCAGGAAGCGGGCGCGGCGCTGGTCGACCATCCGGGGGTCGCAAAGATCACCTTCACCGGCTCGGACGCAACCGGCGCCAAGATCTACGCCCAGGCAGCCAAGACACTGAAACGCGTCTCGCTCGAGCTGGGCGGCAAGTCGCCGAACATCGTGTTCGAGGATTGCGATCTGGGCGCCGCGGCGGCGGGCGCCATCTCCGGCATCTTCGCCGCCACGGGACAGACATGCATCGCGGGCTCACGGCTTCTGGTGCAGAACTCGATCCGCGAGGAATTCAGCAAGAAGGTCGCCGAGCTCGGCCGCACCGCGCGCAAGGGCGATCCGATGCAGCCCGACACCAATATCGGGCCGGTTACGACCGGGCCGCAGTACCGCAAGATCCTCGACTACATGGAGATCGCCAAGGCCGAGGGCGCGCGCTGCATCCTGGGCGGCGGCGCGGCAAGCGACCTGCCGGGCGGGCAGTTCGTCGAGCCGACCATCTTCACGGACGTCAAGCCCCAGATGCGCATCGCCCGCGAGGAGGTCTTCGGGCCGGTGCTGTCGATCATCGGCTTCGATGACGAGGCTGAGGCCATCAGGCTCGCCAACGATACGATCTATGGCCTGGCCGCGGGCGTGTGGACCAAGGACATGAACCGGGCGCTGCGCATGTCGGCCGCGCTCAAGGCCGGCACCGTGTGGATCAACACCTACCGCGCGATCAGCTACATGATGCCGTTCGGCGGCATGAAGCATTCCGGCATCGGGCGCGAGAGCGGCATCGAGGCGATCCGCGAGTATCTCGAGACCAAGAGTGTCTGGATCTCCATGGCCGAAGGCTCGCCCGCGAACCCGTTCGTCATGCGCTGAGGATCGAGCGCGGTGCGCATGAGCCTGCCGGGCTGTCCGACACGGACCCCGGCGGGCTCTTCGACGCCGTGGCGGTCGCGACCGCAGGAGAAGGCGCATGGCCGCGGAACCTAAGCGATGAACGGGACGCTGGCCATAACGGCGGCGAGCTGGACGACGTTGCCGGCCATCGCGCCCCAATGCAGCCGGCGGAATTGTCGGATTGCGTTGCGGTCGCCCGCTTCCCTGGCACCGCGGTCGGCGTCCATGCGCTGCAGGAACCAGCGGCGTGCAACGATGGAGAGGGACGCGATCAGGCACATGAAGACGGCGAACAACGGACGCGCGGTCGCCGCAAAGGCTGCCGCCGCGATGACGCCGGCAATCATGACCATCTGAAAGTAGACATTGAGCAGGCCGCGCAGCAGCTGCGCCACCTCGGGTATGTCCAGGCTCACAAAGAGGAACGCAACCGACGCAAACATGAAGTACGCCATGGGAAACATCAGGATGATGACGGCGTAGAACGCGGCGATATCGGGCACCATGGCATCACCGCCGGCGGGGCAAAGCCTCAATCGAGGTCGCGGCGGCCGGTGAGCGTCAGCCCGGCACGCAGCTGTGTCAATGCGCGCAGGAAGGCGCAGCGCCCGCGCCACGGCAATGGGAAGGAATTGGACGGATGAGCGTCATCGAACCCAAGCCCATGTCCCGCGTGGCCGCGATCTGCTACGCGGTCGGTCTGCCGCTGGCGCTGGTCGAGCTCGTCTTCCTGCCGGTCGGCCACTTCGACTGGCCACCCGGCTGGCTCTTCATCGGGTTCCTTGTCGTCGCATACGGCGCGTCAGCCTTGATCCTGGCGTGGGTGAACCCGGTCATCTACCGGGCGCGCAGCCGCTTCCAGCCAGGCACCAAGCGCTGGGACCTGATCCTGCTCTGGCTGATGCTGCCGGCGATGATCGCCGAAATCCCGTTCGCCGCCCTCGACGCCGGCAGGATGTCGTGGTCGATGGTCCCGGCCTTCATCGTGGTCCTGGGCTATGTCCTGCTCGGCGCCGGCATCGCGCTCGGCACGTGGGCCCAGGCGGTCAACCGCTTCTTCGAGCCGGGCGTGCGCCTCCAGCGCGAGCGCGGCCAGCATGTCATCAGCACCGGCCCCTACGCGATCGTCCGCCACCCCGGCTACGTCAGCGCGCTCATGGTGTTTGCCGGCCTGGCGCTCGCGCTGGCGTCGTGGTGGGCGCTCATCCCGGCGGCCTGGGCGAGCGCGATCCTGATCCTGCGGACGCAGCGGGAGGACGCGCTGCTTCGCGCCGAGCTCGACGGCTACGCCGACTACGCGCAGCGCACCCGGTTTCGGCTTGTGCCCGGCCTCTGGTGAACGCCGCTCGCCCGCCGCCACCGACCGACGCGCTGCTGTCCGACGATCGCTAGAAGCTCGTCTTGCCGCGGATCGAGATCGCGATGTGCGAGAATGCCGAATTGGGCGTGGCACCATGCCAGTGCTTCTCGCCGGCCGGAATGACGACGAAATCCCCGGGCCCGATCCGGATCTCTTCCGTCTCGGTGGCGATGATCCCCTCTCCTGCCGTGACATAGAGGACTTGGTCGAAATCGTGCACGTGGAAGACATTGACCGAACCTTGATCGAAGTTGATCAGGTTGGTCCGCAGCGCGCTGTCGTCCGAATCGAGGACCGGCTGGACGGTGACCCGTCCTTTGAAGAGGCCGCCGCTGCGCTCCTTGGCCTCGATGTCGCTGGTCTTCAGGATTTTCATGGCTGGCTCCTTCAGGCCGTCAGGTGAGAGACGTTTTTCACGACATGCAGCGCTGCAGCCCTTCTGCCGCCCTCAGAGCGGATTGGACCCGAGCACCTCCCAGCCGGATTCCTCCAGCCGCTTCTTGAGATCGCCTTCGGGCGGCCGCTCGAGCATCTCCTCGACGAAGCGGCCGGCGCCGGCCGGGGTATAGAGGAACACGACTCGGCCCGGCTGGTCGCCGCTGTTCTTCCAGGCGTGCGGCACGTTGCGCGGCAGGAAGGCGCAGGTGCCCGGTCCGCCGGTCGTCACCTTCTCGCCGATCTCGAACGTGAACTCTCCTTCGAGCACCCAGGCGATCTCGTCGCTGTCATGATGCAGATGCAGCCAGCTGCCTGCTCTTGGAGCCGGCGGGCACGGTCTGCTCGAACAAGGTCACGCTCTGGCCGGTCTCGCGACCGAACAGCTTCATGGACATGACCTGGCCTGACGCTTCCTCGAGACGCCTGCCGCCGCCTGGTGGCACAACGACACCCTTGCTCATGGTCATGGGGACCTCCGCGTTGCGGACGGCAGGAGGGTAGGTCCGCTACCGTGGCCACCACAACCACGAACTCGATCTTCGTCTTCGGGTCGTTGAGCTTGAACCACCGTGCGGGCGTGGCCGAATGGAGTGGCCGTCCAGAGCGACAAGATCTCCCGCGAGGCCAAGGCTTCCTAATTTCAGCGCCTCGGGCTAATAGCCACTTCCATACTGAACGGTGAGTTCTGCTTTGCCTACGTAACCGCCGGTCTCGTCAGTTCCACCAGATAGGTGCGGCAACGCCAACGCGTCGCCGTGCTTTTTAGCGCGAAGTCTCTTCATGGTGGCGGCTCGAGACCGGTTTGGCATGGCTGAACCGCGCCGGCTTTGCCCGGCCGCCATCACGTCCCTATTCGCCTTACGATCCCTGCCATACCGCGCTTGATCGGGCCGTTGCCTGGTGGGCTTCCCAACGGGAAGTGCGAACCGGCATGTCCGAGATCTTACGGGTCAAGTGGACCATTGCTCCCCAGACACCACCTCAGCCTCTGCTGCACTGCAACCGGTGCCGCGGCACAAGAAGCTTCAGAACCAGCGACAAGATCAGGATCAACGCCAATGGCAAACGGATCGATGCATGGCTGATTTATAAGTGTACGTCGTGTGACAACACCTGGAACCGGCCTATCCCGGAGCGCCGGCATGTCCAGTCAATTGATCCGCTCTTCCTGAGCGCGCTGCGCGTGAACGATCTCACGCTGGCACGTCGCTTGGCTTTCGATGCCGAGGACCTCAGGCGCTGTGCATGGCAGCTGGAGGAGTTCAACGACGTTGTGGTTCTGAAGGAGGTGCTGTCGGAAAGAAGCGCGCCGACGTGCCAGCTGGAAATTCTTTGCGCTGTTCCGCATCCGATCACCCTGCGCGGGGATCGGCTTCTTGCGGTTGAATTGCGGTTGCCTCGAAGCCGCATCCAGAGCCTGGAAAGAAGCGGAGAGCTGACCATCTTCCCGCGCGGATCGCATGCGCTGCGCAGATCGGTGCGTGATGGAATGCGCCTGACGCTCAACGTTCCCGCCCACGACGCAAGCCTCATTGTCGAGGCGGCCAAAAGCAACGCTCGCGCGCGGTGATCGCGAGCGGTGGGTCATCAGCAACTAGGTCATCCTCACCGCCGCGTCGCATGCGCAGCCGCCGATTTCTTCAGCGGCCTGCGGCCGAAGCAGATGGAGAAGGCGGCAGGAGCGTTCCTGACACATCGCCATCGGTGGCCGGGCTCGCAGCTGGCAGGGATCGTTGCCCTCCGCCGGCAACAGCCCGAACCTGGCAGAGTCCTACCGTTCTACCGCCGCTGGGCGACCGACCTGTGCGCGCCGCGTGAGAAGGTGTGCCCTTTAGCAGGGGAGTTAGCGGGTACAAACGCGAACAGCCCCAGCGTTTGTGTGCTGGGGCTGTGGTTGTGATGTGGTTGCGGGGGCACGCAACCACCTTAACCTGCTCTTCCGTGCGCGAGGATCGCAGCTGCCGGCTGGTAAGGAGGAGCTGCCCGGCTGGGATTGATTGGGGGTTTTTGACATAGATTAGTCCTTATGGCAGTTTCGCCCTTGGAGGGCTGTTTTTGCATATTAATTAATCCAATATCTTGACAATAACTGGATTCTAGATTAATTTGTATATCAGATGTGCCCTCAAGGGGCTATTTTGATATGGAAACCAATCTACGAACACTAGGACCTAACGAAACCAAGGTTGTCCTGTCCTTCCGGGAACAGGGCCGCGAGGTCGTGCGCGCCGCCGAAATCATTGACCTGCTCGGCTCCGAGCAGACTGGGCGCAAGGTCATCCGCAACCTCATCCGCAAAGGCTGGCTCTCCCGGCTCGTCGGCGGCCGCTACATGCTGCTGCCGCCGGAGCATGGTCCCGAGAATATCGGCGAGAACAATATGCTTGCGCTCGCCTCCGCTGTGATCGAGCCCTCCTATGTCGGATGGTGGTCCGCCGCCGCCTTTCATGGGTTCACAACGCAGAAGCCGATGGCCGTAACTGTCGCCGTCCTGCGGCAGGCCAGGGCGCGGCTCATCGAAGGTAGCGAAGTCCGCTTCGTGACGATTGCGGAGCAAAAATTCTTTGGGTTCAAGAGCTATAACGTCTACGGGCGCAACGTGATGATCTCAACGCCCGAAAAGACGGTGATCGATTGCATCGACCGGCCTGAACTCGCAGGCGGCCCCGCTGAACTTGCGCGGATCATCTACAGCGCCATGAGCGAGATTGACGCGGTCGCCCTTGCCGATGCCGGGCTGACCATGAAGTCAACTTCGCTGCTCCAGCGGCTCGGCTTTCTGACGGACATCGTCGGCAAGCCCCTTCCAGAGGAGACCCGCCAGCGCATCCGGCAGGCCATCCCGAAATCCACCCGCTCGACCCTTGGCCGCCCAAAGCGCAAGGAAGGCGATCTCGGCTATGTCGCCGCATGGGGCCTGTTCGTAAATGCACGGAGCGAAGACTTGCTGGCCGAAGTGCCGCGCCTGCGCTCCGGGAAGGAAGCCTGATGCTGACGACAGGCCAGCTACGTCAGGTCGCGGGGCGCTCCGGAGCAAGAGACATCGGCAACGTCGAAATCGATGTGATCCTGACCCATCTGCTCCAACTCTTTTCGGAAAGAGGAGTCACTGAACATCTGGCTTTCAAGGGCGGAACGATGTTGCGCAAGATGATTTTCGGTCCACGCGGCCGGCTATCAACCGACCTTGATTTCACCTGCCGCACGCAAATCAGCACCGACGATCTGATGCTGATGATGCTGGATGCGCTCCAGGCCCCCTACCACGGCCTTTCGTTCCGGTTCGACAAGGATAAGGACTGGTATCTGATCGAGGAAGGCTGCGCCGCGAACCCGGTTTGCGCTCATGCCGAGAATGAGAGGGGCGTGAAGATCAAGCTCCAGGTCAGCACCCGCGAGTTCCCGGTCCTCCCGGTTCTCGCCCTGCCGCAGATCGAGCAGGACTATTTCAAACTCTTGGGCTTTGCACCGGCGGCGGTTCCCTGCCTTGCCTTCGAGGAGGTTGTTGCAGAGAAAATCCGGGCCGCCAGTCAGCGCTCGAAAATCCGCGACCTTCATGACCTGTCGGAACTCGCGGCGCGTCCGCTCAATCGCGATCTCATCCGCTCTCTTGCTGTCCTGAAGCTCTGGAACAGCGGCGGGCCGGGCCTTGACTACGAACGTTTCCGCACCCGGATCATGGAGGATGGCGACTACGACGTTGCTGACCTGACCAATCTGCTGCGCAAGGACCAGCGGCCGGACCTGGACGCAACAATCCGCCGTGTTGTCGATGGATTTCGCTTCCTGTCTGATCTCACGCCGCCCGAACAAGCACTCGTCTCAGACAACGCGCAACGGCGGCGCAAAGAAGCGGACGCTCTCATCACCTCCCTTGTGCAAACTGCACAGTAGCCGTTCTGAGCTCTCCGCGCGGGCTCGGTACGGGTCGGGAAGTAGACCCTAATCCGAATCCCTTCGATACCCATAACCCTTGCCGCGTCGCCGCCTCATCTTCGGATCATCATCATCACCATCATCGTCGGGATCGTCGTGGGGGTCAGGCGTGTGGCTGTCGCCATCACCCGAATTTGGCGGGGTCGCATCGATCCCAGCCGCATCATTGAATGTCTGGCGCAGTTCCCCTTCCTCGAACACTCTCTGCTGCCACAGGCCCTGATCGCGCGCAGCGTCGTAGAAATCCTGCATCGCCTTGTGCTCAGCCTGCGCAAGAGTCTCTTTGCTGATATGAGCGGACTGCTCGGCCGTGAGGCGTATCTTTCCTTCAAGCCGCTGCTCAAGCCGCAGCGCTTTCGCGCGTGACTGCTGTTCGCGCTTTTCGACGAGCGCGAGCTTGCCTTTGCGGCGCTCGATGGACTGCCGCTCCCGCGCATGACGACGCGAAAGCGCCTCATCCTCCAGGCGGTGCCTTTCCTTGGGATCGAGGTGGGTGAGGTTCTGGAGAGGGCCGAGGACGGACCGCAGGCCTGGCACCCGTCCGATCAGGTCGGCAACCGTGCTGCGAATGCGGAACAGGAATCCCTTGCTTTCGGCTAGCTGCGCCACGTGCAGCAATAGCCGTTCCTCCTGCTGCCGGGTCAGCAATTCCTGTTCGGCGATCTGCACTTTCAGACGGCGGGCGGCTTGTCTGATCGCAGATTCCTGCTCTTTGCGCTGCCGCTTATCCTTAAGCGCCCGCAGCTCGGCCTGGGCCTTCGCCATGGCCTCGGAGGTTTCTTCATGTTTGCGCTGCGCATCCAGCCGCGCCTGCGCGATCTGTAGGGCCAGTTCCTTCGCCTGCTCCACGCTTGGCAGGTGTACGGCTGAAAGCCCCGCCAGTTTCGCCTTCTTGTCCTTCGGCTTGTGGCCTTTGATGTGCCGGGACAGGCTATGAACATTTCCGAATTCATCGACGACCACGAAGTCGCGGCGGTCGCTCTTCGCGACGATGTAGCCCTGCTGCTCCAAAGCCGCCCGAAAGGCCTCTGCCGTGTCCGACTGATTGTAGGCTTCCGTAATCTGCGCGGCCCTCATTTCGGGCGTGATGCCGGTCTCTTCAGCCTGCGCATTTTCGGCGCGGGTTGCCTCAAGATAGTCCTTCTCGAATCTCTGCTTCGCCTCCCATTTCTTGAGGCCGTCCGGCAGCTCAAAGCCGTATTTGCGGGCAAGCTTGCAGGCCATGTCCATGAGGCGGCTGTGATCGTGGGACATATGGATTGCGCGCATCGTCTCGACGTTGATGCGAGACCACACGACATGGCAATGTTCGCGCCCGTCCTTGACATGAAAGACCACGGCGCGCGGCTGTCCGGTCAGTCCCAGGCCCTTCTCGATTTCACGGATCGTGTCGGCATATTGCTCGCGGCTCATTTTCGAGGGTGGACTGATGGACAGGCTATAGAGATATTCCCTCGCTTTCGTGCCGAGCGACACCGCCTCGAACTCGGCAAACGCGCCGTGAAGATCCTCTGCGACCGCGCCATGGACTTCGCCGATTTCGATGAACTCATTGTCGTAGGTGTTCATCAGGTGGGTGGCTAGGTCCGTGCCTTCCCCGCGCTGGCTGCCCTTCAGGATCACGGCTCTCTCCCGAGCGCGGTGAAGGCGCGATAGCACATATCGGCGATGTCACGGCAGGCGGCATCATGCGCGCGGTCGCAAGCCTCGGGCGAACCCTTCGCCGCCACCTCTTTGAGTGCGGCCTTGAGCTGGCCCATTTCACCGATCAGGCGCGCGACTTCCTGCACATTCACCTGCGGCTGGCGGCTGGCGCGAGGCGGTGCAATTCCGAACATGGCATAGCGCATCAGCGAGGGAACCGAGACGCCGGCGGCTTTCGCCCACGTTCGGAACAGGGCGGCTTCCTCTTTGGTGCAGCGCGTCTTCAGGACTTCACCGCGCTGCCTCGTCTCACTGCCGCTGCCGGGCATGGCGTTTCACTTTTCGCGCGCCTCCTTCATGCGCGTTCCCGGCCGCGCGTGCCGGGTCGATGGGGTGCCAAGGGGAGAGCGGAAGTCTCCCTTTGGTCGTGGTCCGGGCGCGCGAAAGCCCCGGTCGTGGTGGAGCGGCGAAACGCTCCGCGATGGTCCAGGAGAGCGCAGTCTCCTGGTCTGGTTTCCAAAGGGCACGAAGGCTCTTTGGTCGTGATGCACCGGCGACACGGTGCTATCGGCTGACGAGGGTTCGATGCCCGAGACGGCCGACAGACGGGGATGGAACGGGGGCGGCGATTGAGCCCCCTTCCCAAGATGGCGCGGGGACCCCGCGCACATCTTGTATCGTCTCTTCACGATGTATTTCTCTATTGTCCGGCTTCAACCATTAACGTGCGGTTAATGCTTCGCCTTACCGGCATGGCGGAAGGAATATCAATCAGTATCAGGCTCTAATGTCGTTGGTCAAACATTGGTCATCTCATGCGCTCGTGCTCGGGACTTGGCTCTTCGCGTTCGTTCTTCTTCCCAGGACGATCTCAAAGGACGGATTCCAGGCGCTCTCTTTGTTTTTTCTCAGGTCCAGCATGTCTTGCGCCTCAAAGACAAGCCCGCGCAGCACGGCCGGGTCTTCCGAGATCATGTGCAGGAGATAAAGGCGCGTCTCTCCGAATCCGCGCGTCATCATGAAGAACTCGCGCCTTGCGCACGGGAGTATGAAGCCGTTGCTTCCGAACATGGCCTTCGCCGGACTCGTTGCTCCCGCCTCTTCGTCCATGCGCTCATCGATCGTTTCGCTCACGCGAAGAAAGCCGGGCTCGCCTGATCGCTCAAGGTTGAAGTTAAGGCAGGCAGGGTCAAATCCGCTTCCATGCGACGGCCTTGGCATGAACCGCGCAAATCTTTGCAATCGGCCTGTCTGCTTGCTTTCGTCCGCGCCATCAGCGCCGTCCTGATAAGGCCTCCTGAAGGCCTGGTATTTGCCCGCAAGGCGGCCTACCGCCCCTTTCGGCCCAAAGCTCACGGACAGGGGCAGGAATGTCCGGAAGGCCTTGGCAAGATCATCCTCGGGAGGCGGCGGTGCCGCTTTGCGCAGGAACAGCCGGTAACGATGCACGGTGATGTCATCGGTGCGGTGCGTGCCCGCGATAAAGCGCTGAAGGGCCTTGAGGCGAACGGGCAGGCGTAACACCTCTTCCATGTGCTGCTGGAGCCTTGTGTCGCCGATGCCGCCCTTGAGCTGCTTGTAGCGCTGCAAGGCGCTTCTGATGCGCGCGCGCTCCTCGATGCTGAATGTGTCGAGTGCTTCCGCCATGACCAGCCCGTGACCTGCCCCCGCTCTCGAAAACTTCCGCGCACGCGACGATCTCAACGCTACTCAAGGCGCGCGCCGCGCCGGATTGTAGCAAAGGAAAGCCCCCGTGGTTGGAAGCATCCTCGCGTACGCGGCAGCCGGCGTTGCCGGACTTGCGCTTCTGGCATGGCGCTTCCGGTCTACGCCCAGGACCTACGGCTCCGCCGGGTGGCTCTCCGTCTTTGATGCCTTCCGCTACGGCCTCTTCAGGAAAAGAGGGCTCATGGTCGGCGACTGGACGGGCCTGTTGCCCGTCCACTACGACGGCACCCACGCGATCACCTACGGGGCTGCGGGCTCGGGCAAGGGCACGACCGTCATCATTCCCAATCTGCTGCACTACCGCTTCATCTTCCTCAATGATCCCGGCGGTGAGAACGCCGCCGTCGCGATCAGGCAATGGCGCAAGCGCGGCTTTGCCGTCTACGCCATCAATCCGTTCGGGATGCACAGGGGCAAGCCCTGGGAACTGCCCTCGCACGCCTTCAATCCCTTCGACTTCCTCGATCCCGCGAGCGAGACGTTTGCGGCGGACGCCAAACTCTGCGCGGAAATCCTCACCCCGCGATCGGGCCGCGAAAACGGCTCCGCGAAGTATTTCATCGACCGCGCGCAGACCTGGAAGCACGCGAGCATCGTCCATATCAAGACGACAGAACCGCGTGACCGGCAGAACCCCGGCACGATGTACGACCATGTGCATCTCGATGTCGCCGGCTGGAAGAAGCTGCTGGCGGCGATGAAGGCGAACCCTGCGTGCGGCGGGTTCGTGCGCAGCGTTGCCATCGACATGGAGCGGATGGAAAAGCAGGCTTCGGAGGAATTCAGCGCGGTTCTGAGCACCGTCCAGCAGAACCTCGAATGGATCGCGGAACCCAAGGCGCGCGCGGCGGTCAGCCGGAGCGATGTGGATTTTTCAGCGCTCAAGGGCCTTCGCAAGCAAAAGGGCGCGGTGATCGCCGTCATCCTGCCGCTCCAATACAAGGAAACGCACAAGGCGATCCCGCGCCTTGCGATGCAGTCCGCCGTCTGGGAAATGGAGCGCGGCACCCTGGCGCGCGAGAAGGTCCTCTTTGAAATCGACGAAGCCGCCTCGCTGGGGCGCATCGAGTCGCTGCCGCAGTGGCTCGCCGAACTGCGCAAGTACCGCGTCCAGTGGAGCCTTCAGTTCCAGAACGTCGCGCAGCCCAAATACCTCTACGAAAAGGAATGGCAGACGTTTCAGGGCAACGCGGGCCTCAAGCGCTTTATCGGCGTGCGTGACCCCGAGACGGCGAAGGAAGTCGAGGTCTATTGCGGGCGCTGCACCATCACGGTCAGAAGCCGGAGCTCCGGCGGCGGATTCACGCTCTCGGAGACCGGGCGCGAGCTCGTCATGCTCGATGAGGTCCTGCGCTGGGCCGACACCGAGATGATCGCCTTTATCGACAATCTCTATCCGCTTCGCCTGAACAAGACGCCCTACTGGAACCGCCCTGAATTCGCGGGCCGCTACCACCGCAATCCCTACTACGGCAAGGAACGGGGGGCCGAGTTCGGCACCGGCGCAAGGGTGCTGTGGGGCCGGCTTGTCTACCTCGCGGCCTGGTGGCTCACCCCGCACCCCATGGCGGCGCTGCTGATCCTCTGGTTCGTCATCCTCTTTGCGGTGGCGCATGTGCGAGGCAGCTAGCATGGAGCCGGTCTACGCCTTCGTCGGCTTCATCATCCTGCTGGCCCTCTCGGACCTGCTCGCGATGGTCTTCTATGGCTTTCTTTGCCTTGTCGGCTACCTGCTGCGCTTTTTTGCGATCTGCCTGTGGCAGGTCGTCCTCATGGCCGGGCAGGGCCTCCTTGCCCTTGGCCGGGGCGCAGCGCTTTGCGTTTCCTTTCTGATTGTCCTGATCGATGAATGGCGGCGCGGCGCTCCGCAAGAAGAGCCGCCTCCCAATCAGCAACAGTGGGACGACTCCTTCTTCTCGCAGTTCAAGCTGAACGATCCGCCGCCCGAAGAGCCCGCGCCAGAGGAAGAGCCGCCGCGACAGGAGCAAGAAAAAGAACCGCTGCCACCGCCTGATCCTTACCTTGAAGCGCTTAGCCTTCTCGGCCTCCCGGGGGACTTCACACGGGCCGATTTCAACCGCGCTTACAAGGGCGCGATCCGTAAGGCTCATCCCGATACGGGCGGATCAAAGGAAAAAGCGCAAGCCGTCAACACCGCGCGGGATTGCGTGGCGCGCCGTCGCGGCTGGCGTTGACCAGCCCGTGACCAGGATCAAGCCCTCCTCATCCCGGCGCGTCTCACCAGATTGTCGATACAACGGAAACCATTGCGAAGGATCAACCGATGCTTCCCGCCAAGATCAATCCGAAGCCGCCGACAAAGAGCGCGTTCTCCCGCGCTCTTGAGCGTTTTCGCAAGGCGCGCGCCCCGAAGGACATCGGCCCCGAGCTCGAAAGGCTCACGGGGTTCAAGTTCGGGCAGCAGGCAGAACCGGAGGCGTTCCATCTCTTTGTCCGCTGCGCCGTGCACGGACACTACTCCCGAACGCACCTGCATCGCGATCAATCCGGAACGTATGTCCCGAGCTCCGATCCGGTGAAGGCGGAAATTGGCGCTGCGAACGGAAAGGACGGGCCGGCAATGCCGACTACGGCGCACATTCCGTCCGCGAAGGTTGCTCAACTCCTCCTGAGCCCCTGCCCCTGGTGCAGGGGCTATCGCAAATATCTTCATGTGCGCTGCGGCACATGCCGCGAACTGGTGTGCACGGGCCGCTCCTACGTGGACAAAGACGGCGCTTTCATCTTCGTCTGCCATGAGGGGTGCGGTGCCCGCGCTCGCGTCAGCGGAACGCTGTCTTCTTATGAGGTCGAGCGCATGGAATCCACGCTCGCTCCGCCGCAGGCAACGCAGCAGGAAAAGCGCTCCACCCCGCCGCAAAATCAGCCGGCGCTCCCCCGTGGGAAAAGTCCCGCTATCACGCATGAGAAACGGCCGCTGCTCGGCGGCCCGAAACAAGGGAAGCGGTCATGACAAAGCATCGCTATCTGCGCCGGAATGGACATGTCCTCGTCGCTCTGCTCGTTGACGAAGACGACTTTGAGTTCGCAACGCGGTTTGCCGAACGCGAAGGGTACTTCGGTCCGGTAGATTTCATCCAGAGCGTGCTCACCCCGGCGCTGTGGGAATGGCGGGCACACGATGAGCGCTTGCTCGCGGAAGGGGCGTCTTCGCCGTTGGAAACGCGCCACGACGATGATGACGACCTGCGGATTGTCGAAGACGAAGGCGGACATGTGCGCCTTGCCGGTGGCGACAACCCCGATCCCGATGACGATATCCCCTTCTGACGGAGCCGGTCATGTCCGATGCGAAAGAATTCCCGCTGCTGGACTCGCTGACCCATCTTCCCGATGAGCGGCTCCGCGCCGTGATCGAGCGGGCGAGGAAGCTTCTTGCGGATCGCGAAAGCGGGCGGCAGGAGCGCGCGCTCGCGGAAGTCCGGCGGATCATCAAGGAAAACGGTCTGATGCTCACGGCCAGGCGAAAGCCCGGCAAGCCCGGCCGTCCGCCAAAATCCCAAGCCGCATGAAGCAAAGAAAGAAGGGCGCTTACGCGCCCTTCTCCTCGATGGCCTGCACCTCTTCGGTGGGTTCCCGCAGAACGAGGCGTCCGCCGTTCACCGGCACCAGGTCGAGATGAACACTCAGGCCCTTGCCGTCCTCGTGCTTCCAGGCTGCCCCGATGCGCGTCCAGAAGGACTTCTCGCCGCGCTGGCTCACATGGTAGGCGATGAGCGCCGGGGGCTGGGTTTCGCGTTTGGATTCCTTGCGGCTGTCGTTACGTGTCGTCATGGTCTTCTCCTTTTCGGTTAAGGTTTACTCGAACGCCCCACCGATAGATCGTGCGGACAAGACGGCGATGCACCGCAAGGGGAATGGGCAACACGGGACCCCGGACACTTGATCCGGGGGAATGGAGCGGGCAGCCCATTGCATCGGCGGCGCGCACGGTCAGGTGATGGCGTGAAAGTCGAGTAAAACCGGCCGAAAAGCGGGAGAAGCTACGACACGGCCTGTCGTACAACGCCGCAAAAACCAAACAACCGCTCGGCCCCGCAAGCCGCCGCTCCATGACATGCACAGGCGCGGCTTTGACATTTCTGGATTGCCATCGGGCAGCTTTGGTCAGGACGACAAGGGTGATGTCCATGGACCCCGCCCGGTGTGAACGGACGCCCTCGGCAATTCTGCGCAACCCGCCTCTGCTTGCAGGCCGAAGAAGGGCGCGGTTAAGCGCCCTCCTCCCGTTTGCGAAGCGGCTTGATCGCGAGCAGCCTGCCCTTGAGTTCGCCCGCGACATGGGCGGCGATCACCTTGCTCACGAATTCATCCGGAAGAAGTCCCGGCACCGGATCGGCGTGGATGCCGAGAAAGCTGCGATAGCCGGTTTCGCTCAAGTAAGGGCGATCCATGTCAACCGCGTGGGCGGCGAACCCCGGCCAAAACGAAACGCGGCTGCCGATACAGAACATGCCCTTGAGTTCGATACGGACACGCATGGCACCGACGGTAACGATGAACTCGCCCTCCTGGCCCCAGAGGGGAACCGTGCCGATCTCGGCGGAAGTTTCGCGGGCAAGGACGCAGCCCGGCGCGTCATCGTCCGCGAGGATGCCGGTCTCACCGCCGTTCAGACGGCGCGCGAGCAGAGCGGCCTCCACGCGAAGCCGCATGGCCTCGTCCACGTCGGCCGCCAGCATCGCCGCGTGGTGCTGACGGATCAGCAGGCGATAGTAGGGGATGCCCTCCAGCATCGAAGACGGCAGGTGCGCGGTTGCGCGCTCCTGCTCGCGGGCGTGGTTACTGGCCTCGGCTGACGCAAGCAGCGCCTCAAAGCCAAGCTGGACGGATGGGTGCGTCATGACGCACCTCCCCGCGCGGCGGCTTGCGTCAATGCAGCGTCGTCTTCGGTGATCGCAGCCGCGTTCCAGGCGGCTCGCGCGTAAACCGAGATCGCATGGCTCGCCGAGAAGGAAAGATCGCGCTCGACCGGCAAGCCGAGTCTGCCGCGCACCGACTCAAGTTCGGATATGCGGACTGCGCCCAGTTCCGGACAGCCCATGCCGAGATCACAAAGGCCGAAGGCAATGTCGGGATCTTCAGGATCGAGTTCGGTCAGAAGCCAGGTACACTGCGCATCAGGTGTGAACAGCTTCACCACGGGGATGAAGTCGTCCTCCGCGCGCCCCGATTCCTGCCGCGCCTGACGGAGGCGGCCGTTGCGCAAAAGCTGCGCGTGGATGGATTTGGTCAAGAGTTTCATCTTCGTCTCCTTTCGCTTGAAGGTTTCTCAAGACGCGGAAACGAAGGGCCGGGGGCATCAGCCGGACGGTCACTGCCCCTTCTGTTGGGGCAGGAAACGGGCAACACGGTCTCTTGGCGCGGGCAGCCCGTTGACCGGACGGCGCGCCCGGCTAGGTCTGCGTCAACCTTGAGAACCGGCAAGCGAGGACGAAGAAGAACGCGGCCGCGGCCATTGCGCGCGTCGCGTGCGACGCTACCACCGCTCAGTCAAGAAGCGGCGGGACGCGCTCTTTCAGCAGGGCGACAAGTTCATCCTGCATGAAGGCAAACTCATCCGGGATGCCGAGAACGATCACGGGCCTTGAGCCAAGCGCCTTGCGAAAGCGCTTGCGGATCGCCTCACGGTGGCGCTGCTCCATGACGAAGAGTCGGTCGGCCCAGGCGACCAGATCGGCGGTGAGCGGGCGGCCTGCCGCTGCATCAAGGCCAGCCGAGCGCGCTTCAAGACCGGGATGCGCCGCGAATACCGCCTCGGCGGCCTCGCTGCCGCAGCTTGTTCGCGGTGCAGACGAACAGGACTTTCATCGGCGCGCCTCCCCGCGTGGCACGGATTGAACGCGATACGGGATCGCAAGGTCCTCCATAAAGCAAGCAGAACGCCTTCAGCCATACGGACTTTCAGGCCACGAGACTGGCAGGAAGTTCGCTATCCGGGCGCAAGCGTGAAGCTCCTCCTCTTCGTTGCGGTCCCTGCGGGATGCGCCCCGCACCCTCCCTGCTTCCCTTCGTGGCGGCAAGAAAGGTCCGGATTGGCCGGGCCTTCAAAGCAATGGAGGAAACCATGCAATCACTTCGTATCACATTCACCCTTGCCGCCAGCGGCGAGACCGACGCCGCTCCCGGCGTCAGCGTCTTCTGGCTGCTGCTCATCGCCATCGCGATCATCGACGATGACGACCGCCGCGAGGCGGAGCGGCGCAGGAAGCGCAAGCATCCGCCCGCCGGGCCTCGTCCCTTCTGACGCGGCGCGCTCCGGTTCCCCAAGGGAGCCGGAGCGCCTCTTTTCCGCATGACCAGGATGTGACCTGCCTTCGCCATTCCGGATGTTCCGTCGCCTTCACATATTTCGCCTGAGAACGGAGACGGACATGAGGCGAACGGCAAACGCACGGCCCATAACGCAGGAAGCCTTTCTGCGCGAGCGAGAGCGCTTCATGCGCATGTTTGACGATCCGGCCGCGCCACTGACGGTCTACATGGGAATCATCATTGACGCGGCGACGGGCAGTGAAAGCATGGTCACGAGGATGAAGACCATGCCGAGCCGGATCGCGCGCGCCGCGAAGGGCCTTGGTCCCATCACTATGCGCGCGGTCTATTTCACCGGCCTTCAGGCGATTACCATTTTTCCCAGCGGCGATCCTGGCCAGATCGAATTCAATCTGGCGAGGATGGAAGGCGGGGGCGCTAGCACTCTACCTTCGTTGACTGGATTTACCGAGGCGCTTGCGGGCTTTGAAATCGATATTCCCTGCTTCCGCCCCGCCGCCATCATCCTCGTCGGCGGGAGGTTCTTGCAGGACCCCCTCGCCGCCGAAGCTATTGCGTTGAGGCTCAAGGACCTTGGCACAAGGCTCTACTGCTTTCAGGAAGGCAACGATGAAATGACGGAAGCAGTGTTCCGTCATCTCGCCGGGATCACCGGCGGTCACTACGCGAGAATCGATGAGAAGGTTCCGCTTGAATCCCTGTGCGAAGACGCGGCCATACTCACGATGGGCGGCGTCGCCCGGTTCATGAATGATTAGAAGGACCAGAGAGTTCCGCGCCCGCCCCAGGCGGGCGCGAAATTTTCTTGCCCTCTTCATCCCCCGCGCTCGCGCAGCAACGCGAGCAAGGTCGGTTCGCGATAGCGCCCGGCGGCGCTGCGCTCCGGTTGCGGGCGGCAATCTACCTTGAGGGCGAACAGCGCGGGCTGCCGGGACTGCGCTGCCTCCCATGCTTCAAGCTGCACGCGGCGCGCCTCCAGGAGGGCGCGCCACGAATAGGCGCGCCCCTCGATGATGATCGTGTCGGGCCGCTTCATGCGGCCTCCTTCGCCTGCGCGGGCGCTTGCCGCGCTTCGAGAAAGTCGGCGGCGCGCTGCGCGTGGGAAGCGGCAGTGAAGATCGCGCGCCTGTCGTCTTTCAGCACCTTGAGCCATGAGGCGATGTAGGCGGCGTGATCCTCGCGGGGCTCCGGCGTCAGGTCGAGGTGAGAGCAGACAAAGGCCGCGCCGAGTTCGGCAACAAGTTCCTCCATGGCGTAGCCTTCATCGCCAAAGCGCTTGCGCCCGAAATCGCGCTCAAGGCGTGAGCCGTGCCGAGTCCAGTGAGTGCATTCATGCGCAAGCGTTGCGTAGTAGCTTTCAGCATCGTGGAAGGACTCGAACGGCGGCATCTGCACATAGTCGTGCGCCATGGTGTAGTAGGCCTGATTGCCACCGTGGCGGATGTCGGCGCGCAGCGCGGCAAAGAACGCATCGGCCTTCTCAATGCGCTGGATGGGATCAAGGCGCGGCTCGGGCTTGCCGTAGTAGCGCTCGGGCAGTCCGTCGATCTGCTCCACGTTGAACACGGTGTAACCCTTGAGGAACGGAATCTCGCGTTCCACGTCCTGCCCGGTCTGCTCGTTGGTTTCTGTGCGGCGGATGCGGTCGGCATAGACGACAAGCGATCCATGCTCGCCCTTGCGGACACATGCGCCGAGTTCAAGCGCTTGCTTGAAGGTCATCCAGATGGGTGCGCTGTAACCCTTCGCGACGCACTCGCCCCACAGCATCAGGACGTTGATTCCCTGATACGGGATGCCATTGCAGCGCAGCGGCCTTGTGATGCGGCCTGCCGCGTGCTGCGCGTTCCACGGCCTCAGCCAGGGACGGACTCCCTGCTCCAGACTTGCAACGATTCTGCTGGTGATACGCTGGTAAAGATCGGGTTTCATGGACTTTCTCCTAGTTTGCGGTTGCGCTGCTGCTGCAACCGAACTAGGCCCGCGCCGATGAGCGGGGGCTGGCCGTCACAGGCCGGAGGCGGGGTGAGGGGGATCACCCGTCTTGGCAGTCCGAAGAATCCAAAAAAGAAGAATCCGAAAGACGGGGATACGCCCCGCCGCAGCCCGAAGGGGTTGCCTTGACGGCTAGGGGGCGGCACGCCCCCACTTCTTGAAAGACCGGGCGGCACGCCCCCACTTCAAAACAGAAAGGAAGTCAGCCGGAGGCTGTCCGCGAATCCTTCGCGCGAGGGATCGTCACCGGACGGCGAAGACGCCCTCCCCTCAACTTACCGGAGGGCGGCTTCGGGAGGCCGCTGAACATCCCTATGCGGCCGACTAGAGCCCGGTCCGATGTTCATCGGACGCGCCGAATTGCGTACTGTAGGAACAGCAAAGGGGTCCGAAGGACAAAGTCGCAAACGTCAGGAGAAGCTATGAGCGATGCAGCTTTCGCAGGATCGTCACCGTGGCATGACGAGATTCTTGTCGAGGAGCACCCGACAATCATTGAGTGCCTGGAGAAACGGGCGAAACTGTTCGTGATCGACAGGACGGAGAAAGGCTACCGCATCGTCGAACTCTGTGACGGGTACTACGGCACGACGCTATCGCAGGACCAGTTCGAGCGATTTATCGCAGAGCTCCAGCTATTGGCAAAGGCAGGCTAAGCCGCTGCATCTGGTCCTTCTGTAAGCCGCGAAACATCTCGTCCTGCTCCTTTTCGGTTAGTTGCCGTTCTGGCAAGTCCTCTACCTCCAGCTCCGACGCGCTTTGATGCCGCTTCCGGACCATGACCGGCGCTTGCGTGCGGCGTATCGCTTGCGTCCTGGAGGCCTTGGCTTCCGGCGATGCGATTGCCACGGAATCACCAGATGCGGGAGCCGGACCACAGGTGCAACGTTCTTCCCCCAGCTGATGCCCTTGAGGGGCTCGCCTTTGGTCATGGCTTCCAGAAACCGCTTTCGATAAACCGGCGTCAATACGGCCCTGCCCTTCGGGCTTCCCGGATGTGAAACCCACAGGACCGGAGACCCGAAGCGCAACGCATCGCTTACATCGATGACCTCTCCGAAATCGAAAAGAACGAGCGTGCGGCTATTCTCCCATTTTTGTAGCAGCAGGCAGTTTTCCGTCGGAACGACCAACGTCAGGGGAGTCGCGCGCGCAACTCTCCCGAGGCGCAGTGCCTCAAAGAACGCTCGCCTGTCCCCTTTCAGTCGCAGGCCATTCACCACCCAGAACATCGGGCGGTAGATCGCTTCACGAGATGAGCGCTCTTCTTCAGAGATCGGCGAATTCTGAAACTCGATGACGTGCCCGTGCCCGGTCTTCACGTCCGCGAAGTGCCTTTCGCCGTTGTCCGCCTGATGGACGATTTCCTGGCACCCTTCCGGAAAGCAGGCTTTCCATTGCCGGTGCCATTCGGTTTCGGGCTCCCAGTGGTGATCGACGGTGCCGGGAGGATGCGACCAGTGCGGCACTCTGAATCTGCCGCATCTCGGCGTCACCGGGACTTCGCAAACCTCGCATGTGCCCTTTAGCCCGCGCAAAGCCTCCCGGCGCTGCCCATCAACGATCGCGTATTTCATGGTCAACTCCCATCGTTGCCGCGAGCGCGCCATCACTGGCTGCCTGCGGACAGTTGTTGCTTTTGTGATTCCGATGGGAGGCGGCGTGAACGCCGCTTATTCATTCTTCCGGGGACCCGCTCAGTCGGGCGTTCTTATTGCTTCTGGCCATCGGAGGCCAAAATCATTGCACATCGATTCGCCCGAAGATGTCAATACGGGCTATAGAGGACCGTTGTAGCGCAACAGCTTCCGCCGCGAGGGATCGTCACCGGATGGCGAAGACGCTCTCCCCTCAACTTACCGGAGGGCGGCTTCGGGAGGACGCTGAACATCCCTATGCGGCCGACTAGAGCCCGGTCCGGCGCAGCCGGACGCGCCGGACACTCAGTATGCTATGCTTATGCTGATGAATCACGAATCAAAGAGCATTGAATTTTTGGCGCATGAAGGAACGTGCTTGGACGTGTCTTCAGGATCGGAGCACAACGCATGAAACCGCCTGTCACCGCGTCGATGCTGTACGATCTTGTAGCGTGTTCGCACCGTGTCACGATGGATTTGTTTGGCGATGCGACAGAGCGCGATGCTCCCAATCCGTTTGTAGAGCTTCTCTGGGAAAAGGGCTCGCTTTACGAGCAACAGGTGATCGCCACCCTCAAGGTGCCTTTCCTTGATCTTTCGACGTATGCCGGGAATGAGAAAGAGCACCTCACGCTGGCGGCGATGGAGCGCGGCGAACCGCTTATTTACAGCGGCCGCATTCAGGCCGATGGGCTGCTCGGCGAACCTGATCTCCTTCGCAAGGAAAGCACAGGCTACATCGCGGGCGACATAAAATCTGGTTCAGGCGAAGAAGGCCCTGAAGACAATTCCAAACCGAAAATCCACTACGCGGTCCAGCTTGGCCTCTATACCGACATCCTCGAACGCAAAGGCCTCTCTTCAGGCCGCCGCGCCTTTGTGTGGGACATTCACGGCGCGGAAGTTCCCTACGACTTCCATGAACCGTACGGCAAGCGCAATCCAAGGACGCTCTGGCAGGACTATCAGGACGCCCTTCACGAGGCGCAGGCGATCATAGACCGCCAACAAGAGACGCTCCCTGCGTACAGCGGGGTCTGCAAACTCTGCCACTGGTATACCGCCTGCACCAAACGCCTGAAGGAGAGCGATGATCTGACGATGATCCCCGAGCTGGGGCGATCAAAGCGCGACGTGATGATCGGCACGCTGCCCACCGCGACCGAACTCGCCGGCGCAAATCCGGCGGCCTTCATCACCGGAAAGAAGACCGCCTTCGCGGGAATCGGCCCCGACACGCTCCAGAAGTTTCATGAACGCGCGAAACTGCTGACAACCAAGGACGCGAAGCCCTATCTGCGCGCTCCCGTCACCCTGCCCGGCCATGACCGTGAACTCTTCTTCGATATCGAGGTCGATCCGATGCGGGATGTCTGTTACCTGCACGGCTTCGTTGAGCGCCAGGGCCGCGATGCTACAACCGAAAAGTTCTTCTACACCTTCGCCGAAGAGCCGACGCCGGAAGCCGAAAAGAAGGCGTTCGCGGATGCCTGGACGTACGTGAAATCGAAGCGTCCATGCGCGATCTACTACTATTCAAAGTACGAACGAACGCTTTACCGCAAGCTTCAAGGCAAATACCCGGATGTCTGCACCGCCGAAGAGATAGAAGAAATGTTCGACCCTGCGCACGCAGTCGATCTCTACAACGACGTTGTTACGAAAGCGACCGAATGGCCTACATGGGACCATTCGATCAAAACGCTCGCCAAGTTCCTTGGCTTCAACTGGCGCGACACCCACCCTTCCGGTGCCGCCTCGATCGAATGGTTCGACCGCTGGGTTAAGACAGGCGACCCGCAGGTGCGTCAGCGAATCCTCGACTATAACGAGGATGACTGCATTGCAACGCGCGTTCTGCTGGATGGTATCCGTCAGATGGCGTCGTGAGTTACCTTATCGCAGGTGTCATCCAACTCGCGAGTACGGGTAAGCATTCTTAATGTATGTATTTAGAAAGCGGCCCTTCGACCCTTCCCGCATCAAATTGTCATACATGTTCTGAGGGACATTGTAGTACTGATAGATCGAACCATTCACAAACTCCACTTCCAGAGTTTGAGTGGGTTCATCATAACCTATTGATGCAATGTTTGACGATGCGACAGAGTATCGTTGCATGACTTTACCTCAATCCTCCGCCGATTCATCGGTGACTTTGTCTCTTTTGACTTTAGCATCGCGGACAACCGCTCTAGGCCGTTGTGCACGCCACGAAGCCACAACGCGATCATACCCTTCGGCCCGACGTTGCAGAGACCATTGTTGAGTCACCTCAGGATCGCTGCTGCGCGGTCTGTGCTCTTGCGATGGCAAAGTGATGCGGCAACGCATGGGAAGCCTGGCCGCTTCGCCCATAATAATCGCCTCACCTGTTCGCAGGACTGGTAAAACATCGAGGAGACTTACCAATCCGTCGGGCAGTGTCCCTTGGACACGCTGACGGTCTGAGGGATTGGAAAGGCGGAGCGCAAAAAACGTACCGCATTGCGAGAGGATGGTCTCATCCACCTCTGATGGCCGCTGACTGATAATCATTGCACCCACACCGTATTTCCGTCCCTCCTTCGCGATCTTTCTCACAGTTTCGGAGGCGAGGCTTTCGGTATTAGTCGAAAGATAGCGATGTGCCTCTTCCATCACGACAAGAAGTGGACGTTCGATCCCGCCTTCCGTCTTTTCGCGGCTCCAGAACAGGGACTCGTAGACGATCTTCAGGATCGACCCTATCAAGCGCTCCAGCACCGCACTCGGCACTCCTGACAGGTCCAGGATCGTAATTGGTTTGGAGCCACCCAACCATCCGGCGAGCAGAGCATCGAGGTCCTGTTTCGTCTTGCCACCGAGGTTTGGTTCCCACGAACCCGGATGCAGCAGGAAGTCATAGCGACGATCAAGGAGGCGGGATCGGAGAAGGTTGAGCTGCCGCCGTATTCCGAAGGCTTGCTGATTGAGAAATGGTCCTGCTGCCCCCATCGCATGAGGCTTGTATTTCGGCGCTATCAGTTTGTCGGCATCGCCAGCATCCTGACGGGTTGATTGATCGCGTTGCGGTCCATCAAACGTAGCGATTTCAAAGTCGATGAGATCATGCCAAAGCTGTTTGAGGCTGTATGGGATCGGCGTGTCCACCGTAATCGAGCTTTCGTCGACTCCGGGAAAAGGGGTGGCCTTATGAGAAGCGATCTTCAGTTCAAAGAGTTTGTCCGTAAACGCCGTTTCTCTGGGTCCATCGACGCCACCCGTCAGGAAAGCAAGGAGGTCACCCGCTTCCAAAGCCCAATACGGAATGAGAAGCTTTTCCTCACCAGCTTGGGGATCAACACTAAAGACCTTGGCTACATCGGCGAGTGCAGTCGAGTATTCTCCGTGAATATCCAGCATCAGAACTCGCGCGCTTGGGTAGGCCTCCGTGTCGACAGGGGGAGAGGTAATCGAGCGAAGTAGGCTCGCAATTGTTGTAGACTTACCAGAGCCAGTCGAACCCAGAACGGCTGAATGTCGCGTGAGCAGTTCGTCCAATGCGATTTTTGCGGGGATGCTTTCTGCGCTTGAGAGCGTCCCGACAACGATATGCCCCTGCTCAGCCGTCCCATAGATTCTTCTGAGATTGGATTCGATTGCGAGATGAACGCCGTCTCCGATATTGGGATACTGACTGATCCCTCTCTCAAAAGTGCCACCAATGGCTTCACCCACTAGTTGCACCTCCATCCAGCGGCCGGTGTCGTCATCAACACTCTGTTGCGGTAGTGGTGCCGCTTTAGCGCCAACTTGCGAAACGACGCCGAAAAGGTCCTGGTAGCCTTGGGGAATTCTCACAAAGCTGCCAACTTGGCCAATCCGGTAGGTTCGTCCGTTAATGATCGAGAGCCCCGATGCGACCGACTGCGCGAGGTGGATACTCACCGCGGAGCCGGAAACGGACGCTACCGTCCCAAGGTATGTGGGGTCACGACTTAGCATGAGCGCCTCCGGCTGGCGGGCTCGGAGCTGTGCCTGACGCACTCGGGTCGGCCGGCGTCGGTGCGGGCGTTGGTGCAGGAATCATCTTTGAAGCCTGCGTGAGCGAGAAGAATCGGGCCAGCTTGGCGAAATCTCCGAGCAGAAACTGGGCAGGGTCCTTGCTCGTACCGGCCTGCCAGAAGGTCTGTCGTATGCTCTCCCAATCATCGGTTGGTGGTTGCCCCGGCTGCCATTGTCCCGGAACGCCGAAAATGACGGCGCCGTCCCGCGCGTAGACACTGAGATTTGGCCGGTTCATGGCGAATTTTGTGGCCAGCGTTTCTTTGTCCAGATTCTGGTATTGAAAGGCAAAAATTGCGGTGTGCGTGTTCGCAGCAAGCGCTTCATCCAGCACTGCACAGATATGAGCATCAAAGAACGAGAATCCCGAACAAATCAGCAGTGTATCCGGCGTAATGAGAAACTGTCGAAGATGCTCAAACAGGGAAGAGTATGGCTGGCGCGTAACTTCATCGTACTTGAGATGATCTGGGTAAATCAGCTTCGTCGCGGTGCGGAGTCCTGTGCGAATGATTGAGTCACCATGGACATCCCAACCTAGGGAACCATGGATCTTCCACAACCGGGACCAGCGTGGCGGAAGCTTGTCACCTGACACGCTGACCGGATCGAAGAACGGCATATGTGCGCCAGTAAACCCGTCAAAATACGGCAGCCGGGCGCGTTCAAAAGCCTCCTCGATGAGGAGGTCGTAGTTTGGAGTGAAAATTTCAACTGGATGGTCGCGGTGCGTGCCGCCGATCCAGGAAATCAGTTCGGTAAACGGCGTCTGCCCATCTGGCAGACGCTCTCCGACTTTCGACCCAATCTCTTGACAGATACGCTCGGCCAGCGAGGTGTACCCTGTCGCGTCGAGGCCATGTACCTTTTCACTTGCGATCGCCTGGGCAAGCCGGCGGACGCGAGTCAGGATAGCCTCAATGTTTGGATTCTCATCAGGTTTGGTTTTGAGCTTGGCTATGACGCCTTGGTCGGCTGCGGGAAGAGCGTTGACGACCGCATCCGTGAGGCGGGCGACATCCGGTATGAGGGGTTTGCCGTCATCCTTTAACTGACCTTTGTCATCGACCTTTACGGCAGTTGGGGCTCCAGCTCCGATCAACAACCCAACACGCTTTCGCCCTTGCGACAGAATCTGGCGCAAGTCCACCATGTACCGGTCCGGATTATGTAGTGTTGTGGTCGCCATAGGTCAGCTCTCCCGGACCTCGCGCAGCGCTCTGCCGAAAAAGTGGCGTGTCGCCTTGTCCCGTGCCGCTGCATCGGTCAGAACAATGTTCCGCATTTCATTGTCGCGCTGGAACATGCGGATCGCACCCTGGAAGAACGCATCCCGGAAGGCGGCGTACACGACATCGGGCGGGTTGTTGCGCAGCATCTCGGTCATATCGTCAGTGAGCACCTCCCGGTTGACCTGCTCGAAGCGGATCATGTCAGCTTCCGTAAAGTCTGTACCGTGCCGGTCGTTGAAGGCCTTCACGATTTCCGAAAGCTCCTTCTTTTCGTCTTCCGTGTAGGGTTTCGCCCCGAATTCCTTGATGGCCTGGAGCGGATCGCTATCGCCGGGCGACAATGAAGCGCTGCCCTCCTCCTTCTGTTCCACGCGGAAGGCCTGAAGGCGGAGCATGTCTTCGGTGATTTCGATGTCCGGCGGCAACACCCGGTTAGGCAGAAGGCGCGAAAGCCATGATGAATAGGAGTAGAGCTTCTCAAGGCCCGTATCCTCAAGCCGGATCACCTGCGCGACGAAACTGTAGAAGCGCATGTAGCTCCGAACAAGCTGCCTGAATTCCTCCTGATTGCCTTCGTCATCCTCCGCTTCAAAACGGGAGACGGCCTGCCGGACGAGCCCTTCAAGCCGGGCACGATCCCCGCCATCGAGCGGCCCTTTGTAGAAAGTCTGCGCGAAGCGGTCGATCTCTGCGCGATCCAGGAAGCCGAACTTAAACAGACGTCCTTCCAGCTCGTACACTTGGTTCGGATCGGACATTGCCTCCAGGCTCGTTGCCTCGTAGTAAGGCCGGAAGGCCGCCTGGATGTCCTCCATCGCGTTCTGAAAATCGAGGATGTAGGTTCGCTCCTTGCCTGCACGAGTGCGGTTCAGGCGAGAGAGCGTCTGCACGGCCTGCAATCCGGCGAGCTTGCGATCAACATACATGGCGCAGAGCTTGGGCTGATCGAAGCCGGTCTGGTACTTCTCGGCGACGATCAAAATTTGGTACTTCTCCGGATAGGGCGTGCCATCTGGCTTCAAGCCGTCGAAGCGTCCGGGAAGCTCGGTCTCGGAGAACCCATTGAGGTCAACCTCGGTGTAGGTCTCCCCGTCCAGGGTCAGATCACCCGAAAACGCGACCAATGCCTTCAGGTCCGTGTAGCCCTGCGTCTTGATGTAGTCGCGGACACCGAAATAATACTTCAGCGCGTGTTCCCGGCTCTGGGTGACGATCATCGCCTTTGCCTGCCCATCGATCTCTTTCATGACGTGGCGGCGGAAATGTTCGACGATCACCTCTACCTTCTGTCCGATGGCGGTGGGATGCAGAGAGGCAAAGCGCGCCACTTTGCGCTGCCCCCTCCGGCCGCTTAGCTCGGGGTCATCCTCGATTGCCTTTTCCAGCTGATAGTAGGCCTTGTAGGTCATGTAGTTCTGGAGCACGTCCAGAATGAAGCCCTCTTCAATCGCCTGCCGCATCGAATAGAGATGGAACGGGTGGGGGAGACCGTCCGGCCCCATCACGCCAAACCGTTCAAGCGTTACATTCCGGGGCGTCGCCGTGAAGGCGAAGAAGCTGATGTTTGCCTGCGGCCCCCGCTGCTTCTGGTACTCGGCGATCAAATCCTCAATATCATCGCTCGATGAGGCCTCGCGGGTAAGCGCATCGGTCATTGCCTGAGCGGATTTCCCCGATTGACTGCCGTGCGCTTCATCGACGATCACCGCGAACTTGCGCTTCCCCTGTCCTGAAATCTCTTTTAGGTGCTCGGTCGAGAACTTTTGAATCGTAGTGACAATGATCCTCGCGCCCTTGGCAATCGCTTCCTTGAGCTGCCTGGAGGTGCCATCGATCTTCTTGACGACACCCTGCGTCTGCTCAAACTGCGAAACGGTGCTCTGAAGCTGCCGGTCGAGGACGATCCGGTCGGTTACGATGACCGCTGTATTGAAGATCGGTTGATCGGTATCGTCATGCAGATTGATCGCCTGGTGCGCCGTCCATCCAATCGTGTTCGACTTACCGGACCCGGCCGAGTGCTGGATGAGATAGTTACGGCCCGCGCCATGCGTACGGGCGTGCGCCATCATCTTCCGCACCGCGTGAAGCTGCTGGAAGCGCGGGAAGATCATCACATCTTCCTTCATCTCGTTGACTTCGAGGTGCATGAACTTCCCGATCACGTCGAGGAGCACCTCACGCGAAAAGATCGCCTTCCCCCATTCGCCGTCGCTATAGAGATAGGCGACACGGAATTCGCCCTCTATGTCGGGGTTTCCGGCTCCGCCCTCCCGGCCCCGGTTAAAGGGCAAGAAACGCGTCTTTCCGTTGGCAAGGCGCGTGGTCATCGACACGTTGTCTTCGTCTGCTGCGAAATGAACCAAAGCGCCCCGCTTGAAGGTGAGGAGCGGCTCCCCTCCGGGCGATCTGTCCGTACGGTATTGTCTTTCAGCGTGTTTGAAGGTCGAACCGGTCAGGAGGTTCTTCAGCTCCATCGTTGCAACCGGGATGCCGTTCACGCAAAGGACTACGTCGACGCGGCCATCATGCCGCTGGCTGTACTCGACCTCCTGTATCACCGAGAGGATGTTCGCTTCGTATTCCTTAATTCTCTTTGGCTCCAGGGCGCTCGCCGGCTTGAAGTAGCAAAGCGCAAACTTTATGCCGGGAATCATCTTGATCCCGTTTCGCAGCACGTCGAGCGTCGAACGGCTCTTTAGAGCCTTCTCCAGGTTCTTGAAAAACTCCGCCTCGGCTGATGCGCTGTAGTGCGCTTCGAGCTTGGCCCACTCGTCCCCCTGCGTCGCCTTAACGAACCGCAGCATCAGCGCCTGGTCGAGGGCGCTCTTCCGGTCGTAGTCGTCTGGTGCGCGCTCGTCATACCCCTGGCCAGCAACAAGCTTCGCAATGAGATGCTGCTGGAGCACTCGTTCCAGATGAACGTTTGTTGCATGGTGCCGGTCTGTCATTTCTCAAGCACCTGCTTAAACCAGATAATGGCCGCTTCACCTTCCTTCCGGGTGACTTCATCCACCGTGCGGCTGTGGCGGATGCCATTGCGAAGTTCGGCGAGCTGATCGAACTTTCCAAAAAGCGTTTCCTTGTTCGCGAACCGTGCTTGAAAGTTCGGCCATGACGTTTTGCCGGTGATGATCTCCTGCAATTCGCGCAGATCGCAATATTCCAGCTTTCCCTGAAGCGTCTGGTACCGCTCGATGTCCAGCGCGGCATTCTTCTTCGCCGCACGCTGAATTCGCTCTTCGATCTTCTGAAGAATGTGCGGCGGCAACGCTTCCGTAGTGCCGTTGAGGGCGACGGCGACGTTGTCGCGCAGCTTGAGCTCGATCGCTTCCACGTTTGCGTCCAGCTCGCGCAGGTTGGGTGGAAGGTCTAGGCGCTCCTTTACCAGAAGGTTTTCGATCGCATCCTGGATGGTGCGCTGTCGCTCCGTAATAAAGGCTTCAAAGTCATCCGGCGTGAACGGGTCTCTCAGCAGGATGGCAAGCGCAGCGGGCGATATGAAATGCGATTCCATGATCGCGTGAACCGCCTTCTCGCCGTTCTGTTTGATGAGTTCGGGCAAATAGGCGTTCGGAAGTTTGTCGGCGATCACCTTGCGATTGGTATCGCCGGTAAGTGGCGTGCGATTAAGGATCGTATGGACGATATTGCCCTTGAGGTGCTTCGATCCCCAGGAACTCGGGACGATGTGATGATCATCCAGATCGTCGTGCTGGGGGATGTTGCCCGTGATCCAGTCTCTCGCTCCCTGGATAATAAGAAGGTTGTAGACGCCGTTATAGACCGACGTTCCGCGCTTGATTTCGCGGCGCAGCTCCATTGTGCGGAAGCGGGTCTTGAACTCCTGGATCAGGGCTGGCTCTCCAGCGTCGTCCTCCAGCCACGCCTTCACATCGAGATAGTCGCGAGCACTGGTGGACTCGACCGACCCCGAATACCGGTTTGTAAACACAGAAGCCCAATACCAGTGCCGAATTTTTCGCTGCGCATCGAGTTGCAATCCGGCGGGGCGCGTTTTCACGTAAGCCTGAATTGCCGCGAAGACGGGAAGTATCGAAACATAGGGAAGATATGTGGATGAAACTGCACCGAATTCCTGGGGGTGGCGCAGCATCTTGATTGCGCGCTCCAGGGCGATCACCGCTTCGTTCCAAGCGGTCGTGAACTCTTTGATGTCGGAAACGAGGATTTCCTTGCGGCGCGTTCCATCGGGATCGCGAACCTGCTTTTCCTGACCCGGCATCAGAAAATAGAGGTATTTGGGCGAGCAGTAAGCTTGCCGCAGGATCGACATCACCTGCAGGATGTAGACGTTCATCTTTTCAGTATCGACGAACTCAAGGCGGGCCTGCGCATCCCGCCACATATGCTTGAGCTGGACGCCCTTCGGTGTCAGCAACGCATTGATCAGATCGAATACGTCCAGCCGCACGCCCCGGCTGTTGATCTGGGTAAAGATGTCACAGACCTTGTCGAGCTCCAGCTCCTGGTCTAGCTCGATGTAGGACACCTGGTATTGATCGGTGATCCCTCTCAGGTGCTCGCCAAACTCCTTTGCATTGTCGGCGTGACGTTGAGCCTCCTGAATGGCCTCTTCGCCGCTGGCGCTCTCAGCTGCCTTCCGCCAGTACTGCTCATACTGCTGCACCCAGTTCGGCAATTCCCATCCGCCAGCGCCCACAATGGACAGCGGGAATATGTGTTCGGCAAACTGTGTCTCGCGATCCTTGAGGATTTTTGCTACGCGTTTCGACAGCCAATCGTAATCGAACGCCTCGTCGTACTCCTCTTTCATGAACTTATCGACGCGAACAAAATAGATAGCCCGCGTGGAGCGGCTCGGCAGGGGTACATCGGGAGCGAGGAACGCATAGTACAGAGCGGTTAGTCGTTGCTGACCGTCCAGCACGATATACTCATTGCGGCCGTTGCCGTCGAAGCCGTAGATCGCCTCGCACGAAAGAGCCTTGAAATTCTCGGTCTTGCCCTTCCACAGCAGCAGGCTACCGATGTAGTAGTCCAGGAAGATCGAGCGCATCAGCTCGCGAATGTCCCACGGCTTCCACTCAAACTCGCGCTGGAAGTCCGGGATCACGAAGCGGCCTTCGCGCAGCCGTCCGATCAGGGTGTTGAGACTCACATGGTCTGGCTTCTGGGCGTCTTTCATGCCGTTGCCTCCCTCCGGCATAGCTTCCCTTCGATCCGCTTCATGCTGCGCTCCGCGTCACCCCAGTGCTCAGACGCAACTTCTATCTCGCCGGTGACGGCTTTCGTGATGAGAGAGGAACGATGCTCCTTGAGAAGGAAGATCGATCTCTGAAGCCGGTTCCGAAGTGCGCGAGATCGTTCGATAACTAGGGCAATTCGATCCTGCTCATCCTTCGTGGGCACCGGCAGCATGACAGGGGCTAGTTTTGAAAAACGAAATCTTGGGGCGCGCTCACGTACCGAAGGACAGAGCACGTAAATATAGTTTTGCGCAGCCATATACCGCAAAATTTGTGCAAAGAAGTGATTGTTTATGCCGGCCGCAATGGGTTCGCAAACCGCGTACTCGCCTGTAGCCTTTCCATCAGAGTCAGAAACTCCGATAGCTCCTGCAAAGGCGTCCATTGTATGAATTACAAGATCGCCTTGATTGATGTGTTGATAACCAACTTCCTTGACTGCCAGCGTGTACCCAGTCAGACGCCGGTTTTCTCGAAGCGTCACCTGCCCATCCCTAAATGCAGTTACTATCTTGTCATCATCGAGCGGAGGACGAGAGAGGCATCGGAATAGGTATTTTGCACGCCTGAGCTTCCAATCATCTGGGATTTCCGGTATCCACGGTAGGTCGGTTTTCCTGAATGAACGTCGTCCACCGTCGCTCATGTGACCAGCAACACAGGCATTTTCTTCGTCTTTTATCAAAGCTATTTGTCTCAGCTTTTTGTCAATCAAGCTGTCAATTAGCGAACTGAACCTATCCAAGAAATTTGCGATCCGCTGTTGCGTTTCCCAATCTGGAACTGCAACGCAAATGTTCTTTAACTCCGTGTAGCGGGTGGTCCACAAGTCTGCCACGATGCCGTGGCCATACCTGTAATATTCTTCTTGAAACGCTATGCTTCTCATTAGGTAATGAAAAAATCGAGGGCAGCCCAGTCGCGGTTTCAGGACGATATTGATCAGAGAAACTGAACCATCGTAGTCAGACAACCCACTTGCGCCTCGGCGGTCTGACCGGCTGTTGATCACCAGATCACCTTGACAGACTTTTTTTCTGTTATCCCTGTCTTCGGATTTGGCGACATGTTCCATTTGAGGGACGACACCATCATAAGTTACCGACAGTGGCGGATATTCTTCATCGTTCACCTTGTCATTGCGCTGCTCAAAATATTGCCCAAGTTTGGCGATGTCCCATCCGTCTGGCTTATGGGCGAGCATTGTCCCCGTCATGCTTGCACCTTGATAAGCAGTTCCGAAATCTCGGCCTCCAGGGCCTTTAGCTCCCTCTCGATTTCCAGAAGAGGGCGCGGCGGAACGTAACGGTAAAAATATCTATTAAAGTTGATCTCGTAGCCAATCCGTCCGACTTGGCCATCGCGGGCGTCGCGATAGCTCTCATCGATCCAGCAATCAGGCACAAAGGGTGTAACCTCGCGCTCCATATACGCTTGCCAATTTTCCTTGAGCGGTACCAATTCATGGTCACGCAACTCGGGATCGGGTTCTGCCTTGCCTTGGCTATCGGCGCAGATATCAGCGTTTGCATCACGCTCAGAGAGGGCGGAAAAGATCGCCTTTCTAACAGGCACTGAAACTTTAGTCGCTCGAGCCTTGAAGGCCTTTGAAAGGGCTTTGTCGAAATCGTCGCGGTTTGTGAATAGGACGTTCTTCATGCCGAGAAGAACAACCTTAATTTCCTCGCGTTCGGGTTCATCCAGCTTCAGAAAAACCTTTTCGTTGCGCAAACGAGCAACCCTGTCTTCGCTTGCCTGAAAATTCAGGCGCAGAGGCCGCTCGACCCGGATTTCGCGATGCCCGAAATCGGCGGTATCGAAGATCTTCGCGACCTCGGACTCTGCGCTCTCGCCGTTCAGGAAGCCTTCGTAGATGCGAACGAGCTCGGCTCTCGCCTCTTCGGGTATTTCGCGGCGCTTAGAACCAAGACTCCTGCGCATCGATTTCCAGAAGCGCTCGCCAGTTGCATCGATCAGCTGCACCTTACCGCGCCGTTGTTTGGACTTTCGGTTCGTCAAAAGCCACACGAAAGTCTGAATGCCGGTGTTGTAGAAGAGGTCGGTCGGCAGAGCGACGATTGCCTCGACCCAATCATTTTCCAGCATCCAACGGCGGATTTCACTTTCGCCTGACGCTGCCCCGCCGGTGAACAGGGGTGATCCATTCATAACGATGCCGATGCGCGAGCCTGTCTCGTCGTCGCGCATCTTTGATATCATGTGTTGAAGGAAGAGAAGCTGACCGTCGGATATGCGCGGCAGACCAGCTCCAAACCGGCCATCCTTGCCGAGCGTGTCGGCTTCGCTCTTGATAGGGTCCTGATACTTCTTCCAGTCCACACCATAGGGTGGATTGGAAAGCATGTAGTGGAACTTCTTGCCCTTGTGTGCGTCCTGGGTGAGCGTGTTGCCAAATGCGATCTGCTCCGGATCATGGCCGGTCACGAGCATATCGGACTTGCAGATGCCGAACGATTCGCCGTTTATCTCCTGGCCAAACAGTTCCACGCGGATCGATGGATTGAAATCTTTCAGGGCCTCTTCAGTAAGAGCAAGCATACCGCCTGTTCCGCAGGCGGGGTCGTACACCTGACGGATAATGCCCTTGCCGGTGAGCTTTGCATCGTCATTGGCGATCAACAGATCAACGATAAGCCGGATGACCTCGCGCGGGGTGAAGTGTTCGCCTGCGGTCTCATTTGAGATTTCCGAGAATTTTCGGATCAGCTCCTCGAAGAGGTAGCCCATCTCGATGTTGGAAACCTTGTCCGGGTGAAGGTCTATCTCGCAAAACCGCTCGAAGACCTGCCAGAGAATACCGCCGTCTTTGAGGCGCTTGAGTTGATCGGTAAAAAGGAACTTGTCGAGGAAGATGTCACGGACATTGCCGGAGAACTTGGTGATGTAATCGATCAGGTTGGCGTGGAGCTGGCCAGGGTCCTGTCCCTTCAGAGTTTCAAATGTGAACCGCGATAGGTTGTAGACCTTTACGTTGCCGCCAACCGCTCCGAACAGGATCATGTCGCGCGTGGCCTCATCGACCCCCTTGGGTAGCTTCTTCTCGGCTGTAAGGACGGCCTGTTTAGAGCCTTCGAGGATACAGTCGAGACGGCGCATGACGACGAATGGCAGAATTACCTTGCCGTATTCGGATTGCTTGAAATCGCCTCGGAGGATTTCCGCGATCGACCAGACAAAGGAACTCAGGCTCTGAACTTTTGCAGTGGTTTTCGACAAAGCCCCCTCCGACTTTTGCTATTGCTTAGGAATCGGGGCCTCTGGTCCCGGACCACTCTTGGTAGGGCTCTGACTCCCGGTATCAGGAGCGGCGAGCCCATGTTGCGCCACAAAGCCCCGCATGAACTCGCGGAGGACTTGGGCAGCGGGCCTATCTTGCGCCCTGCACACGTCCAAAAACTGCTCGCGAAGCTCGCGCTGAACCCTGATGCGGAGACCGGCATCCTTCATGGTGGAAAAGTGTACCCAATGGATACACAAATTGGTAGGGGATTTTCTCTGCTGCTTTGCGTGCAGACTCCGTCTTCCGTCGGAGTGGGCGGTCTTGCGGTTGTTCCTTTTTTGTTCTATCCTGTCCTATGGCTGATTCCACCGAAATAGAATGGACGGATTCGACCTGGAACCCCGTAACGGGCTGCACCAAGGTCACGGCGGGATGTGACCTTTGTTATGCCGAGCGGTTCTCCGAGCGCTTCCGGGGGGTCAAGGGCCATCCTTTTGAGCATGGTTTCGATCTGACGCTTCGACACGGGCGCTTGGAGCAGCCGCTTCGGTGGCGACAGCCTCGCCGCATATTCGTCAATTCCATGAGCGACCTCTTTCACAAAGAGGTGCCCGTGTCGTTCATCGACTCCGTGTTCGACACCATGGAGCAGGCGTCTTGGCATACCTATCAGGTGCTGACCAAACGCAGCTCGCTCATGGCACGGTATCTTTCACGCCGTTACAAAGGCGATCTTGCTCCGCGCCACATCTGGTTGGGCGTGTCCATCGAGGACGCAAAGAACACCGTGCGGCTCGCACACCTCAAAGCCGCTAAGGCCAGCACAAGGTTTGTTTCATTCGAGCCCCTGATAGGGCCGGTCGGACCAATCAGCCTCAAAGGAATTGACTGGGTCATCGTGGGTGGTGAAAGCGGCCCGCGCGCACGTCCGATGGATGAAGCGTGGGTCCTGGAAATCCGGGATCAGTGCAAGTCTGACAAAGTCGCCTTCTTCTTCAAGCAGTGGGGCGGAACTCGACCCAAGACAGGGGGCCGTCTGCTGCGGGGCCGCGAGTGGAATCAATACCCGGACAAGTCAGCCAAGCGCCGCGTGGAGAGTGTCCACGGGGCTTCCTATTGATGGGGCAAAAATTTGAGCGTCTACGTCGACAGGGAGCAGACTGAAGCCAAGCATTTCATATTGAGACGCTATCTTCAGGAGCTTGCATTTAAGGTCCTGCATAATTGGGACATTACGTACGTCGATGGTTTTTCCGGCCCATGGGAATCCAGAACGGCCGATTTTTCCGACACTTCCTTCATGATTGCGATTGGGGTTCTAAGGGACGCCCAGCTCCAGCTCGCCGCGAAGACTGGCCGCCGGCGCCGGATCAAATGCCTCTTTGTTGAAAAGGCCCCCGTCGCATATGCGCAGCTCGCGAAGGCAGTAAGTTGCCACCACAAGCCTGACGAGGGTTTCGAGATCGAAACATTTTGCGGTGCCTTCGAGGATGCAGTCCCTCAAATTCGGGTGGCGATCAGCGGCGCATTTCCGTTGATCTTCATCGATCCGACAGGGTGGACTGGCTATGCCTTTCCGAAGATTAGAGAGATTTTTAACTCCTCCAAGTGCGAGGTGCTGATTAATTTCATGTACGGGCACATCAGCCGTTTCGTCACAAGCCCGGACGAGAAAACGATCGCATCTCTTGATCCAATATTAGGAGGCCCCGGCTGGTATGCCCGCCTCGACAGGAACATGGAGCCCGGTCCTGCGGTCGAGAAGCTCTTCAGAGAAACGCTGAAGGCGGCAGGGGACTTTAGGTATGTGATCTCGACCAGGGTCGACAAGAGCACTGCTGACCGGCCGCATTTCTTCTTGGCTTATGGCACTAAGGATCGGGCAGGCCTAAAGGCGTTTCGGGAAACTGAATATTCGGCGCTGCGCAGCCACGCGAAGAACCGCGCCCATGCTAAGGAACGAAAGCGAGAGGAGCGCACCGGGACGCCAGACTTTTTCGCAGGCGTTGATGCGGAGATTCAAGAGGCGACAGTTGATGAATTGGTACTGGAACAGAAAGCGCTCGCCAAAGATCAGCTTCGGAACTCTATGCAGGCCGGAACCAAAGCCAGGTTTTCGGACATCGTGGACAGCGTCCTTCAAGCCTTCATGCTCCGCGAGACGAACGTGAAGGACATCTGTGTGGACTTGGCGAAGGAAGGGCTGATCCAAAATACCTGGGGACCCCGATACCGGAAGCCTCAGGCCGACTCGATTATCCGAGCGTAACTGCTGGCCTGCTGCGACTCCACGTTCGTTTAACGCAAAGCTCCTGCCACAAGCTCGCCACAAGCCGGGACGGACCGAAACGGACAATGGCGGATTTCTGCGGTTTAGCGAGGACTAGGGTCTTGTGGCAAAAACGGCCCCGAAGGGCCGATTTGTTTCCGTAAGTGTCAGCTAAGTGATTGATCGGATTATGGCGCGAGCGACGGGACTTGAACCCGCGACCTCAGCCGTGACAGGGCGCGCCGTTTTCTAATCTTTCAGATGGTTAGGGATGCTGCGCCACAGACTCGCCACATGATTTTGCGGCCAGCTTGGCAATGAGCCCGCTTTCGCCCTCTCGGCCCTGCTCGGCACGTTCGATTAGGTGCCCGTAGATGTTGAGCGTCGTCTTGATGTCTTCGTGGCCCATCAATTTCTGAATCCGCTTCAGATTCGTTCGCTGCTCGATGAGCATCGACGCATAGAAGTGGCGAAGATCGTAGGGCTTGTATTTCGGCTTCTCGACGGTCTCACCGTCCTCTTCGACCACCTTCACCAGGCCCGCTTCAAAGCAGGCTTCGTAGAACCCGCGCTTGCGCCAGTTGTCGATGCTCTGCCAGTGGCCGGTTGAAGTCGGAAACAGGAGATCATGCTTGTTCGCGACCATCTTGTGGTCGCGATAGTGCGTCACCAGGTCCCGCGTCTGCGGGCTGAGATCAATCGTGCGGCGACTGGCCGGTGTTTTCGGCACCGACAGCTTATAGCCGCCGCCCTCCAATGCGCGATCAATTTTGACGCCTTCGTCGGTGATGTTGAAGTGCTGAACGACGAGGTACTCCTGCGGACGCATCCCGGTATCGGCCGCCAGGTAGAGCATCGGCCGATAACGCTCCCATGTACGTGCGGTCTGCCGGTTCTTGGAATTGGCGAGCCGGTCGGCCGCAGCCAGCAGAGCGCTCACGTCTGCCGGGGTCGGAATCACCACGGGCTCATCGTAGCGGGAGTCGGCCCGGATGCTGATGCCTGCCGCAACGTTGCTCGCGATGTAGCCGCGCATCGCCGCTTCCTTCATGACGGAGTGAAACGAGGACAGAATCTTGTAAGCCTGATAGCGGCTGTAGTGCGTTAGCAGCCAGGATCGAAACTCGACAACGTCGGGAGGCCTGATGTCCCGCAGGCCCTTGGGCCAATCGTAGGCCTTCATTGCATCGGCGCGACGATCATAGGTCTTCTCGGTATGCTTGGTTATGGGGTCGCGGCCGTCCCTGCCTTCCTTGACGCAAAGCGCAAGCCATTTGTCCACGGCCTGACTGACCGTTGTGATCTCGCCATCGCGGATGCTGCTGTCGCTGCTTTGCGTCTTGCCGCTTTCAAGGAACGCCTGCGCCTCCTTCCGCGTCTCAAAGGTCGCGTAGGCATAGCCTGACTTCGTCGATTTGCTCGGATAACGGACTTGGTAAGTTGTACCTTTCGCGCCTACCCTTTTTCTTATATCGGACATGGGCAACTATAATTACGCATAGTATTTGTAAAATCAATCATCGAGTGCATCATGGCGGCGTCTTTGCGCTGTTTTCGGCTTGCACTTGCAATTCCCGATAGATGCGAACGAGCGAGCCTTTCTCGATCTTGAGCTTGCCCTCGATGGGATCGACGAAGAACGGAAGCTTGCGCTGACCGTTTGCGTCCTTGTCGGCCGCGCGCTTCATCTGGCGGGCATTCAGTTCGATACCCATCTCGGCGAGCACTTGCCGGGCTTGTTCCAGGTCGATGTAGCAAGGCTGTTGCATCCCTCCTCCATTCGCCGGCTAAAGGTCGTAGTCCTTGCAGGAAGGCCGGTAGTGGTGCGTGTCGATGAAGTGGGTATGGCCGCAACCGGGCTTTCTCACCCTTACAGGCTCGCCATACTCGTTGGTGAAGTAAAGTTTGAGGCGGGAGCCCTTCACGTAGTGAAGGCCATAGTCCTCCTTGAGGATTCTGATGTCCTCCAGCAGCGCCTGCCTGAACTCATCGATGTGGATTGTGCCGAGGTTCTTGTAGCTGATCGTGAAGCCGTTTGGCTCAAAGGGTCCGCTGCGTTTTGACGTGTCCATAGCTGCCTTCAATCGTACGTTGTCTTAATTTCCATAGTACAAGCAAGGGTATTAACAATTGATTAAGGCGACGCCGGTCAGGCTGCGGCGCAGCGGCTTGCTCGTGCCGCAAGGGGACCGGGCAAAAGCGCGTGTCCAGCCCATGACCAAGGGGCGTTCCTTCCAAAACCCGGAACCACGCCAAAATTAGGTTTGTCGCAGCGCTCTCCGCTGCGCGTCCCATCCAGGGGCATGTGGCGGGCCATGCGGGTCAGCAAGATCAAGGCACGAAGCGGCGAAGCGGAATCAAAACCGCAAGCGGCCGATCCGCGCCTTGTGGCGATCGCCCGGCTCCTTGCGCGTCATGCGGCCAAGGCCGACCACGAAAAGCAATTGAGCACGAGTCCAGGGGAGGCGTATCGTTCGGATTCCCTTCCGAAGGATGCGCCATGACCAAGGTCGCGATCTACGCCCGGTACTCTTCCGACCGGCAGAGCGAAGCGTCTATCGAGGATCAGGTCCGCCTCTGCGAAGAGCGCGCGGCGCGCGAGTGCTGGAAGATCGTAAAGCGCTATTCCGATGCCGCAGTCTCCGGTGCGAGCCTGATGCGCCCCGGCGTACAGGCCTTGATGCAGGACGCTCAGGCCAAGAAGTTCGATCTCGTGCTGACGGAGTCTCTCGACCGCCTCTCGCGTGACCAGGAAGACATTGCCGGCGTGTTCAAGCGCCTGCGCTTTGCCGGGGTGAAGCTGGTCACATTGTCCGAAGGCGAGATCGCCGAGCTGCATATCGGCTTCAAGGGCACGATGGGCGCTCTTTACCTCAAGGACCTTGCCGACAAGACGCGGCGCGGCCTGCGCGGGCGCGTTGAGGCGGGCAAGTCCGGCGGCGGGAATTCCTACGGCTATGACGTGGTGAGGGCTTTCAGGGATTCTGGCGAGCCGGAGTACGGCGGCCAGAAGGTCAACGAAGCGGAAGCCGCGACCGTCCAATTCATCTTCAACGAATACGCTGCCGGAAAGTCGCCCAAGGCGATAGCGCACGGCCTCAACAAGCGGAAGATCCCTGGTCCCTCCGGCAAAGGCTGGGGACCATCGACCATCAACGGCAACTGGCGGCGCGGCACCGGGCTTCTGAACAACGAACTCTATATCGGGCGGCGCATCTGGAACCGCCTTGCCTATGTGAAGGACCCCGACACCGGGAATCGCGTCTCCCGCCTGAACGATCAGGCGGCATGGATCGTCAAGGACGTGCCGGAACTGCGCATCATCGATCAGGCCCTTTGGGACCAGGTGAAGCAGCGCCAGCTAGGCTTGCGCCAGGAAAAGTCGTTCTTTGATAGGCAGCGCCCCCGGATGCTGCTCTCCTACCTGCTGAAGTGCGGCAGCTGCGGCGGCGGATTCAGCAAGATTTCAGCCAGCCACTACGGCTGCTCGACGGCGCGCAACAAGGGCACCTGCAATAACCGCCTGACCATCCGGCAGGATGAGCTGGAAGGCTTCATGCTCGGCGCGCTGCAATCGCGGCTGATGGACCCTGCCCTGCTCGAAGAATTCTGCGGCGAGTACACGCGCCATATGAACAGGCTGCGCGGCGAGAAGAACGCATCGCTCGCGTCGGCCAAGGCTGAACTCGCCCGCCTGGCAAGGCAACGCGGAAACATCATTGAGGCGATCAAGAACGGCGTATCGGGCGCGGAGGTCAAGGATGACCTCGCCCGGATTGTGGCGAGGCGCGAGGAGCTGGAAGCCCTGCTCGCTGGCACGAAGGAAGAGCCGGTGCTGCTCCATCCCGGCATGGCGGCGCACTACCGGAATCAGGTCGGCAATCTCGTGGCCGTCCTGAACACGGACGCGAACCGCACCGAAGCGGCGGAGATTGTGCGCTCGCTTGTGGAAAAGATCACCCTGACGCCAAACGCCGAAGGCAAACTCGATATCGACCTCTACGGCGATCTCGCCGGCATTCTGTCCCTTGCTGCAAACGGCTCGCCGGATGCACAGGTCAAGATGGTTGCGGGAGCGAGCAACCGCCTTGTCCTGCACGGCGCAAACAAAAACGGCCGCCCGAATGCCCGGACGGCCGATCTCGTTCAGCAGGTTAAGATGGTTGCGGGGGCAGGATTTGAACCTGCGGCCTTCAGGTTATGAGCCTGACGAGCTACCGGGCTGCTCCACCCCGCGGTGGTGAGGGTGGAGTGAAGAGGGTGCATGTGCTGCGCGCCTTGGAAGGC
>NZ_VDUZ01000014.1 GCF_008039615.1 Vineibacter terrae | reverse complement strand
CTCTCTCAAGATCTCCGATCTCGAAGTCCGGCCCATCTATCATCGCCGTGCCCGGCGCGTGCGCGCACACGTCTTCCTCTGCATGCTCGCCTATCACATCGAATGGCACATGCGCGCCCGCCTCGCCTCCATCCTGTTCCAGGACGACGACAAGGCCAGCGCCGAACGGGCCCGCGCCTCGCCCGTCGCCCCGGCCCAGCGCTCCCTGCGCGCACGCCGCAAGGCGGCCCGCAAGCGCACCGACGACGGCCTGCCCGTCCATGACTGGCGCGGTCTGCTGGCGCACCTCGCCACTCTCACACGCAACACCGTGGCGCTCTCCGACAACGATGCCTGCTCGCTCCTCGCCTCCCCAACCAATGTCCAGCAACGCGCCTTCGATCTGCTCGACCTGACACCCTCGCTGTAGGCAGCACGAAACACTTCGCAGTCAACAAATCCCTGCGATCACAACAACTTGCTCAATTCCCTCAGGGGTAACTTCGGGCTAGGCGGCGGTTGGCATCGCCGATCAGGGTCAGTGTCACCGTGACCTCGCTGCCCGCCCCGAACGATCGCGGCACGACATCGTCGAGCTCGAAGACATAGGGTACCGCGATACGGTCCAACGATTTCAGGCGCACCGGATCGGCGCCCTGCCGCCCCTCGAAGAGGTGCGGGTAGATGCAGGTGCCCGCGAGAGGGCATCCTTCGCAGGGCCGCAACCGCATGGCGCAAACGACCCGCTTCAATGCGCCACCGAACGCGCCGCGCCAAGCCGATCCGGCGAACGTACGCAGGAACCCCTCGTCGCAGGCAACGAAGCGGAAGCGATATCGGGCCAAGGGCAATGCAATCATGACCTACAGACTTGGCCGTACAAGAAACCTTCGCATGTCCCACAAGCTTGTCAGTCGCGGACTCCGCGAAACTTGGCATGAAGCGAAATGGTTATCCAGAACCATCAGTGGAATTTCCGACCCTCGGTTCTTCGATTTCAAAGCATCGAAAAACGCCGCACGTCGTGCCGCCTCGGCGATAGGGCACGGGGCATCGCCTGCGATCCGGAGCAGGCTCACGGTACCAGCCGGCGAAGCCGCAGGTGGGCATGGAAGGCCTTACGCTTCTCGAGCAAGGCGTCCCTCAGGGCGGTCTCGGGCACGATCGCGTCCGACGATGCCTCGGCGCCGGCGAGCAGTGGCCCGCCGGCGCCGGCGCGGGCGAGGCGGGCGGCGCCCAGGGCCGGGCCCTCCCGGACGGCGGCGGATACCGGCATGTCGATCGCGCTGGCGATGAGGCGCGCCCACAGGCGGCTGCGGGCGCCGCCGCCGGTGAGCGTCAGGCGCCGCAGGCGCGCGCCGCTGGCGGCAAGCGCCTCATGGCCGTCGGCCAGGGCCAGCGCGACACCCTCCAGCACGGCATGCACGAGATGCGCCGGGCCGGTCGAATGGGTCAGGCCGGAGAACGTCGCGGTGAGGTGCGGGTCGTCATGCGGTGTGCGCTCGCCGGCGAGGTAGGGGGTGAACACCGGCGTGTCGGCAGGCGACAATTGCGCCGCCTCGACTTCGGCCAGCAGCGCGCCGATGTCGGATCGGCCCAGGACGCCGGCGATCCATGCCAGCGCCGCGGCGGCGCTGAGCACCACCGCCTGCTGGCAGTACAAGCCGGCCACGGCATGGCGGTGGGTGTGCATCCCGGCGCCGCGCGCGGGCGCGAACACGTCGTTGGCGACGAAGTAGACGCCAGACGTGCCGAGGCTGATATAGGCGTCGTCCGGCGCCACGGCGCCGACGCCGACACCGGCGCACATGTTGTCGCCGGCGCCGCCGACGACCGGCGTTCCCGGCGCGAGCCGCCAGCGCGCCGCGAGCCCGGGGCGCACGCCGCCCGACACCTCGGCGCTGTCGACAAGGCGCGGCAGCCAGGCGCGATCGATGCCGCAGGCGGCGATGATGCCGTCATGCCAATCGCCGCGGCGCGTATCCATCAGCAGCATGGCCGAAGCATCGGCGCGGTCGCTGGCGTGCGCGCCGGTGAGGCGCAGGCGCACATAGTCCTTGGGCAGCAGGATGCGGCGCGTGCGGCTCAGCCCCGCCGGCTCGTGGCGCGACAGCCACAGCAGCTTGGGGGCGCTGAAGCCGGGCATGGCGCGGCAGCCGACGATGTCCGGAAAATCGGCGAACACATCGTGCAGCGCGGCGCACTCTGCCGATGCGCGCCCGTCGTTCCACAGCAGCGCCGGGCGGACCGGCCGGTCGGCGGCATCGAGCAGCGTGACGCCGAGCATCTGGCCTGACAGGCCGATGGCACGCACGGCCGCCATGCCAGCCGGCGCTTCGGCGGCCAGGCGGTCGAGCACTGTGGATACGGCACGCCACCAGTCGTCCGGATCCTGCTCCGACCACAATGGCCGCGGGCGCGCGATCGGCACCGGATGCGCGGCCTCGGCGAGGAGGCGGTCCGTGTCGTCGACCAGGACGGCCTTCACGCTCGATGTGCCGATATCGATGCCGAGATACATGAGGGCCTCACTCATCCATCCCTTCCCCGCTTGCGGGGAAGGTGGCCGATTCGGTATTTCGACGCGTTGCGTCGAAATACCTGTGCCGGATGGGGAGCCGACGTGGTCTCAGTTACAAAGACCACGTCGGCTCCCCTCCGCCCCTTCGGGGCACCTCCCCAACTTCGTTGGGGAGGAATTCCCTATGCCCCGCGCAGCAGGCCCATGGCGGCCCGCACGGTGGCCTCGTCCGACACCAGCACGGAGCACAGGCGCGCCCGCAGGACGGCGGCGAGGGTCGCAGCCTTGTTCAAGCCGCCCGAGGCCACGATCACCGTCGCGATGTCGCGCAGGATCGCGATCGGCGGCGCGATGACGCGCTGGTTCAGGCCGTGCTTCACCGGCACGCCGCGCGGATCGAGGAATGTGCCCATGATGTCACCCACCGCGCCCGACGCGCGCAGCGATTCGACCGTGACGTCCCGCGGCAGGCCGTAGCGGATCAGCAGCGAGCGGCGGCTGAGGTCGCCGACGCTGAGCACGGCCACGTCGTTGGTGGCAAGCCGCTGCAGGCAATCGCGAAACACGTCCTGCGCCAGGATCGTGTCGCGCGACCTCGCGCTGCCGGCATAGATCGGCGCCGCGAAATAGTTGCACTGCGCCGCGATGCGGCGTGCCAGCTCGCTGGCGATCTCGAAGGTGTTGAGCTCCAGCCCGTGGCTGAGGCCGCCCATCATCGAGTTGACGCTGAGCTCGGGCAGGTTGGCGGCGCGCATGTGGCGGATCGTCTCGCGCAGCGTCGTGCCCCAGCCGACCCCCAGCCCGCGCACGCGGTTCTCATCGAGATGGCGCGCCAGATATTCGGCAGTGGCACGGCCCAGCACCACCGGCACCTGGTCGGGATCGGCGGGCGTGGGCACGACCACGGCGTCGCGCAGCGCCGTTTCCGCCACCAGCTGGCGCTCCAGGGCCACGCAGTCCGCCAGCCTGGAGTTGACCTGGATGCTGACGAGCCCGCTTTCGCGCGCCTCGCCCAGCAGCCGGTTGGCGCGCAGCCGCGTGATGCCCAGCCGCCCGGCGATGTCGGCCTGCGTCAGTCCTTCCATGAAATACAGCCAGGCCACGCGCACGCGCAGCTGCTCGTCGTCGACCGTCATGCCCCCATATCCATCAGGCTTCGCGTGCAGCACCGTGCCGCAGGCACCCGCGCCACCACAAGGACCGATCGCCGCCGCCTGAAATCGTTTTGAAACACATGTATGTGACACTATACAAATGTTAATATGCTGGCTAGGCTGGTGGCGACGGACAGACAGGAGCGCAGCCACCCCCATGGACACGCTCGACCAGCAATTGCCGGCCGCATTGCGCCGCATCGTGACGACGCAGGACATGCGCGTCGGCGCGGGCGTGCTGGCGGCCCTGCCACCGGTTCTGCAGCGAATCCTGCCGGCACCGCGCTATGTCATCGTCGCCGACGAGAACACCTGGGCCGCCGCCGGCCCGCAGGTCACGCAGCTTCTGGCAGCGGCCGGCCTGGCCACGGCCGCGCCTCAAATCCTGCGCGGCACGCCGCGCATCCGGCCATACGCCGAGACCGCCCGTAGCCTCGCCGGAACCCTGCGCGCCAGCACCGCTGTCCCCATCGCGGTGGGCGCCGGTGTCATCAACGACCTGGTGAAATACGCGGCGTCCCTGGCCGGCCTGTCCTACGCCTGCGTGCCCACGGCCGCATCGATGGACGGCTATGCCGCATCCGGCGCGGCGTTGCGTGACGGCGGCTTCAAGCGCACCTTCGACTGCCCGGCGCCTGCCGTGGTGGTAGCCGATACCGACGTGATCGCGACGGCACCGGATGGCATGGCGGCCTGGGGCTACGGCGACCTAGCGGGCAAGCTGGTGGCCGGCGCCGACTGGGTGGTGGCCGACGCGCTGGGCGAGGACAAGGTCAACGACGGCCCGTTCGCGCTGGTGCAGGACAACCTGAGCAGGTGGCTGAAACAGCCAGAGGCCATAAGGCGCGGCGACCGCGCCGCGCTTGAGGGCCTGGTGCGCGGCCTGCTGACTTCAGGCCTCGCCATGCAGGCGCACGGCAACTCGCGGCCCGCCAGCGGCAGCGACCATCAGTTCGCGCATCTCTGGGAAATGGAAGGCCTGGCCGTCGATGGCGAGCCTGTCTCGCACGGCGCCTGCGTCGGCGTCGGCTGCCTCTCGATGCTGGCGGCCTATGAATGGCTGCTGCAGCAGGACCTTGGCGCCATCGCGCCGGCGGCGCTGGCGGCACGGGTGCCATCGCAGGCGGCGCTGCAGGCCGAGGTCGCGGCCGCGTTTGCCGTGCCGTTCATGGCAAGCAATGCCGAGCGCGAGACCCTGGCCAAGGCTGGCGATGCCGCCGCCACCGGCCGACGGCTGCAGGCGCTGCAACAATGCTGGCCGGCACTGTCGGCGCGGCTGCGGCAGATGCTGCCCAGCGCCCGCGAGGTGCAGCAATGGCTGCAGGCGGTGGGCGGGCCGGCGTGCGCCGCCGACATCGGCGTATCGGCCCAGAAGCACGCCGCCGACTACCGGCGCGCGCGGCTGATCCGGCGCCGCTACACCGGGCTCGATCTGCTGCACGACCTGGGCTGGCTCGACGAGGCCGTGCGCAGCCTGTTCGACGCGGATGGGTTCTGGCGTTTTCCTCCCCACGCAAGTGGGGAGGTGCCCCGAAGGGGCGGAGGGGAGCCGACGAGGTCTATGTAACGAAGACCACGTCGGCTCCCCCTCCGCCCCTTCGGGGCACCTCCCCCACGCTACGCGTGGGGGAGGATGTACACGGGAGGGGTGCGATGATGACGACGCGGAAGAAGTTCGTATCGGGACTGCTGGCGGCTTGTGTGACGGCCGGGATGGCCGTGCCGGCATGGGCGCAGAAGGTCGAGGTGCAGTTCTGGCACGCCATGGGCGGCGTGCTGGGCGAGCGCGTCGACGAGCTGGTCAAGAAGTTCAACGACTCGCAGGCCAAGTACACCGTGGTGGCCGTGAACAAGGGCAACTACGACGAGGTGATCAACGGCACCATCGCCGCCTATCGCGCCAAGAAGGCGCCGCACATGGTGCAGATCTACGAGCGCGGCTTCATGACCATGCTGCTGTCGGACGCGATCGTGCCGGTGCAGGACCTGCTGACCGAGAAGAAGCACGCGATCGACTGGTCCGACTTCATCAAGCCGGTCGCCGGCTACTATACGTACAAGGGCAAGCTGATGAGCATGCCCTTCAACTCCTCGACGCCGATCCTCTGGTACAATAAGGAGCATTTCGCGAAGGCCGGCTTCAAGGATGGCCCGGCGCCGACCTGGCCGGAGCTCGAGAAGCAGCTCTACGCGATCAAGGCCAAGGGCATCGCCGACTGCGGCTCGTCGCTGGCCGGCGACTATTTCTGGAGCCTGGTCGAGAACTACAGCGTGGTGAACGACCAGCCCTTCGGCACCAGGTCCAAGGGCTTCGATGGGCTCGACACCGAGTTCGTCTACAACAAGACCCTGGTGGTGCAGCAGGTCACCCGCCTGAAGAAGTGGGTCGACGATGGCGTCATGCAGATCGCCGGCCAGGGCCTGAACCCCGAGCAGCTCTACACGTCGGGCAAGTGCTCGACCTTCTTCGCATCGACCGCCGCCCATGGCAGCGTCGAGCGCAACGCCAAGATCGCCTGGAGCGCCACCTACCTGCCGGCCGAGCCGGGCGTCACGGCACGCAACAGCACCATCGGCGGCGCCACGATCTGGGTGCTCAAGGGCCACAAGGCCGAGGAATACGACGCGGTCGCGGCGTTCCTGAGCTTCCTCGCCAGCCCCGAGCTGCAGGTATGGTGGCACAAGGCCACGGGCTACGTGCCGCTCACCAACAAGGCCTACCAGCTGGCCAAGCAGGAAGGCTACTATGCGGCCAACCCGACGCGGGAGATCGCCGTCCTGCAGCTCAGCCGCGGCACGCCGACGGCGAACTCGCAGGGCTTCCGCTTCGGCAACTTCACGCAGACCACCTTCGCCCTGCGCCAGGAGCTGGAAGCGGTGTTCGCCAACAAGAAGCCGCCGCAGCAGGCGCTTGACGACGCCGTGCGCCGCGGCAACGACATCCTGCGGCAGTTCGAGAAGCTGCATGCCGGGAAGTACTGACCGTTCACCTCTCCCGCTTGCGGGAGAGGTCGCCGAGCGCGCCAGCGCCCGGCGGGTGAGGGCCCAAGGACTCCACATCTCGTCCGTGGCCCCTCACCCTCCCATCGCGCTGTCGCGCGACGGGCCCCTCCCTCTCCCGCGCGCGGGAGAGGGCAAAGCGACCGGCCTGAAGCGGGCCCATTTCCGGCATTCGCGGCTGCCGCTGCTGTTGCTGCTGCCGCAATTGCTGGTGCTGGCCCTGTTCTTCTTCATTCCGGCGCTGCGTGCGCTGGCGCAGGCGTTCCTGCTGGCCGATCCCTTCGGCAACCGCATGCAGTTCGTGTGGTTCGACAATTTCCGCGCCCTGCTGGCGAGCCCGGAATACCAGTCGTCGGTCTGGGTCACGCTCTGGTTCACCCTGGCGCAGAACGCGCTCACCATCACCGTCGCCGGCCTGCTGGCCTTCGCCACCGACCGCGTGATCCGCACGCGCGGCCTCTACCGCACGGTGATCCTGCTGCCTTATGCGGTGGCGCCGGTCATAGCCGGCATCCTCTGGGCCTTCCTGTTCAATCCGGCCGTGGGGCCGATCGCGCACGCCCTGCAGGCGCTGGGCATCGCCTGGGATCCCAACCGCAACGGAAGCGACGCCTTCATCCTCGTGACCCTGGCCGCGACATGGAAGCATATCTGCTACGACTACATCTTCCTGGTCGCGGCCCTGCTGGCGGTGCCGCCGTCGCTGCTGGAGGCGGCAGCCGTTGACGGCGCCGGCCCGACGCGCCGCTTCTTCACGGTGGCGCTGCCGATGATCGGGCCGACCGTGTTCTTCCTGCTGGTGATGAACTTCGTCTATGGCTTCTTCGAGACTTTCGCGATCATCGACGCCGTCACCCACGGCGGGCCGGCCGGCGCCACCATGATCCTGGTCTACAAGGTCTACCAGGACGGCTTCGTCCATATCGACCTGGGCTCTTCGGCAGCCCAGTCGGTGCTGCTGATGGCGTTCGCCATCATCCTCACCCTGCTGCAGTTCCGCTACGTCGAGCGGAACGTCAACTACGACGTGTAGGCCATGAGCGTGCGGCGATCTGTGCTTCGGACCGCGGGCGTCCACGCCCGCATTCGCTCGCAGCGAAGCGAAGAGCGAAACATTGTCGGCGCTATCGCGCAGATGCGCGCGTGGACGCGCGCGGTCCGAAAGGACGTCTGACATGGTCGAGCGCGCGCGCGGCACGGACATCGCCTGCCACCTGATCCTGATCGGCGGCGCGCTGCTGGTCTGCCTGCCGCTCTATTTCGCGTTCGTCGCCGGCTCGCACACGGTGGCCGACGTGCTCGCGATTCCCTTTCCGTGGCTGCCCGGCGACCAGTTCTTCGAGAACGCCCGCACGGCCTGGGAGAAAGGCAATCTGGGGCGCCTGTTCGTCAACTCGCTGATCGTGGCGCTGGGCATCACCATCGGCAAGATCGCGGTGTCGCTGCTGTCGGCCTTCGCCATCACCTATTTCCGCTTCCGCTACCGGATGCTGGCGTTCTGGCTGATCTTCGTGTCGCTGATGCTGCCGGTCGAAGTGCGCATCCTGCCGACCTACGAGGCGGTGGCCAACGCCGCGCTGCCGCTGCAATGGCTGCTCGACGTGCTCGATGTCGGCGCCTGGATCGGCGCGCTCACCGGGCACAGGGTCGAGATCACGGTCGAGTGGAACATGATCGACACCTATGGCGGCCTGATCCTGCCGCTGATCGCCTCGGCGACGGCGACGTTCCTGTTCCGGCAGTTCTTCCTCACGGTCCCCGAGGAGCTGTGCGAGGCGGCGCGCATCGACGGCGCCTCGCCCCTGCGCTTCTTCTGGAGCGTGCTGCTGCCGCTGTCGACCGCCAACATGGTGGCGCTGGCGATCATCCTGTTCCTCTACGGCTGGAACCAGTATCTGTGGCCGCTGCTGTTCACCACCGAGTCCGACATGGCCACGGCCGTGATCGGCCTGAAGAACCTGATCCCGCGCTCCGACATGGAGCCGGCCTGGAACATCGCGATGAATGCCGCCCTGCTGGTGATGCTGCCGCCGGTGATCGTGGTCGTGGTGCTGCAGCGCTGGCTCGTGAAGGGGCTGGTCGACAGCAGCAAGTGACACCACCAACCCCAGTAGCCTTCATGGTGAGCCTGTCGAACCATGAAGACGTCGCACACAAGACGATGCATACCGCTTCATGGTTCGACAGGCTCACCATGAAGCGACCAGCATATGAGTTGGCACGACCATGGTCCTGATCATCGGACATCGCGGCGCGCGCAACCTCTGGCCGGAGAACAGCCTGGAGGGATTTCGCCACACGCTGGCCCTGGGCGTCGACGGCATCGAGCTCGACGTGCACCTGGCACGTGACGGCACGCTGGTCGTGATCCACGACCCGACCCTGGAGCGCACGACCGAAGGCACCGGCGCCGTGGCTGGCCTGACCGCAGCCGAGCTCGCCGCCACGCGGCTGCGCGACGCCGGCGGCGCCGGCGTGCCGACGCTCGACGCGGTGCTCGCCCTTTTGCGGGACAGTCCCGTCGAGCTGCATCTGGAGATCAAGACGGATATCGCCGGACGGGCCTATCCCGGCCTGGAAGGCAGGCTGATCGACGCGATCGCGCGCCACGGCCTGCGCCAGCGCGCGATCATCACCTGCTTCGTGCCTGAAGTGCTGGAGGCGGTACGGCGCATCGATCCCGACCAGCGCGTGCTGGCCTCGCTGGACCGCCGCTCGGCCGAGCTGCTGGGCGGCATCGAGCCGGCGCTGGAGCGGTTCGCCGCCATCGATGGCTGCCTGGTCGCGGTCGAGAAGAGCCTGCTGTCCGCGACACTCGATCTCTGCCTGGCGCGGCTGGGCCGCAGCCGGCTGGGCGCATGGGTGCCGAACGAGCCCGACGACATCGCACACTGGCTGCGCCAGCCGATCCGGCAGATCACAACCGACCGCCCCGACCTTGCGCTTGCCGCGCGATCGGCGGCAGTGTGACGGCCATGTCGTTGCGCGGCACACAGAGTCTGCCTGGCCGGCGCCGGGTCCTGCTCGGCGCGGCGGGCCTCGTCGCCGCGCCGGCGTTGATCACATCGACCGCCCATGCGTTCGGCGCCGACCCGTTCCAGCTCGGCGTCGCCTCGGGATGCCCGCGGCCCGACAGCGCCGTGCTGTGGACACGCCTGGCGCCGGATCCGCTGAACGGCGGCGGCCTCGATCCGGCGCCGGTGGCAGTCGACTGGGAGATCGCCGAGGATGACGGCTTCCGCCACGTCGCGGCGCGCGGCCGGCATATGGCAATGCCCGCTCTGGCGCACGCCGTCCACGTCCAGGTGCAGGGCCTGAAGCCCGGACGGTGGTACTGGTACCGCTTCCGGGCCGGCGATGCGGTGAGCCCGGTGGGGCGCACGCGCACCGCGCCACAGGCTGGCGCGCCGCTGGACCGCTTCCGTTTCGCCTTCGCCTCATGCCAGCAATACGAGCAGGGCTATTTCAGCGCCTACCGCCATATGGCGCAGCGCGAGCTCGACCTCGTGATTCATCTCGGCGACTACATCTACGAGCTCTCGTGGGGCCGCCAGCATGTGCGCCAGCACACCGGCGCCATCCCCACGACCCTGGAGGAGTTCCGCGACCGCTATGCGCTCTACAAGAGCGATCCCGACCTGCGGGCGGCGCACGCGGCTTTCCCCTGGCTGGCGATCTGGGACGACCATGAGGTCGCCGACGACTACGCCAACGACCGCTCGCCGCGCAATCGCGACCCCAAATTCTTCCTCTCGGTCCGCCGCGCCGCCTACCGGGCCTGGTTCGAGCACATGCCGGTGCCGCCGGCGATGGCGCCGGCCGGCGAGGGATTGCGGATCTACGACCGCTACCGCTTCGGCGACATGCTCGATCTGATGCTGCTGGACGACCGCCAGTACCGCTCGCCGCCGCCCTGCAGCGACGACAGCCGTGTCACCAAGCGGCCGGTCGATTGCGCCGAGCGCCGCAGCCCGGAGCGCACCATCCTGGGCAAGGCGCAGGAAGCCTGGCTCGACGACAGCCTGGCGAACGCCAAGGGACGCTGGACGGTGATCGCGCAGCAGACCCTGATGGCCGAGATCGACCGCGGCAGCGACGGCAAGCCGGGCTACATGGTCGATCGCTGGGACGGCTATCCGGCGGCGCGCCAGCGGCTGCTCGACGGCCTGGTCCGGCATCGCACGGCCAACCCGGTCGTGATCGGCGGCGACGTGCACTCCTTCTGGGTCACCGACCTGAAGCGCGACAACGCCGCGGCCAGCCCGGTGGTGGCGACGGAGCTCGTGGGCAGCTCGATCACGTCGGACGGCCCCAGCCAGGCGACCGTGGATCGCGCTCTGGCGCATTTCCTGTATCTGAAGTACGGCCGTGGCGACAAGCGCGGCTATGTCGCGATCGAGCTGACCGGCAAGGCCCTGTCGGCGCAATTCGAGGCAGTCGACGACGTGCGCGACCCGCAGTCCGGGGTCACGCGGCTGAAGGACTTCGTGGTCGAGAACGGCCGGCCCGGCGCCGTGGCGGGCTGACGGCCTCCCGGCGGCTTTCAGGAGGGTTTGCGCTTGTTCCGCTTTTGCACCACATCGATGATCTTGGCCGGCATGATCAGAGTCTTGAGATGGTCGACCGCACGACATAGGTTCACCTCATGTTGAACTGGAGCGATTGCCCAGCCGTTGAGCGCATACCCGGCAAGGTGAGCGGCGCCTGGTTGTTCAAGGGCACGCGCGTGCCGGTGAAGGCGCTGTTCGAGAACCTGGAAGACGGCGCCACTGTAAATGACTTCTTGGAATGGTTTTCCGATGTCCGGTGGGAGCAAGTCGAGGCCGTGCTGGCGCACGCCGAGCGCAGCCTGGATATCACCTAGCACCTGGAATCGCGGGTCGGTGACACACCTGTCATCCCGAGCGCAGCGAGGGATCTCCTGCGAGGGATGCACAGTGCGCCATTCGCGGGAGATCCCTCGCTACGCTCGGGATGACAGTGGCGACTCACAATTTGCTATCTTCCACGCACAAGCTTCGGACGATCGTCCAACCAGGACGCATAAGGAGGCTGCTTCGTGCTCACCGAACATGTCGCGGAAACATCGCGCCACAAGACGTTCTATCTCGCGGCCGGTCCGCGGGACGGGCCGTTGATCATCTTCGTGCACGGCTGGCCGGAGCTGTCGCTGAGCTGGCGGCACCAGCTGCCGTGCATGGCGAGCCTGGGCTTTCGCGCCATCGCCCCCGACATGCGCGGCTACGGACGCTCCGGCGTCTATCGCACGCACGCGGACTATGCCCAGGAGCACATCGTGGCCGACATGATCGAGCTGCTGGACGCGCTGGGCGCAGCGTCGGCCGTGTGGGTCGGGCATGACTGGGGCAGCCCGGTGGTCTGGAACATCGCCAGCCACCATCCCGACCGCTGCCGCGCGGTGGCAAGCCTGTGCGTGCCCTACTACAGCCTGGAGCGCGGGCTCGACTTCGTGATCCCGCTGGTCGACCGGCGGGTCTATCCCGAGAGCGAGTTCCCGGCCGGACAGTGGGAGTACATGCGCTTCTACGAGGAGAACTTCGCGACCGCCACGAAGCAGTTCGAGGCCAACCCCTACAACATGGTGAAGGCGATATTCCGCAAGGGCAACCCGACCGGCGTCATGCAGCCGGCGGTGACGGCCTTTGCGCGCCAGCATGCCGGCTGGTTCCGTGGCCTGCCGGCCGCGCCGGACCTGCCGCGTGACCCCGACGTCGTCAGCGAGGAGGATCTGCGCGTCTACGCCGAGGCGCTGGAGCGCAACGGCTTCTTCGGGCCCGATTCCTACTACATGAACCACAAGGCCAACGCCCTCTATGCCGAGACGGCGGTGAACGGCGGCCGGCTCGACATGCCGGTGCTGTTCCTGGCGGCGCGCTACGACTACGTCTGCGAGACCGTCGAATCGCGGCTGGCCGAGCCGATGCGCGCGCACTGCCGCAACCTCACGACCGAAATCGTCGCCTCCGGCCACTGGATGGCGCAGGAGCGCCCGCTGCAGGTCAACGCCGCCCTGGCGCGCTGGCTGGCGACCCGGGTGCCGCAGGCCTGGCCGACCTGGCCGGACAAATAGGGAAGGGCTTTTTCGGACCGCGCGCGTCCACGCGCGCATCGGCGCGTCAGCGCCGACAACTTTCGCTTTTCGCTTCGCTGAGTGCGCGCGTGGACGCGCGCGGTCCGAAACAGATCGCCCTTGCAGAATCGCCGTTGCCCGGGTGGCGCGGCAGCCGCTAGCATCAAGGCCATCCGATATCTGCAGACCTGTCGTCGGCCGCCCCATGGCGGTTCCGGCATGGAGGTACTCTTATGCGTGACGAGCCTGACACCGATCTGGCGCTGATGAAGTTCGGCATCGGCCAGCCCGTGCCGCGCAGCGAGGACCCCAAGCTGCTGCGCGGCGAAGGCCGCTACACCGATGACGTCAACCTCGCGAACCAGGCCTATGCCGTGATGGTGCGCAGCCGGCATGCGCATGCCATCCTGCGCGGAATCGACCTCGCGCCGGCGCGCGCCATGCCGGGCGTGCTGGGCATCTACACGCAGGCCGATCTCGAAGCGGGTGGCTTCGGGCCGCTGAAATGCCCGGTGGCGTTCCCCAACCGCGACGGCTCGCCGATGAAGACGCCGCCGCGCCCGGCTCTGGCCAAGGACAAGGTGCGCTTTGTGGGCGAGGCGGTCGCGGTCGTCGTGGCCGAGACGGCAGCCCAGGCCAAGGATGCGGCCGAAGCCGTGATGCTCGATGTCGGGGAGCTGCCAGCGGTCACCGACCCCGCCGCCGCCCTGGCCCCCGGCGCGCCGCAGCTCCATGACGCGGCGCCGGGCAACCTGGTGCTGGACTACCATTATGGCGATGCCGACGCCGTCGCCGCCGCCTTCGCGCGCGCCACGCATGTCACGCGGCTGGAGATCGTCAGCAACCGCGTCGTGGTCAACGCCATGGAGCCGCGCGCGGCGATCGGCAGCTACGATCCGGCCGGCGGACGCTGGACCCTGCATGTCGGCAGCCAGGGCGTGTTCGGCATGCGCGGCTCGCTGGCCAAGGACGTGCTCAACGTGGCGCCGGACAGGGTGCATGTGCTGACCGGTAATGTCGGCGGCTCTTTCGGCATGAAGGCGCCGGTCTATCCCGAATATCCCTGCGTGCTGTTCGCCGCCCGCGCGCTGGCCCGGCCGGTCAAGTGGACCGACGAGCGCTCGGAGAGCTTCGTCTCCGACCATCATGGCCGCGACCACCAGCGGATCGCCGAGCTGGCGCTCGATGCCGACGGACACTTCCTCGCCGTGCGGCTGACCGGCTACGGCAACGCCGGCGCCTTCATCTATCCGCCGCTGCCGGCCACCATCAACGCGGTGAAGAACGTCGTCGACGTCTATCGCACGCCGGTGATCGAGGTGAACTCCAAGATCGCGTTCACCAACACCACGCCTGTTGCGGCCTATCGCGGCGCCGGCCGGCCCGAGGGCAACTACTACATGGAGCGCCTGATCGACACGGCGGCCCACGAGATGGGCATCGACCGCATCGAGCTGCGCCGGCGCAACCACATCCCGCCGCAGGCGATGCCCTACAAGGCGCCGTCGGGCATGCTCTACGACAGCGGCGAGTTCACCAGCGTGCTCGACAAGGCGCTCGCGGCGGCCGACTGGACCGGCTTCGAGGCGCGCAAGGCCGACAGCCGGGGCCGCGGCAAGCTGCGCGGACGTGGCGTCGGCAGCTATCTCGAGGTGACGGCCCCGCCCGGCAAGGAGATGGGTGGCATCCGCTTCGAGGCCGACGGCAGCGTGACCATGATCAGCGGCACGCTCGATTATGGCCAGGGCCATGCGGCACCGTTTGCGCAGGTGCTGGTCGAGAAGCTGGGCATCCCGTTCGAGAAGCTGCGGCTGATCCAGGGCGACAGCGACGAGCTCAAGGCCGGCGGCGGCACCGGCGGCTCGCGCTCGATGCTGGTCGCCGGCCAGGCCTTCGTCGAGGCCAGCGCCCAGGTCGTCGACCGCGGCAGGCAGATCGCGGCGCATCTGCTCGAGGCGGCCGTCGCCGACATCGAGTTCGACCGCGGCCGCTTCGTCATCGCCGGCACCGACCGCGGCATCGGCATCATGGAGCTGGCGCGGCGCCTGCACGCCGGCGCCGCGCTGCCGCCCGACGTGCCGCCGTCGCTGGACGTGGCACACGTGTCGGACACGCCGCCGTCATCCTTCCCCAACGGCTGCCATGTCGCCGAGGTCGAGATCGATCCCGAGACCGGCGCCATCGACGTGGTGCGCTATGTGATGGTCAACGACTTCGGCACCGTGATCAACCCGCTGCTGGTCGAAGGCCAGGCGCATGGCGGCGTGGTGCAGGGCATCGGCCAGGCGCTGATGGAGCGCACGGTGTTCAGCGAGCAGGGCCAGCCGCTCGCCGGCTCCTACATGGACTACGCGCTGCCGCGCGCCGCCGACGCTCCGGCGTTCACGGTGCAGAGCCATCCCGTGCCCGCCAGGACCAACATCCTGGGTGTCAAGGGCTGCGGCGAGGCCGGCTGCGCCGGCGCGCTGCCGTCGGTGATGAACGCGGTGATCGACGCGCTGTCGGAGCGCGGCATCCGCCATCTCGACATGCCGGCGACGCCCGAGCGCGTGTGGCGGGCGCTGCAGGGACGGTAGGTTCTCAAAAGCCTTCATGGTGAGCAAGGTGAATGCTCCGCATTCACCTTGCTCACCATGAAGCATTGTTTCGGCAAAGCCTTTCGGGACGCTACGACAGCCAGCGCTTGCGCATGCGGTAGTGCTTGACGGCCAGGTAGTCGACGGCGTGGTCGCCGCCGAGATAGGCGTTCTTGACGTCGGGATTGTCGGCGATGACGGCGGCGGGTCCGCTCATCACGACGCGGCCGTTCTCAAGCAGGTACGCGGTCTCGGCGATGGCCAGCGCCGCGGTCGCGTTCTGCTCGACCAGCAGCACGGCCACGCCGGCCTCCTGGTTGATGCGGCGGATGATGGCGAAGATCTCGCCCACCAGCCGCGGCGACAGGCCCAGGCTGGGCTCGTCGAGCAGGATCAGCCTGGGCTCGGTCATCAGCGCCCGGCCGATGGCCAGCATCTGCTGCTCGCCCCCCGACAGGTAGCCGGCTTTCGACGCCTTGCGCGCCGCCAGCGACGGGAACCAGTCGAAGGTGCGCTCGATCAGCGTCGCGACCTTGGCCCGGTTGCGGTGCATCGAGGTCGCGGCCAGCAGGTTCTCGGCCGGCGTCAGGTGCTCGAAGACGCGACGTCCCTCGAGCACATGCACGATGCCGCGGCGCACGCGCTCGGCCGGCTCCACGCCGGCGATGCTGTCGCCGCCGAAATGGATGTCGCCGCGGCTCACCAGACCACGCTCCGGCTTCAGCAGGCCGCTCACCGCCTTCAGCGTCGTCGACTTGCCGGCGCCGTTGGCGCCCAGCAAGGCGACGAGGCCGCCTTCGGGCACGTCGATCGACACGCCCTTCACCGCGAGGAAGACGCGGTCGTAGACGACCTCGACGTTGTTGAGCGCCAGCAGGGTCATGTCATCGTCCGTACGGCAAGGACAGGGCGATCGCATATGGCGCACCGACGCCGTCTCCTCGCCCCGCGGCAGCGGGGAGAGGAAGGGGCCCATGCCGAAGGCATGGGAAGGTGAGGGGTAGGAACGATCAGGCCATGCGGAGAGAACAGGGACTGGTCGCTCGTACCCCTCACCTTCCCATCGCTACGCGATGGGCCCCTCCCTCTCCCCGCTGCCGCGGGGCGAGGGGTAACGGCAGCATATGCGATCGCCCTGCCCGCAAGGGGGAACATACAGAAAATGCCCCCGGGCGCAGCCATCGACATTTCCGCTATTTGCCGCTGGCCTTGAACTCCGCCGAGGCCTTGCGGATCTCGTCCCAGACCAGGTCCTGGTTGGCCGTGAACCAGTCGGTGGCCGGCACGAACTTGGCGCCGTCCCAGCGCACGACGCGGCCGCGGCCGCCGCCCTGGTGGTCGGCCTTGGTCGACGTCATGGGCGGCATCAGCCCTTCGGCGGTGAAGTTGGTGATGGCGCGCAGGCCCTCGTTGAGCCACGGTCCCGTCACCGGCCCGTTGGGCGCCTTCTGGAACGCCACGCGCACGCCCTCGGTGATGATGGCGGCCATCATCACGCCGATATTGTAGTAGCTGGTGCCGACCTTGCCTTCCGGCCCGGCGCCCTTGCCCTTGCCGACCACGTCCTTGAGGATCTCCTGGATCAGCTTGGGCTCGCGGCCGCCGGCGCAGGCCTCGAACTTCAGGACGCCCTTGGTCTCGGACTTGCCGGCGACCTCCATGTCCGATTCCGACAGCCACACCGACGAGGAGACGCGGTCCATGCGGATGCCGTTGCGGACCGCCTCGCTCAGCGCCACGGTCTGGCCCACGCCGGCGCCCCAGAACACGACCCAGTCCGGCCGCGCCCGGCGCACCTGCGGCCAGATCGCGGACTGGTCGTTGCCCGGCGGCGTGTAGGGGAAGGCCTGGAACTCGTATCCCAGCTTCTTGCCCAGCGCCTGGAAGACCGGCAGCGGCTCGCGGCCGAACGGCGTGTCGATATGGACCAGGACGATCCTCTTGCCCTTGAGGTCCTTGTCCTGCTGGCGGAAGAAGTCGACCAGGATCCCGGCCTGCGTCCAGTAGTTCGGCGACAGCGGCATCACGTAGGGAAAGACGCTGCCGTCGGCGGCATCGCTGCGGCCCGACAGGGTCGTCAGCATGTTGATCTGGTCCTGCAGCGCGCGCGGCACCAGCGCCCGCGCCACGGGCGTCGACAGCGGATCGATCAGCACGGCGCCCTGCTGCTTCAGCCGCTCGTAGGCCTCGATCGCGCGCGGCACATCGTTGCCGTGGTCGGAGACCTCGGCCAGCAGCTTATGGCCGTTGATGCCGCCGCGATCGTTGATGAGGGTGAAGTAGTCGCGCTGGCCCTGGCTGTATTCGGCGGTCACGAACGTGTAGACCCGCGTGAAGTCCTGCGGCATGCCCAGGCGGATCACCTTTTCCTGCGCCAGCGCCCGGCCCAGCGGCAGCGGCGCTGCCAGGCCGATCGCGGCGGCGCCGGCCACGAAGTCGCGACGATTGAGTGTCATTGCCCGCTTCTCCCTCCGATGGCCCTCACCGCCTGGCGTGGCGGAACGGCCAGACAAGAAAATAGTCCCTGACATTGGCGTAGATCTTGGCAAGGCCAAGGGGCTCCCACAGCAGGAAGCCGATGATGAGCGCGCCGTAGAGCATCAGCGGGACATGCGCGCGAAGGTCCGAGCTGATGGAAAGAGCGAACGTGTCGGACAGGCTGCCGATGACGTTGTTGAGCACGATGGGCGCGAACAGGATCAGGGCCGCGCCGAAGAAGGAGCCCAGCACGCTGCCCAGGCCGCCCACGATCACCATGGCCACGAGCTGGATCGACAGCTCGATGTGGAACTGGTCGGGCGAGATCGAGCGCAGGTAGCAGACCGCCAGCACGGCGCCCACGACGCCGCCGATGAACGACGAGATCCAGAACGCCAGCAGCTTGTAGCGCAAGGTGCCGACCCCGATCACCTCGGCGGCGTAGTCCTTCTCGCGCACCGCCGCCAGCGCCCGGCCCAGGCTGGTGCGCCGTGCGTTGAGCATGAACAGCGTGACCACGGTGCCCACCGCCAGGGCCATGTAGTAGGTGGCGGTATTGCCGACGATCGGCACGCCGAGGAAGCGCACGGTGGGCACCTGGATCGTGGCCTGCGTGCCGCCGCTGATCGCCGGCACGTGCGAGATCACGAAGTCGACGATGTACTGCATGGCGAGCGTCGCCATCGCCAGGTAGAGGCCCTTCACGCGCAGCGCCGCGGCGCCGAACATGATGCCGATCGCGGCGCTGGCCAGGCCGCCGCCGATCATGGCGACCTCCAGGGGCACGCCGGCGCGCACGAGATGGACGGAGGTGTAGGCGCCGATCGCCATGACCGCGCCATAGCCGAGATGGATCTGGCCGGCGCCGCCCATCAGGAAGTTCAACCCGAGCGCCGCCGTCGACCAGATGATCCAGGGCAGCAGGTAGCCGGCCAGGTAGAGGTCGCCCAGGTACAGGGGCGCCAGCACCAGCAGCGCGAACACCAGCGCCACCAGCGCCCGGTCGAAGGGCAGCGGCCAGAGCTGCCGCTCGGCGCGATAGCTGGTGTGGCGGATGCCGGCGCGACGGTAGAACATCACACCCTCTCGATGTGCTCGCGGCCGAACAGGCCGTGCGGCTTGATCAGCAGCGTCAGCAGGATGATCACCGAGGCGACGATGTCGCGCGTGCCGCCGCCCACCAGCGGATCGATCAGGCCGGTGGCCAGGCTCTCGGCCACGCCCACGATCAGCCCGGCAATCAGCACGCCGGGAATCGAGTCCAGGCCGCCGAGGATGGCGATGGCCAGGGCCTTGATCAGCAGCAGCGACAGCGACCAGTCGACGCCCTGGGTCGAGCCCCACAGAATGCCCGACACCGTCGCCGTGACCGCGGCCAGGCCCCAGGCCACGGCGATGGCGCGCTCGACCCGGATGCCGACCGACCAGGACGCCGTCTGGTCGTCCGAGACGGCGCGCATGAACACGCCCAGCCGCGAGTTGAAGATGAGCATCGAGACCAGGATAACGCCGGCCGAGATGATGCCGCCGTAGAGCGTGGCGCGGTTCACCAGCAGCTCGCCGACGAAGACCGGCGCCTGCGGTATGCCGACGTCGAGCCGCTTCACGGCCGCGCCGAACACGCCCGGCAGCAGGCCGCGCAGCATGATCTCCAGCCCCAGGGTCAGCATGATGGCCATGATCACCGGCTGGCCAGCCATGCGGCGCAGCGCCAGCCGCTCGATCAGCAGCCCGACCACGAACATCATGGCCAGGGCCAGCACGATCGCCAGCGCCATCGGCGCGCCAAGGCCGGTGGCCACGGCCCAGGTCAGATAGGCGCCCATCATCGCGATGGCGCCCTGCGCCAGGTTGGCCAGCCCCGACGTCTTGTAGACGAGCACGATGCCGGCCGCGACCAGGGCGTACATCAGCCCGACCAGGGCGCCGTTGATGGCAAGCTCGCCGAGCAGGAGGTAGTCCATCAGGGGGTGCTCCAGGTTTCGTTCTGCCCGCGAAGGCAGGGCGATCGCATCCGGCGCAACGTTGTGCTGCCGCCCTTTCGGTCATCCCGAGCGCAGCGAGGGATCTCCTGCGAATGGCGCACGGTGCGCCTTGCCGCAGGAGATCCCTCGCTGCGCTCGGGATGACGGAGGGGCCATATGCGAGGACCCCGCCTGCGCGGGGAGAGGGATGTGATCGGGCTCATGTCGCTACCTCGGTGATGGCCAGCGTGCGGCGCATGGTGCCGGTCTCGCCGCTCTCGTAGGTGATGCGCGCGTCGAAGCTCACCTCGGTGCTGCCGTCATAGAGGCCGGCGATCAGCGGAGCGTAGCGCTCCTCGATCACGTTGCGCCGCAGCTTGCGGGTGCGGGTGATCTCGCCGTCGTCGGCATCGAAGTCCTTGTGCAGGTTCACGAACCGGTGGATGCGCAGACCGGGCTCGAAGTTCTGGTTGCTGCGTGCGATCACGTCGCGCACGAGATCGAGCACCTGCGGCTTCTGCGACAGGTCGGCATAGGAGGTGCTGGCGATGCCGCGCTGCTCGGCCCAGTAGGCCACGGCATCGAAATCGATGCACACGATCGCGTTGAGCACCGGCAGGCCGGCGCCGATCACGGCGACGTTGCGGATATAGGGTGAGAACTTCAGCCGGTTCTCGATGTAGTTGGGAATGTAGCGCTCGCCGGCGGCGGTGCGCACCACCTCCCCGACGCGACCCAGGACGACGAGCTGGCCGTCGGCATCGATCGAGCCGGCGTCGCCCGTCCGCAGCCAGCCGTCGACGAACGCCTTGGCGGTGGCGTCGGGATCGTCGAAGTAGCTGTCGACGACGCTCTGCGAGCGCACCAGGATCTCGCCGCTGTCGTCGATCCTGACATCGACGCCGGGCAGCGGCCGCCCCACCGTATGCAGCCGCACGGCGCCGTCGTCCTGCGCCGCCGTGAAGGCCGAGGTTTCGGTCTGGCCATAGAACTGCTTCAGGTTGATGCCCAAGGCGCGGAAGAACAGGAACGTGTCCTCGCCCAGCGCCTCGCCGCCGGTATAGGCGCGCCGCGTGCGGCTCAGGCCCAGCGAATCCTTGATCGGCGCGAACACCAGCATCTCGCCCAGCAGCCCCATCAGGCGGTCGCGCAGGCCGTCTGACTCGCCCGCCAGCCGCCGGCGCTCGCGCGCCACCGCGCGCGGCATGAAGTAGTCGAACAGGCGGCGCTTGAACGGCGTCGAATCGGCCATCCCGACCTGGACATGCGTCAGCATGTTGTCCCAGGCGCGCGGCGCCGCGAGGTAGAAGGTCGGCGCGACCTGCCGCAGGTCGCCCAGCACCGTCTCCTGCCGCTCCGGGATATTGATGTGGAAGCGCAGCATGATGCCGGCGCACACGGTGAAGACGAAGTCGCCGATCCACGCCGTGGGCAGGTAGGCGTAGTGCTCCTCGCCGGTGTGGAAGTAGCCGCCCGCCGCGGCGTTGCGCACGGCGGCGATCACGTGCCGGTGGCGCGGCGCGATGCCCTTGGGCGCGCCGGTGGTGCCCGACGAATGCAGCAGCACGGCGATGTCGTCGCCGCCGGCGCGGCTGGCGATGTCGGCCTTCAGGCCCGCTTCGGCCGACAGCCGCGTGCGGCCGCGCGCCAGCACGTGAGCGAAGGCGACGAGCCCCTCGGCCGTGTACTCGCCCAGGCCGCGCCGGTCGTCGTAGATGATATGCGCCGGCCGGCCGATGCGGCCGCGCAGCTCGATCAGCTTGTCGACCTGCTCCTGGTCCTCGGCAACGGCGATGTCGGGCGCGCCGTGCCGCGTGTAGTGCGTCAGCTCCTGCGGCGGCACGTCCGGGAAGACAGGCGATGGAAAGGCGCCCAGCGCCACCGCCCCCAGCATCGCGACGTAGAGGTTGTAGCGGTTGTCGCCGATCACCGTCATGGCCGTGCCCGGCTTCAGCCCCAGCGCCTCCAGGCCGGCGGCGGCGGCCATCACGTCGTCGAAGAATGCCGTCCAGCTGTATTCCTGCCAGATGCCGAGGTCGCGCTCGCGCACCGCGACGGTGCGGCCGTGCTCGGCGGCGTTGCGCGCCAGCGCCGCGATGAGGGTCGGCGGGCCGTCGGCGGCAGCGCTCATGCGCTTGCCCGGGCCGGCCCGGCCGTAGCGCCCTGGCCGAGATAGGCCGCCACGACCGCGGGGTCGGCCATCGCCTCGCGCGGCTTGCCCTGGGCCAGCGGCGCGCCCTCGCTCAGCACCAGCACGCGATCACAGATGGCGGTGACGACGTCCATGTGGTGCTCGATGACCAGCACCGACAGATCGCGCTCGACACGCGCGTCGAGCACGAAGCGGGCGATGTACTCCTTCTCCTCCTGGTTCATGCCGGCCATGGGCTCGTCCAGGATCAGCAGCCGCGGCTCGGCCGCCAGCGCGCGCGCCAGCTCGACGCGCTTCTGCATGCCCAGCGGCACGATCTCGACCGGCTCGTACCGGATGTCCTGCAGCTGCATGAAGTCGATGATCTCCTCGACCACGCGCCGGTGCGCCACCTCCTCGCGCACGGCGGCGACCCAGTAGAACAGGGTCGCGAGGGCGCTGGGCCGCATGTGGATGTGGCGGCCGACCAGGATGTTGTCGAGCACGCTCATGCCCTTGAACAGGGCCAGGTTCTGGAAGGTGCGGGCGACGCCGTGGCGGGCGATGCGATGCGGCGACCAGCCGGTGATGTCCTCGCCGAACAGCGCCACGCGGCCCTGATTGGGCGGGTAGAACCCGGTGGCGACGTTGACCATCGTGGTCTTGCCGCTGCCGTTGGGGCCGACTAGGCCGAAGATCTCGCCCTGCTGCAGGTCAAAGCTCACGCCCTTGAGCGCCTGCACGCCGCCGAACGAGCGCTGGATGTCGGTGCAGCGCAACGCCGGTCCGCCGACGGCCGCCTGCGCGCCACTGGCGCCCGTCAGCACCGGCATGCGTCAACGACCCGTATTGGCTGGACTGCAGCTCCTCGGCGCGCAATCACCATTTCCACCCCTCACGCGCACGGATTTGCGACCGAGCTTGCGTGTGCATATTCAACACGGCACCGATCGGGCTTGTCAATGTGAATGGGATTCACTTTTTGGCCGCGGGAGCGGCATATCGATTGCGTTCGTCGATTGATGCTCAACCCGTCAGGCAGGCGTCATGCAACCGAACTCCGGCATGCAACGCAGACCTGCCGAGCCAGCGGTGGCGCCGCGGGTAGCCGCTGCTACCATGCCTCGATGAGCAACAGCACGATGGCCGCCCACGAAGCCGAGGCGGCGGTACAGGCCCCGCCGGCGACTGCGGCGTCGGCCACGAGCACGACCTTCGCCATCATCCTGTCGCTGAGCTTCTGCCACCTGCTCAACGACATGATGCAGTCGCTGGTGCCGGCGCTCTATCCGATCCTCAAGGATTCGCACGGGCTGTCGTTCGGGCAGATCGGCTTCATCACGCTGGCCTTCCAGTGCACCGCCTCGATGCTGCAGCCGGTGGTCGGCCTCTACACCGACAAGCGGCCGCAGCCCTATTCCCTGATGATCGGCATGGGCTTCACCCTGGTCGGCCTGCTGCTGATGTCCCAGGCGCACAGCTATCCCATGATCCTGCTGGCGGCGGCGCTGATCGGCATGGGCTCGTCGGTGTTCCATCCCGAGGCCTCGCGTGTGGCGCGCATGGCCGCCGGCGGCCGCTTCGGCCTGGCGCAATCGCTCTTCCAGGTCGGCGGCAACATCGGATCCGCGGCCGGCCCGCTGCTGGCGGCCTTCGTCGTCGTGCCCCACGGCCAGCAGAGCATCGTGTGGTTTTCCGCCGCGGCCCTGGTGGCGATGATGGTGCTGTTCCAGGTCGGCGGCTGGTACCGCGCCCGCCGTCCCGCGCAGAAGCCGGCGGCCCGCGCCAAGGCCCCGACAATGGGCGGCGGCATGCCGACGCTGTCGCGCCGCCGCGTCAGCATGGCCGTGGCCGTCCTGGTGGCGCTGCTGTTCTCCAAGAACGTCTACAGCGCCAGCCTGGGCTCCTATTTCACGCTCTACCTGATCGCCAAGTTCGGCGTCGACGTGCAGACGGCGCAGCTCTACCTGTTCGCCTTCCTGATCGGCATCGTCGCCGGCACGATCGTGGGCGGCGTCGTGGGCGACAGGGTCGGCCGCATCCCGGTGATGTGGTTCTCGATCCTGGGCGCGCTGCCCTTCGCCTTGATGCTGCCCTACGCCAACCTGTTCTGGACCGGCGTGCTGGCGGTGGTGGTCGCGATGATCATGGCCTCGGCGTTCTCCGCGATCCTGGTCTACGCCCAGGACCTGATGCCCGGCCGCGTCGGCCTGGTGGCCGGCATGTTCTTCGGCTTCTCGTTCGGGCTGGGCGGCCTGGGGGCCGCGGCGCTCGGTCAGCTTGCCGACGTCGCCGGCATCGATGCGGTCTACAAGGCGACACCGTACCTGCTGCTGCTAGGGCTGCTGACGGCGCTGCTGCCGCGCCAGCCCAGCGCACCGAAGCGGTAATCCCTCTCCCCGCGGGAGCGCAGGGCTGTCCGGGGAGGATGCCCGGTAGAATGTGGCACTTTTCGCTGCAGCAACGCTTCATGGTGAGCTTGTCGAACCATGAAGCGTCTCGCACGAGCCGTCGTGCGCGGCCTTCATGGTTCGACAAGCTCACCATGAAGGCTTTTCCCCGGACAGCCCTGCGTGGGAGCGGGAGAGGAGAGACATCAGATCGGCGCGTTCCATAGCCGCTCGTCGGCCAGCGCCTCGGCGACGTCGGCGGCGATGGCCTGCAGCAGCTTCTCGCCCTTGTCGGCGCTGGCGGCGGCGGCGTCGCCGATCACGCCGATGGGCGAGCGGCTGGAGAGCTGGCGCCAGCGGTAGACGCCGGCATTGACGCCCGGGATCGCCGACAGGCCAGGCACGTAGGGACCGTGCATCTGCGCCAGCTCGTCGGGGTTCACCAGCTCCGGCGCCACGGCCATCAGCATCGAGGTCTCGGCCTCGCAGGCATGCAGCAGCGCCTTCTGCCGCTCGAGCAGCCTGGCGATCGAGGCGGCGGCGATGTCCCAGTAGGTGCCGGTGGCCAGCGGCAGCTTGTGGGCGACGGTCAGCTCGCCGATCATGTTCTGCAATGCCGTCGTGTTGCCGCCATGGCCGTTGAGCACGAAGATGCGCTTGAAGCCGTGGCGGATCGCCGACTCCACCACGCAGCGGATCACGGCATGCATCGTGGCGTAGTCGAGCGCGATGGTGCCGTTGAGCGACATGTGATGCTCGGACATGCCGTAGGGAATGGTGGGCGCCACCAGCACCGGCACCGAGCGCGTCATGAGGCGTGCCGCCCGGTGCGAGACCTCCTGCACCAGGCGCCAATCGACCATGCTGGGCAGATGCGGGCCGTGCTGCTCGGTGGCGCCGATCGGCACGATCACGACGGCATTGCGCCCGGCCAGCGCCTTGATCTCGGCGGCCTTCAGCCGCGACCATTCGATTTCAGTCATGGGAGACTCCTTGTTTTCACCTCTCCCGCAAGCGGGAGAGGTCGACGGGCGCGACAGCGCGCGGCGGGAGAGGGCTTCAGGACTCGGCACCTCGTCCTTGGGCCCTCACCTTCCCATCGCTTCGCGATGGGCCCCTTCCTCTCCCGCGCAGCGGGAGAGGAGATAACGCTACAGCGACGGCAGCGGGGCCATGGGGATGCCGAGCCACTTGCGGTGCAGCTTGTCGAGCTCGCCGTTCATGGTGTTGAAGAAGATGAAGCCGTCGAGCCAGCGCACCAGGTTGTGCTCGCCCATGCGCACGCCCATATGGGCCGGGCTGCGGCGGATGGTGAACTTCAGCTCGAACTCCTTGTTGGGATTGCGCTTGGCCAGGTCGGGCACGATCAGGCTGTTGGTGGCGATCAGGTCGGCCTGGCCGGAGATGTAGGCCGCCGCCGCCGTGGCATCGTCCTCGGTGCGCATGATCGTCGCCTTGGGGTTCATCGCCGACAGCCCGAGGTCCTGCGTCGTGCCCTTGGCGGCCGCGACCTTGAGGCTGCCCAGCGCATCGGCCGATGTCACGTTGGCGCTCTTGGGGCCGAACACCGCGAGCTGGGTGTCGGCATAGGGCGCCGTGAACATGATCTGCCGGGCGCGCTCGGGCGTGAGGCCCATCACCGAGATCACGATGTCGACCTTGTCGGTCAGCAGGAACGGGATGCGGTTGGCGCCGGTGACCTGCTGCATCTCCAGCTTCACGCCCAGCGCCTTGGCCACCATGTTGGCGAGGTCGACGTCGAAGCCCTCGGCCTCGCGGTTCTGGTTCTGCGAGCCGAAGGGCGGCACATCGAGCGGCACGGCGATGCGCACCACGCCCTTCTTCAGGATGTCCTCGAAACGGTCGGCCCTGGCGGCCGTCGCCGCCAAGGCCATGAATGTCAGCGTCAGCAGGCCGGTCAGAATCCGCTTCATGTCGCTTCCCCCTCGGTTGAACACCCTCAATGCAGAACCGCGCTCAGGAACGTCTCGAGCTCGGGCGTGCGTGGCCTGGCCAGCGTCTGCGCCGCCGGCCCCTGCTCCCACACCTTGCCCTGGTGCATGAACACCACGCGGCTGGCGACCTTGCGCGCGAAGCCCATCTCGTGCGTCACCAGCATCATGGTCATGCCGTCGGCCGCCATCTCTTCCAGCACCTTCAAGACCTCGCCGACCAGCTCAGGATCGAGCGCGGAGGTGATCTCGTCGAACAGCATCAGCTGCGGCGACATCGCCAGCGACCGCGCGATCGCGACCCGCTGCTGCTGGCCGCCCGACAGGCGGTCGGGATAGGCGTCGATCTTCTCCTCCAGGCCGACCTTGCGCAGCACCGTGCGCGCCAGCTCGCGCGCCGCCCGGCGGTCCATGCCCTTCACGACCGTGGGCGCCAGCGTGATGTTGCGCTCGACCGACAGGTGCGGAAAGAGGTTGAAGCTCTGGAACACGATGCCGACCTGCTGGCGCAGCTTGCGCAGATCGGTGCCGGGATCGTTGACCACGGTGCCGGCGAACGTGACGGCGCCGCCCTGGATCGGCTCGAGCCCGTTGACGCAGCGCAGCAGGGTGCTCTTGCCCGAGCCGGAGCGGCCGATGATGGCGATGATCTCGCCCTTCTCGACCGAGAGGGACACGCCGTCGAGCACCGTGAGCGGCCCGTAGCGCTTGACCACGTCGCGCAGATCAACGAGCGACATGCAGCCTCCCTTCAAGGCGCCGGCTCCAGCGGGTGAGCGGGAAGCAGAGCGCGAAATAGAGCGCTGCCACGATCAGGTAGACACTGAACGGCCGGAACGTCGTGGCGGTCGTGAGCTGCCCTTCGCGCGTCAGCTCGACGAAGCCGATCACGGCGGCCAGCGACGTGTTCTTGATCAGCTGCACCAGGAAGCCCACCGTGGGCGGGATCGCCACCCGCACCGCCTGCGGGATGATCACATGGCGCAGCTGCTCGGTGAAGCTCAGGCCCAGCGACGCGCCGGCCTCCCATTGCGTGCGCGGGATCGACTGCAGGCAGCCGCGCCATATCTCGCCCAGGAAGGCGCCGGCGTAGATCGAGTAGGCGGCCGCGGCGGCGATCCAGGGCGACACGGTGATGCCCACGATCGACAGGCCGAAGAAGAAGACGAACAGCCAGGCCAGCAGCGGCGTGCCCTGCACGGCGTGCACGTAGAGCATGGCCAGCCAGCGCAGCGGTGCCACGGGCGAGACGCGCAGCAGCGCGACCGACAGGCCGACCACGGCGCCGCCGGCGAAGGCGATCGCCGTCAGGGCCAGCGTCCAGCGCATGGCCGCGATCAGGTAGAGGACATCGATGAAAGCCAGCTCGCGGATCATCGGCGCACGAACACCAGCTGGTAGATCGCCGCCAGGATCAGGCGGAAGATGAGCGCCAGCGCCAGATAGGCGCCGGCCACGACGGCATAGATCTCGAAGTCGCGGAAGGTGCGCGACTGCACGATCGAGGCGGCATGGAACAGATCCGGCGCCGAGATCTGCGAGACGATGCTGGTGGCCAGCATCAGCAGCACGAACTGGCTGGCCAGCGCCGGATAGATGATCTTGAGCGCCGGGAACAGCACGATGTAGCGGAAGATCTGCACGCCCGACAGGCCCATGGCGGCGCCGGCCTCGATCTGCGAGCGCGGGATGGCCTCGATGCCGGCGCGCACGATCTCCGACGTGTAGGCGCCGAGATTGATCGTGAGCGCGATCAGCGAGGCGGTGACGGCATCGAACTTGATGCCGGCGCTGGGCAGGCCGAAGAACACCAGGAACAGCTGCACGATCAGCGGCGTGTTGCGGATCGCCTCGACATAGGTGGCGATCGCCAGCCGCAGCCAGGGCGGACCATGGACGCGGCCGGCGGCGCACAGCGTGCCGATGACGAACCCGGCCACGATGGTGACGCCCGACAGCAGCAAGGTCAGCGCCAGCCCGTCGGCCAGGAACTCCCAGGCAGCAAACACGTCGCGGAAATTGAAGGTGTACGTCACCGCCCCCGCCCGTCTCCTCCGCCCAGGTTCGCCGATCGTGTCGTCGGCTTTCCCGCGGCGACAAACCGTATCAACCATGTCCGCGCTGTCAATCCGGCGGCACGACGGGCAGGTCTGCGCCGCCGCGAGGGCGGCCGGCTTGATCACCCTCGCGAGCTATGGCGTGATCGGCGCAACAGCAGCATCGCGAGCGAGGACACGCCCATGATCGAGGAGATACTGGACATCGCCACCAAGGACGGCGCGATGGAGACCTTCATTGTCCGCCCCGAGCGCAACGGGCCGTTTCCCGCCGTGTTCTTCCTGATGGATGCGCCGGGCATCCGCGAGGAGCTGCACGACATGGCGCGCCGGCTGGGCACGGCCGGCTACTGCGTTCTGATGCCCAACCTCTACTACCGCGCCGGACGCGACACGAAATACGGCCCCGATGTGCTGGAGCACGGCAGCGCCGAGCACACGCGCATGCGCGCGGTGCGCACCAGGATGACCATCCCGCCGGTGATGGACGATATCGCGGCGATGCTGGCCTTCGTCGACGCAAGCAGCGAGGTGCGCAAGGGACCGGTGGGCTGCCACGGCTACTGCATGAGCGGCCCCTATGCGCTGGCCGCCGCCGCGCGCTATCCCGACCGTGTCGCCGCCGCGGCCTCGTTCTACGGCACGTGGCTGGTGAGCGATGCGGTCGAGAGTCCGCACCTCACGCTGGGCAAGGCGAAGGGCGAGCTCTACATCGCCTGCGCCGAGCACGACGAGCTTGCCCCGCCCGACATGGTCAAGGAGCTGCAGGGCCTGTTCCAGCGGTCCAACGCCAAGGGCGAGCTCGAGATCTATCCCGGCGTCCACCACGGCTTCGCCTTCCCGCAGCGCAAGATCTACGACAAGCCGGCGGCGGAGCGGCACTGGGAACGCCTGCTGGCGCTCTATCGACGGCAGCTGGGGTGAGTCTGGCCTGACTGTCATCCCGGTTTCCGAATCGAGTGGATCATGTTTTGAGGCATCCCGAACGCGAGGTAGAAATGGTTTCGCTGTAGGCGACGCAGCGGGCGAATGGGGAGAAGGGACAATTGGATATAGCCATCATCGGTCCCGAGAAGTTCGCGTTCCAAGACATGGCATGCATTGAACTTGCACTCAGTTTCCGCCCATTCGGTCCGTTCGCACTCGTGCCTGAACCAACAGGAGGAGAGGATGCCAGCCTGACGTGGGACGACGGCGCCCTCCTCACGCTGGAGGTACAAGTAAAGGGCGCGAAGGGCTCTGCCGGTGTGGCCGAGCTACTCGACTATCTTGTCCACTATCCCAGCCGCGAGGTGACCGGATCACTTCTCCAGAGGCTCATGGAGCAGGATGATCGACATGCACTCTTCATTCTGACTGCGCGATGCACCGACGACCTCACACCGCTGCTGCTTGCCCGCCCACTCATAGGCCGACCCGCCTCGCGGATAGCCCCTCGTGCGCTGGCGGAGGCGCTTCGCAATGAAGTCAGCGCGAAAGCTGCGACCAAGCCACCAAAGAATGCGAGCAAGCTCACCCTTGAACGCCTGGCCAACCTTGAAGACCTCGCGAGGCGACCGGTCGCGGACTTCGAACGAGCGCTCGCCAAGATAGCATTGAGAGAACAGGAGACCGCTGAAACTATCGAGGTCCACCTACATACCGCAATGCGAGCCGAGCGTTTCGACACGCTCTCGATTCGAGGCATCCTCGCTCGGTTCGGTGACCTCCTTGCAGAGTCCAAGCGCACCCGGTCTGATGCTCTCGGCCCAATCCTGACGGCGCTCGCCGCACATGCGCCGAGCGCACTGGGGCCACATGGATACCTTGAACGCGGTATCGAAGCTGCTCTCGAGGCGCGGTTGCGTACTGATCGCTCACTGCTAATTACCGGCCCGCCCCGTGCCGGCAAGTCCTGGACTGCACGAGCGATGGCCGGCCAACTGCAACGCGACGGGTTTGAAGTTAGGCAGGGCTCCTTTGTGGAGGAAGCCGAACGGTTCCTTACTGACCCGATGGGCGCGGAGCGTGTCTACGTACTTGATGATCCGATCGGCTCGCGTGAACCACATACCGACGCGAATGCCCGACTTGCCGCGCTAGGTGCGCTGACCGAGCGCATCCCCGCCAACCGCCGATTGATCGTCGCCCAGACGGAACAAGTCCTCTTGCAGACGAAAGCAGCTCCCGATCTCATCGCCTGTGGCCTCGGCGGACGTGCCTGGCTACGTCTTGAGCCACTCCCGGTCGAGAGGGCCGAGGCGATATGGCGATCGGCTGCCGAAACGCAACTGGTCCCCGCGGTAGGCGTTTCCCGAGTGGCGGAGCTAATCTCCCGCGAGCCCGGGCTGCGCGACCCAGGTGCACTCGCCTACCTAGCACAAACATGGAGCGAGCTTTCCCACCGTCCACTCGACGCGGAGATAGTGCTCCAGGCGAGAAAGGACGCATCAGATTTCGCGCGGACGCTCGCAATGCAAACGCCGGGGCTCAGCGACCTTCTAACCGCCTCGGCGCTCGCCACGACGGCATCCGATGGGGCCGCCGCCTCAGATCTTGCCTTCATCATCAGCGGCGGAAACGATCGCCCCGCCCTCGCCCCCAAAGTCGATGTTGTGACGATCGGCCACTCTCGACCACCGCCCTCCTACCCATCTGAGCCGCTGCTATCCGAACAGCAGCGACACGGGCTCGAGGTGCTGCAACGGCGACGCGTCATCGAGGATCGCGATGGCCGATACAATTTTACCCATCCTTACCTGCGCGCTGGCGCGCAGGCGCTCGTAACACCCGACATACCAGCCGACCTGCAACGTATCCGTACTCAACTGGAGCGCGCTATCGCATGTCCCTCTCCCGTTACGTCACTTGCGGCGGCGCGCAACCTCAGATGGACGCGATCGGCGTTGCAGTGTCACGCAACGAGCACGGTGTTCGATATCGCCCATCAAGGTACCCGTTCTCTATTTCCCGCGACGCGCGACTGCTGCTTCGAATTTTTGGTGGAGTTCGCCGATCTCCTTCCTGAAGAGCTGAGAGATGACTTCCCGTGCCTTTCGGAGCGAATGGTGATCGAACTCGAGGACATTGATGTCGCACATGGATTCGGGTTCGTATCCAATAGGTATGATTGGCCCATCGCTGCCTCACCGATCGAGGAGGTCCAGCCGTATCTCGACGCGATAGAAGACGGATCACCGTTGGGTCTCGATCTATCGCTTTCCCGTCGCATCCTTCAGACACTCGATGCGCATCCAACGGCTCTTACTGGAACCGCAGTGCGTCGCTTCCTTCGCGCCGACGAGGCGGTGGTCCGCGCGACGGTGGCGCGAATTTGGGCACGAATTCCTCGATATAACGACGAGGACGTTCTTGCTCGCCTTGAAGGTGACGCAACACCTACGATGACCACCGCACTGCTGAATGAGCTCGCGCACAGCTGGGAGAGTCTACCCAAAGAGAGACGAGAGCGAGTCCTGGCCACCGTCGTCGCCCACGCGCGTTCGCCCAGCTGCGCAAGCGTCCTGCTCAGCCGTCTGGTGCTATTCAATCGGGTTGAGCGCTTCGGCGAGCAACCGCCTTGGCAGGTATTCACAACGCTAATGCCTGTCGTGATCGCCAATCTCCCGATCAGCGTCTCGTTCGCCGATGACCGCTTCTGCGTGGCCATCGACGACGCCATCCGGGCAGTTCCCTCTAACGAGCTGGTGCCTGTGCTTGACGCCTGGGGAGACCGCCTGCTGCAGCGGCTCGATCGCTACTTATTGAGTGAATCCGAACTCGCAATCGTCGACCCTCTCCTAGCGGTAGCGCCCGAGAGTGGGCGAGTACCAATCCTGCAACGCTTACTCAGGGTTCGCGACACAGGTGCAAGAATCGTAACCACTCGCTGGCTCGCTCACAATTGGGACGAGTTGGGCACCGCTGAACGAGCACTACTTGAGGAAGTGATCGGCGACCACCGCGTCGATCAGCGTTGGCTATCCGCTACGATACTCACACTCCATCGTCCACCCACAACGCTCGTCGCAGTACTCACTGGTGATCTCGATTCGCTCGAACGTTCAACAGAGGAGATTGAGCGGAAGCTGGGAGCGTCTCTGTTCGCCGCGTGCGTGCACATGTTCGTGGGTTGGCCTCAGCCGCTTTGGTGGTACGGCACGCATCACTCACGCAGTCCTATTTGGACACGCGTCATACGCGACCTAGCGCGCGATCCGAACCATCCGCTCCACCCGTTAGCCTTCTACGAGATCGCCAACTTCGGCGGAGAAGACGAACTCGCCAAGCTAGTTGATGAACTGCCGGATGCAGCACTACTCGGCACATTCGAACGGTTGCTCGATTTCAAGGTGTCGCATGTAGGCGATTGGCGTCAGAAGGCCTGGCAACGCTTGCTTGCTCGCGCGGATCAGACAAAATTGCTGGACGACTTTGTCATGCGGATCGACGAAGAACTCGATGGAATCCTCGAACGACTAAGTGACGTAGGACGCTGGTTAGGCGAACGCGATCTTCTAGTGCGCGTCGCGCGCCTTTTGCCCAATGATCTCCGAGCCCTGAGGAGGGCTAGGAATCTCCGTACGACGTTCGTCATGCTATCAGATCAGTTGGCGAAGACAGAGGGCGCTGACATGACGATGGCCGAACAGGTCTTCGCCACACTGTGTGCCGAAGAACTGAAGGCACTTAAGGCGGCGCCTCCTCGCATCTTTGGAACGTGGGATGAGATCGGGCGCATCTTCGAAAGTGTTGGCGCGACGGCTGAGGTGCGCGCCGCACTTGAAGGCAAGCGCCGCACGGCAGTCAAGCGCCATCACGCTATCCGCCAGCGCTTCAGGGGTTCTCCTGCACCTGTCGCGATTGAAGGATGGATCAATCAGGCTCGCCAGTATGACTAAACTTCGACTCAGGGCTTGTTACAAAATAGGCGATTCGAATTAAGGAATTGAGAGGAGCGGAAGAAAACAGGAAAGAAGCGCGCGTCCAGGAGACTGTGCGGCGACAAAGCATACGCTGATGGTGTGATCGACCATGATTCGATTCGGATGCATTATATGGCGATGTCACCTTGTCTGGACGGTACGCGTCCGGTGAAGGCCACCTATCTGCGAGTGGATGTCGCGTGAGAAGGTGAGCCCGCTAACGAGGGAGTTAACGGGCGCGCATGACGACGGTAACGGTCTTATCAGGTCCAGAGCGCCGCCGGCGGTGGCCGGCGTCAGAGAAGGCGCGCATCGTTGCGGAAAGCCTGCAGCCGGGCGCCGTTGTGAGCGAGGTGGCGCGCCGCAACGACGTTCACGAGAACCTGCTGCACGGGTGGCGGCGTCAGGCGCGCATGGTGCCGTCGCCAGGAGCCGTCGGCCGCGGTGCGGGCTTTGTGCCGCTCAAGATCGCGTCGGACGAGCGCGAAGCGGCGATGGGCGGCGCGACCGCGACAGCGATCGAGGTGAGCCTGGGCAATGGCATTGTGCTGCGCGTGCCGCAGGGTGCTGCGGTGGGCCGGGTAGCGCAGCTGGCGACGGCCCTGGCAGGACATGGTCGATGATCCCGTTGGGCAGCGAGGTGCAGGTGTGGCTGGCCAGTGGCCACACCGACATGCGCCGTGGCTTCGACGGCCTGGCGCTGCAGGTGCAGGAGGTCTTGAAGCGCGACCCGCACGGCGGCCACCTGTTCGTGTTCCGCGGGCGCAGCGGGCGCTTGCTGAAGATGTTGTGGCACGACGGCCAGGGGCTGTGCCTGTTCAGCAAGCGCCTGGAGCGCGGGCGCTTTGTGTGGCCGCGGGCAGCCGGCGGGCCGGTGACGATCACGGCGGGGCAGCTGGGCTACCTGCTGGAGGGCATCGACTGGCGCCTGCCGCAGCGGACCTGGCGGCCACAGGCGGCAGGCTAGCATCGGCGCGACTGAATGACTCATGCGCCGGCACGGACTGTGGGGTGCGGCTGTGCTTTGATGCTGCCGTGACCGACAAGACAGCTTCGCTCCTGCCCAACGACCTTGCGTCGGCGCACGCGTTGATCGCGACGATGCGCGAGGCGCTGGTGGTGGCAGAGGCGCGGGCCGCGGCGGCGGAGAGCGAAGCCAAGCTGCGGGCGCTGCAGATCGAGCAGCTGAAGCACACGATCGCCAAGCTGCGGCACGAACGGTTCGGCCAGTCGTCGGAGCGCAGCGCGGTGCTGGCGCAGCTGGAGCTGCAGCTGTCGGAGCTGCAGGCGGATGCGTCGCAGGCCGAGGCCGAGGCGGAGGTGGCAGCCGAGCGCGCCCAGGTGGCGGTGCGCAGCCTCGCGCGGGCCCGGCCCGCGCGCCGTCCGCTGCCGGAGCACCTGCCGCGCGAGCGTGTGGTCTACCCGGTGCCCGAGGCCTGCCCGTGCTGCGGCGGGCGTCTGCACGCGCTGGGCGAGGACGTGACGGAGACGCTGGAGCTGGTGCCGCGGCAGTGGAAGGTGATCCAGCACGTGCGGCCGAAGTATTCGTGCCGCGCGTGCGAGGCGATCACGCAGCCGCCGGCGCCGTCGCATCCGATCGCCCGCGGCCGGGCCGGGCCGGCGCTGCTGGCGCATGTGCTGTTCGCCAAGTACGGCCTGCACCTGCCGCTGACCCGCCAGAGCGCGACCTATGCCCGCGAGGGTGTGCCGCTGGACGTGTCGACCCTGGCCGACTGGGTCGGTGCCACCGCGGTGATGCTGCGGCCGCTGATCGAGCGGATCGGCCAGCACGTGTTCGCGGCCGAGCGCATCCATGCCGACGAGACGACGGTGCCGGTGCTGGCCGCGGGCAAGACCCGCACCGGCCGGCTGTGGACCTATGTGCGCGACGACCAGCCCTTCGGCGGCGCCGATCCGCCAGCGGCGGTGTACTTCTACTCGCCCGACCGTGGCGGCAAGCATCCCGAAGCGCATCTGGCCGGCTATGCCGGGCTGATGCAGGCCGACGCCTATGCCGGGTTCAACCAGCTGTACAAGGCGACGCGCCAGCCGGGGCCGATCGTGGAAGCGATGTGCTGGGCCCATGCCCGGCGCAAGTTCTTCGACCTGGCACGGCTGAACAAGGCGCCGATCGCGCTGGAGGCGGTGGCCCGCATCGATGCGCTGTTCGCCATCGAACGCGAGATCACCGGCCAGCCGGTGGACGAGCGCCGGCGCGTGCGCCAGCAGCGCAGCCTGCCGCTGGCGATGGACCTGGAGGCCTGGCTGCGCCAGCAGCGGGCCAGGCTGTCGGCCGCCAACCAGGTCGCCAAGGCGATCGCCTACAGCCTCAACCGCTGGGACGGACTCATCCGCTTCCTCGACGACGGCCGCCTGTGCATGTCCAACAACGCCGCCGAGCGGGCGCTGCGCGGCATTGCCGTGGGCCGCAACAACTGGACCTTCGCCGGTTCCGACGATGGCGGCCGCCGGGCCGCCGCCATCTACACCCTCATCGAGACCGCAAAGCTCAACGATATCGATCCCCGCGCCTGGCTCGCCGACGTCCTGGCCCGCTTGCAGGATCACCCGGCCAAGCGCATCGACGAGCTGCTGCCCTGGAACTGGAAGCGCCTGCGCGGCGAGACCAAGGCTCTCGCATAGCTGCCGGCCTGATCAGCGCATCACCTCAACCGCGGCCTTCACCGGACGCGTACTCTGGACGAGCGAGGGTTGCGCCTGTTCACTGCCGGCGAAGCGCATGCGGCAGGCCGTGGCGGGATCGCATCAGTTGCGGCGGCTTATGCAATCCGTCTTGGTCGAGCCAACATCCTCTGGAGATGTGACATGAAATACGCATGGCTCTAGGCCACGAATACTTTGCTCCCATACGTAATCACGGCCGGTGTCACAGTCACGGCCATCTCCCGATTCCGGGTGAAACCCAATTGATCGCGGTAGCGGCTGGTGCAACACACGCCGTCATCCTGCACATTGGTGAATCCACAATGAAATCTTGGCCACGGCCCGGCCCTAACCTGCCAATCATGATCACAGTTCCGGGAGGAGTCGAATTTTGACAGCGGCCTGCCGCGGGCCGCTGGGCTACGGTCGCAGGTGGACAGCGACGGCCATCACCGCCTGCGGACGATGCCGTCGTCTCTTGACGGAGGAAGCCTCGTGGTCGCTCTCACCATCAACGGCAAGACACATGATGTGACCGTCGATCCCGGCACGCCCCTGCTCTGGGTGCTGCGCGACACGATCGGCCTCACCGGCACCAAGTATGGCTGCGGCATCGCGCAATGCGGCGCCTGCACGGTGCATATCGACGGCGTGGCGACGCGTTCCTGCCAGGTGACGCTGGAAAGCGCGGCCAACGCCAAGATCACCACCATCGAGGGCTTGGCCGAGAACGGCGTGCTCACCAAGGTGCAGCAGGCTTGGCTCGACAATGACGTGCCCCAGTGCGGCTACTGCCAGAGCGGCATGGTCATGGCGGCGACGGCGCTGCTCAAGAGCACACCCAAGCCGACCGACCAGGACATCGACGCCGCGATGACCAACATCTGTCGCTGCGGCACCTATCAGCAGGTGCGCGCGGCGATCCATGCCGCCGCGGCCAAGGCGTGAGGGAGGCCACGATGACCCTCAACGCAACGCCCGTCGCCACACTGAACCGCCGCACGCTGCTCGTAGCGGCCGCCGCTGCCGGCGGTGGCTTCTCGCTGGGCTTCGGCCTTCCCGGCAGCGGTCCTGCCCGGGCGAACCAGGTCCGCGAGATCAACGCCTGGGTGGTGATCCACCCGGACGACAAGGTCGTGATCCGCGTCGCCCGCTCGGAGATGGGCCAGGGCACGCTCACCGGCCTCGCCCAGCTGGTCGCCGAGGAGCTGGAGTGCGACTGGACCAAGATCTCGACCGAATACCCGACGCCCGGCCAGAACGTCGCGCGCAACCGCGTGTGGCGCAATTTCTCGACCGGCGGCAGCCGCGGCATCCGCGAGTCGCATGAGTACGTGCGCCAGGGCGGCGCCGCGGCACGCATGATGCTGATCCAGGCCGCGGCGGCGGACTGGAAGGTGCCGGCCAGCGAGTGCGCGGCGGCCAACAGCGTGATCACGCATAAGCCGTCGGGCCGCACGGTGACGTTCGGAAAGGTCGCGGCGGCGGCCGCGACGCTGGAGCCGCCCAAGGACATCCCGCTCAAGGATCCCAAGGACTGGAAGATCGCGGGCAAGGCGGTGAAACGGCTGGACACGCTCGACAAGCTCACGGGCAAGCAGCTCTACGGCAGCGATCTGCGCCTGCCCAACATGCTGACCGCCACGGTCAAGGCCTGCCCGGTGCCGGGCGGGAAGCTGAAGAGCTTCGACGCCGCCAAGGTCGAAAAGATGCCCGGCGTGAAGCGCGTCATGGCGCTGGACGGGATCGCCGTGGCCGTTGTGGCCGACACCTACTGGTCGGCGCACAGCGCCCTGGCGGCGCTGCCGGTCGAATGGGACGCAGGGCCGAATGCGTCGGTCTCGAGCGCCACCATCGCGGCGATGCTGAAGGAAGGTCTCGACGCCGATCAGGCCTTCGTCGGCAACAAGACCGGCGACGCCAAGGGGGCGATCGCCAGCGCGGCCAAGAAGGTCGAGGCCGTCTACAGCTATCCGTTCCAGAACCACGCCACCATGGAGCCGATGAACGCCACGGCGCTCTACATGGCCGACAAGTGCGAGGTCTGGTGCCCGACGCAGAACGGCGAGGCGGCGCTCGCCGCCGCCGCTGAAGCGGCCGAGCTGCCGGTCGCCAAGTGCGACGTGCACAAGATGCTGCTGGGCGGCGGGTTCGGCCGCCGCGGCCGCTCCGACTACGTGCGCCAGGCGGTGCTGATCGCCAAGCAGATGCCGGGCACGCCGGTGAAGCTGATCTGGTCGCGCGAGGAGGACATGGCGCAATGCCAGTTTCATCCCATCACGCAATGCAAGCTGGTCGGCGCGCTCGATGCCAAGGGCGACCTGGTCGGCCTGCATATGCGCATCTCGGGCCAGTCGATCCTGGCCTCGCTGCTGCCGCAGAACCTGCAGAACGGGATGGATCCCGTCACCTTCCAGGGGCTGAACCCCGGCGGCGCCGAGGGCATGTTCGGCTACAACATCCCGAACCTGTTGATCGATCACGCGATGCGCAACCCGCACATCGTGGCCGGGTTCTGGCGCGGCGTGAACCTCAACCACAATGCGATCTATGTCGAATGCTTCATGGACGAGCTGGCGCACGCGGCCGGCCAGGATCCGCTGGAGTTCCGCCGCAAGCTGCTGAAGCCCAAGCACCTGGCGGTGCTGAACGCGGCGGCGGAAAAGGCCGGCTACGGCAAGGCGCCGCCGGGCCGTTTCCATGGGCTGGCGCAGATCATGGGCTTCGGCAGCTACGTCGCAGCCTGCGCCGAGGTCTCGGTGAGCGACGCCGGTGTGCTCAAGATCCATCGCATCGCCGCCGCCACGGATTGCGGCGTGGCCGTAAACCCGGCGCAGATCGAGCGCCAGGTGGCAGGCTCGTTCGTCTACGGCCTGTCGGCGGCGCTCTATGGCGAGTGCACCGTCAAGGACGGCGCCATCGAGCAGACCAACTTCGACAGCTACAACGTGCTGCGCATGGACGAGATGCCGCATGTCGAGACGGTGCTGATGCCGTCGGGCGGCTTCTGGGGCGGTGTCGGCGAGCCCACGATCGGCGTCGCGGCGCCGGCCGTGCTCAACGCCATCTTCGCCGCCACGGGCAAGCGCGTGCGCTCGCTGCCGCTGATGAACGCCAACCTCAAGCGCGGGGCATGAGGCCGTTCTCCCCGCCTGCGCAGGGAGAAGGCAAGACGCGTTGCTGCCTCGCCCTGCTTGTGGCGTTCGCCTGGACGGGCGCGGCCGTGGCCGCGTCGCCGGAGGCGCCGGCGGGCGCGGCCGCGTGCTCGGGCTGTCACCCAGCCGGCAAGGGCGTGGATACGCCCGTGCCGCCGCTGGCCGGACGGGCGCCGGCCGATATCGCCGCGGCGCTGCGCGACTTCAAGGCCGGCGGGCGGGCGCCGACCGTGATGGGCCGCATCGCCAAGGGCTTCACCGATTCGGAGATCGATGCCCTCGCCGCCTGGTTCGGCGCGCAGAAGGTGACGCCATGACATCACGCCGCGCCTTTCTGCGATCGGCCGGGATCGCGGCCGGCGCCCTCCTGGCGCCGCGCATCGTTGGCGCGCAGGATCGCGCGCGCGTGGTCGTGGTGGGCGGCGGCTTCGCCGGCGCGACCTGCGCGCGGGAGCTGCGCCGCCTGAACCCCGCCCTGTCGGTGACCCTGGTCGAGACCAATCCCGACTTCATCGCCTGCCCGTTCAGCAACGAGGTGATCGCCGGGCTGCGCGACCTGTCACAGCAGCGCTTCGGCTACGACGCCGTGACGCGCGATGGCGTCGCGCTGGCCCGCGGCACCGCGACCAGCATCGACCCCGCGGGGCGAACGGTGACGCTCGCCGACGGCACCCGCCTGCCGTTCGACCGGCTGGTCCTGGCGCCGGGCATCGATATCAACTGGGAGGCCCTGCCCGGCTATTCGCCCGAGGCCGCCGAGCGCATGCCGCACGCCTGGAAGGCGGGCGCGCAGACAGCGCTGCTGCGCCGCCAGCTGGAAGCGATGGACGATGGCGGCGTCGTGGTGATGTCGGCGCCGCCCAACCCGTTCCGCTGCCCGCCCGGCCCCTACGAGCGCGCCAGCCTCATTGCCTACTACCTGAAGACCCGCAAGCCGAAGTCGAAGCTGATCCTGCTCGACGCCAAGGATGCCTTCTCCAAGCAGCGCCTGTTCCAGAACGCCTGGGCTGCGCTCTATCCCGGACTGATCGAGTGGGTCGGCCTGTCGGCGGGCGGCAAGGTGACGGCCGTCGAGCCGGCGAGCCTGACTTTCGTCACCGATTTCGCGCGCCACGGCGCGGCGGTCGCGAACGTCATTGCGCCACAGAAGGCGGCACGCATCGCGGCGATTGCCGGCGTCGCCGACCGCAGCGGCTGGTGCCCGGTCAACCCGGCGACCTTCGAGTCGACGCTGCAGCCGGGCATCCACGTGATCGGCGACGCCGCCATCATGGGCGCGATGCCGAAATCGGCCTTCGCGGCCAATGCCCAGGCCAAGGTCTGCGCCACCGCCGTCATCGCCCGCCTCGCCGGCCACGACGCGCCGGAGCCGCGCCTGATCAACACCTGCTACAGCCTGGTGGCGCCGGACTACGGCATCTCGGTCGCCGGCGTCTATCGGCCCACCAACGGCCAGCTGGCCGATATCGCCGGCGCCGGCGGCACCAGCCCGCTGGACGCCGATGCGGCATTCCGGGCCCAGGAAGCGGTGCTGGCGGCAGGCTGGTTCCGCACCATCACGGCCGAGGTCTTCGGCTGACGCCGATGCGTCTCGCCCTGGCCCTGCTGCTGCTGGCGGTTGCGGGCGCGCCGGCCCGGGCTCAGGAAGCGCCCAGGCCGTACACGATCAGCGGCGATGCGATCGTGTCGAGCCTGACGGGACAGCCCGGCGATGCGCAGCGCGGCCGCGCCATCGTCGCCAGCCGGCAGGTAGGCCTGTGCCTGCTGTGCCATAGCGGCCCGTTTCCCGAGGAGCGCTTCCAGGGCACACTGGCGCCGTCGCTGTCAGGTGCAGGCTCGCGCTGGTCGGCGGGACAGCTGCGGCTGCGGATCGTCGATGCCGGCAGGCTCAATCCGGACACGATCATGCCGCCCTACTATCGCACCGAGGGCCTGGAGCGGGTGGCGAAAGCGTTTGCCGGCAAGCCGATCCTGTCGGCCGGGCAGATCGAGGACGTTGTCGCCTTCCTGGTGACGTTGAAGGAGTGAGCCCGATCGTTCGTCGCAGCAGCCATGGCGTCCGCTCAACGAGGATCAATGCAGCCATGATCGACACTTCCCCTGAAACCACGCGGCGCGCGTTCCTGGTGTGCTCGACCGGCAGCGCAGCGGCGCTGGCGCTGGGCGTGGCGCCCGCGCAGGCGACGCCCGAGTCGCTGGACGCCGCGATCAAGGCAGTCGTCGGCACCGCCAGGCTGCGTGCCGGCAAGGTGACGCTCGACCTGCCGCCGCTGGTGGAGAACGGCAACACGGTGCCGATGACCGTCTCGGTCGACAGCCCGATGACCGAATCGGATCACGTCACGGCCATCCACGTCTTCAACGAGAAGAACCCGCAGCCGCATGTGATGAGCGCGACGCTGGGCCCGCGTGCCGGCAAGGCCAAGGTGTCGGTGCGCATCAAGCTCAACGATTCGCAGAAGGTCGTCGCCATCGCCCAGACCAGCGCCGGCGAGTTCTGGACCGCCAGCGCCGATGTGATCGTCACCCTGGCAGCCTGTGTCGAGGATCCCACCTGATGGGCCACGCACTCGTCAACGTGCCCGCCTCCGTCAAGCGCGGCGATGCCTTCGAGATCAAGGCGCTGATCGCGCATCCGATGGAGACGGGCTTCCGGCCGGGTCCCAACGGCGTGCTGCTGCCGCGCAACATCATCCAGCGCTTCACCTGCACCTACAACGGCGTCGAGGTGTTCAGCCTGACGCTGTCGCCGGCGATCGCCGCCAACCCGTACATCGCCTTCTTCACCGTCGCGACCGAGTCGGGCTCGCTGACCCTGCGCTGGACCGGCGACAAGGATTTCATGGCCGAGGAGACCGTGCCGATCACGGTGACCGCGTGATCGGCTGGCCGCCGTTCGGGCTGGCAGCGAGGATACTGTGCGCGTGCTGCGTGCTCGTCGCGCCGCTGGCGGTTGCCCAGGACACGGCACGGCGGTCGGGGTACCAGGACATGGGCAGGTCGCTGCAGGCCATGCAGGACGACGACATGGCCAATCCGGCCATGCTCTGGGTGCAGGAAGGCGCCGCCTTGTGGACCCGGCGCGCCGGTTCGGCCGACAAATCCTGTGCCGATTGCCATGGCGATGTCGGCGGCATGGCGGGCGTGGCGGCCCGCTATCCGGCCTTCGCCGCCGGGCTGGGCCGGCCTGTCGACCTGGAGCAGCGGATCAACCTGTGCCGCACCGACAAGCAGAAGGCCGATGCGTTGGCCGATGAAAGCCGCGAGCTGCTGGCGCTCGCCGCCTATGTGGCGCGGCAGTCGCGCGGCCGGCCGATCGCGCCGCCCGACGATGCGCGCCTGCAGCCCTTCATCGCGGCCGGCGACGCTTTGTATCGCCGCCGCCAGGGCCAGCTGAACCTGTCCTGTGCGCAATGCCATGACGACAACGCCGGCCGCAAGCTGGGCGGCGCCACGATCCCGCAGGCGCATCCGACGGGCTATCCCATCTACCGCCTGGAATGGCAGGGCCTGGGATCGCTGAAGCGGCGCCTGCGCAACTGCCTGGTCGGCATGCGCGCCGAAGCCTACGGCTATGACGCGCCCGAATACGTCGCGCTCGAGCTGTTCCTCTTGAGCCGCGCCCGCGGCATGACGCTTGAGTCGCCTGCGGTGCGGCCGTGAGTCCTTCTCCCCGCCTCCGGGGCAGGGCATTCGCATCTGACCTCGCTGTCATCCCGAGCGCCCCCTTCGACAGGCTCAGGAGAGGGATCTCCTGCGGCTAGGCGCACGGTGCGCAATTCGCGGGAGATCCCTCGCTACGCTCGGGATGACGGTAGGGGCATATGCCAATGCCCTGGCCTTCGCGGGGAGAAGGTATGCAGCAGCTACACCCCGACCTGCAGCGGGCTCTCCAGCCCGCGCAGCGCGGCCAGCACGCTGAGCGCGATGTTGCGCGAGACCTCTGGGTGATCTGGGCTTGGGCGATGGGAAAGCCGGGCCGACAGCACCGCGGTGTCGGTCTCGACGTCGAGCTCGACGGTGGGACCCTCGACCGTCTCGTCGCGCCGCACCTCGACCGGGTAATCATCGACACCCAGCGCCAGCGCGGCTGCGACGAAGTTGTTGGCATGGCCGGGAAAGCGCCGTGCCGCATCCCGTGCCGTGCCCCGGTAGTCGTCGACCTCGCCTGGGGCATGGATGGCGGGCAGGCTCAGGCAGGCCTTCACGCTGCGAAGTTCATGGAAGGCCAGCGCCTTCAGCGCGTCCAGCGCCAGGGTCGCGCCGGACGGCACGATGATGCGGCCGCCGAGCCGGTCCAGCCCCGGCTCCCGCCACAGGCCGGAGACGCTGGTCACCACCAGGGTCTTGCCGCAGGGCAGGACCGCCCGGGCCAGCCCGGGCACGACATCGGCCGCCGCCGCCTCGACCACGATGTCGGCGGCGTCCAACGCGGCCATGCGCGCGGCCTCGGGCGTGGCACGGCGGACGCGGCCGGCCAGTGTCAGGGCGGGGATGGTGCCGGCGTCGAGCGCGTCGGCGATCACACCGCCGATGCGGCCGAGGCCGACCAGGGCGACTATGGGCATGACTCTGCGATTATCCTATAGGATTGCGGCGCTGTTTTCTTCTATATGACGCGCGTCATGCTGGAGACGCAGAACGTCACGGTGTCGTTCGGCGCTCTTCGGGCGGTGGACGGCGTCAGCCTATCCATTCCAGTCGACGCCATTGCGGCGCTGATCGGCCCCAACGGCGCCGGCAAGACCACGCTTTTCAATGCGCTGGCGGGTGCGATCCGGCCCGATTCGGGCACGATCCGCTTCGCCGGCACCCGCATCGACGGCCTCAAGCCACACCGCGTCTTCGAGCTCGGCATCGCCCGCACCTTCCAGATCCCGCGACCCTTCGCCGAGCTGTCGGTGATCGAGAACCTGATGACGGTGCCGCCGCGGCAGGCCGGCGAGACATTCTGGCGCAACTGGCTGACGCCGGGCCGGGTGCGGGCCGAGGAAGCGCGCCTGCGCGACAAGGCCGAGGAGATCCTGGACTTCGTCGCTCTGCGGAAGCTGGCCCTGGCGCCGGCGCGCACGCTGTCGGGCGGCCAGCTCAAGCTGCTGGAGCTGGGCCGCGCGCTGATGGCCGATCCGCGCTACATCCTGCTCGACGAGCCGGCAGCCGGCGTCAACGCGGTGCTGCTGGAGACCATCGTCGAGCGCATCCGGGCGCTGAACGCACGCGGCATCGGCTTCCTGGTGATCGAGCACAATATCGACCTGGTGACCCGCCTGTGCCACCCGATCGTGGTGATGGCGCAGGGCCAGGTCGTGGTGGTCGGCGACGCCGACACCGTGCGCGCCGACCAGCGCGTGATTGACGCCTATCTGGGGGACATGCCGTGAGGGGTAGGTTCCGCGATGTGTCCCTTCTCCCCGCGAAAGTGGCAAGGCATTCGCATATGGCCTCGCTGTCATCCCGAGCGCCAGCGAGGGATCTCCTGCGGCAAGGCGCACCGTGCGCAATTCGCGGGAGATCCCTCGCTGCGCTCGGGATGACGGTAGGGGCATATGCGAATGCCCCGGCGAAGGCGGGGAGAAGGGTATGAGGCATCCATGACCACCCCGCTCCTCGAGATCCGCGACCTGGTGGCGGGGTACCACCGCGATCTGCCGATCGTGACCGGGGCGTCGCTGTCGGTGGCGGCGGCCGAGGTGGTGGCGCTGCTGGGGCCCAACGGCGCCGGCAAGTCGACCTTGATGAAGGCCGTCAGCGGCCTGGTGCTGGTGATGGGCGGCTCGATCCGGCTCGACGGCACGGAGCTGGTGGGCATGCCCACGCACCAGGCCATCGCCGCCGGCATCGGCTACGTGCCGCAGGTGCAGAACGTGTTCGTGACGCTCACCATAGAGGAGAACCTGCGCGCCGGCGGCTTCGCCGCGCCGCGCACGGTGCGGGCGCGCATCGCCGAGGCCTATGAGCGGTTCCCGATGCTGGCCCAGAAGCGGCGCAACCTCGGCGGCGAGCTGTCAGGCGGACAGCGCCAGGTGCTGGCCATCGCGCGCGCCCTGATGACGCAGCCGCGCCTGCTGCTGCTGGACGAGCCCAGCGCCGGGCTGTCGCCCAAGGCGGCGCAGGAGGTGTTCGCCGCGGTGCGCGGCATCGCCGCCGGCGGCGTGGGCGTGCTGATGGTGGAGCAGAACGTGAAGGCCGGCCTCGCCGCCTCGGATCGCGGCATCGTGCTGGTGCAGGGCCGGCCGGTGCTCGACGGCCCGGCTGCATCCCTGGCCGGCGACCCGCGCCTGCCGCGCGCCTTCCTCGGTGAGCAGGTCTTCGCGGCATGATCGCCCAGCTCGTCATCGATGGCCTGCTGACCGGCGCCGTGATCGCGCTGGGCGCGATCGGCATCACGCTCGGGCTGGCCATCCTGCGCTTCGCCAATTTCGGCTACGCCGAGCTGATGACCGTGGGCGGCTATGCGGCGCTGACGGCGGTGCTCGCCTATGGCGGCACCGGCGCGCCGCTGGGGCCGTTCTCGTTCGGCGGCTTCCTGGCCGTGGCGCTGGCCGTCGGGCTGGTCGTGACCGCGCTCGTGGCCGTGGCCTCCGATGTCGTCGTCTTCCGCCCGCTGCGCCGCCGCGGCGCCGGGCCGCTGGTGCTGATCTTCGCCTCGTTCGGGCTGGCGCTGGTGCTGCGCCATGTCGTGCTGCTGATCTTCGGCACCCAGCCCGAGTACTACAGCCGCGAGATCCAGATGGCCGTGCTGCTGCCGGGCGATGTGCGGGTGATGCCCGACCAGCTGCTGGTGCTGGCGATCACGGTGCTGGCGCTGGTGGCGCTGTGGTGGCTGCTGAACCACACCCGGATGGGCCTGGCGATGCGCGCCGTGGCCGAGAACACGCCGCTGGCGCGGGCCTGCGCCATCGACCCCGAGATGGCGATCCGCTGGACCTGGATCGTCAGCGGCGCCCTGGGCGCCCTGGCCGGGACGCTGTTCGGACTGACGGTGCAGCTGCGGCCCGAGATGGGCGCCAATTTGCTGCTGCCGTTGTTCACCGCCGCCGTGCTGGGCGGTGTCGGCAGCATCCCCGGCGCGGTGATCGGCGGCCTGCTCGTGGGCCTGGCCGAGAACCTGTCGGTGCTGGTGCTGCCCACCAGCTACAAGGCGACGGTGCCGTTCCTGATCATGCTGGCCTGCTTCCTGCTGCGGCCCAAGGGGCTGTTCGGCAAATGATGGGAACCCTCTCCTATCTCGTGTTCTTCGTCACCGTGGCCTCGCTGTTCGCGATCGCCACGCTGGGGCTCAACCTGCAATGGGGGTTCTCCGGCCAGTTCAACGCCGGCGTGGTCGGGTTCATGGCCATCGGCGCCTACACCTACGCGGCCCTGACCGCGCCGGCGCAGCATGAGCATGTCGGGGGCCTGGACTGGCCGGTGATCGCGGCCCTGGTGGCGGCGATGGCGGTGACCGCGCTGGTGGCGCTGGCCATCGGCCTCGTCACCATCCGGCTGCGCACCGACTACCTGGCGCTGGCGACGTTCGGCATCGCCGCCGCCATCAACCACCTGGCGCTGAATCTGGAGGGCATCACCGGCGGCGGGCGCGGCATCGCCGGCATCGCCAAGCCGTTCGCCGACCTGCCGCCGCTCTGGTTCGGGCTCGCCTTCCTGGCCCTGGCAGCCGGCGCCCTGCTGGCCGTCTACCTGCTGCTGGAACGCCTGGTGCGCTCGCCCTGGGGCCGCGCGCTGCGCGCCGTGCGCGAGGACGAGGTGGCCGCGGCGGCCTTGGGCAAGGACGTCGACCGCATGCGGCTCACTGCCTTCGTGATCGGCGCGGCGCCGATGGGCCTGTCGGGCGCGCTGTATGCGGCCTTCATCGGCTATGTCAGCCCCTACGATTTCCTGGCGATCCTGACGTTCCAGATCTGGGCGATGCTGATCGTGGGCGGCAGCGGCAACAACGCCGGCGCGGTGCTGGGCTCGTTCGTGGTGTGGGCGCTGTGGAGCTTGTCGGGCATCGTGGTCGTGCTGATCGTGCCGACCAAGCTGCAGGTGCAGGGCGGCGCCATCCAGGCCATCCTGATCGGCCTGCTGCTGGTCGCCATGCTCATTTTTCGGCCGCGCGGCCTGATGGGCGAACGGCTACACTCCTCGCCGCTGCTGCGCGACGATGCGGCGGTGCGACATTGACGGAGGCACGGAGTTCCTGCTGGGAGCGCGCCACTCCAGTGGTGCACCGGCGCGCAGCGCCGGATCATGACCAACACCGGGGAAATGCCGGCCCTTCGGGCCAGTGCGCCACTGGAGAGGCGCGCTCCCGGCACGTATTGGGGGAGACACAGATGAAGACCAGATTCATGCTCGCGGCCGCGAGCGCGCTCGGGCTGATGCTGGCGGGCAATGCGGCCATGGCGCAGGGCGCCGCGCCGTCCTGCCCGATCAAGCTCGGCGCCATCATTCCGCTGACCGGGCCGCAAGGGCCGATCGGCAAGCCGATCGCCGACACTGCCCAGCTGGCGGTCGAGCACGTCAATGCCGCCGGTGGCGTCAAGGGCTGCCCGATCGAGATGGTGCTGCGCGACGATACCGGCCAGCCGACCCTGGGCGTGGACGCGGCGCGCTACCTGGTGGACGTGCAGAAGGTGCCGGCGATCGTCGGCGTCGTCGGCTCGGGCATCGCCACCGCCATCGTGAGCGCCGTCACGACATCGGCCAAGGTGCCGATGGTGTCTTGCTGCGCCGTCACGCCCACGCTCACCCGCCTGTCGGAGGAAGGCAAGACCGGCGGCTATTTCTTCCGCACCATCCCGACCAGCCGGGTGTTCGCGGTGGCGCATGCCGTGGCCGCGACCGACCGCGGCTACAAGAACCCGGTGGTGATCTACGTCAACAACGACTTCGGCTCGGCCCTGCTGCGCGACCTGGAAAAGGCCATCGGCACCCTGGGCGGCAAGATCGCCGGCGCGATCCCCTACAACGAGAACCAGCCCAGCTACCGCACCGAGGTCAACCAGGCCCTGGCGCTGAAGGGCGACGCGCTCATCCTGATTGCCTTCTCGCAGGATGGCGCGACCTTGGCGCGCGAATGGATCTCGCTGGGCGGCACGCAGAACCTCGTGCTGCACAACACGCTGCGCTCGCAGGACTTCATCAGCGCCGTCGGCGCCCGCTTCCTCACCAAGGCGGCCGGGATCGACAACGCGCAAGTGGCCGGCGCCTCGGTCGATGCCTTCAACGCTGGCTTCAAGGCCAAGTTCAACCGCGACCCGGTCGGCCCCGGCCTGCACACCGTCTATGACTCCGCGGTCGTGACGGCGCTGGCGATGCAGCAGGCCGCGACCCTGGACGGCACCGCGATCCGAGATGCGCTGCGCCAGGTCCAGGATCCGGCCGGCGAGGTGGTCGTGCCGGGCGTCGAGGGCATCAAGAAGAGCCTGGAAGCCATCAAGGCCGGCCGCAAGGTGCGCTATGTCGGCGCCACCGGTCCGTTCACGTTCGACAAGAACGGCGATGTCACCGGCCCGGCGCTGGTGTGGAAGGTCGAGGACGGCAAGCTGGTCACCGACAAGGTGATCGACCTCGAGCAGATGACGGCACTGTTCAAGCGCATCGGGTACTGAGCGCCTGACCGATCCCAGCAGCCTTCATGGTGAGCTTGTCGAACCATGAAGGCATCGCACCGACCGTCGTGCGACGCTTCATGGTTCGACAAGCTCACCATGAAGCGTTTTCAACTTCCAGGCAGATACTGAGGCATGGGCATGGTCGAACGCATTGAGCTGGCCCCGGGCTACGCGGCCTCGCGGATCATCAAGGGCAACTGGCAGCTGGCCGAGCGGCACGGGCCGCCGGTCGAGCGCCAGGCGGCGCTGGACGGCATGCGCCGCTTCGTCGAGGCCGGCTTCGATACGTTCGACTGCGCCGACCACTATGTCGGCGTCGAGGAGCTGATCGGCGACTTCCGCACGGCGCATCCCGATCTGGCGCAACGGCTGAAGGTCCATACCAAGGTGGTGCCGGACCGCGACGTGCTGCCGAGGATCAAGCGCGCCGACATCGAGTTCCTGATCGACCGGGCGCGCCAGCGCCTGCGCATGGACTGCCTCGACCTGGTGCAGTTCCATTGGTGGGACTACGCCGTTGCCGGCTATGTCGAGTCGATGGGCTGGCTCGCCGACATGCAGAAGGAAGGCAAGATCCGCCTGGTCGGCACCACGAACTTCGACGTGCCGCGGCTGCGCGAGATCACCGCTGCCGGCATCAGGATCGCGTCCAACCAGCTGCAATACTCGGTGATCGACCGCCGCCCCGAGGGCGGCATGACCGCGTTCGCGCGCGAGAGCGGCATGGCGCTGCTGTGCTACGGCACGGTCGCGGGCGGCTTCCTGTCCACGCGCTGGCTGGGCGTGGCCGATCCCGCACCGCCGCTGGCCAACCGGTCCCTGGTGAAATACCGCCTGATCCTCGACGAGTTCGGCTCGTGGGACCTGTTCCAGGCGCTGCTGCGCACCCTGGACGGGATCGCGCGCGCGCACGGCACCTCGATCACGGCCGTGGCCACGCGCTGGGTGCTCGACCGCCCGGCGGCATCGGCTGCCATCGTCGGTGCACGCACCGATGCGCACCTCGCCGACCTGCTGGCTGCCGATGCGCTGCGCCTGGCCGATGCCGATCGCGCCGCGATCGACAGCGTGATCGCCCGGAGCAGCGGCCCGGCCGGTGAATGCTATGCGCTGGAACGCGAACCCGGCGGTCGCCACGCCGGCATCATGTGGACCAACCAGAACCTGAGGGGTGTCGGGGCGCGGTAGCTCCCATGTCATCCCGAGCGCAACGCGGGATGACGGTGAGCCAACCTCAAGAAGGAGCGAACAATGAGTGACGACGAATTCCAGCTCTACGACCTCAAGGTCGAGGTGGTGCACGGCGACAAGAACCGGCCGATGGTGTGCCAGCACCGCGAGGGCGACAGCTTCGTGCTGCGCGGCAGCCGTATCGAGATGGCCAGCGGCAACAGCTTCGGCATGTGGGCGATGCTGGCGGTGCTGCCGTTCCTGCCGGCCAAGCAGCGGCCCACGGTGAAGGGCGACTGGATGAGCACCGACGCCAATATCGGCTGCACCGACCCGAATTGCGGCGCGCATTTCCGTATCACGCGGCTCGAGCTGCGGTCCTACAAGCACGCCGACTTCACGAAGGTGCCGTTGAACGCTCCGGCATAGTCGGCTTCTTCGCCATCCCCGTCGGCTCGCCGCCCAACGCCAGCGCATCGCGCTGGCGCGCGCCGTCTACGGCCCACCGCGCGGTCGTGCTCGACGAGCTGAACGCGCATCTCGACCGCGACGGCGAGGCGGCGCTGAACACCACGATCCTGCAGCTCAAGCACGCAGGAACGATGTTCCGCTACCTGTTCCGCACCATCGCGGACAGCCTCGCGCGCGCATTCCGGGAGTCGTGAGGCTTTCGGACCGCGGGCGTCCACGCGCGCATCGGCGCGTGAGCGCCGACGCCTTTCGCTCTTCGCTCCGCTGCGAGCGTGGACGCCCGCGGTCCAGATAAGATCAGGCAAACACATCGGGCACGTAGCGGCCGTCGCGCTCCATCCCCGCCAGCCACAGGGTGGCTTGCTCGTCGCTGCAGCCGACGGCCTCCTTGTAGATGTCGGCCAATGTCTGGCGCGCCGCCGGCGCCATGTTGAGGCCGTCGCCGCACAGGAACACGATGGCCCCCTGCCGGAACAGCGTCCGCACCTTGTCGCGCTCCCGCCACAGCCGGTGCTGCACGAAGCTGACGTCACCGTCGGGCTGGCGGAAGAACGCCGGCAGCAAGGTGACGATGCCGTCGCGTTCCCACGCTTCCAGCTCGTCGCGGTACAGGAAATCGACATCGGGATGGTCGCAGCCGAAGAACAGCAACGCCGGCCCCGCCGCCTCGCCGGCGGCGTGCCGCAGCGCGCGCTCCTGCACGAAGCCGCGGAACGGCGCCAGGCCCGTGCCGGCGCAGATCATCACCACGGGCGTGGCGTTCGATGCCGGAGGATGGAAAGGCACGTTCGGAGTCTTGATCGCCACCGGCACCTGATCGCCCGCCTTCATGCGCGAGAGATAGCTGGAGCAGGTGCCGCGGAACTGGCCCTGACCCGACCACGCCGGGGCATCGACCAGCGCCACCGTGAGGCTGCAGCGCGTCGGCTCCAGGCGCGGCGAGGACGAGATCGAGTATTGCCGCACGCGCATCGCCGGCAGCATCTCCAGGAACTGGCCCAGATTGATCATGCAGGAAGGCCAGGCCTCGAGCAGCTCCAGCACGCTGACGCGCTTCTTCAGGATCTCGGCCTGGTAGCGGTCGGGGTCGGCGGCGATCGCGGCCAGCTCGGCCTGGTGCGGCGGACAAGGGTTGAGCGCCGCCAGCGCCTCGACATTCTTTCGGGTGGCCGGGGCCGACAGCTCGACATGACTCCCCAGCAGTTCCTGGATGGAAACCGGTCGATCCGTGGGCAGGGACGCCGCCATGGCGCCGCGCGTGGAGCGCAGCACGACAGCCGCGTCCGGACGCAAGCCCAGGCGACGCGCCGCGCGCTCGACCAGCTCGGCGTGGTTTTCCGGCAGCACGGCAAGATAGTCGCCGGCGGCGTAGGTCACACCTTCAGGCAGCGCGAACTCGAGATGCCGCTTGGAGCGACCGAACGGCGAGGCCATGTCCACCAACTCGCGGTTCTCGGCGATGGTGGCGAAGCCCAGCTTGTTCTCCTCCACGAGCTGAAGGCTGGCGGACGGCACCACCTCGACGTCGTAGAGCGGCCCGGCGGCGACCTCGACCGCCGCCACGCCCAGCAGCGCCGACAGGGCCGGCCAGAACCCGCCATACCACTTCTCGAAGTCGCCGAAGAAGTCGGCGCGCGCATCGCCTTCGCCGCGCTCCAGCCAGGCCTGTGCCCCGGCGCGGTCGAGCAACTCGGCCACCTCCTTCGGCACCGACTGGTAGGTCATCGTCCAGTCGCGGTTGCCACACCCGAACAGGGCATAGCGCACGCCCATCAGCGCGCCGTCGGGCACTCCCGCCAGCCAGGTCATGAACTTGCGCGCGTTGTCCGGCGGCTGCCCGTTATAGGAGGCCGTGACTATCGCCACAGCCCCTTCCTTGGGGAGCATGCCGGCGTGATCGTCAAGCGGCGCCACCTTCACGGCGTAGCCGCGGACCTGGCCGTCGCTGGCGATGCGGCGCGCGAACGCCTCAGAGGAGCCGGAGTTCGAGCCGTACAGAATGAGCAGCGGCGTGCCGTGCGCCGGCACAGCAGCGGCCTGCCCCACCACGGGCGACGGCAGCGGCGCCGGTCGTGTCGCCGATGTCCGCGCCACCTGCTTGCGCACGCGGGCGTAGATCCTGAGCCCCTCGGGCTTCAGGGTCAGCGTCTCCTTGACCACAAGCTTGTACGGTGCCGTGGTTCTGAGGTCGAAGCGCTGCAGCATCATGGCGATCACGAGCAGCGATTCCTGCCAGGCGAAAGCGCGCCCGATGCAGGCGCGCACGCCGTTGCCGAACGGCAGCCAGGAATGCGGCGGCATCTTCTCGCGCTTGTCGGGCGCAAAGCGATCCGGGTCGAACCGCGTCGGGTCGGGCCACACGGACGCATCGCGATGCAGCGACGGCGTCAGGACGGAGAGCACATCACCCTTCTTCAGCGGGTAGCGCCCAGCCAGCACCGTGTCGTCCTTCGCCCGCACGGCAAAGAACGGCGCCGTCGGCCACAGCCTGATCGACTCGCGCAGTACCTGATCGATGTAGGTGAGCTTCGCGATATCCTCGAAGCGCGGCACGCCGTCGCCCAGCACCGCATCGACCTCGGCGCGGGCGCGGGCCAGCGCCTCGGGATGCTCCAGCAGCAGGTGGGTGGTGAACGACAGCAGGCCGCTGGTGGTCTCGTGCCCGGCGATCAGGAAGGTCACGAGCTGGTTGCGGATATTGGCATCGTCGAGCCGGTCGCCGGAGACCGGATCCTTCGCCGTCAGCATCAGGTTGAGCAGGTCGCGCGGCGCCTCATCGAGCGCAAGCCGGCGACGCTCGGCAATGACGTCATCCGTGATCTGATGCATCAGCCGGCAGTCAGCGTCGTACTGACGCTGCGTCATCAGCATCAGCCGCGTCTGCAGCGGCACGCGGTTGGCACGGCCGCCGGCCTCGGCGAGCGCCCGCACCATGGCGTCGACAAACACGTGCATCTCGCGCTGGTAGAACGAATTGAACCGGTTGCCGAAGCCGCACAACGCGATGGTGTCGAGGGTGAGGCGGGTCATGTTGTCCGCCACGTCGATCGGCGCAGCCGGCCCGAACCGCTCCCAGCGCGTCAGCATCTGGTCGGCGATGTCGAGCATGTCGTCGAAGTAGTTGCGCATCGCTGCCGGCCCGAAGGCCGGCATCAGGATCCGGTGCGCCTTGGCCCAGTTGGGCTCGTTGCCATAGGCCGTGAACAGGCCGTCACCGGCAAAATCACGGATATGCTTCAACGAGCCATGGACGAACTTCTCGAAGCGGCTCTCGTCGCAGGCGTCGCTGACCAGCTCGACCGAGCTGAGCACCAGCAGCGTGCCGCCGCCGGGAAATGCAAGCCGATAGATCGGGCCGTGCTCGGCGGCCAGCTTCATCATGTTCTGGATCGGCACCTCGAAGCCAACATCCGGAACGTTGCCGACGATCGGGCGCACGCGCGGTTGTGGAATCTGAGCCGGTCCCCTCGACATGACGTCCTCCCTCTCTGCCACCCGTCCAGGCTGTCCTGAAACGTGCCGGACGCTCTTTATCTTGAGCCGAGATTAGGCGGATTCCCGCGCCCTGGCGAGGCGTCCCCTGAAGCGTCAGCGCACCACTTGCCATGGCGGCGCGTTACGCGGGAAGATGGCGCCAGAAAGAACAAAGACAGGCGCATGCCTGCAGGGTCCGGCGCGGGAGGACACGATGACACGGCTCGGCGGGATCGACGCCAGTTTCCTGTATTTCGAGACACCCGAAACGCCCATGCATGTCGCCGGCTTCACGCTGTTCGACCTGCCGGAGGGCTATGCCGGCAGCTTCCACGACAACTATCGGGACATGCTGGCGAGCCGGCTGCACCTGGTGCCGATCTTCAGCAAGAAGCTGGCCCCGACCCTGCTCGACATCCACCATCCGTCCTGGGTCGACGTGCCCAGGATCGACCTGTCCTACCATTTCCGGCACGTGACCTTGCCGGCGCCGGGCACGTTCGCGCAGCTCGAGGAGATGATCGCCCGGCTGCACTCGCAACCCCTCGACCGCAGCCAGCCGCTGTGGCAGTTCATCACCATCGACGGCATCGAGGGCGGCCAGGTCGCGCTCTACTCCAAGGTGCATCACGCCGCCGTCGACGGCGGCGCCGGCATGGTGATCACCAACACCATGTATGACCTCACGCCCCAGCCGCGGCAGGTCGAGCCGCCCGCCGCTGCATCGTCGCCGCCGGCCGCCGCGATCCCCAACCCGATCGGCGACCTGGTGACCAGCATGGTGCGCCTGCACCTGGACATGTGGCGGGCGGCACCGGAGACGATGGGCAACATCGCCAGCATGTTCTTCCCCAAGGTGCCGCGCGGCGCGCCGCTGTCGCAGTACCTGCCGCAGTCGCCGGTGCGCGAGCTGCCGCCCCTGGCAGCGCCCAAGACGCCGTTCAACACCACCATCACCAGCGAGCGCTCCTACGCGGCGCGGCGCTTCCCCCTGGCCGACGCCAAGGCGATCGGCAAGGCCACCGGCGGCAAGCTCAACGACGTGGTGATGACGATCTGCAGCGGTGCCCTGCGGCGCTACCTGATGGACCGCAACGCGTTGCCCGACCAGGAGCTGATCGCGTTCGTGCCGATCTCGCTGCGCGAGCTGGGCAACACCGACCTCAACAACCAGGTGTTCGGGATGATGTGCGGCCTGGCCACCACGGTGGCCGACCCGGTCGCACGGCTCAAGGCGATCAAGGCCTCGTCCACCGATGCCAAGCAGATCGCGTCGGGCTTCAAGGATGCCATGCCGCAGGACTATGCCTTCTTCGGCGCCCCGTTCCTGATCCGCGGCCTCTCCGATCTCTATGGCCGCTCGGGACTCGCCGACGTGCTGCCGATGGCCTGCAATGTCTGCATCTCCAACGTGCCGGGGCCCAGCGTGCCGCTATACGGCGCCGGCGCCAAGGTCGCCGCGCTGTTTCCCGTCTCGATCCCGACCCATGGCTGCGCCCTGAACCTGACGGTCCAGAGCTACCTGGGCAGCCTCGATTTCGGCCTCACGGCCGACCGCCGCGCCGTGCCGGACGTCGCCCGGCTGGGCGACCACCTCATGGAGGAGGCCGCGCGCCTGAAGCAGGTGGTGCTGGGATGACGGGGTTATGCCCTTGAATTCAGCGGCAGTGCGTTCATATTTGTGTAACAGCGTTGCGTTTGTGGTCTTTCCGCTACATTTTGTGGTCGATGTCGATCACACTTCCTAAGGATAGGAACGCTGATGCAAGCGGCTGCCGAGGCGGTTCAACCGCCGTCCCGAACCCTGCTCATGCTCGAAGGGCGGGCTTTCTGGGAGCTGGGTGCGTTCGCTGCGTCGCTGCCCGTCCTGAGCCAGGCACCGCGAGGTGACGGGCATCCCGTGCTGGTCCTGCCGGGGTTGATCGCCAGCGACGTGTCGACCCGTCCGCTGCGCAGCTTCCTCAACAACCACGGCTATCGGGCGCATGGCTGGGGCCTGGGCCGCAACCTGGGGCCGCGCCCCGGCGTGCAATCCCGGATGCTGGAGCGTCTGCTGGAGCTGCATCAGCGCTACGGCCGCAAGGTCAGCCTGGTCGGATGGAGCCTGGGCGGCATCTTCGCCCGCGAGCTCGCCAAGCAGGGGCCGGAAGCGGTGCGCATGGTGATCACCCTGGGCAGCCCGTTCGGCGGCCACCCCAAGGCGACGAATGCCTGGCGCGTCTACGAGATGGCGAGCGGCGAGACGATCGACGATCGCGACCATGCCTTCGTCGCGTCATTGCGCGAGACGCCGCCGGTGCCGACCACGGCGATCTACAGCCGCACCGACGGCATCTGCGCCTGGCAGAGCTGCCGCGAGCAGCCCGGCCCGCAGGCAGAGAACATCGAGGTGCCCGGCAGCCATTGCGGCCTGGGCCACAACCCGGCGGTGATCTACGCCGTGGCCGAGCGCCTGGCGCAGCCGGAGAACGATTGGCGCCCCTTCGAGCGCAGCGGCTGGCGTGCGTTCGTGTATCGCGACCCGTCGTAGGCGGCAGGGCCCGCGGCTTCCCTACCACGCCCCCTGTCATCCCGAGCGCAGCGAGGGATCTCCCGCGAATGGCGTACGGTGCGCCTTGCCGCAGGAGATCCCTCGCTGCGCTCGGGATGACGGGAGGGTCCATTTGCGGTCGCCCTCCCCGGTTCCCCGGACGACCGGCCCTGCTCACCCGACCTTCAGCGCCAGCTCCAGCGCATGGAGCGCGAGGCCGGCGCAGCCGCCGATCAGGGTGCCGTTGAATCGGATGTACTGAAGGTCCTTGCCGACATTCAGCTCGATCATCGCGATCAGCTGGCCCACCTCCCACGACTTCACCTGGTCGGCCACGAACAGCGCGATGGCGCCCTTGTGGTTCTCCACGAAGGTCTCGATGACCGAGGCGACGCCGCGGTTCACGTCGGCGCGCATCTGCGGGTCGTCCTGCAGATTGCGGCCGACCTCGATCAGGAGGTTCCGCAACGGCGCCTGGATCAGCGACTCGGCCGAGCGCGTCTCCTGCTCGATGAACGCCTTCAGGCTCTGCCAGATCCCGTCGGCAAGGTCGCGGATCTCCGTGCGCGCCAGCAGGTCGGCCTTCAGCTTGTCCAGGCGCTCGGCGTATTCGGGCGACTCGCGCAGGCGGGTGATGAAGCCGGCGATGAAGCGGTCGAACTCGCGGCGCACCGGGTGGTCCTCGTCCTTGCCGATCTCCTCCAGCAGCGACGACATCGAGCCCACCAGCTTGCGCAGCACGTAGGCATCAGCGCGGAACAGGTTGAACAGGGTCGGCAGCTCGTCCCGGATCTTGTCGCGCACGGCGTTCAGCGTCTCGGGGTTGCCCAGCAGCTGGCGCAGCGCCGCCACCAGCTCGTCGAGGATGCGCTGATGCCGGCGATCCTGGGTGAATGCCGACAGCAGGCCCGCCGCCAGCGGCGCCATCTCGACGGTCTGCAGCTGGTCGACCACACGCCGCGCCAGGAACGGCCGCAGGCCGGAGCCTTCGATCGACGACATCGCCTGCGGCAGCATCTTCAGGATGAAGCGCGCCAGGTCATCGCTGCGCTTCGGGTCGCTGAGCCATTCCGAGACCAGGCGTGCGAAGTCAACCTCCCGCAGCTTGGCGGCGACCGGCTCGGCCGCCAGAAAATGCCGCGCGATGAAGTCACCGAGGCTGTCGCCGATGCGGGCCTGGTTGCGCGAGATGATGGCCGTGTGCGGGATCGGCAGTCCCAGCGGCCGCCGGAACAGCGCCACGATCGCGTACCAGTCGGCCAGGCCGCCAACCAGCGCCGCCTCGGCGAAGGCAGCCACGAAGCCGTAGGCAGGATGGATGGCTTCCAGCGGACGTACGAGGATCAGCACCGCCAGGCACAGCACCAGCAGGCCGGCGGCCACCGCCTTGGTGCGCCGCAAGCTGCGCAGGCGCTGGACGTCGAGAACCGATGAGTCAGGAGAAATCGCAGTCATGGCATGGTCCATAGCAGGACGGTGGCGCGGCGCGCCTTACTAATGCCTTGTAATATCTTGCTTATTGCCGCTCCATGCGAGAATTATTGTGCGTCGCACAATTTATGTTGCAACGCAGCATACGAGACGCTATATCAACGCCATCCCGGGCCGCTCCTGGACGGGACCCGACCCATAGCTCATTCGAGGATGGAGACTGACATGACCGACAAGACCCCCAATCCCGGCGCCGCTGTCGCCGACGCTTTCGCCCAGATTCCCGCTGCTGCGCGTGACTTCGTCCAGCGCACCGCCGCCACCGCCAAGGATCGCGCTGCGAGCGCGCATTCCGGTGCCGAGCAGGTCGCGACCGCGCTGCAGGATGCCGTCAATGTCTCCGTGAACGGCTATGCGCTGGTCGGCCGCAGCCTTCTGCAGGGCGCCCACCAGAATGTCGAAGCCACGCTGGGCATGATCGAGAAGCTTGCCGGCGCGAAGTGCCTGGGCGACGCCATTGGCGTGCATCTCGACTTCTGGCGCGACTACGGCAAGGCCAATGTCGAGCAGGTCCGCGCCACCGCCGAGGTCGTGCGCAAGAGCTACGCCGACAGCGACAAGGCCGTGCGCGGCATCTTCAAGAAGCCGGCGCCGGAAGCCCCGGCGGCCTGACCGTCTCGAAACCGGAACTGCCCAGAAAAGCCCGCGTCAGCGGGCTTTTCGCGTTGTCTGGTCCGTCAATGCAACCGCCAGGCGCCGTAGCCGACGACCCGGTTGCGATCGCCGGCCATGTCGCCGGAGTTGCAGAGCGCGAGGCGCTGCGCGCGCAGCCCGCGACGGCCGGCCTCGATGAGCAGGCCGGCAATCGGCAGACAGCCGCAGGCGTCGTCCGGCCCCAGGGCGGCCCAGTCCCCATGCTCGATCGCCATGGCCGTGGCACGATCGCGGAGCCGAGCCGTGTCGTAGTCGTGATAGTGCGACAGGTCGGAGCTGACGACGATCACCGTCTTCGCGTCACCCCAGAGACGGCCCAGCGTTTCGGCAACCGCTTGTGGGGGAACATCGCCGACGAGCAGCGGCACGATGGTGAAGGATCCCAGCACGCGTTGCAGGAACGGCAGCTCGACCTCGAGCGCGTGCTCGGGCGCGTGCGCGGCGTCGTCGCGCTGCACCAGCGGCAGATCGGCGAGCGCGGCGTGGTCCACCCGGACGCGCCCCAGCGGCGTCTCGAACACGTCCACGGTCGGCGCTGCCATGCTGCGCAGCCAGGCATGATGTGCTGGTCCGATCAGCACGACCCGCGTGATCGCCGCGGCACCCGCCGCCAGCGTCGCGAAGGCCGCCGCGGCTGCGGCGCCGGAGTAGATGTAACCGGCATGCGGCGCGATCACGGCCTTGGGTGGCGGCGATTCGGCAGGGGCCACGGCAGCCAGCAGCGCGTCGAGATCAGCCTGCAGCCGGCGTGGCTCGCGCGGGTAGAACAGACCGGCGACCGCCGGTGAGCGAACGGTCATGATGGCCTCCCGCTTGCCCGCTGGCCTCGCCGCGCGGGCGAAGTGTGGCTATTATAGCGCAAATCTTTCCCTCAATCCGTGGTCCCTTGCGCCATGCAGGCAGAGACCGTCGAGGGCATGCCGGGCCGCTACTGGCATCGGATCGACGACGGACGCATCCAGTGCGATCTGTGCCCGCGCTGCTGCCGCTTGCACGACGGCCAGCGCGGCCTGTGCTTCGTGCGCGCGCGGGCCGGCGAGCAGATGGTGCTGACGACCTACGGCCGGTCGTCGGGCTTCTGCATCGACCCGATCGAGAAGAAGCCGCTCAATCACTTTCTGCCTGGGACGCCGGTGCTGTCATTCGGGACCGCCGGCTGCAATCTCACCTGCAAGTTCTGCCAGAACTGGGACATCTCCAAGGCCCGCGCGCTCGACCGGCTCCAGGACATCGCCTCGCCCGAGGCGATCGCCGACTCAGCCGTGCGCAGCGGCTGCCGCTCGGTGGCTTTCACCTACAACGATCCGGTGATCTTCCTCGAATACGCCGTGGACGCGGCACAGGCCTGCCACGCGCGCGGCGTGAAGACCGTCGCGGTGAGCGCCGGCTATATCTGCGCCGAGCCGCGCGTCGAGCTGTTCAGGCACATGGATGCCGCCAACATCGACCTCAAGGGCTTCACCGAGAGCTTCTACCGCAACCTGTGCTCGGCCAGGCTGGCACCGGTGCTGGAGACGCTGGAGTACCTGCGTCACGAGACCCCGGTCTGGTTCGAGATCACGACGCTGCTGATCCCGGGTGAGAACGACTCGGCCGCCGAAATCGAGGCGCTCAGCCGTTGGGTCATGGAGCGGCTCGGTCCGGACGTGCCGCTGCACTTCACCGCCTTTCATCCGGACTGGAAGATGCTCGACAAGGCACCCACCCCGCCAACGACTCTGCACATGGCGAGACGGATCGCGCGCGGGATCGGGCTGCGCCATGTCTACACCGGCAACATCCACGATCCCGAGGGCCAGAGCACGTACTGCCATGGCTGCGGTGCACGAATCATCGGCCGCGACTGGCACGACCTGACGGCCTGGCATGTGACCGCGGACGGCAGTTGCGCCTTTTGCCGAACACGTTGTCCCGGGGTCTTCGAAACCGGGCACGGCACCTGGGGGCGCCGTCGCCGCGGCCTGGCGGTGCAAGAGATCGGGCCATAGTGCCCTGCCATCCCGAGCGCAGCGAGGGATCTCCCGCGAATGGCGCACTGTGCGTCTTGCGCAGGAGATCCCTCGCTTCGCTCGGGATGACAGCTTGTATGATTCAGCTATCGACCCACGTGACGGCTTCGGCGACGGCCGCCCGCCTGGTTCGGAAGCCGTTGGCCGGATGCGCCGTGTCCTCGTAGCCGAACGAGATGCCGCAGACGACGAGCCGGTCGTCGCCGATGCCGAAATGACTGCGCACGAACTTCGATTGCGAGGCGAGCGCCGCCTGCGCGATCGTCGCGACGCCGAGGCTGCGCGCCGCCAGCATGAAATTGCTGACATAGGCGCCGCAATCCACGGCGCCATAGACGCCCAGCGCCTCGTCCGAGGTGATGATGGCCACGTGCGGCGCGCCGAACAGCCGGAAGTTTTCCAAGCCCTGACGCCCCGAGGCTTCGCGGTCACCGCGCTTGATGCCGACGCTGTCATAGAGCTGGAAGCCGCATTCGCGACGACGCGCGAGGCAGGCGCCGCGATATTCGCGTGGGAACGGAATATCGGCATCGGCGGGGTTCGAGGTCGCATGCCGGTAGATGGCATCGCGGAAGCGGTCCGTCGCGGCGCCCGACGTGATCACCACCTGCCACGGCTGCGCGTTGCACCAGGAGGCCGTGCGCTGCGCCAGCTCCAGGATGCGTGTGATGGTAGCCTGCGGCACCGACTGAGGCAGGAACCCGCGGCAGCTGTAACGTTGCGCGAGCAGGTCGGCGAGGACGCCGTCCGCCGATCGGCCGGTGTCATCGACCTGGGGTGCAGCCGCACGCGGCGGCGATCCGTCATTCATCCTGCGATCTCCGTGTCACACCTGGCGCAGCACGCGCGATATGCATGGAACCTAGGTCGTCGCCCCGATCAAAGCGAGGACCCGCAGCAGGCCTGTCTCGCGCAGCGGCATGCAGGGCGATTCAGGCCGACCTCGCGAGATGGGGCTCGACGAAAGCGCCGATGCGCTTGATCGAGGCGCGGGCGATATCCAGGCGCGGCCAGAACCAGTGCCAGACATGGGGCGTGCCGTCGGTGAGCTCCAGCGTCACGTCGACACCGGCCTGCTGCGCCGCTTCCGCCAGGCGCGTCGCATCCGAGACCAGCGCCTCGGATACGCTGGCATGGATCAGCATCGGCGGCAGGCCGTGCAGGTCGGCGAAGATCGGCGAAGCAAGCGGATCGGTCGCCGCCGACGACCCCAGATAGGCGCGGGCGTAGGCGGCGATCTCGTCGTACCGGACCAGGGGATCGCCGGCAGCGGCGCGCGCCACGGGCGAGTCGGGCGTGAAGTTCAGGTCCACCCAGGGCGAGAGGCAGACGGCAGCTCCCGGCAACGCCAGGCCGGCTTCGCGCGCCGCCAGCACGGTCGAGACGGCCAGGCCGCCGCCCGCCGAATCGCCGGCAACGACGATGCGATCGGCCGAGGTCTCGCCCAGCAAGGTGCGGTAGGCCGCCAGCGCATCATCGACGGCCGCCGGGAACGGATGCTCGGGCGCCAGGCGATAGTCCGGCAGCAGCACATTGGCGCGCGCCGCGACACCGATCGCCGCCGCCAGGTGGCGGTGCGAGCGCGGCGAGCCGATGCCGTAGCCGCCGCCATGGAGATACAAAAGCCACCGGCCTTTCTCGGCATCACGGACCGCGATGCGTTCGTCGCGCGCGTCGGAGGCCTGCAGCGTGGCTCCTTCCGGCAGGGGAAAGGCCTTCTCGGCGCGGTCATAGGCCTTGCGGCGATCGGTGATCGAGGCCTCCACGGGCAACTGGGCCAGAAAGGCCATCAACCGTTCCAGATCACTCATGAGCGCATCTCCCCATCCTGCCTGGTGCCGCCGCTACACGGCAAAACCGCTCTCGATGAATTCGTCGCAACTCTGCGCGCCGCCTGCACGATGAGTCAACGCGCTTTCTAATTTACGTTAGGAATTGCCGCTGGCATTTTCGCGCGCCAACGCGGCAAGAAACCCTTGCGGTATTTTTCTAATCTGAAATAGAATATTCCAAACGATGGAGAGGAACCGTCCCTTGCTCGACGCGATGGAGCAAAGACGCGCCGCCCTGGCGGCACGCCACCCGACATGGAATCCCACGACGCTCGACGCGATCCTGGCGGCCACGGCGGCACGTCACGCCGACAGGCCCCTGGTGCTGAGCGATGACGCGACGCTGACCTACCGCGACGTGATGGCGCGCGCCGATGCGCTGGCACGCGGCCTTCGCCTCGAAGGCGTGCGCGCCGGCGACCGCGTGGCGCTGGTGATGGCCAACCACCCCGACTTCGTGCCGCTGGTCTTCGCGATCTGGCGGCTGGGCGCGGCCGCGATCCCGGTGAACTTCCTCTTCAAGGCGCGCGAGCTGGCCTATGTCGTGGGCCAGTCCGAATGCCGGGTGGTCATCACCATGGCCGCGTTCCGCGGCCTCGACTACCTGGCCGCGTTCGACGAGATCGCGCCGGGATGGCGGGAAGGACAGTCCACCGCCTTCCCGCATCTGCGTTCCGTCATCGTCCATGGCGGCGAGGACGGCGCGGCATCCTCGTACACGGCGTTGCTGGCGCGCGGCCAGGCCGACACCACGACGCTGCCGCCAAACCCGGCCGACCCGCTCGACCCCGCCGTGGTGATGTACACATCGGGCACCACGGGCCTGCCCAAGGGCGTCATCCAGACCCACGACAACCTGGCGCGCTCGGCCTATGCCGGGGCGTATCACCAGGCCTTCGAGGACGGTCGCCGCACGCTGTTCGCGCTGCCGCTTTATCATGCCTTCGCCCTGGTCGAGGGCCTGCTGGCGGCGCTGTTCGTCGGCGGCGCGATCATCCCGCAGCTCATCTTCGATGCGACCGCCATGCTCGCCGGGATCGAGCGGCATCGCGCCACCTACCTGATGGCAGTGCCGACGATGAGCGTCGCGCTGGTCGAGCATCCCGACATCGGGCGCTACGATTTGTCGTCCCTCGAAGCCATCCTGTCGGCCGCCGCGCCCACGCCGGTGCGCATCTGGCAGCAGATCAAGGATCGGCTGGGCATCCGCGAGGTCTTCACCGGCTATGGCATGACCGAAGTCGGCGCCGCGACGACCCTCACCGCGCCGAACGACGACCTGTCGGTCGTCGCCCAGACCGTGGGACGGCTGATGGATGCGGGCGCCGCCGGCATCGCCGAGCGTGATGGCGTGCTTGCCGAATACAAGACGGTCGATCCGCTCACCGGCGAGGATCTGCCGGCCGGCAGCGTGGGCGAGCTGTGCTCGCGCGGCCCGACTTCCACATCCGGCTACTTCGCCAAGCCCGCCGAGACGGCGGCACTGTTCCTGCCCGGCGGCTGGGTGCGGTCCGGTGATCTCGGCCGGGTGCGGCCCGACGGCTATCTCGAGCTCACCGGCCGCTCGAAGGAGCTGTACAAATCGGGCGGCGAGCTGGTCTCGCCCAAGGAGGTCGAGGACCTGCTGACCGGCCATCCGGCGGTGGCGCAGGCCTTCGCGGTCGGCGTGCCGGACGATCGCTGGGGCGAGATCGGCTGCGCCTGGATCGTGCTGTCGCCGGGCGCCACCGTCACCGCCGACGCGCTGATCAATCTCGCGCGCGAGCGCCTGGCACGCTTCAAGGTGCCCAAGCACGTGCTGTTCCTCGATGCGGCGGAGCTTCCCACCACGCCCACGGGCAAGGTGCAGAAGTTCCGCCTCGTCGAGATGGCGCGGCAGCGTCTGCAGCCGGCGTAGACATCGAACACTCGGGAGAAGAGCCATGGATCTCGGTCTGGCCGGCAAGGTCGTCATCGTCACGGGCGGTGCGTCGAACATCGGACGCGCCATCTCGCAGGAGTTCGCGCGCGAGGGTGCGGTCGTGGCGATCCTCGACCGCGATGCGGCGCAGACCCGCAAGACCGTCGGCGAGATCAAGGATGCCGGTGGACAGGCGACCGGCTACGATCTCGATGTGTCCGACGTCGATGCAACGGCAGCCTCCGTCGCCGCCGTCGAGCGCGAACTGGGCGAAGTCGATGTCCTGGTCAACAATGTCGGCTGGAACGGCAAGGCCGAGTTCTTCCTCAATCTGACGCCTGAGCGCTGGCAGAAGGCGTTCCAGCTCAACCTGTTCTCGACGCTGAACGTGACGCACGCGGTGCTGCCGCGCATGGTGGAGCGGCGGCGCGGCGCCGTGGTCTCGATCGCCAGCGACGCCGCGTTCGGCGAGTTCCGCATGGCCGACTACGGCGCCATGAAGGCCGGCGTGCTGGCCTTCACGCGCACCATCGCCAAGGAATATGGCCGCTACGGCATCCGCGCCAACGCCGTCGCGCCGGGCCTGGTGATCCCGCCGCCCGAGGCTGTCGGCGAGGGCAGCCTGTGGAGCATCGATATCGGCATGGGGCCGAAGGAAGTGCAGAACATCGAGTCGGGCATCCCGCTGCGCCGGCGCTCCGAGGCCGTCGACATCGCCTGGTCGGTGCTGTTCTTCGCCTCCGACCGCGCGCGCCAGCTCACGGGGCAGGTCGTAAGCGTGTCCGGCGGCTTCGCGATGCCCCGCTAACCCCAACCAGGAGGCAGGCCATGCGCCAGGAACGACAGATCGAGCTGCTGGAGCGGCTGGTGGGCATCGACCCCAGCCTGCCCTGGACCTATGCCCCGGCCAGCATGCGCAACCCGGCGTCGGCCTACACCGACCCGGATCGCTTCGCGCAGGAGATGCGCGTGCTGTTCCGCGACCAGCCACAATTCGTCGGCCTGACCGGCGAATGCGCCACGCCGGGGGCGTACCTCACCACGACACTGGGCGGTGTGCCGATCGCGGTGATCCGCCAGGCCGACGGCAGCCTGCGCGCCGTCGTCAACGCCTGCCGCCATCGCGGCGCCACCCTGCTGGAAGGGCGCGGCAAAGGCGGCATGCGCCGGATCGTGTGCCCCTACCACGGCTGGACCTACGATACCGACGGGCAGCTGCTGCAGCGCCCGGCGGCGGCCCACGGCTTCGACGATGTGGGCGTGAGCTGCAACCTGCATGAGCGCGCGGTGGCGGAGAAATACGGCCTGATCTTCGTGCATCCCACCAGCGCCGCGCCGTTCGATGTCGATGCCGTGCTGCACGGCGCCCAGGACGAGCTCGCCGACTACAAGCTTGCCGACTACGTGCACATCGAGACGCGCACCAACAGCTGGCAGATGAACTGGAAGATGGTGCTCGACACCTTCACCGAGTCCTATCACATCCGCTGGCTGCACCGGAACACGATCGCCCCGTATTTCATGTGCGATCTGATCTTCGATGCGTTCGGCCCCAATCCGCGCACCATCGGCCTGCGCAAGACCGTGATCGACCAGCTCAAGGACAAGCCGCGCAGCGAATGGACGCTGCTGCCCTACTCGACGACGCAGTACTTCCTGGTGCCCAACGGCCTGCTCGTCTACCAGCTCGACCATATCGAGGTATGGCGGCTCACGCCCATCGATGTCGGCTCGGTGCAGGTGGCCACCAGCGTCTTCGCGCCCGAAGCGCCCAGGGACGAGAAGACGCTGCGCCACTGGACCAGGAACCTCGACGTCCTGCTGAAGGTGACGGAGAGCGAGGACTTCCCGCAGATGGAGCGCATCCAGAAGAACCTGGAATCGGGCGCCCTGCCCGAGGTCGTGTACGGTCGCATCGAGCCGGCGCTGGTGCACATGCACCGGGCGATCAACGAGGCCCTGGCCGCACGCGCCCAGGCGGCGGAATGAGCGAGGCCGGTCGGTTCGTCGGCAAGACCGCCGTCGTCACCGGCGGCTCGTCGGGAATCGGCCTTGCCGCCTGCCGCCGGCTGCATGACGAGGGCGCCAATGTCGTGATCGCAGCGCGACGCGCCGATACCGGCGCGCAGGTAGCCGCTTCCTTCGCTTCCGATCGCGTCCTTTTTCAGCCGACCGACGTCACACAGAGGTCGCAGCTCGACGCGCTGTTCGAGAGCGCGGTGGCGCGCTTCGGCCGGCTGGATGTCGTGGTCAACAACGCCGGCGCGGCATCGTTCGGGCCGGTCCAGACGCTGCGGGCGCAGAAATGGCGGCAGTCGATCGACATCAACCTGAACGCGGTCTTCGATGCCTGCCAGGCGGCCGTGCCACATCTGCGCGCCACCATCGCGGCCGGCCTGGCGACCGGCGCCGCCATCGTCAATGTCGCCTCGATCGCAGCCACAGGCGGCGATCGTGGCATGGCCGCCTACAACGCGGCCAAGGCCGGCGCCTTGAACTTCACGCGCAGCCTCGCGCTGGAACTGGCGCCCCACGGGATCCGGGTCAATGCCATCTCGCCCGGCGCCGTCGACACGCCGCTGGCTGCCGCGACGGCGCAGGTGCCGCGCATCGCCGCGGCTTTCAACGCGGCGATCCCGCTGGGCCGCTACGGCCGGCCCGAGGAGATCGCATCCGCCATCGCCTTCCTGGCCGCCGACGAAGCCAGCTTCATCACCGGCGCCAACCTGCTGGTCGATGGCGGTGTCTCTGCTGGCACCGGCCATCCCGACCTGACGCGCTTGTTCGACGGCTCGTAGCGACGCGCCGGCGCTACCAGGGAACGTGTCCGTACTTCTCCTGTAGCCACTGGTGCTCGAGCTGCGAGCGCCGGCCGGCCTCGCCGCCAGCCGCGATCTGCGCCATGCCGCCGCGGGAATTGACCGTGCGAACGACCAGGGGCGCTGGCTCGCTCGTATGCGCCAGGTCCGAGAAACGCGCCACGTTGTCTATCCAGGGCCGGCCGTGCGCGCCTGCCTCCAGGAGATGAAGCCGGCGCACGCCGGCCGCGTTCATGCGGCCCAGGTACTCTGTATCGACGTGAAAGCGGAAGCTTTCATCCAAGCCGCCGAGCCGGGCCCACAGCGAACGTGGCAACAGCCAGCCGCTGGGCGTAGCGAAATCGTTGATGCGAACGAACGTGCCGTCCTCCGACACCTCGCGCTGATTGCATGTGACGACGTCGTACCGGCCCAGTACCGCAAGGCCATAGGCCAAACGCTTGGGTTCCCACAAATCGTCGTCCTCCAGGAATGCCAGCGCATCGCCTGTCGCTGCGGCGGCGGCCGCATTGACGGCGCAGGCTTGCATCGCAAGACGACCATGGACGAAGCGGACGGCGTCATGCTGGGGCGGCTGCGCACCTGGATCGAGTCCGACGATGATCTCGATCGCAGTCCCCTCCAATCCTGTCTGTCCTCGAATGGACCGCAGCGCCCGATCGAGCCACAACGATTCATCGCCATGGCGCTGCAGTCGGCTGGGGATCACCACGGAGACTTTCACATGCGGCTCCCGCGCCAGCTGCATCGAGGATGGCGGGCCCGCGGGTCGGTCACACACCTGTCATCCCGAGCGCAGCGAGGGATCTCCTGCGAGAAACGCACGGTGCGCCATTCGCGGGAGATCCCTCGCTGCGCTCGGGATGACAGTGGCGATTCCTCTTCCACCGATCGCTGGCGCTAGATCAGGAACGCCATGTTCCACTGCGGCGCGGTCGCGGTCACGAGCTCGACGATCTTCTGCGACATGCGCAGTTCGCCGCCGACGCGGCGCAGCCGATGCGTGACCCGGCCGGGCCAGACGCGCAAGGTCGCGCCGGATTGCACGGCGAGCTCATAGAGCACGAAGTTCGATCCCACCGTGTAGGTGCCGGCAACGTCATCGATGGCCAGCACCTCGATGTTCGAGACGATGCGCCGCATCGGCGACGGCGGCGTCTGGGCGTGGCGCACGCCCGTCATCAGCTGGCGGATGCGGGTGGCCAGCCGCGGCCGGTTGTCGTTGATGTAGGACAGCCGTTCTGCGGGATCGTAGTCGGCCGCCCCTTTCGGCACCCAGTAGTGCATGTCGTCGGCGACCAGCTTTTCCCACTCGGCGTACCGCGACTCGTCGGCCAGCCGCGCCTCGAGATAGAGGAAGGCCTCGATCTCACGCCGCAACGGTTCGGGCACCAGCAGCGGCCGTGCCGTGGCCAGCTCGGTGGCGCTCATGCCCGGCTCTCCATCACGTGGCGGTAGTGGTGCCAGAAGGCGCGGTTCGTGGTCTCGTCGCTGACGTGACCGACCCGCGTGCCGTCCGGCTGCCGCTGCTCGCGCGCCCGGCCGCGGCTGAGATCGATCCAGCCGCCGCTGGCGCTGCTGCCGGAAGCGGGTGGGCGCAGCCCCTGGAAGCCCAGCTGCATGCGCTCGGCGATGATGGCGTCGTCGGGCACGATGAAGCTCGCCGGTCCCAGCGCCGCCTCGGACTGGCGCAGCAGGCGGCGGTTCAACGCGTCGTCCACGTCCTCGAGCTGGATCACCGTATGGGCATGCACCATCGAGCCGACGTCGAGCGGATCGATGCGCGCGATATTGACCTCGCCCAGGAACAGGTTGGGGAAGATGAAGCCGTGCGGCGGGCCGTCCCACAGCAGGCGCTCGGCCCGCGCCTTGCCGTGCCTGGCCTCCAGCGCGTCGCAATAGGCGCCGACCCGATCGCGGCCGACGCCCAGCCACGCCAGCTCGCGCGAATAGCTCGGCCGCAGGTCAAGCTCGGTGTGGCCACGGCCGTGATCGACGGCACGCGAGACATTGGCCGACTCACCACCGATGACCGTGTCGTGGTAGTAGTTGTCGGGCTGGGCGCGCAGCATCGAGGCGTGCACGAAGTCGAGATGGTAGCCGTCGCTGTCGCTCTCGGGCCACATCTTCCAGTTGGACTCGACCCGATGCCCGATCCAGCCGGCGCTGAGACGGATATTGCCGGTCGGCGACAGATCGCACAGCCGGTCGATCAGGTCCCGGCCGCCGGCGCCGAGATGGTCGGCCAGGGTGCCGGCATCGCCGGACATGTTGGCGAACACGAACCCGCGGTGGAGGCCGACCTGCCCGGCCCGGTCCAGCGGCATCTCGGCGCGGTCGCGGTCGAAGCCCGCCTTGTGCGAGACCGCCCGCAGGCTGCCGTCCAGGCCGAACGTCCAGCCGTGGTAGATGCACTGGAACGAGTTGCCGTTGCCGCGTTCGCGCCAGCACAGCCGGTTGCCGCGATGGGCGCAGCGATTGGCCAGCACATGGATGGCGCCGCCGCGGTCGCGCACCATGATCACCGATTCCCGGCCGACCTGGCGCGTGACCCAGTCGCCTGACTTGGGAATCTCCGAGTCGTGTCCGACGAACACCCAGCCGCGGCGGAAGATACGATCCATCTCGTCGGCGAAGACCTGGGTGTCGGTATACAGGCTGCCATGGACTCGATCCTCGAGGATCAGCGCTGCATATGGCGTGCTCATCCGTTTCCTCCTGCGCCTTGACGGCATTGAAGCGCTATCGCCGCGGCCTGACAAATCGTTTGATATTCTAATTTAATTTAGATTATGATGGATTACGCTCGCAGATACAAGGAGGAGGCGCCCCATGGATGTCGGGATTCAGATGGTGTTCTCGAGCCATGGCTGGCCCGGGATCAAGGACAGCCAGGTCGTGGACGAGGAGCTGCGCCTGGCGCGGGTCGCGGACGAGGTCGGCTTCGACGTCGTCTGGTCGGTCGAGCATCACTTCTTCGACTACTCGTTCTGCCCCGACAACGCGCAGCTGCTGTCGTACCTGGCCGCCGTCCTGAAGAACGCCGATGTCGGCACGGCGGCGGTGATCCTGCCGTGGAACGAGCCGCTGCGCGTCGCCGAGAAGATCGCGATGCTCGACCACCTGGCCGGCAGCCGCCTGCGCTTCGGCATCGGCCGCGGCCTGTCGCGCCGCGAGTTCGCGGCCTTCCGCGGCATCGCCATGGACGAGTCGCGCGAGCGCTTCGACGAGGCCGCCGGCATGATCCTCGAGGCGCTGCGCACCGGCTTCATCGAGGGCGGCGGCAAGTTCTACCCGCAGCCCCGGATCGAGATCCGGCCGCGGCCGGAGCGCAGCTTCGACGACCGGCTCTACGCCGTGGCCTCGAGCGAGGACTCCATCGAGTCGGCGGCCCGCATCAAGGCCACGATGGTGATGTTCGCCGACCGCTCGTGGGATCATCGCCTGCCGTCGATCGAGAAGCACCGCGCCCGCTACCGCGAGCTGCACGGCGCCGAGGCGCCGCCGCCGATGACCTGCGACTACTGCGTCTGCCTGCCCTCGCATGACGAGGCCAAGGAACTCGCCACGCAGCACATGGCGACGTACCTGGAGAGCGTGCTCGAGCATTACGAGGTGATGGGCAGCCACTTCGCCACCACCAAGGGCTACGGCGCCTACGCCCAGGCCGCCGAGGTGCTGCGCCGCATCGGCGAGAGCGGCTTCCTGAAGGGCTTCATGCAGGCCTCGGCCTGGGGCACGCCGGACGACGTGCTCAAGACGCTGGAAGCGCGCCGCAAGCTGCTGGGCTCGTTCGAGCTGGCGACCTCGTTCCGCTTCGGCGGCATCCCCTACGCCAAGGCCGAGCAGTCGCTGCGCCTGTTCGCCAAGGAGGTGCTGCCGGTGCTGAAGGGCTGGGACAAGGCCGCGCAGCGGCGGCGCACGGCGGCCTGACATGCGGGCGCTGGTCGTCGGCGGCACCGGACCGACCGGGCCGTTCATCGTGAACGGCCTGCGCGAGCGCGGCTGCAAGGTCACGATCTTCCATCGCGGCACGCACGAGATCCCCGAGATCCCGGACGACGTCGAGCACATCCACGGCGATCCGCATTTCGCCGAGACCATCGACAGGTCGCTGGCCGGCCGCACCTTCGATCTCACGATCGCCACCTACGGCCGCGTGCGGCTGCTGGCCTCGGCGCTGGCCGGCCGCACCGGGCGCTTCATCGGCATCGGCGGCTACGCCGCCTATCGCGGCTGGGTCGATCCCTACGCGCTCGACCCGCCGGGCATGACCAGCCCGGTGCCGGAGGAGGCGCCCGTCGTCGCCAGCGAAGCCGAGCAGCGCTTCGCCTGGCTGATCGCCCAGACCGAGCAGGCGGTGCTGCAGCAGCACCCGACCGGCACCGTGTTCCGCTACCCCTATGTCTACGGCCCCTACCAGGTGCGGCCGCGCGAGTGGTCGGTGATCCGCCGCCTGCTGGACGGGCGGCGCGAGATCATCCTGCCGCACTACGGGCTGAGCCTGTCGACGCATGGCTGGGCCGGCAATCTCGGCCATGCCGTGCTGCTGGCGGTCGACCGGCCTGAGGCGGCCGCCGGCCGCGTCTACAACTGCGGCGACCTCGAGCAGCTGACGCTGGCCCAGATCGTCGCGGTGATCGCCGCGACGCTGGATCGCAAGGTCGAGGTCATCCCGGTGCCCTACGAGGCCGCCGGCACGCACAAAGCAATGGTGCTCTCGCCGCTGGGCCACCAGCTGCTGGACCTGACGCGCATCCGCACCGAGCTGGGCTACAGCGACGTGCTCGACGTGCGCACGGCGCTGGCGCAGACCGTGCGCTGGTATGTCGACCACCCGCCCGAAGCCGGCGGCGACATCGAGCGGGCGCTGGGCGATCCCTTCGACTACGCCGCCGAGGACCGCCTGATCGCCGCCTGGCGCCAGGGGACGGCGCTGCTGCGCGAAGCCAGCGAGACGGTGCCCGAGATCGCGAGGCATCCTTACGCCCATCCCCGCCAGGCGGGGCAGGACCGCGACCAGAGGGGACGCTAGATGACCCGGACGCCCGTGCAGGTGGTCGATACCTATCTCGACGTGCTCTACAACCAGCGCCGCCTCGACCTCGTGCCCGAGCTGATCGCCGACCCGACCTGGCGGCATGCGCCGGGCGAGGTGAAGCAGCTGTCGCTGGCGCAGTCGATGGAACGCCTCGGCAAGCTGCTCGACCTCTGCCCGGTGCTGCGGTTCGAGACCGCGGTGCGGGTGGTCGAGGGACCGCTGGTGACCGTGGCCTGGAACGGCTGGAGCACGCAGACCAGCGGCAAGTCCTACACCATGAGCGGCATCGAGATCTTCCGGGTCATGGACGGCCGCATCGTCGAGATCTGGAACTCGCGCGAAGCCGCCGGCCTGTGGCAGGCGACGCAGACGTTCTGAGCGGTTCGATAGAATGGGCACGCCCTTGGGAGCGCCGGCTTCCAGCCGGCCCCGGCACGAAGCGTCGGATCATGAGCCGGCTGGAAGCCGGCGCTCCCAGCTGCTCGACAGCGCGGCCGCCCGCGACCGCTTCGCCGCCTGGCTGTCGCGCAGCCTGGGGCAGCCGGTCGCGCTGGGCGCCGCGGCGCCGCCGGCATCAAGCGGCGGCTGGTCCAACGAGACCCTGCTGGTCGACCTGACCCAAGGTCCGCTGCCGCGGGTGGTGGTGCGCGCCAAGCCCGACGGGCCGGCGATGTTCCGCGACTACGACGTCGGCCGCGAGCACCTGGTGCTGAGCGGCCTGGCCGGCCGCGCGCCGGTGCCGCCGGCCCTGGCGGTCGATCCGGACGGCGCCGTGCTGGGACGCCCGATGCTGGTGAGCGGCTTCGTCGCCGGACGCGTGCCCAGCGACGACCGGCCGAGCTTCGCCGAAGCCGGCTGGCTGTTCGAGGCCGCGCCCGCCGACCAGAGGCGCTTCATCGACTCCCTGCTGCAGGCGCTGCACAAGGTGCACGCCGTCGACTGGCGCCGCCTGGGGCTGGCGCCGCTGGCGCGGGACCGTGACCAGCCGCTGCATGGCGAGATCGCCTGGCACCGCGCGCTGCACGACTGGGGCGCCGGCGACGACCGCCATCCCGTGATCGAGCGCGGCTTCGCGGCCGTGCTGGACGCCGTGCCTGCAGCCCCGGCGCCGTGCCTGCTGTGGGGCGACGCCCGGCCGGCCAACGTGATCGCGCACGGCTTCGAGGTGGCGGCGCTGCTCGACTGGGAGCTGGCGGGCATCGGCCCGGCCGAGCTCGACATCGCCTGGCTGCTGGAGATGAACCGCATGCGCACGACCGGCTCGGGCGTGGCGCCGCTGCCCGGCTTCCCCGGCGACGACGCCCTGGTGGCGGCATACGAGGGCGTGGCCGGCCGCACACTGGACGACCTGGGATGGTACCGGCTGTTCGCTGCCCTGAAGATGGCGGTGCTGATGGAGCGCCACCTGCGGGTCGCGATCGCGCGCGGGCGGCTGGCGGCGGGCCATCGCCTGCTGCGCGACAATGTGGCGCTGCGGCGGTTGAACGAGCTTGGGGAAACGCGGGCGGGACGCTAGAACGCCGCCATCCGCGGCAGCGAAGGACGCAACGATGGGACGGGTGATGGCGCGGCATAGGACGGCGGCCAAGGCGGAAGCCAGGCGGCGGGCGCCGGGCGATGCCGGCGAGGCGCCGCCGCTGCGCAAGTCGGAGGCGACTCGGCTGCGCATCCTGGACGCCGCCGCCCGGGTCTTCGCCCGGCGCGGCTATGCCGACACCCGCCTCAGCGACATCGCCCAGGAGGCCGGCACCTTCGCCGGCAGCATCTACTACTACTTCGAGTCGCGCGAGGAGCTGGTCGAGGAGGTGCTGCGGCTGGGCGTCACCGGCGTCTTCGAGGCGGTGCGCGACAAGGTCGAGGCGCTGCCGCCGGGCGCCAGCTACCGCGAAAAGCTCACGGTGGCGATGGAGACCCACCTGTCGTTCACCCTGGCGGAGAACGACTTCGCCACCGCCAACCAGCGGCTGTTCGCCCAGGTGCCGGGCGAGATCCGGCTGCGCCACATCCATGTGCATCGCGCCTACGGCAACTACTGGCGCAGGCTGCTGGAGGGCGCGCGCCGGGCCGGCGAGATCCGCCGCGACATCGACCTCTCGGTGCTGCGCCTGCAGATCCTGGGCGCGATCAACTGGACGATGGAGTGGTACAAGCCGGGCAAGCGCAGCATCGAGCAGATCGCGAACCAGCTCGCCACCACCGTGTTCGACGGCGTCGCCGCCGCCTGATCAGCCGCGCAGCAGCTCGGCCATGCTGCCGGCGAAGGCGGTCGTGCCGTGATGCCGCAGCTCGATCCGCGGATCGAGCCAGACCTGGCCGCCGATGGCGCGCCAGCGCCGGCAGAAGCCGTAGTCCTCGGACAGGTACAGCCGCTCGCCGTCGGCATCGTCGAGCAGGCAATCGAACAGCGCGTAGGTGAGCTGGCGCTGCTGCGGCGACAGCCCCTCGCTGCCGCCGTAGCGGGTCTGCGGGTAGGCCTGCATCATGCGCTCGAGCGCGCCGCGGCGGATCATCAGGAAGCCGGCGGCGGCTTCCTTGATCTCGATCGGCCCCGACGCGGCGCGCGGGCCGTCGAGGAAATTGACGGCGTAGGCACGCGGCATCACCTTCTTGGGGTAGGCGCCGCAGATGACGTCCTTGTCGGCGCCGAGCAGCGCCACGACGGCCTCGGCCGGCCACTCGATGTCGGCGTCGATGAACATCAGGTGGGAATGCCCGGACGCCATGAAGACGGCGACCAGCGTGTTGCGGGCGCGCGCCACCAGGCTGTCGCCGGCGGCCGTCACCAGCTCGTGGCGGATGCCGTGCGCCGTCAGCGCCGCGCAGGTGCGGACCATCGACAGGAGGTAGGCGCTGGTGACGACCCCGCCATAGCAGGGCGTGGCCAGCATCAGGCCTGAGACCGTCGTCATGCCGGGACTCCAACACCTCGGCCCGCGAGAGCGCCATGGTATTCACAGATCTTCACTGTCATCCCGAGCGCCAGCGAGGGATCTCCCGCGAAAGACGCACGGTGCGCCATCCGCAGGAGATCCCTCGCTGGCGCTCGGGATGACAGTCCTATTTTTCGGAACGGGACGCGGCCGTCCGATCCTCAGCCGCCGGCGTAGACGAAGGGTGCCCAGTAGAAGGGGTGGGCCCAGCGCACCGGGTCGGTGCCGGCGCCGGCGCCGTCGATCATGCCCACCTGCACGTTGCGCAGCGACACCGGGGCGCGCGTGCCCTTGGCCGTGTCGGTCAGCAGGTTGATCATCATCAGCGTCGTCGACTCGTCGGCCACGTTCCAGTGCGAGGCCAGCACGCCGCGCGTGCCGGCGGTGAAGAACGAGCGCGCCAGGCCGGAGAAGGCCTCGCCGGCGCTACGCCCGTCGGGCCCGGCCGTGTTGCAGGCCGACAGCACCACCAGGTTGGCATCGAGCCGCAGGGCGGCGATGTCAGCCGCCGTCAGCAGCGCCTCGCCGCCGGTGCCGGCGCCGGTCAGCACCACCGGCTGCTGCAGGCAGCGCAGCTCCGTGGGCAGCAGCGCGTGCGACGCGAAGTGCACGATGCGGTAGCGGTCGAGCCCGCCGCGCTGCACCGACGAGCGGCTGAAGGCGGGGCCGATATGGGCGCCGGCGCGGCCGGCCCCCAGCTTGTCGGCCGTCAGCGCCACCTCCGATGCCGCCAGCGCCAGCGGCGGCAGCGTGGCAAGCTCGCGCGCATCAGTGCCGCAGGCGGCCGGCACCGGCGTGGCGCCGTCACGCGCCACCTGCAGCGCCTGCGCCGCCGCCGCCGTCGAGATCGGCGTGAAGCCGCCGTAGCCGACATAGGCGTTGGGCGCCCGCGAGCGTGCCGCGACGCCGCGCAGCAGCACCAGCGACTGCGCCGCCGGCACGTAGGACAGCGTCATCGACTTCACCAGCCATGCCACCTGCTTGTAGTCGGCGGGGCCGGTGATGGGCGGCGGCGCCTGGGTGACGAGCAGGGCGAAGGGCAGCGACTGCAGGGCGCCGTCGGTCGCCACGATCAGCTCGCGCGCGCCGGCCAGCCGCGCGGCCACCGGCCCGAGCAGCTTCTGGTAGAGGTCGTAGGCCAGCGCCACGTCGTAGGGCGGCAGCTCGCCGCGCGCGTCGGGCATGAAGGCCCGGCGCAGCGCCTGCACCGTCTGCGCCGCCTGCGCCAGCGACAGGTTGATCGGATAGGCGGTCACGGCGCCGTCGCGCGCCAGCACGCCGTAGCCGCCCTTCTCGCCCAGCACGATCTGCAGGAAGGCATCGCCGGCGCCCAGCCGCGCCAGCAGGTCGGCCGCCGTCGGCTGGCCATGCAGGAGCTGGAAGTAGTTGGGGAAGTCGCGGCGCACCGCCTGCTCGGCGGCATCCCGCGCCTTGGTGGCGTCGGCGACCTGGCGATCGATGTCCTGCACCACGGACGCGTCGGCGCCGGCGTTGGTGGCGATGTCGCGGCGCTGGTACAGCTCGGCCAGCGCCTGCTCCTGGTCCTGCAGCGCCTTGACGCTGGGATGGGCGCTGCCCATCCGCAGCGCCGCCTGGGCCACGAAGGCGGCGGTGACGCCTGAGCCGATCAGCTGCGTGGCATCGAACATCTCGACCGCGCGCGCGCCCGACAGCGAGCGCGAGCCGGCGGCCAGCGCGTCGAGATAGGGGAACACGGTCTCGGACGGCACGGTGTTGCGCCGCGCCCGCAGCATCTGCGCGCCGCTGCGGAACTCCGACAGCGCCGCCGACGGATTGCCGCGCTGCAGCCGCACCGCCCCCGACTCGAAGTAGGTCTTGGCCGCCGGCTGCGACTGCGGCAGCGCATCGCTCAGCCCGCGCGCCGAGCCGCCCAGCTCGCTGCTGGCGCGGTTGAGGTTCCGCGCCGCCTCGGCGCCCAGGCCGGCGACGCGCACGATGCGCCAGCGCACGCCGCCGGGATCGGCGCCGACCGCCTGCAGCAGCGCGATGCCCTTGCTGGCATAGGCCTGGCTCTGCTCCGGCTGGTTGTCGCCCAGCGCCAGCAGGGCGCGGGTACGGTAGATCTCGGCGACGCCCTGCGCCGCCCATTCGGTGTTCGGGGTCACGACCGCCGGCGACGAGCCGATGCGGCTGCCTTCATCGCGCCGCGGATCGACGAAGAGCTGGCCGCGCACGCCGTAGGCCACCACCGGCGCGTCGGCCGGCGGGCGCACCGTGGCGCGTTCCACCAGCGTGCGCAGGTCGGGCGCCGCGACGTAGTACTGCGCCTCGGCGTCGTCCAGCGCGGCGCGCGCCTGGGCGCGGCGGCCCTGGTTGGCCAGATGCTGGGCCACGTACTGGCGCACCCGGGCGCGAATCAGCGGGTCGCGCGTGTTGGCGGCCAGGGCTTCGGCGCGGCGGAACAGCGTGCTCGCCTCGTCGAAGCGGCCCTGGTTGCTGATGTTCATCGCCAGATGCGCCATCGGATCGGCCTGGTCGGGATTGTCGCGCCCGAACAGGCGCTGCTGCAGCGCCAGCGCCTCGCGGTAGTTGCGCTCGGCCGGGCCGTATTCCTCCTCGATGTTGTGCCGCGCGCCCAGGCGCATCAGCGCCGCGTAGCGGTCGGCGTCGGCGGCGTTGTAGGTCGCCGCGTAGCGGCCGCCCAGGGCCGTGGTGATGGTGCTGGCGCGGCCGCCGCCGGCGCCGCCGCCGGCCAGCGCCGCGATGGTGGCCTCGATCGCCGGCGCCGCCGTCGACAGGCCCTCGCCCAGGAAGGTCGAGCCGCCGCGCGCCGTCGCCACCGCGACATAGGGCACGCCGCCGGAGCGCCGGGCGCAGGCCAGCAGCGCCGCCGGCTGGCCCGCCAGGGTCGTGGCCGAGCCACGTTCACAGAAGGCGCGGCTGTCGAGCAGGCCGCGCCACACGCCCGACGCGGTCCATGCCGCGAGCCCGGCGCTGTCGCTGGTGCCGTCGACCTGGTAGACGCGCGCCACCGGATCGCCGGCCTTGCCGCAGCGGATGTCGACCGTCTGGCGCGCCCGCATGACGGGCTCCGGCGCCACCGGCTCGTAGACGCAGGCCTCGCCGGTGCGCGTCTGCCCCGCCGGGCTGCCCGCCGGCGCCGGCGGCTGCTGCGCCAGCGCGCTGGTCGTCGCCAGCAGCGCGGCGAGGAATGCGACCGTGGCGCTCGCTTCCCCGCAGCGCGGGCGTCCCGCCTGCTCATGAGCGGGCCGGAGGCCCGCGGTCCTCGAGGACTTGGACCGTGCGATGTCGCTCATTGTCCACCCCGCGCGGCGCGCTGCTTGCGCCGCTCCTCGTCGATGTTGAAGAAGTATTCGTTGCCCTGGTTCACCAGGATCACGCTCGACAGCCCCAGCGGCGTCGGCGGGCTGCGGTCGGTGGCGAAATTGATCACCAGGGGCTGCTGCGGCACGCCGACCAGGCGGCCGGGGTCATCTGGCGGCCGCTGCACCGTCGGCGGGATCTCGATCTCCTCTTCCGGCGGTGGCGGCGGCGTCGGACAGATGCCGCTGCCGATCGGGCACTCGTTGAACGTCTGCACGTCCACGACCGCGCCGCGCCGGCGCACATAGAAGCCCGCAAACGTCGTGGCGTCGAACGGCTCGCCGAAGGACGCCGTCACCGAATGCGGCTGCGTCGGATCGACCTGCCGCACGCTGCCGGTCAGCGCGATCGGGTTGCTGTGCGCCACATAGACGCCCAGCAGGCCGAACGTGCCGCTGCCCCCGACCGTCGCGCCCGGGCCGCCCACGAGGTACATCGTCGTGTCGCCGGCGTTGACATTGGTCAGCAGGATGCCGCCGTCCGGGTTGGGGCCGATCGGGATCGCCGACGTGCCGTTGGGCGGCGTCACGCTCGACTTCAGCGCGTCGAAATTGCCGGGCACCAGCGCCGGGCTGCCGGTCAGGTCCAGCACCACCAGGTTGGGCGACCCGGAGCCGCTGTCGAACGACACGTTGTCGAGGATGATCTCGCTGCCCGTCGCGCCGGCCACCCGGCGCAGCAGCACCAGGCCGTCCGCCGCCGTCAGCGTCGTGTTGCTGGCGGTGATGTCGCCGGTGCGGATGGCCAGCTCCAGGGTCGCGCCGAAGCCGGCATGCGCGCCGTCCACCGTCGCCACCAGGCTGTCGCCGGCGACACCGCCGGCGGGCACGGTCACGCTGGCGTTGTTGATCAGCCGGAAGTCGCCCAGCGTTTCGGAGCCGCCGGTCGCGATGCCGGAGATGAAGCGCACATTGTTCAGCCCGGCTGCCGTTGTCAGGTTGACGCTGCCGGCACGCGCCAGCAGCGCGTTGGCCACGACACCGCCGGTCGCATCCTGGAAGATGTCGCCCGGTGCGCTCAGGCGAACCGTGGCACCCACGGCCGCCAGCCCGTTGATGAACTGGATGCCGCTGGTGCGCGACACCAACGTGACGTCGCCGCCCGTGGTGAAGATCGCGCTGTTGGGCGGCGCGCCTTGTGTATCGCCCGTGTCGCGCTGGCCGATCAGCCGCGTGCCGGACCCGCCGGTCGTGACCACCGGGATGAAGGTGCCGTCGACGTAGCGGAACGTGCCGCTCTGCGTGCCCAGCGCCGTGTCGCTGATGCGCGCGATATGCGCGATGCCGGCCACCGAGTTGTCCTGGGTCAGCTCGACCCCGCCGCTGCCCAGCACCGCCGTCGCCAGATGCCCCACGCGCAGCGGCGCCGTCTGGCCGATCGCCGTGCCGGTCGCGGCCGATTCGAGCACCAGCGTCTCGATCACCGATGTCCCGAAGCTCGACGTGATGAGGTCCAGGCCCTGGATCGTGATCGCCCCTGTCGCGCTTTCCTGCGCCGTCGTCGCACCACCCAGCACCGTGCCCGCGGCACGGCCGATCGAGCCGAGACGCAGGGTGCCGGTGCGGACGGCGCCGATCAGACCCGACTCCGTCATGAGCGTGCCGGTCGTGCCGCCGGCGCCGCCGACCACCATTGCCGTGCCCGCCGTCGTCGGCCGCAGCACCGTGACACCCGTCGGGTTGTCGGCCGGCTGCGTACCCGCTGCTATGCCGCCGATGCGCGCACCCGGCAGGATGTCGATGGTGTTCGCGGCGATGTCAAGGTAGCGGCCGGCGCCGATGGTGATGCCGATCGGGAACGTGGACACTTGGCCGATCGACACCGTGTTGGCATCGACATAGCGGAAATCACCGCCCGCCGCACCGACCAGGGTGACAACGTCGTTGGTCGCGCTCGCGAGGTCGACGGAACCCGAAGCGGTCGCCGTGAGCGAAGCCGTAAAGCCGGGACCGCCGGACGCGACGATGTTGCCGCCTTCTTGGACAATATCTCCGGCGCTGCTGTCGAGGTCGACTATCGGAGCAGAGATGGTGCCGGCGGTCTGGAGGATGCCGCCGCTGCCGATCAGCGTGACCTGGCCGGTCGGTGCCTGGACATCGCCGTTGATCGTGAGCAGGCCGCTGCTCGACAGCGTGACACCGGCCGTGCTGCCCTGGGATCGCAGGCCGCCGCTGGCCACGGTCAAAGACTTCGTGCTGAAGATCTGGATCTGGCCGAAGTTGGCCACGCTCAGCACCGACCCGATCGTGTCGATCGCATTGCCCGGGTTGGTGATGGTGACATCGAAGTCCGCCGTGAAATTGATGACGCCGGCGACGACGGGAGCAGCGGAGAGATTGATGGAACTACCGGAATTCAGGTTCAGCGTGCCGCCGCTACCGACGTCGATCGTGCCACCGGCGGTGTTGAAGATCGCCCCCGGGTCGCTCAGCGTCACGACGGTGTTGATGGCGATCAGGGGGCTGCTGACAATGATGGTCCCGATCGATGTCGATGTCAGCTCGACACTGCCGCCTGTCATGAAGAAGCCATCACGCAGGCCCACCAGCGGCAGCGGCTGCGGTCCACTCCCGATCGTGCCCACCGTCACGGTGTTGCTGCCGGTGAACTGGTAGGCGCCGGACTGGATTCCGAGCGCCGTGTCGTTGATGCGCGCGACATGCGAGATCGTGTTCGCCGCGTTGGTGGCATTGGTCAGGGTGACCGAGCCGCCACCCAGCGTCGCAGTGGCCAGGGCGCCGACCCGAAGGAAACCCGTCTGAGTGATTGATCCGGCGCCTGTCTCGAGCACCAGCGTGCTGACCCCTGACCCAAAAAGATTCAGATTCAGTTGTTGAACCGTGACCGCTCCGGCGGCGCTCTCCTGCGCCGTCGTCGCGCCGCCCAGCACCGTGCCCGCGGCGCGACCGATCGAGCCGATGCGCAATGTGCCGGCGGCGATGCCGGCGATCAGGGCATCTTGGGTCAGGGTCGTTCCGGTCGTGCCGCCGATCACCATCGGCGTCCCTGCCGTCAACGGCCGGAACACCACGCTGCCGGTCGGATTGTCCACGATACCTTCGCCAAAAAACATCGTGCCGACCCGACCGGTCACTGGTCCCGAAAGCGTGCCGGTCTCTCTTGTGATCGCGATCTGATCGGCGGCAATGTCGACAAAGCCGCCAGCCCCGACCGTAATTCCCTGAACAGACGCAATCGTTCCCGAACCGACGTTGACGACGTTTCCAATGCCCAAACTGACATCATTGCCATCTACATACCGGAAGCTCGTCCCGGCCGAACCGGCGATAAAGGTCACGTCATTCGTCGGGCTGGTGAGCTGCACGGCACCACTGGCAGAGGCCTGGAGCTTATTGGCAACGATATTGCCCCCTCCCTGGACGATCGATGTGTTTGTCCCCGATGTGGCGGTCAGTGACACGATATCGCTGGTGATATCGCCGTTGATGGACAGCACGCCGCTTGTGGTGATCGAGACCAGGCTACCGCCGGCGGTGCTGGAACCGCTGGCCGACACGTTTGCGACAGTCAGGGATTTGCCGCTGACGATCTGGATGTTCGCCTGCCCGGCGGTGGTGGCCGTTCCGCTGACGGCGCCAATCAAGTTGCCTGGGGCATTGATGATGACGCTGCCGTTCTGCGACGTGAAGTTGACTGTGCCTGCAGTGACAGAGGCGGCACCGAGATTGATTCCGCCGGTGGAATTCAAAGTCAGCGTACCGTTGCCCAGGGAGATCACCCCGGTGGCAGCGTTGGTGATGCTTCCGAACTGAGTGGTGGTGATCACCAGATTTGCGTCGCCTGGCGTCGAAACAGGCGCGTTGATGGCGATCGAGCCCGGCGCGGTCAGCGTCAGCGTCCGCCCGTTCGGGATGCTCACGGCATCGGCTACGGTAATCGAGCCAAGGAGCGACGTTCCCGTTCCTCCGGCTGCGTCGACAACGACGTTGGCGTTCGCCAGCGCATTCTGCAGCGTCGTCACTGTCAGAATAGACGCCGCACTGTTGCCTGTGATGGTGTTGGGATCGCCGCCAGTCGCCGATGTATCATTGGTTCCGGCAGCCTGGATGGTGATGTCGCTGGGGTCGAGCAGCAGCGTGCCCACCGTGCCCAGCGGCGCGCGAAGGTCGGTGAATCCGTGATAGTCCAGGTGCTGCTTGCCCGACACCTCCGCGAAGCCGCCGTCGCCGCCCTTCAAACCGCCCTTCGCCGAGATCGTGCCCCCGAACACCGTCGCGTTGTCTGACCACACGATCACCGTGCCGCCATTGCCCAGGCGCGTCGCATCGGCGTTGATCCGCGCCCCGGTCTCCACCGTCGTGTCGCGCGCGTTCGCCACAGGGCCCTTGCCCTGGTAGCTGCCCCCGATGTTCACACGACCGCCGCCCGACGCGCCCGACGCGTCGATCACCGCCGTCGACGCCACGTTCACCTTGCCGCCCGAAGCCGTCGCGATCACCTGGCCGCCGCGCTGGCCGACGGTCTTGCCCGACACGTCCAGCGTGCCCGTCACGTTCACCGTCGCGCCCTCGCCGCCCAGCACCAGGACGCCGCCCTCCTGGCTCACCGCCTGCGCCCGGATCGCGCCGCCCACGTTCACCACGTTGTCGACCACGCTGCCCGCCGCACGCGCCGTCATCTGCACCACGCCGCCGTCGGCGTTGATCGTCCCCGTGTTCGACGCCAGCGCCACCTTGCGGCCCTGTGCGTCCGTCGGCTGGCGCGACACAGGCTGGCCAAGCTGGAAGTTGATCAGACCGTCACCCGCCAGGTCGACCGTGAACGTCTCGGCGCCGCCGATCGTCACCCGCCCCAGCCGCGCGTTGATCGTGCCGTTGTTGGCCGCCATGTTGCCCACGAGGCCGACAAGACCGCCGTCCCGCACCGTGATGCTGCCGTTGTTCACCACCCCGGCGTTGGCGTTCGGCGACGCCACGTCGAACGTCACCGGCCCGCCCGCCATGAACCGCTTCGCGTCGCTGATGTTGGCCGTCGACGCCACCAGCGCGCCCACGTTCACCTGCGCCCCGTTGGCGAAGAACACCCCCGCCCCGTTCACCAGCACGATCTGCCCGTTCGCCGTCAGCTGGCCCGCGATCACGGACGGATCCGGCCCCGTCACACGGTTCAGCGTCACCGCGCTCGCCCCGGGCTGCTGGAAGTCGACCCGCGAGCCCTGCCCGATCGAGAAGCTCTGCCAGTCGATCACGCCCCGGCTGCTGCTCTGGTTCACCGTCACCTGGCTCGGCGCCGTCGTGATCGTGGCGCTGCCGCCAACCACCTTGCCGCCCGTCGGCACCTGCGCCACTGCCGGCGCCGTGAACGACAGCACGCCCCAGCCAACCAGCGCACCAAGCGCCGTCGCCGCCAGCAATCCGCCACGCAGCCCGCTACGCGTCCCGACCACTGGTCCGCTGACCCCAACCCGAGCCCGCAATGCGCTCGCCCTCATCACCGATCGCCGCCGTGCCATTCTACGAACCTCAATTCAGCCAATAACTGTCAGCCAGGACTTGTCGTCATCCTCGCTCAAGTTTCCGTTGCCATCCCAACGCACCGATGTCTCCGCGTGACGCCCGCATGATGAAGGCGAGTGAGCGCAACCCAAAGCGTGCTTTCAAGAGCGCTCATTGTCCACCCCGCGCGGCGCGCTGCTTGCGCCGCTCCTCGTCGATGTTGAAGAAGTATTCGTTGCCCTGGTTCACGAGGATCATGCTCGACAGGCCCAGCGGCGTCGGCGGGCTGCGGTCGGTCGTGAAGTCGATCACCAGCACGTCCTGTGGCGTGCCGACCGCGGTGCCAGGCGCATCCGGCGGACGCTGCACCGTCGGCGGAATGTCAACGACGCAGATGCCAGAGCCGATCGGGCAGCCATTGAACGTCTGCACGGCCACCGGCGGCCCGATGCGCCGCACGTAGAAGCCGGCGAACGTCGTGGCGTCGAACGGTTCGGTGAAGCCCGCCGTCACCGAATGCGGCGCCGTCGGATCCACCGTGCGCACGCTGCCCGTCAGCGCGATCGGGTTGGCATGCGACACGTACACACCCAGGAGCCCGAACGTGCCGCTGCCGCCTACGGCCGAGCCCGCCCCGCCCACCAGGTACATCGTCGTGTCGCCGGCGTTCACGTTGTTCAGCACGATGGTGCCGTCGGCGTTCGGCCCGGCCGCGATCGGCGAGGTGCCCTGGGGCGGCGTCACGCTCGTCTTCAGCGCCGCGAAATTGCCCGACAGCAGGTCCGCGCTGCCCGTCAGGTCCAGCACCACCAGGTTCGGCGGGCCGACCTCGCCGCCCGAGAACGACGTGCCGTTGAGGATGATCTCGCTGCCGGTGGCACCCGCTACCCGCCGCAGGAGGATCAGGCCGCTGTCGGCGTAGAGGGGGGCGTTGACCGTGATGTCGCCGGTCGCGATCGCCAGCTCCAGGGTCGATCCGAATGCCGCCTGCACACCCGCCACCGTCGGCACCAGGCTGTCGCCAGCCACGCCCGCGGCAGGCACGGTCACGCTGCTGGCGTTGATCAGCCGGAAGTCGCCCAGCGTCTCCGAGCCGCCCGACGCCACGCCGGCGATGAAACGCACGTTGTTCAGGCCTGCCGCCGCCGACAGGTCGACGCTGCCGGCGCGCGCCAGCAGCGCGTTGGCCACGACACCGCCGGTCGCATCCTGGAAGATGTCGCCCGGCGCGCTCAGCCGCACCGTGGCGCCGACGGCGGCCAGCCCGTTGATGAACTGGATGCCGCTGCTGCGCGACACCAGCGTCACGTCGCCACCCGTGGTCAGGATCGCGCTTTCGGGCGGCGCCCCCGGCGCAGTGCCGCTGTCGCGCTGCCCGATCAGGGGTGTGCCGGCGCCGCCGGCCGTGACCACGGGGATGAAGGTGCCGTCGACGTAGCGGAACGTGCCGCTCTGGGTGCCCAGCGCCGTGTCGCTGATGCGCGCGATATGCGCCAGCCCGGCCACCGAGTTGTCCTGGGTCAGCTCGACCGCGCCACTGCCCAGCACCGCCGTCGCCAGGTGCCCCACGCGCAGCGGCGCCGTCTGGCCGATCGCCGTGCCGGTCGCGGCCGATTCAAGCACCAGGGTCTCGATCGCCGAGGCCCCGAAGCTCGACGTCAGCAGATCCAGGCCCTGGATCGTGATCGCGCCAGCCGCGTTCTCCTGTGCCGTCGTCGCGCCGCCCAGCAGCGTGCCCGCCGCACGGCCGATCGAGCCGATGCGCAGCGTGCCGGTGCGAACGCTGCCGACGAGGGCCGCTTCCGTCAGTCCGGTGCCGCCTGTGCCGCCGATCACCAGGGGCGCACCCGCCGTCGTCGGCCGCAGCACCGTCACGCCCGTCGGGTTGTCGGCCGGCCCGCCCGATCCCGCGATCGCGCCGATCTTGGCGCCGGCCACGATGCTGATGCCGTCGGCCGAGATGTCGAGATACCGGCCGGCGCCGATGGTGATGCCAAAGCCCATGCCGGCCTCACCCAGCACGACAGCGTTGGCGTCGACGTAACGGAAGTCGCCGCCGGCCGAGCCAAAGACATTGGCCACATCATTGGTCACGCTGACGAGCTGCACACTATCGCCGGCGATGGCGTTGAGGTTGGTGGCGATGATGTTGCCACCCGTCTGGATGATGGATGTCCCCGCACCGGATGAGAGGTTGACCTGCGGGCTGGTGATCGTGCCCGCCGTCTGCAGGACGCCGCCGACTCCGGACAGAGCGGCTGCCAAGCCAGCATTGATGTTGCCGTTCACGGTCAGCAGGCCGCTCGACTGAAGAAGAACGATGCCTGCGGTGGTGATGCCGCCGCCGGCAACCGTCATCGGCACCGAGCTGCCGATGGCGATGATGTTGACGCCTTCCGAGGAGGCGGCCGTGCTCGGCGTCGTCGCCAGGGTGCTGATGGCATTCCCGGCATTGGTCAGAAGCACATTGCCGTCGGCGCTGTTGAAGTTGACGACGCCGGCCCTTACCGGGGCCAGGCTGAGATTGATGCCGCCGAAATCGGCCGTCATGATCAGGCTGCCGTTGCCGACATCGATCACGCCCGTCGCCGTGTTGTTGATCGGACCTGCCGAGTTCAGGGTCACGACGGCGTCGATGGCGACCAGGGGACTGCTGATCACGATGGTGTCGCTCGCCGTCGATGTCAGGCTGACATTGCCGCCGGTCGTCACGATGGCGGCGTTGGCCGGCAGGCCGGCTGTGGCGCCGCTGTCGCGCGCACCGACCAGCGGCAGGGCCGCTGAACCGAGCGCGCCCACCGTCACGGTGCCATTGCCCGTGAACTGGTAGGTGCCGGTCTGTGTGTCCAGCGTCGTGTCGCTCAGCCGGGCGACATGGGCGATCGTGTTGACGAAATTGAATGCGTTGGTCAGCACGACCGAGCCGCCGCCCACCACGGCGGTGGCAAGCGCGTTGACAGCCAGGGAACCGGTCGCCGCCTGCGTGATCGATCCGGTGCCGGACTCGAGCACCAGGGTCCCGACCGCCGAGCTGAAGAGGTTAAGTCCTTGAATTGTGATCGCGCCGGCGGCGCTTTCCCCCGTGGTCGTGGCGCCGCCGAGGGTGGTGCCCGCGGTACGGCCGATCGAGCCGATGCGCAGCGTGCCGGCGGCGATGCCGGCGGTCAGGGCACCTTCGGTCAGCGTCGTTCCGGTCGTGCCGCCGATCACCATCGGCGTCCCTGCCGTCAACGGCCGGAACACCACGCTGCCGGTCGGATTGCTGACCACCCCTTCGCCGAGAAACATCGTGCCGACCTTGCCGGTCACGATCCCCGACGTGTCAGTCACCGTCGTGATTGCGATCTTGTTGGCCGCAATGTCGACAAAGCTACCGGCTCCGATCGTGATCCCTTGGACAAACCCTACCGAACCCGATCCAAAGTCGAAGACGGAGCCAATACCCAGGCTGATGTCGTCTGCATCGACATAGCGGAAGCTCGTTACCGCCGAGCCGGCGATGAAGTTCACGTCGTTCGTCGGGCTGGCGAGCGAGACCGAAGCGCCGGAGTCCACCCGCAGCGCGTTGGCAATGATGCTGCCACCGGTCTGCTCGATAGAACCAACGGTCGTCTCAAGGACGACACCCGGGTCCAGGACACCCGGCAGAGAGCTTTTGGTGGCAGCGGAGCTGATCTTGCTGCCGGCCTGCAGCAGGATGCCGACGCCGTTCGCGTCGGCACCGTCGGCATCCAGGTTCACGGCACCCAAGGCACCGGTCTGCGCGATGCTGCCCGCGACGATGATCTGGCCGCTGGCCCCAATGGAGACGGTCTGGTCGGCAGATATGTTGCCAGTGCTTGTCACGGAGACTGGTGCGCCGACGCCGGTCGCGTTGATATCGACACCCCCCGACGCTGCCGGGCTCGTGATGGTGCCGCTCACAACGACCTGGCCAGCCGATGTGATGGTCACAAGGCCGCCGGCGGTGCTCGTGATGCTGCCGTTCACGGTCGCTGTGCCAGCCGTGATGGTCACGTCGCCGGCGCCGCTTATACTGCCGTCCACGAGGACCTGGCCGGGGGCGCTTACGTCGACGGTTGTCGCGGAAGATATGCTGCCGGCGCTGCCCACCGTCGCGGACGCGCCAGTTGATGCAATCGTGACGGATCCCGATGTGCTGGTGCTGGAAACGCTGCCGCTCACGAGCACTTGCCCGTCGGACTTGATATTCACGACCCCACCGGCGCTGATCCCGCCGGATCCGACCGTCATCGCCGTCTTGCTGACGATGGTGATGTTGCCCAAGATCGAACCTGCCGAACTCGGTCCGGCGGCGACCGTGCCGATGGCGTTATTGGCATTGGCCAGGTTGACACTGCCACCAGCATTGAAGTTGACCACGCCAGCGGTCACAGGAGCGGTGCCGAGAGCGATGCTGCCGGTGGCGTTTAGGGTCAGCGTGCCGCTGCCCAGCGAGATCGAACCCTTGTCGTTGTTGAAGATCCCACCCCCTTTCGTCAACACGACGAGATTGGCGTTGCCACCGACAGTCGTCGATATGGCCGCGTTGATGCTGATGTCATCCGTGCCGTTCAGCGTCAGCGTCCGTCCGTTGGGGATGATCACCGGATCGGCGACGGTGATGCTGCCGGCGCCATCATTCGTCCCGGCGGCCGCGTCAACAACGACGTTGGCGCTCGTCAATGCGTTCTGCAGCGTCGTGACGCTCAGAGTAGAGGTGGCGCTATCGCTGAAGATGGTCCCAGGAGTGGTCGTGGTATCGATGTTCGCATCGGCACCGGCGCTGATCGTGATGTCGCTGGGGTCGAGCAGCAGCGTGCCCACCGTGCCCAGCGGCGCGCGAAGGTCGGTGAATCCGTGATAGTCCAGGTGCTGCTTGCCCGAGACCTCCGCGAAGCCGCCGTCGCCGCCCTTCAGGCCGCCCTTCGCCGAGATCGTGCCCCCGAACACCGTCGCGTTGTCAGACCACACGATCACCGTGCCGCCATCGCCCAGGCGCGTCGCATCGGCGTTGATCCGCGCCCCGGTCTCCACCGTCGTGTCGCGCGCGTTCGCCACAGGGCCCTTGCCCTGGTAGCTGCCACCGATGTTCACCTTGCCGCCGCCAGACGCGCCTGATGCGTCGATCACCGCCGTCGACGCCACGTTCACCTTGCCGCCCGAAGCCGTCGCGATCACCTGGCCGCCGCGCTGGCCGACGGTCTTGCCCGACACGTCCAGCGTGCCCGTCACGTTCACCGTCGCGCCCTCGCCGCCCAGCACCAGGACGCCGCCCTCCTGGCTCACCGCCTGCGCCCGGATCGCGCCGCCCACGTTCACCACGTTGTCGACCACGCTGCCCGCCGCACGCGCCGTCATCTGCACCACGCCGCCGTCGGCGTTGATCGTCCCCGTGTTCGACGCCAGCGCCACCTTGCGGCCCTGTGCGTCCGTCGGCTGGCGCGACACAGGCTGGCCAAGCTGGAAGTTGATCAGACCGTCACCCGCCAGGTCGACCGTGAACGTCTCGGCGCCGCCGATCGTCACCCGCCCCAGCCGCGCGTTGATCGTGCCGTTGTTGGCCGCCATGTTGCCCACGAGGCCGACAAGACCGCCGTCCCGCACCGTGATGCTGCCGTTGTTCACCACCCCGGCGTTGGCGTTCGGCGACGCCACGTCGAACGTCACCGGCCCGCCCGCCATGAACCGCTTCGCGTCGCTGATGTTGGCCGTCGACGCCACCAGCGCGCCCACGTTCACCTGCGCCCCGTTGGCGAAGAACACACCTGCGCCGTTCACCAGCACGATCTGCCCGTTCGCCGTCAGCTGGCCCGCGATCACGGACGGATCCGGGCCCGTCACCCGGTTCAGCGTCACCGCGCTCGCCCCGGGCTGCTGGAAGTCGACCCGCGAGCCCTGCCCGATCGAGAAGCTCTGCCAGTCGATCACGCCACGGCTGGTCGTCTGGTTCACCGTCACCTGGGTCGGCGCCGTCGTGATCGTGGCGCTGCCGCCCACCACCTTGCCGCCCGTCGGCACCTGCGCCACCGCCGGCGTCGTGAACGACAGCACGCCCCAGCCAACCAGCGCCGAAAGCGCCGTCGCCGCCAGCAGATGGGCCCGCCGGCTCATCCTTGCCCTCGAAGGCAGGGCTTTCGCACGCGACACCGCCGTCGCGTCTTCCTCTCCCGGCGGGAGCGCTACGGAGTGGACATGTCTCTGCTCCCCACGCAGTGCAGGGCATTCGCATATGACGTCGCTGTCATCCCGAGCGCCAGCGAGGGATCTCCTGCGGCAAGGCGCACGGTGCGCCCTTCGCGGGAGATCCCTCGCTACGCTCGGGATGACGGAAGGGGCGTATGCGAATGCCCTGCCACCTCCCCCAACTGCGTTGGGGGAGGGTTCACCCGCGGCACCAGCACGCGTGCCGGAAGCCGCCACCGTCGCGTCCTCCTCTCCCCGCGGGTAGGAACGTTCAGGCCATGCGGCAAGAACAGGGACTGATCGTTCGTACCCCTCACCCTCCCATCGCTTCGCGATGGGCCCCGCCCTCTCCCCGCTGCCGCGGGGTGAGGGGTGAGCCGCTGACGCGTTCGTCCTCGTCTCGGATCGCTGCCGTGCCATGATCGCACCCATGGAGTGTCGACATCGTCGCCACCACGCATACGCCGGGCGCCCGCCCCGGCGGGGCCGGCGTGACGCACTCAACGCCGAGCCGTTCAGAAGCGCGCCGTCAGGCGGCCATAAAGGGCCCACGGATCGAGCCGCCGTGCCGTGGCGCCGTCGACATCGCGATCGAGCCGCCGCGTCCCCTCCAGCTCCATCGCGACGCTCTCCAGGATGCTGACCCGGATGCCGACGCCGACCGAGCGCGCCGTCTGGCTGCGCACCTCCAGCGTCGAGTTGTTCCAGACCTTGGCATGGTCATAGAACGTGTAGAGCTGGATCGGCAGGCTGCCGCCGCGCGACGGCCCGCTCGAGTCGACACCCTCGTCGTAGGTGATCGCGAAGTTGAGCTGCAGCTCGATGGAGGCCGCCACCGCCTTGTCGCCGGTGACCTGGCCCGAGAAGTAGCCACGCCCCAGGCGGTCGCCGCCCACGAAATACTTCTCGTTGGACGGCAGGATGTCGCCCGAATACTGCCCGGCCAGCGTGCCCAGCGCGTTGAGCGAGAAGCCCGCCCCGGTCCAGATGCCCTGCAGCCGGTTGACCTCGCCGTTGAACTTGAAGAACGTCGGATCGGCGCCGAAGCGGTTGAGCAGCGGATCGCCCTTGCTGGTGGCGCCGAATATGTTGACGCCCTGTGAGAACCGCAGATTGCCGAAGGTCACGCCGTTCCAGTCGTCGCGGTAGTTGGCGTCGGCGCCCAGCCGCAGCACGCTGAGGTCGGTGCGGACGATCGGCACGTTGCCCAGCACGTCGGCATTGGAATGATAGTAGTCGTAGCCGCCCCAGACATTGAGGTTCAGCGGCCGCGAGCGGATCACCGGATAGTTCAGCGACACGCCGGCCACGGTCAGCACGCCGTCGTAGTCGACGACCTGCAGCGCCTCGCCCGGCTTGACCCGGCCGTGCCCGAAAAAGGCCCGCAGGTTGAGGCCGTCGCTGCCGATATAGTTCGACCAGTTGAGCTGGCCGAAATTCTGCTCGCGGTCGAACGTGGTGAAGAACGTGGCCTCCAGCCGCTCGGCCAGGCCGGTGAACGAGTTGGTGCCCAGCACCAGGGTGCCCTGCTGGGTGCCGGTGAACTTCGAGCCGCGGTTGTTGACCTGGAACAGGCCGTCCCAGGCCGTGCGCTGCAGCTGCGCCACCAGCTCGGACGAGCCGGGCTCCTTGCCGGGCCGCAGCACGGCCTTCATGGTGATGCCCGGCATGTCCTGCGTCAGCAGCAGGTAGCGCTCGACATCGCGCAGGTTGGCCGGCCGCGAGCTCGTGACCCGATCGAGGAAGCGCTGCGCCTGACTCGAGACGTCGCCGACATTGCCCTCGACCACGACGTTGGAGATGTAGCCCTCGACGATGCGGATGCGGATGCGGCCATCGGCGACGCGCTGGGCCGGCACGAAGACGGTGGTGAGGAAGTAGCCGTCGGCGCGGTATTTGGCCTCGATGCGCTGGGCCAGCGCGAAGAGCTCGCTGACCGCCACGCGCTTTCCCACCAGCGGCCGGGTCATCTCGTCGAGCACGCCGGGCGGGTAGACCGTGCCGCCCTCCAGCTCGATGGCCGAGGGCGTCGCGAAGACCCGCTCGGCGCCTGGCGGTGCCGCCTGCCCCGGCGGCGCCCCCGGGATCGTGCCCGGCCCGGGCGGCGGCGGCGCCTGCGGCGGGCCCGGCTGCACCGGCGGCGCCTGCAGCACCGGCGGCCGCACCTGACCGGCAGCCGCGAAAGGCAGCGCCGCCGACAGGACGGTGGCGAGGATGGCGACGCCAGCATGCCGTGCCACGGCCGGCGGGCGCGGTCGCTTTTGATCCCACAACGCGTACATCATCTCCCCACCCGACAAGCCGTTGTTCGGAATTTAATTGCGCATCAATGCACTATTCCTCGTCATAACCTTTGCCATTATGTTGTTTTTTCATGCCGAGGTCGAGCAGTTCCGACGCTGCGACGCATGTGAAATCACCCGCCCAATACATTGAACGCTCGACCTTTCCTGTCTGTCTGCAGGACTTCTCCCGCGATAGTCGCAGATGACCTGCTGCCTTCCTGGTGGGCACATTGCCGGAAGCTTGGCACGCGCCTGCAGCAACTGTCGTCATCCGATCGGGTGATGCGGCGCGACACGACGCCGGTCCCTCGCCCTTCAGAAAGGCGAAGAACCTTCCACATCCTCGCGTTCCGATACCCCTCATCCATCGACACGTGACGCTGCGCAGTTCCAGAAATTCTGGATATTCTATTTACACCAGTAGAATCAATAGCTTACATCCCTCCCACTATCGCTCCAGAAAGTTGCGCGGTTTGCGGCGTTTCGCTCCCGGGGACCCCGGCGCGCCCTGGATGCCGCCGCACGCAGCACCTGGAACGCGGACCATATCATTTTCTCCATAAAGGAACAAGAACAAATCGAGAATCTCCCTCAGCAGACCATAGGTGAAGACCAGGCGACCGGCCCCGACGCCGACGATCCCGGTCGCGTCGACCAGCCTCTGCGCCAGGGCGTTGCCGAACAGGTAGGTGCGGGAGGGGCAGCGATCGCATATGGGCGCACCGCTGCCGTCTCCTCTCCCCGCGAGCGGCAGGGCGATCGCGCATGGATGGGAGCGTCGGTTTTTGACTACCTTCCCCCGCTCGCGGGGGAAGGTGGCGCGAAGCGCCGGATGGGGGATGCCTCAACGCAAATGGTGCATCCCATCGAGCACCCGCGCTGTTGCGATATCCCCCATCCGCCCTTCGGGCACCTTCCCCCGCAAGCGGGGGAAGGTAGAGGGCATCGTTGAGATTCGGCAGCTCGACGCCGTATGCGACCGCCCTGCCGCGAGCGGGGCGAGGGGTGAACGGTTTCCCTCGCGCCGGGACTTGCTTTAACGTCGCCGCCATACAAGCAGCAGGGGAAACGCCGGATGTACGACTACATCATCGTGGGCGGTGGCTCGGCCGGGTCGGTGCTGGCCAATCGCCTGTCGGCCCGCAGCGCCAACAAGGTGCTGGTGTGCGAGGCCGGACAGGACACGCCGCCGGGCGCCGAGCCGCCGGAGATCCGCGACAGCTACTCGGGCATGGCGTATTTCGATCCGCGCTTCCACTGGACCGAGCTGAAGGTCCACACCCAGATCGTGTCGCACAACAACCCGGACGTCGACCGCCCGCCGCTGCGCAAGTACGAGCAGGCGCGGGTGCTGGGCGGCGGCTCGTCGATCAACGGCCAGATGGCCAACCGCGGCGCGCCCACCGACTACGCCGACTGGCAGGCGCGCGGCGCCGAGGGCTGGGGCTGGGACGACGTGCTGCCCTACTTCAAGAAGGTCGAGCGCGACCTCGACTTCGACGGTCCCTGGCACGGCAAGGACGGGCACATCCCGGTGCGCCGCATCAAGCCCGAGCACTGGACCGGGCATGCCAAGGCCTTCGCCGAGGCCTGCAAGCTGGCGGGCCACAGCTTCCTGGAGGACCAGAACGGCGAGTTCGTCGACGGCTACTTCCCGGTCACCCACTCCAACGCCAACGAGCAGCGCGTGTCGGCGGCGATGGGCTATCTCAACGCCCAGACGCGGCAGCGCGAGAACCTCAGGATCTCGACCGGCACGCAGGTGAAGTCGCTGCTGTTCGACGGCACGCGCTGCGTCGGCGTGAACGCCGTGGTCGACGGCAAGGACACCGAGCTGCGGGCCCGCGAGGTGATCCTGTCGTCGGGCGCGATCCACACGCCGGCCCACCTGCTGCGCGCCGGCATCGGCCCGGTCGGCCACCTGCACGACATGGGCATCCCGGTGCTGGCGGCGGTGCCCGGCGTCGGCCAGCGGCTGATGGACCATCCCTCGATCGCCCTGTCGTCGTTCCTGTCCCGCGGCGCGCGCATGAACGGCCATACGCGCCGGCACATCGTGGTCGGCCTGCGCTATTCCTCCGGCCTGCCCGAGGTGCCCAGGGGCGACATGTTCGTGGCCGTGGTCGGCAAGTCGGCCTGGCACGCGGTGGGCGAGCAGATCGGCTCGCTGCTGGTTTTCGTCAACAAGACCTACTCGGAGACCGGCCAGGTCAAGCTGGCGGCGCGCGACTGGCGGGCCGAGCCGGTCGTGGAGTTCAACCTGCTGTCGGACCGCCGCGACCTGGAGCGGCTGATGGACGGCTTCCGGCGCATGGCGGCGCTGCAGATGAGCGCGCCGCTGCAGGCGGTGAGCTCCAACCCGTTCCCGGCGAGCTACAGCGACCGCGTGCGCAAGATCGGCGTCGTGAACGCCAAGAACCGGTTCCTGACCGAGGTCATCGCCCGGTTCCTCGACGGCCCCGCGGCGCTGCGCCGCTATCTGATCGACCGCTTCGTCGTCGAGGGCTTCACCTTCGAGCAGGTCATGACCGACGACGAGGCGCTGGAGGCCTTCATCCGCAAGGCCACGATCGGCGTCTGGCATGCATCGTGCTCGTGCCGCATGGGCCGCGCCGACGATCCCATGGCCGTGACCGACACTTCAGGCCGCGTGCGCGGCGTGCAGGGCCTGCGCGTGGTCGATGCCTCGCTGTTCCCGGTCGTGCCCTGCGCCAACACCAACTTCCCGGTGCTGATGACGGCCGAGAAGATCGCCGACGCGGTCCTGGCGGGACGGTGAGCCCGGCCCAGGTTCCACCCGCTGTCATCCTGAGCGCAGCGAAGGATCTTGCGGTGGTTGGCGCAACACGGCCGATGCTGGTGACGGGCCGGACCGCGCCGCTCCAGCGGCGCTCATGGCCACGAGCCGGCGCTTCGCGCCGGTGCGTCGCTGGAGCGACGCGGTCCGGCCCGTCACCAGCCACCAAGGAGTCCTCCACCAATACCGCGCAACCAGCGGGCCAGGTCTGTCTCCAACACCGCTACCCGCTCCCGGCTGCCTGCCGCGTTGCTATTGTTCCGGAAGTCCCGTCTTGCGTAGCGCCGCCGCGAAGAGCTCGCGATCGGATGGAGAGTGCGCGGGGAGAAGCGACAGGACTCCCAGGATCGACACGGAAAAATGTAGAGCTGACTTGTATTGCTGAAGCGCTTCTTGCATCTCGCCGGGATGGGAACCCTCCATGGCCAAGGCAGCCAGCCTCAATAATAGAGCTGGAACATAGTGTGGCTTTTCCTGGAGCGCCCGTTCGGACCAATGGATGGCCTGCTTGTACTGGCCGAGGAAGAAATACGGATATGCGATACCCGCGTATGATTCGAACAACTGGTGATCTCGCGGACTGAGCTGCATCGCCCGTTCGTAGTATCGAATGGATTTCTCGTGCCTGCCGGTCATCCAGGACACCGCGCCGCCCAGACGCCACGCCCAAATGTAATTGGGGTTGAGCGTCAGCGCACGCTCGATGCAGGCCAGCCCCTGCTCCGGCCGGCCGCCAAAATAGGCAATGCCGAACCCGCCAAGAGCCAGAGCGACAGGGTCGTCGCTACCGATCTCGACGGCAATCTTCGCCGCCTCATATCCACGCGCAAACGCTTCGTCAGAAGACACCCATCCGCGCATCAGACGGTTGAGATGAGCGCTGGCCATCAAACCGTATGCAGCGGCAAACCTGGGATCGGCGGCAGTAGCACGTTCGAGCAGCGTCAAGGCTTCATCGATCGAGCTCTCGGTAGGTTCAGGAGAAATTGCTGCCAGGGCGCGCAGATACAGATCGTAGGCGCTCAGATTGCCGGTCGGCTTTGCCTGTGCGCGCGCGATCTCGGCTCTCTGCACCTCCGGCTGAATCGTGGCAACGATGCTCGATGTGATCCTGTCCTGCAGATCGAAGACATTCTCCACGGTTCCTTCATAACGTTCAGACCAGATATGCTTTCCACTTGTCGTATCGATTAGCACGCAGCTGATGCGCAGGGTGCTTGCAGCGATGCGAATGCTGCCGTCAACGACATAGCGCACGCCGAGCTCGCTCCCGACCTGCCGCACATCGACGGATCGTCCCTTGTACGAGTAGGAGGAGCTGCGGGCGATCACGACAAAATTCGGGATGCGCGACAGTGTGGCAATGATGTCCTCGACCATTCCGTCCGCGAAGTACTCCCTCTCGGGATCGCCGCTCAGATTGCGGAAGGCAAGCACTGCGATCGACGGCTTGTCGGATTGCGATGGCGCGACGCGCCCGGTGGCCGATGGTGAGCGGGATGCAAATGCAAGGTAGCCCGCGCCGGCCAGCAGGATGCCAACGGCTGACCCGACTGCCACCCAGATCGGGATGCGCCTGCGTCGAAAGGCATGCATTGACGCATCCGTCGAAGCACTCGCATCGCCCGCCACTGCGATCCCGACCGGCGGATCCATGACCGGCACGCCGGCAACAAGTGACGAGACCGGCCAGTCGCGCTCATCCCACATCACGCCGAATGCCGGAATGGGCCGTTCGATGTTCTTGAGCTCAAGCCCGCCGCGGTCCTCGAAGCTGGCTTTGACGCGGCCCGCCACGGCCTCCCTCACTGTTCGGGAGACCAGGATGCCGCCGGCGGGAGCCTGCTCCTGAAGCCGTGCCGCGATGTTCACGTCATCGCCGTACAGATCATCGCCGTCCACGATGACGTCGCCGAGGTGAAGGCCGATCCGGAACACGATCGCCATGTCCCCGGGCCGGCTGCGATTGGCTTCGAGCATCGTCTGCTGGAACTCGATTGCCGCCGCCAGCGCGTCCACGGCGCTGGCGAACTCGATCAGGGCGCCATCGCCCGTCAGCTTGACGATGCGCCCGGCGTGCCGGGCCACCAGCGGCTCGAGATGCCGGACCCGATGGTCCCGCAGTCGAGAAACGGTGCCACTCTCATCGCGGCCCATCAGACGGGAGTATCCCACCACGTCTGCGTCGAGGATTGCCGCCAAACGGCGCTGCTCTCGGGCCATCGCATGCCCTCGGCCAACCGCGACACGACTGTACGACGTATTGTGCCGGCAGGCAATTTGGCCAGCCGTCGAGGACCGCGACCGCGAAGCCTCTCATCCGACTCCGCGTAAGACGCTCACCTTCCGGCGCCGCGGCCGCTCTGCAGCTCGATCACCGTGCGGCGGCCCGCGGCGATGGTCTCGGCCCGGTCGGCGAGGAAGCCTTCCTGCCCGGCGGCGGCCTTGCGAACCGCCGGCGTCAGAGACGCGGGCAGGGCGAACGGCATGTCGGCCGTCGTCAGGTTCATGCGGCACGGCCCGTCGCCGGGCAGGCCCAGGCGCATGACGATACGCTCGCCGTCGAGCCGCGCGAACGCGAAGGCAGCGAGCAGGTCGGCCGGCACGCTGTAGCAGGCATCACCCTCGCCGCTGGCATAGGCGACCGCCTCGATCAGCGCCGGCAGGGTCGTGGGCGTGCTCCCGGCGCGGCGCAGCACATCGCGCAGCGGCGGCGCGCCGGCCAGGCCGGCAAGAACATCGCTGGCGGGAAACAGGTCGGTGAGCAGCACGGCGCGGCCGGGCTGGTCCGGATCGACGCGGCCGATCGCGTCCCGCCCGGCCTGGGCCAGGGATCCCGGCTTCGCCAGGTTGACGGTGAGCAGGCGCGTCATGCCGCCGGGATGGGCTTCCCGGCGGCAGGTGGTCTCGAAGCCGTCCTCCAGGCTCATCATCGTGCCCACCAGGGCCACGATGCGCAGGCTGCGGGTCAGCGTGCAGTCGGGCGGGCGGGCGCTTCTCGTGTCGCGATTGACGTCGACGAAATGCGCGAGGCCGGCCTGCGCCCAGTCGCGCGCGGAGAACACCGGCTGCGTGCCGCGGCGCACGACGATGTCGCCGGTGGTCCATTGCACGTCGAAGCCGGCGCTGGTGCCCGACCATATCGCGTCCGGCGCCTGCGCCTGCGCGCCGCCCACCGCCGCGGCCAGGACGAGCGCGAGCGCCAGCAGCCGACGGCACAGCAGGCCGATCATCGCGGCGCCCCGTGCTGCGGCGCGCCCGCCGGCGCGCCGGGACGCGCATGGGCATGGGCGCCGGCCTCGAAGCCGCGCGTGAAGCGGCCGGGGTGGTTGGTGCGGATCCAGGCCAGCCAGCGCCGCGCGAGGCCCGCGATATGCTCGGCCCGGTCGAGGCCGTTGACGGAACGGCGGGCGTTGACGAAGTCGGTCTGGCGGGCATTGACGAAGCGGGTCATCGCGGCGCCGAACGAGCCGTTGGTCACGCCGTGCACCAGCACGTACAGCGCCACGTTCGGCTCCAGCGCCAGGTCGGGGTCGCCCACCAGCTCGATGCCCAGCCGGGTGGCGTAGGTCTGGTAGTTGCCCTTGTGCGTGAGCTGCACGTAGCCGCGGCCATAGTAGGGATAGTAGCGCAGCCCGCGCCGGAAGCGCTCGCTGCCCTGCGCCGGGCGGCCGCCGAACTGGCCTTCGCGGATCGGCCGGAAGCCGCATTCGTGCTCGCAGGTGGCCAGCAGGTAGGCGACCTGGGTATCGAGCGTCACGCCCTGGCGCTCGCATTCGGTCATGATGGCATCGCGCGTCTCGTCGCGCGTGCCGCCGGCCCATGGCGGCAGGTTGGTGCCGAAGGCGCCTTCCGGCGAGATGATCACCGGCAGCCGGGCGGCATAGGGCGTGCCGGCCGGGAGGCCGGGCTCGGCCACCGCCGTGACGCCCAAGAGGCCGGTCTCGATCGGCCGCACAAGGCATTGTGGCCATCGCGCGGTGACGCACCACAGCCACAGATGCGGCGCGATCGGCGTCTCGGACACCAGCTCGACGCTCATGCCCAGGCTGGGGCCGGTGATGCGGACATCGAGACGGTGGCCGTTGGGCTGGCCGCCCCACATGCCGATCAGGCGCGCCTGCGGCCCCTTCTCGCGCACCGTCTCGTTGTTGGGCACGACCAGGCGCCACGTGCCGACATCGAACAACGAATAGGTCCCCGGCAACGCCAGCGTCGCCCGCCACGCCGGGGTGAAGCTGCCCGGGGTGCTTTTCAGGATCCGGTCCGGAACCTTCTGGAAGTTGGCCATCGCATCACTCTCCCGTGCCTGGATGAGCCGGCAGATCCCCGCGCGCGACGTCACATATCGACCGTGGGTTCGCGGGCCACGACTCCCCCCGCACGGCTGCGTGCGATCGTGGCCCCCGACATCGTCGATATTGTCTTGATGCTGGATATCTTTAGAGTAAGCACTCGCTTTTGTCAACGCGAAGCGCTGCAGCTCAGCGCCTGGCGGGCCGGGCGCGGCGCGCCGCCGCCTTGCGGCGGGCGGCCTGCGCCAGACGCTCGCCGTACTTCATCCCTTCGAGCTTCATGCCGTCGGGATCGAGGAAGAACACGGCGTAGTAGTCGTCGTAGTATTCCCCGGCGGGGTCGACGATGGTGACGCCCTGCGCCTCCAGGAAGGCCTGCAGCGCGTCGACGTCCTTGCGGCTGCGCAGCTGGAAGGCATAGTGGTGGAAGCCGACATCGCCGATGCGGTACTTGCGCCTGGCGCCTGTTTCGGCCTGACCGATCCAGAAGCGTGTCTTGCCGTTGGTCCAGCCGATGGCATCGGCGTACTCGTCGGAAACCTCGAAGCCGAGGAACTCGAACAGCCGCCCGTAGAAAGCTTTCGACCTTTCGTAGTTGCTGACCCTGATCACCAGGTGATCGATGCCGACGACGCGAGCCATGGTGGCCTCCCTGCCTTTGGTCTCCCTGCGGGAACGCTACGGCGCGGATGCATCCCGCGCCATTGGTCCTAGGTCAATGAGCGGCCGCGCGCAGGTATCCGCTGCTTGACCGCCGGACGGCGCGGGCGATAGAGTTTTCTCCAGTCCCGAAACGCGTTGTGATTTCCTCTTGCGGGCCTGCCGCGGCGCATCGAGCCGCAGCCAGCGAGCCAAGGAGGATCGATGCCGAAGCCTCATCAAGGACCCGCCGAGTCGGATCCCGCGATCAGGGTGCGCGCGCTGGAAGCCATCCTGACCGAAAAGGGCCTGATCGACCCCAAGGCGCTCGACGCGCTGGTCGACACCTATGAATCGAAGGTCGGGCCGCGCAATGGCGCCAAGGTGGTGGCCCGCGCCTGGGTCGATCCGGCCTACAAGCAGCGGCTGCTCAGCGACGCCACCGCGGCGATCAAGGAGTTCGGCTTCTCCGGCCTGCAGGGCGAGGACATGGTCGTCGTCGAGAACACGCCCGACGTCCACAACCTCGTCGTCTGCACGCTGTGCTCCTGCTACCCCTGGCCGACGCTGGGGCTGCCGCCGGTGTGGTACAAGTCGGCGCCCTACCGCGCCCGCGCCGTCAGCGACCCGCGCGGCGTGCTGAAGGAATTCGGCACCGAGCTGCCCGAGACGGTCGAGGTCCGCACCTGGGACACCACGGCGGAGCTGCGCTACCTGGTGCTGCCCGAGCGGCCGCCCGGCACCGACGACATGACCGAGGACCAGCTGGCCGAGCTGGTGACGCGCGATTCGATGATCGGCGTCACCAAGGCCAAGGCACCCTGACGCACGGCGAGGACGGCGATGAACGGCATCCATGACCTGGGCGGCATGCACGGCCTCGGGCCGGTGGTGCCAGAGCAGGACGAACCGGTCTTCCACGAGAAGTGGGAGGGGCGCGCCTTCGCGCTGTTCGCCTCGACCTTCGTCTTCGCCGGCTACACGGTGGACGAGTTCCGGCACGCGATCGAGAAGATCCCGCCGGCGCATTATCTCGAGTCGTCCTACTACGAGCACTGGCTGTTCGCCTTCGAGGAGGCGCTGATGAAGCGCGGCTTCGTCACACGCGAGGAGCTCGACGCCCGCATCGCGCAGCTCAAGAGCGGAGGCCCATGATGCTGCTCACGCCCGACATGGTGCCGACGGTCGTCGCCACCGGCGCCTCGGCGCGCGTCGATGCGCATGTCGCGCCGCGCTTCCGCGTCGGCGACCGGATCCGCGTGCGCAACCACAACCCGACGACGCACACGCGGCTGCCGGGCTACCTGCGCGGCAAGCGCGGCACGATCGAGCAGGACTACGGCGTGTTCGCATTCCCTGACACGCATGCCCACGGCCTGGGCGAGAAGCCGCAGCATTGCTACAGCGTGCGCTTCACGGCGCGCGAGGTGTGGGGCCCGGCGGCGTCCGACCGCGACACGCTGCGCGTCGACGTGTTCGACGACTACATGGACCCCGACTGAGCCATGGACGCGACGCCCGCCTCGCCGCTGCTCGCCAAGGCGCTGCCCGTCACCGTCGACGCGGACGTGACCTTCGCCGAGCCGTGGGAGGCGAAGGCGTTCGCGATCATCGTCAAGCTGGCGCAGGCCGGCTGCTTCACCTGGGGCGAATGGGTCGAGTGCTTCTCGCAGGAGGTGGCGGCGGCGACGGCGGTCGAGGCGGCGGGCGGCCGGCCCAAGACCTATTACGAGCAGTGGCTGAGCGCCGCCGAGACCCTGCTGGTCGACAAGGGCGTGACGTCGCGCGAGCAGCTCCTGGCCAGGCGCCTGGCGATCGGCGCCGCCGGCCCGATGCACGTGATGAAGACATGAGCGCGCCGACGCAGGACTCCAAGGTGCCGGTGACGATCCTCACCGGCTTTCTCGGCGCCGGCAAGACGACCCTGCTCAACCGCATCCTGAGGGAGCGCCACGGCGAGCGCATCGCCGTGATCGAGAACGAGTTCGGCGAGGCCGGCGTCGACAACGAGCTGCTGCTGCGCAGCGGCGACGAGCAGATCGTGGAGATGAACAACGGCTGCATCTGCTGCACCGTGCGCGGCGACCTGGTGCGCATCCTGGGCCAGCTGCGCGAACGGCGCGCGCGCCAGCCCGATGCCTTCAGCCGCGTCATCATCGAGACCACCGGACTGGCCGACCCGGCGCCGGTGGCGCAGACCTTCTTCATCGACGACGACATCGCCGCCGGCTACCGCCTCGATGCGATCGTGACGGTGGTCGACGCGGCGCACGCCCAGCAGCAGCTCGACAGCTCGCACGAGGCGCTGGAGCAGGTCGGCTTCGCCGACCGCATCCTGCTCAGCAAGGTCGACCTGGTCGATGCCGCGGCGCAGGCGCGGCTGCGCCAGCGCCTGGCGCGCATCAATCCGCGGGCGCCGGTGAAGGCGGTGCATTTCGGCGCGACTGCGATCGAGGACATCCTGGACATCTCAGGCTTCTCGCTCGACTCGATCCTGGAGATCGAGCCCGGCTTCCTCGGCGAGGAGACGCACCAGCACGACGACAGCGTGCAGGCCTTCGTGTTCCGCAGCGACACCCCCTTCGATGCGGCGCGGCTGCAGGCCTTCCTGCGCGATGCCATCCAGGCGCATGCGCGCGACCTGATGCGCTACAAGGGCATCGTCGCGCTGGACGGGATGGACCATCGGGTCGTGTTCCAGGGCGTGCACATGATGATGAGCTCGGACATCGGCCGGCCCTGGGGCGAGACCCGGCCGCGCCAGTCGCGGCTGGTATTCATCGGCCGCAACCTGCCCCAGGACGATTTCCACGCCGCGCTGCTGGGTTGCCTGGCGGACCGGCCATCGCCTATGAAGGAGCCATCATGAGCGCAACATCCACGCCGGCCTCGGGCCTGGTCCGCAGCCGTGCGACCGGGGCGCTGGCGCCCTTGCTGGGCGCCATGCTGCTGGGCGTCGTCGTCCTTTTCGGCGTCGGCTTCAGCGGCATCTCGGTGGCGCACAACGCCGCGCACGACGTGCGGCACGCCAACAACTTCCCCTGCCATTGAGGCGGTCATCCGAGGGCGCCACACTCCGGTGGCTCGGCAAGCCGGCTGTCATCCCGAGCGCCCCCTTCGACAGGCTCAGGAGAGGGATCTCCCGCGAATGACGCACGGTGCGTCTTGCCGCAGGAGATCCCTCGCCTGAGCCTGTCGAAGGGGGCGCTCGGGATGACGGTTTCGGAGAAGTGAAGGCATGCTGTTCCGACGCGTGATCGTCTGCGCCCTGCTGGTCGGCCTGTGCGCGGGGTTGATCCACAGCGCGGTCCAGCGGCTGCAGGTCGTGCCCATCATCGCCGCCGCCGAGGTCTTCGAGTCGGCGCTGGAAGCGAGCCCGCCGTCGCATGACCATGCGGCGCATGACCACGGCGACGGCGCGTGGGAGCCGCAGGCCGGCTTCGAACGTACGGCGTGGACCGTGGCCGCCAACGTGCTGGCCTCGATCGGCTTCGCGCTGCTGCTGGTGCCGGCGCTCGCGGCCTGGGACCGCACGCGGCGCGACGGCGGCGGCGCCTCGATCGCCACCGGCCTGCTATGGGGCGCCGCGGGGTGGGTGTGCTTCCATGTCTGGCCGGCGCTGGGGCTGCCGCCCGAGCTGCCGGGCGAGGCGAGCGCGCCGCTCGGCGCGCGCCAGGCGTGGTGGGCGCTGGCCGTGGCCTGCGCCGCGGCCGGGCTGTCGCTGCTGTGCCTGGTGCGCGCGCCGTGGCGGCTGGCCGGGCTCGTGCTGCTGGCGCTGCCGTTCGTCATCGGCGCGCCGCACCTGGACGGCGCGCCCTTCGCGGCGTTCAACGCCGAGGCGGCGGCGCAGATGGCGGCGCTGAAGCAGCGCTTCCTGGTCGCGACCGCGATCGCCAGCGCCGTGCACTGGCTGGCGCTGGGGGCGCTGTCGGGCGCCGCCGTGCGGCGCTGGCTGCGGCCACTGCTGCTCGACGCCTCGCCCGGCGGCGCGGTTGGCGGTGGCACCCGCCCGTAACCTGCGTAGTATGCGCCCATCGCTACACAGGAAGGAAACGCCATGCTGCAATCCGGGCGCGTCGTCTTTGGCCAGATGGAAGAGGTGCTGTTCAACCGGCCGGCTGCGGAAGCCATCGCCGAGGTGACGCAGCGCTTCGATGCCCGCCGGGTCTTTCTGATGGTGAGCGGCACGCTCAACCGCCAGACCGACGAGGTCGAGAAGGTGCGCCAGGCGCTGGGCAACCGCCACGCCGGCACCTTCGATGCGATGCCGCCGCACACGCCGCGCCACGCCGTGATCGCGGCCGCCGAGCAGGCGCGCGAATCGGGCGCCGACCTGATCGCGACGCTGGGCGGCGGCTCGATCATCGACGGCGCCAAGGCGGTGCAGCTGTGCCTGGCCAACGACATCCGCACGCCCGAGGGGCTCGACAAGGTGCGCTCGGTGAAGGGCCCCGACGGCGCCATGGCGCCGCCGCCGTGCCAGCCGCCCACCGTGCGGCAGGTCACGGTGCCGACGACGCTGTCGGGCGGCGAGTTCAGCGGCATATCCGGCGTCACCGACGAGCAGCGCAAGCTCAAGGAGCTGTTCCGCCATCCGCGCATCATCCCGCGCGCCGTGATGCTGGACCCGGCCGTCACCGTGCACACGCCTGAGTGGCTGTGGCTGTCGACCGGCATCCGCGCCGTCGACCATTGCGTGGAGGGCATCTGCTCGGGCCTCGCCAACCCCTATTCTGACGCGCAGGCGCTGCACGGCCTGTCGCTGCTGGCGCGCGGCCTGCCGCGGGTGAAGGCCGATCCGTCCGACCTGCAGGCGCGCAGCGACTGCCAGATGGGCACGTGGCTGTCGATGGGGCCGCTGGCGGGCGGCGTTCCGATGGGCGCCAGCCACGGCATCGGCTACGTGCTGGGCGCCGTGCATGACGTGCCGCACGGCCACACCTCCTGCATCATGCTGCCGGCGGTGATGCGCTGGAACCGGTCGGCCAACGCCGAGCGGCAGAAGCTGGTGGCGGCCGCGATGGGCCATCCCGGCGACGATGCCGCCGACGTGCTGGACGCCTTCATCGGCGGCCTGGGCATGCCGCGCTCGCTGAGCGCGGTCAAAGTCGGGCCACAGGATTTCGAGCGCATCGCCAGGCAGGCGATGGGCACGCCCTGGGTGCCGTACAACCCGCGGCGCATCGACGGGCCGGCCCAGGTGCGCGAGATCCTCGAGCTGGCGGCGTGACCCGCTCGCTTCGGGCGTCCTTGCGCGCCATCGCCGATCGTCGATGGCAGCCATCGCAAACGGCGATTTGACAGCGGCCGGCGCGGCTGCCTAGTGTTTTTGCAGTCAGCCCACGGACAGCCGACAGGCGAACGCGGCGGCCGCACAGCGGCCGCCGCGGGGCTGCGCCATCCCGATCGTCCTGATCAAGAGAGGAAGCAACCATGGCCGGCGTAGGAACCGAGAAGGTGTTCGAGAACGACAAGGTGATCGTGTGGAACTTCGTGCTCGCGCCTGGCGAGGAGACGCCGATGCATACCCATGAGCACGCCTACATGTGGTACGCGATCGCGGGCGCGCCGCTACAGATCTACGACGAGCACGGCAACGACCTGGGCGTCTTCGACGTGCCCACCGGCGGCATCTTCTCCCTGAAGCTGGAGGACGGCTTCCTCGAGGTGCTGTCGGAGAACGGCAAGGGTGCGCGCGTGCCGGCCACGCACAAGGCCCGCAACATCGGCAAGACCGCGTACCGGGAAGTGCTGGTCGAGTACAAGTAGCGGCGCCGGAAGCGGGCGCAGCGGCGGCGCGTCAGGCCGTGTCGGGGTCGGCCTCGACCTCGACACCGGCCTCGAGCTGGCTGCGCACGCGGCCCAGCAGGCTCAGCAGCAGCGCCGCCTCCTGCGGCGACAGGCCGCGCAGCCCGATGTCGTTGACGTCGGCCGCCAGCGGCAGCAGCACATCGCGCAGGTTGCGGCCATGGTCGGTCAGCAGCACGTTGGTCTTGCGCCGGTCCTCGGTGTTGCGGACGCGGCGGATGAGGCCGGCGCGCTCCATGTTGTTGAGGGCGGTGACGGTGGTGGCCTCCATCATGCGCACGCGCCGGCTGAGCTGGCGCTGGGTCAGGCCGTCCTCGCTCCACAGCACACGCAGGAACCACCACATGCCCCAGGTGATGCCATGGGGCTCGATGCGCGCCTGCAGCGCCCGCTGGAAGGCGCGGTTGGTGATGCGCACCTGGTGGCCGATGCTCGACTCCATGGGCAACTCGGCTGGTGCCTGGCGTGGCCTGGTGATGACGCTGACCATTTCCTGCGCTGTCCCCCGTCACACATGCGATGACAGGAGCCTACCCCATTCGGGCGCCCGAATGGCGAGAATCGATGCGGCTGCGATGGCGGCCGCATCGTGCGTTGCGGCGCAGGGCCGCGCCGTGCTCTGTGTGCGGACATGAACGCGACGACTTCCCATGACGTTGCCGTCATCGGCGGCGGCCTTGTCGGCTCGGCGATCGCCTGGGGCCTGGCGAAGGCCGGCCAGCGCGTGGCGGTGCTCGACGAGGGCGACATCGCGTGGCGCGCCTCGCGCGGCAACTTCGCGCTGGTGTGGGTGCAGAGCAAGGGCCTGGGCATGCCGCAATACGCCGGCTGGACCGTGCGCTCGTCCAACGCCTGGGGCGGCTTCGCCGAAGCGCTGAAGGCCCAGACCGGCCTGGACGTGTGCCACCAGCGGCCCGGCGGCTTCCACCTGGCGCTTTCCGAACGCGAGCTTGAGCAGCGCGAAGCGATGCTGAAGCGCCTGCACAACCAGCCGGCCATGCAGCGCTACGACTGGGAGATCGTGGACCGCGAGCGGCTGCGCCGGATGCTGCCGCAGATCGGCCCTGAGGTCGTGGGCGCCAGCTACTGCCCGCTCGACGGGCATGTGAACTCGCTGCGCCTGTTGCGCGCGCTGCATGTCGGCATGCGGCAACTCGGCGTCGCCTACCTGCCCAACCATGCGGTCGACGCCATCGCCTGGCGCGACGGCGAGTTCACGATCCAGTCGTCCGGCGGCGCGGTGCGCAGCGGCAAGCTGGTCCTGGCCGCCGGCAACGGCAATGCGCGGCTGGGTCCCATGGTCGGCCTCGCCGTGCCGGTGCGCCCGCAGCGCGGCCAGATCGTCGTCACGGAAAGGACAGCACCGTTCCTGAACTACCCGGTGGTGACAGTGCGCCAGACCGACGAAGGCGGCGTGATGCTGGGCGACTCGCTGGAGGAGGCGGGCTTCGACGCCACCGTCGGCACCGGCGTGGTCTCGGCCATCGCCGATCGCGCCGTGCGCATGTTCCCGCTCCTGGCGCGGCTCAATGTCGTGCGCACCTGGGCGGCGCTGCGGGTCATGACCCCGGACGGCTTCCCGATCTACGACCACTCGGCAACCTGCCCCGGTGCCTTCGTCGCCACCTGCCACAGTGGCGTGACGCTGGCGGCCAACCATGCGCTCGCGCTGGCGCCGCTGATCGCCGAGGGGCGGCTGCCGCCCGAGCAGCTCGAGGTCTTCAGCGCGCGGAGGTTCGATGTTCCGGCGGCTGCCTGATGCCGGCGAGGCGAGGCTCGCCGTCACCATCGACGGAAAGCCCGCGCGGGCGCGGGCAGGCGACAGCGTGGCCGCAACCCTGCTGGCGGCCGGTGTCGATCATTGCCGCACCACGCCGGTGTCGGGCGCGCCGCGCGCGCCCTACTGCATGATGGGCGTGTGCTTCGAATGCCTGGTCACCATCGACGGCGTCGGCAACCGGCAAGGCTGCATGGTCCCGGTCGAGGACGGCATGGCGATCGAGATCCAGCACGGCAGGCGCGAGATCGAGCGATGAGCGGAACGGCCGACCTGCGCGACAGCTATGACGTCGCGGTCATCGGCGCCGGCCCGGCCGGCATGGTCGCGGCCGCGATCTGCGCCGGCGCCGGCCTGTCGACGGTGCTGCTCGACGAGCAGGCTGCGCCCGGCGGCCAGATCTATCGCGCCGTGGGCGAGACGCCGGTGCGCCGTCCCGCGGTGCTGGGCAACGACTACTGGCACGGCGAGCGGCTGGTGCGCGCGCTGCGCGCCAGCACGGCGCACTACGTGCCGGGCGCCACGGTGTGGAGCCTGTCGCGCGAGCGCGAGATCGGCGTGTCGATCGCCGGTGGCGCGCGGCTGGTGCAGGCCCGGCGCGTGATCATCGCCACTGGCGCGCTGGAGCGGCCGTTCCCGATCCCGGGCTGGACACTGCCCGGCGTGATGACGGCCGGCGCGGCGCAGATCCTGCTGAAATCGAGCGGGATGATCCCGCAGGGCCGCACCGTGCTGGCCGGAAGCGGCCCGCTGCTGTGGCTGCTGGCGTGGCAATACCTCAACGCCGGCGCCAAGCTCGACGCCATCCTCGACACCACGCCGCGCGCCAACCGCAAGGCGGCCTGGCCGCATGCGGCGGCATTCCTGCTGTCGCCCTATTTCCGCAAGGGCCTGCGCCTGCTGCTGTCGGTGCGGCGGCGCGTGCGCGTCGTCGCCGAGGTCGGCGATTTGCGCGCCGAGGGCGAGGGCAAGCTACAGACCGTGGCCTATCGCGTCGGCGACGGCGTCGAGACGCGTCTGTCGGCCGACATCTTGCTGCTGCACCAGGGCGTGGTGCCCAACGTCAACCTCGCGATGTCGGTGGGCATCGCGCATCGCTGGGACGAGGACCAGCTGTGCTGGACGCCGGTGGTCGACGGCTTTGGCGGCACGGCGGTGGACGGCGTCGCGATCGCCGGCGACGGTGCGGGCATCGCCGGTGCCTGGGCTGCCGAGGAGCGTGGCAAGTTGGCGGCACTGGCCGCCGTGCGCGCGCTGAAGCCCGACGCGCGGCGCGAGCAGCTGCCGGACGAGATGCAGGTGCGCCTGGCCTTGGCGCAGGTCGAGCGCGGCCGGCTGTTCCTCGACCGGCTCTACCGGCCGGCCGATCGCTTCCGCCTGCCCGAAGGCGACACCTTGGTCTGCCGCTGCGAGGAGGTGAGCGCGCGGCAGATCGTCGAAACCGTGGCGCTGGGCTGCACCGGACCCAACCAGATGAAGGCGTTCCTGCGCTGCGGCATGGGCCCGTGCCAGGGCCGCCTGTGCGGGCTCACGGTCACCGAGCTGATCGCCCGCGCGCGCGGCGTGTCGCCGGCCGAGGTCGGCCGCTACCGGCTGCGGCCGCCGGTGAAGCCCATCACCTTGGGCGAGCTCGCGGTGCTGCCCAAGAGCGAGGCCGCGATCAAGGCCGTGGTGCGCGGGTGATGTCCCTTCTCCCTGCGCAGGTGTTACGAGGGCGCGAAGCCCCTCAGGGCGACAGCACCACCGGTTGCCGCGTCCTGGCCGCCTCGAGAACCGCCTGCGTCGCCTCCAGCGTGCGCGTGCCGTCGTGGCCGGAGATCACCGGGTCCTCGCTGCCGCGGATGACGGCCGCGAAGTGCCGCAGCTGCTCGGCATAGGGATTGGCGGTCTCGATCGCTTCAGGGCTGGCGGTGATGGCCTCATGCCAGCCGCGCGCCCCGGGATAGCGCCAGTGGTTGAGCGCCGGCAGGGAGAGCGAGCCTTCGGTGCCGCAGAAGAAGTGGGTCTCCACGCCGTCGGGCTTGAAGAATGCCGGATTCTCGCCGGCGGCAAGGTCCCACGTCCACGGCGCCGCCGCCGCATCGGACAGGGTGACGGTGCCCAGCGCGCCGTTGGCGAAGCGCAGCAGGATCGCCGCCGTGTCCTCGACCTCGAAGCCGCGCACGGCGTTGGCCGTGATCGCCTGGATGCTCGCGATCTCGCCATAGAGAAAGCGCAGCAGGTCGATCTCGTGGATCAGGTTGATCAGCACCGGGCCGCCGCCGGGCTGGCGCCGCCACGCCACGTCGAAGTACGGATCGGGCTTCAGGAACGTCGCCAGCACCGTGGCCGACACCAGGCGGCCCAGCGCGCCATCGCGGATCAGTTGGCGGGCGCGGCGGATGATCGGGTTGTGGCGACGGTGGTGACCGACCAGCAGCGGCACGCCGGCCGCCTGCGCGGCATCGGAAAGACGCCGGGCATCGGCCACGGTGTCGGCGATCGGCTTCTCGACCAGCACCGGAATGCCGGCGGCGATGAAATCCAGCGCCACCGGCACGTGCAGCACGTTGGGTGTCGCCACGATCGCGGCGTCGGGACGATCGCTCGCCAGCAGCGCGTGATGGTCGGCGAACCACGGCAGGCCCGCTTTCCCGGCTACGGCCTTGGCGGCGGGGCTTGGATCGGCGATGGCCGACAGCCGCACGCCGGGCGCGGCGGCGGCACCACGGATATGAGCCGGCGCATGCATGCCGCCGCCGACCAACGCGACACGGATGTCCGTCATCTTTCCTCCTCGATGAAGCAGCGTGTCGTTCTTGCCGACACCCTACTCAGAATCACTGGTTGGTGACACACCTGTCATCCCGAGCGCAGCGAGGGATCTCCTGCGTGGGACGCACAGTGCGCCATTCGCAGGAGATCCCTCGCTGCGCTCGGGATGACAATCGCGACTCACTTTCCCCGGATAGTGGGTAGCCACGGTCCCGTGGCGCATCAGGCGCCAACCGGCTACGACTATGTCTCAGACCGAGGATGACGGAAGGCGGGACCGCGATGAACGATGTTGCACCACCGCGCACAACCATGCGCACGGTCGAGCCGCGCGCGGTTGGCATGGATGGCGAACGCCTCGCCCAGGCCATTGCGTTCGTGCAGGCTCATGGATCGCCATGGCCCCAGAGCCTCTACAACCCCGACGGCCGCTTCTGCCTCACCGCCGAAGCCGGCGAGCGGGCGCCGGATGATGAGATCCTTGGACCTGTCACGCCCCGCGGCGGCCCGGCCGGCCTGATCCTGCGCCATGGGCAGGTCGTGGCCGAATGGGGCGATGCCGATCGGCCCGACATGACCTTCAGCGTCGCCAAGAGCTATCTCTCCGTGCTGGCGGGTCTGGCGGTGGGTGACGGCCTGATCGGCAGCCTCGATGACCGGGTCGGCGAGGGTGGACACGACAGCGGCTTCGAGAGCGCGCAGAACCGCGACATCACCTGGCGCCACCTGCTGCAGCAGACCAGCGAATGGGAAGGCACGCTGTTCGACAAGCCCGACATGATCGACCGCCACCGCCAGGTCGGCGCGACGGCGGCGGCGCCGGCCAAGGGCAGCTTCCGCGCACTGCAGCCGCCGGGCACCTTCTGGGAATACAACGACGTGCGCGTCAATCGCCTGGCGCTGTCGCTGCTGCAGCGCTTCCGCGAGCCGCTGCCATCAGTGCTCAAGCGCCGCATCATGGACCCGATCGGGGCCTCGACCACCTGGCGCTGGGACGGCTATCGCAATGCCACCGTCGACATCGACGGCACGCCAATGGTCTCGGTTCCCGGCGGCGGCCATTGGGGCGGCGGCATCGTGATCAGCGCCCGTGATCATGCGCGCATGGCGCTGCTGGTCGCCGCCGATGGCGTGTGGGACGGCAATCGTCTGCTGCCGGAAGGCTGGTGCGCCGAGCTGCGCCGGCCCTGCGCCGTGGCACCGTTCTACGGCCTGATGTGGTGGCTGAACACCGGCCGCGAGCAATACCCCGCGGCGGCGGAGAGCAGCTTCTTCGCGCTGGGCTGGGGTTCGCACATCCTCTGGATCGATCCCGAGCACGATCTGGTGGCGGTTGTGCGCTGGATCGACAGGGCCCATGCTAACGGCTTCATCAAGCGGGTGCTGGAGAGCCTTTAGGCCCGCCGGGTGCCGGCCTTCATGGTTCGACAAGCTCACCATGAAGGCAACTGAGAGGGAGGTCGAGCAATGTCCTTACAGCATGCGATCGACGATCTCCCGCCGACCGACACGATCGACGTCAGCGATCCGCAGCTCTACTTGGACGACACCTGGCAGCCGCTGTTTGCACGGCTGCGCCGCGAGGACCCGGTCCACTTCTGTCCCGACAGCCCCTATGGCCCCTACTGGTCGGTGACCCGCTACGACGACATCATGGCCGTCGAGCTGAACCACGCGGTCTATTCGTCATCGTCGGAAGTCGGCGGCATCCAGATCGCCGACTCGCCCCTGGGCCGCGACGTGGTGAGCTTCATCCGCATGGATCCGCCGCTGCACACGGTGCGCCGGCGCACAGTGAGCCCGATCGTGGGACCGAGCAACCTCGCCAACATGGAAGCCACCATCCGCGAGCGCACCGCCAACGTGCTCGACGGCCTGCCGCGCAACGAGACGTTCAACTGGGTCGACAGCGTCTCCATCGAGCTCACCACGATGATGCTGGCGACCCTGTTCGACTTCCCCTGGGAAGACCGGCGCAAGCTCACATATTGGTCCGATGTCGCGGTGGCCAATATCGCGGCGCCCGACGCGCCCGTGCGCTCGGACGAGGCGCGTTTCGCCGAGCTCGATCGGATGGGGCAGTATTTCTCACGGCTGTGGAACGAGCGCGTGAACGCGCCGCCGAAATTCGACCTGATCTCGATGCTGGCGCATGGCGAGACGACGCGGAACATGACGCCGGCGGAGTTCGTCGGCACCCTGGCGCTACTGATCGTGGGCGGCAATGACACGACGCGCAACACCATGTCAGGCGGCCTGCTGGCGCTGCACCAGAACCCCGATCAGTGGCAGAAGCTGCGCGTCAACCCGGCCCTGGTGCCGAGCCTGGTGGCCGAGACCATCCGCTACCAGACGCCGGTGATCCATATGCGGCGCACGGCCAGCACGGACGCCCTGCTGTGCGGCAAGCAGATCCGCAAGGGCGACAAGGTGGTGATGTGGTACGTCTCGGGCAATCGCGACGACGGCGTGATCGAGCAGCCCGACGCCTTCATCATCGACCGCGCCAAGCCGCGCCAGCACCTGTCGTACGGCGCCGGCATTCATCGCTGCGTCGGGGACCGGCTGGCCGACATGCAGCTGCGCATCCTGTGGGAAGAGATCCTGAAGCGCGACCTGCAGATCGAGGTGGTCGGCCCGCCGCAGCGGATCTATTCGAACTTCCTGCGCGGCTTCCGCTACCTGCCGGCGCGGATCAAGGCCTGAGCGTCGTCATCCAGGATTGCCTCAGCAACGACCGACTTGGCATCCAGGATGACGCCGTTCGGCACGCCGGCGAGCTGGAAGCGCTCGAAGCGGTGCAGCTCCTCCTCGATCAGCCGCTTGTATGTCCGCGCCGATCCGCGGCCGATCCAGTTCCACTTCTGCACCAGGAGCTTGCGGTTCTCGCGGTCGGTCTTCAGGTCGACGGCGGCAACGACCTTGTCGCCGACGAGAACGGGCAGAGCGAAGTAGCCGAACACCCGCTTCTCCTTGGGCACGTAGGCCTCGAAGCGGTGCTCGTAGTCGAAGAAGAACTGCAGCCGCTTGCGCTGGATGATCAGCGGATCGAACGGCGAGAGGATGTGGACCAGCGCCTCGTCAGGCTGCTGCGGGGGAGCATCGAGCACTTCAGGCCGCGCCCAGTATTCCGTCTTGCCGGCATCCTCGAGCGCCACCGGCACCAGCTCCTTGCGCCGCACACGCGCATCGATCAGCCGCCGTACGATCGGCTTGCTGGGGGCGTTCATGTAGCAGATGGAATCGAGGCTCACGATCCCCTGCGCCTGCAGCGCCCGATCGAGCTGGTAGGCGGTGATGTCGCGCTCCGAAGCGGGCTTGGGCCGCTTGTCCCAGGCGAAATGCCGCTCCATCAGCTCGTATGTCTTGACCATGCCGCTACGCGCGCTGATGGTCAGCGTGCCGCTATAGAAGGCGAGCTGCAGCGCCCGCTTGGACGGCTTGCGGCTGGCCCACAGGTGATCCTTTTCCGTCAGCACGTCGTCGTCGATGTCGCGGATCGTGATGCCGCCGCCCTTGCGGATCAGCGCGAGGACCTTGCGCAGCTCCTGCTTCGTCACCCCGCTGTACCATTTGATGGGCTGCGTGCGCTGCTGGCGCATGTCGCGGATGAAGAAGCGCAGGTCGCGGGTGGGGATGTAGGACAGCGCATGCGTCCAGTACTCGAAGATCGACTTATCGATGCTCTGCGCCTGCTGCAGGTGCGCCCGCTGATAGTCCGGGATGCGGCTGTAGAGGATATGGTGGTGGCAGCGCTCGATCACGTTGATGGTGTCGATCTGCACATAGCCCAGATGCTCGACCGCCAGCCGCGTCGCCTCGGGCCCGCCGCCGAATGGCGCGCGTGCATCCAGCCGCTGCGCGCGCAGCCAAAGGCTCCTGCCCTGGGCTCTGGTAAGCGGAAATGGCTTGCTGCTGATACGGGACATGCGTGGCCGGCACTGTAGCCGGACCGACGCAGGTGAAAAGGCTTTAATTGCGCGACATCGTCATCCCCCGTGGATACGGCGCGAGGCGGCTTCCGCGTCGGCAGCTTCCTGCGGCGTCGCCAGCTCCAGACACACGGGGACGTTCTTGTGATAGGGCGTCCCGGCGATCGGATCGCGGTGGTCGCTCGAGGTCAGCAGGTTGACGCGCGGGCCGTTGGTCAGCCGATCGCCGTCGGCGGCCGGGTACGCCTGGCCGTAGCCATGCGGCAGCGCCAGCTGGCCGCGCCGCATCGACTCGTCGGCCTCGCTGCGCACGACGATGCGCCCATGCGCGGACTGGACCGCGACCCAGTCGCCGTCCGCAGCCCCCAGTGTCGCGAGGTCGCCGGGGTTCACCAGCAACGCGCCGTCCGGATCGCTGCGGCGCCACGCCGGATCACGGAAGATCTGGTTGGCGTTGTACATGCGCCGCTGGCCGGCAGCCAGCGCGAAGCCGTAGCAGCCATCGGACTGCAGCTGTGACGGATCGAGCCGGCCGAGCCAGTCGAGCAGCGGCGGAACGGCCAGACGCACCTTGCGATCGGGGTACTCGATCAGCGACCAGACCTCGTCGTAGCCGTGCGTCGTGAACGCCGCGCCGTTGCGGGCGCCGACGACAGTGTCGAACAGGGCGTCGCCCAGGGCCGCGTCGGAGACCTGCGGCCCGGCACCGATCGCCCGGCGCACAGCGGCCGGCATGCGCCGCGCGCTCATCTGCGCCGCCGGCCATAGTGGTGCCGCCGCCGCGACGCCATCGGGCAGCGTGTCCCCGAGCGTGTGGTAGAGCACGAAGGGCGCCAGCGGCGCCACGGCGCGATTGTCCGCCATGAAGTCGGCGAAAGCCTTGGCAAACGCTGTCCGCGACTGTTGCGCCGCCGCGCGCAGCGGCGCGAGCACGTTGTCGCCGGGGAGCACGCCCAGCGCCCGGGCCAGCCGGGTGTAGATCTCGGGCTCCGGCAGGGTGCCGGGCAGCGGCGGCAGCGCGGCTGCGCGGACATGGAAGAAGTTGGTGGGGAACTCGAAGTTGAAAAGCGTGAACTCGGTCTTTTCGAACTGCGACGACGCCGGCAGCACGTAGTGCGCCAGGCGCGCCGTCTCGGTCATCGCCACGTCGACCACGACCAGCAGGTCGAGCGCCGCCAGCGCCCGCTCTGCCTCGTGCGTGTCGGCCACCGTGTTGGCCGGATTGCTGCTGTCGACCAGGACGGCGCGCAGGCGGTCGGGGTGATCGGACAGGACGGCGCGCGGGAAACTATTGGGCGGCAGCAGGCCGGCGATGACCTCGTCGCCGGTCGGCGCAAACGCCTGGCCGCGGCTGTTGGACCATAGCGGCACCAGCCAGCTGTGCAGCTGGTTGGTGCCTTTGCGGCCAAAGCTGCCGGTCAGCATGATCAGCAGCTTTTCGAGATAGGAGTTCAGCGTCGAGTTGACACCCTGCTGAATGCCGAGCTCGACGCGCACGGTCATCGCCCTGGCGGCGGTAATCATGTCGACGCAGCGCTCGACATCGGCCATCGGCACGTCAGCCGCATCAGCCCAGCGCTCGATCGGGATCCGGGCCAGCGCCGCCTGCACCTCCTCGAAGCCGACGGCATGCTCGGCCAGGAACACTCGGTCGACGGCGTCACGCTCGATCAGCGTCGCCAGGATGGCGCCGAGCAGGAAGGCATCGGCGCCGGGCCGCACTGCCAGGTGCAGGTCGGCTTGCTGCGCCGTCTCGGTGCGGCGCGGATCGACGACGATCAGCTTGCGATGCGGATCCTTCCTGATGTGGTTCAGGTGGTCGCGCGCGTTGGGAAAGCCGTGCGCCACCCAGGGATTGCAACCGATCACCAACAACAGGTCGCATTGGTGCACGTCCTCGGCCGTGTGGCAGATCTGGCTGCCGAACATGTGGCCATTGACCCAGAAATCACCGGTCTTCTCCTGCGCCAGCGCGTTGAAGGTGTTGCGCGATCCCAGCGCCCGCATCAATGCCGTCGCGTAGGCGCCACCGGCATGGTTGCCCTGGCCGCCGCCGCCATAGAGCGCGAAGCTGCCGCCGCCATGCACGGCATGGATGGCGCGCACCCGCTCGGCGATCTCCGTGATCGCGGTGTTCCACGAGATCGCGTCGAAGCCGCCATCCGCGCGCCGGCGCAGCGGCGACGTCAGGCGGTCCTTGTGGTGGGCGTAGTACGGGATCCGCGCCGCCTTGTTGCAGAGATAGCCCTGCGACTTCGGACTCGACTTGTCGCCGCGCACCTTGGTCAGCCGGCCGTCCTCGACCGCGACCTCGAGGGCACAATTAACGTAGCAGAGATTGCAGACGGTCTTGTGCCATGTGGCGTTCGACATCGATGCCTCCTCTCTTCCCTTCTCCCCGCGAAGGCGGGGAGAAGGTGGACGCTGCGCGCGGCGGCCGGATGAGGGGCTCAGCGGTCCTGATGCAGATTGCGCCGGTACCGAAGGGTCGCCTCTCGTCCGCTTCCCCTCAACATCCGTACGACCGCGAAGCCCCTCATCCGCCCCTTCGGGGCACCTTCTCCCCGCTTTCGCGGGGAGAAGGTCATGAGCTCACCTTGCTGAAATCCGGCGCGCGCTTCTCGGTGAAGGCGGTGATCGCCTCGCGCAGCTCGGGCGATTTGAGCTGCGCTGCGAAGAGCACGCCCTCCGCGCGCATGCGCTCGGCAACCGGCTCCTCGCCGCGCTTCATCAACGCCTTGGTGGCGCGCACCGCGCCCGGCGCCTTGGCGGCCAGCGCCTGGGCCCGCGAGGCCGCTTCGGCCGCGAGCACCTGGCTGTCGAACACCGCTGTCACCAGCCCCATCGCCTCGGCCTGCGCGGCGTCCATGCGACCGCCGAGCAGGAACAGCTCGGCCGCCTTGGCATGGCCGATGCGGCGCGGCAGCAGCAGCGAGGACGCCGCCTCGGGCACCAGCGCCAGATTGACGAACGGCGCGGTGAAGCTTGCCGCGCGGGCAGCATAGACGAGGTCGCAATGCAGCAGCATGGTGGTGCCGATGCCCACCGCCAGGCCGTTGACCGCTGCGACGACCGGCTTCTCGGCCGTCGACAGCGCCGCCAGGAAGCGGAACACCGGAGCCTCGCCGTCATGCGGCGGCGCATTCAGGAAGTCGCCCAGATCGTTGCCCGCGGTGAAGGCATCGCCCGCCCCGGTGATGACAACCACCCGGATGGCCGGGTCGTCCGCGGCGCGCTTCAGCGCGTCGGCCATGGCGCCGTACATGGCATGGGTGAGCGCGTTCTTCTTTTCCGGACGATTCATGGTGATGGTCAGCACCGGACCGTCCTGCGTCACGAGGACAGGGGCAGGATTCGACATGTCTTTCGTTCCTTCTGACGCTCACCACGTCTCGCCGTAGGGCCGCACCTCGACATTGAACGACCAGGCGCAGCGGTCCTGGTGCGCCACGTGCCAGATCTCCTCGGCGATCGCCGCCGGCTGGATGAAGAAGTCGTCCGGCTTGTCCTTGTAGCGCTGGCGCGCCCAGGCGACGTCGATCACCGCATCGATCACCAGGTAGGCGACATGGATGCCCTTGGGCCCCAGATCGCGCGCCATGGCCTCGGCCAGGATGCGCTGCGCCGCCTTGGTAGGCGCGAAGCCGGCGAAATTCGCCCGGCCGCGCAGCGCCGACGTGTTGCCGGTCACCATGATGGCGCCCTTGCCGGCGCGCACCATCGCCGGCGCCAGGCGACGCGCGAGGTACAGCAGGCCCATGGTGTTGACCTGGAAGTTGCGGTTCAGGATCTCCGGCTCGATGTCCAGGAACGAGCCGAAGGCGCCGCCGACGGCGTTGTGGATCAACACCGAGGGCGTGCCGAGATCACGTTCGATCGCGGTGATGCTGGCGTCGATCTGCGCCGGGTCGGACACGTCGCAGGCATAGGCCTTCGAGCCGGGCAGGGTCTGCTCCAGCTCCGCCAGCCGCTTCTCGTTTCGCGCCAGCATGGCGACGCGATAGCCGCCCTTGGCGAAGCGCCGTGCCAGCGCCGTGCCGGTGCCCGGCCCCACGCCCGTGACGACACAGATCGGATCAGCCATGGCATCCTCCTCAGACTGCCGCCTTGGCGGCGTCGGTCACGAAATCGAGCCGGTCGTTGCCGAAGAACATCTGGTCGCCGACGAAGAACGTGGGCGAGCCGAACACGCCGCGCCCGGCCGCAGCCTCGGTCGCCTGGTCGAGCCGGCCGACATAGTCCGGCGCATCGGCTTGCTTCAGCAGGGCCTCGCCGTCGAAGCCGGCGCGGTCGAGGACGGCGGCCAGCGCCGGCCGGTCGGCGATATCGGCATCGCCCGCCCACAGGGCGCGATAGACGGCGCCGACATAGTCGCCGCCGCGTCCCGCTTCGATCGCGACCAGCGCGCCGCGCCCCAGCTGCGCGAAATCCATGCTGCGCAGGCCCGGGTTGCGCTGGAACGGCACCTTGTAGCGCGCCGCCCAGCGGCCGATATCGAGGCCGGCATACTTGCCCTTGTTCTTGCACTCGATGGTGGTCGGCCGGTTGCCCACCATCTTCATCAGCTCGAGGATGCGGAACGGCCGGTAGACGATCTCGGCCCCGGTCGCCGACATGAGGGCGGGGAATTGCGTGGTGGCGAGATAGCTGTATGGGCTTGGAAAATCGAAATAGAATTCGATCTGGCGGGCCATGCGCGTCTCCTGGATGGGGGTCGACGATTGAGGTTGGCGCCACGCTGCGTTATCATGATAGCCATCATGATTATGGTTATCATGATGATCATCATGAATATAGTCAAGCCCCCGGCGCCGTCCGAGGCGGCGTGCGTCGCCATGCGAGGTGAGGGATGAAAGTTTCGAAGGAGACCAGCGCCAAGCACCGCGACGCCCTGGTCCGGGCGGCCAGCCGCCTGTTCCGGGAGAAGGGCTTCGACAAGGTGGGTATCGCCGAGATCACGGCCGCCGCCGGCCTCACGCACGGCGCCTTCTACACGCATTTCGCTTCCAAGCAGGCGCTCTGCGCCGAGGCGATCACGCGCACGTCCCGCCGCACGGCCGAAGCCGTCAAGGCAAACACCGACTGGCGCGCCTATGTCGAGGCCTATCTCGACCCCAAGCACGTGCGCGATCGCGGCAATGGCTGCCCTTATGCCGCGCTGAGCGGCGACGTGCCGCGCGAGAGCGCGCTGGTCAAGTCGGCCTTCTCCCAGGCGCTCGAAGGCTCCATCGATGCCCTTGCCGACCGGCTGGGCGACAGGAACGGCACCGCGGCGCGCGAGCGGGCGATCCTGTCGCTGGCCACGCTGGTCGGCGCCGTGGTGCTGGCGCGCACCGCCACCGACACCGGGCTGCGCGACGAGATCCTTTCGGCGGCCAAGGCCAAGCTGCTCGGGCCATCCAAGGCATGACCGACCTTGCCGACGATGTTGCCCTGATGGTCGCGGCGGTGCGCGAGGCCGGCGCCCTGGCGCTGCGGTTCTACCGCACCGAGCTTTCGGTCTGGGAGAAGGTTGGCGGCACGCCGGTGAGCGAGGCCGACATCATGGTCGACCGCCATCTGCGCCAGCGCCTGTGCACGGGGCGTCCAGACTATGGCTGGCTGTCGGAAGAGACCGAGGACGACACGGCGCGGCTGACGCGCGGCCGGGTCTGGGTGGTCGACCCGATCGACGGCACGCGTGCCTTCGTGGCGGGCACGCCGCATTTCTGTCACGCCGTGGCGCTGGTCGAGGATGGCATGCCGGTCGCGGCCGCCCTGTTCAACCCGGCAACGGACGAGTTCTTCGAGGCGGTCGCCCACCAGGGTGCGCGCCTGAACGGAACGCCGATCCGGGTCAGCGGCCGCCAGGAGATCGCCGGCTGCCGCATGGCCGCCTACGGGCCGATGTTCAAGCATCCGGCCTGGCAGGATCCCTGGCCCGACATGGAGATCATACAGCGCGATTCGGTCGCCTATCGCCTGGCCCTGGTGGCCAGCGGCGGCGCCGATGCCGCCATGGGCCTCAACACCAAGAACGATTGGGACCTGGCCGCCGCCGACCTGATCGTGCGCGAGGCCGGCGGCAGGGTGACCTCCCATGACGGCAAGGCGCTGGCCTACAACAACGAGGCGCCGCAGCAGCCCAGCTTCCTCGCCGCCGGCCCCGACCTGCACGCCGCCCTGCTGGCGCGCACCGGCCGGATCAAGCTGCGGTCGCGGCGCGCTGAGTCGTAATCGCCGCGTCCTACGCCATGGCGACCGCATATCGCGCCAGCCGAATCTCCTCTCCCCGCGGCAGCGGGGAGAGGAAGGGGCCCATCGCGTCAGCGATGGGAAGGTGAGCGACTGTCTGGCTTGTCAAGCGGGATTGGCGAATTCGGCGCGAACATCGCGGGCCTTGGCGTTGAGGCGGACGAGAAGCTTGTGGGCAAGGGCGATGCGGATGACCTTGGCAGGCTTGCCGGCGTCTTTCAACTTCCGGTGGAAGGCGGCGAAGTCCGGATCGTGCTTGCGGACGCATTGGGTCACGACGAAGAGGATCGCGCGCACGTTGGCGCAGCCGCCGTGGATGGAGCGCGCACCCTTGTGCTTGCCGCTGTCGCGGGCCAGGGGGGCGAGGCCGACCAGCTTGCTGACGGCCTTGTTGGAGATGGTGCCGATCTCCGGCACCTCGGCCAGGAGGCGAGCGACGGTGCGGTCGGCAACGCCTTTGATGGTGCGGAAGGCGCGGTCGAGCGCGGCCCACAGCGGGTCGTCGCCGAGCAGGCGGGCGATCTCGCATTCGAAGTGCCGGATCTGTCGGCGCAGCAGGGCGAGGAGCTCGCTGGCCGTGGCCAGCACGCCCTGGTCCTCGACCAGCCGGCGCTGGTTGGTCTGCATGGTCTGCAGGTCGGTGAGCTGGCGCAGGCGATCGACACAAGCCCGCAGCCGCTGCTGTGTCTGGCTGGCCGGCGGCTGGCCGACGATGCGCTTGACCTCGGCATACCAGGCGATGACGCCGGTATCGATGCGGTCGGTCTTCTCGAGGACCCCCATGGCTTCGGCGAAGCGGCGTACCGCGCGCGGGTTGACGATGGCACAGGCGATGCCGGCGGCCCACAGCAGGGCGAACGGCAGCTTCTCGTACCCACCGGTCGCCTCCATGACGACCAGCTCGACACCATGCTGGCGGCAGAAGGCAGCCAGCTGGTCGATCCCTTCGGCCGTCCGGCCGACGTGCAGCATCGGGCCATCGCGGCCGACGCGGGCATCCAGCGTCTTGCTGGCGACATCTACTCCACAAATCAACTTCGTCACGGTAACCTGCCTTGCGCGTGCGGTTGGAAGCCAAGCGACTGTTCGGTCGTGCGCGACAACGGCGGCGGTCCCAAAGCTCACCTACGGTTGTAGCCTGAGGGGTAGCGGGCGCCGTCCGCCGAGCGCGAGGGCCGGTGGCCACCGGCCCTCGCGCCGTTCCTTTCTCATCACGTCCCTTTCCGCCCGTCCAGATACAAGGGGTAGCAACGATCGGACTCCGTCGCTGGCATGGAGCTTTTTCGCTCGTACCCCTCACCCTCCCACCGCGCTGCGCGCGGCGGGCCCCTCCCTCTCCCCGCTCTCGCGGGGCGAGGTGTGTTCGGCCGCAGCCTTGGCGATCTTGTCCAGGTACGGGCCGACATCGGGCGCGAAGGCGGGATGGGCGCACAGCCTGGCGTAGTAGGCCATGGCGCGCGGATAGTCGGCATCGAGGCCGTCATGCAGGATGGGCGCCAACCCTTGCCCGGCCAGCGCCTTGGCACGCGGCTTCTCGTTGGCGAACAGGCTGAGCTCGGCCACGAAGCAGATGTCGGCCAGGGTGATGCCGTCGCCGACCAGGAATTGCCGCGCCGGCATCAACGCCTGCTCGATGCCGGCGATATAGGTGACGAACGCATCGCGCGTGCGGGCATGAATCTCGGGCGTCACGGCATCGCGCAGCGACAGCAGGTAGATCTGCGAATCGCGTGCGAAGACCAGGCTGACGTCGAGGAAGCTGTCGACGCGCGCCGCCATATAGGCATCATGGCCGTAGAGCGGATAGGCATCGGCCCCCAGCCGGGCCACGGCGCGCATGATGCTGTTGGACTCGAAGATGCCCACCGCCCCGTCGGGGCTGAACGCCGCCGGCACGGTGCCGAAAGGATGCGCCTCCAGAAAGGCCGGGGTCTTGTAGAGGCGGCTCTTGAAGCCGGTCCGGCCGCTGCGCTGCAGGGCCGGGTCCTGCCGCTCGGCCTCGGACAAGGGATGGGCGTCGAAGTCCCACAGCCAGTCCTGCAGCGTGCCCGGCGCCGCACCCCGCACGTCGATAGTGACGCCGCACAGCCGCGCCGCGATGGTCGCCTTCCATATGCGTGGGTTGGGCAGGTAGGAAAAAATGCGCAGCTGGCTCATCGGCACCTCCCGGCGGCGCGCATGATGCGCGACAGCCGCAGCGGCCGCACCGTCGTTTGCCTCATGACCGGTTGAGGGCGCTTCATGGATGGTGCCTTCGCACTTGATTTAGATGATCATAATCATCTATAAAGATGATCATAGTCATCTAAACTGGTGGCCAGATGTCAGAAGCGAGACCGGCCGAGCGCTATATCGGCCAGAGGCTGCGGCGGCGCGAGGACCGCCGGCTGCTGATCGGCAAGGGGCGGTATGTCGACGACATCCGCCTGCCGGACATGCTGCATCTGGCGATCCTGCGATCGCCGCACGCCCACGCGGTGATCACCGCGGTGGACACCTCGGCAGCCCGTTCGGTCGCCGGCGTGCGGCTGGTCCTGTCGGGCGCGGATCTCGCGGGCAAGCTGGGCTCGATCAAGCCGAACTGGGTGTTGCCCGGCACGTCAGTGCCGGACCGCCCGGTCGTGGCGCTGGACAGGGTGCGCTTCGTGGGCGAATGCGTCGCCCTGGCCGTGGCGCAGAGCCGCGAGGCCGCCCATGACGCGCTCGAGCGGATCGACGTGCGCTATGATCCGCTGCCTGCCGTGGTCGACGAGGAAGCAGCGATCGCCGACGGCGCGCCGCAGCTGCACGCCAATGTGCGCAACAACATCACGACACGGTACAAGGTCGGCGGCGGCGACTATGCCGCGGCGGCAAGCCAGGCGGATCACGTCCTGCGCCTGCGGCTGGTCAACAACCGGCTGATCCCGACCTGCATGGAGACACGCGCCATCCTGGCCACGCCGGACGACGACGGCACGCTCACGGTCTACATGGGCAGCCAGGTGCCGCATATGCACCGGCGCTGGATCGCCGAGACGGTCGGCATCCCGGAGCATCTGCTGCGCGTGGTCGCGCCGGATATCGGCGGCGGCTTCGGCGCCAAGATGCACCTCTATCCCGAGGAGCTGCTCTGCGCCTGGCTGGCGCTGCAGCTTGGGACGCCGGTTAAATGGTGGGAATCGCGGTCGGAGAGCCACCAGGCGACCAGCCATGGTCGGGCACACACCGAGCACGTCGAGGTCGCGATCCGCAATGACGGCCGCATCCTCGGGCTCAAGGTCGAGACCCTGGGCAATGTCGGCGCCTACCTCTCGAACATGGCGTCCGGCGGACCGACGGTGAACACCGTGAATTTCGGCACCGGCACCTACCGGATCGACAACTACGAGGCCATCGCCAAGGTGATCGTCACCAACACCGTGCCGGTCGACGCGTATCGCGGCTATGGCCGCCCGGAAGGCGCCTACATCGCCGAGCGCGCCATCGAAGCTGCCGCCCGGCACCTCGGCCTCGACCCGGTCGAGGTGCGCCGCCTCAACTTCGTGCAGCCCTCGGAATTTCCGTATCGGCCATACGGCAGCAAGGGCGTGTTCTACGACAGCGGCAACTACCAGGGCTGCCTCGACACGGCGCTGGCCATGTTCGACTACGCATCGCGCCGCGCCGAGCAGAGCCGGCTGCGCGCCGACGGCCGCTATCGCGGCATCGGCGTCGCGGCCTATACCGAGATGTGCGGCATGGGGCCGTCGCGGCGCCTGGGCATGATCGGGTTCGACCGCGGCGGCTGGGAAAGCGCCCGCCTCAACGTCGACTCGGGCGGCAAGGTGACGCTGTTCTCGGGCTCGATGAGCCAGGGCCACGGGCATGCCACCGTGCTGGCGCAGATCGCCGCCGATGCGCTGCAGCTGCCGGTCGACCATATCGCCGTGGTCCAGGGCGACACCCGCCAGGTCCAGGCCGGGCACGGCACGTTCAATTCCCGATCGATGGCCGTGGGCGGATCGAGCGTGAAGGTGTGCGCAGGACGCATCGTCGCCAAGGCCACCCGGATCGCGGCCAACATGATGGAGGTCGACGAGAAGGACGTGGCCTACGACGCCGGCCGCTTCACCGTGCCGGGAACCGACATCGCGCCCGTCACGTTCGCTGCCGTGGTGCGCATGGCCTATGTCGGCCACGCCCTGCCCGCCGGCCTCGAGCCCGGACTGGACGAGACGCTGTTCTATGACCCGACCGGCCTGGGGGCACCCTCGGGCGTGCACATGGCCTATGTCGAGGTCGACCCCGACACGGGTCTTGTCGAGATCCTCGACTATGTCGCCGTCGATGACGCCGGCACGATCATCAACCCGCTGCTGGCCGAGGGCCAGATCCACGGCGGCGTCGTGCAAGGCATCGGCCAGGCGCTCTACGAAGGCGTGCACTACGACGACAACGGGCAGCTGCTGACCGGCTCGCTGCTCGACTACGCCGTGCCGCGTGCCGACGTGCTGCCGCCGATCCGATCCAGCTTCCAGCAGACGCCCTCGCCGACCAATCCGCTGGGCGTGAAGGGAATCGGCGAAAGCGGGACGATCGGCGCGCCGCCGACCATCGTGCATGCGGTACTGGATGCGCTGGCGCCTTTCGGCATCACGCATCTGGACATGCCGCTAACGCCGCATAGGATTTGGGCTGCGATCCAGCAGGCGGCTCTCTGTCATCCCGAGCGCAGCGAGGGATCTCCTGCGGCATGACGCACCGTGCGCCGTTCGCGGGAGATCCCTCGCTGCGCTCGGGATGACAGGAACCAACGGGGGCAGGAACTCCGATGAGGCGGTCGAAGGAAGAGACGGCGGAAACGCGGCGCAGGATCATCGAGACCGCGGCCCGCGAATTCCGCACCCATGGCATCGCCGGCGTCGGCATCGCCGAGCTGATGGCCAGGTCCGACCTCACCCATGGCGGCTTCTACCGCCACTTCGCCTCCAAGGACGCGCTCGCCGCCGAAGCCTGCCGCGAGGCGCTGGGCGAGACCACCGGGCAGATCGCGGCCGCGGCGGACAAGGCGCCCGAGGGCCGCGGCCTGGAGACGGTGCTGCGCCGATACCTCAACAAGCTGCACCGGGACACGCCGGAGAAGGGCTGCTCCCTGGCCGCGATCGGCAGCGAGGCGGCGCGCGGCGACGGCGATGTCCGGGCCGCGATGACCGAGGGATATCTTTCGCTGGTGGCGACCGTGCGCCGCCAGCTGACCGGGCTGCCCTCGGCCGAGGCTGAAGACCGCGCGCTGGCGATCGTGGCCGGCATGGTCGGCTGCCTGACGATGGCCCGGCTGGTCGACGACGAGGACCTGTCGAACCGCATCCTGCGCGCCGGCCGCCAGCACCTGGCGGGCGGCGGGTAGGAAGGCCTGCGTTCTGATCCGTCATCCCGAGCGCTTATGAGTTGGATCCCTCCTCCGGAGGGCAGGGCGATTCGCATATGGCGCGACGCCGCGCTGGTGCCCTTTCCGTCATCCCGAGCGCAGCGAGGGATCTCCCGCGAATGGCGCACGGTGCGTCTTGCCGCAGGAGATCCCTCGCTGCGCTCGGGATGACAGGAGGACCATTATGCGATCGCCCGACCCCTCCGGGGGAAGAATCAGGTCACAAGCGCTCGGGATGACGAGACTGCCCGCCCGCACGTCAAGAGTCGAGCCGTTGCGTTTGCGCCGTGGATGCTTGCCGCGATTGGACGGTGCGTCGATGTGCGCGATTTCCTAGGATGCGTGCTTGACGACAATCGCGACGAGGCGACAGGCGCGCGCATGCTGAACAACGATCCCGATTCGGCCCATTATCCGATCGACGCTTCGCGGCGCGACCTGGTCGAGGAGTTCCGCCGCGCGCCCAAGGGCCCGCATAGCCGCGAGCTGCAGATGGTGCTGCACCGCCTGCGCTGGGAGTCGCCGGGCGGCCGCTATGTGCTGGTCACGGTGGAGCCCGGCAAGCGCTGGGTGCTGGGGCGGCTGCCGGGCGTGCGCGGCGCGCCAGTCGAGTTGATGCGCAACAAGACCTACGAGTCGCTGGCCGCGGCCGAGTGGGATGTCTTCAAGCTGCGCTGGGAAGCGCTGACCGGCCAGGCGATCGAGGACTGACATGCGTCTAGGTGGCATCGATACGACGTCCATCCTCGGCTACGCCGCGCCGCTGGCGGTCGAGCCCGGCGGCCAGGTGGCATTCCATCTCTCCAGCGACAGCCTGCAGAAGGTCGACGTGACCGTGGTGCGCGTGCGCTGCGGCGATCCCGACCCGGCCGGACCCGGCCTGAAGCTGGTACCCATGGCGAGCCCGGTCAACGGACCGCGCGCCGTGAGCCACCAGCCGATCCGCACAGGCTCGTGCGCCGTCATCGCCGACCGGCCCGCATTGCGCGACCTGGCGAGCTTCACCGTCGGCTGCTTCCTGTGGCCGACCCTGCCGGGCACGGCGGCACAGACGATCCTGTCGCGCTGGCGCGACGACCGCCAGGCTGGCTGGCGGCTGGGGCTGGATGCCAGCGGTCATCTCGAGCTGGCGGTCGGCGACGGCACCGGCGCCGTCGCCAGCGCGCGCAGCGCCCGGCCGGTCCTGGCGCGGGAATGGCTGTTCGTGTGCGGCAGCTACGATGCAGCCACTGGCCAGCTGGCCGTGCACCAGATCAGCCTCGATCCGCAGGCCGGCCGCGACCGCTCCTCCCATGGCCTCGCCAAGGGCGGTGCCGGCCTCGCCTGGCCGCAGGACGTGCCGCTGGTGATCGCCGCGCGCTGCACCGGCGAGGCGCTGGATGCGCCGCGCACGGCGGCGCATTTCGACGGCAAGATCGACCGGCCACGGCTCTGTCGCGCGACGCTCGAGCCCGGCGCCATGCGCGCCCAGTGCGAGCGGATCAACCCGGCGCCGGGCGATCCGGACCTCCTGGCGGCGTGGGATTTCTCGATCGACATCCCCGGCCTCACGGTGCAGGACCGCTCCGCCCACCGCCTGCACGGCCGGCTGGTGCAGGTGCCGGCGCGCGGTGTCACCGGCGCCAACTGGGACGGCACGGCCAACGACTGGCGCGCGCTGCCGGCGCATTACGGCGCCATCCATTTCTGCGCAGACGACATGGCCGATTGCGGCTGGTCGGCCGACTTCACGCTCGACGTGCCCACAGACTGGCCGGCCGGATACTACGCCGTGCGGCTGGCGGCGACACCGGCCGACGGCGATCCGGTCGAGAGCTATGTCGGCTTCTTCGTGCGCTCGCCGCGCGCCCGGCCGGCGGCGAAGCTGGCGATCGTGGTGCCGATCGCGACCTATCTCGCCTACGCCAACGGCGCGCTGCGCATGGACCAGGTGCATGCCGAGTCCATGCTCGAGGGGCTGATGGTGCTGTCGCGCGACGACCTGTACCTGCAGGCGCATCGCGAGGTCGGCCTGTCGACCTACGACACCCATGCCGACGGCAGCGGCTGGCGCGTGAGCGGCAGCCGGCGGCCGATCCTGAACATGCGGCCGCGGTGCAACACGTTCAACTACGGCAACGACACGCACCTGATCGACTGGCTCGAGGAGAAGGGCATCGACTACGACGTCGTGACCGATGAGGACCTGCATCGCGAGGGCCTGGCGGCGCTGCGGCCCTATCGCTGCGTCATGACGCTGTCGCACCCCGAATACTATTCGCGCGAGATGTGGGACGCGCTCGACTCCTACCAGCGCGCCGGCGGCCGCCACATGTATCTGGGCGGCAACGGCTTCTACTGGCGCATCGCCTTCCACCGCGATCTTGCCAACGTGATCGAGGTGCGGCGCGACGTGACCGGCGTGCGCACCTGGGAAGGCGAGGCCGGCGAGGCGCACCTGGCCTTCACCGGCGAGGCCGGCGGCCTGTGGCGCAGCAACGGGCGGGCGCCGCAGCGCCTGGTCGGCGTCGGCTTCGACGCCCAGGTGTTCGACCGCTCGGCCGGCTACCGCCGGCTGCCGGCCAGCCACGACCCACGCGCCGCCTGGATGTTCGAAGGCATCGGCGCCGACGAGATGATCGGCAATTTCGGCGCCCGCAACGGCGGCGCCGCCGGGCTGGAGATCGACCGTGCCGATCCGTCGCTGGGCTCGCCGCCCGGCATGCTGCTGGTGGCCAGCGCCGACCGCATCGGTTATGGCGGCATGCCCGCGCCGGAAGAGTTCCGCACCTTCCATCGCGGGCTGGACGGCGAGCAGAACGCGCGCGTGCGCGCCGACCTGGTCTACTTCCCCACCGCCCAGGGCGGCGGCGTGTTCTCGACCGGCTCGATCGCCTGGGTCACGGCGCTCTCGCACAACCGCTACGACAACAACGTGTCGCGCCTGATGGAGAACGTGGTGCGCCGCTTCCTGGACCCGGCGCCGTTGCCCTGAGGCGGCGCCAGGGCCACAGTGATGCCGGCAACCGGAGGATCGGGCCATGCCGGCATCCATTGCGTCAGCACGCGGTCGCTACCTCACGCCGACCAACAGCTTCCGTGACAAGCTGCCGCCGGTGCCGGCGGCCACGTTCATCGCCGAGCGTGACCGCGCGCTGGCGGCCGACACGCCGACCGGCGCCATCGCGCTCGACATCGCCGACCGGCTCGCGGCGCCGGTGCCGGCCACGACGCCGCTGCTGCTGGCTCGCTACCTTCGCATCCGCGCCGGCGAACGCCTGGCGCTGCGGCTGCGGGCGACGGCCGCTATCTGCTACGTCATCCGCGGCGCCGGCGAGACGACGAACCGAACCGACCGGATCGGCTGGGGCGAAGGCGACATCTTCTGCCTCCCCGGCGGCGCCGAGAGCAGCCACCGCGCCACGCACGATGCCGTGCTCTGGGTCGTCAGCAACGAGCCCGAGGTGGCGTTCCACCATCTCGAGCCGCCGGCGGCCGATCAATCGCGGCTCGAGGCGGTGCATTTCCCCGCCGCCGAGATCCGCCGCCACCTCGACGCGGTGCGCGCCACCCCCGACACGGCAGATGCGTCCGGCAAGGTGGTCGTGTTCGCGGTCGGGCCGTTCGAGACAATGCTGAGCCTCACGCCGTCGATGACCCTGGCGCTGAACTCGATGGAGCCAGGCAAGGCGCAGCGCAGCCACCGGCACAACTCGGTGGCGGTGACGCTGCCGATCGAGGGCACGCGCTGCCATTCGATGATCGACGGCACGCGTGTCGACTGGCAGCCCTTTGCCACCATGATCACGCCGCCGACCGCGGCGCATTCGCACCACAACGATGGCGACCGGCTGGCGACGTTCCTGATCGTGCAGGATGGCGGGCTGTTCTATCACTGCCGCACCATCGGCTTCTCGTTCGCGTGACGGTGATGGCGACCTCCCCCAGCTCTGCTGGGGGAGGTGGCCGAAGGCCGGAGGGGGAGCCGACGTAGTCTTGGTTACATGGACCACGTCGGCTCCCCTCCGCCCCTTCGGGGCACCTCCCCAGCTTCGCTGGGGAGGAAAGAGGATCAGCAACCTACCCGATCATCGGTGGGCGCTTGTCCTTCCACGGCCTGGCCTGCTCGAGCTGCGCGGCGAGGCGGAAGAGGCTGGCTTCGTCGCCGAAGGGCGCCACGAACTGCACGCCGACCGGCAGGCCTGATGCGGTCCAGTGCAGCGGCACGGTCATCGCCGGATTGCCGGCGGCGTTGAACAGCGACGTGAAGCCGATCGAGCGGTTCACCGCCACGAGATAGGCATCGGTATCCTGGCTCGACAGCGACAGCACGCCCAGCGGCCAGGGCGGCGAGCACATGGTCGGCGTCAGCAGGATGTCGTGCTGCGTGAAGAACCGCGCCACGACGCGGCCGACGCGATGGATGACGGTCATCGCGGCGGCGTAGTCGGCGGCGGTGTACCTGATGCCGAGCTCGGCCAGCGACCAGGTCAGCGGCTCGGCGTCGGTTGCCTCCAGCGTCTTGCCGATCGCCTTGGCGCGCGCGGCGAGCGTGGCGTAGACGTTGGCCGCGATCACCACACGCGTGGCCTCACGGAAGGCCTCGACGTCGAATGTCGGCCGCGCGATCGTCACGGCATGGCCCAGCGACTCGCAGAGCTTCGCGGCGTCCTCCGTGGCCCGGCGGCATTCCGCATCGACGGGCTCGCCGTTCCACGGCTCCACGCACAGCGCGATGCGCAGCTTGCCGGGATCGCGGCCGACCTCGTCGAGGAATTTGCCGACGGGCGGTGGCGCCCAATAGGGATCGCCGATATCGGGGCCGGCAGAGGCATCGAGCAGGGCGGCGCTGTCGTGCACGCTGATGCTGACGCAATGGCCTACCGCCTGGCCGCCCCAGCCTTCGCCGACGTCGGGCCCGCTGGGGTTGCGCGCCCGGGTGGGCTTCATGCCGAACAGGCCGCAGGCCGAGGCGGGAATGCGGATCGATCCGCCGCCGTCGGTGGCGTGCGCCATCGGCAGGATGCGGGCGGCCACGGCCGCGGCGGACCCGCCGGACGAGCCGCCGCTGCTGTAGCCCAGGTTCCACGGGTTGCGGCAGGGACCGAACATCGCCGGCTCGGTCGAGGGCGCCAGCCCCATCTCGGGCGACGCCGACTTGCCGAAGGTGACGAGACCGGCGGCACGGTAGCGCGCCACGATGGTGGCGTCGTGCGGCGCCACGAAATCGGCGAACAGCTTGCTCGAGCCGGTCGACCGCGTGCCCGCGAGCAGCGAGCCGAGGTCCTTCAGCAGGAACGGCGCGCCGGCCAGCGGGCCCGCCGGCAACGGCGCCGCCGCGGCCTGCCGCCCCAGGTCATAGAGCGGGATGGTGATGGCGTTGATCGCGGGGTTGTGCTTCTCGGCCCGCGCGATGGCTTCATCGAGGACCTCCGATGCGGAGACCTCGCGCCTGGCGATCAGGGCGCTGAGCGCCATCGCATCCAGCTTCTCGTACTCCGCGATCGCCATCGTTCAACCTCCAGCAGCCGCCTCGATCGGACGGGACTGTAGCCCATCCTTCGCGCAGCCGGCTACGCCGGCTCTTCAGGGAGGAAAGTTCAGGGCTATGGCATGCATTTGTTGTCATCCCGAGCGCAGCGAGGGATCTCCCGCGAATAGCGCACCGTGCGCCTTGCCGCAGGAGATCCCTCGCTGCGCTCGGGATGACGGAGGGGTTGCGCTCGGGATGACGAGGGGTTTGGCGGTGGTCAAGGGTGACGTTCCGGTCGTGCCGGACGGCGGGCTGCTCTATCATCGCCGCCGCACCATCAGCCCTCGCGCGCCTGACCGACATGCCCAAGCAGATCCGCCTCAATGCCTTCGACATGAACTGCGTCGTGCACCAGTCACCCGGACTGTGGACGCATCCGCGCGACAAGGCCGACCGCTACAACACGTTCGACTACTGGCTCGAGCTGGCGGCGATCCTGGAACGCGGCAGGTTCGACGCCCTGTTCCTGGCCGACGTGCTGGGGATCTACGACGTCTATCGCGGCGGGCCGCAGACGGCGCTGGAACGGGCCGTCCAGGTGCCGGTGAACGATCCGCTGATGGTCATCCCGGCCATGGCCTGCGCCACGCGCCACCTGGGCTTCGGCGTCACCTGCGCGCTGTCGTACGAGCATCCCTACCCTTTCGCGCGGCGCATGAGCACGCTGGACCATCTCACCAACGGGCGCATCGGCTGGAACATCGTCACCGGCTACCTCGAAAGCGCCGCCCGCGGCATGGGCATGACGGCGATGGAGGACCACGACACCCGCTACGACATCGCCGAGGACTACCTGAAGGTGGTGTACCCGCTCTGGGAAGGCAGCTGGGAGGACGGCGCCGTGCTGCGCGACCGCGCCGGGCGGCGCTTCGCCGATCCGGCCCGCATCCACCGCGTGACGCATGAGGGGCCTTACTTCCGCTCCAGCGCCATCCATCTGTGCGAGCCCTCGCCGCAGCGCACGCCGGTGCTCTACCAGGCCGGCGCCTCCAGCCGCGGGCGCCAGTTCGCCGCCGAACATGCCGAGTGCGTCTTCATCAACGGCCCGTCGCCGCGGGTGATCGGGAGCATCGTCGCCGACATCCGCCGCCGCGCCCAGGCGGCCGGCCGCGACCCGGCCGAGATGCTGATCTTCACCATGATGACGGTCATCACCGGCCGCACCACCGCCGAAGCTCAGGACAAGCTGGCCGACTACCGCCGGCATGTCGACGAGGAGGCGGCGCTGACCCTGATGTCGGGCTGGACCGGCGTCGACTTCTCGCGGCTCGATCCCGACAAGCCGGTGCCCGCCGCGCATACCGACGCCATGATCTCGGCGCTCGAATCCTTCACCACCAACGCCGATCCCGACCGCGTCTGGACGCCGCGCGACATCGCCCGCCACGCCGCGATCGGCGGCCGCGGGCCGGTGGTCGTGGGCTCCGGCACCGAGGTCGCCGACGCCCTGCAGGACTGGGTGGCGACGACCGATGTCGACGGCTTCAACCTCGCCTACGCCGTCACGCCCGAGACCTTCGCCGACATCGCCGACCTGGTGGTGCCGGTGCTGCAGGAGCGCGGCGTCTTCAAGCACGACTACGCCCCCGGCACCCTGCGCGAGAAGCTCTACGGCCCCGGCCGCGCCCGGCTGCGCGACGACCACCCGGCGGCACGGTATCGGCGCGCCCAGGGTTGATGCGCCTTCTCACGCGCAGGCGCGACGGAGAGGACACATCTTTTCGTCTGCGGGTGAACCCTCCCCCAACGCAGTTGGGGGAGGTGGCCGAAGGCCGGAGGGGGAGCCGACGCGGTCTCTCTCAGTGGCAAACACCACGTCGGCTCCCCTCCGCCCCTTCGGGGCACCTCCCCACTGCGTGGGGAGGGAAGATGTCACCGCTGCGCCTGCGCGGGGAGAAGGGAGCGGGTCAGCGTGTCAGCCAGCTGATCCAGCGTTCGCGCATGGCGGCGCGGTGGGCGGCGATCCATTCGTAGTCGGCGACCACGAGCTTGGACCAGTTGTCGGGCCAGGACGGGCGGAAGCGCCGCTCCCCGGGCGGGATCAGGTTGGCGGCGGCCGCGTTGTTGCTGTCGAAGCTGACCTTGGCGCTGAACGGCACGTGCTCTTCAGGCGTGGTCGTGAAGAAGTTCAGGAAAGCAAGCGCATTGGCCGCGTTGGGCGCGTTCTTCAGGATGGCCCAGTTGCCGACGTCGCGGATCGCCTGGTTCCAGGTGAAGTTGAAACCCTCGTTCTTGGTGAGTGGCACGGCGCGGCTGGAATAGACCATGGCCATCACAGCCTCGCCGCCGCGCAGGATCTGCATGGAATTGTCGCCGCTCTTCCACCATGCCGCCACCGACGGCTTGAGCGCATCGAGCTTGCGGTAGGCGCGGTCGAGGTCGAGCGGGAACAGCTTGTCGGCCGGCACGCCGTCGGCCAGCAGCGCCATCACCGGCACCCACCATTCGCGGTCGCCCGTATCGGGCAGCGTGCGCGGGCCGGGGAACTTCGCGATATCGAAGAAGTCGGCCCAGGATTGCGGCTCCTTGCCGGCAGGGAAGTTCTTGCCGTTCCACAGCATCACCATGCCGCCGCCGGTGCGCATCAGGCCGTTGGGGAAGCACGAGTTGGGCAGCGCGTTCTTGGTGATGGTCTCCTGCTTGGCGCAGTCGATCGGGAGCAGGATGTCCTTGTGCTGGATCAGGTCAGGGGGCGTCGCGGTGACAATGTCGAACGGCGCCGGGCCGCCTGAGCGCCCGGCCGCCACGGCGCGCGCCCACTGGTCGGGCAGCTCGATCGGCACCGAGCGCACGCGGATGCCCTGCTCCTTCTCGAAGCGGCGGTAGAAGTGCTCCTGCAGCGAGCGCTCCATCAGCCCGGCGGTCGTCGCGATGATGACCTCCTTGGACTGGGCGGCCACCGGGCCGCCCAGCAGCGTGGCGCCGGCGGCGGCGCCCACCCCCGATGCGATGAATGTCCTGCGCTTCATGCCCCGATCCTCCTGTTCCTGATGTCATTCCATGCCGTCATCCCGAGCGCAGCGAGGGATCTCCCGCGGCCAGACGCACGGTGCGCTGTTCGCGGGAGATCCCTCGCTGCGCTCGGGATGACGGGTTTGGGCGCTCGACATGGCTACCCTCACCCCGCCCGGCGGCGCGCCGTGATGCGGCCCACGACGTGGCCGCCGACCAGCACGGCGATCGACACGACGCTCAGCAGCGACGCCACCGCCGCCACCACCGGGGTGAGATTGTAGTCGATGTCCTCGAACAGCTTGCGCGGCAGCGACTTGCCGTCGATGTCGGAAATGAAGAACGAGATCACCGCCTCGTCGAAGGAGATGATGAAGGCGAACATGGCGCCGCTCAGCACGCCCGGCAGGATCAGCGGCAGGGTGACATGCCAGAAGGCGCGCAGGCGGCTGGCGCCGCAGGACAGCGCCGCCATCTCGAGGTCGGCATCGAAGCGGTAGAGCGCCGCCAGGACCGAGAAGATGGCGAACGGCGCCGCCAGCACGGTGTGGGCGATGGCGAAGCCGACCAATGTGCCGTTCAGCCGCAGCCTGTCGAAGACCAGGAACAGCGCCACAGCGAGCGCGATATGCGGCACCACGATCGGGCCCACGATCAGCAGGTCCAGGATGCGCCGCCCGATGACGCGGCCACGCACCAGCGCCAGCGCCGTCATCGTGCCCACCACGGTGGCGCCGACCGCGGCGATGATGCCGGCGCGCACGCTGAACCAGGTCGCCGACATCCAGTCCGGATCGGCGAAATAGTCGCCGTACCAGCGCAGGGTGAAGCCATTGGGCGGGAACTGCAGGTGCTCGGCGGGCCCGAACGACATCGGCACGACGACCAGGGTGGGCACCATCAGGAACACCACCACCGCCCAGGCGGCGGCATGCAGGACGAAGCGGCCGGCGGTCATCGGCTGCCCACGAAGCGGTCGAGCCCCAGGGTGCGGTTGAAGGCCAGCACCAGGCCCAGGGTCACCACCAGCAGGCAGCCCACCAGGGCGCCGGCGAAGGGCCAGTTCAGCAGCTCGCGCACCTGCTGCGACACCAGCGTCGCCATCATCATCTGCTGCGGCCCGCCGATCAGCGCGGGGGTGACGAAGAAGCCCATGCTGAGCAGGAACACCATGAGGCAGCCGCTGGCCACGCCCGGCCGGGAGAGCGGCCACACGATCTCGACGAAGATGCGCAGCGGCGAGGCGCCCAGCATCGCCGCCGCGCGCGCATAGTCGTCCGGGATGTTGCGCAGCGCCGCCCAGATCGGCAGCACCATGAACGGCAGCAGCACATGGGCCATGGCCAGCGCGACGGCGCCTTCGGTGTAGAGCAGGCGCACCGGGCCGCTGGTCCAGCCCAGCTCCTGCAGCAGCTGGTTCACGATGCCGTTGCGCTGCAGGATCACCGTCCAGGCGTAGGTGCGCACCAGCACGCTGGTCCATAGCGGCAGCAGCACGCAGGCCACCAGCAGCGCCAGCACCGCGCCCCTGCTGCGGGTCATCACCAGCGCCAGGGGATAGGCCAGCACCAGCGTGGCCACGGTGACGATGGCCGAGATGCGCAGCGTGCGCCACAGCACGCGGACATAGACCGGATCGTCGAACACCTTGGCGTAGTGCTGCACTGTGGGCGCCGGCACGAACAGGCTTTCGTAGAGCAGCACGCCCAGCGGCAGCAGGAAGGCGATCGCCAGCAGCGCCAGGAAAGGCGTCAGCAGCGCGGCCGTCGCGGTGGCGCTGAGGTGGCGCGCGGAGGTGATGGCGTTCATGGGGCTGCCGGGAAGGCGCGGGCGTCCTCGGGGGACCAGGCGAGCGACACGGTGCCGCCGTCGGCCAGGTCGAAGGCGTTGGCGCCGGTCGCGGAGCGCAGGCGGACCGTGGCGCCGCCCGGCATCTCCAGCACATAGGTGGTGGCGACGCCGGCGTAGATCGCCTCCTTCATGCGCCCCTTGACCGGGCCATCGCCGCCGGCACGCAGGCGCTCGGGCCGCACGGCGATCACGACGGCGGCGTCGCGGGCCAGCGGCGCCATCGCGGTGGCCTCGACCACGACATCGCCGGGCAGCCGCACGCCGATGCGGCCACCCGAAGCGGCATCACCCAGGGCGCGGCCGTCGAGCATGTTGGTCTCGCCGATGAAGCGGGCGACGAACGGGTCCTGCGGCGCCTCATAGAGGTCGCGCGGCGTGCCGACCTGGCACAGGCGGCCGTGGTCCAGCACCGCGATGCGGTCGGCCATGGTCAGCGCCTCGGTCTGGTCATGGGTCACGAACACGACCGTGACACCCAGCTCGCGCTGCAGGTGCTTGATCTCCAGCTGCATCTCCTCGCGCAGCGCCTTGTCGAGCGCCGAGAGCGGCTCGTCCATCAGCAGGACCGGCGGGCGGTAGACGATGGCACGCGCCAGCGCCACGCGCTGCTGCTGGCCGCCGGACAGCTGCGCCGGCATGCGCGCGCCGTACTCCGTGAGCCGCACCGTGGCCAGCGCCTCGCGCGCCCGGGCCTCGCGCTCGGCCCGCGCCACGCCGCGCATCTTGAGCGGGAAGGCGATGTTGTCGAGCACGCTCATGTGGGGGAAGAGCGTGTAGCGCTGGAACACCATGCCCAGCTCGCGCCGCTGCGGCGGGATCGCCGTGACATCGCGGTCGCCGACCGTGACGCGGCCGGCATCCGGCGTCTCGAAGCCCGCGATGCACATCAGGATCGTGCTCTTGCCCGAGCCGCTGGGCCCCAGCAGGGCCAGGAACTCGCCGCTCTCGGCCGCCAGCGACACGCCGTCGACCGCCCGCACCGATCCGAAATGCCTGATCAAGCCGTCGACCGCGACCCGTCCCCGATCCGATTGCCCCAACACGATCTCCCGAGCCAACGACGCCGACGCTACGCCATGCGAAGCTATGCGAAGACGATGCCAACCTTGACACCTCTCCCCGCTCCCGCGGGGAGAGGCGATTGCTTCTACTCCGCCGCCATCCGCGGTGTGGCGGCGTCGAGCGCGGCCGACAGGCGTGGCGGCGACATCGGCAGGTCGGTCATGCGCACGCCCGTGGCGCGGGCGACGGCGTTGCCGACGGCGGCGAGCGGCGGCACGATCGGCACCTCGCCGACGCCGCGCACGCCATAGGGATGGTGCGGGTTGGGCACCTCGACCAGGATGGTCTCGATCATCGGCAGGTCGGAGGCCACCGGCATGCGGTAGTCGAGGAAGCCCGGGTTATCGAGCTTGCCCTTGGCGTTGTAGATGTACTCCTCGTTCAGCGCCCAGCCGACGCCCTGCACGACGCCGCCCTGCAGCTGGCCTTCGACATAGCTCGGATGGATCGCGGTGCCGACGTCCTGTGCCGCGGTATAGCGATCGATCGTGACAATGCCGGTGTCGCGGTCGACCGCGAGGTCCACGACATGCACGCCGAAGCCGGGGCCGGCGCCCTGGGCGTTGAGCTGCGCGTGGCCGTTGATCGGTCCGCCGGTGCGGCCGGCGCTCGCCGCCAGGTCGGCCAGCGACAGCGGCTCGAACTCGCCGACATTGCTGCCGGCCGGCCGGGCATGGCCGTTCTCCCACACCACCGCCTCGGGATCGACCTTCCAGGTCTTGGCGGCGCGCACCTTCAGCTCGCGGATCATGTCCTTGACCGAGTTGACCACGGCCAGCCCGGTCGCGAAGGTGACGCGGCTGCCGCCGGTCACGAAGTTGAAGCCGATCGAGCTGGTGTCGGCGATCACCGGGCGCACCTTGTCGTAGTCGACGCCCAGCTCTTCGGCCGCCATCAGGGCGAGCGACGCGCGCGAGCCGCCGATGTCAGGGTTGCCCGAGATCACCGTCACCGTGCCGTCCTCGGCGACGTGCGCGGCGGCGCTCGAATCGGCGCCGACATTGAACCAGAAGCCGGCGGCGACGCCGCGCGCCATGCCCGGCTTCACCGGGCTCCTGTAATGGGCCGAGCTCTTCACCGCTTCGAGCGTCTCGACAAAGCCGATGGTGTCGAAGGTCGGGCCGTAGCTGGTCTTGGTGCCCTTCTTCGCGGCATTCTTCAGCCGCAGGTCGATCGGGTCCATGCCCAGCTCCTGGGCCAGGATGTCGAGCGTCGACTCGACAGCCCAGGCGGAGATCGGCGCCCCGGGCGCGCGATAGGCCGCCACCTTGGGCCGGTTGCTCACGACATCGAAGCCGACCACCTTGATGTTGTCGATGTCGTAGCAGGCGAAGCTGGTCCAGCAGGCCGGGCCCAGGGGCGAGCCCGGGAAGGCGCCGGCCTGCAGCGCCACGGTGCACTCGGCAGCGACGATGCGGCCGTCGCGCCTGGCGCCGATCTTCACCGCGACGGTGCCGCCGGGCGCCGGGCCGGAGGCGCGGAACACCTCCTCGCGGCTCATCACCATCTTCACCGGCTTGCCGGTCTTCTGCGACAGGCGCATCGCGACCGGCTCGAGATAGACCACGGTCTTGCCGCCGAAGCCGCCGCCGATCTCCGACGGCGTGACGCGGATCTGCGACGCCTCGACGCCCAGCAGGCGGCTGCAGAAGCCGCGCACCTGGAAGTGCCCCTGCGTCGTCGACCAGATCTGCACCTGGCCGTCCTCGGCGGCGCTGGCCAGGGTCGCGTGCGGCTCGATATAGCCCTGGTGCACCGGCTGCGTGGCATAGCGGCGCTCGATCACCACCTCGGCCTGGCGGAACCCGGCCTCGACATCGCCCTTCACGTTGTCCATGCGCTTGGCGATGTTCGACGCCTTGTCCGGCGCCGGCTTCACGCCTTCGGTGATCAGGTGGTCGTGCAGGACGGGCGCATCGTCCTTCATCGCCGCCTCGACGTCGATGACGTGCGGCAGCACCTCGTAGTCGACCTTGATCAGCGCCAGCGCCTGGCGCGCCACGGCTTCGGTCGTCGCCGCCACCGCCGCCACGGCGTGGCCCTCATAGAGCGCCTTCTCGCGCGCCATCACGTTGCGCGTGACGTCGCGCAGGTTGACCTGCATCTCGCCGGTCGGGACGACGACGTTGGGCTGGTCCGGGAAATCCTGCGCCGTCACCACCGCCTTGACGCCCGGCAGCGCCGCGGCCGCCGACGTGTCGATCGAGCGGATCCGCGCATGCGCATGCGGGCTGCGCAGCACCTTGCCGATCAGCTGGCCCGGCATGTTGAAGTCGGCACCAAAGCGGGCGCGGCCCGTGACCTTGTCGGCGCCGTCGGGCCGGTTGGGCCGCGTGCCGATCCATTTATACGATCCGTTGCTCATCGCGCGGCCTCCCTCATGTCGGCAGCCACTTCCATGACGGCGCGGATGATCTTGTCGTAGCCCGTGCAGCGACAGAGATTGCCGGCCAGCCAATAGCGGATTTCGGTTTCGGTCGGGTCGGGATTGCGGTCGAGCAGCGCCTTGGAGGCGACCAGGAAGCCCGGCGTGCAGATGCCGCATTGCAGGGCCGCCAGCTCGACGAACTTCTGCTGCAGGGGATGCAGCTGGTCGCCCTGCGCCATGCCTTCGATGGTGCGGATGCTGTGCCCCTCGGCCTCGGGGGCCAGGATCAGGCAGCTGCAGACCAGGCGGTTGTCGAGCGTGACGCTGCAGGCGCCGCAATCGCCCGAGCCGCAGCCTTCCTTGCTGCCGGTGAGCCCGAGATTGTCGCGCAGCACGTCGAGCAGGGACTGCGTCGGGTCGCACAGGAACTCGACGGGCTCGCCGTTGATGGTGGTGGAGACGTGGGTCTTGGCCATGGTCAGTGCCTCCCGGCGCGCTCGAGGGCGATGGCGGTGGCACGCTTGAGCAGCACGCCGGCGATCTTGGTGCGGTACGCGATGGTGCCGCGCTTGTCGTTGATGGGCTTGCAGACGGCGCGGCAGGCCGCCGCCGCGGCATCGAGCGCCTTGTCGTCCAGCCGCGAGCCGATCAGCGCCTGGGCGGCATCCTCGACCAGCAGCACCGTGGGCGCGACCGCCCCCAGCCCGACGCGGGCGCTGGTGCAGGTGCCACCCTGCACGGTCAGGTTGACGCCGCAGCCGACGACGGCGATGTCCATCTCGGTGCGCGGGATCAGCCGCAGATAGGCGTCGGCGGAACCCGGTGCTCGCGGTGGCAGGGTGAAGCTGACCACGATCTCGCCGCGCTCCAGCGTCGTGCGCCCCGGCCCGGCATGGATCTTCTCAACTGGCACCTCACGGCGGCCCTTCGGACCATGGATGGTGACGGTGGCCGCGGCGGCCACCAGCGCCGGCACGCTGTCGGCGGCCGGCGAGGCGTTGCAGAGATTGCCGCCGGCCGAGGCGCGGCCCTGGATCTGCTTGGAGCCGATCAGGTTGATCGCCTCGACCACGCCTGGCCACGCCTGGCGCAGCGCAGCATGCTCGCCGACCACCGCGCCCGACACCGCCGCGCCGATGCGAAAGCCGCCACCGACCGCCTCGATCGTGGTCATCTCCGCGATCTTCTTCACGTCGATGATCACGCCAGGTGAGACGACGCCGGCGCGCATCTGCACCAGCAGGTCGGTGCCGCCAGCCAATATCCGACCGGCACCGTTGGCGGCCGCCAACGCGCCCGCGGCCTCGTCGAGCGTGCTCGGGGCCATGTACCTCACGTCATTCATCATCGCTTCCCCTCGGCATTTCCGGTCCCATGCGTGCCCGTTGACCGGGCATTCGAGCGCGACGTTACCCGGTACTATAACCAGCCCGCCACGGCGAGAACCAGACCTCTGCCCTGCGCGGAAATAGCGGACACGTGCGCCGAACCGGCCTGCGGCAAGAGCGCGAAGCGCGGAAGGACCGATTCGTCAACGCTGACAATGACTTGGGGGCGACCCGAACCCGGCCGCGGCGCCCGCGCGATGGGCGCAAAGCCCCTTCGCCGTATTTTCGGAAGCAAGCTGCCGGCGAAAAACGCGTGACAAGAACGACGACAACGACAGGAAGTCCGGGCGGCGGCTCGTTTCGGCCGGGCCGCGCCGCTCCGGCGGCGCTCTTCATTCCCACACCCCGCATGCCGCGCCGCCGACCATGAGCGTCGCTGGAGCGACGCGGCCCGGCCGCAGCCATGAACGCGAACTTCCGGCCCATGTAAGCGCCGCCGCGTCCGGCGACAAGGAGTCCAAAAAGCGACGTGCCGATTTCACGACGGCGCTGAGTGGAACCCGCATCCATCAGCAGGCTGGGTTTATCAGCGGGGCGACCCGGCTCGCCAAGTTCAGAAGATCGCCAGCCAGCGCCAGCCGCGCAGCGCCGGCATGCTGCTGCCGGAACATGGCCACCGTGCACAGATACTCGACAGGGGCATCTGCAATACGAACGGGTGCCGACAGCGACGCGACCGCCTCGTGCCAGTTGCCGTCGTCCTGGCTCCAACCCTGTTCCCTTGCGAGCCGCGCCTGGCCAAGGAACGTGCGGTACGATATCGGGCGCGCCAACGGCAACGCGCTGAAGAGGCGATGGCGCTCCTCGTCCGGCAGTCCCGCCTCGAGCGCCATGATCCGTCCCATGCTGCCCTGCAGGAGCGGGACCTTGATGCCCGTCGTCATGTGGAGGCGGATCGCCCCCGACCCTTCCGCCAGCATGAGCAACATCATGTAGTGCGCCGCTTCCCGCCGCCACAGCGACACGGAGACGTCGTATTTGCTCGCCAGCTCCTGCAGCAACGGCGCCGCAGCCTGCGGGATGTGCGGCGCGTCGGCGAACTTGCGCGCCAGCCGATATAGAGCGGGGCCGCGCATGTACAGCTTACTTCCGGCCAGATGCTGCAGGTAGCCCTCGCTCACCAAGGTGCGCAGGATATTGAAGGCGGTGCTCGGGTTCTGATCGGTCGCGCGTGTCAGCTCGGCGGCGCTCATGGGATGCGGGTTGCCCGCGAAGTGCTCCAGGACCTGCATCGTCCTCAAGGTCGCGCCAACGCGCTTCTGGTGCTGGCTGTCGGTGGTGGTCGTCGGTCGCTGCTTCTTCTTCATCTCGGTCTCGGCCCAGTAGGGGACACGTCGGGGTCGCACTTTAGCACCGGCTGCGGTTGTGCGGCTCCGGCGCCACCTGAACGCGCAGGCCGCATCTTCGTCGACATATGCGCAGCGCCTCGTCGAGCCGCTCGAGCGAGGCCGCCGCTGCATGTGAATTCTCTATAGAGAATATTTAATTCTCTATCAAGAATCATCGTTGACACGAACGATACCGGCAATCACACTGAGCGCTTACGGGATGCAGGATGCGGTCGTGGCGCTATCGGCCCCCTCGTCTGCAATGACGCAGACATCCGGGCCGCCGATGCACGCAGCATGGGCAGAAATCAGCAACACGCAGGACAGCGACATGCACAAGTGGCTTCGATCGACCGAATCGATCATTTTCGAGATCAGCGACGGCATCGCGACGATCACGCTCAACCGGCCGCAGAAGCGCAATGCGCTGACCCGACCGATGCTCGCCGAGCTGCGACAGGCGCTCATGGAAGCGGACGACCGCAAGGCCGTGCGCTGCGTCGTGCTGCAAGGCGCAGGCCCCGACTTCTGCTCCGGCTACGACATGCTCCAGAACTACGAGATGCGCGAGGGCGCGCGCCAAGCGGATGGCTTCGACCACGACCCGGCGCTGTACCGGGCGCCGGTCGGCACCATCGACGACGACGTCTGGCGCATCGAGCGCAACCAGGCGGACATACTGACGATGTGCGACATCCACAAGCCGGTGATCGCGAAGATCCACGGGCATTGCGTCAACGGCGGCACCGATCTCGCGCTGATGGCCGACATTATCATCGCGGCGGACGACGCGCGGATCGGCTTCCCGGCCGTGCGTGCGCAGGGCTCGCCGCCCTGCCACATGTGGACCTACCTCGTCGGGCCACAATGGGCGAAGCGACTGCTGCTGACCGGAGATCTCATCCTCGGGCGCGAGGCCGCGCGCATCGGCCTCGTCCTCGCCGCGGTCGCACCCGCGCAGCTCGACGAGGAGGTGGCGCGTCTCGCGTCGCGGATGGCGCTGATCGATGCCGACATCCTCGCCTGCAACAAGCGGACCGTTAACATCGCGATGGAGCTGATGGGAAGCCGCATGCTCCAGCGCCTCGCGGCCGAGACGGACGTGCGCGGGCATCTGGCACAGTCCAATCGCGAATTCCTTCGGCGCTTTGCCGACGAGGGGCTTGGCGCCGCATTCCGGGCCCGCGACGAACCGTTCGGCAAGAGCATCATCGGCGAGTAGCGCGCCACGATCGAGACGGCAGGATGGACATGTCACGACGAAGATTCATTTCGATGGCCGCGTGCGCGGCCGCGGCTGCCGCCCTGCCGATGCGCGCGAGCACGGCGAGCGAACCATTGAGGCTGGTGATTCCCTTTCCGGCGGGCGGCGTGACCGACGCGGTCGGTCGCAAGGTGGCCGACGGCCTGCGCGAGATCTGGAACGCTCCGATCGTCGTGGAGAACCGCGGCGGTGGCTCGGGCATCATCGGGGCCGCGTATGCGAAGGGCGCGCCACCTGACGGCCGCACGCTGTTCTTCGGCTACGCCGGCACCCATGCCGCCAATGCGAGCCTGTTCAAGAACCTGCCGTACGACCCGGTCGCCGACTTCACGCCGATCGGCCTGATCGCGGACACGCCGCTGCTGATCCTCGTGAATGGGTCCGCTCCGTTCAGCGATCTTCGCGGGCTGATCGCGTACGCGAAGGCACATCCGGGGAAGCTGAGCTTCGGCTCGCAGGGCAATGGCGCGCCGTCCCACCTGGTCCTGGAGCTGTTCAAGGAACGCGCCGGCGTCTCGATAACGCATATTCCGTACAAGGGACTGTCGCAGCTCGTTCCCGACCTGCTCGCCAACCGCATCGATGGCTACTTCGCGGCCCCGCTCGGCGTGACCGACCATATCAACTCCGGCAAGCTCCGCGCGCTCGCGCTCACGGCGACGTCCCACCTCCCCGGCCTGGAGGACGTGCCGACCACGGCAGAAGCAGGCCTGCCGGACTTTGACTATTCGTCGTGGTTCGGCCTCCTGGCTGCAGGCCAGATACCGGAGGCCAAGGCCGACGTCATGAGCAAGGACCTGGAGAGCGTCGTCCGATCGGAACCCTTTCAGAAATGGGCCCAGGACCGCTTCCTGCGTCCTCTTGCCAGCAGCAGGAGCCAGTTCGCCGACTTCATGGCCGAGCAGACCAGGCTGCTGCGCCACATCATCGTCAGCACGGACATCACGCTCGACTGATGGAGCGGAAGGCCACCCGCGCCGAGCGTCTCGTGCGACGCCAGAGGGGCTACGGACGAGGCGCCTCGTCCTTGGGCCCTCACCCGCTCGCGGGAGAGGTGAAAATGACTGTCGGTTGCTGGCTCTCCTCTCCCGCATGCGGGAGAGGAAGGGGCCCATCGTGCGCAGCACGATGGGAAGGTGAGGGGCTACGGACGAGGCGCTTCGTCCTTGGTCCCTCACCCGCCGCGCGCTGCGCGCGCGTCGACCTCTCCCGCAAGCGGGAGAGGTAAATATATGACTGTTGGATCATAATTCATTTTTGTTGATGCGTGGTCGTCGCGTGGTAGCTTTGCGGCGACACGCAGCAACGAGCAGGGCCATGGATCAGAGATCGGACCGTCCCCACCTGCCGCCGCCCCGGCAGCGGCCCGAGGGCGCCCAGACGCCGCTGATGGACATCAGGGTGGTCGACTTCACCCATTTCATCGCCGGCCCGTACTGCACGATGATCCTGGCCGATTTCGGCGCCGAGGTGATCAAGATCGAGAGCGCCGGCGAGGGCGACGCCTTCCGGCAGTACCCGCCGGTCGTCGGCGGCGAGGGCGCACCCTATCTCTGGACCAACCGCAACAAGGCGAGCGTGGCGCTCGACCTCAAGACCGCGGCCGGCCGCGACGTAGCCCTGGCGCTGATCGAGAAGGCCGACGTCGTGGTCGAGAACTTCTCGACCGGCGTGATGGAACGCCTGGGCCTGAACTACGCCACGGTGTCGCGGCGCAAGCCCGATGTCGTCTACTGCTCGATCTCGGCCTATGGCCGCAGCGGACCCTACGCGGAGCGCATCGGCTTCGACCCGATCGCGCAGGCCGAGAGCGGCTTCATGTCGATGAACGGCTTCCCCGACCAGGAAGGCGTGCGCGCCGGCCCGTCGATCATGGACATGTCCACGGCCATGATGTCGGCCAACGCCATCCTGGCGGCCCTGATGGCGCGCCAGCGCACGGGCAAGGGGCAGCTCATCGAGACCACGCTGATCGAGACCGCGGTCAACATGCTGGGCAACTTCCACATGGCCTACCTGATGACGGGCACCAGCCCGACGCGGTTCGGCAACACGCAGACAACGGCTTGTCCTGTCGGTGCGTTCGAGACCATGGACGGGCCGATCTATCTCGCCTGCGCCAACGACCGCACGTTCCGGCGCCTGATGACCGTCCTGGACCGCGCCGACCTGGCCGACCACCCGGACTATGCCACCAGCCGGGACCGTCGCGACAACCGCCAGCCGTTGCTGGCGCTGATCACCGCCCTGCTGCGCGCCGACAAGCGCGAGACCTGGCTGGCGAGGATGCACGCGGCGGGCGTGCCGGCCGGCGCCATCCGCACCGTGGGCGAGGCGCTGGACTCATCGGAGGTGCGCCAGCACGGCCTGCTGAGCAGCATCGCGCACCCGACGCTGGGCAGCGTGCCCAATGTCGGCCTGCCGATACGCTTCTCCGAGACGCCCATCGCGGCCCCTGTCGCGGCGCCCCTGCTCGGCGCGCAGACCCATGACGTGCTGGCACGGGTCCTGGGCTACGACGCCACGCGCATCGCCGCGCTGACGCAGGCCGGCGCGCTCGGCGCCGGGGCCAAGAAGACGCCATGACGGTCATGCGCGAGGCGCCGGCGATGCAGGCGCTGCTCGAGACGGTCCAGGCAGCGCGCGCCGACGTGCTGGACGGCAAGCGCCCCGATGCCGTGGCGCGCCAGCGCAAGCGCGGCAAGCTGACGGCCCGCGAGCGCATCGCGCGCCTGTGCGATGCCGAGAGCTTCCGCGAGGTCGGCGGCCTGGTTCAGCCGATGCGCGAAGGCGACGGTGGCCCGGACCTCAAGGCGCCGGCCGACGGGATCGTGACCGGGACCGGGCGCATCGACGGCCGCCCGGTCACCATCGTCGCCTCCGACTACACCGCGCTGGGCGGCAGCATCGGCCAGGTCGGCCGCCAGAAGATGCTGCGGGCCATGCGGCGGGCCGGCGACACTGGCATGCCCTTCATCATGCTGCACGACGGTGGCGGGCATCGCATCCAGGACGGCCAGGACGCGCGCACCTTCTCGCAGGGCACGCCGGTCTTCGACCTGTTCGCGCAGCTGTCAGGCTGGGTGCCGGTCGTGTCGGCCGTCATGGGCCCCGCTTTCGCCGGCCCGACCAACTACTCGGCGATGGCCGATTTCGTGGTCATGGTCCGCGACCAGAGCGCCATGGGCATGGCCGGTCCGGCGCTGGTCAAGGCAGGCATCGGCGAGGATATCGGCATGGAGGCGCTGGGCGGCGCCAGCATGCATGTCGACACGTCGGGCATCGCGCACCTGGCCACGCCGGACGAGGACGCCTGCCTGGCCTCGGTGCGGACCTATCTCTCCTACCTGCCGTCCAACGCTGGACAGAGCGTGCCCTTCGCGGCCTGCGACGATCCCGAAGGCCGGCGCGAGGAATGGCTGCTCGACAGCGTGCCCACCAACCTGCGCAAGGGCTACGACATGCGGCGCATCATCGCCGCCATCGCCGACAAGGGCAGCGTGTTCGAGATCCGGCCGACCTTCGCGCGCAACATCGTGGTCTGCTTCGCACGCCTGGCCGGGCGCCCGGTCGGGTTCATCGCCAACCAGCCGCTGGTGGCGGCGGGCATGATCGACGTGCCGGCGAGCGAGAAGGCGGCGCATTTCATCGCCGTCTGCGATGCTTTCGGCCTGCCGCTGATCTATCTGATCGACGTGCCGGGCAACGCCATCGGCTCGGCCGCCGAGCGCGCCGGCCTGGGACGGCGCAGCGGCCGCATGCTCTTCGAGCTGGGCTGCGCGACCGTGCCGCGGCTGAGCGTGGTGCTGCGGCGCGGCTACGGCGGCGCCTTCATCATGATGAACGGCGGCCAGCCGAGCTTCGGCGCGGAAGGATCCTTCATCTGGCCCAGCGCCGAGATCTGCGCCATGTCGGTCGAAGGCTCGGTCGATGTCGCCTATCGCAGCGACTACGCCAACGCCCCTGACCCGGCGGCCCGGCGGCAGGCGCTGATCGACGGCATCCGCCGCAACCTCGGCCCGCTGCGCGCCGCGGCGCACTTCCACATCGACGACGTCATCGACCCGCGTGACACGCGGCCGGTGCTGATCCGCACCCTGGCCGACGCCCCGGCGCGCCGCCCGGCGCGCGGCTATCCGCGCCACCGCGCAATCTCGCCGATCTGAGTCTTTTTCGGATCGCGGGCGTCCACGCCCGCCTTCGCTCGAAGCGAAGCGCAGAGCGAAAGAACTGTCGGCGCTGACGCGCCGATGCGCGCGTGGACGCGCGCGGTCCGAATGAAGAACGGCCTCTACCGAGCGCTGCGTGAACGGCCGCGGCGCGTATCGACTCCGTCATCCGCCGCGTCGGCGGCGCCGATGCCGCGGCGGATGAACTTCATGTAGGTGGCGATCACCCATTCGGGCACGGCCTTGGGATGCTTCGGCGCCTTGGCGTACTCGTGATAGAGGTATGTGCGCGCCGCCAGCATCACCTGCGTCAGCACCGCCAGCTCGCGCTCGCTGTAGCCCTTGACCTCGCCGCGCCGCCAGGCATGCGTGATGGAGTCGAGGAAGCGGCCGGTCCGGTCTTCGGTGTATTTCTTGTAGGCGACCGGCGCGGCCACCTCGGCCTCGCTGAGGATCCGGAAATAGGCCGGGTTCTCGAGCACGTAGGCGAAGAACGCACGCATGCCCCGTTCCTCCATGGTCAGGAAGTCCGGTGCGTTGCTGACCTGCTCGCGGATATAGGCCAGCGCCTGGCCGCCGACCTCGGGCAGCAGCTGATCGAACAGATCCTGGCGCGACTCGAAATACAGATAGAACGTGCCCTGGGCGAGGCCGGCACGCTCGACGATGCGCGCGACCGACGCTTCGGAATAGCCGTGAAACCCGACCACCTCGGCAGCCGCCTGGAGAAGGCGCTGCCGATTCTCCGACGCGCGCTCCGCCCGTGTCTTCCTCGGCTTCTTCCTGATCACGCTCATCGTCGCTTCGTCTCGATTGGCCGTTCGGATCCGCCCCCTTGCGGTAGTGTGATCTACACCATTCTCGCCGCCCGATCTCGCGGTGTTTGCGCGCGCACCAGCGTCTCATTGCCCGCCCCCAGCGGCGGCGCGGGCAGATTGGCCGGGCCGCTCGTGAACTGCGGCGCCAGCGGCAACGGGATGAGCGGCTTGGAGCCCCGCCCTGATGCTGCCCGACGCGCGGCGTTGGCAGCCACCGCCTGCTCGAGGTCGGGTGCCAGGTTGCAGCAGACATCCTTGCCGGCCATCACGGCGAGCCAATGGGTGGCATCATGCCGCGCGATGCGCGCTGCGACCGCGGCGATGACCTCGCGCGGCGCACGGCGTTCCCAGTCGGGCCGCACCGTCAAGCCGATCGCCTGCTGGAAATTGTGCCAGAAGCGATCCTCCAGGGCGGCTACGGCCAGGAACCGGTCGTCCGCCGTGCGGTAGACCTGGTATCGCGGCGAGCCGCCGGTGTGCCGGCCGGCGCCGGGCTCCGGCCAGGCGCCGGTCAGCGTGCCCTGGATCACGTTCCAGAACGTGAAGACCTCGATGTTGCGGCTCATGGCAATGTCGAGGAACTGCCCCTCGTCCGTCTGCTGCCGCTGCATCAGCGCCAACAGGATGCTCATGAAGGCGGGATAGCTGCCGCCCGCGATGTCGCCGAGCAGCACCGGTGGCAATGCCGGGGTGCCGCCCGCCAGCAGCGGGGCGGCGCCGACCAGGCCGGCGTCGGCCTGGTAGTTGAGGTCGTGCGCGGCGTCGAGGGAGCGCGGATCATCGCGGCCGTAGCCGGTGATCGAGCAGTAGATGAGGCGGGCGTGACGCCGGCACAGGGCGTCGGGCCCCAGGCCGAGGCGGTCCATGACGCCGGGCCGGAACTGCTCGACCAGCACGTCGGCCTGCGCCACGAGGTGCTCGAAGGCGGCAAGGTCCTCGCGGCGCTTGAGATCGAGCGTGACGCTCTGCTTGCCGCGGTTGAGCCAGACGAAATGCGCCGACATGCCGTCCACCCGCGGGGCGAAGGCACGCACCTCGTCGCCCTCCGGCGGCCGCTCGACCTTGATCACGCGCGCGCCGGCCTGCGCCAGCATCAGCGTCGCCAGCGGGCCGGGCAGCCGTGTCGACAGGTCCAGGACGACAACATCGTGCAACGGCCGCTGGGCCATGCGCTGCTCCTCAAGGGTCATGATCACAGGGCGATCGCATCAACCTCTCCCCGCGAGAGCGGGGAGAGGAGATTCATTTCATCGTGTTGGGCAGCCACAGGACGAGCTCGGGGAAGATCGTGAGGATGGCGATCGCGAAGAGGTGGGCGACGACATGCGGCGCCACGCCCCGGAACACCTCTGCCACCGGCTGGTCGGTGGCGCGCGCGACAACGAAGACGTTGAGCCCGACCGGCGGCGTCACCAGCCCCACCTCGCCCAGCACGATCACCACGATGCCGAACCAGATCGGGTCGTAGCCCAGCGACTTCATCAGCGGCAGGACGACGGGAATCGTCAGCACCAGGATCGCGGCCAGGTCCAGGAAGCAGCCCAGGATCAGGAAGATCGCGTAGACGACGAGCAGGATGCACCAGCGCGGCAAGCCCAGGCTGCCCACCCAGGCGATCAGGTTCTCGGTCACATTGGTCAGGACCAGGAAATACGCCAGCACGTGCGCGGCCATGATCACCATGAGGATCATGCACGTGGTCTTGCCCGCGCGCAGGGCGGCGTCGACGGCGCTCTGCGGGGTGAGCTTGCCCGTGACCAGGGCGATCAGGAAGGCGCCGAATGCGCCGATGGCCGAGGCTTCGGTCGGTGTCGCGATCCCGGAATAGATGACACCGGTGACACCTGCGAAGAGCAGGATCATCGGTCCCGCGACCGTCAGCGCCTGCCATCGTTCGGTGGTGGAGTAGCTGTGGATGCGCGGCGCCTTGGCCGGATCGAGCCACACGATGACGAGGATGGTCAGGATGATCGTCAGCGCCACCACGAGACCGGGGACGACGCCGCCCACGAACAGGGCACCGATGCTGACGTCGGCGATCAGGCCATAGAGCACCATGGCCACGCTCGGGGGGATCAGCATCGCCAGCGTGCCGGAGATCGCCACGACGCCGTAGGCCAGCCTGGGCTCGTACTTCTCCCGCAGCATCGCCGGGACCGAGGTTGCCGACAGGGTCGCGGCCGACGCCGTGCTGGAGCCGGAAATCGCGCCGAAGCCGGCGCCGGCCAGCGCGGTCGCGATGGCGAGGCCGCCCGGCAGCCGCCCGACCCAGGCCGCGGCGGCGCGGAAGATGCCGTCGGCGATGCCGCTGACGATCACGAACTCGGCCATCAGCAGGAACATGGGCACGGTCACGAATTCATACGTGGCCGTGGACGACACCGGCGTGGTCTCGAGGATGCCGATCAGCACGCCGCTGCCCGCCACCATCCACAGGCCGACCGATGCCGAGACCAGGATGGAGAAGGAGACGGGCACCCGCAGCACCAGCAGCAGGCAGAGGAGGCCCGTGACGATGAGGACCGCGAGCTCGTTCATCGGGCACCTTCGCGGTCGGATTCATCGGCGCTGAAGACCTCGGCATCCCCGCCCAACGAGCAGAAGCGCGCCAACCGGACGGCGATGCGGCAGGCCAGCAGCGCCAGGCCCAGGGCCACGATCCCCTTTTCCAGCCAGACCGGCCACTCATAGAGGCCGGGGTGGACCTCGCGCGCCTCGAAGCTCTCCCATGTGCCGAGCGCGATGCGCCAGCAGGCCAGCAGCAGCGTCAGGGTGACCGCCAGCCACGCCACGGCCTGCAGCAGGCTCCAGGCGCGCGGCGGCAGCAGCCGCGTGTGCAGGTCAAGCGCGATGTGGCCGCGCGTGCGCAGGGTCTCCGACGCCATCAGGTACAGGATCATGTTGATGAAGTAGATCGAGACCAGGTCGTAGACCCACGCGATCGGCTGCGAGAAGGCATAGCGGCCGATGACGTCGCAGACGATGATCACCATGACGGCGATAACGGCGACGGCCGTGATGCGGGCCAGCACCCAGTCGATGCGCCGCAGTCCCGTCTCCAGAGCGTGCAGCAACTCCTCCCCCTACCGATTTGTTGTCGTGGTTGAAGCAACGTTTAGCGTTGCTGGTGACGGGTCGGACCGCGTCGCTCCAGCGACGCTCATGTACAGCCGCAGGGAAGAGCGCCGCTGGAGCGGCACGGTCCCAGCCGTCACCAGGACCGCCGTCGACCGGCCCCAACGCGCGTAGGTTCCTCCGCTGGACGACACCGCTTGCTCACAGCAGGCCCGTGGCGCGGGCGCGCAGGAACGCCTCGGTCTGGGCATCGACGTGCGTGGCCATGGCCTCGCGCATGCCGACGAACAGGCCGGCCGCCAGCGATCGCTTGGCCACGACGAAAGCGCCTGGCGACAGGGCGCCAAGCTCGGCGCACAGCCGCGCCACCCGCGCTTCCAGCTCGGCCGCGGGGCAGACCTCGTTGACGAGGCCCAACCGCAGCATGTCCTCGGCCGAGTACGTGCGCCCGAGCAGCACCATTTCCGCGGCTCGCTGCTTGCCGATCAGGCGCGGCATGAGATAGCCGCCGCCGGCCAGGCCGCGATGCGATTCAGGCAGGGCGAAGCGCGCCTGATCGGCGGCGATCACGAAATCGGAGAACAGCGCCACCGCCGCGCCGCCGCCGCGCGCGTCAGCCTGCACCAGGGAGATGATCGGCTTCCTCACTTCCGCCATCTCGGCGTACATGGCCAGGATATCGGCCATGTACTGGCGGAAGCCCGCCTCGGTGATGTCCTTGAATTCCTTCAGGTCGGCGCCGGCCGAGAAGCAGCGGCCGGCGGCGGTGACCAGCAGGACGTGCGGCGGGTCGAGGTTGTCGAGGGTCCGCAGCCGCTCGCGGATGTCGCGCACCACGGTGCTGGAGAGCGGGTTGACGCCGCTGGCGGACGTGAGATGGAACTCGCCGGCCGTGACGCCGCCAATCTCGCGGATGCTGTAGGTGACGGATGTGGACATGGCGGTGGTGATGCGCGGTGTCGGTCTGGTCGAACACCTCGCCCCGCGAAAGCGGGGAGAGGGAGGGGCCCGCGCAGCGCGGGAGGGTGAGGGGTACGGCCGTCCAGTCCCTATCTTTGGCGGGAGAGTCTGAACGGTCCTAGCCCTCACCTTCCCATGCCTGCGGCATGGGCCCCTTCCTCTCCCCGCTCCCGCGGGGAGAGGAGAAATTACTGGTGCTGCTGCAGCGCGGCGCGGAAGGCGCTCAGGGTCTCGCTGCCCGGCTTGCGCTTCTTGTCGACCCCCTGGGCCCACTCCTCGGCCACCGGCTTCAGCAGGTCGGCGAACTTCTGGCTGTCGGCGGGCGAGAACGTCACCAAGGTCGCGCCGTCCTTCTCCAGGCGCGCCAGCGCCTCCTTGTCGTCCTTGTCGATCAGCGCGCAGCCATGCTTCGTCGTGCGCTCGCCCGCGTCGGTCATTGCCTTCTGCACGTCCGGCGGCAGCTTGGCCCACACCTTGGTCGAGATGCCGTAGAAGGTCATGCTGCTGCCGAAGCTCAGGCCGCTGGTGGCGAACCTGGTCTGCTTCTGCAGGTCATAGGAGTAGATGCTGGCCGCCGGGAAGGACGTGCCGTCGACCGTGCCGCGGGAGAAGGATTCGTTCAGCTCGGCCGCGCTCATGCGGATCGGCACGATGCCGAGCTGGCGCAGGCCGGCATCCATCGCCGCGCCGGTCGAGCGGATCTTGAGCCCCTTCAGGCTGGCCAGGCCGTCGATCTTCTTGGAGGTGAAGAGCTGATAGGCGGGCAGGCCGACGGCGTAGAGAAGCCGGATGCCGGCCGGCGCCAGCTCGTTCTTGTCGAGGAAGGCGCCGGGACGCGCGAGGTCCTGATACACCGCCGAGGCCATGCAGGCCGTCGGCACCATGCCCGGCAGCTCGGCGACGGCCGACAGCGGCAGCTGGTCACCGAGATAGCCCGGGACGTACTCGCCCATGTCGACCACGCCGGCCTTGGTGAGGTTCAGCATGTCCTTCGACTTGCCCAGCCGCTCGCTGGGGTAGCGCTGGATCGTCACGGCGCCGTTGGTCGCCTTGCGCACTTCGTCGATGAAGTAGCTGGTCGTGTAGCGCGCGATGTAGTGGTCCTGCGGCAGCCGATCGGCCAGCTTGAGGTCGATCGCCTGCGCCGGCGACGCGCCGGCCATCAGAGGCAGCAGCACGCCGCACGCCCCGGCGATCGCCGCCGTCCGGATGAGATAGGATCTTTTCACTGCTTCCTCCTGGGTTCCCTGGACCGCCGGGCTCACGCCGCCCGGCCGTGCCGGAGCAGCCGTCCCGGCAGCGGCTGATGCGCATCGATCACGTCGCGGCCGGCACGGCGCAGGACCACGCCGTTGACGACGACCGCGTCCACGCCTTCGGCTTCCGACACCAGCCGCTCGGCATCGCCCGGCAGGTCGCGCACGCGCTTCAACGGGCCGGCGCCCACGGTATCGGGATCGAAGACGACGATATCGGCGGCCATGCCCTTGGCGAGGCGCCCGCGGTCGCGGATGCCGAACACGTCGGCCGGCCGCGACGTCAGCATGCGGATGGCGGTCTCGAGCGACAGCGCCTGCTTCTCGCGCACCCAGTGCCCCAGCAGATAGGTGGCCTGACAGGCGTCGCACAGCTGGCTGGCATGGGCGCCGGCGTCCGACAGGCCCAGCACCATGCCGGGGTCGAGCAGCAGGCCCGCCACCTCGCTCTCGTCATGGTTGGCCACCGGCATCCGGAACCGTGCCTCCAGGTCGGTCGCCAGCGCGAGATCGAGCGCCAGATCCACCGGATGAACGCCGCGCGCGGCCGCGACATCGACCAGCCGCTGCTCCTCGACGCTGCGGTCGGCGGCGCACTCGGCGATGACGATCATGTTGAAGGCCTGTGCCAGGGCGGGCCAGGCGTTGTCGAACCGGTCACGGAAGGCGGCGCGAAAGGCCGGATCCTGGTAGATGCGGCGCTTGCCCTCGAAATCGGCCGCCGACACGGGCTTGAACAGCGACATGCCCTCCAGGATCAGCGGCTCGCGGAACTGGAACTCGAAGTTCAGCGGCCGCGGCGACACCTGCGGGAACACCGGCAGGCCGCGCTGCAGCATGTCGCGCGAACGCGCGAGCTGCTCCTGGTGGCTGGACTTGCCGAAGGCGGAGCCGGCCAGCAGGGCCGTCCAGCTGATACGGGCGCCGGTCTCGCGGGCAAGCTGCTCGATCTGGTCCAGCAGCAGCCACGGTCCCAGCGTGGTCTGGATCATGCCATGGCCGACCTCGGGGATGACGCCCACGAGCTCGCGCAGCTCGTCGAACGGCGCCGCCCGGCTCGGCACCGGACGCCCCTCGAATCCGACATGGCCGGGCAGTTTCGACGTGGCGAAGCCCAGCGCGCCGCACTGCAGCGCCTCCTTGACCAGGGCGCGCATGCGCGCGATCTCGTCCGCTTCCGCCGGCCGCTCGGTCGCCGTCTCGCCCATGACGTAGAGCCGCAGCGGCGTGTGACCCAGCAGGACGCCGACATTGATCGCGACGCCCCTGGCCTCGATGCGGTCGAGATACTCGGGGAATGTCTCGAAGCCCCAATCCTCGCCCAGGCCGCTTTCCAGCGCCGCGACGCTCATGCCCTCGACCTTTTCCAGCGTCCGCACGATCAGCGGACGATGCGCCTTGCGCGTCGGCGCGATGCCGAAGCCGCAATTGCCCAGCACCACCGTCGTCACGCCGTGCCAGGGCGAGATCGTCAGCATGCGATCCCACATGATCTGGGCGTCGTAGTGGGTGTGGATGTCGACGAAGCCCGGCGCAACGACCTTGCCGGCGGCATCCAGCGTCTCGCGCGCCGTGCCCAGGCCCTCCCCGATCGCCACGATGCGCCCGCCTCGGATGCCGATGTCGCCAGCATAGCGCGGATTGCCGGTGCCGTCGATCACGGTGCCACCCGTGATCTTGAGATCGAATTCCATGACAGGCCTTCCCCAACGATTGCCAGACCCGGGCCACGCCGCAGATAAGCACTGCCTGCCGGCTCGTGCAATAAAAATGAATTATGATCCGGTAGTCATTATTCTCTCTCCGGGCACATGCGTTGGCTGTCATCCTGAGCGCAGCGAAGGATCTCTTGAGCGGCTCCGTCGCACGGGGCCATTGACGGCGCACTGCGCCTCAGTGGGCCTTGCCTATGCGAGGCGACGGTCCAAAAGATCCTTCGCTGCGCTCAGGATGACAGCCAGGACATGTGTCCGCACCGTAGCGCTCGCGCGGAGAAGAGGAATCTCCGATGTCCAATCACCGCGACGCGCGATGGCGCTCGATCGCTTCACGAAAACGCGTGAGCGTCTGCGTGCCGGGCTTGCCCTTCTTGTCGAGCGCAGCGGCCCAGGCGTCGGCGACCGGCCCGTAGAAGGCCTTGAGCTTCGCGATGTCGGCAGCGGAGAAGCGCACCAGCACGGCTCCCTCCTTCTCCAGGCGGCTCATGGCCTCCTCGTTGTCGCGATCGATCAGGCCGCAGGCACGCTCGGTCGTGCGCGCGCCGGCCTCGATCATGGCCTGCTGGACCTTCGCCGGCAGCTTGTCCCAGACCCGCCGCGATATGCCGTAGAACGTCATGCTGCTGCCGAACGTGCCGTTCACGGTGGCGTACCTGACCAGCTTCTGAAGGTCGTAGGAGAAGATGCTGGCCACCGGATAGGCCGTGCCGTCGACCGTGCCGCGCGCGAACGATTCCGTGAGCTCCGGCGCGCCCATGCGGATGGGCACGCTGCCGACGCTGCGCAGACCGGCATCCATGGTGGCGCCGCTGGAGCGGATCTTCAGGCCTGTCAGGCTCTGGATCGTGTCGATCTTCTTCGACGTGAAGAGCTCATATTGCGGCAGGCCGACGACATAGAGCATCCTGATCCCGTTGGGGACCAGCTCGTTGCTGTCGATGAAGGCCCCGTCCTTGGCCAGCTCCAGGAAGGCACGCGAGGCAGCGCAGGCGTCGGGGACCATGCCGGGCAGCTCGGCAACCGTCGACAGCACCATCTGCTCGCCCAGGTAGCCGGGGAAGATCTCGCCCATGTCGGTGACGCCTGTCTTGATCAGCGACAGCATGTCCTTCGACTTGCCCAGCCGCTCGCTGGGATAGCGCTGGATGGCGACCGCACCGTCGGTCGCCCTTTGGACCTCATCGATCCAGACGTTGGTGGCGTAGCGCGCGATGTAGTGATCCGGCGGCAGGCGATCGAGCAGCTTGAGCTGGATCGGCCCCTGCGCCCGCGCCGCGCCCATGGCGGCCATCAGCCCCAACGCCACTGTCGCAAAGCCGGCCATCAACGGCCGGCGCCAAGTCTTGATCATTACCCCCTCCGACTAGCGTTGAAGGGAGAACAGCATCAAAGCAGCGATGCGTAAACAGTTTTATGAACTATGACCCATAAGTCAGTTTTAAGGTCGACCTCGCGCCTGGATCCATCGCTACGCTCGGAGCGCAAGGCTTGATCCTTCCCCGGAGGGGCAGGGCGATCGCACATGGCCCCCTTGTCATCCCGAGCGTAGCGAGGGATCTCCCGCGAATAGCGCACCGTGCGCCTTGCCGCAGGAGATCCCTCGCTACGCTCGGGATGACAGAAAGGGTGGCAGCGCGGCGCTACACCGTATGCGATTGCCCTACCCCTCCGGGGGAAGACTAAAATCACAAATGCTGGGATGGCGGAGCAGCTACGGGGACGGGTGATGACCCGTCAGCCGAGCTCCGGGATCACCCAGAGCGGGGGCTCGCCGCGGGCCACGCGCTGGACGTTGTCGAAGGCGTTGCGCAGGCGCGCGATGTTGCTCTCGAAGGTCGGGCCCGCCAGGTGCGCGCTCAGCACGACATTGTCCAGCTTGAAGAGCGGGTTGTCGACGGGCGGCGGCTCCTCGGCAAAGACGTCGAGCCCGGCGCCGGCGATGGCGCCGGCGGACAGGGCACGGTGCAGCGCCGGCTCGTCCACCACCGGCCCGCGGCTGGTATTGACCAGGATCGCATCGGGCTTCATCAGCGCCAGCTCGGCCGCGCCCAGCATGCCCTGGGTCGAGGGATTGAGCGGCACGTGCAGGGACACGATGTCGGATGTGCGCAGCAGCTCGCGCAGCAGGCGGAAGCGCACACCCAGCGCGTCCTCGGCGTCCTCGCTGAGACGGGCGATGTCGTAGTACTGCACCGGCATGCCGAACGCGGCGGCGAGCCGCGCGGTCTTCTTGCCGATCGTGCCCAGGCCGACGATGCCCAGGGTCCGGCTGCGCAGCTCGTGGACGCGCGGCGTGGCGTTGCCGCGCCAGCGTCCGGCCGACACGCTGGCGTGCTGCCAGATCAGGCGGCGCGAGACCGCCAGCATCAGCAGCAGCGCATGCTCGGCGACGGCGACCGCATTGGCGCCGCCATTGTTGGCGATCGGCACCCCGGCGCGGCGGGCAGTGGCGATGTCGGCACGGTCGTAGCCGGCGCTCAGGAGCTGGATCAGCCGCAGCCGCGGCGCGGCCTGGTAGAGGCTCTCCTTCACCAGCATGTCGACGAAGCCCACGAGGTACTCGGCCTCGCGCAGCGCTGCGGCATAGGCCGGGCTGCCGGCGGCCTCGATCAGCAGGTCGAAGCCGGACGGCAGCATCGTGCGCGCCGGCTCATGGGCATCCGACGGCGCAACCAGCACGATTTTCGGATTCATCGCTTCCTCGATTGTGTCTGACCGTGACCGCGACCATAGCCCCGCCTCGGTCCGGAACCAACGCGGCAGCGTCGCGTTCAGCGGGAAGGAAGGATCCACGATTGCGCATCGGGGCACGATGAGGCTCGAAGGCAAGATCCCGGACTCCCCGACGCGGCTGCGGGAATTGCCGCTGCTGACCTTCGACGGCCGACCGTTCCTCACCTTCGCCGTCGTCGATGCTGCCACCGCGACGCTGGACATCGTCTGGCAACCGGAGGAGGACAAACCTTGCTGTCATCCTGAGCGCAGCGAAGGATCTCTTGGGCTGCAGGATCGCACGGGAAGCACCCTCGATATCCGTGCGCCGATGCGTTCCGTTCGTGCGAAACGATGGCCTAAAAGATCCTTCGCTGCGCTCAGATTCTATGTAGCGACGAGAGGTCAGGAGTAGGCTTTGAGTTTGGACCGAGCCTACGGAGGAAGAGAGATGAAGTCTTCGCAACACGCTGACACCCCCGCCGCTGAGACGGAGTTTGCCACGCTGTACGTCGCATTTGAACTGGGCAAAGCGAAG
>NZ_VDUZ01000013.1 GCF_008039615.1 Vineibacter terrae | reverse complement strand
CGCCGCTCGCCGCGATGCGCCACCGGCTGGCCACGCCCGACGGCAAGCGGCTCTATGCCCTGCGCAAGCAGACCCCTGAGCCGGTGTTCGGCATCATCAAATCGGTCATGGGATTCCGCCAATTCTCATTGCGGGGCCTCGAAAAGGTCAAAGCCGAGTGGCGCCTCGTCACCATGGCCTGGAACATCAAGCGGATGTTCACCCTCGCACACGCCTGACAGGCAAAGTACCACCAAAAATCGCGACCCCATGACCTCGGCGCTTTCAAAATCACTCAATCAACTACCCAATAACCTCAGTCCGACAGGCTGCTAGGATGCCGCGCAACCCAACGATGCCCGGCATGCCGGGCGAGAGAACCTGGAGGAAACGTTGACGACGGTCCCGACGTCCATTGCCGACATCGTCCGCAACCATGCCCGGCAGCAAGGCGCCACCCCTGCCCTGGTGTTCCAGGGCCGGACGACGGACTATGCCACACTGGATCGCCGCGCGAGCCATGTCGCCAACGGCCTGCGCGCGGCCGGGCTGAAGCCCCAGGCCCGGGTGGCGCATCTCGACAAGAGCGACGATGCCTTCTTCGAGCTGTTCTTCGGCTGCGCCAAGGCCAATTGCGTCATGGTCTCGGTCAACTGGCGGCTGGCGCCACCGGAGATCCTGCACATCGTCAACGACGCCGAAGCCGAGATCCTGTTCGTGGGCGAGGAGTATTTCCCGGTCGTCGAGCGGATCCGCAGCCAGCTCACGACAGTGCGCACCATCGTGGCGCTGAACGGCATTCATCCCGATTTCGAGGCTTTCGCGCGCTGGCGCGATCGGCAGCCAGCCGATGATCCGATGCTGCCGATCGCCCCTGACGACGTGGCTGTGCAGTTCTACACGTCGGGCACCACCGGCCTGCCCAAGGGCGCGCAGCTCACCAACTACAACCTGCTGCATCTGCTGCCGACCTGGACCCCGACCTGGCACATGGCTCCCGCCGTGCGCAACATCGTGGTGCTGCCGATGTTCCATATCGGCGGCGCCGGCTGGGCGCTGGCCGGCCTCTATGCCGGCTGCACCAACTACGTGATGCGTGACGTGGTGCCGCTGGAGATCCTCAACCTGATCCAGGAGCAGCGCATCGCGGTGGCGCTGTTCGTGCCGGCGATCATCCTGTTCCTGGTGCAGACGCCGCAAATCCGCGAGACCGACCTTTCCAGCCTCAAGCTGATCGTCTACGGCGCCGCGCCGATACCGGCCGACCTGCTGCGCCAGGCGCTCAAGATCTTCCCGTGCGGCTTCCAGCAGGTCTACGGCCTGACCGAGAGCACCGGCGCCGTCACCCTGCTCCCACCCGAGGACCACGACCCCGACGATCCCAAGAAGCTGCTGTCATGCGGCTACGCCCACAAGGGCGTCGAGCTGCGCATCGTGGGCGACGACGGCACCGACTGCGGGCCCAACCAGGTGGGCGAGATCGCGATCCGCTCGCCGCAGGTGATGAAGGGCTACTGGAAGCTGCCCGACGCCAGCAAGCGCGCCATGCGCGAGGGCTGGCTGTTCACCGGCGACGCCGGCTATCTCGACGAGAAGGGCTATCTCTACATCTACGACCGCGTGAAGGACATGATCGTGAGCGGCGGCGAGAACATCTATCCCGCCGAGGTCGAGAGCGCCCTGTTCGGCCATCCGGCGGTGGCCGACGTGGCCGTGATCGGCGTGCCCGACGAGCGCTGGGGCGAGGCCGTCAAGGCGGTGGTGGTGAAAAAACCGGGTGCCGAGATCAATCCCGGCGAGTTGATCGGCTGGGCGCGCGAGCGCATTGCCGGCTACAAGCTGCCCAAGTCCGTCGATTTCGTCGACGCGCTGCCGCGCAACCCCACCGGCAAGATCCTCAAGCGCGAGCTGCGCAAGCCGTACTGGGAAGGCAAGGAGCGGCAGGTGAACTGACGCAATGACCATCAGCGCCCTGATCTTCGATTTCGACGGCACGATCCTCGATATCGAGACACCAGAATTCGAGTCATGGAGCGAGGTGTTCACTGCTCACGGCGCGACGCTCTCGCTCGACTGGTGTAGCGGCTGCATCGGCACCGCAGGTCTGGCCTTCGATCCCTACGCCCACCTCGAGCGATCCATCGGCCGAACGGTCGACCGGGAGGCCATCCGCGCCGGCCGCCGACCAAGGCATCTGGCGTTGATCGAGTGCCAGCAGCCACGGCCCGGCGTCTTGCAGTGGATCACCGCAGCCCGCGCCGCGGGCCTGTCGCTGGGCGTCGCATCGACCTCTTCTCGCGACTGGGTACACGACCATCTGGATCGCCTCGCCCTGCGCACCTCCTTCAGCCATACAGCCTGCGGAGATGAGGTCGACCGCGTTAAGCCGGCGCCCGACCTTATACCAGCTCGCGCTGCAACGCCGGCAGAAGGGCCCTGACCAAGCGATCGCCATCGAGGACTCTCCCAACGGAATTGCCGCTGCCAAGGCAGCGGGATTGTTCTGCATCGCCGTCCCCAACCCGCTTACCGAACCGCTCGACCTCAGCGCGGCTGATCTGCGCCTGACGAGCCTGGCGGAATTGCCGCTCGCCGAGGTCTTGCGCTCGATCGGCTGAGCCGGCTTTCGACCCGTCCTGCCCGATCAGGCGCCGCCGCCGAACGCGCCGGCCTCGCAGACATACACGGTCTGCGCATGGGGGCCGACATTCTCCTCGATCGGCACCCAGCCCTGGTGCGTGTAGAAGCTGCGCCGCTCCGGCACCGAGCAAAGATAGATCCGCTCGAAGCCGAGGCCGAAGCAGGCCCGCATCGCGTGACCGACCAGGGTTCGGCCGACATGCCGGAGGCGATGCTGCGGATCGACCCAGACGGCAGCGATCCACGGCGAATATTCCGGGCGCTCAGCCAGATCGGACGCGATGCACACCGCCGAACCGATGTAGCGGCCCGCGGCGTGGGCGACCACGGCGAAGGGAAGCGGGTCGTCGTCGAGGCAGTCGCGAAGCCGGTCCGTCAGATGGTCCAGACGATGGCCTTCCGGCTCCCACCATGCCCGCCAGATGCGCTCGGCAACGGTATCGAGGAATTGCGGCTGCTGCCGAAGATCGCAGACCGTGAAATCCATTGGCCTATCCCAACACTTTGCAACCTGCCGGCGCCGGCCGCCCGTTCCCTGCTTTCGCCGACGAGCGGGTGCCGCAGGCCTGGCCATCGTGCCGATGCCTGGGCCGGCGGGCATCATCCGATTGGAGGACTTGACAGAGTGTCTGATTTTATCGAACGTTCGTTCAAATCAGGAGGAAGCGCCATGGCACGCTACGACCGGGTCATTCGCGGCGGCACCATCATCGATGGTGCGCGCCTGCCGCGTTTTCGCGGCGATATCGCCATCCGTGACGGGATCATCGCCGAGATCGGCCGCATCGATCCTGCCGATGCCCGGGAAGTGATCGACGCCGATGGGCTGATCGTGGCGCCGGGCTTCGTCGACCTGCACACGCACTACGACGCCCAGGTGTTCTGGGACCCCTACTGCACCCTCTCGGGCTGGCACGGGATCACCTCGGTGGCGATCGGCAATTGCGGCTTCGGTTTCGCGCCGGTGCGGCCCGAGCTGCGCGAGCGCGCGATGATGACAATGACCCGGGTCGAGGCCATTCCCATGGCCTCGATGCAGCAAGGCATGCCATGGGACTGGGTGACGTTTCCCGAGTTCCTCGACAGCGTTGAGCGAACCCCCAAGGCGATGAACATCCTGCCTTACGTGCCGATCGCGCCGCTGCTGATCTGGGTGATGGGCTTCGATGCCGCCAAGGCGGGCGCGCGACCGACGGATGCGCAGCACGCCGAGTTGTCCCGGCTGCTGCACGAGGCGATGGACGCCGGCGGCTGCGGCTGGTCGGCCCAGCGCATGCTGCCGTCGGGCCCGGCCTGTGTGCAGCGCGATTTCGACGGCAGCCCGATGCCGACCGACGTGATGCACGACGACACCTGCCGTGCCCTGGCCGGCGTGCTGCGCGAGCGCAACGAAGGTTTCATGCAGATGCTGCTGGTGTCGGGCGACAACGCTCAGGACCAGCGCTTCTACGAGGAGATGGCCGAGATCAGCGGCCGCCCGATGATCATGAACGTGGTGCAGGCATTCGATCATCGGCCCGAGATCCACCGCCGCGTGCTGGCGTGGCTGCGCAGCTGCCGCGAGCGCGGCATCCGCGTGGTCGGCCAGGGCCTCACCACGGATGCCGGCTTCACCTTCACGTTCGAGAACTGGAACCTGTTCGACGATATCCAGGCGTGGTGTGACGCCACCACCGGCACGCTGGCGGAGCGCAAGCAGAAGCTGGCCGACCCGGCCCGCCGGCAGGCGCTGCGGGAGAACATGCCCAAGACGGCCACCGGCCCCCTGCCCCAGATCGTGATCGTCGGCCCGCAGACCGAGGGCAACAAGAAGTGGCTCGACCACACGCTGGCGCTGGCCGGCGAGAAGATGGGCAAGCATCCCGTCGACGTGATGCTCGACATGGCCGTGGAGGAGGATCTGAAGACCGAGTTCTTCGCCGCTCCGCCCAATGGCAAGATCGAGCACCTGAAGGAGCTCGTCGACGACCCTTATGTGCTGTTCGGCGTCTCGGATGGCGGCGCGCATACCAAGTTCCTCACTGCCGGCCGCTACCCGACCGAGACCTTGTGCAAGGTCGTGCGCGAGCACGGCATGATCTCGCTCGAGGAGGCGCATTGGCGGCTGTCGGCGCTGCCGGCCCAGGTCGCCGGGTTCGAGGGCCGCGGGGTGCTGCGCAAGGGCGCGCCGGCCGACATCGTGGTCTACGATTTCGACCAGCTCGCCGTGCTGCCGGATGAGATCGTGCATGACCTGCCCGGCGGCGAGTGGCGGCGCGTGCAGCGGGCACGGGGCTATCGCTACGTGCTGGTGAACGGCGAGGTCACCATCCGCGACGACCAGCAGACCGGCACCTGCTCCGGCCAGCTGCTGCGCCATGGCGTGGGTCGCCGCACGCCGATGCCGCGCGCTGCATAGACCGCCATGGTGCAGGGCAAGACAGCTGCGCTGGCAAGCGACGACCGCCAGCCCGACCGCGAGGCCGCTGGCGGCCGGGACATCCTTCTGTCGGCGGCGCTCAACGCCTTCGCGACGCAAGGCTTCCACGGCACCTCGATGCGGGACATCGCGACCCGCGCCGGCATGAGCATCTCGGCGACCTACTACTACTTCCCGTCAAAAGCCGACCTGTTGCGCCACATCATGGTGTCCGTGACGGAGGACCTGATCGCGGACCTGGAGGCGGCCCGCGATGCGGCCGGCGATGACCCGACCGCCCGGCTCGCCGCCATCGTGCGCGCGCATGTGCGCCTGCACACTGAGCGGCAGATGGAATCGTTCGTCGGCAACAGCGAGCTGCGCAGCCTTTCGGCGGCCGACCACGCCACCGTGATCGGGCTGCGCGATCGTGTCTCAACGATCTTCAAGGACGCCGTCGCCGATGGCCGGCAGCGCGGTGTGTTCGATTGCCCGCATCCCGCCGAGGCCACGATGGCCGTGGTCACGATGTGCACTTCGGTCGCGGGCTGGTACCGATTGGACGGACGGCACAACCCCCAAACCATAGCTGACCGCTACGCTGCGCTGGCGTTGCGGCTGGTGGGGTGTTCCGCGGCATGATTGCCGTGAGCGCGCCACGCCGATGGCGCGCTCACGGCAAGGGCTACGCCACCTTGACCGGCGGCGTGGTCTCGCTGCGCTGGCGCGTGTACTCCTCGTCGGGCGTCGCCAGCATGTCCTGGTAGCGCTTCTCGGGATAGACCATATGCGGCTTGGACGCATCCATGGGCGGCTGCGGCACGCGTCCACCGTCGCCGTCGTAGCGTGCCGGCGATTTATAGCGTGCCAGCTCCAGCTCGGAGATGCCGGCGAGCTTCACCACCTCGGGATCGATCCAGGCCCGGGCGTCGATGGCGGCGCGCGACGTCGAAATTTCCAGGCTAAGGTTCTCCGGCCCGGCGAAATAGATCGACTTGCAGAAGCCATGGTCGATCGGCCCGAACACGTTGACGCCGCGCGAGCGGATGCGGTCGCGCAACGCCATCAGCTCGGCGTCGTCGGCGCAGTTCAGCGCCAGGTGCTGCATGGCGCCGCCGGCACAGGGCGCCCCCGGATTCCCGGAATGCGATATGCCGATCTGCCGTTCGATCTTGGGGATATCAGGCGTCTGCACGAAGGCGATCGAGCAGTGGTCATTGAGCTTCACAAAGCCATGCCAGGCTCCCTTCACGCCGTGCATCCAGTAGAGCGCGACCAGCTCGGTGCCCAGCACGTCGCTGAAGAAGGCGATCTGAGTCTTGATGTCGGCCGTGGTGATGGCCAGATGGTGGACGCCGTTCGGCTTGGTCATGGGATCCTCCCTTGTGGGCGCTGCCCATGGTGGCGCCGGACCCGGCGCCGATCAAGGCGCTGCCGCAGACCGGCGGCGTGCCGCAAGTCGGAACGTAAAGGCCATCGACGCCGCGGCCGTCGGACGGTAAACAGGCGTTCATCACGCGTTTGAACGAGTTGGAACCGGCCATGACCGATCTGCCCGACAACCTCACGCCGGTGCGGCCGGCACATGTCTTCGACGAAGCCAAGCTCGCGGCTTTCATGAAGGATCACGTCGAGGGCTACAAAGGCCCGCTGGCGGTGCTGCAATTCGAGGGCGGCCAGTCGAATCCGACCTTCCTGCTCAGCGACGGCGGCGGACGGCGCTATGTCCTGCGCAAGAAGCCGCCAGGCAAGCTGCTGCCGTCGGCGCACCAGGTCGACCGCGAGTACAAGGTGATCAAGGCACTGGGCGATCACACCGACGTGCCGGTGCCGAAGGCGTATGCGCTGTGCCAGGATCCGGGCGTCATCGGCGTCGACTTCTACATCATGGAGTTCCTGCCCGGCCGCATCCTGGCCGACCCGCTGATGCCCGACGTCTCGCCGGCGGACCGCGGCAAGATCCTCGACTCGCTCAACGACGTGCTGGCGCGCCTGCACAATGTCGACCACAAGGCGATCGGGCTGGGCGATTTCGGGCGCGAGGGCCAGTACATCGCGCGGCAGATCGCGCGCTGGACCAGCCAGTACGACCTTGCCCGTACCGAAGACATCGAATCGATGGAGCAGCTCAAGAAGTGGCTGCCGGCCAACATCCCGCCGGGCGACGAGACCCGCATCAGCCACGGTGACTATAGGCTAGGCAACACCATCGTGCACCCGACCGAGCCGCGGGTCATCGCGGTGCTCGACTGGGAGCTGAGCACGCTGGGCCATCCGCTGGCCGACCTCGCCTACAACTGCATGACCTACCATTTCGGCCCGGGCTACGGCGCCACCGGCGGGTACGCCGGCAAGGATCTCAAGGCGCTGGGCGTGCCCAGCGAGCAGGACTACCTGGCGGCCTATGCCCGGCGCACCGGCCGCAAGGACATCCCGCACTGGGATTTCTACATGGCGTTCTCGCTGTTCCGCCTGGCGGGTATCGTTCAGGGTGTCTACAAGCGCGGCCTGGACGGCAACGCCTCGTCAACCACGGCCACGAAATACGGCAACCGCGCCCGCGGCATGGCGGACATGGCCTGGAACCTGGTCAAGCACCGCGCGTGACGCGGTGCCACCCGGCTCAAGGGCCGATAAACACGGTGAAGCACCCGACAACGACCCTGCCACCGTGCGCCGTCGTATCGACGAGGATCCGGATCGCCATCAGATTGTTCACCAGCACCGTCGGCGAGCCGATGACGAAGACATCGGGCGGGCCAACGCAGGTGAGCATGTCGGTCACGCGCGCCTGAGGCAGCGAGCCTGTCAGCGTATTGATCGAGCACGGCGGCAGGACCGGGCCGCCGACATGCGGGACGATCCCTGTCACCATTGGACAGACATGCATGTCCGTGACGCGTGCTGCCGGCATACCCATAGGCGTCGCCTCAAAAAACGAGTTATCACTCACTAAAGTAACCGAACCGGCGCGCGATTGCCAGTGGAACTTTCGGCTGAGCCCGAGCATCGTGATAAGGCCATGCCGCCCGAGGCGATCGATCGGACTGGCACGGTGCCGGCGTAGCTCGCCTCTTCCGCAGGGTAGGTCACGGCATGCCATACGAGGCTGGCGACATCGGGTGCGTGCCGTCAAGATACGCCCACGACATGTAGCCAAGAGAACGGGTCCAATGCTCGCCAATTCCCTGCCCTCCCCGTATTTCCGCGAAGAGCACGAGATGCTGCGCGACCAGCTGCGCCGCTTCGTCGACGAGGAGGTGAAGCCGCATGCCGAAGCGTGGGAGGATGCCGGCAGCGTGCCACGCGAGGTGCTGCGCCGCATGGGCGAGCTGGGCTTCCTCGGCATCCGCTATCCGGAGCAGCACGGCGGCAGCGCCATGGATTCGCTGGGCAGCGTGGTGCTGGCCGAGGAGATGGGCCGCTCCTCTTTCGGCGGCTTCGGCATCACTGTGCTGGTCCATACCGACATGGCCTCGCCACATCTGATGAATGCCGGCAAGCCCGAGCAGATCGCGCGCTACATGCCTGACATCGTCGCTGGCCGGAAGATCTGCGCCGTGGCCGTCACCGAGCCGGGCGCCGGCTCGGACGTCAAGGGCATCCGCACGACGGCGCGCCGCGACGGCGGCGACTACGTGCTCAACGGCAGCAAGATGTTCATCACCAACGGCGTGCTTGCCGATCTCTATTTCGTGGCCGCCAAGACCGACTCGACGGCCCGCGGCTCGGCCGGCATCTCCATGTTCATCGTCGAGAAGGGCACGCCCGGCTTCACCGTCGGCCGGGCGCTCAAGAAGACTGGCTGGCTGTCCTCGGACACGGCCGAACTGGTGTTCCAGGATGTGCGCGTGCCGGCCTGGAACCTGCTGGGCGAGGAGCATCGCGGCTTCTACGCCGTGATGAAGAACTTCCAGAACGAGCGGCTGGTACTGGGTGCCCAGGCGACGGCCGAAGCCGAGACGGCGCTCGCCCTGACGCTGCGCTACGTGATGGACCGCCAGGCGTTCGGCGCGCCGCTATGGGACAAGCAGGTGATCCGCCAGCGGCTATCGATGCTGGCCGCGCGCGTGGCGGCCGCCAAGCAGCTCGTGCACCACACCGGCTGGCTCGATGCCCAGGGCCGCGAGTGCGTGCGCGAGGTGTCGATGGTCAAGGCGCTGTGCGGCGAGCTGGTCAACGAGGTGATGTACGCCTGCCAGCAGTTCCATGGCGGCATGAGCTATGTCCGCGAGACCGCCATCGAGCGCATGGCCCGCGACGCGCGGGTGCAGGCGATCGGCGGTGGCGCCACCGAGGTGATGCTCGAGGAAGTGGCCAAGCGTTTGCAAGGGTAGGTCTGGCAAGGCCAGCCTTGGCAAGGGTAATGCCACGGCCACGGTTTCCGGCTAGAAGGGTCCGCATGAGCACGACCGCCTCGCTTGAGAACAATGCCGGCCAGGTAGCGCTGCGCGCCGCCGCCCGCGTGGCCGGCCTGATCGCCGGCCGCGACCGCTTCCTGTTCCTGCGGCACGGCCGCACGGCCGGGAACATGGGCCGCATCTACCAGCATCCCGATATTCCGCTGTGCGACGAGGGCTTCTGCGATGCCGACGATGCCGCGCAGGCGTTGCGGGAGATCGCGTTCGATCACATCTATGCCAGCGACATGGCCCGCGCCTGGCTGACGGCCGGCCGCGTCGCGGCTGTCACCGGCAAGCCGGTGGCCGTTCGGCGCGCCCTGCGCGAGCGCTATTTCGGCGACCTGATCGGCACCAGCAGCGAAGGGCTGGATTGGCGCATCGACCCGCCCAACGGCGAGACGATGGCCGGCTTCATCGAACGCACGCTGAGCGGCGTCGCCGAGCTGCTGGTCCCCGGCCCGATGCCGCTGCTGATCAGCCATGGCGGCGTGCTGCGCGTGCTGTGCGGGGCGCTGGATGTCGAGCTGCCGGTCGAGCTGACGGCCAACGCGCTGCCGCTTGCCTTCGAGCGCGACGGCGGCAGCGGCTGGCGCATCACGCCGCTGATGCAGCCGGCGCCGGTGCCGCAGACCGTCGGCGTCGCGTAGCCCTGTCCTTCGTGCCTATCGGAACATGCTGGCGCCGGCCGGCATGGTGTGCCGCGGCGTCCATTTGCCGGCCTCGACCTGCACGATGAAATCCCACAGGGCGCGGTTGAAGGCCTCGGGCTCCTCGAGGTTCACCGTATGGCCCGTCTTGGGCACCACCAGCAGGCCGGCATTGCCCATGCAGCGCTTCAACCACAGGCTGGGCTGCAGTACGTTGTCGTCCTCGTCGCCGGCGATGATCAACGACGGCACGGCGCAGGCCGCCCACTCGGCCTCGAAGTCGTAGAGCGACGGCCGCTTGCCCTGATATTCCTGCATGGTGTGCGCCGCGCCCACGGTATCGTGCTGCCGCAGCTGGGCCACGAACTCGGCGAAGCCGCGCGGATCCTTCTGGCGATGGCGCTGGCGGCTGGCGCCCTGGGCATAGCTGTCGGCGAAGGCCGACTGCCCATCGGCGCGAATGCGCTCGGCATTGGCTTTCGCTTCGGCCTGGAACTGCTGGAAGAACTGCTTCTCGGCACCGAAGCCGCAGCCGCAGATGCAGGCCGACAGCGTGCGCGCCGGATAGCGGCGCGCGAAATGTGCCGCCGCGAAGCCGCCCATCGAGAGGCCGACGATATGCGCCTTGTCGATCTTCAGGCCATCGAGCACGTCGCGGATGTCGTCCACGACACGGTCCTGGCCATACTTCGCCGGATCGTCGGGGATGTCGGACGGGGCGTAGCCACGAAAGGAATACGTGATGCAGCGGTGCCGGCGCGCGAAGAAGCGCATCTGCGGCTCCCAGGCGCGCCAGTCGCCGGCATACTCGTGCACGAACACGATCGGCGTGCCCTCACCGGCCTCTTCGTAGTAGAGCCGAACGCCGTCATCACAGGTGATATGGGGCATCCTCTCCCTCCCCGGCCGTCACGCGACGGCCTGCTCCAGGCGATCGAAGATCGGCGGCACCATGGCGTCGCCGACATTGGCAAAGGCAAAGCGGATGAAACGGTCCTGGCCGGCGCCGAACATCGAGCCGGGTATGGTGAGCAGGTTGTGCACGTCGGCCAGCCACTTGGACACCTCGGCCGAGGGCCTGCCATCGTAGGGATGCTCGACATAGGCGAAATAGGCGCCGAGGCTGACCAGGCGCCAGCGGTTGGACCGCGCCAGCCCGTCGCGGAACAGGCCGGCACGGCGGGCCAGCGCCTCGGTGTTGCCGCGCGCCCATCCCTGCAGGTGGCGCAGGCCGTAGAGCGCCGCCTCCTGCGCCAGCCGCGGCGGGCAGATCGACACGCAATCCATCGCCTTCTCGATCTCGGCCATCAGCGGCGCCGCGCAGGTGACGGCGCCGCCGCGATAGCCGGTCAACGCGAACACCTTGGAGAAGCTGTAGAGATGCACCACCGTGCGCTTCCAGTCGGGATCGTCGAAGAGCGTATGCGGCCGGATGCCCGAGGGAAGGAAATCCTTGTAGGTCTCGTCGAGCACCAGCGCGATGCCGCGCCGTTGCGCCAGCCGGTAGAAGGCCGCGATGGTGTCGGGCGGGTAGACGGCGCCGGTGGGGTTGTTGGGCGTCACCAGCACGATGGCGCGGGTGCGCTCGGTGATCAGCGCCGCGGCATCCTCGGCATCCGGCACGGCGCCGGAGCCCGGCCGGAAGTCGAGCGACACGGGCTCGATGCCCAGCATGCGCAGCCACATGTCGTGGTTGAAATAATGCGGCCGCGGCAGGATCACCTGATCGCCCGGCTTGGCCAGGGCCATCATGGCCAGGCAGAAGGCCTGGTTGCAGCCGGCGGTGATGCCGACCTCGTGCGCCGCGATCGTCGCGCCATAGAAGGCCGACTGGTGCGCCGCATAGGTGTCGCGCAATTCGGCGATGCCCATGATCGGCGTATAGCCGTGCTTCGTCGGGTCGCGCAGCACGCCGGCGAGATGCTCGCGCAGCTCGGCCGGCGGGGGATGGCCCGGCACGGCCTGCGCCAGATCGATCAGGGGCTTGTCGGCAGGGAATTGGCGGCCCAGCACCCAGCCCTTGGTTTCGGCGATGGGCGATGGCGCAACGGCGGCGAGCAGCGGGTTGGCGATCGGCGAGACGTTCATGACGCTGTGATAGCCCATCCCCTGCCCCTCGCCTAGACTGCTGGCTCGTGGGGAGGTCGGCATGAAACTGTCCGGTCAAGTCGCCATCATCACCGGCGCGGCATCCGGCATCGGCCGTGCCACGGTCGAGCTCGCCCTGCGCGAGGGCGCGCGGGTCGTGGCCGTCGACCGCGATGCCGCGGCGCTCGCCACGCTGGCAGGCACGCGGGGCGAGATGGCCTGCCGTTGCATCGCCGGCGATGTCCTGGACGAGGCCCTGGCGCGCACGGCCGTCGATGACACCGTCGCCGCCTGGGGCCGCGTCGATATCCTCGTCACCGCCGCCGGCATCTCGCTGGGCAAGCCGGCGCTGGAGACATCGCTGACGGACTGGAACGACGTGATGGCGGTCAACGTCACCGGCACGTTCCTGTGGATCCGCGAATGCCTGCGCCAGATGACGCGGCAGGGCAGCGGCGCGATCGTCACCCTCGCCTCGCAGCTCGCACGGGCAGGCGGCCGCAACAACGCCGCCTATGTCGCATCCAAGGGCGCCGTCCTGGCGCTGACCAGGGCCGTGGCGCTCGACTACGTCGACCGCGGCATCCGCTGCAATGCGGTGCTGCCCGGCGCCACCGAGACGCCGATGCTCAACCGTTCCTTCAACCGGGCTGCCGACCCCGACGCGGCGCGCGAGCGATCCCGGACCCGCCATGCCATGGGGCGCTTCGGCAAGCCCGAGGAAGTCGCGGCGGCCATCCTGTACCTGGCCGGCAGCGATGCATCCTTCGTGACCGGCGTCGAGCTGCCGGTGGACGGCGGCTGGCTGGCGGCCTGATATTTGCAAACCTCCCCGGCGCATCGCCCTGTTCTTCGTTGCGCGCCCCGATCCATGTCCCTGCCAACCCATGGCCGCTATGACTATGTGCCGATCCGCGGACGTCCGGTCTACGACTGGCCCAATGGAAGGCGCCTGGCCGTCTATCTCGCGCTCAACCTCGAGCATTTCGCTTTCGGCGAGGGGCTGGGCGCCGAGCTTGCGCCCGGCGGGCCGCATCCCGACGTGCTGAACTTCGCCTGGCGCGACTACGGCAACCGGGTCGGCGCCTGGCGGATGCTCGACCTGCTCGATGCGCTCGACCTGCCCGCCGCGGCGCTGCTCAACAGCGCGATCTACGACCATTGCCCGCAGCTTGCCGCTGCGCACCGCGCCCGCGGCGACGAGATCGTCGGCCATGGCCGCACCAACAGCGAACGCCAGGGCGTGCTCGAGGAGGCCGAGGAGCGCAAGCTGATCGCCGAGGCCACCGCCCGCATCACCAGTGCCGAAGGCAGGCCGCCGGCCGGCTGGCTCGGCCCCTGGATATCCCAGAGCCGCGTCACGCCCGACCTGCTGGCCGAGGCGGGATACACATACCTGCTGGACTGGTGCATGGACGATCAGCCGATCCGGTTCCGCACCCGGGGCGGCGGCTCGATCCTCGCCGTCCCCTATCCGCAGGAGCTCAACGACATCCCGATGATCGTGCGGCGCAACCTGGGCGGCGACGCCTTCGCCGACATGATCGTCGATCACTTCGACGAGATGCTGTCGCAGTCGACGGATGGGCCGCTGGTGATGGGCATCGCGCTGCACGCCTACATCGTCGGCCAGCCGCACCGCCTGAAGCATCTGCGCCGCGCCCTGGCGCATATCGCGCGGCATCGCCAGTCGCTGTGGCCGACGACGCCCGGCGCCATCGCCGTGCATTGCCTCGCCTTGCCCGAGGGCATGGTGCCGTAGCTGTTCTAACCCTCCAGCACATAGGCCGCGTTGGACTGGCGGCAGACATCCTTGATCTGCGCCACCAGGGCGTCGGGCAGCGGGATGCCCGTCTCCAGCCGCGCCTCGCGCTCGGCATATTCGGGATCGCCCGGCACCAGCACCGGCTGCGCCGGATCGGCAGGTGTCTGGCCGTGCAGGAAGTCGATCATCTCGTCGAGGTCGCGCTCGAACGCGCCCTCCTCACGAAACAGCTTCGGGTCGATCGCCAGGAAGAAGTGGCCGATATTGTCGGGCGTGTCGGCGCCCTCGCGCCGGATGCGCAGCGGCTGGAACGTCGTGCCCGACAAGGTCGCCGACAGAATGTTGACCACCATCGCCAGGCCGTAGCCCTTGTGGCCGCCGGCCTCGCGCGTGCCGCCCAGCGGCGCCATGCGGCGGGTCTTGAAGGCGCGTTCGGCGTTGCGCTCGGGCTTGCCCTGCGCGTCATAGGCCCAGCCTTCGGGCAGTTCCTTGCCCTTCAGCCAATAGACCTTGAGCTTGTTCACGGCCACCGGCGTCGTCGCCATGTCGAGGTTGAACGGCGGATGCCGGCCGGCCGGCGCGGCCACCGAGATCGGATTGGTGCCGAACACCGGCTCGGTCCCGAAGGTCGGCACCATGGCGATGCCGCGTGCCGAGGTGGTGGCGATGCCGATCAGCCCGGCGCGCGCGATCATGTCGGTGTAGCAGCCGGCGGCCCCGAAATGCGCCGAGCGCCGCACCGTCACCACGGCGACCCCCATCTGGGTTGCCTTGGCGATGGCGAGATCCACCGCCAGCTTCGAGGGCACGTGGCCCAGCGCATTGTCGGCGTCGATCAGGGCCGCGACGGGCGTGTCACGCACGACCCGGATGTCGGGCTGCATGTTGAGCTTTGTGGCCCGCATGCCGTCATAGACAGGCAGCATCGAGATGCCGTGCGACTCCACGCCCCGCAGGTCCGTTTCGGTCAGGATGTCGGCCGTGATCGCCGCATGCTCGGCGCTCATCCCCCAGGCGTGCAAAATCTCCTGGCATTGCTGGCGCAGTCGCTCGGCCGGAACATGCAGCATCGTCCTTCCCTCGTGCTGGAACGGACAGATGATGCCCAACCCCGGGCCGGGGCCCAATCGAAAAGCGCGCGAAGCAGGATCGCCGTCAGCCGCTTACCGTACGCGAGGAAACCGTAGGGACATGGCCCGCGAGATCGTTGCTGGCGACGCATGACTCGCTGACCGCATCCACGGTGCCGTCTTCGGCCTTCCTGTGATCGCCGAACCAGGCGCACAGGCCGGCGATATCGTCACCGGCGACGAACTCGCTTTCCGGCATCGCCGCCACGCGGCTGCGGCGCGCCTCGTACTCGGCCGGATCAAGCGTCTCGAAGAAGCGCACCAGGGCTTCTTCCAGAGGCTCGCGGAACGTCCAGCCTATCCCCAGGCGCTCGACGCGCTCGCCGACCTCGAAGCCGCGCACCGCCAGGCACGGCACCCCGAAGAAACCGGCTTCGTAGAAGCGGCACGGCAGCAGCCAGCGCGAGTTGTGATCGATATGCTCGAGGTCGAGCGCCCAGGCGAAATCGACGTCACCGTAGAGACGGCCGAGATCCTGGTGCGGCACGTAAGGGCCCTCGTAGACCATGTTCTCATGGCGGTCCAATGCCACCTTGAACTTGCGTTCGTCGACCGTGGTCAGCACACCCCGGAACTTGAAGACGACGCGATCGCGCAGGCGCTCGGCCAGGCGTGTCATCAGGTCGAAGGTGTCGTCGCCGCGGATCAGGCCGAAATAGCCCACCACCCAGCGGCGCTCCGCACGACGCGCCCGCGCTACCACACGCACTTCCGGCGTTGCCGTCGGCGCCTGCCGGATGGACGGGTGCAGCTTGTTCTCGAGCAGGAACCAGTCGCCGCCGTAGTTCTGGATGGCTTCGTAGTAGTTGCGATGGAAGCCGGGCGAGGACACGACCAGCACGTGAACCTTCTTGAGGCAGTAGCGCTCGATGGCCCGCAGCATCCTGGACTGCGCGCCGCGTCCGGTCAGGATCGGCGGGATATCCAGCACCTCATAGGCGATCGGCGCGCGTGACCGCGCCAGCGGGCGAGCGATCAAGGCCAGGATCAGCTGATCGATATTGCGTGCGTAGAAGATCGCGGTGTGCCGCATGCGCCGACGGTTGGCGAGGATCGCCGGCAATGCCCGCAGCAGCGCCCGCAAGCGCTGCCCGTAGCGCCCGTCGGTCGTGCCGCCCAGCGGCACGTAGGGCCACGACGGCGCGTAGTCACGGTTGTAGCGCTCGCGCCGGAAGCCGAAGACCGTGACCGGATAGCCATGATCCTGGAACTGCCGCACGCGCTTGAGCGTCGTGGCATCCGTGACATCCGGACAGAAGAAGATCAGCTCGCGATCATCTCGTGCACTGTCTTCCACGCACCGCTCCGCTAAGTCGTCAAGCCGGCCGAAGCCGATCCAAGGAAGGGAGCCACCGCAGGCGCCCCGATTTTCAGGACGTGATTATCGACCGCGCCGATAGGGCCACAGTGTGACCAATCTGTGATTCATAAAACCCTTGCAGCTTGCGCATCGGCGATCATGCCGCCGCGGTCTGCACGGATTGCCGGCGTGGCGTGAAGATCAGGTTGTCGAAACCATAGTGATCGACGACGTGATGCTCGACGAACGTGTCACCGCGATACTGCCAGGCATCATAACCCATCGCGATCAGCGATCGGATGAGGTCTGCCGAGCGCGGCACGCCCGGAAGGTTGTAGTCACCGATCTCCAGCGACAGGATCGGATGATGCTTCTCGATCGTGCGCCGCAACCCCTGCAGGACACGATGCTCCGCCGACTCGGCATCGATCTTGATGAAGCTGGGCACGATGTTGTGCGCAAGCAGCCAATCATCGACCGCGACCGCCTCGACCTCGATGCTCTCGCAACGCGGATTGCCGTCGACACGCGGCGCCAGCACGCTGTTGAAGCTGGATTGACGCCAGCCGAAGTCCCGCAGCGTCAGTCGCGCCGGCTGATCCCAGGCGGCCAGCGGCACGACCTGCACGTTGCCGAAACCTGATGTGTTCAACGACAGCTCGGCGCGCGTGCGCGGTGTCGGCTCGAAAGCGACCACTCGCCCTTCGGCGCCCACCAGAAGCGACGCCAGCAGCGAGTAGTACCCGACATAGGCGCCGATATCGATGAAGGTACCACCGGCGGGCAGCTTGTCGATGATGGCTCTCGTCAAGCCTTCCTCGAAGAAGCCGTACTGATAGATCTCCTTCCCGACGAGGTCCGGCAGATGCACCCGCATATCGCGGCCGAAGAAGGTCCGTGCGGTCACCCGCCATGTCATCCCTGCGACATTGAGCGCCCGCGGCCAGAAGATCCGGAACGGCAGGCGCCGCAATCGCACATCGAGTGGCGCGCCATAGAGGGCGGCCTGCTTGCCCAGTCGCTCCAGCAACGCCTCGCGCGCAGTCTGCTCCATATCCGTCCTCCTGGCGGTCATTATCCGCCCAGGGCACGCCCCCTCCATGTGATCAATCTGTGCTTCGCAATCCCCGCGCTGCGCCGCAGCGGCGGCGCCGCCACACCATGATCACTAGCCGCACCACCGCGCACGATGGTTCCATGGCGGCTCACGGGCACCCGCGTGCCGCAGCAAGGGACGACGGTGTGACGGCAATTCAGGTCAGTTCGGCAGATGCTTCGCCGCCGCGCCCATCGCGCGCGCCCCGCTTCGAGCATGTTGCGCTGACTTCCGTGTTCGGCGACCCGCTGAACGCGCGCACATGGTCAGGCGCGCCGAAGAATGTGGCCGACGGACTGCGGCGGCTTGGCATCACCGTGCATGGCATCCACCCGCAGCTGGGGACGGCCGGCAAGTTGCAGGTTGCAGCCGGCAACCTGGTGACCGGGCGCGGGCGGCCGATCAGCGGCGAGCAGCTGCTGCGCAGCGAGCTGTCGCGGCGGCGGCTTGCGACCCAGATCGCACAGGCGGCTTCCCGCCTTGGAGTCGGCCATGTGCTGCACACCGGGACCTTGGATCTGCCGGCCGTGGATCTGCGGCAAGGCGTCAAGCACTACCTTTATTGCGACCACAGCTGGGCGCTGGCGCAGCCGCACCATATCGAGGCGGCGCGCTACCCGCGCAAGGCGCTGGACGCCTATGAGCGGCTGGAGCGCCAGGCCCTGTCCGGCCTCGAGCACATCTTCACCTTCGGCGCCTATGTCCGCGACAACCTGATCGAGCACTATGGCGTCCGGCCGGATCGGGTCACGGCGGTTGGCTCGGGCATGGGCCGCATCGCGCCCTTCTTCGGCGACAAGGACTACGCCAGACCATCGCTTCTGTTCGTGGCCAAGCACTACTTCCGCGCCAAGGGCGGCGTGCTGCTGCTCGATGCGTTCCAGCGGGCCCAGGCCATGCGGCCTGACCTCAGGCTGACCATCGTCGGCGACCCTCACAGCCGTGCGTCGGTGCCGCAGAATCCCGCCGTCACGTTCCACACCCAGCTGCCCTGGGAGACACTGCAGCGCCTCTATCATGAGGCCACGCTGCTCGTGCAGCCCATGCTCAACGACCCCTGGGGGCAGGTCTATCTCGAGGCCCAGGTCTCGCGCACGCCGGTGCTGGGCCTGCGCCGGCACGGCCTGCCCGAGATCGTCGGCGGCGGACGCTACGGCTTCCTGGTCGACGATGCCGACCCGGGGCTGCTGGCAGACGCCATCCTCGATGCGCTGGCCGATCCGGCCCGTCTGGCGCGGATGGCCACCGAGGGCCAGCAGCACGCGCTGGCCTCGTACTCGTGGGATGCGGTCGCCGAAAGGATCGCATTCCCGTAGAGCGCGACAGGCCTGCCGCGCCGGCGAACGCCGCCGCAAGAAGAGGCAGGAAGGAAACACCAGAGGGGACGATCCGGAGATCCTTACAGTCGAAGGGTAAAGATATGTCCGACAAGGTTGCATTGATTACCGGCATCACAGGCCAGGACGGCGCCTACCTCGCCGACCTCCTGCTGGCGCGCGGTTATGTTGTCCACGGCATCAAGCGCCGCTCGTCCTCCATCAATACCGATCGTATCGACTACCTCTATCGCGACCGTCACGAGATGGGCGTGCGCCTGTTCCTGCACTACGGTGACATGACCGACGGCGCGGCGCTGATCCGGCTGCTCAACGACGTCAAGCCGACCGAGATCTACAATCTCGCGGCCCAGAGCCACGTCCAGGTCAGCTTCGAGACACCGGAATACACCGCCAACACCGACGCGCTGGGCACGCTGCGCCTGCTGGAGGCGATCCGCGTCCTGAAGATGACGGACGATGTGCGCTTCTACCAGGCATCGACGTCGGAGCTGTTCGGCAAGGTGCACGAGACGCCGCAGCGCGAGATCACGCCGTTCTATCCGCGAAGCCCCTATGCCGTGGCCAAGCTCTACGCCTACTGGATCACGGTGAACTACCGCGAAGCCTATGGCATGCATGCCTCCAACGGCATCCTGTTCAATCATGAATCGCCGATCCGCGGCGAAACCTTCGTGACCCGCAAGATCACGCGCGCCGTGGCTGCGATCGAGGCCGGCAAGCAGCGGCGCCTCTACCTCGGCAACCTCGACGCCAAGCGTGACTGGGGCCATGCCCGCGACTATGTTGAGGGCATGTGGTTGATCCTGCAGCAGGACAAGCCGGACGACTATGTGCTGGCGACCGGCCAGACGCACACCGTGCGCGAGTTCGTGGAGCTGGCGTTCAATCATATCGGCCGGCCCGTCGTGTGGCGCGGCAGCGGTGCCGACGAGACCGGCTGCTGCCGCAGCAGCGGCGAGGTCCTGGTCGCGATCGACGCCGCCTACCGCCGGCCGACGGAGGTGGACCTGCTGCTGGGCGACCCGGCCAAGGCCCGCGAGAAGCTCGGCTGGCAGCATCGCACCAGCTTCCAGCAGCTCGTGGCGGAGATGGTCGAAGCCGATCGGACAACCCTGCGGATGGGAGACAATCATGCCCACGAACCCCTGCTACGCGCTGCGCAGTAAGCGCGTCTGGGTCGCGGGCCATGGCGGCCTCGTCGGCAGCGCGATCGTCCGACGGCTGCAGCGGGAGGCCTGCGAGATCCTGACGGCGCCCCGTGACCGCGTCGACCTGCGCGACCGCGCCCAGGTCGACCGCTTCATGCAGGAGGCCAGGCCGCACGCGATCTTCCTGGCGGCAGCCAGGGTCGGTGGCATCCATGCCAACGACACACGTCCGGCCGAGTTCATCGGCGACAACCTGATGATCCAGACCAACGTGATCGACGCCGCGCACAAGCACCGGGTCGAGAAGCTGATGTTCCTGGGCTCATCCTGCATCTATCCGCGGCTGGCGCCGCAGCCGATCCAGGAGCAGTCGCTGCTGACGGGACCGTTGGAACCCACCAACGAGTGGTATGCGATCGCCAAGATCGCCGGCATCAAGATGTGCCAGGCCTATCGGCGGCAGCACGGCTGCGATTTCATCTCGGCGATGCCGACCAACCTCTACGGGCCGGGCGACAATTTCGACCTCCTGCAGAGCCACGTGCTGCCCGCCCTGCTCGCCAAGGCCTACGCTGCGAAGCTGCAGCACGCCGAGGCGATGGAGGTGTGGGGCTCCGGCCGGGCGTTGCGCGAGTTCCTCTACGTCGACGATGCCGCCGACGGGTTGGTGTTCCTGATGCAGCACTACACCGGCGAGGACTTCGTCAACCTCGGCACGGGCGAGGAGATCTCGATCGCCGACCTTGCCGGACTGGTGTGCCGCACCGTCGGCTTCCAGGGCCGTATCCGGTTCGATCACAGCCGCCCCGACGGTACGCCGCGCAAGGTGATGGACGTCTCCCGCCTGTCGGCGCTCGGCTGGCGGGCGGCGACGTCGCTCGAGCAGGGCCTGGCGCAGACCTGGCAATGGTACCTCTCCACCCGAGCCGAGCAGCAGCAGGCCGCGGTCGCGTAGCCAATCAGGACTGTCATCCCGAGCGCAGCGAGGGATCTCCTGCGAAAGACGCACAGTGCGCCATTCGCGGGAGATCCCTCACTGCGTTCGGGATGATGCCTGTACCCTGGAACGGCAGAACCTTCGCTATCCAGCCCCCCGCCCCACGGCCGTGCCGTCCTCGTCGGAGGACGGCGCCCCTTTCTTCAGGCGCAGGTTGCCGCGCTTGTCGACCCACAGCCGATAATCCCCCAGGCGGGCGAGATTGGGGCTGCGCCAGTCCGACGCCAGGCGCAGGCCGCCGACGGCGCCTCCCATCTCCACGCCGTCGAAACCGTCGACATACTCGATCGTCCCGCTGCAGCCGATGATAGTCGCCCCGACCTTGCTGCGGCCGCCGATCCTGGCAAAGCCGGCGCCCTTGGCCCGCTCGTCGCCGAAGCCGCCGCAGCCGATCATCACGAGCTGTCCCACGACATAGGCGCGGATCAGGTGCGTCTGATTGTAGATGGAATAGGCGCCGCAGCCGATCAGCGTCGCGAACCCCTGCAAGGCGATGCCCGCGTCGCCGGTCTCGAAGCCGCTGGCCGCCTGATGGTTGTTCTCGAAGCCGCAGTTCGAGAGGATCGTGCAGCCGTTCTCCGCGACCAGGCCGAACTTGCCGTTGAGCAGGAAGTAGCAGCCGTGGAAGCCGACGTCGTAGCAGCGGTTGACGAGCGCCGCACCGTGGCGGCCGTTGTCGCCGAACACGCAGCCGAAGACATGGATGGCCGACAGGATGCCGGCCCGGAAGCCATGTCCGAAGGTGATGCCATTGCCGTTGTTCTTGCGGAAGTAGCTGTTGATGACCTGCCCCTCGAACACGTTGCCGACCATGCGGCAACCGTCGCCGCCGCAGTCCTGCACCGCCACGTCGCGCAGGCAGATGTTGTAGAGGTAGTGCTCCTTGTGCTCGCACTCGAGGTAGATGCCGTGGCCGTCGCTGCCGCTGCCCAGCACGTCCAGCCCCTCGATCAGGATGAACCGCACCGTGGTGCCGCTGACGAGCTCGAACACGTTGGCGCCGTTGGTGATCGCCGACACGATATGGGCACCGTGCGCCGTGATGCCGCTGTGGCGCCCGATATCGCCCGGCGGGCCGCCGCTGGTCGCAATGCGCAGCGTGCGGCTGACCTTGTACTCGCCCGGTGGGATCACGAGGAAGCCCGGTCCGCCGGGCGCGAAGGTCGCATCCAATGCCGCCTGCAGGGCGCGGGTGTCGTCGGCCTTGCCGTCACCGACGGCGCCGAACGCCGCCGCCGACAGCATCGTGCGCCGTGCCGCAGGCTCCGGCCGGGGCGCGGGCTGGGCCGTCGCCGCCAGCGGCGCGGCCGCCAGGGCCATGCCCGCTCCGATGCCGAGCAGGCGGCGTCGACCGGCATCAAGGGCGTTCATGGCTGCACCGATTTCGGCCGCAGCACGCCAGTGCCGCGCACCATCGTCGGGCGATCGCGCATGTCATGCGCCGGCGTGCCGGCACTGCCCGCAACGACCTGGCGAGTCAGGGCGGCGCTGGCCGCGGCGATCAGGATCACGGACCAGGTCTTGGGGCCGACATAGGCGCCGCCCGCCTGGCCCAGGATCAGCCAGACGCCGAAGCAGTACAGCAGGCTGGGCGCGCCGATCATCCTCAGCCAGATGCCGAGCCCGATCAGGGTCACCGTGCCCCAGACCAGCCCGAGATAGATCCAGTGCAGCCAGAAGTAGTTGGTCAGCACCTCGCTGACCTTGTCGATGCGCCACGCTGCCTGGAAGCCGCTGGAATTCATGAAGACAGTCAGCACCTGGTCGGCGATGAACGGCTCGCCGGTCAGGCCGGCGCCGGCCCAGGGATAGCGCTTGAAGACATCGAAGGCCACCAGCATCGGCCCGATGACGCGGTAGAAGAAGCTGGCATCCTTGCCGCTGGAAAATTCCGCGATTCGCTCGGCGAAGAACGAGCTGCCGACAACCAGCGCGATGGCGATGAGGACGGCCGAGACCGCCATTCCCGCAACCATGCGGGTGATGGACACACCCCCGCCACGTCCGTCCTGGCCATGCAGGAAGATGAGGTACGGCACGGCCAGCATCAGCATCAGCAGCAAGGTCGGCCCCGGCATCAGCAAGAGCCCCACCCCCATCAGGCCGATATAGAGGAGGAGCTTCCATCGCCACTGGCTCACCACCAGCCAGGTGAAGGTGTAGTGCGTGTACGTGAATGTGACAGAGGCGGGTTCCGACGTGAACAGCTTCGGCCGGACGCGGCCATACAGCAGCTGGTCGCGCAGGTCGGCGTCATAGACGATGCCGCTGTCGTACATGCGCTCGCGCACCGCATCGCTGATGGCGCGCAGGCCGGCGTACTGCTCCAGGAAGCACCCCACGGCGATCGACAGGCAGAAGATCAGCAGGATCCTGGCGATCTGCCCGCGCTCGGTCTGGACCATCGTGACGAAGAAGGCGTAGCAGATCACCAGCGAATAGGTGAGCTGCAGCAGGCCCGTGAAGCGCTTGCCGAGATAGTCGTAGTTGGTTGCCGACAGGGTCGCGCCGAGATAAAGCGCGATCACGGCCAGAAGGCCGCCCAAATGCCGCGGATCGATCCGGTCGCGGCGGCGCCACAGCAGCAGCAGCCCGGCGAAGCCCGAGGGCGCGCATGTCAGCGGGATCTTGGGCGTGATCTGCAGCGAGACGTTCAGGTACAGGCCCAGCAGAAAGATCACGACCAGAATCGTGTCGAACCAGCCGAGCTGCTGCGTGCGGTACCCGTTCATCGGCCCTTCCCGATCACGATCCCGCCAGGGCGGACAGCAGCTGCTGGCCGCGGCTGGCCCAGTCGAACTTGTCGCGGCAGGCCACGAAGGCGCGCTGCTGCATCCCGTTCAGCAGGTCGAGATTGTCCATGGCATCGATCACGGCCTGCGCCAGCGTGGCATGGTCGGGAAACAGCATGATGCCGTCATCAGGCCGCAGCGGCACGCCCGCAACCGACCCTTCCAGGCCGAAGATCGGCAGGCGGTTGAACACGTACTCCAGCACCTTGAGCTTGAAACCGCCGCCGTTGAGCTCGGGCACGATGGCGATACGGGCGTTGTCCATGTATCCCGTGACGTCGGCCACGGTTCCCGTGAACGAGGTCGCCACCGCCCGCTTGCGCAGGCCGTTCAGGAACGACTCCTCGGCGCTGCCGATCACCTGCAGCTCGGCGCCATGGGCGGCGAACAGCGGGTCGGCCACGCTGACGAAGTCCTCGAGGTTCATGCGCTTGGCGATCCAGTCGAAGCTGCCGACGATGATGGCGCGGCGCGGCAGATCGGCGGTGATCTGACGGCGTGCCACGCAGCGGCCCTCGTAGCCGGGGGTCAGGACCTCGATCGGCTTGGCCGGCTGGCGTTCGCGGTACAGGCTGCGGTCCTCGGGCGTGATGGCCGTCACCAGATCCACGGCCGCCACCAGGTCCCGCTCCAGCCGGGACACCTTCAGAGCGTCCAGCCGCACGGCCTGCCGGCGCAAGAAGCGGCCCTGCCGCTCGGCGATCTGCGCCCGCAGGCTTTCCTCATGGTTGTGCGAGACATAGATCAGCTTGGGCCTGCTCTGGTGCCGCCGATAATGCGCCAGCACGTGCGGCAACGCCCAGCCGACCGACAGGCCGTCGAAGACGATGCCGTCCCAGTCGTTCTGGGTCAGCAGCTCATCCAGGATCCGCCGCATCTGGCTGGTGCGGCAGCGATAGGCGAGGTGCGGCAACGGCGATGTCAGGCTGCCCCAATGCGACAGCGGCGTCTGCTCCACCAGACGCCACACGACATGCGCGACGCCGTCGCCGTTGCGCTTGGGCGAGTCGGGGCGGCTGAGCCCCAGCACCTCGACCTCGGCGCCAGTCTCGGCGACGGCGTCGATCAGTCCACCTGAATAGATGAACTGGCCGTTGTGGCGCGGCTCGGGGTCGGCGAGCGTCAGCCAGAGGCAGCGCGGCGCCCGACAGCCGTTGGCTGGCCTACCGGCATCAATATGCATATCGGCCAGTGAACCCGCCAAAGACGGTGCGTATGATGATCTTGAGGTCAAGGGCAATCGACCAGTTCTCGATGTAGTAGAGGTCATGCTCGACCCGCTTGCGGATCTGCTCGACAGTGTCCGTCTCACCGCGCCAGCCGTTGATCTGCGCCCAGCCGGTGATGCCGGGCTTCATCCGGTGGCGCGAGTCGTAGTATCTGACGGCATCCTGGTAGAGGAGCCGGCCGGCCTTCGCGGCCAGGGCATGCGGCCGCGGACCGACGATCGACATCTCGCCGCGCAGGACGTTGAGGAACTGCGGCAGCTCGTCGATGCTGGTGCGCCGCAGGAAGGCGCCGATGCGCGTGATGCGCGGATCGTTCCGGCGCGTCAGCTGCTCGGCGTTGGGATCCTGTGCCGCATGGTGCATAGTGCGGAACTTCAGGACCTCGATGAGCTCGTTGTTGAAGCCGTATCGTTTCTGCCGGAAGAACACCGGCCCCGGGCTGTCGAGCTTGATCAGCGTCGCGATGAACAGCATGAGCGGCGCGATCAGCGTCAGGATGAGGGCCGCCAGCAGGCGGTCCTCGATCTCCTTGGCCACCCGCCGCCAGTCGCGCAGCGGCCGGTCCATGACGTTGAGCAGCGTCATGTCGCCGACATGGCTGACACCGACACGCCCGAGCTGCAGGCCGAACCCGTCAGGGCACAGCCTGACGTCCACGGGAACCATGCTCAGCTTGTTCAGCACTGCCGCGAGACGAAGATCGGCCGACAGCGGCAAGGCCACGACGACCGTCGTGATGCCCAGCCGCCGGATATCGGCCACGAGATCATCGACGTCACCGGCGATGCGATGGCCCAGGCAGCGCACGCCCATGGAATGGCCGTCGTGCTGGTCGTCGTAGATGCCGGCAACACGCATTGCGGTGCCGCTTCGGCCGTTGAGATGGATCAGCAGCCGGCGGGCGATCGGGCCCGTTCCGACGACGGCGACGCGCTCGCCCAGCCGGCCTTCGCGCTTCCACCGGACCAGCAGCAGGCTCAGCACGAGCCTGCTGCTTGCCAGCAAGCCAAGACCACCGGCGAACCACACGGCCAGCCAGGGCTGCAGCGTCGCGATCGACACGGTGGCCAGCGATGCGACGGCCACCAGCACGCCCAGGCTCAGCAGCCAGCCGAGCGCGACCGAAGCCACCGCCTCGATCAGACGCCCCAGCCGTGCGAAGCGATAGCCACCCAGCAGATGGAAGGCGTTGATCGCCAGCACGGTGCCGAGCGCGATCACCATGCCGGCCGCGCCCCAGTCGATCTCGGTGCGTGTCGCTTCCCAGTGAAGCGCCGCTACGCCGGCAGCCAGCACCGCAGCGCCGTCGATCGCCATCAGCAGGCGCGTGACAATGGCGGCGGACACGGTCTTGCGTACGCGCTCGCGCAGCGGCCCGGACGAACCCGGCATCTCGGATGTCTCGGTTGCGTCCGCGATGGCAACGGATGCTGTCGTCGACGAACCACGGGTCATCATGCAACCGCCTCGCTTCGGCGCGCGCTCGCGCCTTGATCCTGTAGATGTCGCCGCCTTGGCATCCGTCGATTCCACAATCGCTTCCGATCACGGATGTTCCGCGTGACTCCCCAGGATTCTCCATATCGACGGGCGGCGGGTCTTGTGATCAAGTTAGGGCTGTTCAACGCAGCAAATCGCCGACATTACGCAGCGCGTTCAACGTCCTGCGCGTCACAGCACAGGCTTCCCATCACCGTTGATGCAAAGTTGTGCGGCGTGCGCGCCGCGACGAACGATTGCGCGGCAAGCGGATCCATGAATGTGTCCGGTCCCGCCGCGGCCATGCGCTCTATGCTTGCCGCAAGACTGACAGGATCGGTCGTGTCCGTTGTGAGGCCGAGCCGATGGTCGCGCACGAGCCGCCCCAGCAGCCCGAAATCCTGGGTCAGCAGCGGCAGGCCGGCACGTGCCGCCCACAGCAGCACGCCGCTGGAGCCGACGAACCGTTGATACGGCGCCAGCACGACGTGGCTTGCCTTGACGAGGGCATCGAGCTCCCGCGCCGGCAACCATCGGTCATCGATGCGCAGCACCAGGTCTGGATGCGACTGGCGCAGCGCGTCCACGCAGGCGGTGACGCGATCGCGCAGCGCCGGCTCGATCCGGCCGGCGATGGTGATCGCGATCCGTGCCGATGCCGCCGGGCCGATCCGCCCGAGGGCATCCAGCAGCACCATCAGCCCCTTGCGCTCCGTCAGATAGCCGAAGAGCACGAAGCCGATACGATCGGCCGGCGTCGCTGTTCCCGTCTCGTGGCGCAAGGTCGCGGACTGCGGATAGGCCGGGTCGGGCACGGCCTGCACCTTGCTTCCGTGCCGATAGAGGCGCTGGGCATGAAGTGGAAAGTACGGATCAAGCGACAGCACGGCCCTGACGCTGCGGTTCATCAGCATCAGGCGGTACAGGGCCGTCTTGCGCAGATCGCGCAGCCGTTCGCCGGCGCTGGGGCGGTAGGTGCCCCAGGCCGCATAGTGCACCGATGGCCGGAACAGGATGCCGGAGACGGGGCGGCCGCCGGTGCCCAGCCCCAGCGCCAGCGGCAGGCACAGATGGTCGAACGACAGGAAATGGCCGGCTTGCGCGCCGGTGCGATGCAGGTAGCGCCGCATGACCCACCACCGCGCGAACGCCGCCAAGCTCAAGAGCCGGCGTGTGCACAGCCATCGCTCGTAGGGCTGCAGCGGCACGACCTGGATGCGATCGCGGGTGGCCGACGACAGGTTCGCCGTCAGATGCGCGCCCATGTCGGGTGCGACGACGAAGGTGACCCCCAGCCGCGGCTGCGCGGCCGCATAGGCTACGAGGTGCTCGAGCCACTCCCGCGGATGTCCTTCGGAGTCGGGCTCCAGAACCAGCAGGTGGGACATTGTCCCGGCGCTAGCTGCGGGCACAGAGCGCGTCCAGCCGGGTCACGAAATCGCCCAGCACCTTGCGCTTGGCGACGTGCCGCTCCACGAACTGGCGCCCCCGCTCGCCCAGGTCGGCCCGCAGCTCGGGATCGTCGGCGAGCTGCACGATGGCTTCGGCGAAGGCGCCAGCGTCGTTGGGCGGCACGCACATGAAGGCGCCGCTGCGATGGCGCAACCGCCAGAGCAGGCTGCCCGGATGAGCGGTGGCGACGAACGGCCGGCCCGCAGCCATGATATTGAACACCTTGGATGGCACGGCGAAGGACGCCGTATCGGGGTCCTGCGGCACCAGGTGGATGTCGCCGACCGCCAGGCCTTCGCTCAGGCTGCCATCCGGCAGCAGCTCCGCCAGGCTGGTGTTGGCGAGGCCGCGCTCGGCGATCTGCTGACGCAGCGCCTCGGCCTGGTTGCCGTTGCCGCGCAGCACGATGTCGATATCGGGGCGGCGCGACTGCAACGCCTCGGCCATGTCGATGACCTGGCCCAGCCCCTGCTTCTTGCCGAGATTGCCGCTGTAGAGAACGGTCAGCTTGCCGTCGTGGCACGCCGGCATGGGACGCACCTGGTCGGTATCGACCCAGATCGGCACGACCTCGACCGGCGCCGTCACGCCGATCCGCCGCAGCTCGTCAGCCATCTCCGACGACAGCACGACGACGAGGTCGGCCCGGTTGAGCACCATCCGCTCGCAGGACTGCATCACGCGAGCCAACCAACCGTTGCCGACCATGCCCAGCCCGCTGGCAAGCCCGGATTGGATGTCATGCACGATGGCGACGCTGCGACCGCCGCGCAGGCGTGCCATCGCGCCCAGCGCGACGCTGAGAATCGACGGACAGAGCGACAGCACCACGGCATGGCGGGCGATCCGCCCTGTCGCCAGGGCGAAGGCCCCGTTCATCAGGAACCAGGCTTCCCCCATGATGCGCGCCGTCGCCGACCGCCGGCGCGGCACCCAGGCACCCAGGCGCTCGACCATCACGCCGTTGAACACCTCACGCATCCCCCGCCCCTTGCGATAAGCCGGGAACACTTCCGACGCCGGGTAGTGCGGCAGGCCGGTCAGCACCGTCACCTGACGGCCACACCCGACCAGCCACTCAGCCAGATCAGCGCTGAACGGCGCCGATCCGATCAGCTCGGGACGGTAGTACTGCGTGACGAACAGAACCTCGGGCGGCTGCATGCGTCACTTATCCGATGCGTGCCATCACCGGACGTGCGTATTCGTAGCTGGCATGTCCGTAGGCATATTGCTTGTACTGCTTGGGAACGACGCGCGACATCACCACGCCGGCCACGTCGGCTTGCGCCTCGATGACCTGCTTCAGGCCTTCCAGGGTCGCTTCACGGCGCGTGTGCCCCCAACGCACGACGAACACCACCTTCTCCACCATGCGGGTGAAGGCCAGCACCTCGGCGCCCACTAGGACCGGCGGCGTGTCGAGGATGATCTGGTCGTAGTCCGGCGCCAGCGCATCGAGCACGATGCGCATGCGCTCCGAAGTCAGCAGGTGCGTCGATTGCGGAGTCCATTCGCCCGCGGTGACCACGTCGACGCCCGACAGCGCGTCATGGTGCACGAAATCGTCCAGCGCCGCGGTTTCGCTGGTCAGCAGCCCGGCCAGCCCGTTGCGGTTGGAGCAGCGGAAAAGCTGGTGCAGCTTGGGGCACCGCCAGTCGCAGTCGACCAGCAGGATCCGCTTGCCGTTGCTGGCCAGCAGCCGCCCCAGCGACGCCACCAGGACCGACTTGCCCTCGGCCGGCGTCGCCGACGTGACCAGGATCGTCTTGGGCGACTCGGCCACCTCGGAAAGCTCGAGCCCGATATGCAGCCGGCGCAGCGACTCGCTGAAGGGCGACGTGGGCTTGCGCAGCACGTGGACCTGCGGCGGCGTGCCGCCCGTGAGCTGCGGCACCATCGCGATCACCGGCAGCCCGGTGGCGGCCACGATCTGATCGGCGCGCCGGAACGTCCGGTCGGCCCCTTCGCGCATCAGTGCGACAGCAGCACCGACCAATATGCCGCCGACCGCGCCGAGGAAGACCAGCAGCGCCTTGGGTGGGAAGGACGGGCCGGCGGGCATGGACGCAGGCGACACCAGCTTGGCGTTGGCCTGCTGGATCTCCTCGGTCCCGATCGTCTGCTTGGCCCGGTTGAGCATCGCCTCGAGCAGATTGCGGTTGACGGCCGCATCGCGTTCCAGCGCATCAAGCTCGATGGCCCGCTCGTTCACATTGCCCATCTGACCCTTGAGCTGATCGAAGCTCTGAGCGATAGCATCATACCGCGCCTCGGCGGCCCTCGCCTCGCGCGCCAGGCCATCGATGACCTTGGCCACCTCGGCCGCGACCCGCGCCCGGATGTTGGCGATCTCGGACCGTGCATTGATTATCAGCGGATGCCGTGGCCCGTAGGCTGCCGCCAGCTCGGCCGCCTTGCGCTCTGCATCAGCCTGCTGCTGCTTGAGCGAGCTCACGAGTGATGAGCGCAGCACCTCCGGCACGCTCTCGCCGCCCATGCCGCCCTTGCGCAGGGCCTGGGCTTCGGCCAGGCGCGACTCGGCCTCGGTCTTGGCCGTCTGGGCCTGGATCAGCTGCGTGTTCAGCTCGGTGAGCTGCTGCGAGGTGACGCCGCTGCTCTGGCCTTTGTACAGGCCGTAGCGCTTGCGATACTCCTCGACTGCCTGATCCGACTTGCGGACCTGCTCACGCAGCTCGGAGATCCGGCCGGTGAGGAATTTCTCGACCCGCTCCGAGGCCTTGACCTTCTCCTGCCGCTGATAATCGAGATAGATATCGGCCAGCGCATTGGAGATCGCGGCCGCGGTCTGCGGGTTGGCCGACGAGACCTTGATGCCCAGCACATGCGAGCGGCCCAGGACCGACACGTCGACCCGGGACAGCAGCACATCGATCATATGACTATCGCGCGCGGCGACCGGATCGATCGCCGACGGCGCCTTGTCCTCGCCGCCGCCCTTGATGCCCTTCAGCCATGCGAGCCAGGACTTGGGCACGAGCTGCCCGATGTCGGTGTAGCGAGACCAGCGCGACGGCGTCTGCAGTTCCGGGTTGAACTCCGGATCCTTCACCAGGTTCAAGCGATTGATCACCTGCTTGGCGAGGTCGCGCGACTGGATGACAAAACCCTCGTTGGTGACCCGCTCCTGGTCGGGGCTGACGTCGGATACGATTGCCTCGACATTCAGGTAGCGCACCGGTGGGACACCGACCTGGACGCGCGACTCAGCAACATACATCGACGGCATCGACATCGCGACGGCGGCCGCCGTACCGCCCAGGAAAACGGCGCAGCCGATGATCAGGTACCGGTGCCGCCACAAGCGCCGCAGCGTCTCGAGAAAGTCCTGCTCGCGCTCCGGCGGCACATACGGCATCGGATCGAGGGCGACGACTCGTTCACGCGCGACGACGCGGCGGCGCCCGCGGACTCGATCGGGAAGCTGGTTCATCAGAAGTATCGCTCCCTGACCATGATGACATCACCGGGCTGGACGGGCGTTTCCTGATTGGCATCGATGCGGCCGCTTTGGCCGTTCCTGTCGTTACGCTTGATATAGAACGAGCTTTCGCGTGCGCGGTACGTGAACCCGCCGGCAAGCGCGATGGCGTTGATCACCGTCATGCCGGATACGTAAGGATAGCTGCCGGGATTGCGTACCTCGCCAACGATGTAGAAGGGCCGGCGCGTCATCACCTCGACGCTGACACTGGGGTTGCGCAGATAGTCGGGATGCAGCCGCGACACGATCGCGTGCTCGAGCTGGCTGGGCGTCATGCCCATTGCCTGGACCTGGCCGATCAGCGGAAACGAAAGCGCACCGCTACCGTCCAGCACGTATTCGCCGGTCAAGTTGGGTTGGCCGTAGACGATGATGCGCATGCGATCACCGCCGCCCAATTTGTAGTCCGACGACCGGTCGATCGTAGCGCCGGGAGGCTGGCCGCCCCGTGGCGTTGTGTCGGAGACTTGTGCTCGCGCTGTCGTCATGCCGGCGGCGCCGGCTGCGACAACGGCCATTGCCGCAACCAGGCCACGACGCGGAATCGACTTAACGATCCTGACGTTGGCCATACCATCACCTATGATCTTGGTTGTTGAAGCTGCGGCGATCCCGGTCCCCGCAGCACCCATGTTGGGATGGCAGTCCTCTAACAACAAACCGCACAGCAATGTTGTGACCAAAACGGGGGCGTCGAAGGGTCTTGAAAAAGCCATAGACCAGCCCTGGCCACGGGGCCGCATACCCTCGTGGCGTGGCGCCACTCACCCTGCGATGCATCGGCGGTGGCAGAGGTCAGGCCCGGCCGTAATTGTCGGCGATGCGAACGATGTCGTCCTCACCGAGATAAGGCCCCGACTGCACCTCGATCAGGTGCAGCGGCAGCTTGCCGGGATTCTCCAGCCGATGCGCCGTGCCGATCGGGATGTAGATCGACTCGTTCTCGCGCACCAGCATGCGGTCGTCGCCGCGCTCAACCATCGCGGTGCCCTGCACCACCACCCAGTGCTCGGCACGATGGAAGTGCATCTGCAGGCTGAGCTTGGCGCCGGGCTTGACCATGATCCGCTTGACCTGGAAACGGCTGCCGGCGTCGACGGTGCGGTAGTAGCCCCAGGGCCTGTATGTCGTGGTGTGCTGGATCGGCTCGGACCGGTTCTCCCGGCGCAGGCGCTCGACGATGCCCGAAACTTCGGCCGCCGAATCGGCCCGTGCCACCAGGACCGCATCGTCGGTCGACACGACCACCACATCCTCCACGTCGATGACCGCCACCAGCTTGCTGTCGGACCGGATATAGGAATTGCGCACCCGATCAAGAATGACGTCGCCCTGCACGACGTTGCCGTCGCCGTCCTGGCAGCCAAGGGCCTGCAGCGCCCGCCACGAGCCGAGATCATTCCACGCCATGTCGACCGGCACGACGGCGGCCCGATCGGTGCGCTCCATCACGGCACGATCGATCGACAACGACGGCGCCTCTGACAGCGCTGCGGCGTCGAGCCGGAAGAAGCCCAGATCCTCGGTGCCCTTGTGGACCGCCCGCTCGCAAGCCGCCAGCATCTCGGGATTGAGCCGGCCGAGATCTTCAAGGAAGTGCCGGGCGCCGATCAGGAAGATGCCGCTGTTCCACGAAAAGACGCCGCTGTCGACAAAGCGCTCCGCGGTGGCCCGGTCGGGCTTCTCCACGAACCGGTCGGCGAGGAACACACCCTCGGCGTCCTCCAGGGCTTGCCCGGTCTGGATGTAGCCGTAGCCGGTGTCGGGGCGATCGGGCTTGATGCCGAAGGTCACCAGCTTGCCGCTCTGCGCCGCGCCGACACCGCGTGCGATCGCCTCGTGGAAGCGGGCAACCGATCCGATCACATGGTCGGAGGGTTGCACCAGCATCAGCGCGTCAGGGTCGCGCGCGATCAGCCACAAGGCAGCCGCAGCCACCGCCGGACCGGTGTTGCGCGCCACCGGCTCGAGCATGAGCTGCTGCGGCACCACGCCCACCTGGCGGAGCTGATCGTCGATCAGGAAGCGATGTTCGTCGTTGCAGATCACGATCGGTGCGGCGAAGCCGACATCGGTCATGCTGCGCAGCGCGGTCTCCTGCAGCATGGTCCGCTCGGAGAGCAGCGGCAGCAGCTGCTTGGGATAGGCAGCGCGTGACAGCGGCCATAGCCGTGTACCGGAGCCACCCGACAGGATCACCGGATGGATGACCGCCGACCCCTGGACACGGAATCGAGCTAGATCGGCAATGGTATCCATGTCGCAATCCCGAAGCGATGGTGGCTGATCATTGAAGCTATGACCCACCCTGCGGGCTCACCAGTGATCAAAATGTGCTTCGCCGGCGTCGCGCTGCAGCGGCGCCTTCATGCCCTGTCCGGAAAATCAGCGCTGTCATCCCGGGCGCAGCGAGGAGCAAGGCCCTGCGCCAGCCCCGCCTGTCAGATCAGCCGGCGGTATTGCACGGCAATGTGACGCGGATGCACAGGCCGCCCCCCATGCGGTTGGAGGCGGTGACGCGGCCTCCCAGCGCCTCGATGTTGCGCCGAACGATCCAGAGGCCCAGGCCCGCGTTCTCCGCCGACCGCACCGCCTGGTCGGTCTCGACCGGCTGCACCAGCTTCGGACGCACGGAGAAGTAGCGCTCAAAGATGCGATCGAGCCGTTCGGCCGCGACGCCCGGTCCTTCATCCTCGACCCGCAGATCGGCGACCTCTGCCGTCGCGCTGAGCGTCACGATGATGCGGCTGTCCGGCGCCGAGAAGCTGATGGCATTGTCGAGGATGTTCTGCAGCACGACCTCGAGCATGCCGGCGCCGGCGCGCACCATCACGTTGTCGTCCAGACGCCGGACAAGCCGGATCCGGCGGCCGGCCAGCACCTCGCGATAATGCACCAGCGAATCGCCCACGAGCTGGGTCATGTTGATGCGCCGACGCGGCGCGTCGATCAGGTCGGCGGTGTTGATCTCCAGCCGTTGCGCGGCGTTGACCATCGCCTTCAGGCGGTCGACCGACGAATCGATGATGGTGAGCGCCCGTTGCGAACGCTCGTCGTCGGCCGGCACCCGCCGGCGGATCGGCTCGAGCGCCGACTGGATGGTGGCCAGCGGCGTCTTGAAGGCATGCGCGTTGTCTTCGGCCGTCTGGCGCATATCACGGGCGACCCGCCGCAGGTCGAGCACCAGGCGGTCGAAATCGCGAGCCACGCTCGACAGTTCCGGCACGACGTTGCGGTTGCTGAACGCATACTCGCCGATCCGGCCTTCGCGAATCTCATGTGCTACATCACGAAAGCGCCGCAAGCTGCGGCGAATGCTGACCGCGACCAGCACCGTCACCACGGCCAGGATCAGGTAGATCAGGGCCGCGATCCGCACCTCGCGTGTCTGCCAGTAAGGCCGGCCGATCGACGTCCTGAGAAATTCGGACGTGGCATGCGCCGACACCAGCACCCAACACCCCGCCTCCGTCTTGATCGGAATCAGCGATGTCAGGATTTCGACTGTTCCGTCCGGCTGGCGATAGCGGATCTCGGCCGTCGCGTCCCAGATGCACGATTCGGAAAGCCGCTTCAGGATCCCCCGCTGCGCCAGCTCGTCTAGCTCGGCGCCGACCTGGCCGGCCGACACATGCGGGGCCGAGGCAAGGTAGTAGAAGGCGCGATCGCCCTGCCCCACGGCCGGCTGCAGCATCAGCTTCAGGATGGTGCCGTCGGCTCCATACTTCTGCAGCTCGGCATTCAGGACGTCCTGCACCGGCGACGCCATCTTCGCCAGGACCGGCGTCAGGGCCTGCGCGATCAATCGGCTGCGGTCCTGGATGCTGCGCGTGACCAGATCGCGCGTCTGGCGATCGACGCTCTCGAACTGGCCGTAGAGGACAATCGGCAACGCAACGAAGATGCCGACAATCGCGACGAGTTTGAGCGTCAGGGACGCGCCCAGGCGGCGCGCCCCCGCGAGCACCCTATGCCGAGGGCGTGCTGGCCCGGCCCCAGCGATAACCGAAGGAAGGGAAGTTTTCGATTTCACCGAAGTCGGAATCGATGGCGCGGAACTTGTTCCTAATCCGCTTGATGGAAGAGCGGACATTTGTTCTGTAGCCATCTTCGCCGCTCCCGGCGATGAATCCGACGTGGTGCATGCAGTCATACACGGCCCGATACGTCACATACTCGCCGACACTGGAGGCCAGCAACCGCACGATGTTGAATTCGGTCAGCGTCAGGTTGACGTCGACATCATTCCAATAGGCCCGGCTTACACGCGGCCGCAGGACCAGCCGGCCGCACTGCAGGATCTCTTCAGCCTGCATCTCCTGCGGCTGCTTGCCGGCCTCGACAATCAGCCGGATGCGCTTGGCCAATATGCCCACGCCGCGCGATTTGTCCACAAAGTCCAACGCGCCACGCTCGAGCGCCAGGTTCTCGTGCGCCCGCGAGGACTGGCCGGTCAAGAATACGATCGGCAAGTGGATCCCGCGACGCTGCAGCTTGGGCAGCAGGTCGATGCCCGGCGTGATGGGCAGGTTCCAGTCGAGCACGATCACGTCGCCCCCACCGCCACCGGCCAGGTAATCAAGCATCGCCGAGCCATCGGCCAGTGAGACAACGTCGAAGCCGTGGTCGACGAGCTCGGCGCCGACCACCTCGCGATAGTCGTCATCGTCATCGACAAAGACGAGCCGCACGCGATCGCCGGACGTGATCGTGTCAACGGGCCTGGGCGCGGGATTGTAGATCGGCCAGGCAGTTGCGCTTTCCTTCATCGGTGTCGTCATCGCTCTTCACCTCATAGGTCAGCGTTCCGAATTTCCTGGTCTGGACATCCGGATACAGTGAAACGTTCAGGGTGCATCCTCCCGTTCGATACCGCCAAATCTTGCCCGGAGGACGTTCCTCCTCCGTGACCGGCGGACCCAGCTTCGCGCGCAATTCCTGCTCGCCCAACCCGATCAGGTTGACCGATGCAGCGCTGCTGCCTGCCCCCTTGGCGCCGGCGGCGGGATCCGCCCCTTTCGGGCTGGCGACACTTGCCGTCGATGCCCCCGTCTGCGGCGGCTTGCGCTGCGTGGCGCTGGAAGACGCCGGCCGCACGGCAGTCGATTTGGACAACGGACGCGACAACATCTCCGGCAGCCCGCAGGCCGACAGCATCAGGCAATTCACGCCGACCAACGAGGGAAGCAGGCACTTGCGAATCATATCGTTCCCATTGGCGCCGTAAGGCTGTCTCCTGTCCCTGCGCGCGCTGATGCGTCATCGAGGCCTCGACCAAATTTTTCCCGTCCAGCGGCTTCGCTCCACGCGGCTCGCCGCGCCCAACGCCGTTCAAACCGCGAACTCTGAAGTGACCGATGTCTGTGGCTGAAGTGTGAAGCGAATGTGCGGACGATGCGCCCTTGCTCTTGTCGCCGGCCGGCTATCGAACATCGCGCATCTGCCGCCCTTGATGCTGACTGACCGTGAAACCTGTAGCCTTTCTGTGTTTGATATCAGTCGCGCCGCAACAACGTGCGCATCGTGAAGAAGTTCCGGTGCGAACGTGATTTCACTTTGAGGCCAGTTTACGGCGAAGGATGACGCAGCTGGGATTACGGAAAGCGGCCACACAAAAGTCACGACGAACGATCGCGGCGAGGAAAAGAAGCGAGTACCCACGGCATCGCACAGTGGGCTGGCGGCCGCATCCCTCCGGAGAATCACCATTGATCGAATTCGGGGCTCACTCGGCATCGGGTGTGCGCAGCCCTGGTGTCATGCATAGTGCATGCCAAGCTCAGCGTCGCGCGCCGGTGCGTTCGATCAAGGGAGAAGAAGCGTCCATGGATTTTGACTTCACATCTGAACAGGAAGCCATGCGCGAGGCCGCGCGCCGCTTCGCGCGCGACAAGCTGGCGCCGGGCTACGCCACGCGCGAAGCCGATGGCTTCATCGATCGCGCCCTGGTGCGCGAGATGGGTGCGTTGGGCCTGATCGGGCCGGAGCTGCCACAGCGCTTCGGCGGCCTCGAGGCCGGTGGCGTGACGGCGGGCATCGTAATGGAGGAAGTGTCATACGCCGATATGAACGTGGGCTACATCTGCCTGCTGGGCTCGCTGCTGGGCATCCTGCTGTCGAGCCACGCGCAGGCCGACGTCGCCGACGTCCTGGTGCCCAGGATCATCGCCGGCGACACGATCGTGGCGCTGGCCCTGACGGAGCCGAGCGGCGGCTCGGATGCCGCCAGTCTCGCGATGAGCGCTCGGCGCGAGGGCACAAGCTATGTTCTGCGCGGTGAGAAGACATCCATTTCGCTTGCCCTGCAAGCAGATCACGCCATTGTCTTCGCGCGCACAGGCCAGGCCGGTGAGCGTGCCCGAGGCGTGACGGCCTTCGTGGTGCCGCTGGACGCACCGGGCGTCTCGCGCACGTCGTTCAGCGATGTCGGGTCGGCCGCGGTCGGACGCGGCTCGATCTTCTTCGACGACGTGCGTGTTGACGAAGCCTGCCGCATCGGCCACGACGGTGGTGGCTTCCACCAGGTCATGAACGGCTTCGACTACAGCCGTGCCCTGATCGGGCTGCAGGTGCTGGCCGCCGCGCGCGCGTCGCTCGACGAAACCTGGGCCTACATCACCGAGCGCCAGGCGTTCGGCAACCCGTTGGCGAAATATCAGGGTGTCACCGAGCCGCTGGCCGAGGCCGAGACGCTGCTCAGCGCGGCGCGGCTGCTGTGCTACAAGGCGCTGTGGCTACGGGACCAGGGACGCCCGCACACGGCCGAGGCCGCGATGTGCAAATGGTGGGCGCCGAAGACCGCGTTCGAGACCGCGCATCGTTGCCTTCTGACGCACGGCCACGCCGGCTTCAGCCGCGACCTGCCGCATCAGCAGCGGATGCGCGACATCCTGGGCCTGATGATCGGCGACGGCACCGAGCAGATCCAGAAGATGATCATCGCCCGCGAGAAGGTGGGCCGCATCGCCGTGCCATACTGAGCGGCATCCGCAAGCGGCGGCGCCCGGCTCATCCCACCATGCTGTAGCCGCCGCTCACGCTCAGCACCTGGCCGGTGACGTAGCTGGCCGCGTCGGACGCCAGGAACAGGACAGCATTGGCGACGTCGTTGGGCCGGCCGATGCGGCGCAGCGGCAACGCCTTGGCGACCTTCTCGAGCTGCTCGTCGGTGAACATCGCGCCCTTGCGCGCCCACATGCTGTGCTGGCTCACCTCGCCGTCGGTCTCCGGAATCGTGACTCCGGGGCAGACGACGTTGCAGCGGATGCCGTAGCGGCCGTTCTCGCGCGCGATCGTCTTCATGAAGGCGTTGATGCCGGCCTTGATGCCGCCATACACCGCCTCGCGCGGCTCGCCCTGCCGGCTGGCGTCGGAGCTCAACGACACGATGGCGCCGCTTCCGGCCTTGATCATCGGCTCGAGCACGGCGCGGGTACAGTTCAGCACGCTGAAATAGTTGATCCGGACGATCTTCTCCCAGAAATCCGGGGTCGTCTGGGTGAAGAACATCAGCTGGTCCCAGCCGACGCAGTTGACCAACACGTCGACCTTGCCGCATCGCTGCAGCGCGGCATCGACCAGCCGTTGCACCTGCGCCATATCGGTCACGTCGGTCGCCACTGCCTGCGCGCCAGCCGCGCCCAGCCGCCGCGCCTCCTGCGCCACCGCCTCGCCCTGGCCGGCGTCAAGCTCGCCGATGGTGATGTCCGCGCCCTCGCGCGCGAAGCCGAGCACGACGGCACGGCCGATATTGGATCCACCGCCCGTGACGATGACGCTCTTGCCGGAAAGCCCCAGGTCCATCGTTTCCTCGCCTCTATCGCTTTGCGTGAGCGCAATCCTATACGGCAGCGCATCGCGCTGTCATGCGCACCACCTCCCCGAAACAGAGCGCTTCCTGTCGACGGCAGCCTCCTACTCCAGCTTGGCGCCGGACTCCTTGACCACCTTGCCCCAGCGCGCCACCTCGCTGGCGATCAGGGCCGCGAACGCCGCCGGGGTCGTCGCCGCCGGTTCGGTGCTGAGCTGACGGAATTTCTCCTGCACGTCGGGTCGCGACAGGGCGCGGCCGATGGCGTCGTTCAGCCGGCTGACGATGGCGGGCGGCGTGCCGGCCGGCGCCAGCACGCCGAACCACACACCGACATCGAAGCCGGGCACGGTCTCGCTGATCGCAGGCGCATTGGGAAACAGTGAGGACCGCCCGGCGGTGCTCACGGCCAGCAGCTTCATGCGGCCGGCCTGGATGTAGGTCGTCGCCTCGATGCCGCTGGCGTACATCACGGACACATGCCCGGCCAGCAGATCGTTGATCGCCGGCGCGCCACCCTTGTAGGGCGCATGCATGATCTTCACCCCCACCATGCTGTTGAACAGCTCGCCCGTGACGTGCGAGGCCGAGCCGACACCGACGGACGCGAATGTCAGGCTGCCGGGCTTGGCCTTGGCGAGCGCAATCAGCTCGGCGACGTTGCGCGCCGGCAGATTGGGATGCGCCACCAGGAACAGCGGCATGGTCGCGGCCAGCGAGATCGGCGCGAAATCCCTGACCGGGTCGTAGCCGATGTCGGGATTGAGGCTGATGTTGATCGCGTTGGGCCCGAGATTGCCGAACACCAGGGTGTAGCCGTCAGGTGCGCTGCGCGCCGCCTGCGCGGTGCCGATGCTGCCGCCGGCCCCGGCCTTGTTGTCGATCACGATCGGCTGGCCGAGGATCTCGCCCATCGACTGCTGGATGTTGCGCGCCAGGATGTCCGTCGCGCCGCCGGGCGGATAAGGCACGATCATGCGGATCGGCTTGCTCGGATAGTCCTGCGCCGCCGCGCCTGCTGTCCATACGCACGCGATCAAGAGCGCCAGCATCCCCCGTCCCATGAGCCCCTCCCCTTCCGGCGATGTCTTGTGCGGTGCCTACGGCATGGCGCTGCCGCCGTTGACGCTGACCTCCTGGCCCGTGATGAAGCCTGAGTCGCTGCGCGCCAGGAAGCAGGCCAGCGATGCCACCTCGTCGATCTCCGCGGCACGTCCCTTGGGGACGACGCTCTCGAAATGCGCCGCCAGCGCCGGGTTGCTGGTCTTGAGCGCCCGGAACCGCGGCGTGTTCACCACGCAGGGCGACACAGTGTTGATGGTGATGTCGTGGCCTGCGAACTCACGGGCCAGCGCCGTCATCATGCCGATCACGCCGCCTTTTGCAGCGTTGTATCCGGCGTGCTCGGCGATACCGGTGCGCAGGCTGTCGGCGCCGATATTGACGATGCGCCCGTAGTTGAGCCGCTCCATGTGGGGCAGCACCTTGTGGCAGCACCACAACGCGGTCCACAGATTGCGCGCGATTGTTTCCCGCAGGCTGTCGCCGTCATGCTCCAGGAACGGCCGGATGATGCCGCCGCCGGCATTGTTGACCAGCACGTCGATCCGGCCCCAGGCGTCGATGGTGCGATCCACCATCGCCTGGACGTTGGCTTCCTCAGCCAGCGATCCGACATGGCTCTGCGCCTGCGCGCCGGCGGCACGCAGCTCGTCGGCGGTCTCGCCTATCCGCGCATCGACGTCGGCGACCATGACCTTGGCGCCCGCTCCGGCCAGGCGCAGCGCGATGGCGCGCCCGATGCCGCCGGTGCCACGGCCGGCGCCGGTGACGATCGCGACGCGGCCCTCGAAGGCCCGTTCAGCAGCCATGCGCCCCCTCACAAGATGATGCTGAGCTTGCCGTGCGGCCGCAGGGCCTCGAGATCGAGCACTGACTTCTTCAGCCGGATGCGGAACCCGGCTGCGTCGGATACCAGCAGCTCGTACTCGCTGCGTCCGGGGTAGATGTCCATGACCTCGCGCTTGCTGCGGTAGACGACGAAATTGCAGCTCACGCGCGCCGTATCGCCGCCGTTCTCCAGCAGCCGGACGTTGGTGACGGTGTGGCGCGTGCGCGAGTGCGGGAACTCGGCGTGCGCGGCGCGCTTGAGCAGCCGGCGCGCCCGCTCCACCAGCCGGCCGTGGTCGTCATAGATCAGGTAGAGCGAGCTTGCCGGCGAATCGTCGGGCCGGTCGGTTGCCGGCACGAGGTAGCGGGCATCCTCGGTGAACAGCGCCGCCCATTCCTCCAGCCGCCAGGAATCCAGCAGATCGGCCTCATGGAAGAGGAAATCCTCGACGGCGGCTCGGCTGACCGCGCTCATCGCGCCGCTCCCGTCATCAGGCTGTGCCAGCGCCGCCAGAAAGCGCGCATCTGCAGCTCGTCCTGCTTGGCTGGCGCCGGGCCGTCCTCGTCCAGGACGCCACGCGACAGGTCATTCCACTCGACTGCGCTGCAGGCAGCATAGCCCTGCTGGCACAGCTCCAGCATCTCGACGTCATCGGGCGTGGCGAAGCCGGCCGGCCCCAGGAACTCCAGGAAGCTGCGCAGCCGCATGTCGCGCATGAACGCCGACTCGTCCTTCGGCGCCAGCGCCCAGGCCTCGACCTCGAAGCGATCCGGCGCGACAGGAGAGAACGTGCGCACCGTCACCGCCATGATGTCGTTGACGACGAGGTTGGGGAAGATCAGCAGGTTGCGATCGCCCTTGCAGATGATCTCGGCGCGCTCCTCCCCCAGCCGTGCCGCCATGCGGCGCTGGATGGCGTCGCATTCGGCCTTGCCGGCCTCGCCCCAGGGCGGGATCCAGCGCGCCACCGGCCGGCCCCAGGGCGTGGCCCCCACCGACTCGGAGACCGCATGGCCGTTGCCCAGGTCACGCACGCGCCCGAAGCCGCCGCGGACATAGTTGTTGAGCACCGCCCCGTCGCGCGCCTTCACATAGGCGAAGTACGTGGCATGCGTGGTGTTGGCGTGGTAGCCGTCGGCGCTGTTCTCCTGCAGCAGCTTCCAGTTGGCGCGGGCGCCGTAGGACTGGCTGCCCGGCAGGATCTCCATGCCCGCCTCGCCGTGCTGCGAGACGATCTCCAGGTACTCGCAGGCGCCGGCCAGATAGTTCTCCAGGCTGTCGGCGGCGCCGTCGAAGTTGACGAAGACGAAGCCGCGGAACTCGGCCAGCTTCGGCACCTCGTGCAGGTTGAGCGACGGGTCGCCCCGCAGGTCGGGCGCATAGGATTCCGGCAGCGGCTGGCCGGTCAGGCGGCCGTCGGACGCGAAGCTCCAGCCGTGATAGGGGCAGACGAAGCCGTTGGAGCGCCCCTGGCGTTCGCGGCACACCATGGCCCCGCGATGCGGGCAGGAATTGAAGAAGGCATGCATCGCGCCGCTGCGGTCGCGGTTGAAGATCAGCGGCCGGCCGCCGACCTTGCGGGCCACGAAGCTGCCCGGCTCGGCCACTTCCGAGACATGTCCGAGATAGAGCCAGCAGCGGTCGAAGATGCGTTCGCGCTCCAGCGCCAGCACGCCGGGCTCGGTGAAGACGCGGCGATGGACCCGGAACACGCCCCGGCTCTTCTCGTCCCGCACGCTGTCGCGCAACCAGTCGGACGCAGGCTGATCGAACATCATCGCCTCCGTGAAACGCCGCGGATCGGGCTGTCGTCTGCGCTTCCTCTGTGGAGGGACCAATCTGGTCCTACCAATTTTCCAGACAGTAGCGGCCAGTGGTGATAGAGTGTCAACCGAAATGTGGACGGGCACCGAGAGCGGCCGGGCGGTCATCGCCAAGGTCATGGGCTTCATGGCGGACCGGCGCCTGCAGCCGGGCGAGCGCCTGCCCTCCGAGCGCGAGCTCGCCGAGCGCTTCGGCGTCGGCCGCAACGCCGTCCGCGAGGCCCTGGCGACGCTCGCCTCGCTGCGCGTCGTGGAGCTGCGCCCCCAGTCCGGCATCTACGTGCGCGAATTGCGCGCCCAGTCCAGCTTCGAAGCCCTGGTGCTGCTGTCGAGCCTGGGCTTCCCGCCGACCGAGGCCGAGATCGCGCAGACCATGGAGGTGCGTGCCTCGCTGGAGCGCACGGCGATCGAGCTGGCCTGCCTGCGGCGCGAGGACAGCGACCTCGAGGCACTGCAGCAGGTTCTCGAGCAGACCGACGTGGTTCTGGCGGCAGGCGGCAACATCGCCGAGCAGGACCAGGCGTTCCATCTGGCCCTGGTCGCGGCCGCGCACAACGACATCCTGGTGCGGGTGCTCAACGCCTTCTACGAGCTGACCCTGCCCCGCCGGCGCCGCTACTTCGCCGTCCTGCGGCGCGGCCGGGCCTCGCATCGCCAGCATCACAAGATCGTCGACGCCATCCGCGCCCGCGCCACGCGCAAGGGCGTTGCGCTCATGCAGCGCCATATGGAGACGGCGCGCTTCTACTGGCGCGAGGAGCTGGGCGGCGACGCGCCGGCTGCCAGCCGGCGCCCGCGGTAGCGTGATGCGCGGTCGAGCGCAGGGCCCCTCCGTCATTCCGAGCGCAGCGGAGGGATCTCCCGCGGCATGGCGCACGGTGTGCTATTCGCAGGAGATCCCTCGCTGCGCTCGGGATGACTAAACGTGCGGTCGTGCGGCTCCGGCCTACACCGCCTTGGTCAGCGCGCCGTCGATCACCAGGTTGGTGCCGGAGATGCGGCTGGCCAGCGGACTGGAGATCATCACGACGCCGTAGGCGACCTCCTCGGCGGTGCCGAAGCGGCCGGACGGGTTCACCGACAGCGTCGACTTGAAGAGGTCCGGCATGCTCTTCTCGATGTTCTGCCAGATGCCGCCGTCGAAATAGGTATTGCCGGGCGACACGGCGTTGACGCGGACGCCCTTGGCCGCCAGCTGCTGGCTCAGGCCCTTGGCGTAGTGGATCAGCGCCGCCTTGGTGGCGCCATACGAGCCGGCCGCGAAATCGACCTCGAAGCCGGACACGCTGGACACGATCGCAATCGAGGCGGCCTTGGATTTCTCCAGGTGCGGCAGCGCCGCGGCGACGGCGTTCACCGTGTGCATCATGTCGGTGCGATAGGATTTCTCCCAGCTCTCCGGCGTGTCGCCCACGGCCAGCGCGCTGACATTGCAGATCAGGATGTCGATGCCGCCCAGCGCCTTGGCCGAGCCCTCGACCCAGGCCTTCAGGGCGTCGGCATCGGCGACATCCAATGCCTGCCCATGCGCCTGCACGCCCTTGGCGCCAAGGTCCTTGACCGTCTGGTCCACCGCCCCGGCGTCGCGGCCGCAGACCGCGACGCTGCAGCCTTCGGCCGCGAAAAGCGCGGCGGTCGCGCGGCCGATTCCCTTGGTGCCACCCGTCACCAGCGCCTTCATCCCCTTGAGATTGAGGTCCATCGCCTGCCCTCCCCTGTCCCGATTCAGATCAGCAGATGCTGCCGCACGGCATCGCGCGTCTGCAGCTGGTCGCGGCCGATCTCGGCGATGATGCTCCCCTTGTCGGCCACATAGCAACGCTCGCTGATCTCCATGATGGTATCGAGGTTCTGCTCCACGAACAGGATCGTGGTGCCGAGCTGATCGCGGATCGAGCGCAGCACCTCGCAGATCATCTGGACAATCGAGGGCTGGATGCCTTCCGACGGTTCGTCGAGCAGCATCAGCGACGGGTTGCCGACCAGGGCGCGGCCGATGGCCAGCTGCTGCTGCTGGCCGCCGCTGAGCGTGCCGGCCGACTGGCGCCGCCGTTCCTTCAGGATCGGGAAGTGCTGGTAGACGAGGTCGGTGAGCCGGCGGCCGTCGCCGCGGCCCACCAGGCGGCTTACCCACAAGTTCTCCTCGACCGTCATGCGCGGAAACACCTGGCGGCCCTGCGGGATATAGCCGATGCCGCGGCGCGCCCGTTCATCCGCCGGCAGGTCCGTGATCAGCTCGCCCTGGAAACGGATCTGCCCCGAGGTGGCGCGCAGCAGGCCGATCAGGCAGCGCATCGTGGTCGTCTTGCCGACGCCGTTGCGGCCGATCAGGCTCACGATCTCGCCCTTGCCGATGCGCATGTCGATGCCGCGCAGGACCGGCGTGCTGCCGTAACTGGCCCGCAGGTCGACAACCTCGAGAACGGGTTCAGTGGCCATGGCCCTTCCCCAGGTAGATCTCCTCGACACGCGGGTCGGCGATGACCTCGTCGGTGCTGCCCTGGGCGAAGACGCGGCCCAGGTGCAGCACCGTGATGCGCTGCGCGATCTGACGCACGAATGTCATGTCGTGCTCGACGACCAGCACGGTCATGCCCTGCGCGTTGAGGCTCTTGATCATCTCGCCGGTGCGCTCGGTCTCCTGCGGCGACATGCCGGCCGTGGGCTCGTCCAGCAGCAGCAGCGTCGGCTGCAGCGCCAGAGCCATGCCGATCTCGAGCCATTGCTGCTGGCCGTGCGCCAGGAAGCCGGCCGGCTTGCCGGCGTCGTCCTGCAGCTGCAGGAACTCCAGCAGGCGCGCCTTCTCCGCCTCCATCGCCGCGCCCCGGCACGTGCGCTGCAGGGAGATCTCCAGGTTCTGCGCCACCGGCAGCTCGCGGAAGACGCTGGGCACCTGCAGCTTGATGCTCATGCCGCGGCCGACCCGCTCATAGGGCTTGCGGCGCGTCACGTCCTCGCCCCGGAACAGGACCTCCCCCTGGGACGGCGCGTAGGTGCCGGCCACCAGCTTGAAGAGCGTGCTCTTGCCCGCGCCGTTGGGCCCGATCAGGCAGTGGATCTCGCCGGCCATCACCGTGATGCTCACATCGGCGACCGCGGACAGGCCGCCGAAATGCTTGTGCAGCTGGCGGGTCTCCAGGATCGCCGTCATGACGTGACACCTCTTCCCAGCCGCCCGAGCAGGCGGCCGACGCCGATCACGAACCCCGACGGCACAAGCAGGACCGTGATCAGCAGCAGGAAGCCCATCAGGATCAGGGCGTATTGCTGGCTGTAGACGGTGATCGTCTGGAACACCAGCAGCAGGAGGAACGTGCCGACCAGGGTCGCGGTCAGGTCCTGCCGGCCGCTGAAGGCGACCCAGATGATCGGCATCGCCGCCGCCGGCAGCCCCATCGACGCCGGCGGGATGAACTGGCCCCAGGCCGTGTAGAGGCCGCCGCTCAGCGCCGCCAGCGCGCTGCCGACGACGAAGGTGATCAGCTGGTACTTGCGCACGTCGTAGCCCAGCAGCTCGGTGCGCAGCGGATCCTCGCGGATCGCGACCAGGACGTTGCCGAAACGGCTGTTCACCAGGATGCGCAGCCCGAGATAGACCACCAGCACCAGGCAGAGCACGAAGTAGTAAAGGGCGATGCCTTCCAGGACGATGTTGTCGTCGAGCCAGGGCAGCTCCAGCGGCGGCATGCCGATCATGCCGTTGAAGCCGTTGAACCGTGCCTTGCCGATCGCCCATTCCGGGCCCGCCGTCTGGCCGAAGAATGCCGCCAACGCCAGGGTCGTTGCGAAGGTGACGATGCCGAAGAAGACGCCGCTCACGCGGCCGTAGATCAGGAAGTAGCCCAGCAGCGCTGCGAACAGGGCCGCCACGGCCACGCCGCCCAGCAGGCAGAGGAAGGTCAGCCCGCCGCTGGCGCCGAGGTTGATCGAGATCACGCCGTAGGTGTAGCCGGCCACGCCGAAGAACGCAGTCTGGCCGAACGAGAACATGCCGGCATAGCCCCACATCAGGGAGAGGCCCAGCGCCGTCAGGGTCGAGAGCAGCAGGTAGGCGATATTGCCGACGTCATAGGGGTCGGATATCGCCGGGTAGCCCAGAGCGAACATCAGGACCAGCACGAAGCCGGTCCAGAAGAAACGCCCGTTGCCGAGCGTCTGCGGGCCGTTGAGCACATTCAGCATCGGGGTCATGGGACCAGCTCATCCTCCCCGACGCGACAGCCAGCCGGACACGCCTTCCGGCAGCATCCGGATCACGATGATGACCGTGATCAGCAAGCCGATCTGGCCCGCGATCTGGCCATACCAGGCATTGAGGATCGTGCGCACGACGCCCAGCAGGATGCCGGCCGGCGCGGTCCCCAGCAGCACGTTGGCGCCGCCCACGACCACGGTGACGAACGACTCGATGATGAACGTGATGCCCATGGTCGGTATCAGCGTCATGGTCGGCGCATAGAGGGCGCCGCACAGCCCGGCCAGGGCCGCGCCCAGGCCGAAGCTGATCGCGTACATGCGCTGCGTGCGCACGCCCAGCGCCCGGGCCATGTCGGCGTTCTGCATCGTGGCGCGCGCCATGACGCCGTAGTTCGTGCGCATGTAGATCAGGTACAGACCGATTAGCACGCCGACGGCGGCGCCGAACAGCACCAGGCGGTAGGTCGAGAAGGTGTAGCCGCCCACGGCGAAGCTGCCCAGCGGCGTGCCGATGCCCTGCCAGCTCGAGCCGAGCACGATCAGCATGCCCTGAGTCACCATCAGGCTTATGCCCCAGGTCGCCAGGATGGAGTCGAGCGGCCGGTGATAGAGGTGCCGGATGATGGTGCGTTCCAGCACGATGCCCACCAGGCCGGCGGACAGGGCGCCGATCGCCTGCGCCAGCGGCAGCGGCACGCCGTGCTGCACGCAGATGACCGTGACGTAGATGCCGCAGGTGATGAACTCGCCATGGGCCATGTTGATGATGCCCATCATGCCGAAGATGATGGCAAGCCCGGCGGCCGCGAGGATCAGGAAGGCAAAAACGTCGGCGAACTGAAACGCAATCGAGAAGATTTCAGCGAACATGGGGTCTGGGCTCAGGTCACAGAAGCGCTTCCTCCCCAACGAAGTTGGGGAGGTGCCCCGAAGGGGCGGAGGGGAGCCGACGTGGTCTATGCCACGAAGACCACGTCGGATCCCCCTCCGGCCTTCGGCCACCTCCCCCAACTCTGTTGGGGGAGGATTCCATTACTTCTTCGGCAGGCTGGTCGGCGTATACTGCTCCTTCGGGTCCTTCTTGGTCAGGTCGCAGCCGATCTCGCCCAGCCAGTACGGCTTGATCAGGCCGAAATCCTTGATCACGCGCACCGAGTGGTCGGGATTGACACCGATCAGGCGCATGTGATGCGAGGTGTGCTGGCTCTTCGGGTCGATGCAGATCTTGCCCTCGGGCGCATCGATGCAGGCCTCGCCCGTGGCGATCACCTTGCGCAGGTCGGCCTTCTTGGTCGACTTCGCCTTCTCGACCAGTGTCTTGTACATGAAGAGCGCGGTATAGGCGTTGTAGCCCATGTCGTTGATGTAGGCCTCGTTCGGGAACTTGGCGCGCCAGCGCTTCTTGAAGTCGGTGGCGGCCGGGGTGTCGATCTCCTCGAACCAGTTGGCGGTGGCATGCATCTTGGCCAGCGCCGGCGGCGGGAAGCGCTTGTGCTCGAAGCCGAGCATGACCTTGATCGAGCTGCCCATCGGGATCGAGAGCTTGGCGGCGGCCGCCTGCTCGAAGAACGAGTCCTGCGAGGCGCCGACATTGAGCGTCATGATCCAGTCGGGATTGGCGCGCTGGATATTCTGGATGGTCTGGCCGAACTGCGACACGCCCAGCGGGATGAACTCCTCGCCCACCACCTGGCCGCCCAGCTTCTTCATCAAATCGCGCGTCCACTCGGCCGAGATCTGGCCGAAATTGTAGTCGGCGGCGATGGTGTAGACCTTCTTGCCGAAGGTCTCGGTCATCCACGGGATCAGGGTCGAGAACTGCTGCTCAGGGACGGCGCCGATGCTGATGGTGCTGGCATCGCACACGCCGCCTTCATACTGGTTGGTGTAGAAGTACGGCACGTCGGTGCGGTTGACGATCGGGCGGATGGCCTCGCGCGAAGCGCTGGTGATGCCGCCGATCAGCACGTCGACCTTGTCGCGCTGCAAGAGGCGGCGCGCGAATTCCTGGTAACGGGCGTTGTCCATCTGCGGATCGAGATGGATCAGCTCGATCTTGCGGCCCATGATGCCGCCGGCCGCGTTGATCTCCTCGGCCGCGAGCTGCGAGCCGTTGAGCTTCGGCTTGCCCATCAGGGCGATATCGCCCGAGACGTCCTCGAGCAGGCCGACCTTGATCGGCTGCTGCGCCATCGCCGGCGCTGCGGCCATCGCCAGCGATGCCGCGATGGCCGCACCGCAAAGCGTGGCCGTTCTTCCTGACTTGCCCATAAGCCCCTCCTCCTGAGCCCCACGAGGTTTCACGCGCGGCGCGATGATCACGCCCCGTCCGGCAGGTATTTCTTCAGAACCGCGGCGCCGACCGTGTATTTCGGGTCGACGAAGTTGCCCAGGCGGACCTTGCCGCACTGGCTCAGCATCATGTAGGCGTCGAGCTGATCGAAGCCGTAGTCGGCTGCCATCCAGCGGATCAGCTCGCGATAGGCGATGCGGGTCGCGTCCTCCAGCGGCCGCGCGCTGCCGATCGCCATGATCAGCTCGTCGGTCTCCAGACGCGGCCACTCGATCGTCCATTTCTTGACGACGTCGACCCGGATGGTGGTGAGGCTGGCATGCTCGACGGCCACGCCGCAGACCTCGCCGTCGCCCTGGCAGGCATGGGCATCGCCGATGAACAGGCGCGCGCCGGGCACGCGCACGGGCAGATAGGTCACGGTGCCCGGCCCCATGTCGGGCAGGTCCATGTTGCCGCCATGGTTGTCGGGCGTCAGCGAGCTGATGGAATCGATCTCGGGCGAGCAGCTCAACGTGCCGATATGCGGCTTGTAGGGCAGCTTGACCTTGTCGCTCCAGTGGACCGTGTTCTCGTCCACCAGGATCTTGCGCACGATCTCCGGCAGGGGCTGGTTGAGCGTCGCCGTGTAGTACGTGCCCGTCAGCGCACCGAACTCGGGGATGAGCGCGCAGGTGCCGCGCGGCTGCTCGCCGCGCGGCGCCATCGCCTCGATGTGGACGGCGAGCGCATCGCCCGTCTCGGCGCCCTCGATCATGATCGGCCCGTTCTGCGGATTGGCGAACGGCATCCTGATCTTCTCGCTGGGCTTGTCGGCCTCGGTCTTGATGCGGCCGCTGAAGGCATCCCGCGTCTCGACCACGACCCGGTCGCCCGGCTTCACCGTCATCACAGGCTTGGAGTACGGGCCGATCGTGAAGTGGAACTCGGCCTGCTGCTCCTCGGTGAGCTGGTGCGTGGCGCCGGCCTTGCCACCCGACGCGCCGCGGCGATGCATGATCGAGCGCGCCACCCAATCGTTGATGCTCATGGCTGTACCCCGCGTCTGTCGTCAGACCGGCGGCCGGCGCTTGTGCCAGTCGGTGGCCAGCTGGAAGGCGTGCCCGGCCCGCAGGAGCAGGTCCTCCTCCATGTGGCGCGACACCAGCTGGAACGCGACCGGCAGCCCTTTGTCCGTGAAGCCGCCCGGCAAGGTGATGGTCGGGCTGCCCGTCATGTCGAACGGCGCCGTGAAGCGCAGCAGCATCGAAAGCGCGTTCTCGTCCTGGCCCAGCGTCGCCATCGTGGCCGTGGTCGGCGAGGCCGTGTACTGCGCCGGGATCAGCAGCAGGTCGACGTCCTGGAAGAAGGCCGCGACCCGGCCGCGGAACGCCTCGCGCACGAGCTGGATCTTGGTCAGGTCGAAGCCTGACAGGCCGCGCCCCAGCTCGATCAGGCCGCGCACGCCCGGACCGTACTGGTCGGCCTGCTTGGGGAACGTCGCCTCGTGCGCGACCGCGGTCTCGACGGCGCACAGCGGCAGCCAGACCTTCACGGCCTCGTCCGGCGACGGGAACGTGACGTCGCGGATCTCGGCGCCGAGGCCGGACAGGACCGCCAGGGCATCGTCGACCACGCCGATCATGGTCTTGTCGACGCCCGTCGTGTTGAGGCTGCGATCGACGCCGATGCGCACGCCGCGGATCGGGCGCTCCAGGCCGGCAAGGTAGTTGGGCACGGGCTCCTGCCGCGCCGTCGGATCGTTGGCGTCGGCGCCCGCGATCACGCCCAGCACGGCGGCCGCATCGGCGGCGCTGCGGGTCATCGGACCGATATGGTCCAGCGACTCCGCCAGCGCGAAGACGCCATAGCGGCTCACCCGGCCCCAGGTCGGCTTGAGGCCGGTCACGCCGTTGGCAGCCGACGGGAAGCGGATGGAGCCGCCGGTGTCGGAGCCCAGTGAGGCGAAGCACAGGCCGGCGGCCGTCGCCACGCCCGAGCCGCTCGACGAGGCGCCCGACCAGTGGTCCTGGTGCCAGGGGTTGACCGGCGGCGCGATGCTGGGGTGATGGTCGGCGAACGCGCCCTCGGTGAGCTGCAGCTTGCCCAGCAGCACGGCGCCGGCATCGGCGAAGCGCTGCACGACCGTCGCATCATGGTCCGGCCGGAAACTGGCATGGATCGGCATGCCGGCAGCCGTCGGGATGCCCTTGGTGTAGCACAGGTCCTTGACCGCGATGGGCACACCGTGCAGCGGGCCGCGCCAGGCGCCGCGTCCGATCTCGGCTTCGGCCTGGCGCGCCTGCTGCATGGCGAGGTCCGCCGTGACCGTGGCATAGCTCTTGAGCGTGCCCTGGGTCTTCTCGATGCGCTCCAGCATGGCCTGGGTCAGCGCGACGGGCGACAACGCACCAGCCCGGATCCGCCGGGCAACCTCGACGAGGTCGAGGTAATGGATATCCTTCAGGCTCATCGCTCTCCTCGTCTGCCGATTGCCTCGAACGCCGCCGCGGCCGCGATCAACCGGCTCTCCTCGAAATGCCGTCCCACCAGCATCAAGCCCACCGGCAGGCCGTGCTTGCGGCCGCAGGGCAGCGTGAACGCCGGGTTCCCGCTCACGTCGAACGGACAGGTATTGGCCTGCATGTTGAGCGCGCGGTCAACATAGGTGTCGCGCGGACAGTCGGCGTCGGGGATCAGTGTGGCGGTGAACGGTATGGTCGGCATGGCAAGGATGTCGACGTCGCCCAGGGCCTGGGCATAGGCGTCGCGCAGCAGCACACGCAAGTTCTGTGCCTTGGAATGGTAGCGGTTGTGGTAGTGGCGATGGAGGTACTCGCCCAGCAGCAGCACCAGCTTCACCGTCTCCGACGCATCGTTGATGCGCGAGGCCATGCCGCGCGCGAACGCCTCCTGCATCGACAGCGGATAGTACGCCGCCACGTTGTTGCCCACGCCGTAGCCCTTCAGCATCATCTCGGCGGCGCCTTCGAGGATGATGCCGCTCCAGATGTGCGGTCCGTCGTAGTGCATCGGCACCGACACCTCGCAGATCGTGGCGCCGGCACCGGCCAGGGAGTCGATCGCCGCGCGCACCATGCGGTCGACCTCGGGATCGCTCTCGGGATGGCCGAAGCCCTGCTTCAGCACGCCCACGCGCAGGCCCGCGATGCCCTGTCCCAGCGCGCCCATGTAGTCGTCGGTGCGCGCCAGCTGGGTGCGCGGATCGTGGCCGTCATGCCCGGCGATGACCGCCAGCAGCCGCGCGACATCCTCCGTCGAGGCGCCCATCGGCCCGCAATGGTCGACCGAGTAGGAGATGGGCATCGATCCCGTCGTCGGCACCAGGCCCCAGGTCGGCTTGAGGCCGTAGATGCCGCACCAGCTCGAGGGCGTGCGGATCGAGCCGCCCTGGTCGCCGCCCAGGGCCATCGGCACGTCACCGGCGGCGACGGCGGCGGCGCTGCCGCCCGATGACCCGCCGGCGCTGTGCTTGACGTTGTGCGGATTGCGGATCGGGCCGGTGGCGCAGGTGTGGCTGGCGCCTGAGAAGCATAGATCCTCGCACGCCGCCTTGCCCGCGATCGTGCCGCCGGCATCGAGGATGCGGCTCACCACCGTGGCGTCGATCTCCGGCACGTAGCCTTCCAGCAGCTGCGAGCCGTTCATCATCGGCACGCCGGCGACGCAGATGTTGTCCTTGATGGCCACCTTCTTGCCCGCCAGCAGCCCTGAGGCGGCGCCGGGAATATCCGTCTTCCAGTACCAGGCGTTGTAGGGATTCTCCTCTGCCGACGGCCGATAGCCCGGCGCCCGTGCATATTTCACGGGCAGCTTGGGCTCGACGAGCGCATCGAGGCGCGCGCAGGAGGCAATCGGCCCCCGCATCAGGTCGCGGAACGACGCCAGGTCGTCGCCGCTCAGCGACAGCCCGAACGACCGCGCGATTCCAGCAAGCTGCTCGACGCTTGGCAATCTGACCGGCATCCTCGCCGCCCCCCACCTGCACCACATCCCGCAAAGCAACAGGCGCCCGATGGCTCCTCGCGGAACCTTCAGGCCCTGTTGCCGGTTCGAGGCTGCATCAGCCCCGCATGTCTGCTGTCTCGGGCGCGTTGGCCCTTTATCGCCATGGCTGCGCGGTGGTGGACGCCCTTGTCCTCGCGCGATGGCGTTCTTTTTGATCTAATCCTCGTTAGATAGTCATATCCGCTCTGATGACTGTCAATGTGTTTGTAACGGACAAGCAATGTGAGCGCGCATCGCCGCGCCAGGTGCGCGCCCTGCCAAGCAGCTTGACGAACGGGACCGGACGCGGCCACCCTCGCCGCGGGGTGGGCATCATGGCAAAGCGTCGACGCGAGACGGTCCATATCGGCGTTCTCTACTCGCTGACCGGCCCTTACGGCCTGGTCGGGCGCGAGATGCTCAACGGCCTCACGCTCGCCGTCGAGCAGGTGAACGCCAGCCCCGAGTTCGATTTCCAGATCGCGCCGCTGGTGTTCGATCCCGGCGGCGAGCTGGAAACGTATGAGGAGCATTGCGAGCTGCTGATCCGCGACAAGGCCGTGCGGCACATCGTCGGCTGCTACACCTCCGCTTCGCGCAAGCAGGTCCTGCCGCTGATCGAGCGCTACGACCGCCTGCTGTGGCACTCGGCCCGCTACGAGGGCTTCGAGAACAGCGACAACGTGATCTATGTCGGCGCCGCGCCCAACCAGCACATCGTGCCGCTGGCGCGCTACATGATCGAGACGCTGGGCACCAGCGTCTATTGCGTCGGCGCCAACTACCTGTGGACGTGGGAGACCAACCGCGTGCTGCAGGAGATCGTGTCGGCGGCTGGCGGTAGCATCATCGCCAAGCGCCTGGTCGCGCTGGGCGATACGCAGATCGACCACATCGTGCGCGAGATCGTCGAGCGCCAGCCGCCGATCATCTTCAACACCCTGGTCGGCGAGGCCAGCTACCGCTTCCATCGCGAGCTCTATCGCGCCCAGTCGCAGGGCGCGCTGCGCGCCGCACCGCGCCCGCCGATCCTGAGCTGCAGCCTGTGCGAGCCGGAGCTGCGCCTCATCGGGCCGCGGGCATCGGTGGGGCACATCACGTCGTCGGTCTACTTCTCGAGCATCGACACGCCGGAGAACCGCGCCTTCGTGCGCCGCTATCGCGAGATGTTCGGCAGCAGCAATCTGCCCTCGGTCGACGCCGAGGCATCCTACCTGTGCGCCATCCTGCTCGCCCGCGCCATCCGCCGCGCCGGCACCACGGACGTGCAGGCCGTGCGGACGGCCGCCTATCGCGACGAGCTCAGCGCCCCGCAAGGGCCGGTGAAGGTCGACCCCGACAACAACCACTGCTACCTGACCCCGCGGCTGGCGCGATCGCGCGGGGGCTTCAGCTTCGAGATCCTGGACACGGCGGCCGCACCCGTGAAGCCCGACCCCTACCTCACATGGCTCGACCTCGACGCGCTGACACGCCGCGCGCGCGGCCGGCCCGCCGGCGAGGCCCGGGCCACCAACGGCCTGCGGGTCGTCAAATGAGCCGGCGCAACCTGCCGTCGTTTCGCGGCCTGCACGCCCTGATCGATCACTGCCCCGGCCGCGACCGCACCGTGCTGGCGGCACAGCTCGAGGTGCTCGGCCTCAAGGTCACGACGCTCGACAGCGGCGCTGCAGCACCGTGCGAGGGTGTCGACATCTTCTTCTTCGACGCCGATGCCGGATTTGCGGTCGAGTCCGACGAGGCCCACCCCGACATCGACGTGCCGACAGTGGCCTTGATCGGATCCGAGACACCCAGCCGCCTGCAGGCGATGCTGGCGCGCCAGCCGTCGGCCTATCTGATGAAGCCGATCCGGCCGACCGGCATCTACTCCTCGCTGGCCATCGCGCTGCACCAGTTCGCGCTGATCCAGGCCATGCGCCGCAAGCTGGCATCGGCCGAGGAACGCCTGCGGTCGCGGCGCATTCTCTTCTCGGCCGTCCTGCGGATCATGAACCAGGCCCAGATCGGCGAGGCCGAGGCCTTCCGCATCCTGCAGCGCGCCGCAATGTCCCAGCGCGTGACCCTCGAAGTCCTCAGCGCCCGCATCGTCTCCGGCGAGTATCCCCTGCCTCGCGCTCTCGCCGGTTAGCGGCCGATCCCGACATGCGAAAGCCGCCGTTTGACTCGTCCGACGAAAGCTGCAAGCGTGACGACAAGTGAGGAAAACGCGCGGGAGCAACGACTTCCGCAATGGCCAGACAACAAGGTCGCGTGTGAAATCTCGCGCAGCGGCCGTCCAGGGGTGGACTGACGGACAACACGCTTCGGCGTGAACGCCCGTCTGTTCTCCTGGTGCGATCGGCCGGGAGACGACGCATGGGACGACAGATCCTTCATCGTCTGCTGATCTCAATCCCCGCTCTGGTCGGCGTGCTGTTCTTGTGCTTCTGTCTGCTGCAGGTTGTGCCGGCTGACCCGGCGATGATCATCGCCGGCCCGGAAGCGAAGGCCGAGACCATCGCCGCCATCCGCCTCGAGCTTGGCCTCGACCGGCCGATCCCGCTGCAGTTCATCGACTATATCGGCCGCGTGCTGCAGGGTGACCTGGGCCGCTCGATCATCTCCAACAAGATGGTGAGCGAGGAGCTCACCCACACCATCGGCCCGACGGTGGAGCTGATGCTGGGCGCCATGGTGATGGCCGTGCCCTGCGGCCTGGCGCTGGGCACGCTGGCGGCGGTGAAGCGCGGCAGCGTCGTCGATCGCATCATCATGGCCTTTTCGGTCGCCGGCGTGTCCATGCCGGTGTTCTTCATCGGCCTGATCCTGATCCAGTATGTCGGCTTCAAGTGGGCGCTGCTGCCCTTCACCGGCCGCACCGGCCCGATATGGGACGGCGGCCTGCCCAGCCTGATCCTGCCGGCGCTCACCCTGGGCAGCGTGCTGATCGGCCCGATCGCCCGGCTGACCCGCACCGCCGTGCTTGAAGTGCTGGGCGCCGATTTCGTGCGCACGGCGCGGGCCAAGGGGCTGCGCGAGACCGTGGTGATCGTGCACCACGCGCTGCGCAACGCGCTGATCCCGGTCGTCACTCTGATCGGCCTGCAGGCCGCTTTCCTGCTGGGCGGCGCCGTGGTGACGGAGACGATGTTCGCCTGGCCCGGCGTCGGGCGCCTCGCCGTGGGCGCCATCGTGTCCAGCGACTTCCCGACCGCGCAGGGAGCGATCATGATCCTGGCGGTCGCCTTCCTGATGATCAACCTCATCGTCGACGTCCTCTACGTCTATCTCGATCCGAGGGTGCAGCGCGGATGACCGTCCAGACCGTCGACTCGCCGTCGGCTCCGACCGTCCCGACCGAATCGGCGCTGCCCGGCCGCGCCGGCCTGCTGCGTCGCCTGGCGCGCGACAAGGTGGCGTTCGCCGCTTCCGTGGTACTGTCGGCGACGGTGCTGGCCGCGATCTTCGCCCCCTGGGTCGCGCCTTACGACCCCTACTACACCGATCTCGCCAAGGCGATGCAGCCACCCAGCGCCGAGCACTGGTTCGGCACCGACAACACCGGGCGCGACATCCTGAGCCGCGTGATCTTCGGCGCGCGCAACACGCTGCTGCTGGGCCTGATCGGCGTCATCCTCGGCGGTGTCCTCGGCGGCGCGCTGGGCATCCTGGCGGCGTTCTATCGCCGCCTCGACGGCTGGATCATGCGCCTCGTGGACATCATGCTCGCCTTCCCGGCGATCCTGATCGGACTGGCCGTCGCCGCCATCTTCGGCGCCGGCCTCACCGCGGTGATCGTCGCGCTGGTGGTCGCCACCATCCCCGACGTCGCGCGGGTCGCGCGCGGCGCCGCCGTCGGCGTCATGGGGCAGGAATTCATGGAGGCCGGACGGGCCGTCGGGGTCTCGGACACGACCCTGATCTGGCGCTACCTCACGCTGAACTGCATCTCCACGATCTTCGTGTTCCTGACCCTGCGTTTCGGCCAGATCATCCTGATCGGCTCGGCGCTGGGCTTTCTCGGCATGGGTGCCCAGCCGCCGACGGCCGAGCTCGGCATGATGGCAGCGCAGGGCCGCGACTTCCTGTTCATGGCGCCGCACATCGCCACCATCCCCAGCCTGGCGATCTTCATCATCGTGCTGGCGGCGAACCTGCTGGGCGACGCCCTGCGCGACGTGCTCGATCCGAGGCTGCAGCAATGATGGTCCGCGTTTTCCTTCACAGGCAGCGGGGCGTGGGCAGCCACCGTCATCCCGAGCGCAGCGAGGGATCTCCTGCGGCAAGACGCACCCCGCGCCATTTGCAGGAGATCCCTCGCTGCGCTCGGGATGACGCTCGCGTCGCCAAGCGGCGAAATGCGATCCCCCGCGCTTCACAGGCACGAGAAATACGAACAGCGAGAAAAATAATCGCCACAGGGAGGCGACGATGCGGAAGGTGCTGCTGGGCATTGGCGCCATGATCGGCATGGCCGGAGCTGTTCCGGCCGCCCCGGCGCAGACCTTGAACATGATGAAGGCGATCGACGCGCCGCACTACGATGCGCAGCGCACGACCTGGGGGCCGACCTCCGACATCGTCAACATGTTCCAGGACACCCTGGTGGCGCTCGACTGGGACGGCCGGACGCCGATCCCCAACCTCGCCAGGTCGTGGGAGGTCAGCCCGGACGGCAGGACGTATACCTTCAGGCTGCGCGACGACGTGCAGTTCTGCAGCGGCAAGAAGCTGACCGCCGACGATGTCGTCTTCTCCTTCAAGCGCCTCACCGACCCGGCGCTGAAGGGACCCTTCGCGTGGCGCGCCGGCCGGATCAAGGATTTGCGCGCGCCCGACCCGCACACCGTCATCTACGAGCTGGAGGAGCCCTACGCCGACCTGCTGCTGCAGCTCACGATGTTCACCAACGCCATCCACAACCGCGACAGCGTCGAGGCGCTGGGCAAGGACTACGGCGTCAAGGCGGCCGACGGCACCGGCCCGTGGTGCCTTGCCTCCTGGCAGCCACGCACCGAGATCGTGCTGAAGCGCCACGATGCCTACCGCTGGGGTCCGGCCATGTACGCCAACAAGGGCCCCGTGAAGTTCGAGCGGCTGGTGATCAAGGTCGTGCCGGAGGAATCCAGCCGCGTCGCGGCGATGATGGCGGGCCAGTTCGACATCACCAACCAGTTCCCGGCGCAGTTCATCGCCCAGGCCAAGACGGCACCGATGCTGCAGGTGCAGGAGGCCAAGCCCAACTTCCAGCTCCTGTATTTCGGCTTCAAGACGACGCGGCCGATGGTGTCGGACCGGCGCGTGCGCGAGGCCATGAGCATCGCCATAAACCGCGCCGAGATCGCCAGAAGCATCCTGCTGGGCAATGCCGATCCGGCCTTCACCTATGTCGATCCGGAAGCACTGGACTATGCGCCCAAGACCAAGGATATCGTCCACGAAGACGTCGAGCGTGCCAGGAAACTGCTCGACGAGGCGGGCTGGAAGGTCGGCGCCGACGGCATCCGCGAGAAGGACGGCATCAAGCTCACGCCCAAGGTCTACTATACCCAGTCCGGCAACACGCCGCGGGTCGCCGAGGCGATCCAGGGCTATCTGCGCCGCATCGGCGTCCACTGGCAGCTGCAGCCGTGGGACTCGACCATCGCCGCCGCCAAGATGGCCGAGCAGGACTACGAGATCTGGTCGGTGACCGTCCCCTATCTGTCGGCCGGCGACCTGGTGAACATCTATTTCGATTCCCGCAACATACCGACGCCCAACCGGATGAACTGGAAGGACGCCGAGACGGATGAATGGCTGCGGCTCGGCCGGTCGGCGCTCGATGCGGCCGACCGCACCCGCTATTACGGGCTGGTGCAGCAGAAGGTGACCGAGGAGCACCTCTGGATGCCGGTCCTCAACATCCACATGCACATGGTGAGCAGCCGCAAGCTCAAGGGCGGCCGGCCGCACATGATCTACCAGAACACGTTCTACAAGGGGCTCGATTTCTCGTTCTGAGGGGAGGATCCGATGCGAACGACATTGCGTGGCGCCGTGGCAGCGCTGGTGGTGGCCGGCGCCCTGTCGGATGCCGACGCCCAGACACTGAACGTAATGAAGTCGCTCGATGCGCCGCACTACGACGCGCAACGCACGACCTGGTCGCCGACCGCCGACATCGTCAACATGGTGCAGGACACCCTGGTTGCGCTCGACTGGGATGGCAAGACCGTGGTTCCCTATCTGGCGAAGTCCTGGAATATCAGCGAGGATGGCCGCATCTACACGTTCAAGCTGCGCGAGGACGTGACCTTCTGCAGCGGCAAGAAGTTCACCGCCGAGGACGTCGTCTACAGCTTCAAGCGGCTCAAGGACCCCGAGACCAAGGCGCCGTTCGGGTGGCGCGCCGGCGACATCAGGGAGCTGCGCGCCATCGATCCCTATACGGTCGAGTACGAGCTCAAGGAGCCGTTCTCCGAGCTGCTGCTGCAGCTCACCATGTTCACCAACGTGATCCACAGCCGCCAGAGCGTCGAGGCCCTGGGCAAGGACTACGGCATCAAAGGCGTGGACGGCACCGGCCCATGGTGCTTCGTCTCCTGGCAGCCGCGTACCGAGATCGTGCTCAAGCGCCACGACGCCTACAAGTGGGGCCCGTCGATGTACCAGAACAAGGGGCCCGTGAAGTTCGAGCGGCTGTCGATCAAGATCATCCCCGAGGATTCGGCCCGGGTCGCCGGCATGCTGGGCGGCCAGTTCGACTTCACCCATCAATTCCCGCTGCAGTTCATCCAGCAGGCGCAGAAGGCGCCGAACCTGGCGGTCCAGGAGGCCCAGCCGGTGTTCCAGCTCGTGTACTACGGCTTCAAGATCACCCGGCCCATGGTCTCGGACCGGCGCGTGCGCGAGGCCATGAACATCGCCATCAATCGCGCCGAGATCGCCAAGGGCATCTACCTTGGCAATGCCGTTCCGGCTTCCACGTTCGTCGATCCGGCCGCGCCCGATTTCAATCCGCAGACCAAGGACGTGGTCAAGGAGGACATCGAGCGTGCCAGGAGGCTGCTGGACGAGGCCGGCTGGAAGATGGGCGCCGACGGCATCCGCGAGAAGGACGGCGTGAAGCTCGCGCCCAAGGTCTACTACGTGCAAGTCGCCAATTTCGGCCGCACCAGCGAGGCCATCCAGGGCTATCTGCGCAAGATCGGCATCGACCGGCGCCTGCAGGGCTGGGATTCGACCATCGCGCCGGCCAAGATGGCGGAGCAGGACTATGAATTGTGGACGGTCGCCGTCCCCTATCTTTCCGCCGGCGAGCTGATGAACCTGTACTTCGATTCGAAGAACGTCCCGACGCCGAACCGGATGAACTGGCAGGATCCTCAGACCGACGAATGGCTGAAGCTCGGCCGCGGCGCCCTGAACGAGGCGGACCGGGCGAAGTACTACGCCCTGGTGCAGAAGCGTGTGACGGACGAGTTCCTCTGGCTTCCGGTGGTCAACGCGAACATGTACCAGGTCACCAACAAGAAGCTGAAGGGCGTGCGACCCCACATGCTCTACCAGAACACCTTCTACAAGGGTCTGGACCTGTCGCTCTGACGGAACCGAGCGGATGAAATCAGGCATACGAATGATTTGCAGTGCTCCAGTAGCCTTCATGGTGAGCCTGTCGAACCATGAAGGCGTCGCACGGCCAGCGGTGCGGCCTTCATGGTTTGACAGGCTCACCATGAAGCGTTCGATAGGAGGAGGGAACCAAATGCACAGGATGTTGAGGAGCGTGGTTGTAGTGATGGGTGCCACCTGTCTGGCATCGGCTGCGCAGGCGCAGACTTTGCGCATGATGAAGTCTCTGGACGCACCGCACTACGACGGCCAGCGCACGACATGGTCGCCCAGCTCCGACATCGTCAACATGATCCAGGACACGCTGGTGGCGCTCGACTGGGACGGCAAGACGGTGATCCCCTACCTGGCCAAGTCGTGGACCATCAGCGATGACGGCAAGCTCTACACCTTCAAGCTGCGCGATGACGTGCAGTTCTGCAGCGGCAAGAAGCTCACGTCCGCCGACGTCGTCTACAGCTTCAAGCGCCTGCTCGATCCCGAGACCAAGGCGCCGCTCAAATGGCGCGCCGGCAACGTCAAGGAGCTGCGGGCGCCGGACCCGTACACGGTCGAGTACGAGCTCAACGAGCCCTACGCCGATCTCATGCTGAACCTGGTCAGCTTCACGATGGCGATCCACAACAAGGACAGCGTCGAGAAGCACGGCAAGGACTATGGCGTGCAGGCGATCGACGGCACCGGGCCCTGGTGCTTCGAGTCCTGGCAGCCGCGCACCGAGATCGTGCTCAAGCGCCACGATGCCTACAAGTGGGGCCCGTCGATGTACCAGAACAAGGGCCCGGTGAAGTTCGAGCGGCTGTCGATCAAGATCATCCCCGAGGATTCGGCCCGGGTCGCGGCCATGATCAGCGGCCAGTTCGACGTGACGCATCAGCTCCCGCTGCAGTTCATCAGCCAGGTCAAGGCGGCGCCGATGCTGCAGGTCCAGGAGGCGAAGCCGAACTTCCAGCTCATGTACTACGGCTACAAGACGACCCGGCCCATGGTGTCGGATCCGCGCGTGCGCGAGGCGATGAACATCGCCATCAACCGTGCCGAGATCGTCAAGGGCATCATGCTGGGCAACGCGGCGCCGGCCTACACCTTCATCGACCCCGATACGCTCGACTTCGATCCGGCGACGAAGACGATGATCAAGGAGGATGTCGAGCGCGCCAAGAAGCTGCTGGACGAGGCCGGCTGGAAGGTCGGCGCCGACGGCATCCGCGAGAAGGACGGCGTGAAGCTCGCGCCCAAGGTCCTGTTCACCCAGGTTTCCTACTTCCCCAGGGTATCCGAGGCGATCCAGGGCTACATGCGCAAGATCGGGGTCGACTGGAAGATCATCGGCTACGACTCGACCATCGCGCCGGCCAAGATGGCCGAGCAGGACTTCGAGCTGTGGACGGTGACGTTCCCCTACATGTCGTCGGGCGACCTGCTGAACTTCTACTTCGACTCCAAGAACATCCCCGCGCCCAACCGCATGAACTGGAAGGACGCGCAAACCGACGAATGGCTGAAGCTCGGCCGTGCGGCCCTGACCGAGGCCGATCGTGCCAAATATTACGGCCTGGTGCAGCGGCGCGTGACCGAGCAGCATCTATGGATGCCGGTCATGAACGTCGCCATGTACACCACCAGCAGCAAGAAGCTGAAGGGCGTGCGGCCGCACATGCTCTACCAGAACACCTTCTACAAGGGCCTGGACTACTCGTTCTGATTTGATCCTTCCCCCGGGGGGCAGAGCTATCGCATATGGCCAACCCGTCATCCCGAGCGCAGCGCGGGATGACGGCAGGTTCATATGCGATCACCTCCGGGGGAAGGACAGACCACGAGCGCCGAGCGCGGCAGGGATCCCGGTGCGGTGGATCGGACCGGGTCGCTCGCCGGGCTCGAAATGACAGCCAATTCATTGTTCGAAGCGTGCGATTGACATGACCACTTCCCTGCTCGAGGTCCGCGACCTGAGGACCTATTTCCACACCGATCGCGGCCTGTTCCGTGCCGTCGACGGCATCAGCTTCTCGGTCGACCGCGGCAGGACGGTCGGCCTCGTGGGCGAGTCGGGCTGCGGCAAGAGCGTGACGTCGCTCTCGGTCATGGGCCTGGTGCCCGATCCGCCGGGCCGTGTCGAAGGCGAGGCGGTGCTGTTCGAGGATCGCGACGTGCTGCGCCTGCCGGCGGACCAGCGCCGCCAGCTGCGGGGCAGCAAGATGTCGATGATCTTCCAGGAGCCGATGACATCGCTCAACCCGGTGCACACGATCGGGCGGCAGATCGTCGAGGTGCTCCTCGCCCATACCACGCTGTCGCCCAAGGCGGCGCGCGACCGCGCGATCGAAGTGCTGGACCTCGTGCGGATCCCCTCCCCCGCGGCCCGCTTCGAGGAATTCCCGCACCGGCTGTCGGGGGGCATGCGCCAGCGCGTGATGATCGCCATGGCGCTGGCCTGCGAGCCGGCATTGCTGATCGCCGACGAGCCGACGACGGCGCTGGACGTCACCATCCAGGCGCAGATCCTGGACCTGCTGCACGACCTGCAGCAGCGGCTGGGCATGGCGATCCTGATCATCACCCACGACCTGGGCGTGATCGCCGAGGTGGCCGACGACGTCCTGGTGATGTACGCTGGCAAGATCGTCGAAAGCGCCCCGGTCAAGGATCTCTTCGCCGATCCGCAGCATCCCTACACCATCGGCCTGCTGGGCTCGATCCCGCGCCTGGACGTCGAGCGCGAACGGCTTGCCACGATCGAAGGCACCGTACCCAGTCCCGACAAGCAGCCCGCCGGCTGCCGCTTCTCGCCGCGCTGTCCGTTCGCCGACCGCCGCTGCCGCGAGAAGCCGCCGCCATTGCGCGATGTTGCCGACGGCCACCGTGTCGCCTGCTGGCACGCCCCGATCGAGCAGCATGCCGCTGGAGCCACGACATGACGGCATCACCGGTTCTGCAGGTCGAGGGCCTGGTCAAGCACTTCCCGGTCAACCGCGGCGTCATCCTGTCCCGCACGGTCGGCCAGGTGCGCGCCGTCGATGACGTCAGCTTCGAGATCGCCCGTGGCGAGACGCTGGCCCTGGTCGGCGAGTCGGGCTGCGGCAAATCCACCACCGGCCGCATGATCCTGGGGCTGATGTCGATGACGGGCGGCTCGGTGCGCTTCAAGGGCGAGGAAGTCGCCGGGCGCGACAAGGCGTCGATGCGGCGCCTGCGGCGCCATATGCAGATCATCTTCCAGGATCCCTATGCGTCGCTCAACCCGCGCATGACCGTGGGCGAGATCCTGGCCGAGCCGATGGCCGTGCACGGCATCGGCGACGAGGCCGAACGGTCGGCACGGGTCCGGGAGCTGCTCGACGTCGTCGGCCTGCTGCCCGAGCATGCAAGGCGCTACCCGCATCAATTCTCCGGTGGCCAGCGCCAGCGCATCGGCATCGCCCGGGCGCTGGCCGTCAACCCGGAGCTGATCGTCTGCGACGAGCCGGTATCGGCGCTGGACGTGTCGATCCAGGCGCAGGTCGTGAACCTGCTGCAGAACCTGCAGCAGCGCTTCGGCCTGTCGTACCTGTTCATCGCCCACGACCTGGCGGTCGTGAAGCATATCAGCGACCGCGTTGCGGTGATGTATCTCGGCAAGCTGGTCGAGATCGCCGACAAGCGGGCGCTCTACGCCCGCCCGTTGCATCCCTACACACAGGCGCTGCTGTCGGCGATTCCACGCCCGGACCCGACTGTCCAGACCCAGCGCATCATCTTGCCGGGCGACGTGCCAAGCCCGCTCAACCCGCCATCCGGCTGCCGCTTCCACACCCGCTGCCCGCATGCCCAGCCGCGCTGCAAGACGGAGGAGCCGCTGCTGCGCGAGGCCGGCAACGGGCATCGCGTCGCCTGCCACTTCTTCGAGACCGTTCCATCCAACGCCGGCATCGCGCACGTGAGCGCCGGCCTGGACGGCAAGTTCGCAGCGCGCCTGGCCGTCTTCGAGAGGGCGAAGGTGAAGCGAGCGTGAGCGGCCGCTACCTTCTTCCCCCTTCGCCTGCGGCACCGTCATCCCGAGCGCAGCGAGGGATTTCCCGCGAATGGCGCACCGTGCGTCTTTCGCGGGAGATCCCTCGCTGCGCTCGGGATGACAGTCCTGGTCTTCCGGCGCAAGCTTGGACGAGAAGTCCGAAATCCCGCCTCCGCAGGGAGATGGCCTGCTTCGCCAGGCCCTACGGGCTCACATGCCCGAGGAACTTCTCCGGCGGCCGCTCGCCCCATTGGGAAACGAAGCCCTCCTCCGCGCTCAGCAGGTTGGCGCCATTGGCCGCGTTCAGGCGATCGGTGTCGGCCCATCGCTCATGCACGCGGCGCCACGGATCGCACCAGTAGTCGTAGACCTGGCTGCCCAGCAGGTGCCGGCCGATGCCCCACATATGCTCGTACTTGCCCAGACTCTTCAGGTATTCGTGGTCCTTGAAGACGGCATCGATATCGGGCACCTCGAACGACAGGTGGTTGAGGCCAGCCTTCTCGTTATGGACGCAGAACAGGACGTGGTGGTCGACATAGTCGCTGCCGCGGTCGATCCGGTTGAACGACCCGATCACGTTGTCCGGGCGGCCGGCATAGACGTCGTCAGAGCAGATCAGGCCCAGCACGTCGCGGAACCAGGACACGGTCTGGGCAACCTGCGGCGTTCCCAGCACCATATGGCCGATCCGCTTGACCAGGGCCGGCGAGCTCCCAAGCCGCATCAGCTTGCCGGCGCGCCGCAGGGGCTCGTCGCCCGAGTTCATGGGATCGCGCGGCGCCGTGATTGCGGGCAGCGTCTCGATGCCGTGCACGACCTCGACCTGGTAGCCGTTGGGCTCGGTCAGGCGCACCCGCTTGCCGCCGCCAGGCTCGTCGATGGCCTCGACGCCGGAAGCGCCGGGCATGGCGGCCAGCCGCCGCAGATCGTCCTCGCTGGCCGCATGGTAGGCGAAGCCGACACAGCGCGGCTCCCCCTTCTCCGTGACGTGGATGTGATGCGGCGGATCGGACCCGCGCATATAGAGCGCATTGGCGGTGCGCGCCGACCGCACCATGCCGAAATGGACCAGGAACGCCTCCATGGCATCGAGGTCGGGCGCCCGTAGCCGGCCATAGGCGAGGTCCGTCACTTTGATCGCGGACATTGCTTCCTCCCCTGCGATCCAAGGTGCATCGCGGTGCAAAGGATGCCGCAAAACCGAACGCCCGAACAGCAGCCTATCGGCATGCCGTAGAGCGGTCGCGCATGACCCTCTTGTCATCCCGAGCGCAGCGAGGGATCTCCTGCGGCAAGACGCACGGTGCGCAATTCGCAGGAGATCCCTCGCTGCGCTCGGGATGACGGAGAGGGCGACAGCGCGGCGCTGCGCCATGTGTGATCGCGCACCGGCATGCCGGACGGTCTCAGGTCGGCCCGGACTTGGTCGCCGTTTGTGACGCGGTCGACTCGAAGCTCGCCACCGTCGCATCGTAGCTCGGATGCAACGTGCCCATCACACGATCCCAGAACGAGAATGTGTGGGCGAAGTTGAAGCGGAAATAGCCGTGGTGCTGGTCATGGAAGACCGTGCTGGCCAAAGGCCATGGCCATCGCGCCATCGGCGACGCGAAATGCTCATAGCCGGCGTGCCCTAGCATGCCGCTGATCTGATCGTAGATTTTCTGGGCCACCAGCATCTGCCACGGGATCGGCAGCACGAACACGATGACGAAATAGAACAGCTGGTTGAGCAGCGCTTCGACGATGGTTTCGTGATGGTTGGTCCACACGGTCGGCGCGACGCTCTTGTGGTGCAGGGCGTGGAACCGGAACATCGGGCGCCAATGCAGCAGGCGATGGACCCAGTAGAACCAGGCGTCGTACAGCACCACCGAGATCCCCAGCAGCAGGGGGCTTGACCACCACGACAAGGGCAAGGGCGTCAGCGTCCATCCCTGCCACTGCGCGAAAAGTCCGCCGGCGAAGCAAAGCGACAGGGTCAGGATCGAGCCCGGCGCGTAGGCCAGCTCCTGCCATTTGCGGGCATTCACGCGATGCTTCTGGACCTTGCGCTCGGGGTGGCGGGCGTTCATGACCTCGAAGAAGAGGCCGGTGCCCAGCAGGATCGCGACGATCACCACCACGACCAGCGCAAAGAGCACAGCGAAATCCGCCAGCCCCGCGCCGGGAGCCATCGCGCGCAGAATGCCCTCCGGGCTCATCGTCACTGTCCAATCATCATCGGAACCGGCGCATCGATATCACGTCCCACGGCATACACCTTCACCGTCATCCCGAGCGCAGCGAGGGATCTCCCGCGATTGACGCACCGTGAGCCTTTGGCAGGAGATCTCTCGCTGCGCTCGGGATGACAGGTGCGGTCGCATCTCATCCGCACGCGCCTCAGGCGATCTGCAAGGTCCGCGCCTCACTCGGCAGCGCATCGCCCTGCTCCGCCTGGAGCTTGCGGTCGAGCTCCTGGACGACATATTGCGCGAAGGTTCCCAGATGCAGGTAGACGACCATGATCGTCACCACGCTCTCCAGCGCGGCCGGATTGCGGCGGGCGCATTCGATGAAGACGCTCCAGAAATGGCGGCGCAGATCCGGGCGGCGGACCGTCATGCGCCACATCACACGGAACAGGAGCCTGAACTCCCGCAGCCGGACCCGCCATGAGGCCCATTTCGACGACAGCTCGAGCATGCGTCGCGCCATCTTCGGCGAGGGGGCTGGCGGCGGCTCGGGCTGCGACACCGGCGGCGTGATGGATGGTGATACCGCCGCGGCCGGTGCCGGCGCGACGCTGCGGCTGGGCCGCTTCAAGGCCCGGCTGACGTTGCGGACCCGGGCAAAGAACGCATCGGGCGCATAGATGTTCTGCAGGATGGCCTTGTAGTCCGACAGGACCTCGCGCCGCGGCCGCAGCGTCACGAAGTTCAACCCGCCGGTGCACTGGTCAGCCTCGTTGCGCCACACGTCATGCAGCATCCGCCCTTCCTTTTCCAGGCGGCGGCTGAGCTGCGTGTTGGGCAAGGCCGTCAGCATCCCGACCATGCACCACGGGATGCTGGTGGCCTCGATGCAGTCGACCATCGCGTCGGCCACGCCGCCCTTCTCCGTGTCGAAGCCGACGATGAAGCCGGCCGTCACGAACATCCCCGCCGCATAGATCCGGTGGACGCTCTCGGCCAGGCTGCGCCGCGTGTTCTGCTTCTTCTGCGTCAGGACGAGCGTCTCGGTGTCGGGACTTTCGATCCCCACGAAGACCAGGAAGAAGTTCGCGTCGCTCATCATCTGCAGGAGCTGCGCGTCGTCCGAAAGATTGATCGATGCCTCGGTCGAGAACTTGAACGGATAGCCACGCGCCCGCTGCCAATCGCGCAAAGCCGGCAGGAACTGCTTCAATGACTTCTTGTTGCCGATCAGGTTGTCGTCCACGAAGTCGACATGGCCGCGATAGCCAGTCTGGTAGAGCGCGTCGAGCTCGGCCAGCATCTGCTCGATCGACTTCGAGCGGGGCACCCGGCCGTAGAGCTCGATGATGTCGCAGAACTCGCAGTTGAAAGGGCAGCCGCGCGAGAACTGCACGCCGATGTAGAGATAGTGCTGCCGCTTGAGGAGATCGAAGCGCGGGATCGGGCTTTTGGTGACATCGACCTTGAACTTCTCGGCCCGGAAGACACCGCGCCTCTCACCCTGGATCCAGGCTTCCACGAAGCGGTCGATGATCCCTTCGGCCTCCCCCAGCACAAGGAAATCGGCGCTCTCATAGAGCTCGGGGCTCGACGTCACGTCGGGCCCGCCAACGACGACCGGCTTGCCGCGCGCGTGGCAGCGGTCGATCAGGTCCAGCGTGTCGAGCCGCTGCACCAGCATGCCTCCGGTCATCACCATGTCTGCCCAGGCGATGTCGTCCTCGGTCAGCTCCTCGGCATTGCGGTTCACCAGCCGCATGTTCCACGACTGGGGCAGCAGCGCCGCCAGGGTGATGAGGCCCAGCGGCGGCGACGGACAGCGCGCGCCCCAGAGGTCGCACGCTGCCTGGAGGCTCCAAAAGGAGTTCGGGTTGAACCGCGGAAACACCATGAGGACGTTGGGCGTCATGTATGGTAGCCTCTACGCTCTGGCGAGCCGGTGCGGCCCCGATGTCGGCCATTGTATGGGCTTTCCTGTGCGCTGAACACCGGTTGTATTCTGCACCGGCTGCGAATCCTCGACCTCCATCTCGATATCCGGGGCGATGGGCGCCGTCGTGCCGCTATGCTGGCCGATCGCAAGCCCATGCCAGGGCATCGAGGATTGTGTCTGCCATCTCATGCAGGGCGCAATCGCGCGGCTGGCCGGGCAGCCAGGCGCCATCACGGCACCCCATCACGAAATAGTCCGTACGGGGGTCGGGAAACGGATCAGCCAGCTCCGGCATGGTCGGCACGTGGTCGCCGTAGAAGGCCAGCACCGCCGGCCGGCCGAGGCGTTCGATGCCCGCAATCAGATGCGCGATCATCCGGTCGGCATTGCGCAGATGATAGACGTAGCGGTCCACGGGCGTCTCGATCCCTGGAAGCCGATCCTTGTCCCAGGGGTTGTGGTTCTCCATGGTCGCGATCATGCAAAAAAGCGGCTGCTTCTCCTTGGCCGCCATGGCCAGCGCATATTCGGCCAGGGCCATGTCCGGCACGTAGTAGCCTTCGCGCGCGACGCCGGCGAAATCGCCCTCGTCGACCAGGCGGTCGAAGCCCAGCCGAGGCATGGCGACCCGGCGGTTGAAGAAATCGAGATCGAACGGATGTACGAACGCCGTGGCGAAGCCGGCATCGCCCAGATGGTGCGCCAGCGTCCGCGGCGGCTTCGCCAGCCGCAGATACGGATGCAGCGCGTCGAGCCCGAACTCGTCCAGGGGACATCCGGCGAGAAAGGCAAATTCCGACCGCAGGGTCCAGGCGCCCTGCACCGGCACCGCCACCCGCCCATAGGCTACGGCCTGCGACCGTGCATGCTCCAGCCCCGGCAGCTTCACGTCATGCAGGCCGGCGCGGCGCAGGTCCATGAACGATTCCGACTGGACCGCGATCACCACGGGCGACGGACCGTCGGGCAGAGGTCGGACCGACGGCACCGCGACCGGCCACGTCCGCGACCGGGTGGCCGCATGGCGCCACCCGACCAGGCCGGCGGCCAAGGAGGCGGCAAGGCCCAGCACGCGCACATGCCGCGTCGAATCGGCCGGCATCATGCGGCGATGGACGGCAGCCGTGAGCCGCGACGGAAGCGGGCCGGCCACGGCCCAGCCAATCACCATGGCCAGGACCACCCCAGCCGGCACGGCCACATCCCAGACGTGCCCGTCAGGCAGCAGCGACGGTTCCACGAAGCGGCACCACAATACGATGATGCCCAGCAGCGCCGCGATGCCGGCAAAGAAAGCCGGATGATGCAGGTACGGCGCCTGGTACAGGACCGGGTGCCGCCAGATCTGCGGGATGAGCGCGAAATCCACGAAATTCAGCGGCTCCTGGACGTTGCGGAACTTGTAGTCCGAGATCAGCACGATGATCGTATAGGTGATCAATGCCGACACGGCCGCGAAGATCGGCCGCCAGGAAACTGCAAACCATACTGCGAAAAGCAGGGACAGCGTCAGGACTGCGGTCAGCTGTCCCCACAACGGCCTGCCGGCAAAGCGGCCTCGCGGCGCCGCCAGCGCGTCGATCAGCAAGGTCAGGAGCAGATAGAGGGTGAAGGACGCGGCGAACAGCAAAGGGGCTGCCTCCGGCGGCCATGGACATTCGGTGCGAAGCCCACGCATCGCCAGCGGCCGGCATAGAGTCATAGGATCGCCGCCGATGCAACCTTTTCCCGCCGTGCGGGCGCGAAGTGACAAACCGCGCGGGAGCCGCTAAGAGCGGGCGCAAGCAGGCGGGGAGCGTGGGAGTCATCAACAAGACCATGGCTGAGGAAAGCGCCGGGAACGAGAAGCGCCAGAAGCCGTTGCACGTGCTTTTCCTGCAGGGGCCCTCGTCGTTCTACATGGAACAGGTCGCGCGGCTGCTCATTGCGCATGGGCATCGGGCATCCCGGATCAACCTGCATTTCGGCGACCGCCTGTTCTGGCGCCTGCCGGCTCGGGATTACCGCGGCACGATCGAAGGCTGGCGTGCCTATGTCGCGGCGTTCCTGGATGCCAACCCGATCACGCATCTCTTCCTGCTGGGCGATCGGCGGCCGCATCATCGCATCGCGGCCGAGGAGGCCCGAGCCCGCGGCGCCGAGATCATCTGCGCCGAGCTGGGCTATCTGCGTCCGGACTGGCTGGTGCTGGAACGCGACGGCATGAGCACCTATTCGCGCATGCCACGCGATCCTGACGTCATCCGCGCCATGGCGGCGCAGTTCGATCCGCCTGATATGACGATCCGCTGCATGGCACCGTTCTGGCGGCTGGCCTTGCTCGACATCGTCTACAACGTCGGCGAGGTCGTCTTCTGGCCGTTGTATCCGGGCTACAAGCGCCACGCCATCTATCATCCATTCGCCGACTATGCCGCCTGGGTCAGGAAGTGGCTGCTCTCGCCGATCGAGAAGCCGCGCACGGCGCGTGCCTTCGAGACGCTGCAGCGATCGACCGCGCCGAGCTTCGTCTTTCCGCTGCAGCTTTCGACCGACTATCAGATCCGCGACCATTCGCCCTACCCGGACATGCCGTCAGCGGTTCGCGAGGTCATCGGGTCCTTCGCCGTGCATGCCCCGCGTGACGCAAGGCTTATCGTCAAGGTCCATCCGCTGGACAGCAATATCACGCCCTGGCGGCGTGTGGTCGAGGGCATCGCGGCACATAAAGGCGTCAAGGATCGCGTCTTCTATGTCGATGGCGGCGACCTCGCCCAGATGCTGGTGAAAGCAAAGGGTTGCGTGCTGGTGAACAGCACGGTCGGGCTGTTTGCCCTCCAGCACGGCTGTCCGCTGAAGGTCATGGGCAGCGCGATCTTCGACGTGCCGGGAATGACGTTCCAGGGATCGCTGGATGCGTTCTGGTCCGAGGCCGCGCCACCCGACATGCACCTCGTCAACGACTTCATCCGCCTGCTGGCCGCCACCCTGCATGTGCGTGGCGGCTACTACACGCAGCAGGCGCTCGACCTGGCCGTTCCGGCCACGGTGCAGCGCCTCGAGGAAGGCCTGCCCTGGCTGCCGCCGCGGCCGGTCGGCGACCCTCCCGGGGATCGCTGATGGCCCGCACGGTCGTGATCACCGGGGCATCCAGTGGCATCGGCCGGGCACTGGCGATGGAATATGCCGATCGCGGCGTGACGCTGGGCCTGCTGGGCCGCGATCAGGAGCGCCTCGATGCGATCGCCGCCGCCTGCCGCGGTCGCGGCGCGACAGTCGAGACGATCGCCCTGGACGTGCGCGATGCCGATGCCATGGTCGGATGGCTGCACGCATTCGATGACCGCCATCCCGTCGACCTGCTGATCGCCAACGCCGGCATCGTGTCGGGCTCGGGCGCCGGCCGCAGGTCCGAGCCGCTGGCGGCGGCGCTGCAGGTGATCGACATCAATCTGAAGGGCGTCATTGCCGCCCTGTCGGCCTTGGATTCGCGCATGCAGGCCCGACGGACCGGCCACCTCGTGCTGGTGAGCTCGCTGGCCGGCCTTGCACCGCAGCCTGATCTGCCGTCTTACAGCGCCAGCAAGGCCGGGCTCGTCTCCTACGGCGCGGCGCTGCGCGTCAGGCTCCGCTCACGCGGCGTCGCCGTCAGCGTCGTATGTCCGGGCTACGTCGAAACCCCCATGGCCGATCGCCAGCGCAGCGCCAAGCCCTTCTCCTGGCCCACCGGGCGTGCCGCGCAATACATCCGCAACCGCCTGGACAAGCGTCAGCGCCTGATCGCATTTCCATGGCAGCTGGTGTTCGGCATCCGCCTGCTGCCGTTGCTGCCGACGGCCCTGCAGGACTGGATCCTGAGCGGCTTCACAGCCGAGATTGTCGCCGACGACGCCACGCTTGAAAAATAGCGCCGTTCCACCATCATCCCGGCGCACCGCTGTCATCCCGAGCGCAGCGAGGGATCTCCCGCGAATAGCGCACCGTGCGCCCCGCCGCAGGAGATCCCTCGCTGTGCTCGGGATGACGGGAGATGTCGGAAGGGACGAGCTCAACCGCCGGCCTGGGCCAGCCCCATCGCCACTGGCGGTTCCTTGCGCAGCCGCGACAGCTCGCGTGCGGTCATGTCGACAGCGGTTTCGATCTGCTGCGCCGTGTGACGGGCGGTGATGAAGAACCGCAAGCGACCCTGCTTCTCGCCCACAGCCGGGAAGATGATCGGCACGACATAGAGCCCCTGCTGCAGCAGCCGGTTGGCGAGCACCGTCGTCGTCAGCGTGTCCCCGGTCATCACCGAGACAACGGACGCGCCGATGCTGAGGCCGACATCGAGGCCCGCCGCCCGCGCGCGCTGCAGGAACAACGCACCGTTGGCGCGCAGGGCGGCAACCCGGCCGGGCTCCTGCTCGAGGACCTGCAGGGCCGCGAGCGCCGCGCCCGCCATCGCCGGCGGCATGCCGACGCTGTACAGAAAGCCCGGGGCCTGGATCTTGAGGAACTCGATCAGCGCCCTGCTGCCCGCGATGTACCCGCCGGTCGCCGCGAACGCCTTGCTGAGCGTTCCCATCCAGATCTCGACCTCGGTGGGATCGATGTCCTGCTCCTCGGCGATGCCGCGGCCATGTTCTCCCAGGACGCCGTCGGAATGCGCCTCGTCGACCATCAGCCAGGCATCATGGCGACGCTTGATGGCCAGCAGGCGGCGCATGTCCGGGACATCGCCGTCCATGCTGTACAGCCCCTCGACCGCGATCATGGCCCGGCGATGGCGCGGTCGATGCTCGCGCAGCAAGGCCTCGAGCGTATCCAGGTCGTTGTGCGGGAACAGCACGCTGGTCGCACCCGAAAGCTTGATGCCTTCGAGGATGCTGTTGTGCGCCAGCGCATCGCTGATGATCAGGTCCTTCTTCGACAGCAGGCAGCCGATCACCGTGACGTTGGTGGCATGGCCGCTGACGAAGCACAGGGCGTCCTCCACGCCGTGCAGCTTGGCCAGCGCCGCTTCCAGCTCACGGTAGATCGGACGCTCGCCCGCGGTGGGGCGGCTGGCGCCGACCGACGTGCCATAGCGATCGATCGCTTCCTTGGCCGCCGCCGTGACGCGGCGGTCGCCGTTGAGCGCCAGATAATCGTAGGTCGAAAAGTTGATGGCGTGCCGGCCATCGACCATGGTCGTGTCCGACGCGCGGCCGTCATGCATGCGGAAGAACGGCACATCGATCTTGAGCATGTCGGCCGCCGCGCGCTGCACGCGCAGGGCCTGATACTCGGGCAGCGCCGCGAAGTCGGCAGCGCGGCGGCCAGCCGCCAACGGCGACGTCCGACGCGGCGCAGCAGCCTTATCCACCAGCGGCGATGCCGACGTGCGCAGCTTGTCGAGGAGCTTGTCCGCGACGGCGCGTTTTGACAGAGAGGTTGGTGCAGCGCCGTCGTTCAAAGAACACCATCCACGGTCTTGGCACGCTGCGCAACAGCGGCCGCTGCTGCGGCGATCTCGGCATCGGATGCCATGTCAGGCACGCTGACGTGGCCCTGCGCCAATGCCGACATCTGGCCCGACATTAGCGCTTTCTCCTGATTACGCAACATCGAAGCCAGCCGCTTGCTGATGTCGATCACGGTCAGGCTGCTGGTCAACGACATCAGCGGTATCTCGATTCCCATCGCCTCCTCGACCGCTGTCCGCAGCTCCAGCATCATCAGCGAGTCCATGCCGAACTCGGAAAGCGCGCGGTTGCGGTCCACGTCGCCGCTGGGCAGGCGCAGCGTGCGCGTGATGTTGGCGACGACGAGATCGGCCAGCTTGTCCTGGACTTCCGCCTCCGGCAGATCGCGCAACATGCGCAGCAGCTCCTCGGCTGCCATCGACGCACCATCCGCAGTCGCATCCGTGAGCTGCAGCTCCTCGAACAGCGGCGTGCGGGTGATCACCAGCTCCTTGCGCGCCAGCGACCAGTCGATGCGCGCATAGCCGAGCGCAGCCGCGGCGACATCGCGGCCGTCGCGGGCCAGCAACTGGTCGAGGCCGGCCAGCGCTTCTGACGCCGCCAGCGTCGTGCTGCCCAGGCGTTGCGACAGCGCGCGGTTGACGCTGGCGTTGCGCGCCAGGTAGCCGACATCGCCGATGGCGCCCCATGACACGGCGAGCCCCGGCAGGCCTTCCGCGCGACGCCGCTGCGCCAGCCCTTCGAGGAAGGCGTTGGCGGCGACGTAGTTGGTCTGCCCGGGATTGCCGATCAGCACCGTCGCCGACGAGAAGAGCACGAAGCAATCGAGATCGAAGCGTCGCGTCAGCTGGTCGAGATTGTCCGCGCCGGCGACCTTTGGCCGCAGCACGGCCTCCATGCGCGACCGGTCGAGATCCTTGCCCAAGGCATCATCGAGGACCATCGCGACATGGAAGACACCCTTCAGCGGCGTCTTGTCGCCCTGGAGGCTGGTCAGGTACCGCTCCAACGCGGCCCGGTCCGCGACGTCGACGGCAACGACATCGACGCGGACGCCCTTCTCCTTGAAGCCGGCCAGCACCAGCTCGGCCTGTTCCGTCGGCTTGCCCGACCGGCTCATGAGCACGAGATGTCGCGCGCCCTTGTCGGCCAGCCACTGCGCTGTCGCGAGGCCGAAGCCGCCGAGGCCACCGACGATCAGGTAGCGGCCCTTCGGGTCGACCTGGAACTGACGCGCGACGTCAGGCTGCGGCAGCGACTGCGGCGGCCGGACCAGGATCTTGCCGATATGGCCGGACCGCTGCATCAGGCGGAATGCCTTGGCCGCGTCGTCGGACTCGAAGATGCGGTAGGGCAACGGCACCAGCTCGCCACGCGCGAACAGCGCCATCAGCTCGCCGAACAGCCGCTCGACGATGCCGCGATTGACGTTGAGCAGCTGGTCGGCATCGATGCCGAAATACGAGAGGTTGTTGCGGAACGGCCGCAGGCCGAGATGCCGGTTGGTGTAGTAGTCGCGCTTGCCCAGCTCGAGGAAGCGGCCGAACGGCTTCAGGCAGTCGACCGACCGCTCCATTGCCTCGGCGGCAAGCGAGTTGAGCACGACGTCCACGCCCTCGCCCTGCGTCAGCCGGCGCACGTCGTCGACGAAGGCAAGGCTGCGCGAGTCCAGCACATGGTCGGCACCCAGCTCACGCAGCAGCGTGCGCCGGTCCGAGGAACCCGCGGTGGCGATGACCTTCGCGCCGCGCAGCTTGGCGATCTGCAGCGCCGCCAGGCCGACGCCGCCGGCGCCGCCATGGATGAGGACGGTCTCGCCGACCTCCAGCCGCGCCAGGTGCACCAGGGCATAATAGGCCGTGAGGAAGGCCACCGGCAGCGTGGCCGCGGCCTCCATCGAGATCCCTTCCGGAATGGACGCGACGGTGTGCGCGCCGACGCTGACATGGGTGGAGAATGCATCGGCGGCGAAGGCGACGACGCGCTCGCCGACCCGCAGGTTCTTCACCTCGGCGCCCACCGCCGTCACGACGCCGGCGCACTCCATGCCGATGGTCGGACCCGTGAAGCCGTTCTCCAGCGCCTCGTCCGGCAGCAGGCCGAGGCTCCACATCACGTCACGGAAGTTGAGGCCGGTGGCCGACACCTTGACCTCGACCTCATGCGCCGCCGGTGCACGGCGCGTCACCGGGCGCCAGACGAAGCCGTCGCCCTGCCCGGCGCGGTCGATCACGAGCCGCAGCGCCGTGTCGGCGCCGACAACGCCAAGCCCCGGCTCCGGCAGCACGCCGCCGCGCAGCACGCGCAGGGCCACGCGCCCCTTGGCGCTCAGCCGCAGCTCACGCTCGGTGGGGATGTGCGTGATGGCTTCCGAGACCCGGCTCGCGGCGAGGTCCGTCGCCATGCCCGGATCGACATCGAGGCAACGCACCTCGACGCCCGGGAACTCGTTCTGCAGCACGCGCGCGGCGGCCCACAGTCCGGTCTGGGTCGGATTCGGCGCAGCACCCTCGACCGCGCCGCTGAGTGCGCCGGTGCAGACGATCCACAGCCGCACCGTGCCGGCGCTCTCCACGGCCTGCGCCAGGTTGATCATCGCGATCGATTTGCGCGACAGCGATGCGACCGGGTCGGCCGGCGGCGCACGGTCGGCAGCGACGAAGATGATGTCGGTGATGGCGGCGTCGGCGCCGAGATCGGCGATGGCGCCGGCAGCGGCTTCGGACTCGCGCAGGTCGATCACGCGGACGCGGCGCGTGCTGCCGCGCGGCGGCTGCGCGCCGTCGCTGGAGCGCAGCGGCACCACCCTGCCCGTTCCCGCCAGCCGCGACTGCAGCAGGTCGGCCAGCACATGGCTGTCGCTGGAGGCATCGGCCACCACGATCATCGATCGCGCGCCCACGTCCCGCGGCAGGTCCAGCACCGCGCTGCGGCCGCTGGCGACACCGCTCACCAGCAGGCCGGCTGCCGGCTCGCCGCCCAGCGACTGGACCGTCACCGTCTTGAGGCCGGCCGATTCCAGCGCCTGCTGCCAATCGCGCTCGCCCAGGACCGCGCCGACCGGGAAGTCGGGGTTCACCGATCCAACCCACCACGCGGCGCGCTGCCCGTGGACGATATCGGCGAAGAAGCTCGGCGACGGCTCGGCCGCCACCACGGTGCCGCCCTGGCGGATCGCCTGGGCCAGGAAGTCGAGCTTGCCCGGCGCCACGGCGACGCGATGCAGCGCGCCGGCGCACAGCACCAGGTCGTAGCCGCCGCCGGCGGCGTCGAGCGCTTCATCCCACTCGACGAGATGCATCTGCGCCGACGCGGCATCGGACAGGTTGAGCTGTGCCGTCTTCAGCCGCTCGCCATCCATGTCGGTGGCGACGAGGCGCCCGTGCCGCGCGACCACGGCAGGCGCCAGCCGCGCCGCCATCGGCAGGTTGACCGCGCCCACCACCAGCACGCGCAGCGGGCTTTCCGCCGGCCAGCGCGCGATGATGTCGCTCGCCGTGCGCTGCACGACATCGCCCAGGCGCAGCGCCGATGGCGAGCCGTTCTCCAGATGCTCCAGCACCGCCTGCCCGTAGCCGCCGGCATCGAAGCCTTCGCGCAGGAGCTGCGGCAGGATCTCCGGCAGCCGGGCAAGACAGGTCGCTTCGGCGATCCAGGCCGGGTAGCGGGTCAGCAGCACGTTGACCAGCTCCGACATCGTCGGGAAGTCCGGCGCGTCCTTCAGCGTCCAGCCGTCGTCGGTCTCGAACGCCAGGCCGGCGTCGGACAGCTCGGTCAGCATCCGTGCCATGAGCGGCCAGGCCGACATGGACACGCGGCCGCTGGCGACCAGCTCGGGAACGGTGGTGGGCGCCTCGCCCATCACCGTCTTGAGGCTGAGATAGGCTGCGGCCCGCGCCCCGACATCGAGCACGAGCGACACGTCGCGTGCCGCCTCGACGTCGTCCACGGCGCGGGCGGCATCGGCCAGCACCGTTGCCGGACCGCCGGCATGCACGGCGACCGCTGCCGATGGCTGCCCGCGTTCCGGAAGGCGCACGAAGCCGGTGCGGTACGTGAGGCTGTCCATCGTCTCGCGCACGGCGCGCGGCACTGTGCGGAAGCGCACCTGCGTTGCCTGCACGACGACATTGCCCGCGCTGTCGAACAGCACGAAGTCCGCGACCCGGGAGCGCGCCGTCGCCAGCGTGATGCGGCACATGCCCGAGGCGATCGGCGTCCCCGGCCGGAAGATCCGCAGCGCGCCGATCCGCACCGGCAGGAAGCGCGCGTCCGGCGCCAGGTCCGCATCCATCTCGGCCAGCGCGAACGACACATGGAAGGCCGAATCGAGGATGGTCGGATCGAGCAGCAGGTTCTCGGCGATCGGCCGTGCCGACACGAACGTGCCGCGCGCCCTTCGGTCGTCGACGACGTCGATCGACTCGACCTTGCGGAACGCGGGGCCGTACACCAGGCCGCGGCGACGCGCCAGGGCGTAGACGCGCTCGGCGTCGAACACGTCGCAGGCCGGATCCGACAGCGGCGCCACCGACATCTCCGAGACTGGCGCCTGCGCGACGGTGGCCTTCACGTGCAGGGACCACTCGTCCTCGCCCGGCCGCGGCCGCGAGCGTATCTCGAGCACGCCGGTATCATGCGACACCCGCGTCATCACCTCGAACGACCGCTCGGCGTCGAACACCAGCGGCTGCAGGATCTCGAGGTCGCGCACCTCGAGCGCGCCGTCGCCGTAGGTCTCGCGCGCCGCCGCCAGCGCGATCTCGATGAAGCCCGCGGCCGGGAACACCGCGGTGTCCTCGACGCGATGGTCCTCGAGCCAGGGGAACAGCCCGGGATCGATGGCCGTGAACCACTCGCGCGACTCGGCGCGCATGGCCGAGCCCAGCAGCGGATGGGGCTGCGCGGCATAGGTCCGGAACGCCTCGCCGGTGTCGGGGAAATCGATCTGCCGGCGCTGCCAGGCATAGTTCGGCAGCTCGGCGGCCGGCCGCACGGCCGGGCCCACGAAGCGCTCGAGATCGACACGGCCGCCGGCGACGAGGACGCGCGCCACCGTGGCCGTGATCTCGTCGCCCGGCTCCTTGCCGTCGCGCCCCAGCGTGTCGATGACCGCGCCGTCGATGCTCTGGCGCCGCAACACATCGTTGAGATAGCCGCCGAGGACCTGCCGGGCGCTGATCTCGACGAAGATGCGCACGCCGCGCTGGCATACCGCGCGCAAGCCGGCCTCGAAGGCCACCGGCCGCCGCACGTTGCGCCACCAGTACTCGGCGGTCAGGGTCTCACCGTCGATCTCCTCGCCCGTGACGGTCGAGATCAGCGGGATGCGGGTCGCCGACGGCTTGATGGAAGCCAGCTCGGCCAGCAGCCGGTCCCTGATCGGGTCGACCAGGGCGCAGTGGAACGGATAATCCAGGTCAAGGCGCCGGACGCCCCAACGCTCCTGCTCGGCATACTTCACGAACGCATCGAGCGCCGCGTTCGGGCCTGCGACCGTGACGCTGCGCGCGCTGTTGATGGCCGCGACCTCCAGGCCGTCGAAAGCCTGGCGCTCGAGCAGTGCCTGCATCTCGGTCGCCGACACCAGCACGGCCGCCATGCCGCCCTGGTAGCGCGTGATCTCCTGCAGCTGGCTGCGCGCCAGCACGACGCGGATGGCGCCGTCGAGGTCCAGCGCGCCGGCGCACCAGGCGGCGCCGATCTCGCCGACGCTGTGGCCGATGGCCAGCGTCGGCTCGAGCCCGCGCGCGGCCAGCGCCCCCACCGCCGCCACCTGCAGCGCCAGGATCAGCGGCTGCGCCCGGCTGGCGCGGCGGATGTCGACCGCCAGCTCGGGCGACTGCAGCGCCTCGATGGTCGACCACCCGGCCAGCTCCTTGAAGCGCGCATCGAACGCCTGCAGCGCCTCGCGGAAAGCCGCGTTGCCCTGATAGGCCGCCAGGCCCATGCCGGCCCATTGCGTGCCGTTGCCCGCAAAGACGAAGCCGATATCGAGGTCGCTGCCCAGCGCCTTGCCGCGCCACAGCGACGGCACGGCCTCGCCGTTGACGTGCGCCGTCAGGGACGCGCGCAGGTTGCTGCCGGCCACGACCATCCGCTCCGGCAGCAGGTCGCGCGTGTGCGCCGCGGCGTTGGCGATGGCCGTGACATCGGCGTGGCCGTTCTTCGGCAGCCGGCTCGCATAGCGGTCGGCCAGCGCCTTCAGGGCATCGGCGCCGTAGGCCGACAGCACCAGCGGTGCCGGCGCGGCGCCGTTCGCCTTCGGCCGCGCCGCGGCCGGCGCCCGGTCGGGCTCGCGCAGCACCACATGCGCGTTGGCGCCGCCGAAGCCGAACGAGTTGATGCCGGCGTGCCGCAGCCCGCGTCCCTTGGCCAGCTTGGTGGGCTCGGCCGCGACCTTGAGGTTGAGCTCCTCGAAGCGGATGTCCGGATTGGGCTCGTTGAAGTGCAGCGACGGCGGCAGCACGCCTTCCTTCAGCGCCATGACCGACTTGATGACGCCGGCCAGCCCCGACCCCGGCTCGAGATGGCCGATATTGGTCTTGACCGAGCCGATCGGCAGCGGCGCCGTGCGCTTCTGGCCGAGGATGGTGCCCAGCGCCTCGGCCTCGGCCGGATCGCCCACGCGCGTGCCGGTGCCGTGCGCCTCGATGAACGCCAGCTCGTCCGGCGCCACGCCGAACTCGGCGTAGACCTGCTGCAGCAGCGCCGCCTGCGCATCGGGCGACGGCAGCGACAGGCCGGTGGTGCGGCCGTCCTGGTTGATGCCCGATCCGACGATGGTGGCATGGACGCGATCGCCGTTGCGCGCCGCGACGTCGGACGCCCGCAGCACCACCGCCAGCGCGCCCTCGGCCCGCACATAGCCGTCACCCGAGGCGTCGAACGCCTTGCACAGGCCGGTCGGCGACAGCATGGACGCGCGCGAGAAGCCCACGAACGAGAACGGCGAGAGCAGCAGGTTGACGCCGCCGACGATGGCGGTGTCGATCTTGCCGTCGCGGATCGCCTCCAGCGCCACGTGCATGGCGACCAGCGACGAGGAGCACGCCGTGTCGACCGTGAAGCTGGGCCCGCGCAGGTCGAAGCAGTAGGAGATCCGGTTCGAGATGATGCTCAGCGTGTTGCCGGTCATCATGTGGACGTCGACCGCGCTGGGATCGAACATGAAGCGCGTCGCGTAGTCCGACGACGAGGCGCCGACATAGACGCCGGTGCGGCTGCCGGCCAGCTGCGAGGGACGCAGCCCGGCATGCTCGATCGCCTCGTAGACGACCTGCAGCAGATGGCGCTGCTGCGGATCCATCTGCGCCGCCTCGCGCGGGCTGATACCGAACACCGTCGGATCGAACGACCACACGTCGTCGAGCACGCCGGCCGCGAACGTGTAGCTGCGGCCGGGAATGTCGGCGCTGGCCTTGGGATGATAGAATGCACCCAGCGGGAAGCGGTCGGCCGGCACGCGCGTGACGGCGCAGCGCCCCTCCGAGAGCATGCGCCAGAACGCCTCGCGGTCCGGCGCGCCCGGAACTCTCAGCGCGTAGCCGATGATGCCAATCTGGCGCTGCTTCGATCCACGATCCGATTTTTTTCTCACGATCGCCCCAAGTTTGTCGGCGCTGAGGGAGTCCGGCTGAGGGTCATCGTCGTCCGCTTTGGGTGCAAATGTAGGGTGCAAAAAACGTGCAAGACCGAGTCGTCATAGACCAATTCCGCAGCAGGCGTCATTTGTAATCTTGTGTAATCTCTGGATCATTTGCGGCGTGCTGAAGAAACATTCAGCGGCCGTTTCGGTATTTTGTCTTTTTTGCGGTATCGCACTGGTTGTAGGCCCGGTTTCAGCGCCGTCATGCTTGACATCCGCCTGACAATGATGCGTGCACATCATACCGCGCCGGCGAGGATCGCTTCCACGGTGCCGATGTGCTCGGCCCATGTGGTGGGGCGATAGCAGCGCGCCTTGCGCCGCATGGCAGCGGCGCGCGGCGCGTCGGGCTGCACGTACGCATCCAGCATCGCGAGCCAGCCCGGCCCGTCGATCGGGTCGACATACTCGGCGAACGCGCCGCCGACCTCGCGATGGGCGGCGATGTCCGAGGCGATCACCGGCACGCCCAGCGCCAGCGCCTCGGCGATGGGCAGGCCGAAGCCCTCGACCAGCGACGGCGCCAGCAGCGCGCGCGCGCCGCGCAGCAGCGCCGCCAGCCCGACATCGCCCAGCTCCGCGACCTCGACGACGGTCGCGGCCAGGGCCGTGCTGCGCTCGAGCAGGTCGATCGCGTTCTCGCTCTCCCAGCCGCGGCGGCCGACGACCACCAGCCGCGCCGGCGGCGTGCGCCCGTCCCGGGTCCATTGCCGCCAGACATGCAGCAGGAAGGATATGTTCTTGCGCGCCTCGATGGTGCCCACGACGACGAAGTACGGCGCCGCCGCTGCCGGCGCCGGGCCGTCGCGGCCGGCGCAGAACGTCTCCTCGATCCCCAGCGGCACGACCGCGCCGCGCGGCCGCGCGAGGCCGGCGGCATCGACATGGGCGTCCCAGGCATCGCCGGTCATCCGCGAATTGAAGATCACGACCGCGGCGCGGCGCGCCAGCGTCTGCATCCGCAGCCGATGATGCGCATCCTCCGCAGGGCGGAAATACTCGGGATGGCTGATCGGGATGAGGTCGTGCAGCAGGAACATGCTGGGCAGCGCGGCCGCCTGCAGCCATTGCAGGCGCCTTGGGTGGTCGAGGTTGATGTGCGAGGCATGGAGGTACCACCACGACGCATCCCGTCGCCGCGCGGCCGCGGGCCCGGCCACGGCCGCCTGCGCATAGGCGGCCGCGATCAGCGCCTCGGTGCGCTTGTCGAGGATGTCGGGCGAGGCCTGCGCGCGCTTGATCGCGCGATGCGGCGTGCGGTCCGCCGCGCACGCAGGGTCCGTGTCCAGCGGCCTGGCCAGCACGTCGCACACGGCGCGATAGGCGGCCTCGGACGCCGGATCGTCCGTCCCCGCGCACCAGCGCTGCACGGCGCTGCGCACGATGTTCTCGCCCAGCCCGCGCGCCAGCAGCCCGGTGTTGAACGGGGTCGTGAGGGCGAACCGCACGTCCCAGCCTCCGGCCGCGGCGTGGTCGAGATAGTGCCGGACATAGGCGAGCTCGACGCGATCGATGCCGGTGGGCGTCTTGCGGTGCAGGCGCGACAGGAGTCGGGATATGTCGAGGAGACGCCCGCTACGGGCCTCCGTTCTGCGCGTGAGCGTCGCCATGTCATCCAGCCGTTAGGCCGGTCGGACAGGAATTGCAAGCGCCGGCAGCACTCTGGCATGTATCGCCGATGATCGCGTCGCCCGCCTCGAGATGCGCCGGACCGGCATCGCACGCCGTGCAGCTCGAGCCGGGCGAGAATGTCCGCCGCGATGGCGCCAGCTTCGTTGCGCAGGCCGGAACCGCCTGGCTGCAGGCCCGCTTCGCGGCCGGCCTTCCCGCCGGACGCTGGATATCGCTGGCCTATCGCTGCAGCTACCACGACAGGCTGGCGCGCCCGCTGCTGCGCTTCGTGACCGCGGGCGGCCACCACGACCAGCTCGCGCCCGCGCCCCTGTTCGGCCGGGCGGCCTGGATCGGCCGCGTTCCGCACGACGCCCAGGCGCTGCTGATCGCGCCGGTCGACAGGGAGGGACGGTTCGGGTTCGAGATCGAGCACTGCCGGCTGCTGTCTCGGCGCGCGCTTGTGTCCAGTCTGTGGCCGCGCCATCCCGGCCGCGTGCTGGAGGCGATCGGCGCGAGGCTCATCGGCCGCCGGCAGGAAGCCGATCGCCTGCTGGCGCGCGCCCTGGCCAGCACGCCGCTCGCGCACTACGACACCTGGCGCCGGGAGCGCTGGCGGGACTTCGATCCCGACGGCCTGGATGCGCCGCGCAGCGACTGGTCCAGTGGGCCGCATGTGCGCATCATCGCCGGCGCCGCGACCAGCCAGGCGCTGCAGCGCGTTCCTGCCCTGCTGGAGCAGCTCGCCCGGCAGCCCTACCCGCGCTGGTCGCTGGCCGTGGTGGCGCCCGAGGCGGCGGGCGCCACCACGCTTGGCGCCGCGTCTGGATCGGAACGCCTGCGCCTGCTCGCCGCGCACGACGCCGCGTCGGCGCTGCACGACGATCTGTCCACAGACGATCTCGTCGCCGCGATCGACATCGGCGACATCCTGCCGCCCTACGCCCTGGCCGTGCTGGCCGAGCGCGCCGCGGCGCAGCCGGCGGCCACCGTCTTCTACGGCGACGACGAGGCCATCGACATGGCCGGCCGCCACGTCGATCCACGGCTGAAGCCGGACTGGAGCCCGACCTTCGAGGCCGCCGGCGGCTATGTCGGCCGCGCCCTGTTCGTGCGCAGCCCCTGGCTGGCCCGGCTCGACGCCGCCTGCGCCGGCGACCTGGTGGGCGCGGCCGGCTTGCGGGCGGTGCTGGCCCAGGCGCAGGCGGCCGAGGTCGCGCACATCAGGCGCGTGCTGCTGACACGCCGGGAGCGCGCCACGCCAGTGGCGCACCGGCCCGAAGGGCCGGCTCATGGCAGCCTGTTCGTGCGCCACGCCGCCGGCCATTTTCCCGACGTCCCCGCCGCCACCATCATCATCCCCAGCAAGGACCGGGCCGACCTGCTGGCGGCCTGCGTGCGCAGCCTGGGGCTGCTGGCCGAGCCGGGCAGCATCGAGATCGAGATCGTGATCGTGGACAACGGCAGCACCGAGGCCAAGACGCGGCAGCTTTACGCCACGCTCACGGCGCAGGATGCGCGCCTGCGGGTGCTCGAGCGGCCTGGCCCGTTCAACTTCGCCCTTCTCTGCAACGAGGCCGCGGGCACGGCACGGGCGCCGGTCCTGGTGTTCCTGAACAACGACGTCGAGGCGCGCGATGGCCTCTGGCTGGAACGCCTGCTGTCCTGGGCCGCCCGCCCCGACATCGGCGCTGTCGGCGCCCGGCTCCTCTACCCGTCCGGCCGCCTGCAGCATGGCGGCGTCGTGATCGGCCTGGGCGGCGTGTCGGGCCATGGCGACAGCGGCGCGCCGGGCGACGACCCGGGCTACCTGGGCCGCCGCGCCGTGCCGCACGAGGTCGCGGCCGTGACCGCCGCCTGCCTGGCGGTCGAGAAGGCGAAGTTCGACGCCGTCGGCGGCTTCGACGCCGAGCACCTGCCGGTCGAGCTCAACGACATCGACCTCTGCCTGCGCCTGGCCGACCGCGGCTGGCGCACGCTGCTGGAGCCCGCCGCCGCGCTGGTGCACCGCGAGTCGGCCAGCCGCGGCCGCACGGCGGCGCAGGACCAGCGCTACCGCGCCGAGCGCGCGTTCTTCGCCGAGCGCTGGCACCACCGGCTGCGCGACGATCCCTGCTTTCATCCATCATTGTCGCTGGCGTCGATACGGACGGCGCTGGGGTGAAACGGTGCAGCCGTCAATCAGCCCGCCACGACGCAGTTGCGACGCCACACATCGCCGATTGTCAGGATTTCCGTCCCGTCAAGATCGAGCGCCGAGTGATGCCGAGTTCCCCGTACCGGTCAAGCTCCCGGAGCGGACCGTCGGGCGAACACCGAGAATGCCGGGCCATTGGGATGGTCAGGCTGATCGTGAGCCATGCGGATGTCGTCGAAGCCCAACAGGCCCAGGATTCTTAGGATATCGTCCCTTTCCATCCAATAGTGGCGGTCGTGCATCCCGCCGCAGAACGCCTTGGCCTTCCACGCATTGTGATAGCCGCGACGGTACAGGGGCACGTTGAGCCCACGAAAGCCGATCGCTTCGACCTCGCCGGACAAGGCCTCGCGTCGCGGATCCCCATTGGGCATCGCCTGTTCGCTGAAACAGTGCGTCCACAGGTAGACCGCATCGGAGCGTTGACCGATCAGCTCCAGCAGGTGCACGGGGTTGCTCATGTGGTAGAGCACGCCCGATGCGACGATCAGGTCGTACCTGACGTCAGTCTGTTCGAGCCAGGGCAGGAAGTTCCCGAGCATGAACTTCGCGTGCTTGATCTCCAACAGCTCCTTGGTGATCAAACAGCGCAGAAACGCCAGCCTGTTCGCCTCGATCGCGTGGATGAAGGCCGGCTGCTGCTGATCCAGCAGATAGGTATGCATGCCCTCCAGCGGCCCCAGCTCGAGGACCTTGCGGCCGGCGATGGATCCGAACTGCTCCAGGCACCACGGAATCCTGGCATCTTGATACAGGGGAGTATCACCCGCTGCTGCCCCGACATGCGGCGGCATCGCAAGGTTCCAGCCCGGCACTACGTCGATGGCATTCTGGGCACAGGGCATGGCATCGACATACTGGTCCAGAACCGCGTCGGCTCGCCGGCCGCCGGACGAATTTCGCCTCTTGCCGGGACCGCTACGATGCAGGGGCTCGAACCCCACCAAGCTCGACGCGGTGCGGAGCAGTCTGGCAAGCAAGCGGCTTCTCCCTGTCTAAGGCGGCGCCGGCATACCGGCACAGTGGCGACATGAGCAACATCCGGACGGTCGCATTCTCCTAGCGCGGTTCCGGTAGCCGGTCCAACAGGATAAGGCGTCCATCGGAGTGGCCGCGGTTGAACCACGGGCTGAATGCCGGATCCTCGAACCGGTCCGTCGCGTGGCGTTCGCGCAAGGCGGCCTTCTCGCGTGCGAAGCGAGCCATGTTGGCCGGCAACTCGTCGCTGCCCCGCGAAACAGATTCGTAGTGGACCAGCGTGGCGAACGGCGTCCATACGATCCGGTAGCCGCGCTTACCGGCACGCAGGCAGTAGTCGACATCATTGTAGGCGACAGCAAAGACTTCTTCGTCGAACAAGCCGACCTCGTCCAGGCACGCCCGCGAAATCAGCATGCAGGCGGCCGTCACAGCCGACAGCGACTGCCGCACGTGGAGCCGGCCCATCATCCCGGGAAAATCCTGCGGCTTGGCATGGTACCAGTGCCCCGCTAGGCCAGACAGCCCCACGATCACGCCCGCGTGCTGTAGTGACCGATCGGGATAGAGCAAGCGTGCGCCGACAATGCCAGTACGCGGATAGGCCAGGCACGAGACCATCTCCCGCAGCCATTGGGAATCCGTGACCTTGATGTCGTTATTCAGCAGCAGGACATGCTCGCCCGCGGCAAGCCGGATGCCGCGATTGACCTGCCGCGAGAAGTTGAAGGCCTCTGGTTTGATCTCGACCTGGAAACCTGGCACCTGCGCGCGAGCCTGCTCGTAGAGCTTCAGCACACGCGCATCCGTCGTCCCGTTGTCGACCACGATGATCTCGCGCTCAGGATAGTCGGTCCGCGTCGTCAGGTCCTCGAGCAGGCGAGAGATCAGCTCGTACGAGTCCCGGCTGGGAATGATGATGGACACCTTCGGCCACGCCTTTATGGCATTGTCGAAGCGCAACCGGTGCAGCGTCGGCGCGATTGCTCCTTCAATCGGCAGCGGCGCCTCGGGCGACCCGTACTGCTCCCCCAGCGCCTGTCGTGCGCTCTTCAGCGCACGGTCAAGCGACGTTGTGGAGAAGCTCTGGTCGTGCCGCCGCCACAGGTAAGCTGGGAAAGGCAGATGCAGTATCTCGTGGCGCGGCAGTCCGGCTAGATACCGCAGCAGGAGATCGTAATCCTGCGAGCCGTCGAACCCTGATCGCAAGCTACCGATCGCCAGTAGCCGGGCGCGGCGATAAAGTGAAAGGTGGTTGATGTAGTTGACGCCCGACAGCAGCACAGGGTCGTAGGCTGGTTTCATATGGTAGCCGACGGGTTTCAGCGCCCCGTCCGTGATCACCTCGTCGGTGTACAGGAACGCCGCCTCAGGGTGCTCGTGCAGGGCGTCCAGGATGCGGGCCACGGCAAACGGAGACAACGCATCGTCGTGATCGACCAGCCCGACCCAAGCACCGCGCGCTGCCGCAATGCCGGCGTTCGTTGCGGCCGCGATGCCGCGATTATCGCGACTGGCAACCATCTTCACGAACGGCGCGTTTGCGTGTGCCGACAGCCAAGTGCGTGTCTCGCTTAAGGTCGAGCCGTCGTCGCTCAGGACCAGCTCGGCCGTTCCTTCGGGCTGGGCGCGGAACGAGGCATAGAGATCGTCCAGGTGCCGTGCCGAGGTGTTATAAACAGGTACGACGAAGGACAACTGCAGTTCGGGTGAGGCGAGCGTCTGGGCCTCGACCGGGGTCAGGGCCGCCATGGTAAGCACTTTCACGTAGTGCTGGGCGTTGCCCTTGAACCGCCGCTTCGCCGGCGCCACGAAGCCGTGCCGGTCCTCTGCGTCGCTGAAGATCTCGCAGACCGGCGCAGGCCCCTTTCCGGCCATCATTCCCTCGATGGAACTGGCAACCATCCGCTGCACGGCATGCCGGCTGCGCGCCACGCGGGCCCAGAACCTGAAGCGCACCGGTCGACCTGACAGGACCAGCCGGACGTGTCTGACTGAGGAGCCGGAGATCGCGTAAATGCCAAGGCCGGCGTGGTTCAGCTTGCGGACGTCAGGTGCCCGGTCTGGTCCGTAGTTTACCTCCAGGCATGAATTCAGCGGACTGTCCGATGCGGCGAGGAACAGCACGCAATAGCGCGCAAGCCCGAAGCGCGGGCGGACCGTGAACACCACCCTGTCGGCTGTGGCCTGCCAAGTGGACAGCCCCGTCCGCTTGGCGCCGACGGCGGACAGGCTCAAGAATGGGAACATCAGCGCAGCTTGCCGTGGCGCGGGTTTCGGTCTCGTAGAACGCCGGAAGCGTCGGCTATATACCGGTTATCTCGCCATCAGAAGGTGCCCACGAACAAAGCGCTCGATAACAAGACCCACGGAAATGTGCACCAAGCCGAACCAGATAGCATAACTCTTGTCGAGGATGGTCGAATAGCCCTCGTAGTACGCCGAGCGCATCCATTCGACGGTCTGGAGCACAGGATTGAACGACAGGAGATATCGAACGATTTCCGGCATCGCGCTGGGCACAAAGTAGATCCCCGAGATCATGTACATGGCCACGATCACCAGAGCATAGCCGGTGCCCCAGGTCGGAACGGCCATGGCGATGATACCGTTGACGATGCCGAACCCGGCGCCCAGCAGCATGGCGGCGCCCAGCGCATAGCAGGCCTGGACGAGATCCATGGGCATGAAATCGATGCCGAACATCCAGAGGATGAACAGCAACAAGATGATGGAGCAGAAATGGCCGAGGGCCTCGAGCAGAGTGCGCGCAAACAGCACGTCCAGCGTCTTGATGACGGGAAACGCCAGTAGCGCCTTGTTGAAGATCAGCGCCATCATCGTCCAACGGGATATGTAGCTGTACGCCATAAAGGGTACCAGCCCGGTGGCAAAGAACAGGGTCAGACTTTCACCGTAGGGTGTACTGCGGCCGAGCAGCGTGAAGATGGCTAGCAGGATCAGAATGTGGACCAGGGGCCATCCGATCATCACCAGATAGCCTACCCCATGCCCGAAGAACCGGGTCCTGATGTCGCGCAGCATGATGGCGACGATGACGCGGAACTGAAGTTGTAGCAGCGCGAATGTCGACTGCGTGGTACCAGTTGAGATGTGCATCGACCTACCGTATCAGGTCCGCGTCTCGATTCCGCGGCCGCCCATGCTAGAATACTGAGCGAGATTTTGTGGCAAAATGATCCAGCTCGATAGCGTATTCAAGTTCTACAAGACGCCGCAGCACATGAAGGTCGTGCTCGACAACGTCTCGGCTGTCTTCGAGACTGGCTGGTCTTATGGCCTGCTGGGTGTGAATGGGGCCGGGAAATCGACAACCCTGCGGTTGATCGCGGGGACCGAGTTGCCCAACGCCGGTCACATCCGGCGCAACGTCCGGGTCTCCTGGCCCTTAGGCTTTGGTGGCAGCTTCCATCCCCAGGTGAGCGGCCGCGATAATCTCAAATTCGTTGCGCGCATTTATGGCGAGGATGTGCGCCGCGTGGTGCGCTTTGTCGAGGATTTTTCGGAGCTGGGCGACTATCTGGACGCGCCCGTGCTCACCTATTCTTCGGGTATGATAGCGCGGCTTGCATTCGGCCTCTCGATGGCCATCGAATTCGACTGCTATCTGGTCGACGAGATCACCGGCGTCGGCGACATGCGCTTCCAGCGGCGCTGTGAAGATGCCTTTGCCGCCCGTCGGGAGAAAGCCGATCTGATTGTCGTCTCCCACTCCATGGCCACAATAAAGTCCTATTGTCGTCGGGGCGCGGTTCTTGTCGATGGTCACCTCATGCAGTTTGACAATGTTGATAAGGCGATCGAGGTGTACAATCGCTTGAACCGCTAGCCGGCGTGCCGGGCAGGTTAGTGTCAGGTTTGGGACGGTTCCAGGGCAGCGCACGCGGTAGAAGGGCAAGAGCATGAGCGACAACGAGGTTTCGCCTCCTGACGAGAAGGCGCCTGCCCTGCGCCGGGCCGAACTGATGTCGCGCTCCCTGGCGGAGACGGCCCGCCGCTTCCGCATGTCGAAGCGCAGTCGCCGAGCCTTCGGAACCGGCACGTTCCGGATGCGGCGTCACGCACGGCTGTTCCGGACGATCTTCATGGTCAGCTTTGCGTTGGTCGTGGTCGCGCCCACCCTCACCGCGGGTGCCTATTTCGGCCTCATCGCCTCGCCGCAGTACGTCGCGGAAGCAAAATTTGCCGTGCGCACGGGCGAGCTTCCCAAGATCGACGGCATGGGCGCGTTGACGGGTATGCCACTGGCCAAGATCGCCCAGGACACCCAGGTGGTGACGAGCTATATGGAGAGCCGCGCGCTTGTGGACGCCCTGGAGCAGCGTATCGGATTGCGCAGTCTCTACAGCGCCGATGACGTCGACTGGTTCGCCCGCTTCGATCGGGAGAAGTCCATTGAGAAGCTTGTGAAATACTGGAAGTCCATGACCGATACCCGCATCCAGATCCAGTCGGGCATTGTGGACTTTACGGTCCGCGCTTTCAGCGCCGAGGACGCCAAGCGCATCGCCGACACCGTGATCGAGCTTAGCGAGGCGCTGGTCAACGACATGAACGGCCGCATGCTGCGCGCCACCGTGGCCGACGCCGAGCGCGAGTTCGAGCGTAGCGCTGAGCGGCTCAGCCGGGCGCGCATCGAGTACCAGAAGGTGCGCAACACGGAGGGCACGCTGGATGCCACCCAACAGGGCAAGGCCCTGGGCGATCTGATCACGGCCCTGCAGGGCGAGCGCCTCCGGCTGCAGCAGGAATACGAGACGCAGCTCAAATATGTCGCGACCTCAGCCCCGCAGATGCGCACCCTCAGCGCCCGCCTCGGCGCTCTGAAGGACCAGATCGCAGAGCTGGAAGCCAAGCTCACCACACAGCGGGTCAGCACAGCGGCCGACAGCAAGGTTCTCTCTGAATCGCTTACCAAGTTCGCACAACAGGATCTCGAGCGCAGGGTCGCCGAGCGCCAGTACGCGGTTGCGGCCGCGGCGCTCGAGATGGCGCGCATCGCCAGCGAGCGGCAGCTGGTCTACCTCGCCACGTTCGTGCGCCCATCGCTGCCCCAGGAGTCGCGCTACCCCAGACCGATCCTGTTCACGACGCTGACGTTGCTGGGGGCCTTCACTGTCTGGGCCGCCCTCTGCGCTGCCATCACTGGCGTACGCAATCACATGGCCTGAGGCAGGGACCGACCAACCGGTGCACGATCCAATCGGTGGCCGCGCCGGCGGCTGGGGACTGGGCTGCGCATGAGTTCAACTGTCGACACTATACGGCACGAGGTGGCCCGTGGTGGGCACGGTACACTCGTGGTCGTCTTCAGCACGCTTCCTGACGCGCTCAACCGGAATGCGTCGCTCGAACTCTACGCATCCGAGGCATTGGCGCGCCTGCTGGATGTCAAGGTCGCACGCACGTCGGCCAGCCTGGCACGGGAGACCGTCCTTGCCCTGAAGCCGGCCCTCGTTATCGGGATCGGCAGCGTGGTCCCCGACCACGTGGACTACGCCGCGGTGGCCCGCGCGTGCCGCCGGGTGCAGGCGCCCCTAGTCTACTGGCTGCACGACGATCCGTACGAATTCGACTACAACTGGAAGATCGAAGGCGGCTGCGACTGGATTTTCACCAGCGATCGCGCGACGATCGATTTCTACCGCACCTCGGCTGTCAGCCACCTGCCGCTGGCCGCTGATGTCACGCGGCACTTCCGGCCAATCGTGCCGATCCGGGAACGCGGCACCGATGTGTTCTTCTGCGGCGTCGGCTATCCCAACCGGCGGACTGTCGTCTCGACCATCCGTGACGTGCTGCGCGCCTGTGCGACCGAGATCCGGGGCGATGGCTGGGATGAGCGACTGCCGTTCTGCCGCAATGAGCGGCTCAGCCCGGAGGCCATGATCGACCGCTACGCCGCGGCGCGGATCGTCCTGAACATCGGCCGACAGTTCAACATCGGCAATCGCCAGTACGACCTCGTCCCCTCCACGCCTGGGCCCAGGCTGTTCGAGGCGGCAGCGGCGGGCTGTGTGCAAGCCGCCTTTCTCGAATCGGTGGAGCTGTTCGACTATTTTGCGCGCGACACCGAGATCCTGGCCTTCAGCTCGGTGGGAGAGTTCGCCGACATTGTAGACCACGTTCGCGGCGACCCCGATGCCGCGACGGCGCTCGCAGACCGCGCCCAGGCCCGGGCGCGCGCCGAGCATACCTACGACCATCGCATGCTGGCCATGCTGGATGTCCTGCAGAGAAACAGGCTGTTCAACCCGGCAGGCGCGGCGGCGCGTTCGGAAGACAAGACGCATGGCTGACGGCTTGAAGGTTGCCGTCTTCGGGACCGACCCCCAGACACGGAACCGCTACATCGTGCTGGCCGTCGCCGATGCGCTGCGCCGCCATTCCAGCATCGCGCGCGTGTCCCTGCCGACCTACGCCGACGTCGCACGCCATTGCGCCGACGAGCAGATCGACCTGCTGCTGGCGATCGGTGGCGGCGGCGCCATCGTCGAACCGCTGGAGCGCGCGATCAAGCATGCCCGAACGGCGGCGCTGTGGGTCACTGAGGACCCGTACGAGCTGCAGCGCAACGTCGAGCTGGCGCATCTCTTCGACATCGTCGCCACCAACGACGCCAATGCCAAGCAGCGGTACCCCGTGGACGTGCTGCATCTGCCGCTCGCCGCCTCCACTCTGTTCCACGATTGTCCGGTAGCGAGCAAGCCGACGGATTTCCTCTTCGATCTCTTCTTTGTGGGCACGGCTTGGCCGGATCGGGTGGACACCCTGAACGCGCTCCTGGCCATGCTGCCGCGATCGCTGCGAAAGAAGATCGGACTCAGCGGTAACCCGTTCCTGCCGGATTTCCACCTCGGTGACCTCGATCTCATCACCGACTTCCGATTGCCGCCACGCGAATTTGCCCGCATGGCCAACAGGTCGGTCGTCGCCCTGACATTGGACCGCGGCTTCTCGGCCGGACCGGCGCCGGACATCGCGGGCAGCACGCCGCCGCCCCGCGTCTTCGAGCACGCGCTGGCAGGCGCCGCTCAGGTCTACCTGACGGAGCGCCCGGACATCGCCGCCTACTTCAATGCCGGCGAGGAGATCCTCGTTGCGCAAACGGTCAGCGAGGCGGCGGCCGCGATCCGGCGCCTGGTCGAAGATCCTGATGCACGCCGGCGGATCGCCGAGGCTGCGCGTCGGCGGACCCTGGCAGAGCATCTTTACGAGCACCGGGTGGCAGAGCTCGTGGCGGCTGTGAAGCGAAACGGCCCACACCCTCGTCCGGTACATGCCACGACAGCACGCAAGCGCGTGCTTCTGGTGTCACACAACATTGTCGGCTCGCAGCCGTTCGGCGGCGTGGAACTCTACCAGGAAACCCTCGCCCAGGTCCTGTCGCACCATGATTTCCATGTGCTCTACCCGGACCGGCACACCGGCAAGCTGACTCTGCGCAACCTGGGCACGGGGGAGACGGAATCCTTCGCCGCAGGGCCGATCGATCATACCGTGACCAGCGACCGCCTTCGGGAGAAGGCCTTCTTCGAGGTACTGTTTCGCCACCGGATCGACCTGGTCCACTACCATCACCTGCTGGGTCATCCGTTGGGCCTGCCGCTGCTGTCATATGCGGCCGGCGTGCCCGGCGTCTTCCACGTGCACGACTATTTCGGCATCTGCCCCGAGTTCAATCTGATCGGCCAGAACGGGCAATATTGCCGGATCCGCGACGACCGGACCGACGTTTGCGATGCCTGCCTGGGCACACGCGGCCTCGCCCGACCTGGCGCTCAGGCTCGGCGGCGCTGGGTGATGTCGCAGATGCTGGATCGCATGGACGCGATCGTCCACAGCGTCGAATACACGCGCCGGAAGTTCATGGAGATCTACCCTGACCTCCCTGCCAACAAGCATCATGTCATCGGCAACTCAGCCCGCGCCGACACGCTGCGGGAGCTGGGCGCGCTGCGCGGCGGCGCTGACGACTCAGGGCGCGAGTCTACCCGCCGGCTGCAGGTCGCCGTTCTGGGCAATTTCACCCAGCCAAAGGGCGCCGAGCTTCTGATCGGCATCTTTCAGCGGTTGGCGCACGCTCCCATCGATATCCACATCCTGGGGCGGGTCGACGACAAGTTTGCGCGCATCCAAGACCAGCGCGAGTTCGGCAATGTCAGTGTCCACGGCGAATACGAACTGCGTCAGCTGCCGGATAAGCTGCGGGGAAAAGACGTTTCCCTCCATTTCTCGATTTGGCCCGAAACCTACTGCCTTGGCGTTGACGAAGCACGAGCTGCCGGGCTTGTGCCGATCGTGCTCGGCTATGGCGCGCTCGCCGAGCGCGTCAGGGACGGCATCGACGGCTTTGTCGTCGATGCCAACCACCCCTTCGACCTGATCGGTATTCTATATCGTCTGGTCAACGATCGTTCAGTGCTGGCAGGCATGCGCTACGGCCTCGACCGGCTGTTGAGCGACCACGATCGGCATTTCGCAAGGCTGGATGACCTCTACAATCGGCTCTGTAGTCGGCAGCCCGCGCACCAGACGTCCATCCCTGCCGGAAAGGGACGGACGCTGCTTCTCGAAGATCTGAACATTCGTTTCAACAACGGGAACTGGTCCAGCCCGACGGCCGCCTACGACGACAACCCTTTGCGGGGAAATTCAATCGCCGTCGGCATTGAGCAGCGCCAGCCGCTGACGCCACCCGAGCTTCTGACGGGGCGAGATACCGTGGCGACCGCCCCCGCCATGGCAGATGCCGATCACGGCATCTCGATCGTGCTTGGCGAGGTCCTGCAATCGATCTCGCGACCGCGCGTGTTGCGGCTGCCGCCGGTCAAACGAACCCTCGCCATGGCCGTGGGTGTACCCGTGCGCTCGAGATCCCGACCATTCGAGGTTGTCGTGGTCGGGTCGAAGCAATACCGGATTCCACTGCAGGACAGCACCATTCGCGCAACCGATCTGGTTTGGTCGACGGCGCACATCGACCTATCCGTCATCGAGGCAGATGTGTACGGCGTTGTCGTCACCCTTCACGCGGGCGTGCGGCTTGTGCGTTACCTGTCTGGCGTAAGGATAGTGCTGACCGACGGTCCGCTGCCTACACCGCCGACAACCGAGTCACGAGGCCCCTCGGTGGAAACCAAAGCCCGCCCACACGGGTCGCTGCCGACCCTGCGCCAGTCGTCCCGAATCCTGGCGATCAGGACTCGACGGACGCTGCAATCCGGTCTCGATGTCCTCGTTGCGGTCTCCAAATTCGCGCGCCGCCCTCGCCTGACGCTCCGGGCACCAAACGTCATCGCGCATGTAGACGCAATCAACGGTTCACGCCCCAGCACTTCCCATCCGACCAACGTCAACCGGAAGCAAGGTCTGACGGTCAGAGGATGGGCCGTACCTCGAGACCGAGACGCATCGTTCGACACAATCGCCATTCGCCTTGCGGGCAAGTCCGATATGCGCTCGGAATCTCTCCCGCCGATCGAGCGGCCAGACGTCGCGGCGCACTTCTCGAACGACGCGCTCCTGCACTCGGGCATAGAGTGCTCCCTCACCACTGAAAACCTCGAACCCGGCATCTACGAACTCGAGATCATCGCCTTTAACCGCAACGCACGACCGGAGAGCGTCGTAGCGGGACTAATCGAGATCGAATGATTCCGTCTGCACCTTTCGAACTTGGCGTACCCTCTGCCGTTCCTGCTCGCCTAAGACCTGCGTGGCTCACTGTGACGCTCATGATCCCTGTTGCTCTGGTGCCTCGGCCGCGTCAGGCTGCGCGAAGCTAGTGTATCCTTGAGGCTCACGCGAAGCAGAAATGGAGCGCGATGGTGCAAACTTGGGCGTCTTTCATTTCGCGAAGCGCAGCATGGGCGGTCCGTCGCGCGAAGCGGCGCACTGAGCACGGCACCCACCAGGATTCCGGCACGACGAACGAAGACGAAGATCCGGCCTTCTGGGCGACCCATCCGCACGACGATCTGGCAAAGCGCTGCGCCGCTCTACACGCCGAGAGCCGGCGTGCGTATCAGGAGCGTCTGGATGCTGAAATCCGCGGTGCGCGTGCCGGCATGGCTGCCGTTTTCGTGCACGGGACAGGCATCGAAGTCGGCGCCGGCACGCGACCGTGGCCAGTGCCACAAGGCGTAACCATCCTGTACGGTGACATCCGGAATGATGCAGAACTGCAGCGCTACTTCGATAAAGCCGGCAGCCCCAGTGTCGACCGAACCATCGACGCGCAGACCTATGCTGGCGTTGCCGACGAGTCTTGCGATTTCGTTCTGTCCGCACATGTGATCGAGCACCTGTTCGACCCGCTCGGGTCGATCGCCGCGGCGATGCGCACACTGAAGCCAAACGGCGTTCACCTCATCGCCGCGCCTGATATGCGCTTCACCTTCGATTGTAAGCGGCCGGAAACGACAGTAGAGCATATCCTTCGGGATTTTGAGGATGGCGGCGAGTCGACCCGTCTTCAGGCTTATGAGGAACACTGCCGGTTTGTGCATCCGACGTGGTCACCGCCTATCCCGGAGCACCAGATCCCAGCCACAGCCCGTCAAATTTGCGAGGGCGGCATGGACGTGCACGTCCACGCTTGGACCTATGACGGTTTTGCCGCGATGTTGGCTGCCGGGGCTGGTCTGATCGGCTTTCGCGTTGAGGCCGGTATGACCGTGGTCAACGAAAGCATCTTCGCGCTGCGCAAGATGAAGGATCAGGCTGCGTCGTAACTGCGAGCTCATCAAGCAGCTGATCGCCAAGGGATACGGTCCGCTGGTGGTCGGGCCGGCCTACGTGCTGCTCGATCCAGCAGTCAAGCCCGCCTGAGCGCAATGATGTCGTGATGAAAGTCCCATCCGAACTCGATCACGCCGAACATGCTGATCGCGGCATTGGCTGCCGCGAACTCGGCAAACCACGTCGGATTGATGAAGGAGACGCCGTAGCCCGATGTGGCAGCGTAGTCAAGATAACCGAAGCCATGCTTGCGGTAGGCGTCAATGGCTGGTTGGGCAGTGCCTTCGCCGAACATGTAATCGATCTGCCCCGATTCCTGGTATCTCACGGCCGTAGCGCCGTGGGAGCTGAAGACCATCAGGCCACCGGGATTGAGCCAGGACAGAAACCTGTCGAGCAGGGCGCGCGACTTCGGCTCGTCGAGGTGTGTGATCACCGACCCCGCAAAGATGAGGTTGAACGTCCGGCCTGGCTTGATCTCATCAATGTTGGTGCTGGAAATCAGCGGCACCGAGCCAAACGTCTCGGCACAAAACTTGACGCCATCCTCGGTGATGTCGGCGCCAACGATCGTTGCCTCCGGATAGATCGCGCGAAGCCATCGCAGCACGCGACCATGGCCGCAGCCGAAATCCAGGATCTGGCGAATATTGGTCACATCCCATGGCCGGGTGAACGACTGGATTGCCGAAGCCGCCGCGGCACCGACGCGCAGGTAGTGATCCAGTGTGTCGAACATCTGGTCTGCGGGCGCGATCTCGACGCGCGGTACGGCCGATACGCCGAAGGTCTTGGCGTGCGCCTCTGCTGGGCCAGCCACGGCCGGTACCTGCTGCTTGCGTCTGAAAATGTCCATTCAACTGCCTCGTACCTTGTCGCGGTGTTTGGCGATCTCGATCACCCGCTCTGCCATGGCAGTACTGTCGATCTTGCGGTTACGACTTGACGGCGAGATCGGGCGGTAGGTTGAGCCGGATCATGCGGCAGCCCATCCGGCGTAGGGGTCACAGACCAGTTCCGCGTCGATCAGCCACTGCGGATAGGATATCCCGACGCCGAACTCCTGCCAGCGCTCCCAGTCCTTGAGATCGTACCAGGCGACGGCGACGGTCATCGTCTCCGATTGCTTTCCACTGCTCATCCCTTCCGCAGGACGGTGATGCAATCGCAGTCCGGCATCTCACCCCAAGCGAACGTCCACTGCCGCAGCACCTCGAAGCCGCATTTCCGCGAGAGGTGCTTGAAGATGCGGGCCGTCATGAAGTTGCGCATGTGGGGGTTGTGGCGGAAGTCGCCGCCGGGGTTCGCATCGTAGTTGGAGTGGTGCAGCAAGGCGAGCGCGCCGGGCGCCATCACCCGGTGGAACTCGGGCATGTAGCTGGCGATGATCTCCATGTCGAAGTGCACCATCGCGTCGAAGCTGTAGAAGAAGGTGATGGTGGCATCATCGATGCCGGCCAGATCGAAGCCGTTGACCAGGACAGCGCGCGACTTGCCGGGGTCCATTGTCGCACAGAACCTGATGTTCTCTTCGTTCACGTCGATCATCATCACGTGGCCCGCGCCTTCCCGCAACAGCTTGCGGGCGTTCCTGCCGCGGCCGCAGGCAAAATCGACACAGCGGCTCATGTCGACGGGGATGCCAAAGAGCGCCGGCCTGATCAGCGCGTCCCATTGGCCGTCCATGTGGGAGTCGGCCACGCTGTGGTAGCTGTCGGCGACGGTGTCGCCCCACAGTAGCGCTTCATCCGCGACAACTTTCTGCAGCCGGTTGGCGTTTGCGGCCATTGGGATCTCCCTTCTTCTACGGGCATGCCTAGCCGGTTAGCCGCTGTCTGGCAACGGGGGCGCCAATAGATGACCCGCCGAAGATGCTAGCGCAGCATGGACCGCTCGCGCTCGCCCGCGCCATTTTGATCGCGCCGCTGCTTGCTGCGGTCGCCACGCTATGGAAGCGCGTGGTCAGCATGCAAACCGGTTAGCTTGAGATCGCCGAGGCACAATGTGCGCATGGCTGGGACTGTCTGCCAGGCCCCGGTATGGCAGCCTCGCTGACCGGGCCAGACGGCAGCCCTAGCGGTGGCACGCTCGCGAAAAAGTTACAGCCGCACGCTCGCTGCAACCGAAATATGCATACCGCGCACCGGTTCGGCTGTTGGTCGTCGGGGCCGGAGAGCATATACTGTCGCTAATAACTTAAAACGAACCAGGGGATAGGGTGTCTCTTCTATTTTATGTGGAGCCTGTCGTGTTTAGGCAGGATCCGTCTTTTCTTTTGCCCTGGGTTGGCTGGATCGAAGATATTGCCACAGCCAACCCACAGCGCCGGTGCTGTGTTGTCAGCAACGACTGGCTCCTTGGGCATTTCAGCAATCTAACGTTCAGCCAGAAGTTTGCGATATCAGCGCGGGACGCCTTGCAGGCACACGGTTTCCGCCGACTGCGTTACGGTAAGGATCGTGTCGGCCGAGCGGCGAGGTCCAACGGAAGCCTTGAAGCCCGATTGCGCGAAATAGCATCTCACGCGAAGCCCTCAGTCGTGGTCAGCTTTACGGAGAACGAAGCACTGAAGGCATCGTTTCTGGGCGCTCTCGTGCTGTACACGGAGCTTGGGTGCTTGCCCCGCTTGGGGGCGCCAGAAACGATGTTTCTCGACCCGTGCGGCCATCAGACCGGGCTGTTGGTTGTGGCGTGGGATCGGCTGGCCAGGATGGAGCCGCCACTCTCCACCGGTCTGTCGGAGGATCTGTGGGAGGCTCACCTCCAAGCGACCTTGCGGGAACACCCGGCCCACGAAGCAGCAAGGCATTGGGTTCGGGAATTGAGGCCGAGGCGCACTCGCCTCCTCGCTCTCCAACCGCCGGACTGGCTGACCTATGAAGGGCTCTACGGCCCGGTCCATCCAGAGGAACTCATCTACCGCGAAGCGTCTCGGCAGCCAGACGCTCTCCTGGTGCCGGCTTACCATCCCGGACACCGACTCTCTCCGGACATGGAAAAGTACATATCGGGAGAGTTCCCGAACGTCGTGTTTCCACCGAGAGAACTTTCGTCCGGTCGCGCCGAGCTGTTCGTGCCTTACGTCGATGAAGTGGTGACGATCTCATCGACGGTTGCGATGGCCGGGATCCTGGCCGGGAAGCCCGTTCGCACGCTGGGCCGGTCGGCTTTCAGGCGCGCGGCGGCTGCAATGACGAAGGTCCAAGGTGATCTTGCCGCCCAGAGCCGGCTGCGCCGTAACCTGCTGGCCTTTCTGAGCAACAGATATCTTCACCTGAAGGCGCGCCTCACCGGTGAGTCCGGCTATGCCAGCGATGTTGTGAGCCAGATCCCGCGCACTGACCCAGCCGATCATTATTTCGATTTTTCGGATTGGACTGTCGAGCGCCTCGTGGCACTCCTCGGATTGGGCTCTACCGTGCCTTTGGCCGCCGCGCCGGCCGCCTGCAAGCCTTCATAGGTCAGGTGGACCGATTGAGCAGGTGTCCCGATCACCGTCAGCGTCCTTTGCTTGAACAGCAGGTTTATGGCTTGCTCGAGCAGGGCATCGGTTAGGCTGATGGCGCCCAGCGCCGACAGTTGCTATAAGAGAAGCATCTACTTTGCGCCGCGATCCCCCACTTGTTCGATCGCCCGTGTCCAGGATTGGTGATACTGCTCCGCTATCGCTTGAGCCGAGAATCTCTCCAAAACCGAGAACCGAGCCTCCTCAGCAGCCCTTTTACACTCCGTTAGCGACGACCTGAAAACGTTGAACTGTCTCCAGTTCAGCTCTGGATTCCCGGACTCGTCAATCACGATTCCACACCGATATTCGTTCAACACCAGCGCGATATCGCCTACATCGGTTGCGAGCGCTGGCTTGCCAAGAGCCAAGGCCTCCAGCAGCACGATCGGCAAACCTTCGTAAGAGGACAAGATTACCAATCCGTCCAGAGCATTCACGATGTCAGCCACATTCTCATACCGCGGTATCGATGCGACGTTCGTGAGGGCGTTCATCCGGACAAAGCTGCTGCATTCATCGGCAAGCTCACCGTCTCCAACAAGAAAGAACTGATCCCCGTACCCAGCCTTGCCGGCCCGCATCGCCAAATCAAGAAAATCCAGCGGCCGCTTTTGATGGGTCAACCGCCCAAGACACCCGAATGCAAGCTGCCCCTTTTTTATGCCCAGCTTGGCCCGAAGAACTTCCTCAGCTTCTCTGCTCGCCTTCTGCTCTCCCAAACGAGCCGCATTGATACACGGGTAGATCATGTCTATCCGATTGCTCGGAATCAAAATCTTGGACACAAATTCCTTCTTGATTCTTGCATTCGTTGCGATGAATCGATCAAAGGATTGAATTCCACGCTGACGATACGACCCGATCCACCCATGTTCGGTGTCGTACACTTGCTGGTCGACAATAGCCGCTTTCGCGAATATGCGGCGGAGCACCTCCGCATTGGACGCCAACCACGGCGAGCCGTTACATATGTACACGACATCCGGCTCGAACGATCTCCTTATGCACTCCAATAGAATCGCGTGCCGGTCCACATCCGCCACCTCGGCCAGGTCCAGGCAGAGGATTCCCAGTTCATCCAACTGATGGTGCAGGCTGCCTTGATGGCTCTTCAGGCGCTCGGAGGTCACGACAATGAAGTCGTATCGGTCTCGGAGGTGCCGCAGAATCTCAACGGTGTTACGCTCCACACCTCCGGTAGCCATGAAGATCGGGAAGACTAGACAACGTAGTTTCGCGATTGGCGTACCGGTCGTCGTGCTGGTCGGTAGCCAGGCGACCTCCGCCCGCAACTGCGAGATAAGATGGCTGGCCCCATCCCCACCCACGAAGACATCGGCCCCCTCCCAGCACGCGTCTTCCAGGCCCGGCAGATCTCTGAAGTCCACTTCGTGAAATTCCGCCGGGGCCCTCCCTGAAGCGTGGCGAACAAGCCGCCCCTTTAAGGCCTTGCGTTTTGTTCGCCATGGTTTTGCCCCAGGGATGGCAACAACGCACTGCGTTTTTTCTTCGGTATCGCCGTCGACAGCAATCGCAGGCAATTCAGTCAGTGATCTCGACACGATGACGAAGTCGTAGTCCGGCTGCGCAAGCGCCAACGAAACATTGGCCAATGCGCGCGCTCCAAGGTCGGCCACGCCCGGCGGCGCACGCAGGATGAAGTCGTTGTCAGAGTGAGCGGCCTTGGAAGCGGAATCGCAACCGACGTCTCCGACCGACGATTCGGGTGTATATCCCTCAACATCACTCGGGTCTTGCCGGATAGTTACTCTTCTAATGCCGACCGATGTCCCGTCAGCACCGCAGACATCCCGAGACCAGACTACCCGGCCAAGGTGGCTATTGTGCTCCAACGCTACTCTGACTAACGGGTCGTCCTCGATCTCTGGATGCTCATCAAGCAGCCACGAAAACAGTCTCACAACCTCGCCGTCCACATGAGGCGACGGCTCCTTGATCGTATTCGCAGAGTGCGCCCGATACCGCGTCAACGGGTGTGCGCAAAACGAGGCTCTGCCGTGAACAGCCGCCCTGAGAGCAAAATCCCAGTCATGGGTATACCTGAGGTCCCGAAAGCCCTTGAGACGCTCGAAGAGGGCCTTCGTGAATACCATGTTACTGGTGGTACAGATGACATTCTGCGAGCACAGGATGCGGAGCAGATCGAATGAGCTTTGGATCCAAATACCTTGAAGCGCCTCAGGGAGGGGATATTCGGGCTCGAATTGACCTCGCTTAGTACCTATGACGCGCGACACCTCATCGACAATGATCATCGTTCCCGAGACAAATTCGGCCTTCTCCATCCGGATCAGGCTTCGCAGGACCTCGAAGCGACCCGGAAGAAATTCGTCGTCAGAATTCAACACCGCGATCCATGGACCTGATGCTTGCCGGCACAATTCATTCAGACGATAGTGAGCTCCTCGGTTACCGGCTGCCGCAGATTCAAGCTCCCTCACCCGCGGAGCGTACTGCCTGCAGAGGTCTTGAAGGACGAGCCGCGAACCGTCACTGGACCCATCGTCGACCAGCAGGACTTCCTTCACCAAGTCCGATCGCAGGCCTGACTCGACGGCAGATCGCAGATACTGCGCGTGGTTGTACACCGGTATGACTACACTGAACATTCGCCCCAACCGTTTCGCTGCAGCGGCATTGCTGGCGGATAACGCCTGTCTCGGCCAAGCTCGCAACACAGGTTTGCTGTGGATCAGTTCACAACGCCGAGCAACGCGTCCTTGAACCGCTCACTTCCGGTGACCTGGTGGTGAACGACTCTATGCAGTCGCTGCATTCCTTTGCCAAGGATATAGCGATATCCCTCCGAGAAGTTGGAGGTCGCCGATGCGTAGTTCGTCAGAACCCCGTGCAAGAAAGCAATCTCAAAGACACAAAACAATAGATCCTCGTGCCAAGCCTCACGTCCCAGTGTCTTCTGCGCTTCCAGCAACCGGGCCCACGACTTGATGCCTTCGATAACGCTGAGGTAATCCGATAGCCGCGCTTCGCTGTTTCCGCTCCATGGCAAATCGACGGCGTGCATGAGTTCGCTCAATCCTATCTTGCCCGCCAACTCGGGATGCAGCCTTGCCGCTACCACTGCCATCAACCCGGCAGCGAACTGTCGATTGACGAACGAATCCACAGAGTACGGATGGATATGCTCACCGAGAGCACCGGGATCGTAAAAGATTCGGTATCCTCCGGGCTCCTTGCTCAGCCGATACGCTAGCTCGATGTCCTCGAACGCCGCCATGGTGAATCTCGTGTCAAACCCGTCTACCATCCAGTCTGACACGGCGCTCTTTTTCAAAGAGATGTTCCCCGTATAGAAGAACCTCCAGTCAATCCAGGAGTATGGCGCTAGATCCGCATATCCGAACTGCTCCCCTCCATATCCCTGGATGTGAGCCATGACGAAGTTGACGTCCTTTTCGGCGCTATGAGGCCAGACGCATTTTCCCAGCACCGCGAACCGGTCCGACTGATATGCTTGATGAAGGCGCCAGTGGACGCGGAAGAAGTCATCAGAGACGGGCTGGATATCATCTCCCATGAACATAATGAGATTGTGCGAAGCCAAGCTTGCGCCGAGGTTTCTTGCCTGCCCAGGACCTCCGTTGGGTGTCCGACGCCACACCAACGACCGAATCTCCTTCTCAAACTGCTCCAGAACGCGCGGCGTGTGATCGGATGAACCGTCGTCAATAACAACGAACTCCAGCTCGACACCCCCCGCGTTATCGACGCATCGCCTTAGCGTCTCAGCCAAGAGATCCGCACGGTTGTATGTAGGAATAATGACAGACATCGCCGCTTTTTGGCGCGACTCCATCATTGGACCTTCGGCTTCCTTCAACGACGACCAAGCCGACATTCGCGTCCCTTCCATACGTCTCTCCGTTCCAATGCGACAGAGTCACAGGAGCGTCTAGGTCCGCCGATCCACCGACGGAGCGATCTTGCGCTGCTCCGCGAGGCCGTGAAGCATGTAGTGAACGAGCGGGTTTACGTTTGCCTCTCTCACGTCGCGATACCTTTGCATGTAAAGTTCTGACGAGAACAATGGACTTGGATCCCTTTTTTCGAAACCGCCGTGACGCAAATAGTGAACGATTGCGGGAATGTCGCTCTTGGTTACGTCCGGGTTGCGTTCAAGATACCACCGAGGACTGAACAAACCTGAAACGGCGATGCTGAGCACCTCACGACCTAGCCGTACCCCGCGGGTACGTGGCGAGAGGACCGAGCGAAGTGTGTTACCAACTGCACCGCCTTCCGAGCCTGGGCCGAGCAACCCGAGAGCATCACGCCACATCGACACGACTTCGCCAACTGGCGCCGTGCGAGACATGCTGTTCACCACGGCATATGTCTCTTCCGCGAATTGGTGAAGTACGTCCGCTTCGACAAAACGATCCCGGAGACTTTTGAAGCGGCTGTGCAGGTCGTTCCGTTTGACAAACACGACCCGAAGAGTTCTGTCGAGGATCTGTGCTCGAGCATCGAGAGCGGCTGTCCGCTGCTCAAGCGCCGCATAGCGAGCTAGCAACGCCTCGGCAGACTTCACTTCACGGGAAAATTCATTTCGGAGTTGTTGGCTCAACTCCCGCTCCGACTGAAGGTCCTTTTGGAGCTGCTCTCTCTCCTGCTGGCTTGCCTTTTGGAGCTGCTCTCTCTCCTGCTGGCTTGCCTTTTGAAGCTGCTCTTTCTCCTGCTGGCTTGCTTGTAGAGCAGCGGAGATTGACTGCTGCTGAGCGCGCACGCCAGCCAGTTCGTCCACCAGGATCCCGTGGCGCTGCTGCGCCGAGCTTAGGTCCTGTCTAGCCTGCGCAAGGCTGCTACGGAGAACATACATTGCATACTGATCCTCGGAACGAGACCGCCGGGGCGACGCATGAACTGCTCGCGAAGACTTGTCACCTTCCTTGCGCCACCAGACACCACATCCATCGATCGGTTGAATAGTGACGTTCAGCTTGTTCTGATCGATGTAATCATGGACTGCCGCCCGGCACGCTTCAATGTTGCCGTAGTCGTCGACAACAACAAAACCAAGAGGTGAGAGTCGCGGATACAGCGTGCTCAGGACCTGTATCGTCGACTCGTACATGTCGCCATCGAGCCTTAGCAGCGCGAACGTGCGATCGGCGACCCTGTGCAGCGTGTCCTTGAAGAACCCTTCGAGAAAGATACACTTTTCGTCCAGGAGATCATAGCGTCTGAAATTCTCACGAACTTGTTCGACCGAGACGGCCAGCTGGTGGAACGTGTGATGCTGATCTCCTTCATCGCGTGGATAGTGCGCCGGATCAGGCGGAGGTAGTCCTTGGAAGGAGTCCGCCAGAATCACGTCTCTGTCCTCAATGCCATAAGCCTTCAGGACTGCCCGCATCAGAATGCAGGCTCCTCCACGCCAAACACCCGTCTCGATGAAGTCTCCTGGTATCTGCTCATCGAGAATGCGTTCGCACAGACCGCGTAGGTGTCGAAGCCTCTCGAGGCCGATCATCGTGTGGGCAACACCCGGCCAATCGTGGCCCAAGCGACGCTTCTCAGAATCGTAGTGCCCGCCGGACCACTGGTCGACCGGCGCATCTCCGTAGATTGTGTTCGCCAGGATCTTTACCAACAAGTCCAGATAGAGGTGCGATGGATTCTCCTCCATCACATCCCCGTCTGACATTCTTTGCTCCATTACTTCCACCTTCCCGCTCCTAGGCAGCGATTAGCCATCTAACGCATGGGCCCACGACCTACACGCGACCATGCAGCCGAACGCAATTGCATTTTGGCTACGCTCCGTGACTTTGCTGGTCCAACTCTAAAACGCCGGAGGTTTAAATCCTGTGGTCCTCAATCGACGCCCAGATCAATGCGACGATGCTCCACAACACGAGCAACGCCAGCGGGGCAAGGATCGAGAAAGCTACGCGGCGTGGGTAGAGCGAGTCTTCAGGCAGTGACGGTGGCACAAAAACCGTGAGATAGACGGCCTGTCGCTCCGCTGTCATGCGCGCACGCTCTAAGCCGTCCTGCGCCATGGTGTAAAGACGCTCGGCGAACTGCCGCTGGACCTCGAGCTCCTCGAACCTGGCAAGCTTGGCGGCAATGTTACGGATCTCAGGCGTCTCGCCGGTGAGCTTCTCCTTCAGCTTCGTGATCTGCACATCAGTTATCTCGAGGCGCGCCGTCAGGTTCTGGACGGACGGGGCGTTCTTGGTCAACGATCGAGACGCGACGAAGAGGTCGCTTTCCAGCCTGATCTTTTCCGCCAGAAGCTGCAGCAGCAACTTCCCGGTCTCGTCGGCCGTCTTGACGGGGTCAATCAGACCCTCGTCATCACGGTAGTGTCGCAGTTCCCCTAGCGCCGCACGAACCCGCCCGTCGGCGCGCTGCACCTCGCGTTCGCCGAACTGCATGGCGTCGCGCCGTGCCCGCTCCGTCATTTCATTGACGAGTTGCTCGCTGAGCTTGAGGACCGCCTGGGTCAGCGCCAACGCATCGTCGGGCCGGAAGGCGCGGATTTTCACCGTCACGATGCCGGAGGGACCGTCGACATAGGTGGTGACCATGTCCTTCCAGTAGTCGACCAGATCCTCGACCGTGGCGTCGCTCTTCAGCCGGGCCCAGAAATCGGCCTCCGGCCGACGGAAGATCGCGCGCAGATCCATCGTCTTGGCGAGATCGTCCACCACGGCACGGCTGCGAATGTAGTTGGTGACGACGTAGGCGTTGGGTCCGAGCGTCGAGAGGGAAAGCGCCGATGTCGAGTTCGACCCCGCGCCCGACGATCCCGATTTCGACATCGCCGACTGGACTGCCGACTCCTGCTCCGCCGAGCGCACCACGGCGCGCGCCTCGGCGATGAACTGGTCCGTCGCGATGAAGATGAAATAGATCTGGGCGGCCATGGCCGGAAGCACGACGCAGGCGATGAAGCTGATCAGCACCCAGGGAGGGCGTCGGCGCGTCGCGGGAAATGTTGCCAGGTCTGGCTCGGGCTCCACCTCCACCTGGCGAAGACGCAACGGCACAAAGCTGCGCGCCGTCCGCACGGCGCGGGCCACGATACCCCGCGACGGCGTGACGTCGGTCACCAGACGCGGGTCGCGCCGCCGGGTGCGCGGCTTCTGTCCGATGTCACCGTCCATTGCGATCCGTTCCGGGTTGCTAGGCTGCTGGAACTTGCTCGAAACTCACTGGAATCACAATGCTTTTTCCATTGCGGCCCTCACGTGATCGTACAATTCCAGGTCGTGCTCTATGAGGCTCTTGACGGGCTTGATGTCGCGCAGGATCTGCCCCAGCCGGAGCACCTCCGGCGGTTCCTGAACGGGCGGTAGCTTCTTCGCTTCCAGGCCCAGCTGCGCGCCCAGACCCTCCAGGAACAGGTTAGGATACTCCCGCAGACCGACCACGGCGCAGTTGGACAGGACCTCCAGCGCCCCAGCCATGGTCGAGTCTTGTGGCGTCTCGTCTGGCGTCCGCGCGCCCAGGGCGCGCACCAGGGGGTCGGCAAAAGTGAAAGCGTCCTCAGCAGACATTGTGCGAAAGGCACGACGCAGCTGCTTCTCGTCAGACAAATCGATCGATGCCGCGAACTCGATCGCGGCCTCCAGGGACATGCTGTCGCGCGCCCCGAGCATGTCGGCATCGCCGTTGCCCGCCCGGCTCAGGATCAGGAGGCGTTCAGCCAGCTCGTCATAAGGATTGCGCAACAGGCAGATGGGGCGAAAGCCGCGATCCTCGAGGAAGTACTCGTACTGCTTGTAGAGAAGTCGGCCGCTGGCGTAGATCGAATCGGCGTGGTCCAGCAGGAAGATCTGCGTCGTCGTCTCGCGGCCGAATTGCTCCATGCCCTTGTAGAAGAACCTGAAAGACCCATCGAGCGCATCGTCCAGCCGTGACAATGGCTCCAGATGCGTCTCCAGCCGGAAGAGCTTCTGCTTGATAATCGATTCGGCGGGCCGCCGGCGATAGAGCACGACTCCTGTCTCGGGGTCGTAGAGTTCCAGGTCCTGCATTTCCGCCAGGCCCGGGATCAGGTCCTGGTCCAGACGGAACCCGCACCAGCCTGTCTCGTGGCGGCCGGCCATCACCAGCGATTGGCGAGTCTCGTTGCACTCGAATGTCAGGGGCTCGATACCGCTCCCCTCAATCCTGATCACAGACGTACCGGTAAACCTGTCCGGGACGAAGTAGCCGGTCACCACGTGTCCATGGTCGACTTCAATGTTGAACAGCATTACCGTCGTCGCCTGTAGTGCAGCCTCGTTTAACGCCGCCTTTACTCAACGTCGTCGGCGATACTCAGGAGGTACTGTCCATAGCCAGATTTCCCGCACCCTTGCGCCAGCACACGCAGTTCCTCGGCGCCGATCAGCCCACATCGGAACGCCACCTCTTCGATGCAGCCTACGCGCATGCCTTGTCGGCGCTCGAAGAGCTGCACGAACTGCGCGGCATCGAGTAGCGAGTCGCAGGTACCGGTGTCCAGCCAGGCGAAGCCACGGCCCATCATCTCGACGTAGAGATCACCTGACTCGATGTACGCCCGGTTCACGTCAGTGATTTCGATCTCGCCGCGCGCGGAGGGCTTCAGCGACGCAGCGATGTCCAGCACCCGGTTGTCATAGAAATAGAGTCCCGTCACCGCATAGTTCGATTTCGGCTGCGCTGGCTTCTCCTCGATCGAAAGCGCTCGGCCGCCCTCGCCCAGTTCGACCACGCCATAGCGTTCGGGGTCCGCCACGCGATAGGCGAACACCGTCGCGCCCTTTGGGCGGGCCGCTGCCCCGCGCATTAGGTCGGTCAGGCCGTCGCCGTAGAAGAGGTTGTCACCGAGGATCAGGGCCACGCCCTCGTCACCGACGAACTTGCGCCCGACGATGAAGGCGTCCGCAAGGCCGCGTGGTTCAGCCTGCACCGCGTAAGACAGCGACAGGCCGATCTTCGACCCGTCCCCCAGCAGCTCCCGGAACAGCGGCTGGTCGCGCGGGGTGGTGATGATCAGGATCTCGGTGATGCCCGCCAGCATCAGCGTCGACAGCGGGTAGTAGATCATCGGCTTGTCGTAGACGGGCAGCAGCTGCTTCGACAGCACGGTCGTCATAGGCGCCAGGCGCGTGCCCGAACCGCCCGCCAGGATGATGCCCTTCATTCAAGCCTCTCGCTTCGCCGCTGCCAGCAGCGCCGCCACCACGTCCCGGGTGCGCTCCCGCCACGGCCGCGCCTTCATACCAAAAACCGATTCGAAATGCCCACTGTCGAGGCAGGAATTCGCCGGCCGCTGCGCCTTGGTCGGGTACTCGGCCGTGGTGATGGCCCGCACGTCGGGAGTCCGCCCGGTGACCGGCGCCTGCGCCGCCACGATCTCGCACGCGAAATCGTGCCACGTCGCCATGCCCGTCCCGGCGAAATGATACGTGCCCCAGCCGGCTGTCCCCTCCGCGGCACGCGCCGCCACCGCCAGGATCGCCGCGGCAAGATCCTCGGTCGCGGTGGGATTGCCGCGCTGGTCCGCGACAACGCCCCAGCTCTCCCGACTGCGGGCCAGGTTGATCATCGTCTTCAGGAAATTGTTGCCGTGGATGCCGTACACCCAGGCCGTGCGCAGGATCACGTGCCGGTCGAGCCGCGCCCGCACCGCCTGCTCGCCCGCCTCCTTCGAGGCGCCGTAGACGCCCAGCGGCGCGACGGGATCGGTCTCCACGTAGGGAGCCGGCTTGGTGCCGTCGAACACGTAGTCGGTCGAGACATGGATCAGCGGCAGGCCATGCGCGGCGCAGATCTCGGCCAGCAGCGCCGGCCCGTCGCGGTTCTCGCGAAACGCCTGCGCCGGCTCGTCCTCGGCCTTGTCGACCTTGGTATAGGCCGCCGCATTCACGACCACCGCCGGCCGAGCCTTCTCGACCGCCGCCATGACGGCTCGGCGATCGCCGATATCCGCCTCCGCCCGGGCCAGCAGCACCGCCGGCAGCTTCCGGCCCGACGTCATGCCGGCCAGTTCCCGGCCAAGCTGGCCGGCGGCACCAAAAACCAGGAGGGACATGCTGACCCCGTCTCGCCCCTTAGGCTGAAGCCTCAGACCAGCTCCGCGGCCACCGCCTTCTTCCAACGGAAAGGAGTCGAGAATGCGGCCAGTCGCGGCAGCGCCGCATCCTTCGCCGAAAGCACGGCCTGCGTCGGGTCGACCGGCCAGTCGATGCCCAGCGCCGGGTCGTTCCACAGAATCCCGGCATCGCATGCCGGCGCGTAGGGCGCATCGACCCGATAGGCCACCACCGTGTCCGGCTCGAGGGTCACGAAGCCATGCGCAAAGCCTGCCGGCACGTAGAGCTGCTCTGGCTTCACCCCCGACAGGGTGACACCGCACCACCTGCCGTAGTCAGGTGAGCCGGCCCGCAGGTCCACGGCGACATCGAAGATCGATCCTTGCAGCACCCTGACCAGCTTGGCCTGGGCATAGGGTGGCACCTGGAAGTGCAGGCCACGCACCGTGCCTTGCGGCACCGAGAGCGATTGGTTGTCCTGAACAAAATCGACGTCGATACCGAGCTGCCGGAAGGCGTCCTGCGACCAGGTCTCCATGAAGTAGCCGCGCGGATCCTCGAAACGCCTTGTACGGACAAGCAAGAGGCCTTCGAGTTTCAGTCGCTCGATTGCAAAATTCATGGATTGTCCCCTTCCGCAAGCCGACCGCCGCAGATGCAGCATTGCAGGCGACTCATGTCAAGCGGTCGCCGGAGCGCATGCAATCAATGATTGTAGACGCTTGACGGGTCGCCCGACCTGCCACTCCGAGCGCAGCGGGGAATCCAGGCCGTTTCCCGGATCGTACGCTACGCCCGGACTGACCGCCATCCTGGCCCCGGGGATTACCCCTTTCACCCCAATGTCGCCTTTTCTTGTCAATCGGCCCCTGCGCTCATTACATTGCGCCGCCTTGGGGAACGAAAACGGGTTCATAATGTATCGCAAACTAACGATCCTGGCCGCCGCCGGCCTCTCCCTCGGCCTGGCGGGCTGCAGCAACCTCCCCACGCAAGGGCCGCTGGCCCGCGAGGTCGTGGCCCAGGTCTCCCAGGACGAGCTGTCCCGGTACCTCATCGTCAATGTCGACGAGCGCATCGCCGATATCGTGCGCCAGCGCCGCGGCGATTCGTTCAAGGGCCGCTTCGGCGACAGCCGGCCCGCCCCCTACCAGCGGGTCGGGGTCGGTGACGGCATCACCGTCACGGTCTGGGAAGCCGCCGCAGGCGGCCTTTTTTCGTCGCCCATCGTCGATCGCGCCAGCACCGGCTCGCGCTCGATCACCATCCCCGACCAGACCGTGGCCCAGGACGGCTCCATCACCGTTCCCTATGCCGGCCGCGTCCGGGTGCTGGGGCTGACCCCGCCCGATATCGAGGCCCAGATCGTGGCCCAGCTCACCGGCAAGGCGATCGAGCCGCAGGCGCTGGTCACGGTCTCGCGCAACATCAGCAACACCGCCACGGTCACCGGCGAGGTCACGGCCGGCGCCCGCATCCCGCTCACGGTCAAGGGCGACCGCATCCTCGACGTGCTCTCCTCGGCCGGCGGCATCCGCGCGCCGGTCTACGAGACCTCGATCACCCTGCTGCGCGCCGGCCGCTCGGTCACCGTGCCCATGCAGGCCATCATCAACAACCCGGCGGAGAACATCTTCGTCCTGCCCGGCGACGTCATCACCGCCATCCGCCAGCCGCTGACCTACACCGCCTTCGGCGCCACCGGGCGCAATGCCGTGATCCCCTTCGACCAGATCGAGGTCTCGATGGAGGAGGCCATCGCCAAGGCCGGCGGCATGCTCGACTACCAGGCCGACCCGGACGGCGTCTTCATCTTCCGCTTCGAGCCGGTGGCCCTGGCGCGGCAGCTCGACCCGACCCGCGTGGCGCAGCCCGGCGCCACGGTCGTGCCGGTGGTCTACAAGATGAGCATGCGGGACGCCCGGTCATACTTCAACGCCCGGCAATTCCCCATGCAGAACAAGGACATCCTCTACGTCTCGAGCGCCCCGCTCAACGAGCTGCAGAAGATCCTGACCATGATCGGCAGCGTCACCGGCCTGGTCACCAGCGGCGCCGTGATCCGCAGCACGGTCAAATAGGATACGTGTTCCAGGTTTGTTTCTTTGTCTTGTTCTCGGACCGCAGACAGACTATAAGGGAGCGTCGATCCGACGCTCCCGGCAGTTTTTTCGTATTTTCCGACGTTTGCGTCACGGGTCTGGCGAGATGAAAAACGGCAAGTCCTTGTTTTTATTGGATATCTTCCACTAGCTCCTCGACCCGGGCCATGTGGTCGCTCCAGGCCGCCGGCCTGTATCGCGGCAGCGCTGCCAGGCGCTGCCGGCGGTGGTCGGCGTCCGGCCGGGCGTAGGCGTCCAGCGCCGCCACCCAGCCCGGGCCGTCCAGCGGGCTGACATAGTCGGCGAACTCCCCGGCCACCTCGCGATGGGCGTCGATGGCCGAGGCGATGACCGGCACGCCCAGCGCCAGGGCCTCGGCCACCGGCAGGCCGAAGCCCTCGACGAAGGACGGTGCCAGCAGGGCCTGGGCGCCGCGCAGCAGGGACACCATGCCGGCGTCGCTCAGCGAGGCGACCTCGATGACCGTGGACGCCAGCCCCGGGCTGCGCTCCAGCAGGTCGACCACGTTCTCGTTCTCCCAGCCCCGCCGGCCCACGATCACCAGCCGGCCGCGCGGCGCGCGGCCATCCTCGGTCCAGCGCTGCCAGGCCTGCAGCAGGAACGCAAGATTCTTGCGCGGCTCGATGGTGCCGATGGCCACGAAATACGGCAGCGCCGCCTGGACCGGCGCGACCGGCGGCGGCCGCAGGAAGATGTCGGCCAGCCCCAGCGGCACCACCTCGCAGGGCGGCGCCGGGATATCCAGGCCGGCCAGGTGGGCCTGCAGCGAGGCGCGGGTGAAGGCCGAGTTGGCGATGACCAGCGACGCATGCCGCGCCATCGTCGCGACCCGCCTGGCGTGCCGCACCGCCTCGCCCGGCCGGCAGTACTCGGGATGGGTGATGGGGATGAGATCATGCAGGACGAACACGCCGCGCGTCTTGGCCCCCTCCAGCCAGGCGAAGCGCTGCGGCCGGTGCAGGCGGAACTGCGAGGTATGGAAGTAGCAGGCCCCCTCCTCGCGGCCGGGAAGCCGACCCGCCGCCGAGCGCAGGCAGAGCGCCGCCATGCGCGCCAGGTCGGTGGCCGTGGCCTTGCCGTCCGGCCGGCCGATGCGCGGCACGCCGGGGCCGTTCGCCGGCTGGCAGGGGCGGCCCAGCGCCGCGCGCAGGGCCACGAAGGCGGGATCACCCTCGGCGTCCCGGGCGCCTTCCGACCAGCGCGCGGCCATGGCCTCGATCAGGGGCCGGACAAGGTCCTCGCTCAGGACACCCGTGAAGTGCGGCCAGGTCACGACGAAGCGCAGCGTCGCGCCGCGCCTGGCCTGCGCCAGCAGGTGCTGGACATAGGCCATCTCGACCCGGTCGATGCCCGTGGGCGTCCTGAGATGCCGATTCTCGACCAGGCGCGAAATGTCGATCAGCCGTGCCACCACCCGCGGACCGCTCCCTCCTCAGATCCGCGGCGGCGCGTCCAGCCGGATGCGGCCGACCGGCCGCCACGGCATGCGCGCGATGCCCAGCCTGTCCAGCACGACCAGCGCCGAGCCGACCCGGGACTTGACGCCGGGCAGCGACAGCGGGTCGAGCCCGGTCCACGGCATGAACGGGTTGCGCCGCAGCGAGCCGTAGACCTCGATGCGCCGTGTGGCCACGGGGCTGGGCGTGCGGCCGTGGAAGCCGAACGTGTCGGCCACGATCAGGGTGTTGGCACGCACCGCGATCGAGCGCGGCGCCGGCAGGCCGAGCCGGCCCAGATCGTCGGCCGAGATGCGGAACGAGCCCTCGGCATGGTCGCGCCGCGCGCTGGCACGGGCCGAGAGGCTTTGCTCGCGCTCCCAGGCCAGGCGCTGCGGGGTCACGATGTGCGAGCCCGGGACGTAGAGGAACGGTCCCTCCTCGGGGCCGACATCGTGCAGGAAGAACCACGCCTTGGCCGTCGAGTGGAACGTGTCGGCATGGACCGCGCATTGCGGGTCGTCGGCGGCGCCGGCCTGGTTGGCCAGGATGCACTGGATGGAGAACGCCGGCGCGCCGCCGGTCGAGGCGATGTAGCGGACCAGCGCCAGCAGGTCGGGGTTCTCCAGGAAGGCGGCCAGGGTCGGCCGGTCCTGCCGCAGCGCGGCGACATCGAGCAGGATGCGCCGGGTGACGGTCGAGCCCTGGCGCATCTCATGGGCATCCCAGGGCGCATCGAGCACCTCGGCCCGCAGGCGCTCGAACGCGGCCGCGGGCAGGAAGTCCGGCATCACCACGAAGCCGTCGCGGGCGAAAGCAGCGCGACGCTCCGCGGTGACGCGGCGCGCCAGCCAGCCGCGGCGCAGGCGGGTCATCGAGGCCGCCGCCCGCAGCCGCACGACATGCAGGCCCCAGCGGTTCAGGCGCGGGCTGCCAATCACCGGATTGCCCACGAACGACTTGGCGCCGGTCGGGATCGCCGCGACCCACAACGGCGCCTTGAGCGCCGAGATCAGGAATGTCCCCAGGCGCATGCCGAACGTCCCAGAAGCCTGCCGGCCATCAAGCCGCCCACCCGCCGCCATGTCAACCAGCGCCCGGCAACGGCTCGAGCGTCACGTGGATCTCGCGGTCCGGCCGTGTCGTCAGATTGCCCAGCGGCTGGGCCACGGGCTCCTTCACCGGGCGCAGGTCGAAGGCCTGCACGATGCCGCTCACCAGGGCCTGCATCTCGGCCATGGCGAATCGGCTGCCGGGGCAGGCCCGTGGCCCCGAGCCGAAAGGCATGAACCGGTTCACCGCGTCTGCCGACGAGGGCGTGCGGAAGCGGTCGGGGTTGAACGACAGCGGGTCGCCCCACAGCTCCGCATGCCGGTGGATGAGCCAGGGCGAGACCAGCACGAAGGCCCCGGCCTTGATCTGGCGGCCCTCGATCGTGTCCGCCTGCGTCGCGTCCCGGGGATAGATCGGGATCGGCGGATAGAGCCGCAGCACCTCGTTGATCAGCGACTTCAGCAGCGACGCCTCCGACGCCGCCCGGGTGTCGGGCGCCCCGGATGCCTGCATGTCCTGGCGCAGGCGCTGCTGCAGCGCCTCATTCCCGGCCAGCTCGCGCAGCAGCCAGGACATGGCCGAGGCGCTGGTCTCGTGCCCGGCCAGCAGCATGACCGCGACCTCGTCCAGCAGGCGTTCGTCCGACAGCGGTGCCTCGCCGGTGCGCTCGCGCTCGGCGACGGCCCGCGCGAACGGCGCCGAAGCGGCCGGCGACGAGTCGTCGCGCAGGGCGTGCACGAACCGGTTCCGTATGAGCGCGCGCATGCGCTCCGCCACCCGCTTCTGCCGGAACCGGCGGATGGGCGCGAACACGCTCTTGCCCACCCAGGGAAACAGGCGCAGCGGGCTCGACAGCTTCTGATAGCTGAAGAACAGCCGCGTGAACGCGGCGCTCTCGGCCTCGGTGAAGCGCATGCGGAACAGGCATTCGGACACGACGTCCACCGTCAGGCGCGACATCTCGGCCGACACGGGCAGCCGCTTCAGAAGCCCGTCACGGCGCCAGCGTGCCTTGTACTCCTCCAGCAGGCGGAAGCTGGCTGCCACGACCGCCTCGTCATCGACCTGGGCGATCGCGCGCACGAACATGCGGCGGATCGTGGCGACGTCCGGATCCTCGGATGCGAACAGCCCCCGGCCGATGACCGGCGACAGCAGCGGCTTCATCACCCGGCTTTTGGGGTACTGGGCAGCCCCCCTGACCAGGACCCGCTGAACCGCGTCGCGCGAGTTGCCGATCACCAGCTGGAAGGACGGCAGGTCGTAGCACAGCAGATCGCGCCGGAAATGGCTGGCCCAGAACAGCCGCAACGGCCGCCGGGCGAAGCGCACCGTGAGCCAGGTCACGCATGACAGGGCGACCTTATTGGCCAATGACCGCATCGACCTCCCCCGGCGCCGCCGCATCGCGGGCGCCCCAACCACTCCGCCGGATCCCCACCACCTGCAATCCCTCAAGCCGATAGGTCCAGCGGCCCCACACGACCTGACGGCAGGACCAGCTGCGCAGCAGCACGAAGGCATGCAGATTGTGCAGGAGCACGCCGGCAAACGGCATCAGAAGGAACAACCATTCGTGGCGCGGTCCCGGTGCGGTGGCGGCACATCGCATGCTGATATCGAAGCGTACGAGGCATATCAACAGCATCACCAGCCCATTGGCCAGCAGCAGCAATGCCGCAGCGCCGCTCGAGAACGCCAGGACGACCAGCGCGTCGCTGCATAGCAGATTGACCGCCACGATCACAACGGCAAGCCACCATGCGGACGGCCGGTACAAGCGGACGAACTGATACTGCCGTATGCCGAAGGCCAGCAGCGACTCCCAGGTATGGGCCGCCGGCGTCGGCAGTAGCACGGTGCTGCGAAACGTCACGCGCATCGATTGCGCCCGCGCCGCGTCCGCCAGCGCGAGGTCGTCGGTGACGGCGTGCCCGAGGACATCGGCGGCTGCCATCGCGCGCAAGGTGTCGCGGCGTGCGGCGAGCGACCCGCCCCAGCAAAGCCCCAGGAAGTCCCATTTCGGCAAGGTCGCCACCGCCCTGTCGAGCCATGCATAGAGCATCGTCGGCAGGTTCACCGCCGTCGGCATCGGCCAGCGGTAGCCGGTCACGATATCGGCCGTGCGGCGCTGCACCCGGATCAGCAGATCGCTCAACCAGGTCGGCTCCGGCGCTATGTCCGCGTCGGCCAGGACGACGTATTCTTCGAGCAGGTCTTCACGCCGCAACGCGACGGCAAGGTTGTGGCATTTCTGGGTGCCGTGGCATGCCAATCCGGCCACGACGACATCGATTGGAAACGCGCTGGCACCGGCCAGGCCGATGGCTCGGCGGTAGGCCGGGTCGCTCTCCGATTCGACCGCCAGGAGCAGCCGCGTCGGCGGACAGGTCTGGTGTCGGAGCCGGCGGTACAGATCGTCCAGCGACGGTGCCGCGCCCGTGACAGGGATGATGACCGTCACCGGCACCGCGCACTGTTCCCGCGGCCGCCCCACGCGGCGGCGTTGATCGAGCGCCGCGACGAAGGTGAGCACACCGCATAGCAAGGAAGCCGCGCCCGCTATGGTGACGACGTACTCCAGGGGCGGCATGTCACGGTCCTCTTGCTGCCTGGCAGGCAGCTTCGTGCGCCAAGATGATCACACCCTGATGCGCTCGCCCGATGCATCGACGTTTGAATATCCAGGCTCAGCCGTCGGCGCCCGTGTGCCCCTCTTGGGCGGCGTGGGGCGGCGGCGGCGCCGGACGCAGCTTGGTGAACAAGCCAGCCGCCAGCCGCGCCTTGGCGTACTCGCGTCCAGCCTGGAAGGTGACATACAGCATCGGGATCACAAAGATGCCGACGATCGATGCCGCCAGCATGCCGGTAAAGACCGGCGTCGAAACAGAGCGACGCGCGATCTGCGAAGCGCCGGTGCCCCAGACCAGGGGCACCAGGCCGAGGATGAACGCAAACGAGGTCATCATCACGGGCCGGAACCGCAACCGCGACCCCTCGGTTGCCGCATGCAGCAGGTGCACCCCCCTCTCGCGCTGCTCCTTGGCGAACTCGACGATGAGGATGCCGTTCTTGGCGGCGAGCGCGATCAGCACGACGATGCCGATTTGGGCGTACAGGTCCAGCGCCAGACCACCGGCGATGATGCCACCGAAGGCGCCCAGCACGCCGACCGCCACGGACAGCAGGACCGGCACGGGAATCGTCCAGCTCTCATATAACGCCACCAGGAACAGGTAGGCGAACAGAACGGCCATTGCCAGGATGGCCCCGATCTGCCCGGAAGCGCGGCGCTCCTGGAAGGCCGTGGTGGTCCATTCGTAGCTGTACCCTGCCGGCAGGTATTGATCCGACAATTGTTCCATGGCCAGCAGCGCGTCGCCTGAGCTGACCCCTGGCCGCGGCGCGCCCTGCACGTTGACGCTGCGGGAGTTGTTGTAGCGGACGATCGTCTGCGGGCCCTGCACGATACGAAGTTGTGCCAGGCTGTGCATCGGCACCATCTGCCCGCTCGAGCTGCGGACCTGGATGCGGAAGATGTCCGGCACAGCCCCCCGATCCTCCGCCAGCGCCTGGAGCTTGACCTGCCAGGTGCGGCCGAACAGGTTGAAGTCGTTGACGTAGTAGCCCCCAAGCGTCGCCTGCAGGGCGTTGAAGATGTCGCTGATCTTCACGCCGAGAGTCTGCGCCTTGGCTCGATCGATATCGAGAAACAGGCTGGGCGCAGTCGCCGAGAAGGTCGAGCTGACGCGCGCCAGCTTCGGGTCCTGATTGGCCGCGACGATGAAGGCTCTCATCACGGCCGCCATGTCGGCCGGGTCCCGCCCCTCGAGGTTCTGCAGCTGGTACTCGAAGCCGCCCCCGGTCCCAAGGCCGATGATGGGAGGCAGGTTGAAGGGAAACGCGACGGCGACCCGCACATCCTGCAACCCGGCCGCCGTCTTCCGAATCAACGCCTGGGCGCTCTCGGCGGCTTCCGTGCGGTCGGCGAAGGGCTTGAGCGATACCAGCAGGAAGGCTGAATTCGCCTGGGCTACCCCATCGATGAAATTGTAGCCGACGACGGCGAGCGCATCCTTCTTTCCCGGAAGGGGTGCGACGATCTCCTCGATCTGCTTGACGGCAGCTTCGGTGCGCCACGTGCTCACACCATCCGGCAGCTGAACGTGGATGAAAAAGGCCCCCTGATCCTCCTCCGGCAGGAACCCGCTGGGCGTCGCCTGCATGGCAAACCATGTCGCGACCCCGAACACTGCCGTCGCCACCAGGCTGAGCGCCGCCACGCGCACCAGACGTCCGACAATCATGCCATAGCCGTCGCGCACACGATCAATGCAGCCCTGCATGTACTCGATGACTCTCGGCCGGCGTTCCGTATGCCGCAGCAGGATCGCGCACAGCGCCGGCGAAAGCGTGAGCGCGTTGATCGCCGAGAAGACCATCGAGACGCTGATGGTCACCGCGAACTGCTTGAACAGCTCCCCGCTGATGCCGGGAATGAAGCCGATCGGCACGAATACCGACAGCAAAACCAGCGTGATGGCGATGATGGGAGCCGTGATCTCGCCCATCGCCTTCTTGGTCGCATCAGCGGGCGAGAGCGAATGGTCTTCCTCCATCACGCGCTCGACGTTCTCGACGACCACGATGGCGTCATCGACAACGATGCCGATCGCCAGCACCATCGCCAGAAGCGACACGGTGTTGGCCGAATAGCCCATCGCGTTCAGCACCACGAAGGTCGCGATCAGGCTTACGGGCACCGCGATCGCGGGAATCAGCGTCGCGCGCAGATTGCCCAGGAAGATGAAGACCACCAGCACGACCAGGATGAAGGCTTCGAACAGCGTGTGAATGACGACCTCGACCGTGTCCTTCACGAACTGGGTCGCGTCATAGATCGGCTTCCAGGCCAGACCATCGGGAAAGCGCTTGGCCAGACGCTCCATGGTCTCGCGCACACGATCGGCGGTCTGCACGGCGTTGGCGCCCGGCGCCAGATACGTGACGATGCCCAGCGCCGGGGCACCGTCCAGCCGCGTCGCAATGTCTTCCGTCTTGGCCCCCAGCTCGATGCGCGCAACGTCGCGCACACGCAGCAACGAGCCGTCCGAATTGGCGCGAATGATGATCTCGCCAAACTCCTCCGCCGTGACGAGCCGCCCCTTGGTCTGAATGTTCAGCTGGAACTGTTGATCCTCGGAGATCGGCCGGGCACCGATGCGTCCGGCCGGCGCCTGCACGTTCTGGCTCTGGATGGCGGCGATGACGTCACCCGGGGTGACCTGCAGTCCGGTCAGGCGATCGGTCTGGAACCAGATCCGCATCGAGTAGTCCGTCTGGCCGAACACGAAGACGTCACCGATGCCGGGTACGCGCTTCAGCTCGTCGACAACGTTGATGACGGCGTAGTTGCTGACGAACAGCGAATCGAGCTTGGCGCCTGGGGAGTAGACGGTGAGGAACTGCAGGATGGCGGTTGATTTCTTCTTGACCGTCACGCCGTTGCGCTGGACATCACTGGGCAGCTTCGACAGTGCCGACTGGACGCGATTGTTGGCGTTGACCGTGTTGATGTCGGGGTTGGTGCCGAGCTCGAAGCTGATGTTCAGCGTGTAGGAGCCGTCATCTGCGCTCGTCGACTTCATATAGATCATCTTGTCGACGCCGACGACCTCCTGCTCGATCACCTGAGCGACGGTCGACTCGACGACAGCGGCAGAGGCGCCAGGATAGTTGGTCGAGACCTGCACCTGGGGGGGCACGATGTCGGGAAGCTGTGCGACCGGGATGCGGCTCATCGCGAGCAGGCCGGCGATCGTCATGACGATCGCGATCACGATCGCCATCCTGGGCCGATCGACAAAGACGGACGAGATCATTTGGGCATCCGATCTTGGCGGGTCGCGGGCACTACAGGCGTTGGCGTCACCGGCTGGCCGGGCCGCACGCGCTGCACGCCTTCGACGACAACCATCTCGCCGGCCTCGAGGCCCGAATCGATAGCTGCGATCTCGGCCGTTCCCTGCCCAATGCGCACCCGGCGAACCTGGGCAAGCGACTCCTTGTCGACCACGATGACGTACGGCCCCTGCTGATCCACCAGCATGGCGCTGCGCGGCACAGTGACCGCCATCTGCGGTTCGGAACCCTCGATCTTGACGGTGACGACGGCACCGTCGATCAGATCACGCGCGTTGCCGCTGCCTTTGCGTATCACCGGATTGGCAAGGGTCGCACGTATCAGGACGGTATCCGTGCTGCGGTCAACCTGACTGTCGACAAAGTCAATCTTGCCCAGATGCGGGTAGTCCGATCCATCCGGCAGCTTGATCCGGACGCGGACATTGGCGGCGGCCCCGTTGCCGCCACCCAGCCGCTCCCGGATCGCGAAGCCCTCGCGCACCGAGATCGGGAACGACACCCGCATCGGGTCCTGGCTCACGATCGTCGCCAGGGTGCCCGCATCGGAGCCAACCAGCGCACCGACCGTGTAGGTGGACCGGCCGATCTTGCCCGCAAGAGGGGCACGGATCTCGGTGTATCCAAGATTGATTTCGGCAAGCTTGAGAGCCGCCTCAGCTCCCATTACCGCGGCATCGGCCTTTTGCTGCGCCGCTGTGGCGTTCTCGAGGCGCACTCGGGTCCCGACCTGGGTTCGCTCCAACTCCTGCGCGCGCGTCAGATCAAGCTTCTTGTTGACCAGTTCGGCCTGCGCCGACGCCAGGTCCGCCTTGCGCTGCTCAACCTCGGCCTGAAACTGCGACGGCTCGATCTTGAACAGCAGCTCGTTTTCGGTCACCTCCGTGCCTTCCTCGAAGGCCCGCTCCTGCAGGAAGCCGGTGACCCGAGCGCGCAGATCCACCTTGCCGATCGCCTCGACGCGGCCGACGAAGTCGAACGTCGTGGTAATCGGCCGTCGCTCCGCCTTCACCACACCGACCGCGGGTGCCCCTGCCTGCTGCGCAAAGGCATCGGCCGGTATCCCGGCAGCGACGAGGCCCAGGGCCAGCAACGCGGCAAACAGCACGGGCCGGCGCTCGTGCCTCTGTCCTCGCTTCGAAGAACCGTGCAACACACCCTCCCCTTCGCACGCAGGCAGACTCTTTGCAGAACGGGCGTCAAGGCGGGTCATGGCAGCTTGTATTTCAACTCCCGCCAAAACAAGATGCCCTCTACTTCGACATTCTGGCTCACGGCCGTTCCAGCGCCGAGCTTGCCGACGCTGGTGCGCATGGTCATCGGCCCGCCGCCTGTTATGCCGGCGAACCGGTTGGTCCCCCCGGTCAGGGTGAACACGCCGCTGCAGCCGACAAGGAAATGGCCTTCGCACGTCCACTGGCCGTAGACCTCGCCGCCTTCCTCTCCCGCAATGAGGCAGCGGCCACTGCCTTTGTACGCGCGATCCTCGGTCTTGATCTCCAGCGTTGCCGAGCAGACGAGACTACCCGCCTTCACCGGCCCTTCCCCGCCATCGACGAAGAAGGGGCCCTCGAGCGTGCCCACAAACGTGCCGAGCTTCTCGGCGACCTTGAATCCGCTGCCCTTGCCCCGCACCACCGAAAATGCCGCGATCTCGGTCTCCTCGGACTGCGCCTGCGCCGCGCCGACCATGGCAAGGCCGAGCAAGGCGGACAGGATGGTCCGCGCGATGACCCGTGTAATCATCCTCGCCTCCACAGTCCGCCTATTTCATCTGGACGACGATGCCGTCAGCGCCGACCGTCAGCGCCAAGCCCTCGCGTCTGGCTCTCAGGTTCATCCTCACACCGTTGGTGTTCTCCAGCCATAGCTGGCCGCGGCCGGTGTCGCCGGCTGCTATGCCTGTCCGGGCGCCGCCGTACAGGCCGGGAAATTGTTCGATGCGGGTGAGGCCGTATACCGTGCCGACAGCGTCGAGCCTGTTGATCCCGATGCCACCTATACCCAGGCCGCCAATGGAGAAGCTGTAGGTCCGGCCTTGGAACTGGATCTTGCCGCTGCCAAGGTTGCCGCTCACCAGGAAGGCTATCTGCACCTGGTTGATTTCCACCGTGCCGGATGGCGCTTGGGCGATCGCCGGCGCCAGCATGCCCGCGCCGCAAACGAACGAGGCCAGCACCGCGCCCGCGGCTGTCCCCCACTGCTTAGCCATTGTTGTTCTCCCCAGACCAACCAGTTCATTGTACACGCTTTAGGGCCGATGGCGACTACCGTTCAACCACTCGCGCGTATCGCATATCGCATTTTGCTGGCGCCAAGTTCGTCGAGCACCCCAGCACATTTGTGCAAGTTCGGGATAGCAGGCTGCATGTCAGCTGGGTTGCGTCGGCCCTATGATCGCGGATGGCGAAAGCCCTACCAGGGAGTGACGCGATGGCAAAGAACCAGCGAAAGGATGACGCCCTGGAGGCCGACGCTCCGGACAAGCTGACAAACAAGCAGTACCGCAAGGAGCTCGCCAAGCTGCACGTCGAGCTCGTCAAGCTTCAGGAATGGGTCAAGGCCACCGGCGCCAAGATCTGCATCGTTTTCGAGGGACGCGACGGCGCCGGCAAGGGCGGCACGATCAAGGCGATCATGGAGCGCGTCAGTCCCCGCGTGTTTCGCGTCATCGCTCTTCCTGCGCCGACCGAGCGTGAAAGATCGCAGATGTACGTCCAGCGCTATATATCCCATCTGCCGGCGGCGGGAGAAATCGTGATCTTCGACCGCAGCTGGTACAATCGAGCGGGTGTCGAGCGCGTCATGGGATTCTGCACTGAGGAACAGGCCAGGAAATTCCTGTCTGCGGTGCCAGCTGTGGAAAGAACGATCGTCGAGTCGGGCGTGATCCTCATCAAGTACTGGCTGGAGGTCAGTCCGGAGGAGCAGACGCGACGCCTGGAAGCCCGTATCGATGACGAGCGCAAGATCTGGAAACTGTCACCCATGGACCTCAAGTCGTACAGCCGCTGGTACGACTACTCGCGCGCACGTGACGACATGTTCAACGCAACCGACACGGCCTGGGCGCCGTGGTACGTCGCGCATTCCGATGACAAGAGGCGCGCGCGCCTGAATATCATCACCCACCTTCTCAGCAAGGTTCCCTACGAAGAGGTGCCGCGCGAGAAGATCAAGCTGCCGGACCGGCAGAAGCGCCACGGCTATGAGGAACCCGAGTACCCCTACAGGATGGTACCGCCGAAGTTCTGATTCCGCCGGGGCCGCATCGTCAGGCCATTGACTGGCGCGAAGATCGTGCCTGGAATGCGGCCGCGCCAGCCTCGGCGGATTCGAACAGCATGCTGCGACCCATGCGATCGCTCAGGCCAGACTGGTCGATCATCACTCGCGGACCGCTGTGCAGCCCCGCGATGCCGAATGCGATCCCGCGCCGACCAAGCTCGATCCGCACCTCCTCCAGCATCTCCACTGCCGTGCTATCCAGGTGATTGATGGCGCTGCCGTCGAGCAGGAACCACGCGGGAGGCGTTTCTTGCGAGTCCGCGATCGCAAGAATGCGGGCTTTGACGTACTCCGCGTTGAAGAATACGAGGCCGGCCTGGACGAGGTAGAGGACGAGCCCGGGCAGCGCTCGCGCGTCGGCGTGGATGTGGAGCTTATAGAGCCCGTCGCGACCTGGAATGGTGCCGAGCTGCGCGTCACGTGGTTGCGAGGCAAGCCACAGCAAATGGGCGAGCGTCGCCCCTGCCGCCAGGATCACGCCTTTCAACACGCCGAACACGACGACACCGAGGATAGTGCCGATCGCGACCATGAACTCGATCCGGCTCATCCGCCAGAGCGAGGCGAGCGAACGCACGTCGATCAGGTCGATCGCTGCGGATGCCAGCACCGCCCCCAGGGCCGCGATCGGCAACCAGGCGAGCACGTTGCCCAGGAAGAGCACCGAGCCCAGCAGAGCGGCCGCCGACACCAACGCCGCTACCTGGGTCTTCCCGCCGACCGCATCATTCACCGCCGTGCGCGAGTCGGAGGCGGTCACAGGGAAGCCGCCGAAAAGACCCGACGCGAGATTCGCAGCGCCAAAGCCAAGCAGCTCGCGGTTGCTGTCGACGTAAGAGTGATTTTTCGCGCCGAAGCTGCGGGCCGTGATTATGCCGCTGCCGAAGCTCACGAGCAGAACACCCAGCGCCGCAAGGGCAAGCTCATCCAACCCGACTCCCGCCGGCCAGCGTAAGCCCGGCGTCGGCAGTACCGTCGGGATGGTCCCAACGACAGCCACGCCATGGCGCGGAAGGTCGGCAGCCCACGCCACGAGCAGGCCCACGACAATCGCCACAAGAGGACCGGGAAACCGTGGCGCGACAGCACGCAGGATGCGCAGGAGAAGAAGCAGCCCGAAACCGGTGAGCACCGTGGGCAGATGCGCCTGCCCCACCTTCGACACCAGTTCGAGGATCGGCCGCAACAAGCCCTCAGACTCGATCCGGATGCTTGTCAGCCGCCCAATCTGGCCGATCAGCAGGCTCAGGGCGACGCCGGCCAGGAAGCCCAGGAGAACAGGCCGGGAAAGAAAGTTCGCGACGAAGCCGAAGCGCACGAGGCCTGCAAGCAGGCAGAACAGGCCGGTCAGTGTGGCAAGCGCCGCCGCCGCTGCTACCCGCTCGTCCGGGCCGGCAATACCGAGCTGAACAAGGGCCGCTGCGAGCACGATCGTCGTTCCTGTGTCCGGCCCTATCATCAGCTGCCGGGACGGACCGAAGAGTGCGTAACCGACCGCAGGCACGATGGCCGCGTACAGCCCCACTTCGACCGGCAAGTTGGCAATAGCCGGATAGGCAATAGCCGTCGGCAGCGCCACAGCCGCAACCGAAAGGCCGGCCAGGACGTCGAATCTCAGCCATCCGCGCCTGTAGGAGGCGAGCTGGGCGAGGATTGGAAAGACCTTCAGAGCAAACGCGCCGGGAGCAATCCGCATGGCCAGCTCCAAGATCGACGGCGATGATCAGCGCCAGAATCGTGGCGCCCTCGCAAAGTGCTTGATCGCCGAAAGCACGGCTTGGTCAGCCTGGCCCGCCAACGCTAGCGCTTCCAGCCAACCCTTGAGCACGCCCGCGCCCCAGTCAACCCGCCCCCGTGGATGAGCGAATGACCGCACGTCGGCCACAACATAGACGGCCGTGGCCCGGTCGTTGGCAAATCCGAGCGCGTCCTGGAGCGCGGCAGTCGCCTGGATGTAGGCCGAAGCGTCCCTGTGATCGAAGAGCGACGTGACGAACGTAGCGGCATACCGCTGCTTCTTGACGCGCAGGCGCAATTGGTGGCGCTGCGCCGCGTCGAGCTTATCGAACCGCTTGAGCTTCTTGCGCAGCCGCCGGTCACGTCGCTGCAGCGCCTCGCGAGCAAAGACCCTGGCATCGCCCGCCAATCCCAGCGCCCCGCCCGGCGGCATACCGTCCTGCGGATGTTCACAGACGCACGAATCCAGCGTCGTCCGCAGTGGTTCAGCGAGCAACTCCTTCAAACGGTCATCGAGTGCTTCGAACAAGGTGCTGCTCAGCGCCAATCGAGCCGCCTCATGCTGTCCACGGCGCCGGCGGAGCACGGTCGCGCGGAATGATCGCAGCGCTTCGGCCGTGTCCGCTTGCCTCACGAAATGCTCTTGGGCCTCCTTCAAGGCGCTGGCCAGGAAAACATCCAGATCGCGCGCGGCACCGCACGCACAGGCAAAGCGCTTGGCCTCACTGGCAAGCGCCAACACCCGTTCGTTCTGCAAGGCACGCCCGAAAAGTTTGGCCGCTGCGCGCAGACGGCGCAGGGCTACCCGCGTGCGATGGATGCCTTCGGGTTTGCGCGAGGCCAGCACGATCTGACGGGCCGCCAGAATGTCGGCGCGACAGGTTGCCAACGTCTCGCGCGCCAATGCTTCGAGAAGCAGCTCATCGATGCCGCCCGCCCTGCCAAGTCGCTGATCTACGCCATTGCCTGCTGCGGGCTCGCAGCCGTCGGCCGGCGACAGGCGCAATTCCGGCGTACGCAGCAGCGATCCCTCCTCTCCTCCGGCCTCCGGCGCCATTGTGTTGTCGGAGCCGGCCGCGTCACGCAGCACTGGCTCGGCGCACCTGCTCCCGTCAGCGTCCTGATAGGTGGATAACGCTGCGCCGTTGATTGGCACCGCCGTGGCGGCCGGTTCATCCGGTGGCCGGGCGCTGACTCTGCCCTTTCGGAGCACGCGGACCAGCATCGCTCCCTCCGCTCTCGCCGATATGCGTACGCGCTTGCACGCATGACTAACCTACGCCGGCGCAGGGCATGTATCCTGTTCTTGCAATTTCTGCTGTTCTGCTGAACGTCCGGTTAGATTGCTGACGCTGCGTGCGGACGCGCATGACAAGCAATCCACCTCGCCCACGGCAAGGCAGGCGCCAGGCCGCCTTGCGGCTGCTCCTAATCTATAATGTGATATCCCCCGTCGATGTAGAGTGTCTCGCCCGTGATGAGACGTGCCTGGTCGAGCGCCAGAAATGCCGTCGCCGCCCCGACATCGTCGATGCTGACCAGGTGCCGAGCCGGCGCCTTTTCCCGGGCTTTTTCCAGCAAGTCGTCGAATTCGGGAATACCCGAGGCCGCCCGCGTCGCCAGGGGTCCCGGTGAAACCGCATGAACGCGAATGCCTTTGGGGCCCAGCTCGGCAGCTACATAGCGCACGGCGCTTTCCAGGGCTGCCTTTGCGACGCCCATGATGTTGTAGTTCTCGACGACCATCTGGCTGCCATAGTACGTCATCGTGAAGAGCGTCCCGCCCTTCGTCATCAGCGGTTCAGCCAGATGGGCCATGCGCAAGAAGGACCAGCAAGAGACGTCCAGCGTGGTCAGGAAGCCATCACGTGGCACATCGACCACGCGCCCCTGTAGTGCTTCCCTCGGCGAGAAGGCGATGGAGTGGACGAGGATATCCAGCTGCCCCCACTCCCGTTCGATCCGCTCGAACACCGTCTCCATTTGCCCCTGCTGGCGCACGTCAAGCGGCATCAATATCGGCGCCTCGAGCTCCTGTGCCAACGGCTCGACGTACGGCTTCGCCTTCTCGTTAAGGTAGGTAACGGCGATATCGGCACCCAGGGCGCGCAGCCACTTGGCGCATCCCCATGCTATGGACTGCTCGTTGGCGATGCCGACAACGAGCGCCTTGCGGCCTTCAAGGGAGGCGCGTACGCGCTCGATAGCCATCACGACCTCGCGAGAGCAGGATCGGACACGTCGCGATCGGCGATCAATGTCATCGTATGGCGAGCGATCATGAGCTCCTCGTCCGTTGGGATCACGTAGACAGGGCACCTGCTTTCAGGTCTCGAGATCCTGAGCGCATGGCTGGCATTGGCAGCCGAATCCAGCTCGACGCCCAGCCACTTCAACCTGGCAACGGTCCTCGCGCGAACGCCGGCGGAGTTCTCGCCAATGCCGGCCGTGAACACGAATGCATCGAGGCCGCCGAGTGCTGCACACAGCATGCCTGCGCATAGACTTATCCGATACGCGAAGTACTCGAGCGCGAACTGCGCCCTTGGGTCGGTGCTCGCCTCGAGCTCACGCACGTCGTTGCTGATGCCCGACAGCCCCTTCAAACCGCAATCGTGGTAGAGCATCTCCTGTACCCCGGCGACGCTCATGCCCTGTTGTCCGATCAGGTACAGAATCACGCCGGGATCGAGATGCCCCGGACGTGTGCCCATCGGCAAGCCGTCCAGCGCGGTAAACCCCATCGTGCTTTCGATACTCCTGCCATTGCTGAGCGCACACATCGAGGCACCGCTGCCGAGGTGCGCGACGATGACCCGGCCGGTCGCGATATCGGGTGCCACAGCCGGAAGGCGGCTCGCGATAAATTCGTAGGACAGACCATGGAACCCGTAGCGTCGCACACCCTCGTCGTGCAGGTGCTCGGGGAGCGCGAAGTGATCTGCAAGCGCGTCGTGAGCACGATGGAAGGCGGTATCGAAGCACGCAACCTGGGCCAACCCGGGAAAGCGCTCGCCGATCGTCCGGATCGGTGCAAGATTGTTGGGCTGATGCAGGGGCGCGAGGGGGACGTATTTCTCCAGCCGTGCAATGACATCCGCATCGATCAGCACCGCCTTGTCGTACTCTGGCCCGCCGTGCACGACACGGTGACCCACGGCAACCGGATTGATTCCGTGCTGTTGGCGCAGCCAATCGCCGGCCGCGTGCAGCGCTGCCGGAACATCCGGAATATCCGCAACGGTCGACATGCGATCGATGAGAACCGCCCCGTCGGAGTCGCTGGCCCGCAACCTCGGTCGCGTCCCGATGCCATCGACCTGGCCCTTGATCAGGCGCACTGGCTCCCCGGCCGTGCCAATGCCGAAGACCTGGAACTTGACGCTCGAGGAGCCGGCGTTGACGATGAGAATTGCGTCGCGGGAACTCATGCGGCGGGCACCGCCACCGTGCGCCGGCGGGCGTCCGCATAGAGAACCGCAACAGCGCACGACGCCATGCGTGCACGCACGCTGTCGGCGCGCGACGTCAGGATGATCGGCACGCGCGCGCCCAGCACGATACCGGCAGCATCCGCGTTTGCCAGGAAGGTCAAATTCTTCGCAAGCATGTTGCCGGCCTCGAGGTCGGGCACGACCAAGATCTGGGCGCGCCCTGCGACTTCCGATCGGATCCCCTTGATCCTTGCTGCTTCCGGGTCGATCGCATTGTCGAAGGCAAGCGGACCGTCGAGCAATCCGCCGGTGATCTGCCCGCGATCGGCCATTTTGCACAAAGCAGCGGCCTCGATGGTCGATGGAATCTTGGTGGTCACCGTTTCGACGGCCGACAGGATGGCAACCCGGGGCGTCCCCAAACCGACCTGCGTGAACAGGTCTATCGCGTTTTGAATGATGTCTCGCTTGACGTCCAGGTCGGGGAAGATGTTGATAGCGGCGTCAGTGATGAACAGTGTTTCGGCGTATGTCGGCACGTCCATCACAAACACGTGGCTGATGCGGCGCGCGGTGCGCAGGCCGGTCGACGACGCCGTGACCGCCCGCATCAGTTCATCGGTGTGCAGGCTGCCCTTCATCAAGAGCTCACCTTTGCCCTGATGAATCAGCTCGACCGCCTTGTTCGCGGCCGCATCGCTATGCGGGACGTCGACGATCTCGAACCGCGACGCATCAAGCTTATGCTGCTTCGAAACGGCGGCGATCTTCGCCACGGGGCCGACGAGCATGGGCACGATTATCCCGGCGTCAGCGGCCTCTACCGCCCCGCGCAGCGAAGTCTCGTCGCAGGGATGCGCCACAATGGTCGTGACCGCCTTGACCTGCCGAGCGCGCGCGATCAGGCGTTCATACTTGGCGTGCGGCACTGCGCCAGCCGATACGTCAGGAGATGTCATTCCAAAGACCCCGCGATCAGTCGGGCATGCCGAATCGCCGGCATGTCCTTATGATGCCTTTGTTCCTTCAAGCTTTGTCATTCTCTGGCCGCTCTGATGGTCCGCAGCTGGTTCCGCATCCGGATCGAACAGCTTCTCCACCTGCATCAGCCTGTGCGCCGGCTCGCCAGCGATCTGGCCGGCAGCCTCCAGCACCTGGCACAGCGTAGCGAATGCCTTGCGACGTTGATCGGCGTCATTTGGCAAAAGGGCCGGTATCGCCGCGAGCGCAGCTTGCTGATCCACGATGAGCATGAAGAATTGCTCACGCACCATGGCCTTGAATTCAGCCAGCGTCTGCCGCGTGCCCTCGTCCACGGCATTGCGCACGCGACGGATGGCCTCGAAGCCCCGCTCGTCGACCGCGCCCCTGGGCAGTCCGACATAGAGCAGCGCCCGGACCAACGCCTCTCGCAACCCGCCACAAGTGATCTGGGTCTTCAGCTGCGCTATGCGCAATTCAACCAGCTCGCGATGCAGTGCGCTCTTCGGCGGACGCCGCTGGGGCCCTGCGTCATCGGAATCGATCCCTACCGCCGCCTGCAGCGCGGGAGACCCGTAGACCGACAGGAACATCGACTCGCTGGCCGCCTCGCACATGTCACGCCAAGCATTGAGGCCTCCAACGATCTGAGCCGACATGCTCTGCTGAACGGCGGCGAAAGGATTGGCGGCCGTAACCGGCTTGCGGTTCTCTCTCACTTCCCGAGCCTTGTCTTGCACCTGAGCCATCCAGGGATTGGCATCGGAGAAGAGCTTGTACTGCAGGCGGAGAGGATGCATTTCGTGCATCCATTTGGCCATGGGTGGCGGCCAGAAGGCCTGCACCGCAGGCTGAACGAAGGCACGGTACAGCGCCAGGTTGATCTCCGAGACACGGGCAGCCGTGGCGAACCGGCGCTCGTCGTCAGCACTGTTTCCGCCCAGTGCCCGGATGTCGTCGAGCGTCCGCGCCTCGCAACGCATGATCCATTCGCCAGAGACGAGGTCGACGCCCGTGGTCTGCCCGGTCTTGGGAATGAACACGGCCTCGTAGAGACCCGGCGGCAGAACATCGATCAGGTCGATATTGCTGGAGAACTCGCCGTGCTCCTTGCGGGCGACGCCACCGGAAACAAAGATTCCCAGATGCCCGACGGACTCATGGACAGTGTACACGATCGTCTGTCCATAGGCCCGGATCTCGTCGACATCCTCATAAAGATCGAGAATCCACCCGAGCGCCTGCTGGGGCGGCGTGATGTTGTCTCCCTTGGAGCAGAAAACCACGATGGGCGAGCGAATGTTCCGCAGATCAACAGCCGTTCCGTCCGACGTCTGGATCCGGCCGGCTGCGAGGTTGTTGCCGATGAACAGCTCGTCGACGATGAACTGGATTTCTTCGGCGTTCAGGTTGACGTGGCCTCCCCACCACCGCTCGAACTCGAGGTATCGCGGCGCCTCCGTATCGATCTTGCTGTAGAGATTGTACTGCTTGCCCCAAAGGGTGTTGGCGGGATTGAGGTTCTCGAAGTTCTGAACCAACCACGCGCCGTCGAACTTGCCGTGCCCGAGATCGCTGGTGAGCGCCGTCAGCCAGCTGCCGCCGAGCAAGCCACCGGAGTAGCGCATCGGATTGCGCCCGCGCACGCCCGCCCAGTAGGACAGGGGCGATCCCGCGACGATCAGCGGACCAAACAGCTCCGGGCGCATGGCGGCCAGCATCATGAGCGCCCAGCCCGCCTGACAGTTGCCGATGACACAAGGTTTGCCGTCCGCGTCAGGGTGCAGCGCAATGACCCTCTCGAGGAACACTGCCTCCGCGCGCGCAATGTCCTCGATCGTCTGGCCGGGCATCGGATCAGGCAAGAAGCCGATGAAATAGCACGGATGGCCGGCCTTGAGAGCAACGCCGATCTCGCTGTCGGCCTTGAAGCCCCCAATCCCAGGACCATGGCCCGCGCGCGGATCCACGACGACGAAGGGCCGCCGCCTCGCCTCAATCACGACGCCCGCCGGTGGAACGATGCGCGCAAGAACATAGTTCACGGGCCGATCAAGGTGACGCCCATCCACAACAAGCTCGGCCGAATAGTGGAGCACGTGCGGGGCGAGCTCCGCGAGATGCTCCTCATACTGGTTTCCTCGTTGACGCAGCACATCCATGAACAGCACGGTCCGTTGGCCGGCGTCGATCATGTATGCCACCGCATCGGCGACAATCCCGAAGACCGGAGCCGACAGCGCGCCGTCCCGGCTCTTACGTGATGAATCCTGCATCCGGGCCTCCAGCCGCGGCGTCCGATGACAGACGCGCGGGCCTCAATCTGCCGTAGAAGCCGGAACTCCGCTCAAAGCAAACAGACACGCTCCGCGCAATTGCGCTTCGTGCGGCATGGAAAACGCCCCCAATCAACACACCGCGATTACATCAAGATGACTGGTGCCTTGGGGCGGCTCACCCGTCGCAATCGCTCCAGACTGCCCCCGTCCGAACGTCGGAACACCATAGCTCCCCAAAAACGACCGGCCAACCCAATACAGATTCCGTGCCATCGACGGGAAGTCACTAAACTCAGTTCGACATCGTATCCGAATCTTGCACTTTGTTCCCTGATGTCCGTGATCAGGCCAAGAAGTCGCCTGGTCGCGGGCACGAGAGCCTCCTCAAATCGCTCGCTCGGCGCTACCCTGATGCCGTAGTGAGCGCCTGGCGATGCTATCCGAATCGGCGTCCCCGGCGTAGCGGTATCCGACGGCCATGCTATACTCGCACTTCAGGGCTTATTTCATGAGGCGCATGGCTGTTCCCAGTTTGAACGTTCCCACACGGACGGGCGTTCGAGACATGGAGGAACCTTGATGAGTGATCTGGTATCACCGGCCGAGCTCAAGCGGATCGCGGACGATATCGAGGCGAAAAAAGCTCGTGAAGCGTTCGACCTCGACCAGAAGAGAGAGACGGAGAGGCAAAAGCTACACGATGCGTTCTTCCAGCGCGAAATACACCCCGAAGTAAACGCGCGTGTTTCCGCCGCGGTCCGCCGGGCCGCCGAGGCGGGTCAACGGGAGATCCTGGTGGTCAGCTTTCCGTCAAGCTGGACGACCGATCGCGGCCGTCGCATCAACAACTCGGAAGCAGACTGGCCCGAGTCGCTCGATGGCTTCGCCAAACGCGCTTATGAGTACTTCGTCAAGGAGCTGCGTCCTGCCGGATACAAGGTACGGGCGGAGATTCTCAACTTCCCGGGCGGCGTGCCGGGCGACGTCGGATTGTACCTGAGCTGGTGATCAGTTGGGGACCTCGGCACTAGCGGACGGCCGCTTCAAGTGCAGCGATCGTAGCATCAAGCACAAAGAACGAGGTCATGGGGAAGACACCACGGCGAACGCATCGTACGGTTCGGCCCCCTTCCCTCCTGCTTGTCGCTTGCATGCTGCTGCTGTCGGCATGCTCGACCCCGGTGAGGCAGGCAGCGGTTCCCAAGGAGCTCCAGATTGAAGCTGAAGTTCCGGGCATGCCGGGCGTGCGGTATTTTGCACGCGAGCACAGCGCCTTGCTGCTGCACGATGCGTTCGAGTCCATTCAGCGAGAGAAGGCGCAGCTGAAATCTGCTGGAGGCCATGGGCAGCTGCCGCCGACGCAGTTCCTGGCGATTTCCGGTGGCGGCGAAGATGGTGCATTTGGCGCCGGGCTGCTGCTGGGATGGACGGCCAGCGGCGCACGCCCCGAATTCAAGCTCGTCACCGGCGTGAGCACAGGCGCGCTGACCGCGCCGTTCGCGTTCCTGGGGCCCAGATACGACGACAAGTTGCGGTGGATCTACACCGAGGTCACCAGCAAGGACATCCTCGAACGCCGATGGTTGCTGGCGGCCCTGCTGGACGACGCGCTTTCCGATACGACGCCTCTGAAGCGGCTGGTGCAGAAATTCATGAATGCCGAAATGATGCAGGACATCGCGGCGGAAAATGCCAAGGGAAGACTTCTGCTGATCGGGACAACGAATCTGGATGGACGACGCGGCGTCATCTGGAACATCGGGAAGATCGCGGCCAGCGGCCATCCGCGAGCCCTGAACCTCATTCAAGACATTCTGGTCGCATCGGCTGCCATACCCGGTGTGTTCCCGCCGATCATGTTTGACGTCGAGGCAGGTGGACGACGGTATCAGGAGATGCACGTCGATGGTGGCGCCAGCGCCCAAGTCTTCGCATACCCACCTCTGTTCGGCCTGGGCGACGAGGCGAAGGCCCGCGGCGTGGTCCGTGGGCGGCGCATCTACGTCATTCGCAACGCCCGTCTCGACGCAGACTGGGAGCAGGTCGACCGCCGCGCGTTGAGCATCGCAGGACGCTCCATCGCCGCCCTGATCCAGAATCAGGGCGTCGGCGATCTGTACCGGATCTACGTGACATCACGGCGGGACAAGGTGGACTTCAATCTCGCCTTCATTCCCGCGACGTTCAAGACTCCGTTGAAAGAGCCTTTCGACAAGGCCTACATGAATGAGCTCTTCAAGATCGGCTATGATCTGGGCGCACGCGGCTACCGCTGGATCAAGGTTCCGCCCGGGCTCGAGACCTCCGGGCCCGTAGCCGAGCCGTAAGACATGCCGCGGCCCTTGGGGGGACCCATATGACATTGCCTGCCGACCTGCAGCTTGCGGTCGTGGTCGTCGTGTTCGCCGTCGTGATCCTGGTCATCGCCCTCGATCTGCTCGACCTTGTCGTCGCCGCGATGCTTGGCGTGATCATTTTCGCCGGCATCGGTGTCCTCACCGGTCCTGACATCCTCAAGGCAATGGAGTCGGGAGGCGGCACGCTCGCGTTGCTGTTCGGCGGCATGGTGGTGGCCCGGGTCCTGGTGCCCACCGGTCTCTTCGAGCTGCTCGGCATCCGGCTCGTGCGCTTTTCCCGCGGCAGCGGCAAACGTCTGGCGCTGGGTCTTGTGATCCTGGTGACGCCCCTCTGCGCCGTTCTGCCCAATGCCACGGTGGTCCTTCTGATGGCGCCGGTCCTGATCGGCGCAGCGCGGACGCTCGATATCGACTTTGTGCCGCTGCTGATCGCGTTCGTGACGATCAGCAACGCCGCGGGGCTGCTGACGCTCGTCGGGGATCCTGCGACCTATATCGTCGGCAGCTCGATCCACCTGAGCTTCGGCGGCTACCTCCGCTACGTCAGCCTTGGCGGCCTGCTGGCGGTTCTGTGCGTCGTGTTGCTGATGCCATGGCTGCTGCGCGAGGTCTGGGCGACGCAACGCAGTCCCTCGGCTGAACCGGAAGGCGTCCGACTGCGCCACCCCGGCTTCGTTGCCGCCACCGTGGCTGTCCTGGCGCTGATGGTCATCCTGTTCGTGTGCGGTGAATCCCTTCCTGTCCGCCAAGGTGCACCCGCCGTCGCGATCCTCGCCGCGACACTGGCGCTTCTCGCCCTCTACCGGTGGCGCATCGAGCCGGTCGAGAAGGTGCTTTCCGATGTCGACTGGCGGACGCTGATCTTCATCTTCTGCATGCTGTTGATGGTGCAGTCGCTGGTGAAAACGGGGGCCCTCACCGCGGTAACGGCTGCCATGGAGCGCATCTTCGGCGACAACCTGCTGGCTGCCGCCTTGGCACTGCTGACGGGTGTCGGACTGGCGTCGAGCCTGCTTGCCAACACGCCGGTCGTGCTCGCGCTGGTCGTCGTCACCAAGGGCTACTTCGTCGGCATCGACATGGTCCCGGAAGAAGCCATGGGCAGCGCCTTCTCGGATTGGCCGCCGCAGGCGCTGCCGGTTTTCGTAGCCATGATGTTCGGCGCCACACTGGGCGGCAATGCAACCTTGATCGGCGCGACGGCGAACATCGTGGCCTCCGGCATCAGCGCCCGACATGGGACACCGATCAGTTTCGGGCGTTTCCTCAGGGTCGGCGCACCGATCGCCATCGCGCAGATCGCCGTGTCGGCGATCTACGTCGCTGGGCTCTGGCTCGTGCTCCGCACCTAGGGAATGCGTCGACGTGCAGGTGTGCCGGACAGCTGCAGGCCACAGGTCAGTACCGGGCGATCACCTTGTCGGCGAAGTCCTTCAGATTGCGCCGCGCCGTGGCCATCGCCGGCAGAAGCGTGATCTCGCTCAGGCCCATCGCCTCCCTTTCGCGCAGCATGTCGATGATCTCATCGGGCGTGCCGACCAGGCCGCCGGTGGAACGGATGAGGTCTTCGGTGATGAAGCGGCGCTCCTCGGGCGGCAGGAAGGCGCAGTGGCCGAGATGGACCTGTTGGAAACGCTTGTTCGGCGGCAGCTCCATCTTCTCGGTGAAGTCGAGATACTCCGCCCAGAGATTGCGGCAGCGCCCAGCGACAGTGCTGGTGTCCCCGGTCATCTGATAGAGTTCCCACCAGTAGTGGAGTGATGCCGCGGCCATCGGGCCGATCTCATCGATGACGCGGTCCGACGTGATCTTCTCGCCGGGCTCGAGCACGCAGGCATAGCCCAGGGATGCGGTGTAGAAATCGGCCGGCAGGGTGCGTCCGACCGCCGCCGCGCCGGCCTGCATCGTTTCCATGCTCTTCTGCAGGCGGGCGCGGGTCTGGTTATGCGAGCAGACCCGGCCATCGCCGTACGCGCCGGCCGCCTTCAGCGCCAGCGGCCCGTCGGCCGCGACATAGATCGGCACCGGCTCGGCGACGTTGATGAAACCGTCCTTGGGATGCAGGAACCGGATGTCATGGCTTTCGCCGCCGAGCGGGTAGTCGACCTCCTCGCCGTGCAGCAGGGCGCGCAGAACCCGGAGATAGTCCCGGAACGCGCCCGCCTTCATCGGGTCCTTGCCCATCACGCGCATCGCGGTGTGGCCGGTCCCGATCCCGAGGAACGTGCGCCCGGGCGCCAGCTGGTTGATGGTGGCGATCGAATGCGCGGTCACCGGCGCCAGGCGGGTCGGCGCGACGGACACGCCCGTCCCCAGCCGGATGCGGGACGTGTTCGCCGCCGCCAGCGCCAGCACGGCATAGGCATCCGAATAGATCATCTGCGAGTCGGCTGCCCAGGCGCAGTCATAGCCCATCTCCTCGAGGTCGACGAACAGACGCCAATCCGATACCCGCGGTGCGATCGTGACCCCGAACTTCATGATGCTGTCTCCCTTGTTGCCAAACGCCGTTTCGCATCCTCGCGCAGCTCGGTCTTCCGTATCTTGCCCGATTCAGTCATCGGGAAAGCGTCGAGGAAGACCACATGCCGCGGCACCTTGAAGCTCGCCAGCTTGCCGCGGCAGAAGGCGATCACGCCGTCCGCATCGATCGCGCTTTCGGGCGCGCACTGGACATAGGCCACCGGCACCTCGCTCAGCCGCTCGTCAGGCAGGCCGACAACGGCGACCTGGTGAATGGCCGGGTGCTCGAGCAGCAGGGCCTCGGTTTCCATCGGATCGACGTTCTCGCCGCCCACCTTCAGCATGTCCTTGTAGCGGCCCAGGAACCGGATATAGCCGTCGGCGAGCCACACCGCCGTATCGCCGGTGCGCAGCCAGCCGTCCTCGGCAAAGGCGGCCGCGGTCTCCGCCGGTTTCTTGTAGTATTCCCGCATCACGCTGTAGCCACGGATCTGCAGCTCGCCGGGCACCCCAACGGGCATCGTGGCGCCGGTGAAGCCGTCGACCACGCGCAGCTCATAGCCCAGCGCGGGGAAGCCGGACGTCTCGCAGCGATGTGCCTCGTCGTCGTCGAGGGCGCCGAGGGCGGCGCCCAGCCATGTCTCGGTCATGCCGAAGCCGGGCAGGTTCTTGAGCGGCGCCAGCACCCGGGCGCCGCGGCGGGTGACGGGCGTGGCGCCCAACGAGCCGGCCGCGAATATCCCGGTGCGCAGGGTCGACAGGTTGCGCGGCCGCGCCTCCTGCGCTTCGGTCAGCCCCTTCATGTGCGCTTCGAAGCCATGGATGATGCTCACGCGCTCGCGTTCGATCAGATCGAGGCTCTCGTCGGGATCGAAGGTGCGCGTGACGATCTGCCGGGCGCCGGTGATCATCGACATCCAGGGCCCCTCCGACAAGCTGAAGGCATGGAACAGCGGCAGGTAGTTCAGGATCACGTCGTTATGGGTGATCGCCATCCGGAAGGCGCGTTCCTCGACGTTGCGGATCAGCCGGTGCGTATGCACCACCCCCTTGGGGAAGCCTGTGGTTCCCGACGTGTACATGATGAACGCCGTCGCATCGGGATCGACGGCCTGCGCCCGGGCCGCGAGATTGCCATCGGAGATACGTGCCGCCGCCGCGGCGAGCGACGCCCAGTCCGTCGTCCCGGCATGTGGCGCCTGCCCCAGCACGATCACCCGGCGCAGCGCCGGATAGGCAGCATCGCGGACCTCATCGCCGCTTTGCGACAGGCTGACCGCCTCGCCGACCATGGCCAGGTAGTCGATGGGCCCCGAGCGGTCATGGGTCACGAGCACGCTGCTGTCCGATTGCTTCAGCACATAGGCCAGGTCGCGGGCCCGGAACCGGGTGTTGATCGGCACCAGCACGGCACCGATCTTCAGGATGCCGAAGGCGATGAAGATCCAGTCAGCGCAGTTGTTCAGCCACAGCGCAACGTGGTCGCCCGGGCCGACACCCGCCCCCATCAGCCGCTTGGCCGCGTCATCGATCCGCGCGGCGACCGCGCTGAAGCTGTAGCGCGCTTCGTTGAACACCAGCGCTTCGGCGTCCGGAAAGCGCGCCGCGATCTGCTCCGGCAAGTCGCCGAACCGACGTTTGGGATACCACGTCATCGCCTGCTGTCCTCCCGCGCGACGCCAATTTGGCCGCAAGTACACACGCACGGCCGCAGCGCCTCCACCCCGTCCTCTGCCTAGCTGGCATGCGTGACAGCGGCGAAGATTACCGTCTAGAGTTGGCGTTCGCGCATCTGGCCGCACGAGGGCTATGCCCCATGACCACGCCCACGATCATGCCGCGCCTGCTGCTGTCGGTTATCGGTGACGAGATCGGACCGACGCTGGACGAGATGCTGTCGTTCTGCGCCGAAACAGGTGTGAGGCGCCTCGAGATGCGCACGCTGGACGGCCGCAACCTGCTGGGCATGACGCTGGACGAGGTCGCCGCGATCGCGACGCGGATCCACAAGGCCCGGATCACGGTGCCGACCTTCGTCTCGCCGGTGCTGAAATGGCCGGCCCCGGGCAAGGCGGCGACAACCGCGAAGGTCGATTTCGCCTTCGACCCTGCATCCTGCCCCGCGCCGGACCCGATCCAGCATGCCTTCGATATCGCCCTGATGCTGGGCGCGACGCGGCTGCGCATCTTCAGCTGGCTGGCCTATCCGCACTACGCGCCGGCGGATCTCGCGCCGCCGCTGGGCAAGCTCTGCGCCCTGGCCGACGAATATGGTGTCGACCTGCAGATGGAGAACGAGCCAGTGTGCAACGTCGCCACCGTCGCGGACCTCGACGCCGTGCTGCGCACCTTCTCGCACCGCCGGGTGCGGCCGCTGGTGGACATCTGCAACGCCTATGCCCACGGCGCCCCGCCGACCGTCGACGACCTGCGCGCCGTGGCCCCGCGCACCGATCATGTCCATCTGAAGGACCGCAGCGCAGCGACCGGCAAGATCGTGACCATCGGGCACGGCGATGTCGACTTCGCGCGCCTTCTGCCGGTGCTGCTGGCGGGCACACGATCCCGCGAGGTGATGGCCTCGATCGAGACGCATGTGCCGGACGACCGACGCAATGCCACACGCCGCAATGTCCATGCGGTGCGCCACCTGGCCGAGCATATCGGGGCCGAACTGGCTTAGCGCGCCGCCACCGGAGATGCTATGCTGCGTATGCCGTCAACCTGGGCTGGACCGGGTCGCCATGCGATCGCAATGCGCTGCTCCCATGCCCCCTATTGCAGGGATCACGGCCATGAAGTTCACCGTGGGGCTCAAGCGCAAAGGCAAGGCGGACCATTTCTTGGTCGATGCCGAGGACGCCCTCATCGCCGCCTTGAAGGCCAAGACGGAGCACCCGGAAGCGCTGATCATGTATGTCCGGCCACAGAATCGCCGCGGCGACGCGCGGCATCCGCCGCACGCGCAAGCCACCACCACGCATTGAAGACACGCCCGGCGCGGCGCGGCGACCAGCCGCGCCGGCGGCTCAACGGCCCTATCGGCCGGCGAAGTTCGGCCGCCGCTTGCCGCGGAAAGCCGCCACGCCCTCGCCGAAATCCTGGCTCGAGAACGCCAGCGCCTGTGCTGCGGCCTCGGCCTGGAAGAACTGCTTGGCCGACATGTCGAAGGAGCCCTGCATCAGCGCCTTGCTCATGCCCAGCGCCACGGTCGCCCCCTCGGCCAGGCCTTTGGCAACGGCGAGCGCCTCCTCCATCAGCCGACCGCCTTCGATGCGCTCGTGCGCCAGGCCGATCGCGACCGCCTCGGTCGATGACACCTCGCGGTTGCGCAGCAGGATATCCTTGGCCCGCGACAGACCGACGGCGCGGGGCAAGGTGTAGGCGAGGCCGAGGTCGGGCACGGCGCCGATGCGCGGAAACGCCGGCACGAAGCGTGCCTCGGCGGCGACGAGAATGACATCGCCCAGCATCGCCAGCCCGAAGCCGGCACCGGCGGCAGCGCCGTTCACGGCCATCACCACCGGCTTCTCGCCGGTGAGATAGCCCACAAGGCTCTGGGTATCGAGCAGCCGGCCGCGCACGGCCACGGGCGTGCGGTCGTCAAAGCTGCGGATATCGCCGCCGGCACAGAATGCCCGGCCGGTGCCGGTGATCAGGATGCTGCGGATATCGGGCGTCGACGCGGCCTGCTCCAGATGCCGCACCAGGCCGTCCTTGATGGTCTTGCTCAAGGCGTTCGACGATTCCGGCTCATTGAGGGTGAGCACGGCAACACCGCCGACCTGTTCGAAAAGAACTCCTGTCATCGCAACCTCCCACTGTTCCGCGCAATCCCGTTCACGGATCGCCGAACAGTAGTCGGCCCGCCGCATCCGGTGCACCCGGCATTCGCGACCGCGGTCCGCATGCCGGACCGCATCGACGATTCCTCAGATGAGGTTCACCTTGCCGGTGGCGATGTCGTAAACGCCGCCGACAACCTTGACCTTTCCCGACGCGACCAGAGCAGAGATGACCGGCCGCGCCGTCATGAGGCGCTTGACGTTGTGGCGGACATTCTCCGCAATCGCTTCTGGAAGGAGATCGCCCGGCTTCTTCGCGATGGCGGCCTCGACCCCCGGCTTCAGCGCCGCGACAAGCGCGGGCAGATGGCCGGGCAATGCCGCCTTGTCCTTGATGACCTTTATCGTGGCGTCGACGGCGCCGCAGCCGGAATGCCCAAGCACGACCAGCAGAGGAATACCAAGAAACTTGACGCCATATTCGAGGCTCGCAAGCCCGTCGTCGTTGACGAAGTTGCCGGCCACACGAACGATGAACACCTCACCGGGGCCTTGATCGAACACGAGCTCAGGTGCGACGCGAGAATCGGCGCAGCTCACGATGCCGGCGATCGGGAACTGCGCCTGTGCCCTTGCCGCGCGTCCGGCGGAAAAATCCTTGTTGGTGGGATTGTTGGCCACGTAACGGGTATTGCCGTCGAGAAGACGCTTCCAGGCCTCGTCAGGCGCAATTGCATTGGGGGCAGCGCCGACGTCCTTGCCCCAGGCAGCGACCGACGAGATCGCCGCGATCCCCATTGCCCCGCCGAGAGCCGCACTGCCTCCAAGCATCCGACGCCGAGAGAAACGAAGACCCTGCAGTTCGCATTGCTGGCACATCAGCTGGTTCCCCCTGGGATGCGAGGGGATACGGTCGTCTGCCGTTCCCTGCATCGCTCCCCAGGGAACTCTGACAAACACGCCCAAACCGGTCAACGGAAGCTCAACCAGCCATCGGCAGCGTCCAAACACAATCGAAACGCATGCGGTAACCCTTGTTACTTACCTGTACGAGCGCATCTTGCGGCAAGGATCGTCCCCATCCGCTCGACCAGTTCTGAGGCAGGCCCGACGCTTTCCCAGGCGTAGATGGAGACGGCCATCGGAGGCTCCGTGCCGAAAGGCATATATTGGCGAACGCGGTATCCGGCCGTCGCGCTCCTGGGCAGAAGGGACAGGCCGAGCCCGGCCTCCACCGCGACCAGCACGTTGTGAAGGCTGCTGCCCGCGAAGGCGATATACCAGCGAAGCTGCTCGCGCTCGATGCGCTCGAACATCGCTTCGCGGTAAAGGCCTCCCGGCGGAAACGCGACCAGCGGAATCGGATTGGGCCACTCGCCTCGCGCGCCGGCGCTGCCGAACCACGCCATGGCTTCAGGGAACGTTGCCCGGCAATCGGGGCCGGCCTCCGGCTCCTTGACGATCGCGATGTCGAATTCGCCGGCGCGATAGCGTCTGGTCAGATCACGGCTTAGCCCCGCCGTGACGTCCAGCCTGATCTCGCGGTGACGCTGCGCGAAATCGCCGAACACCTTCGCCATCGCGGCGCTGACGATATCCTCGGGAATGCCGATACGGATGGAGGCCGTTCCAGCCGGGTCACCAAGGGCGGATTTCGCCTCCTGCTGAAGGGTCAGGATCCGTCGGGCGTAGCCCAGAAACCGCTCGCCGGCCGTCGTCGGCTCGACCGGCCGCGCAGCGCGGTCGACCAACGTCGATCCAGCCGCCTCTTCGAGCCGGGCGAGCTGCTGGCTGATGGTGGACTGCGTCATGTTCAGACGTTCCGCCGCGAGCGTGAAGCTCCCCGCATCGACGATCGCCGTGAAGGCACGAAGCAGGCGTGGGTCGAACATGTTTTTCCCGCCCGGGATCGGAACGGACTCGATAGTCATTCAGATTCATAATGTATTTTATCATATTATTTAATTTCAAAATGAGACTTCCCATCCCTATCTGAACGCCGTGGCCATCCTGCCTCCGGCAAACGTCATGACAGGAAACAGCAAATGCTTCGCCGTTGGGTCCTTGCAAGTGTCGCTTCCCTGCCACTGGCGGCTGCCCCTCTCGTTGCAGCAGGAGAAATCATGAGTGGATCCCCATTGCATGCGGCGGCAGGAGACAATGATGTCGCCACCATCAAGAAGCTTCTGGCGGAGGACGTGGAGATTGATGCCCGCGATCGGAATGGAGCGACTGCGCTTCTGGTCGCGATCCACGGCAACAGGATCGAAGCGGCCAAGGCGCTGATCGACGCCGGCGCCGACGTCAACGCCAAGGACAAGATCGAGGACAGCCCCTACCTCCATGCCGGGGCACGCGGGCACCTCGAAATCCTGAAGATGACCCTGGCGCGCGGTGCCGATCTCAAGAGCACCAACCGCTATGGCGGCACGGCTCTCATACCCGCTTCGGAGCGCGGCCATGTCGAGACCGTGCGCACGCTCATCGAGGCAGGCGTCGACGTCGACCATGTCAACAAGCTCGGTTGGACGGCCCTTCTGGAGGCGATCATCCTCGGCAATGGCGGTGAGCCGCACCAGCGGATCGTCGATCTGCTCGTCAAGGCCGGGGCCGATGTCAACCTGGCGGATGGCAAGGGCGCAACGCCGCTCCAGCACGCTCGCATGCGCGGCTACAGGGCGATTGAAAAGCTGCTCACCGCCGCCGATGCGCGCTGAAGGGGTCGTCGGCAGCGATCGAAAGGAAAGCCTATGCATGACACGACGAGATTCCTGAACGAAGCCATCGAGCTGGCGCGCGCCAATATCGGCGACGGTGGCCGCCCGTTCGGCGCGGTGGTGGTCAGGAATGGCGAGGTGGTCGCAACAGGCGTGAACGAGATTCACGCCACCCACGACCCGACCGCCCATGCTGAAATGACGGCGATCCGCGCCGCCAGCCGCAAGCTCGGATCGCCCGACCTCAGCGGTTGCGCCGTCTATGCCAGCGGCCATCCCTGCCCGATGTGCCTGGCGGCGATGCGGCTGTCCGGTGTGACGAGGGTCGCCTACGCCTATTCCAATGACGATGGCGCTCCCTTCGGGCTGTCATCGGCCGCAATCTATGAAGACCTTGCCAAGCCCTTTGCCGACCAATCCATGGCCATCAGCTATGTGCCCGTGCGGCCGGAAGGTCGTGCGGATCTCTATGAGCAGTGGGCCAAGAACCGCGGCGGGCGGCGATAGGCAATGGAACGCGAGGCGACAACGACAACCGGTCGCGGCCTGCTGCTCCTGGCCATCGCCCTTGTGGGGCTCAATCTGAGGCCCTTCATCACGGGTGTCGGGCCGCTCGCAGCGGATATCGGCGCACAGACCGGCCTCGACCTGCAAGGCATCGCACTGCTGACTCTCGTGCCGATGCTGTTGACGGGCGTCCTTGCCTTCGCCGGCCCGTCATTGCAGGTCCGCATCGGCGCGCGTCGGTCGGTCGTGACGGCGGTTGCCGTCCTCGGCCTTGCGTCATTCCTGCGCCTGTTCGCCACGTCCGGCTTGCAGATGGTGGGCACGGCGGCACTGCTCGGGCTCGGTGCGGCGATCGTGCAGGCCGTCCTTCCGGGCATCATCAAGCGGCATTTTCCCCTCCATGTCGGCGCGGTCATGGGGCTCTATTCGGCCATGCTGATGGGCGGCGGCGCGCTTGGCGCGCAGGCAGCGCCGCTGATTGCCGCGGCCGCCGACGATTGGCATGCCGGTCTCGCCTGGATGGCGTTGCCAGCCGTGCTCGCCCTTTGGCTGGTCGCGCGCAGCCTGCCGCAGGACGTAGAGCCGCGGATAGACGGAAACACCGCGACCACCTTCCTCGGGCGGCCGCGAACGTGGCTGCTGATGGCGTGCTTCGGCCTCGTCAATGGCGGCTACTCGACCGTCGTTGCCTGGCTGGCGCCGTACTATCAGGACCTCGGCTGGAGCGCCGCCGCGAGCGGCAGCCTGCTGGCGATCATGGCGGCGTGTCAGGCGGGCGCGGCCTTGTTGCTGCCGGTGCTGGCCGGCAGGCGACAGGATCGCCGGCTATGGCTGTGGCTTACGCTCGCCATGCAGGCGATAGGCTTCGTCGCCCTCGTGCTGAAGCCCGAGGCTGCGCCCATCCTCTGGATGGCTCTGCTCGGTGCGGGGCTGGGGGGCTGCTTTTCCCTTTCCATGGTCGTCGCCCTCGACCACCTGCGCGATCCGGCCCAGGCGGGCGCGCTGTCCGCCCTCATGCAGGGCGGCGGTTTCCTGATCGCGGCGATGCCGCCGTGGATCGTCGCCGCCCTGCACGACCTGACGGGAAGCTTCGTGGCCGGCTGGGTGCTGCACTTGTCGAGCATCGCTGTCGTCACAGCGCTTTACTGGCGCGTCTCACCGGGAAGCTATGCCGCTGTAATGGGCCTGGCTCGTTGCGCCCAGCCCAGCCCGTCCCAGCCATCAAACGCGGCTTCTGCCGGGCATGAAAAAACCGCAGAAACGCGACGTTCTGCGGTGGTCCTGGCGTCTGGCGCCCCCTAGGGGATTCGAACCCCTGTTTCAGCCGTGAGAGGGCTAATCTGCCGTCCGCTGGCATCCGCGAACGTCCCATAAATCCAGCATTTACGCCGCTTTTCATCCGTCCTTGTCCGGGGCAATCCGGGTGCGTATATTGGACACGGTGTTGGACACGGACAGTTGCAGCCCTGCACAGCGCATCGGCGCGCGGTCCCTGTTCGACACGATTGGACACCGCCCCCGGGAAGAACGGCCAATGGCACGCACGATCAAGGATGCCTCGTTGGATAGCAGGGCGGCGCGGGAGCGGCTGAAACCTCGGGGCAAGCCCTACTACCGCGCCATCGAGCCTGGCCTGCACCTCGGCTACCGCAAGGCCAAGGGCAGGCGCGGCCAGCAGGTCGCCGGCGCCTGGGTGGTCCGTCGGTACGCCGGCCAGCAGGCCTATACCGTCGAGCGCATCGGCGTGGCCGACGATTTCGCCAACGCCGACGGTGCAGCGGTACTGTCGTTCAAGCAGGCCCAGGATGAGGCGCGGCGCCGGCACACCGAGGCAGCCAAGGCGACACAGACGCCAGCCGGGCCCCTCACGGTGCGCGCGGCGGTCGAGGAATATCTTGCTTTCCTCGAGGACAACCGAAAATCGGCGCGGGATACCCGCTACAAGGCGGAGGCATTCATCCTGCCGGCGCTGGGCGACACCGAGATCGCCGCGCTCACGACGAAGGCGATCCGAAAGTGGCATCGGGATCTCGCGAAGGCCTCTGCCCGCCTCCGCACGAAGCCGGGCCAGGACCAGCGGCACCGCGCGGCCGATGACAGCGACGAGGCCAAACGCCGGCGCCGATCAACCGCGAACCGCGTGCTAACCGTGCTGAAGGCGGCCTTGAACCACCAGTTCAAGGAGGGGCACGTCACCTCGGACGTCGAATGGCGTCGGGTGAAGCCCTTCGAAAGCGTTGACGCCGCCCGGGTCCGATACCTGTCGCTCGCGGAATCCCAGCGTCTCATCAACGCGGCCGCGCCGGATTTCCGCTCACTAATCACGGCGGCGCTGTTGAGCGGCGCGCGCTACGGCGAGCTGGGCCGGTTGTTGGTCGAGGACTTCAACCCCGACTCTGAGACGCTGCTGATCCGAGAGAGCAAGAGCGGGAAGGCCCGCCACATCGAACTCACCGCGGAAGGCGCGGCGTTCTTCAAACGGACGGCAATGGTCAGGGCGGCCGAGCTGGCGAAGCGGGAAGCCGAGCAAGCCGACCGGCGCGGGCATAACCAAGGACCACCCCTTGACGATGATGATCCGGTGCTGCTGTTCGCGCACGCCGACGGCACGGCTTGGCGCACGGCGCATCAGGCCCGACCGATGCGTGCGGCATGCAAGGCCGCGAAAATCACGCCACGGATTTCGTTCCATGGCCTGCGTCACACCTGGGCATCGCACGCCGTGATGAACGGCGTCCCGTTGCTCGTCGTCGCCAAGAACCTCGGTCACAGCGACACCCGCATGGTCGAGAAGCACTATGGCCACCTCGCCCCCTCTTACATCCGCGATGCCATCCGCAAGGGTGCGCCGCGGTTTGGGCTGAAAGTCGATCGCAAGGTACGAGATATTGCCGACGGTCGCTCGCCGCAGGAGGTCAGCTGATGCCGCTGCTCGATCTTCCGTCAGCTCACTTCGACAATGATGCGCTGCTCGAGATCCCCGAAGTCGCCATCGCTGAGCTGAACGGCGAGGAGGATCTGGACAAGCTGTCCGCGATCGCAAACAACGTCCTGGCCCAGCGAGATTTCATCTACACGCTGTCCGTCATGTGCTCCCCCGGCGTCGAGCAATACGAAGACATCATCCGGCTCAACCATGCCATCTTTGCCGATCAGTCGCTCAGCATCGTGCAGGGCCTCCGCGAAGCCGGCGTCCCACTGACGGTAGATCCCGACGTGGCACTCAGCTTCGACGGCCGAGAGGACTGGCGGCTGATCGTCCGCCGCATGCTAGACCGCGACTGGCTTGCTCATATCGCGAGCGGCTACATCCTCCGATGGGTCGTCTCGCGCTGGCAGCAGCCGGAGACGCAGCCAGAGGCGTCTCTCACACGAGCCATCGACGGCATCGCAGAATGGTGCCGTAGAAACCGGGTAGTGGGGGGTGGAAAGCAGAACATCAAGAAGCACCTTTGGCCCAGGTACAAATCTGTCAGCCACCTGTGGGCAGCTTGGTACATCCTCGAGGATGTCGGCGTGGAACTCCTTACGCCAGCCGGCCTCTCGGAGTTTTTCGCCACCGCGTACTACCTGCTACACCAGGCGTCTACCATCGTGCCGAAGCGCCGGCGCGCGGGAGAGGCCCTTCTCTCGATTGATGAGGCTTGGCAGGTTCCGCCTGCGTTCGCCCAACGCCTTCTGGTCAGAACCGAGGACGGCCAGGAACACGACCTCGGCTTCACGGGTGCTTGGATCGACGATCTGAACGCACACGACATTCGGAACCGGATCGTCGGCGAGAGGGGCGAGGCGGACAGGGGCAAGGCGAAGAAGGTGAAACCGCCGAAGCGCAAAGGACGACCCGGCCGACTGACCGGGGTAAAAACCAGCACGTGAGTCTTGCACCGGTGTAAAGGCCCGCTCCGAAATTTTGGGTCTGTTTGCCGGGCATCGACTGGCATAGATGGTCTGTCGTCCACCACGAACTCATGGACGACAGAATGCAGAACACCGCCACCGCCGCGGCCCCTGCCCTCCCCGTCAAGATCAGCTATTCCGTTGAGGAAGCGGTCGAGGCGACGGGCATTGGTCGCTCCTACATCTATCTCGCGCTGAAGCATGGCGAGCTCGCCAGCCTGAAACTGGGTAAGCGTCGCCTCATCATGCGCGATGACCTCCTGACGTGGTTGGCCAGCAAACGGGCCGCCTGATGCCGCGGACTCGCCGTCCGACCCCCGCCCAGATCCGGGCCGGCAACAGGCTCTACGCACCTCTCCTGCTGTCCCGGGAGGGCATGGCCGGCGCGCCGATCCTGACCTCTTCTCGCGCGATGCCGGCGCAAAGCATCCCCTCAAAGAAACGCCCGCCCGAGGAAAACCCCGGAGCGGGCGAAGTCATCTCAGCAACGGAAAATAACGATGCCTTCTACCTCTCAGCGTCGCGAGACGCAACCGACTGACCCTGCCGACGTCGTCCTGGCCGATATCGTCAAGAACGAGAGGCGCGGCGAGCGCATCCGCATCGCGCAGCGCAGCTACAAGGGTCGCGAGTTCATCGACATCAGGCTCCACATCACGACCGCGGCCGGCGAGATCGTGCCGACGTCCAAGGGCGTCACCGTCCCGCCGGCGCTGCTGGCTGAGGTGATCGAAGGCCTGCAGGACGCCATGGACCTCGTCGATAGGCTGGCGAAGTAGGGCTACCTCGATGTCCAATACCGGGATCATCGAGGCGGCCCGCCTACCCGTCGTGCAGGCCCGGGCCGAGGCCGTCCTGCTCGACGATCTCCCCGACCTGATCAACGAAGCGCACGCCGAGAGTGAGCGGGCAATCCAGACCGGCATCGACCACGCCTTTCGCGCCGGCGCGCTGCTGCGCCAAGCCAAGGCACAGGTGCCACACGGCAAGTGGCTCAGCTGGATTAAGGCCAACTGCGCCTTCACGCCCAGGACCGCGCAGAACTACATGGCGTTGGCCGGCCTCGACGCCGAAAAAGCGAAACGTGTTTCGCATTCGACCGTCAGGGAGGCGCTGCGCGCCCTGAGCAAGACGTATGGTCTACTGACACCCGACGACCAGGCGGCGAAGCGCGGACCGTGGACCGGGCCGCCCTGTCCGATCTTCGACCCGGCGACCGCAACGCCATCACCGCCACCCACACCAAGCGAACCGAGCACGCCCGCTCAGCGCGCCGAGGATCTCGTCGCCCAATTAGATGATGTACTGCGTCTCGACGACCAGATGACGACAACGCACCTACGGCAGGCATTCGAACGCCGGTTCGGCAGCGGCGACGACCACGCCAGACCCGACTCCACCAAGGCCAGCCTGGAGCGCGCCGTCGATGATCACATCGCCGCCGAAAATGATCCCGACGAAGCCTACGATCGGCTCGGCTTCATCGTCGACCTGATAAACCGGAAGCACCACGCCGTCGAGGCGGTCGTGCCGATTATCGCCGCCGCGCTGGGGTTGAGCGACCCGTGGCCCGAGCTGACTCGGCGCGAGCTCAACTGCTTGATCGATGGACGCGAAGATGAGGCGAGTCACCTGGGCCTCCATCAGTTCACGCACGCCGGCGAACCCGACCTAGAGGAGAGGCTGCGAGCCGCGCACCACCGCGAGTGGCTGGAGGGCGGCGCATGAGCACCGCCCATACGATCACCGCCGCGCTTGGTGGCCGCTGGCATGGCCGATACGGCATGGTCCGCTGCGTCTCGCACGACGACCGCAGTCCGTCCCTGATGCTATCGGACGGCGAGTCCGCTCTGTTGGTGCGCTGCTTCGCCGGTTGCGACCCAATCGACATCCTCGCCGAGCTGCGACGCCGCAATCAGCTCGACGAGGCAGAGCAACGCACGGCCGACGCACAACGGTCCACGCTATGGGATGATCGCAGCGAGGCCATCGCCCGCGGTGTCCAAATCTTCGGCGAGGCGCACGGGCCCCTGCACGTCGTCCAAGCCTACCTACGGAGCCGAGGCCTCGGCAGGCTACCGCCCGACTGCGTAGACATTCGGTTCCACACGCAATGCCCGCGCGGGCGCGACCGTCTGCCGGCGATGGTCGCCCTGATGCGAGACGCCATCACGAACGAGCCGACTGGGGTGCATCGCACCTACCTGCGCCCCGATGGCAGCGGCAAGGCCGACGTCCAGCCCGCGAAGATGATGCTGGGCCGGTCCGCCGGTGCCGTTGTGAAGCTGACGCCAGACGAAGACGTGACGCTCGGTCTGGGGTTGTCCGAGGGCATCGAGGACGGCCTCGCCATCATCAACAGCGGCTGGCGGCCGATATGGGCGTGCATGTCGACCGGCAGCATGCGCACGTTCCCGGTCCTGGGCGGCATTGAAGCGCTGACGCTGTTCCGAGACGCTGATGCGCCGGGCCGCGATGCTGCCGAGGCCGCAGCGGCGAGATGGCGTGATGCTGGGCGGGCCGCCGCCATTGTCGCGCCGGCAGGCGTCAAAGACTTCGCGGCGATGGCCGAGGCGGTGAGTCATGCCGCCTGATGCCTCCAGCATGGCCGATGAGGCATGGGCGAATGCCGCGACCCAAGCAGTCTTCGCCGAGCAGCAGCGTCGATCGCCAACCGGTTCCGAAGACTGGTTGGCGCTCGAGTTCGCAGGACGCCATGCAGGCGAATTGCGCCACGACGGTCAGATGGGTTGGCTGCGTTGGGATGGCTGCCGCTGGCAGCAGGACCGAACGACCGAGGTCTATGACCTCGTGCGCGGCGTCTGTCGGGAATTCGCGCCCAAGCAGGACAGCGAGTCGTCCCGAGCGAGAAAGATGGCCTCAGCTGCCACGGTGGCCGGCGTCGAGCGCATGGCGCGATCGGACAGGCGTCTCGTCGCCAGCGCCGACCAATGGGATTCCGATCTTTGGACGATCAATACCCCTGGCGGGCTGGTCGATCTGCGCACCGGCCGCCTACGGCCCAGTGATCCGCTCGCCTACTGCACCAAGGTTGCGGCTACCACGCCCCTCACCGAGGGCACCAGCCCCGCACGATGGCTGCGCTTCCTTGCCGAGATCACCAGCAACGACCCGGCTCTGATCGGCTTCCTGCAATGCATGCTCGGCTATGCCCTGACGGGCGATACGTCCGCCCACGCGCTGTTCTTCGGCTGGGGTACCGGTGCCAACGGGAAATCCGTCCTGGTCAACACAGTTGCCGGCATCCTGGGCGACTACGCCACGACGGCACCGGCCGACGTCTTCCTCGCCTCGCGTATCGAGCGGCACCCGACCGAGCTGGCCGACCTGCGCGGCGCCCGCCTGGTCGTGGCCTCCGAAATCGACGACGGCCGCCGCTGGAACGAGGCCCGCATCAAATCCCTGACGGGGGGCGATCGCATCAAGGCGCGGTACATGCGGCAGGACTTCTTCGAGTACGTGCCACAGTTCAAGCTGCTCATTGTCGGCAACCATCGCCCCAGCCTGCGGGGTGTAGACGAGGCGATGCGCCGACGACTGCACCTGCTGCCATTCACCGTAACCATCCCGCCCGAAAGCCGGGATCCTGAGCTGCCAGAGAAGTTGAAGGCGGAATGGCCCGCCATCATGCGGTGGATGGTCGACGGCTGCCGCACCTGGCAGCGCGATGGTCTGAAGGCACCCGCCACCGTCGTCGCGGCCACGGAGGAATACCTCGCGGCCGAGGACTCCATCGCCTTGTGGCTGGACGAGGCGTGCACCATCGACCCGAACGGTTGGGCGCAGTCGTCCGAGATGTTTGCTTCCTGGAAGGGCTGGACCGAGCGCACCGGGGAGCCGACCGGCAGCCAAAAGCGGTTCGTCCATACCCTTGAGGCCCGTGGATTCGCCCCCAAGCGGGACAGCAGAGGTGCCCGCGGCTTCGCCGGCTTGCGCCTGAATAGGTGGTCAAATGACGGGCTCTGACACTTCTGACACTTCCGCCTTTATCAACGTCCCGCGCGCGCGCGTGATGCGCGTACGTACGGTTCAACCGGATGACGTGTCAGAAGTGTCAGACCCGACGGCGGCGCTCTGGAGGCGCGCCCGATGACCGGCCCTGCCCACTACCGCCGCACGGCTGTCGTCGATGCCAGCCTGACCGGCCTCGAACCACCCGCCGCCGTGCGTGTGGCCGAGGCTGCCTTGGCCCGGGCCGAAGCTGCCGCCCGCGTTGCTCCACACGATGCCGGGCTGGCTCGGAGGGCGGCCGAGGCACAGCGGACCCTGAAGAACGCCCGGGAGGCGTGGTCGGTCGACCTGATCGACGTGTTGACCCCGCTGCGCGCGGAGGCTGCCGCCGGCATCGTGGGCGGCGTCGAGCGCATCCAGGCTGGTGCTGCCGCGCTACGGGCCATCGCGGATTTTTGCCGCCGCCACGGTCTGCCGGTCCTGCAGCCGTGGATTCCCATTCCCGACCTCGGCGAGACAGAGCGTGCCGCGCGACACGCAGCCCGCCTGCGTCGCCGGCGTGAGGGTTCGTCATGAGCCGCGCCGCCCGACAACGCCAGCGGCGGCAGGCGGCGGACAGGCAGCGGCGGTGTCGTGCCCGCGCCCTTCTGGGCCTGCGCACCTTCGATCTGGTGCTCCCCGAGGACGATGTTGCCGCGCTTCTAGTCGCCGAGGGCTATATCACGCTTGCCGAGTCGACCGATTTCGAGAGCGTCCGACGCGCGTTTGAGGCTTATGCCATCGACACTCTTCGCGCTTCTGTCACGCGTGAACATACAGACGGCGGCGAATCAGCGATGATGTCGTCTCCAGAACGAGTGGATCAGCGTGCTTAAGCGCATCAAAAGCCTGTTCGGCGCCCCGGAGCGGAAGTCCGACTCGACGTGGGAAGCGCTGATCGACGTCGCGTCCCGGACGGCGGCGGATATCGCCGTGTCGCCCACGGTGGCGATGCGGCACATGCCGTTCTACCGCGGCGCCGCGGTCCGCTCCGAGGTGCTGGGGTCGCTTCCCTTCCTGCTCTATCGGCGCCGGGACGACGGCGGCAAGGACCGCGCCACCGATCACCCGCTCTACCGGTTGATCCACGACCGCCCGAACGCCTGGACCTCGGCGGCCGACTTCCTCATGCAGATGGAGCTGGACTGCGTCACGCACGAAGGGGCGTATGCCTTGGCGAACCGCGCCGGCGCAAAGATCATCGAGCTGATCCGGTTGCCGCCACAGTCCGTCGTGGTGAAGCAGGACGACGCAACGCTCGAACCGAAGTACGAGGTCACGCTCCAGGGTGGCGCGCAGCGCACTTATCCGTGGCGCGATATCTTGCACGTGCCAACCCTCGGCGAGCTGTCGCCGGCAAGGCAGGCCCGCGAGGCCATCGGTCTCGGCATCGCCATGGAGCGTCACGCCGGCCGGCTGTTTGGTAACGGCGGTCGGCCATCGGGCGTGCTGAAGGTCAAGCATCGGCTGTCGCAGGTAACCGCCGATCGTCTCCGGGACTCCTGGCATGCGGTGCACGGCGGCTCCAACGCCGGCGGCACCGCCATCCTCGAGGAAGACATCGACTTCAAACCGCTGACCTTCACCTCGGTCGATCTCCAGTTCATGGAGCTGCGCTCGTTCCAGGTCATCGAGATCGCCCGGGCCCTCGGCGTCCCGCCGATGCTGCTGATGGATTTCGGCCGCGCGACCTGGGGCAACAGCGAGCAGATGGCGCAGGCCTTCCTGTCCTTCACGCTGCTGCCGCGGTTGAAGCTCTGGCAGGGCGCGGTGTCGCGGCTGCTGTCCGCCGAGGACCAGGCACAGTACGTGCCTGAGTTTCTTGTCGACGAGCTCGTGAAGGCCGAGATCGCGGCGCGCTTCGAAGCCTACGCGAAGGCGATCACCAACGGCATCTTGAACCCCAACGAGGTCCGGGCGCTGGAGAACCGGCCGCCATACGAAGGCGGCGACGAGTACCGCGTGCCGATGAACACCGAGACGCCGGGCAACGAGAAGCCGCCGGCGCAGCAGGCCAAGCCGAGGATCGCAGCATGACGACGGACCATGGATTCGCCTTCGAGATCGACACGAAGGGTGTCAGCGATGAAGGCGTCTTCAGCGGCTACGCCAGCATCTTCGGCACCGAGGATCTCGGCCGCGACGTCGTCGTCGCCGGCGCCTTCGCGAAATCCCTGCAGCGCCGCCCCGCCGGAAAAGTGAAGATGCTGCGCGATCACGACAGCCGCCAGCCCATCGGGGTCTGGACGGAACTGGTCGAGGATCGCAAGGGGCTGCGCGCGACAGGCCAGATCATCCTCGAGACCGAGAAGGGCCGCGAGACGCATGTGCTGATGAAGCGCGGCGCCCTCGACGGGCTGTCGATCGGCTTCCGCACCATCAAGGACAAGTTCGATCGCCCCAAGGGCATCCGCTTCCTCGAGGAGGTCGACCTTCCCGAGATTTCGATCGTGACCTTTCCGATGCACCCGCGCGCCACCGTCTCCAACGTCAAAGGCCACGATCCCGAGCGCGCGCGGGCGCTCGTTGCGGCCATCAAGCGCGCTGAGGAGGCGCTGAAAGCATGAAGCATGAGCGTTCCACCTGGACGGGTTGGCCGGTCCTGGAGACCAAGGCGGCCGATGACGACCCGGATCCCGTGAAGGCCATCGAGTCGCTGACGACCACGCTGAACGAGAAGTTCACGGGCGTCGAGAGCGAGATGAAGAAGCTCGGCGATCGTCTCGACGAGGAGATCGCGAAGCGTAATCGGCCCAACACGGACAAGAAGTCCGACGAGGAGACCGCCATCGAGACGAAGGCTTTCGACGCCTTCCTCCGTCGCGGCCGTGAGGTGCTGACGCCGGACGAGGCGAAGTCGCTGCGGGTGTCGGATGACACCGCCGGCGGCTATCTCGCCCCCGATCAGTTCGTCACCGAGCTGGACCGCAACGTTGTCCTGTGGTCGCCGGTGCGCCAGGTCGCCACCGTGCGCCCGACCAGCGCGCCGGCCGTCCTGTGGCCGAAGCGCACCGGCGGCATGACCGGTCAGTGGGTTGGCGAAGGACCGGCGGCACGGCCGCAGACGACCGTGACGTTCGGGCAGTCCCGATACGCGGTGTGCGAGTTCGCGGCGTATGTCGACGTCAGCAACTCGATGCTCGAGGACTCGGCCTTCGATATCCCGGGCCTGCTCGCCTTCGAGTTTGCCGAGGAGTTCGGCGTCGCCGAGGGCACGGCGTTCGTCAACGGCGCCGGGCCGCTGATCCCGCCCGGCTTCATGCAGAATGCTGACCTCAGCTACACGGCCAGCGGCGACGCATCGAAGATCACGGCCGACGGCCTCATCGATGTCTTCCATGCCCTGCCGACGCCGTACCGGGCGCAGGCGGTGTGGATGATGAACAGCACCACGCTCGGCACCATCCGCAAGCTGAAGGATGGCAACGGCAACTACCTCGTCCTGACCGCGGGCCTGGCGGGCCAGGTGACGACCACGATCCTGGGCCGCCCGGTGCTGGAGGCGCCGGACATGCCCGACGTCAGCGGCGGCGCCTTCCCGATCGTGTTCGGCGACTTCGCCCGTGGATACCGCATCTTCGACCGGATCAGCATGTCGATCCTGCGCGACCCCTACAGCCAGGCCACGAACGGCATGACCCGCTTCCACGGTCGTCGTCGTGTCGGTGCCGGCGTCGGCAAGGCCGAGGCGCTGCGCAAGCTCAAGGTCGGAACCTCCTGAGGAGATCACCCCATGCGTGACCTGCACAACAACATCAACATCAAGCGCGGGCTGTCGCCCGTCGCCGCCGGCACCGACAACACGCCGTACGTGTCGCAGATCGTCGACACGCTGGGCCATGGTTCCTGCGAGTTCGTCATCCTCATCGGTGCCAACACCGACGCCGATGCGACGTTCGCGGTGCTATTCGAGGATGGCGATGCGGCCAACCTCTCCGACCACGCTGCGGTCGATGACGCCTACCTGCTGGGCACCGAGGCGCAGGCCGGCTTCACGGCGGCCGACGACGACAACGAGGTCCGAAAGATCGGGTACGTCGGGCCGAAGCGCTACTGCCGCGTCACGATCACGCCCAGCGGCAACAACAGCGGCAACATCTTCCTCGCCGGCTGCTGGCTGCTCGGCCATCCCGCGAGCGTGCCGACGCCGAACCCGCCAGCGTGATGGAGGGCGACATGTCCTACAACACCAAGGTCTATCACAAGCAGGACGGCGACGAGGTCGTTGTCGCCGACGGCGGCAAGATCACGGTCGAGGCCGGCGGCAGCTTGATCGTCGGCGGTGCCGACCTCGGCGCCCTGCCGACCTCCGATCCTGGCGACGGCGTCACGCTGTGGAATGACGCCGGCGTCCTGAAGATCGCCAGCGGCCCGTAAGGCGCCCGCGATGCCGATGCGCCCGCCCCGTGCCTGCGGCTGTGGCTACACCATCGCCGCGGGCGAGATGTGTCCGTGCCAGCGTGCCAGGAAGGCGGCAGCCGACCGCCGTCGTCCCGGCGCGCGGGCCCGTGGCTACGACTCGAAGTGGCAGCGGGAGAGCAAGGCGTTCCTTGCCCGCCCGGAGAACAGGCATTGCGTCTGCGGCTGCGGGCGGCTGGCCGACATGGTCGACCACATCATCCCGCACCGCGGCGACCAGCGGCTTTTCTGGAACCGCGCCAATTGGCAGCCGATGGCGTCGTCGCCCTGCCACGCCAGCCGCAAGCAGTCGGCCGAGCGGCGCGCGACCCCGGGGGCCTCGCAGACTTTCCAGCCTGGGGGCGGGACCGGCGGGGGCGTCGAATTTTTGGCGACGCACATTAAAATTCCAGGGAAGTCCTGACGATGCGACCAGGCCCCAAAGGCAAACCGCCCGCCCTGAAGCTGATCTCCGGAACCGATGAGCCGGGCCGCCGGCGGGAGGCGATCGTGGCGCCCGTCGCCGGGGATGTCGTGAAGCCGGCCTGGCTGCGCGGCCGGGCGGCCAAGCTGTGGGCCGAGAAGGTCGCGATCTACGCGGCGCGCGGCCAGAGCATCGTCGGGTGTGAGGCCGCGCTGGCGCAGTACTGTTCCATCGAGGCGGCGCTCATCGAGCAGTACCGCAAGAAGAACACGCCGCCGGTGGCGCAGATCACCGCTTTCCGGATCCTCGCCGCGGAGTTCTTCGACACCCCAGCCAGCCAGATCGGCCGCACGCCGGCCGGTGGCAAGGTGAGCCGGTTCGCTGCGAATGCGCCGAAGCCGCCAGCAACCGGGGGCCGGGATGCGTGACTATGCGGCCATCGCGCTGCGGTACTGCCGGGACGTCGGCAGCGGCAAGGTGGCGGCCTGCCGATGGGTCAAGCTGGCCTGTGCTCGCCACCTGCGCGACCTCGACCGGGCCCGGACCGATCCGGCATGGCCCTATCGGTTCGATCCATGGCACGCCGGCAACGTCTGTGACTTCATCGAGAAGCTGCCGCATGTCGAGGGCCGGTGGTCGACGCCGACGATCACGTTGGAACCATGGCAGGTCTGGTTGCTCGCCACGGTGTTCGGCTGGCGCCGCCGTAGCGACGGCGGCCGGCGGTTCGAGCAAGCCTATACAGAGGTCGCGCGCAAGAACGCCAAGAGCGCGCTGACCAGCGGCGTCGCCCTGTACTGCCTGACCTGTGAGGGCGAGGTCGGCCCGCAGGTGAAAACCGCGGCGACCAGCGGCAGCCAGGCCCGCATCGTCTTCGACGTCGCATCGAAGATGGCGAAGCTGACACCGGACCTCTGCGAGACGTTCGCCCTGGAGGTGATGGCCAACTCCATCGTCTGCGGCGCCAGCGGCGGCAGCATCCAGCCCATCAACGCGAAGTCATCGACGCAGGACGGTCTCAACCCGCACCTGACCGTGATCGACGAGCTCCACGCCCACAAGGACCGCTCCCTCTACGATGTCCTGCGCTCGGCGACCGGCGCGCGGCGCAACCCGCTGGGCTGGTACATTACGACGGCGGGCTACAACACCCAGGGCGTTTGCTATGAGCAGCGCAGTTACGTCACCAAGATCCTGGAGCAGGTACTCGAGGACGATACCTATTTCGGTGTCATCTACACCCTCGACGAGGGCGACGATCCCTTCGATGAGCGGGTGTGGCCGAAGGCGAATCCGAACCTCGGCGTCAGCGTCGCCATCGACAAGATGCGGAGCTACGCCAAGCAGGCGCGCAACTCGCCGGCCAGCGCGGGCGAGTTCAAGACGAAGCGCGTCAATGTCTGGCAGAACGCCGCGGCGGCCTGGCTGTCGATGGAGCAATGGAAGGCCTGCGGCGACGCCGAGCTGCGGATCGAGGACTTCACGACGGAGCCGGCATGGATCGGCGTCGATCTCGCCGACACCAACGACGTCGCCGCGGTGGTCATCGTCTTCGAGCGCGACGGCATCTTCCACGCCTTCTCGAAATTCTTCCTGCCGGAGCTGCTGGTCGACGTCTGTGCCCACCGGACCACCACGCACTACCGGGTTTGGGCCGACGAGGGCTTCATCACGACGACCGAAGGCGACTTCATCGACCACGGCAGGATCGAGGAGGAAATCCGGGCCCTGTGCGACCAGCACCAGGTCGAGAAGATCAGGATCGAGCACTACGGCTCCGCCCAGATCGCGGCCAGCCTGCTCGGCGACGGCCTCCCGGTCGAGATCATCCACAAGAAGCCCGACACGTATTCGGAGCCGGCCAAGATGCTGGAGGCGCTGGTCGAGATCCGGAAGTTCCGCCACGACGGCAATCCCGTCCTGACGTGGATGGCATCGAACTGCGTCGTCGACCGGCGCGTCAACGGCACCATTTTGCCGAAGAAGGAACACAAGGACTCACCGAAGAAGATCGACGGAATCGACGCCACGATCATGGCGATCGGGGGCGCGACGGCCGGCGGCAACAGCCGTTCGGTCTATGACAGCGACGAGCGACCCGAAGGGCTGCTCATTGTTTGAAGGAGACGATCAATGGACGACATCGCGGTGACGGGTCTGTCCCTCGTGCTGACGCCGAAGCCCAACAAGAGCGGCGACAGCGTCTTGGCATGGTTCGACTGCAAGACGTCTGAGGTGGAGCTGTATGGCTGCGCGCTGGTGCGGCAGCCGGGCGGTAGGCTCAAGGTCTGGGCGCCGAAGCTGGACGCGGTCGATTCGGGCGCCCGCCGCGGCGTCAACTTCTGCAACAGGGAGCTGCCGGCGACGCTCGTCGTCAAGGCGCTGGCGGCCTATCGGGCTCTCGGCGGCGCACACGGCGAGTGAACGCCCCAACCTTCGTCGTCAGCCCAGAACGTTGACCTCTGCCGGCTCGCCCGCGCGCCCCTGCTCAATCTTTCCCTGTGCTCATGAACGGCGCGGTAGGCTTCTCGCCGCCAATCTCGCGCAAGCCGCCATCTGCAATGAGGCCTTCAACCGCCTGAATGGCTACCTGGATCGTGGCGAGATACTCGACTTCCTCACGTTCGGGCGGCAGGTTGCCGCTCGCGAAGTGCCACAGCAGTCGATCTCGCTCCGACTTGAAGTACTCCAGAAGTCGGGTTTCCCCCAGCATGCTTGCCGTCACCTTCCCCCTCCAGCGCTACATCGAATCGAATTTCTTACGAAATGCGATGGCATCCTTCACGGATTGCACCGCGGCCCCGTGAAGCGCCAGCTTTTGTAGGTCTGCCTCATCGTAACGCTCGGTGTTGTTGGCCATGACGGCCTCGACGAGTTCCAGGCGAGCATGCTCCAGAAGGCCCAGAAAGCCTTCCATGTCATCGATATCCGCTTCCGGTGGCCTGGCCATTGAGCGATCCTTCGGTTGCTGCGTGCGATCATGACACAACCGCCGAGCCCTTGCTGGCGATTTCCAGTCCAGTTTAGATCAGCCCTTGAGCAGGCGCCGCCTGAACGGCTTGGCGCCGCGGCCTCCAACTCCCGTTCGCGCCTGGCATGTATCGACGGAGTGCGACTTCAACCGGCCGCTGGTGCTGTCGGCCTAGCTAGGGGACCGTTGTCAGGTCAGCGGTCACGGTTGGCGTGCGTATTCCCGAATGAATTGTTCAGCTAGATTGATTGTTATGTGGCACAGATAAGAGGGGTCGCTCACCCCTCCCTGTTTGTAACATCCGGCGATTTCGGGTTTGTTGGACGGACCGAAGAACCGCCGAGTGTCGCCGTTCTCTCCGGTTTCCTTCTTCGTCACCTTCTCACTGGAGAGATAGAGACGGCGTGCATCGGCGCCTTCACAAAAAAGCACCAGCTGGGTCGCATCCAGCTTGCCGTCGAGCTTGACGGTTATGTTGATCGTTGCGTTTTTAATACAGCTTTCCAACGCGTCGCCGAGCGGCTGTGCCGCGGCATCCCATCCGGCGACTCCGAATGAGACGAGTGAGGCAACGGCGGTCTTAAGCAGTGGTCGCATGATGATACCTACGTACGTTTCGGGACGCGCTTCAACCCCAGCTCGACCAGCCGGCGGATCGCTTCTGCGCGCGACGGCAGGTCCGGTTGCTGCCGGCACCATTCGTCGATGCCAAGCGCTACGCCGGCATAACGGTGGGCCAACGGCCGAGCCTCACCACACGGGAAACGGATCTCGACCATCATCGTCGTCAAGAGACAGGTCGTCGCCACGATCTTGACTGTCCGCATAGGCTGGCAACAGTTTCGCAATCTCAAGGTCCGTCATGCCGTCCTGGCGCAGGATTTCGACGCCGAAACCGATACAAAGATCTGCTACCTTCCCTGGATGCACGCCTGACATGATGGCCATGTCAGCGACAAGAAATAGAGCGTCCCTCGCTCTTTGTAGGTGGCGAGGGACGTCGCCATCTCCCATCCGGATTTCTTGCCCGCGTGCCTTCAACGCTTCATGCCATCGCTTCCATCCGTGGTCGAACCTGTACATGGGATCCCCCCTCCCCTCTTTCTGGCATGGGATGTTGACACCTGCGCTGCCCACGTGCACCATTTTGTCGGGTGCTGATAACACCCATTTAAACGCGAGCCGATGGTCGCCCGGAGGCGGCCTTTGCTGTGCCTTGATCCTGGGGCACGGCGCCCCTTGCCGGGGGTGCGACGGATAAGCCGGAAACGGCCCAAGAAGTCCGCCGACTCGCGTCGGTTATCAGCCCCCGGCGCCAGCGCTGTTCGTTGGCAATGGCCTGATAAGCCAAACGCGAGAGCACCAACCATGCACATCGAGGAAACGCGCGCCGTCGCGCCTGCTGGACCCGCACCGGGCCGGTGGATACTGGAGATCGCCGACGCCGACATGGCGCCGGCGCTGCGCCCGGGCGACTTCGTCGAAGTCGACGCCCTTGACCGCCGGCCATCGCCGCCGGGCGTCTTCGTCCTCGCTGAGCGCAGGGGCGGCACGGAGCGCCTGCTGGTCCGCCGGCTTGAGGTCTGCGGCCCCATGCCGGCCTACGTCCGGATCACGTGTGACGGCGGCACCGCCCCGAACCGGATGGCGCTTCTCGAGGATCTCGACGTCCGCGGCCGCGTCGTCGGCGCGTTCGTCCTCTGGGGCAAGGGGGAGGTGCGGTCATGAGCGCGACATCGACCCGCCGGCGCGTGCTGGCAGCCGCGACAGCGGTATCGTTCGGCACCGTCGCATCCGCGGCGGCATCAGCCCAGCGTGAGGACACTATGCCGAGAGACCAAATCGCAGCCACAGACCCCGATGCTGAGATCCAGCGGTTGCACGACGCCATCGTTGCGCAGCAGGCAGAGATTGATCGCATCAGCGCCGAGAACGAGGCGAGATACGAGCTCGCCGTCGCACACCAGCCGGCTGAACCTGTCCTTCGCGTCACTGGCATGACTGAACAGGAGGCGAAGCAGATCAAGATCGGCGATCCACTGACCGAGCAGCAGAAGGCTGATTTCGAGGCGTGGTACCGCCTCTGGGAGGCGTGGCGCGCCAAATGCGATCGCACCAAGGCCGAGCACGGCTACGTAGACACCGCCACTGACCCTGCCGAGGGTCAACTCACCCAGCTACGTGATGAACTCGCCGAAACGCCGGCTCGCACGCCCCGCGGCGTCCTGCTCAAGCTGCGCGCCGCCGTCGCGATAGAACTTGGTCGGGAGTGCCTTGAGGACACTGGCTTCCACTACGCCAATCCTGTCGTTTTCAGCGTGATCGACGACATGGAAGCCATCGCGGGAGGCGACCATGTCGCGTGATACGGCCAACGCAACCCGCCGCGGCTTCCTGGCCGCGTTCTCCGGTGGCGCTGCTGCCGCCACCGTCCCTGCGCTTGCCGCGCTACCGGCCGAGAAGCAGGCGCAGGTTGCGCCGGTTTCTGCGCCTGCCGAGCCTGACCCCTTCATCACGGCATACCGCGAATGGGTCGCCTCCTGCGAGGCATATAAGGCGGCCAATAAGGCGCACCTCAGCGCCAGCAAGGGATTGCCCGCCTGTGTGCACCACGGCGATCCGAAAATCACGCTGGTCCACTACAACGCCCCGCGCGGGGAAGAGCACCATTACCAGATCTGGTCGTTGGACGGCCGCGGGCGCGGCTTCGATGGCCGCTGGGATATCTTGGCATCAGACGATCCTGAGGGCGCGGCGCGCATCCGGCGCTATCTGCAACGGGAGTTGCGACGCAAGGGCCGCATGATCGCGGAGCTGCGGAGGAAGCACAACCTCGACGCCTTGTCCGATGCCGAGGAGAAGGCGTGCGCCGACATGCACGCCGCGGAGGAGCGGATGAGGAAAGCGATTCCGACCTCAGCACTCGGCGTCGCGCTGGCGGCTCGCATCTACGTGGAGGGGATCCGCTACGGTTGCCCGGACCATGTTCCGGTGTTCGCCGGCGCGGTGGCCTTGGTGCCCCAGGCGGCCTTGGATGAGTTCGGCCCGGTGCCGCAGCCATACGGCAGCGACTGAGATCTCAGTCCGGTCCGGCGGCTTCGGCTGCCGGGCCTCTCGCACGGGCCCGGCCGCGCGCCGGGCCTCTTATTTTGCCTGCTGCGTCATCTGCTGAACCATGAGCATGGCAGCCGGAAACATTGCCTCCAGAACCCGCATATCGTTTCGCCGGGTCTTGTCGAGACTCGCCGCCAACGCCATAGCTTCGCTCTTGCGATCCTGCATCAGTCTGGAAAACATCAGGCCCAGGACGCACTGTTCGTCACGCCGCCAGAGGTGGATCAACTGCTGCATCGGCTCGAAGAGCACACGCGCCGGTCCGCCCATAAACATGCCTGGCGTGCAGAATTGCACCCAGATCGGAAAAAACGCGCACTGAGGCGGATACGCGCCAAGCGCCTTCAGCCGCTCAAGGCATTCGATAAGCACGAAGTCGGTGTACCGATCGTCGTGCAAGTCCAGCGTCGCATCCGGGTCGCGATCCGCGTGCTTGAAGAACGTGTAGTGTTTCCGCAGATGAAAGCGAAGGTCGCGCTCCAGGGCAGGGCCGCAAGCCAGAAAGATGTCGTCGAACGTCACCCGAATGCGCCGGTGCTGACATAGGTTCGCGAGGATGTCGCGGGCAGCAAAGGCCAAGGTGTGGGCGGAAACAATGTCGGATCGGGATAGGACCAGCTCGATCGCGGTGGCTACCTGTCGGCTGGCAACTTCAATCTTTGTGATTGGCTGGACCATTGGTCGTCCCTGGGATGGAGACTGAGCCGCGCGCGCTGCCCCTTCGCGAACAGCGATTCGCGTGACTATTCGTTCGGCCGCGACGCGGGTCGCCCTACCACAGTCATCCGGTCGAACTGGCGCTCCATCCCAGAAGCGATATTGGCCATTTGTTGGACATCCGGGCCGAGGATCAAGCTAAGTGCTTGATATCATTGGCGCCCCCTAGGGGATTCGAACCCCTGTTTCAGCCGTGAGAGGGCCGCGTCCTAGGCCTCTAGACGAAGGGGGCGAGGCCTGACGGGCGGCTTGTAGTCCATTGCGCGGCCCGAGGCAACCCCTCACCGGTGGGGATGTCGGCGCATCGTGACAGCCCGTCGGGGCGCGACGTTACGGCTTGCGGCCGGTGACGCGGCTGAGGATGCCGGGGATGAACTCGTTGACCGTCACGCCGACAAAGCCGGCCGTCGCGAAGTAGCGGCGCACATCGGCTTCGCTGTGCGCCACGCCCGTGCTGCCGAACACCGCCTCGTTGAGCCCCCACAGCGCCGGGTTCAGCGGGCCGCTGCGGTCGTCGTTCAGCATCTCCCCCACCAGATGCATCTCGCCGCCCGGCACCAGCGCGGCGAACGCCTTGCTGACGACGAGCTGGATCAGGTCCGGGCTGTATTGCGGCAGGTTGCTGGCCATCACCACCACGTCGACCCCGGCGGGGAAGTCGCTCTTGGTAAAATCGCCGGCCATCGCCGACACGCGGTCGCCGACGCCATGCTGCGCGATGTACTCGCGCGCCACGACCACGACCGGCGGCAGGTCGAGCACGATCGCCTCGAGCCGGGGCCAGGTCTGGGCCGCCACGATGCTGTAGGCGCCCGAGCCGCCGCCCAGGTCCAGGAGCTTGCGGCGGCTCGACAGGTCGACCTGGCGGCAGAACCGCCGGCCGGCGCCCATGCCGATCGAGTTGGTGGCGGCGTGGTAGCGGCGCGCGTCCTCGACGGTGAAGCCTTCGTAGTCGCCCAGCACCTTCTCGGCGGTGGCCTTCAGGGCCTCGGACAGCTTGCCCCAGCGATCCCAGCGCGGCTTGGTGAAGGTGATCCATGGCCCGGCATAGCGTGGGCTGCCTTTCACCAGGAAACGCTCGACGTCGGGCGCATTGGCGTAGGTGTCGCCGGTCTTGGCCAGCAGCGTCATGGCCGTCAGCGCCGTCATCAGCCGCTCGGCATTGCGCGGCGTGACGGCAATGGCCTTGGCAACGGCGGGGATCGTCGTCGCACCCCGCGAAATCGCGGTGAACACATCCAGCTCGACGGCCGCCATCAGCGCCGCGCTCTGCTGGTAGGCCAGCGCCAGGGCCTGAAGCCGGGTGGTGTCGAGCCTGTCTGCCTGAGTCATGGTCGGTCCTTCGTCACATGTGCTGCGACTGTCGGACAAACCGGGTCTGCGCGGCAAGCCTGATGGCGGCGTTCGCGGCGCCGAAGCCGCCATAGCCGCGCCGCTCGACGATCTCGAAGAAGAACCGGTCCTCCCGGCTCTGCACATAGGCCTGGAGATATTCCGCCCCGTCCTCGCGGTCATAGAGGATGTTGTGGGCCCTGAGCCTGTCGATCATGGCCGGCGGCAGGTCCGTCTTGGCCTCCAGATCGTCGTAGTAGTTCTCGGGGATCGGCAGCAGGTCGACACCGTTGGCCGAAAGGCGCGCCACGGTCTGCAGGATGTCATCGGTCGCAAAGGCGATGTGCTGCACGCCCGAGCCGAACATCTCCGACAGGAAGCGCGACGACAGCGTGCGATTGGACTGCGAGGCGTTGAGCACGATGCGCACGCTGCCGTCGGGCGCCTGCACGACCTGGCTCTTGACCAGCCCGCCGGGGTCGACGACGTCCTGCTCCGAGGTCTTGGTGACATCCAGCAGCGACGTGTAGAACAGAAGCCACGCCAGCATCTCCTCGTAGTGCATCGACTGGGATATGTGGTCGACCCGGGTCAGCCCGGCGTCCGCCCCTGGCGCCGGCCCGCTGTCCGGGGCAGCGAACTCGATGTCCCATACCCGGGCAAGCTCGCTCTTGGGATCGACGAAATAGACCAGGCTGCCGCCCAGCCCGCGCACCGCCGGCACCTCCAGCTCGCCCGGCCCGACGGCCTGCCGGAACGGCATGTCCAGCAGCTTGCGGGCACGGTCGAGCGTCGCCGCGGCGTCATCGACCTCCAGGCCGATGGCGCAGACCGAGGTTCCGTGCGTGATGTTGTAGGAATGGGCGAAGCCCTCCTTCTCGGTGTTCACCACCAGATTGATGCCGCCCTGGCACCAGCGCTCCACGGCTTTCGACTTGTGAATGCCGCCCAGGCGGAAGCCAAGCCCGCCCAGCACCCGCCTGAACGACGGGGCGTCGCCCTCGTCGATCGCGAACTCGATGAACGCCGTGCCCCGGCAGCGGGCCCGCGGCGGCAGGCCCGGCACGCCCGCCGTCGCAACCCCGGTCCGCGCCCGCAGCTGGTCCAGCAGATAGATCAGCGCGCGGTGGCCATCGACCGCCACGCTGCGCGCCGAGCCGGCCCGGAACTGATCGTTGAAGATCTCCAGCGACAGCAGGCCATCGAAGCCGGTGGCCTGCAGGGCGGCCATGAAGTCCAGCAGCGGCAGGTCACCCTGGCCGGGGAAGTTGCGGAAATGCCGGCTCCAGGACAAGTAGTCCATGTCGAGGACAGGCGCATCGGCGACCTGGACGAGGAAGATGCGGTCGCGCGGGATCGACGCGATGGCAGCCAAATCCGTCTTGCGTGCCAGGATGTGGAACGTGTCCAGCACCAGGCCGACCGCCGGATGGTCGGCGCGCCGCACGGCTTCCCAGGCATCGCGGTAGTCGTTGATGTGCCGGCCCCAGGCCAGCGCCTCGAAGCCGATCCGCAGGCCCCGCCGTGCCGCACGCTCGCCCAGCGCATGCAGGTCGGCAGCGGCGCGGTCGATGGCGCCGAGGCTGTCCGGAGACACGTTGGAGCAGACAAGCAGCAGATCGCAGCCCAGCGCCTGCATGACGTCGAACTTGCGCTCGGCGCGCGCGAACACCCGCTCCCGCCGATCCGCCGGCATGCCCTCGAAGTCGCGGAATGGCTGGAAGGTGATGGGTTGCAGGCCGAGCCCGGCGATGATCTCGCGGACGTCGGTGGGCGTGCCGTTGAACGACAGCAGGTCGTTCTCGAAGATCTCCACGCCTTTGAAGCGCGCGGCGGCGATGGCCTCGAGCTTCTCGTTGAGCGCGCCGCTGAGCGACACGGTCGCGATGGCTGTCTGCATGGTCTTGCCTCCTGCCCTGGGGCGATCACATATGCAGCCGTTCTCCCCTCGCCCCGCGGGAGCGGGGAGAGGGAGGGTGTACGACCGGATACATCGCTGGTAGCACCGCGCCGGTGGCACCTGGCCGAGCGCTTCATGCGGCCGCTCTTCGTTGAATTGGCGGACAAAGGCGGCAAACCGACGCTGCTGGCCGCGCCAGGTCGCCGCCGGCGGACTCGCCGC
>NZ_VDUZ01000012.1 GCF_008039615.1 Vineibacter terrae | reverse complement strand
CCACTCTGCCGGGGCACGGATCCTCGCTTGGTGCTCTGGGCACTGGATCAATGGGTGGCTCCCGGCAGGCGGCCCGACCCGGTCACTCTAGACCGGGCCTCTTGCGCTTCAACTGGTACAGGGATCTCCCGCGAATGGCGCACCGTGCGTCCTGCGCAGGAGATCCCTCGCTGCGCTCGGGATGACGGACGTATCAGCGACTAGTGATTCCAGGCACGAGCTCGAAGCGCACCTCGACATGGGTCTTGCCGCGTCAAGACCCACAGCACGCAAATGGCGCTTTATCCGTCACGGCCAGCGCATGACGCGCGCCGTGCGCTTGTTTTTTGAGCGATAGCGGCCCTGCGGACGCCGCTTTTTTCCGCTGGTCGATCCAGCACCCCGTCTTTCCCCGGCTGGTATGGAAACTGCTTGTAAGGCGCCTGTCATCGATCGCGCAGCGGTCGCAAGTCCATGCCTTTGCGAGGGGAAGATGGTGATCAAGCGTTTGTCGGCGGCCCTGATGGCGGTCGCCTTGTGGGGAGGAGCCGCCATCGCGCAGACGACGCCGGCACCTGCGCCGGCCGCGGCGCCGGCGCCGGAACCGCCGAAGCCGGACCCGACCGGCCCGTTCGGCGGCAGCATCACCGGCATCGTGACCTTGACGTCCGACTACCGCTTCCGCGGCATCTCGCAGAGCAAGAACGACCCGGCGATCCAGGGCGGCCTCACCTACGAGGTGCCGCTGCCGTTCATCGGCTTCGCCCCCGTCTCCATCTATGGCGGCTTCTGGGGCAGCAGCATCAACTTCTCGCCCGACGTCGACGAGTCGATCGAGCTCGACATGGTGGCAGGCGTGAAGTTCAAGTTCCTCCAGGAGAAGCTGGTGCTCGACCTGGGCTGGATCGGCTACCGCTATCCCGGCTCGATGAAATCGGCGCACCTCGCCTACGACGAGTTCGGCGGCTCGCTGAGCTACGACTTCGGCTTCGCCACGCTGGCCGGCCAGGTGCGCTACAGCCCCAACTTCGTCGCCCACTCGGGCGATGCCTGGTACAAGCAGGCGATGCTGACCGTGCCGCTGGACTTCATCAAGATCAGCGAGAAGGTGTCGTTCAAGATGTTCGGCGGGATCGGCCACCAGGCGGTCCAGCGCAACGCCCGCTTCGCCAACCCCGACTACTGGGAATGGCAGATCGGCCTGGTCGCCACGATCTACGGCGTCGATTTCGGCGTCACCTATGTCGACACCGACATCTCCAAGCGCCGCTGCAACGGCGGCGGCTTCAACTACTGCGCCCCGCGCGCCATCTTCAGCATCAGCAAGTCGTTCTGATTCTTTTGGACCGCGCGCGTCCACGCGCGCGATCGGCGCGCGGCGCCGACGACCGTCTTTCGCTCTTCGCTTCGCTGCGAGCGAATGCGGGCGTGGACCCTTCGACAAGCTCAGGGCAGGACGCCCGCGGTCCGAAAAAGCTAGATCGCCGCCGGCCCGAGGCCGGCGGCACGGCGTGCGGCCTGCAGGGTATTGTGCAGCAGGCAGGCGATGGTCATCGGACCGATGCCGCCCGGCACGGGTGTGATGGCACGGGCAACGGCGCTGGCAGCCTCGAAATCGACATCGCCGATCAGCCGCTGCTTGCCGTCGGGGCGGTCGACCCGGGTGATGCCGACATCGATCACCGTGGCGCCCGGCTTGACCCAATCGCCCTTCACCATCTGCGCCCGCCCGGTCGCTGCGACCAGGATGTCGGCGCGCCGGCACAGGCCGGGCAGATCGCGCGTGCGCGAATGGGCCAGCGTCACGGTGCAATCCTCGCGCACCAGAAGCTGCGCCATCGGCTTGCCGACCAGCACCGAGCGGCCCACCACCACGGCATCGGCGCCGGCGAGGCTGCCCAGCGAATCCTTCAGCAGCATCAGGCAGCCCAGCGGCGTGCACGCGACAGGAAAATCGAGCGGCCCGCTGCCCGCCTGCACCAGCCTGCCGGCGTTGGTGGCGCTGAGCCCGTCGACGTCCTTCGCCGGGTCGATGGCCGCGATGACATGGGCCGAGTCGATATGCGCCGGCAGCGGCAACTGCACCAGGATGCCGTGCACGGCCGGGTCGGCATTGAGCCGGGCGACCAGCGCCAGCAGATCCGCCTGCGGCGTATTGGCGGGCAGGCGATGGTCGAAGCCGGTCATGCCGGCCTCGGCGACCAGCCTGGTCTTGCTGCGCACATAGACCTGGCTGGCGGGATCGTCACCCACCAGCACGACCGCCAGGCCGGGCGTGATCCCCTTCCCGGCCTTCAGCCCCGCCACGCCTTGCGCCACGCGGGCCCGCAGGCCGGCAGCATATGCCTTGCCGTCGATGATGCTGGCCGTCATCCCGATCCACCCTGCGCCGTTGATCCGGCGCCGACATAGATCATGCGCGCGACGAACGCCATGCCTCGATGATCGCAGCCAGCGTGCCGGGATCGCCCGTGATGCTGACCAGCTTGCGCCGCGCCGTCGCACCCTGGACCACCGCGAACGACGCGGCCGGCAGCTTCCAGGCACGGGCCAGCAGCGCGACCACCGCGGCGTTGGCCTTGCCGTCCTCGGGCGGCGCCGTGACCGACACGGCCAGCGCCTCGCCCTCGATATCGGGCACGACGCCGTCGATGGCGGCCCGGCGCGCCTGCGGCCTCACCTTCAGTCGCAGCCGCAGGCCATCGCCGGCGGCGCGGTAGAAGCTCACCACAGCGAGACGGAGCGGCCGGTCATCAGGGGATAGAGAACGGCGCGCTGCAGGAAGATGATGATCAGGATCAGCACCAGCGGTGACAGGTCGATGCCGCCGAAGCCGGGCAGGAAGCGCCGGATCGGTCGCAGCAGCGGCTCGGTGATGCGCGCCAGGAACTCCCAGATCATGCGAACGAACTGGTTGCGGTAGTTCACGACGTTGAAGGCCAGCAGCCAGCTCATGATCGCCTGCGCGATCAGCAGGTAGACGAAGAACTCCAGCAGGAGGCTGACCACGTAGGCAAGCGACGAAATCACCGGGGCTCTCCAGGGGGATGGGAAACGGTTGCGTGCAGGCATAACCGAGCCCCGGCGGCGCGGCAAGCTGGCGCCCACGGCCGAAGCTCTCACCCCAAACGCAACGAGGAACCCTTTCCGAGCGGCGCGCAGCGCGCCTTTCGGAAAGATCCCTCGCTACACCTTCACCTGGACGGACAGGATCGTCACGACCGCGACAGGGAGAACTCCAGGGCGCCGAAGCGGATCTTCTTGGATTGCGTGACCTCGCGGATGCCGTGGCTCGGCAGGAGCTGGGCACCATCGATCGCGGTGCCGCCGGGCGAGCCGAGATCCTCCAGGCCGAGCCGACCCGTCGCCAGATGCAGGCGGGCATGCGGGTTGCCGATCGAGGCTTCCGGCACGATCAGGTCGCCGCCGCCGCCCTGGCCGCTGACGAGGTAGATCGCCTTGCCTTCCGCCAACGTCAGCACGAACGGGGTTCCACCCGGCCCGGGGGTGGAGAGCGTCCATCCCGACGCGCCCGCGCCTGGAATCGGCGCCGGTGGCGGTGGCGGTGGCGCGACCGATGGCGGCGCGGCTGGCGGCGGCGGCGGTGCCGCCGGCATCGACCGGCCCGCGATCACGGTGGCCTCCGCATCGCCGCCGGACGACGGCGGCGGCTGAGGCGGCATCACCGGCGCGGACATGGACGGCGGCGGTGCGACAGGCGGCTGGCCGTAGGATGGCGGCGGCGCCACCGGCGGCTGGCCGTAGCCCGCGGGCCCGCCCGCCGGCGGCGGATAGCCGGGCGGCTGCTGGCCATAAGGCTGCGGCGGCGGGTAGCCGGGCTGCTGGGGGTAGCCGCCCTGCGGCGGGTAGCCCGGCTGCTGCGGATACCCCGGCGGCGGATAGCCGGGCTGCTGCGGGTAGCCTGCCTGCGGATAGCCGGGCTGCGGCGGATAGCCGCCGGCCGCCGGCGGGTAGCCCGATTGCGGCGGATAGCCGGCCGGCGAGCCGTAGCCGCCCGACACGCCCGGGATGCCGCCCCCGAACGGGACCGTGCCGCCTTCCTTCGGCCAGCGCACGAAGGCAAAGGCGTAGAGCAGGCCGAGCTGGGCAAGCTGGACCAGAAGACCCACGAAGGGGATCAGGCTCAGAATGAAGCCGCCGACGCCGATCGCCAGGGCGTACCAGCCCGGATAGCCGGCCTTCTCGATGATGCGCCAGGTCATCCAGATGCCCAGCGCCATGACGATCAGCGAGATCAGCAGGCCGCCGATCATGCCACCGCTGCCGTAGCCCATCACCGGCCTCCCTGAACCTGGCGCATCAGATCCTGCACCGTCGAGGTGCGGCCCGATTCGCCCGCCGGCCAACGCGAGAAGGCCAGGATCGCCATGACAATGAGCGTGCCAAGCCCGAGGATCAGGTTGAGCAGCGCGAGGTACGGTGAGAACCCGGCCCGCTTCAGGATGAACCAGAAGGGCACGGTCACGATCGCGACACCGATAAGGTAGATCACGAAGGCCAAGGCGCCGAAGCCGGCCATCATACCGCCCATATCTCCCATCCCGACCTCCCTGACATGAGAGCCGCGCGCCGCTCAGAGGGCTGCGACGGCCTCGATCTCGACCCGTGCATCGCGCGGCAGCCGCGCCACCTGCACCGTGCTGCGCGCCGGCGCCGGATCGGGAAAGTAGCCGGCATAGACCCCGTTCATGGCCTGGAAATCGCCCATGTCGGCCAGGAACACGGTGGTCTTCACGATCTTCCCGAGATCGCTGCCCGCGGCCTGCAGGACCGCCTGCAGGTTGCGCAGGACCTGGTGGGTCTGCGCCTCGACCGTATCGCCGGCGAACTGACCGGTCCTGGGGTCGAGCGCGATCTGGCCCGAGCAATAGACCATGCCACCGGACACGATGGCCTGGGAATACGGGCCCAGCGCCGCCGGCGCCGCTTCGGATTGCACTTTCTGCTTGCTCATGGCCACCTCGAACGCGGCGCTGAAACTCGCATGAGCACATACTCCGAGGCAAGCGCCGGCTCGCGCCGGCATGCGTTTTATCGGTCCGGACCACGGTCTACTTCCTTGACTTCCCGTTCCCCTGTCACCATTATCCGCGCCGTTTTCGGGCGGGGGGCTGTAGCTCAGCTGGGAGAGCGCCTCGTTCGCAATGAGGAGGTCAGGGGTTCGATCCCCCTCAGCTCCACCATCCCCGAACGCTGGATTTGCAAGGGCTCAGGCCCCGCGGTCCAGCGGCCCGAAAACGACCGCGGGCCGCGCCCGTGAAACCCCCTGACATCCGCAAACCAACGACCGCCCGGGCCGAACCGCGCGGCCGCTGCCACGCTCCTCGTCTCCGCCCCGATCGGCGAGATCGCGCCGCCGTTTGGTGATTTCTGACCGGGCTGCATGTGTCCGCCGGGTGCTGCATCACTCGCAGCCACGCGGCTAACCCCATAAGGCAGGACTATCTCGGACGGGCGGGAAGCCGATGATCGGATCTTCCTTCGATGCTCCGCAAGCACATCAGCAGATGCGCGATCCGGCGCGAGTTTCGCCTCCACAATTTGCTGTGACTTGGAAAAAAGCGTTGCGATGGCGGTGATCTGTCGCTACCGTTTCGATATCGAGACACTGTCTCACAATACGAGACGATACGGGACGCATGGCGGAGCGGCGTTACAGCGAGGTTCAGTCGGTCGAGCGGGCCGCGCGCGTGCTGCTGGCTTTCGTCAAGGCGGACAGCTGGGGGCCGACCGAGCTTGCGCATCACACCGGGCTGCATAAGAGCGTGGTGCATCGCCTGCTGCTGACGCTGGCAGGGAGTGGCCTTCTTCAGCGCGACGGCGAGAGCGGCCAGTACAGCCTCGGGCTGGTGATGGCGCAGCTCAATCCACGCGGCGGCGCGAACGGCGCGCTCAAGCGCATTGCGCGACCGTTCCTGCAGCGCCTGGCCGCCGCCTGCGGCGAGACCATCGGACTGTGCGTGCTGGAAGACAACCACGGCCTGTGCATCGACTACATCGACAGCCCGCAGGCGATGCGGTTCACGGTCTTCGAAGGCGAACGCTTCCCGCTGAACGCCGGCTGCATCGGCAAGGTGATCCTGGCGTTTCAGCCGGATGCCTTCGTCGAGAGCCTGATCGCGCAGAAGGCGCTCAAGCGCTACACGAAGAACACGATCACCGATCCCGGGAAGCTGCGGGCCGAGCTGCTGAGGATCCGGCGTCTGGGCCACGCCTTCAGCGACTCCGAGATGACACCGCGCTCACGATCGGTCGGCGCGCCGATCCACGGGCCGGATGGCCAGGTCATCGCCGGGCTGACCATTTCAGCGCCCGACTTCCGCATGCCCAACAGCAAGGTCGACGACTTCATCGCCATGGTGCGAGACGAAGCCGAACGGCTCTCGTACGAGCTCGGCTACCCAGGCAATGCGGCCGGCACCACGACAAAGGAAGCCAAGGAGAAACCGGATGCTCTTTAATCAGCAGCGGGCCGATATGGTGATGGCGAAGGCCGGCGTGGCGGCCATCATCGCCACGTCGCCCGAGAACGTGATGTATGCGACCGACTACAACTGCGTCTCGCACTGGATCAACAAGGGCTTCCAGGTCTACTCCATCTACACGCCGGCCCACGAGCCCAAGGCATCGCTGGTCGCGCCCAGCCTGGAGCTGGAGGCGATCGTCGACGGCACGGTCTGGGTCGAGGACGTCTACATCTTCAGCCCTTTCAAGCGCGGCCCGGCGCAGGGCAACGAGATGGACCGGGTGGGCAAGGCGGGCAAGGCGCTGCTGGAGCGTGCGCACACGGTGCGGCGCGCGCTTGACGGCTTGGTCGCTGCCATCGAGGCGCGCGGCCTGCAGAGCAGCCGCATCGCCGTCGACGAGCTCGGCATGTCACCGTTCATCTTCTGGGAGCTGAAGCAGCGCTTCCCGAACGCCGACATCATCGCCGGCAATGCGCTGTGGTGGGAAATCCGGATGGTGAAGACGCCGGATGAAATCGAGCGTCTGCGCCTCGCCTCGCGCATCACCGAGGAAGCGATCAATCACGCCTACCGCCTGGTCAAGCCGGGCGTGAAGGAAAGCGACGTCATCCACGCCTATCATCGCCGCCTGGCGGACCTCAAGGGCAAGCCGACCTTCATGGTGCTGGGCAGCGGCAGCCGCACCTCGTACCCGCATGCGTTGAGCTCGGACAAGACGATCGCCGCAGGCGATATCGTGCGCTACGACATCGGCTGCACCTACGAGCACTACCACTCCGACACGGCGCGGGCCGTCGTCCTGGGCAAGCCCACGGCACAACAGCAGGCCCTGTGGGATGCGCTGTCGCAGGGCGTCGAGGATGCCATCGCGCTGATCCGGCCGGGTGCCGATGTGCGCGACATCTATCGGGCGGCGATGAAGCCCGGCAAGGATCTCGGCCTGGAAGACTTCGACCGCTTCCATTGCGGCCACGGCATCGGCATCAGCGTCTACGACCCGCCGGTCGTGACGCTGGCCGACCCGAGCGAATCGGCTTTCCTGATGCCCCGGGTGGAGGAAGGCCTGGCGCCCGGCATGTCGCTCAATATAGAGGTCGGCTACTACATGCAGGGAGTGCAGGGCTTCCTGTGCGAAGACACCCTGCTTGTCACCGATACCGGCTGCGATCGGCTGACGACGAACAGCAAGGCCCTCGCCTACGACGATTTCATGGCCGGCATCGCAGGCTGACGCAGCATGCGGGCCAAGGTCTCGACGGTTCTGGCCTTCCTGGCCGCGCCGAAGCTGTGGCTGATCATCTTCTTCATCCTGCCGATGATGACGATGGTGCTCTACAGCTTCTGGCGCGTCGCCGACTACCAGATCGTGGCCGACTTCACTCTGCGCAACTACCAGAAAATCGGCGGCAACCTCTACGTCAACGTCTTCCTCTCGACCATCCGGCTGTCACTGTACGTCACCGCGCTGTCGCTGCTTATCGGCTACCCGGTCGCCTATTTCCTGGCCCGCAAGGTGCGCCGCTTCCGGCTTACCCTGCTGCTGCTGGTGATCTTGCCACTGTGGACCAGCTACCTGGTGCGCACCTATGCCTGGATGCTGATCCTGGGCACCCAGGGTGTCGTCAACCAGGCGCTGATGAGCCTGGGGCTGATCGACGCGCCCTTTACCGCGCTGCTGTACTCGGACGTCGCCGTCACCATTGCGCTGGTGCATATCTACATGCCGTACCTGATCCTGCCGCTCTACGCGGTGCTGGAGAAGATCGACCCCAGCGTGCTCGAAGCAGCCTGGGATCTCGGCGGCGGACGGCTACGCACCTTTCTCTCCGTGATCCTGCCGCTGAGCCTGCCCGGGATCGCCAGCGGCTGCCTGTTCGTCTTCATCCCGTCGATGGGCGCCTTCGTGACGCCGGAATTGCTCGGCGGCACGCGCAGCATCATGATCGGCAGCATCATCGCCCAGCAGTTTGGCGTCGCCTACGAATATCCGTTCGGCTCGGCGATGGCCCTGGTGCTGATGGGCCTCATCTTCGCCGCCGCCGCAGCCACCCTGCGCTACGGCAGGCCGCGGGGAACGGCATGACCCGGCGCGATCCGGCCAAGCTGGTGCTGGGCGCCTGGACCGGTGTGGTGCTGCTGTTCCTGTTCGCGCCGCTGGTCATTGTCGCGATCTTCTCCGTCAACGATTCGACGATCAGCCGCTTCCCGATGAGCGGCCTGACCCTGGGCTGGTATCGCAAGCTGTTCGGCAACGCGGCCCTGCACGCCGCGCTGGTCAACAGCCTCATCATCGCATTCGCCACCGTTGTGCTCTCCTGCAGCCTGGGGATCCTGTCGGCCGTCGGCATCCACCGCTACGGCGGCCGCCTGGCCGGCGGCCTGCGTGCCTTCAGCCTCACGCCGATGATGGTGCCGCGCCTGGTGATCGGCATTGCGCTGCTGAGCTTCTACAACCTGCTGCAGGCCGACCTGTCGCTGCTGACGGTGATCGCAGGTCATGTCGTGATGACCCTGCCCTACGTGATCCTGATCACGTCGGCGCGGCTGGTCGGCTTCGACAAGTCTCTGGAAGAAGCGGCATGGGATCTGGGCGCCGGCACCTTCACGATCTTCCGCGAGATCACCGTTCCCTTCCTGAAGCCGGCGATCGTCGCGGCGGCGCTGATGTCGTTCACCCTTTCCTTCGACGAGGTCGTGGTGACGTTCTTCACGACGGGGAACGACAACACGCTGCCGATGATCATCTGGTCGATGCTGCGCTTCGGCATCACGCCGGAAGTCAACGCCATCGCCACCATCACCGTGCTGATCACTGGCCTGTTCGCCGTCGTCGCGGAGTTGTCGCTGCGACAGGCGCAGGCGCGAACGTGAGCCCGGACCCAGGCAAGGAGGCCTGACATGCAACGAGAATCGCTCAACCTTCTGCTGCCCCGCGGGATCTCGCGGCGCAAGGTCTTCCAGCTGCTGGGGATGTCCGGCCTGGCGGCCGCGATGCCGGCGGGATTGCGCCCGGCGATGGCCCAGGACAAGTCGCTGGCCCTGTTCACCTGGTCGTCGTGGGGCGAGGCGGGCTTCGCGACCCAGGCCAAGGACCGGCTGGGCATCGACCTGAAGTCGACCTTCTACGCCAGCTCGGACGAGATGATGGCCAAGCTGCGCGGCGGCGGCACCAAGCTCTACGACATGATCGTGCCGGTGCAGAACTATGTCGAGCCGGCAGCCAAGGCAGGGCTGATCGAGCCGCTGAACCCGGCAGCGCTGACCAATGCGAAGGAGATCTTCGAACAGTTCAGCCAGTCGCCGCAATGGCGTGTCGACGGCAAGCTGTACGGAATCCCCTTCGTCTGGGGCGCCAATGCCATGGCCTTCAACCGCAAGGAGACAGGCGAGCTCGACTCGCTCAAGGCGCTGTTCGATCCGAAGTACAAGGGGCGCATAGCCATGCGCGACGAGCCCGAGGACACGCTGGCGGTCGCCGCCCTGCACCTGGGCATCAAGAAACCCTACGCGATGGAGGAGAAGGAGCTCCAGGAGGTCAAGAAGCTGCTGATCTCGCAGAAGCCGCTGGTGCGGGCCTACTGGAAGAACGTGGCCGACGTCCAGAACATGCTGGCCTCGGGCGAGGCGGTCGTCGCGTGGAGCTTCCTGGCGGTGATCGCGCCGTTGCTGAAGGCCGGCGTGGATGTCGGCTGGGTCTGGCCGAAGGAAGGCGCCGTGGGCTGGAGCGAGTCGATCACGGCGGTGAAGGGCACCAAGAAGCTGAAGCTGGTCGAGGAGTACGCCAACTTCACCCTCAGCGCCGAGTACGGCGAGTTCATGGCGCGCACCACACGCTACGCGCCGGCGTCGAAGACCGCCATCGCCAAGCTCGAGCCACAGCTCGTGAAGGATCTCGGCATCGACATCAACAACGTCGACCGCCTCGTCTTCAAGGACATCCCCAAGGACAAGTCCCGCTGGAACGAGGTCTGGAACGAAGTCAAAGCCGCCTGACGCGGCACAGCAGGAGACGGACAGCGCGATGAGCCAGGTCGACGTCGAACTCGAAGCGGTAGTCAAGCGATTCGGTACCTTTACCGCGGTGGACGGCATCGATCTGGCGATCCAGCGGGGTCAGTTCGTCACGCTGCTCGGTCCCAGCGGCTGCGGCAAGACCACCACGCTGCGCATGATCGGCGGCTTCGAGCTGCCCGACTCGGGCCGTATCCTGGTTGCCGGCGAGCCGGTGGCCGCCGATCGTGGCGCCGCCCGGCCGACCCGCATGGTGTTCCAGAACTACGCCCTCTTCCCGCACATGACGGTGGCGCAGAACGTCGCCTTCGGCCTGCGCATGCAGAAGGTGGGCAAGGCAGATATTGAGACGCGTGTCCAGCGCATTGTCGCGCTGCTGGGCCTGGAGGCCCATATCGCCAAGTTCCCGCGGCAGATGTCCGGCGGCCAGCAGCAGCGCGTCGCCCTGGCGCGTGCCCTGGTGACGCAGCCGCGTGTGCTGCTGCTCGACGAGCCGCTGGGCGCGCTCGACCTCAAGATGCGCAAGCACATGCAGAACGAGCTGAAGAAGCTGCAACGCGACGTCGGCATCACCTTCGTCTACGTGACCCATGACCAGGAAGAGGCCATGAACCTCTCCGACACCATTGTGGTGATGGACCACGGCCGCATCGTGCAGCAGGGCCCGGCGGTCGAGATCTACCAGAACCCCGCCACCGCGTATGTCGCCGACTTCATCGGCGAGGCCAATCTGCTGGCTGGTACATGCTGTGGCGGTGATGGCGCCACGGCCGTCGCGGCATCGGCGCTGGGCCCGCTGCGCGGCCTGCTGCCGGCGGCCCATCGGCCGGCCCCGGGCGACCCGGTCCTGCTGTCGATCCGGCCGGAGCATGTCGTTGTCGGCACGGATGCAGCAGCGCTCGATTTCAACCATGCCGGCGTCCTGACGGAAACCGCCTATCTCGGCGGCACATCGCGCCTCACCGTCACGGCCGCCGGCATCGCCGTCCGGGCCGATGTGTCCGGCCACGCCATGCCGGCACCGGGCACCACCGTCACCTTCGGATGGGCTGCCACCGACATGCGGGTCCTGCAACACGACGATCGCTTCACGACCACCGGAGAAACCACACCATGACCTTCACCATCGTGGCCCGCGAAAAGGAGAGCGGCCTGCTGGGCATCGCGCAGTCGACCAACCCGTTATCGGTCGGCGCCCGCTGCCCGTTCATCCGGGCCAATGTCGGGGCCGTCAGCACGCAGGCCTATACCGATCCTGGCCTCGGACCGCTGGCGATCGAGCTTCTGAGCCTGGGCTATGCGCCGGAGAAGGTGATGGCGGAGATCGGCGCCAGCGATGCCGGCTTCGCTTATCGACAGATCGGCATGGTCGACCGGCATGGTCGGGTGGCGGTCCATACCGGCGCGGAAGCCAAGCAGCACAAGGGTGCCCTGACCGGCGACGGCTATGTCGTGATGGGCAACCTGCTGGGCTCCGCGCAGGTGCTGCCCGACATGGAGCGTGCGTGGCGCGACAGCGCCGGTGAGCTGTTCGAGGAGCGGTTGATGCGGGTCATCACCGCCGGCCGCGACGCAGGCGGGGACGCTGGCGGCCATCGCTCCGCCTGCCTGATCGTCTACGATACCGAGCCCTATGGGCGCACCGACCTGCGCGTCGACTTCGCGCCCAAGCGGGCCGGCGAACCCGATGCAGTCGACCTGCTGCGCCGTGCGTTCGACCAGTACAAGCCGATGATCCCCTACTACAAGGTGCGGCCACACAACCCGTCGATGATCGGCTGGATCGACTGGCTGAAGACCCAGGGCATCGATTTCAAGGATTGACACCGGTGTTCCATCGGGGGAACGCGCGGATATAGTGCGACATGCGCATCCGTCCCCCGACTGCCGAGCGGCTCGGCCTTTCACCATCGCAATACAGGACTCTCAAGCGGCTCAAGACGCCGGAACGCATCCAGGACTTCGTCGCGGCGCTGCCGACGAACTTCGAGCTGGGGGGCGACACCGCGCTGTCAGTCCGCGAGACGCTGCGTCACGGCCACGCCCATTGCCTGGAGGGCGCCTTCGTCGCCGCCTGCGCCTTGTGGATCGCAGGCCAGCCGCCGCTGCTGATGGACCTGCAGGCCGATGACACCGACGACGATCATGTCGTGACCCTGTTCCGCCAGGGCGGCCACTGGGGTGCGATCTCCAAGAGCAACCATATCTGGCTGCGCTGGCGCGACCCGATCCACCGCTCGCTGCGCGAGCTGGCGTTGTCGTATTTCCATGAGTACGTGCTGAAGGACCGCAAGACGCTGCGCACCTACTCGCGCCCGTATGACCTGCGCCGCATCGATCCGCGTCGGTGGGTCGGCCGCGACGACAATTGCTTCGACGTCGCCGACTGGATCGACAACAGCCGCCATTATCGGCTGATCACGCTGGCCCAGGCCCGCCGCCTGCGCCGGCGCGACGCGATGGAGGTCAAGGCCGGGCAGATGCTCCAATACACCGCCCCCGACGCGCGCAGCGCGGTGAAGTACTGAGCCGTCCCGGGCGCAGCGAGGGATGCCGGGGCGGCGCCTGGATCCTCGCCACGCTCGGGATGACGGGAGGGCGTGCGATCGCGCGACCAGGCGCCTCAGCGCTTCCGGGTCTGGCTGGCCGGTTGCGGAGGCAGGACGCGGGACTGGCACTGGTTGGCCACCTTGCTCACGCGCTGCACGGCCTCGCTCTTGTAGTTCTTAGCCGCCCAGTCCCGATCGGCCTGCATCGCCACCTCAAGCGGAACGCTGGTCTGCGATTCCTGGACGATGCAGGTGCAATAGGACGGGCACAGGCCCTGGCGCGCTTTGTAAAGCTCGTTGGTCTTGCACGAGGCTACGCAGGAATTGATCCACTGATCGGCGAACTGCGACGGATAGGGCTGCTGCGCCTGTGCCAGACCAGCGCCGGCAAGCGCCAGCGCGAACGCCAACCAAGCTGACCGAAGAGGCTTCATGGTCTCCTCCTGAGTTGTCCAAACCGTGCGACTTGGAAACGCTCGTGCGCAATCGTGTCCTGAATGTGTCAACGTCCGATCCGGGGGAGTGTTCCGTCCTTGGTGACGGCCCGATAGTGGCGGCATCACGACCATCTGCGGACGCGGGTGCCGCAACTGGCGTCCGCGCCCTGGGGGCAGCCCGCTTTCGTGCCGTCGCGCTCCACCTGCTCGGACCAAATGGCCGCCTCAGGCGCGGCCTTGACGCCGGCCGGGCGCCGCCTACGGTGCGAGCGCCGCCGGTGATCCGGCGGACGCCACTGGGGAGCACAGCATGACCACCGAGCCGGCCACGGGCGCAGCACCGCAGGCACGCACCGCAGAGCAGCAGGCCGCGCTGGTGTGGAGCCACATCCGCGGCTTCCACGCCACGCATCTGATGGCCACCGGCATCGAGGCCGGTCTGTTCAACGGCATCGACAAGCGCGGCACGGCAACGCCGGCGCAGCTTGCCGCCGACCTCGGCCTGCATGCGCCCTACGTGACGACCTGGTGCCGCACGGCCTGCGCCTACGAGCTGCTCGACGCCGACGGGCCGCAGGCGTTCCGGCTGGCGCCCTTCATGCGCGAGATACTCGTGGCATCCGGCGATCCGCGTCATATCGGAGCCTACGTGACGGTGATGCAACGCTTCGGCGGGCCCGATCTCGCCGACCACGCGCGCCTCTATCGCACCGGCGGCGTCTTCACCTTCCAGCAGCATGGACGCGATTTCTCCGACCTGATCGCCGACACCACCGGCGGCCTGCAGACGTTCGTGGCGCGCCGGCTGCTGCCGGGCGTGCCCGGCGTGCGGGAGCGGCTCGAGGCCGGCTGCCATCTGCTCGATGTCGGCTGCGGCGCCGGCGGACTGATGATGCGCATCGCGCAGGCGTGGCCGAAGGTGCGCTGCCACGGCGTCGACGTCGATGCGCATGGCATCGCCGCGGCGCGCGCGCGGATCGCCGGCGCCGGCCTCGCCGAACGCGTGACGGTTGCCCAGGTCGGTGGCGAGGCCGCGCAGGACGATCAGGCCTTCGACGTCGCCACCATGTTCGAGGTGCTGCATGAGATCCCGGTCGCGGACCGCGCCGGCGTGCTGGCCCAGACATTCCGGGCGCTGAAGCCCGGCGGCATCCTCTTCGTCCTCGACGAGACCTATCCGTCGACGCATGCCGATCTGCGCAAGCCCGACCATGCCTTCTCGGTGCAGACGGGCTACAACGAGCTGACCTGGGGCAACGTCGTGCCGACCCGCGAAGAGCAGGAAGCGCTCCTGACCGGCGCCGGCTTCCGCGACATCGAACGCACGATGGTGGCCGGCATGTTCACGACGCTGACCGCGCGCAAGCCCTGAGCCTGGAATCGCAGGTCGCTGACACACCCGTCATCCCGAGCGCAGCGAGGGATGACGGGATGGCCCAGACTTTGGCTTGACAGGCCTTGCGGCGGCGCCCACGCTTTTTGCATTCAAGCTTGCATAGTCTTCGCATTGTCCCCTGCTGCGTGCCTTCCGGGCGAGGCTGTTCGCCGCGATCCCGGACGCAGGCGCGCTCACGTCGCAGGCAGCACGCACGGCGTCCGCGCAACGAGCTCGCATAGTTCCCTGGTGCATGAACTACGGGGAGGATTCACATGGCTCGACTTGGGAGATTTGCCGCGATCGGCACCGCATTCGCGCTCGCGGTCGTTTGCACGGCATCCGCGCAAGAGGTGAAGACCGCCGCGAAGTACGGCGACATGTCCACCGTGACTCAGGACCTGCTCAACCGCGCCGGCGGTGACGGCAACAACTTCCTCCACACCAACGGCGACTACAACCAGCTTCGCTTCTATCCCAACCGGCAGATCAACGTGTCCAACGTCGCGCGGCTGCGTCCGGCATGGATCTTCCAGACGGAGGTCAAGGAATCGCTCGAGACCACCCCGATCATCGTGAACGGGGTCATGTACGTCACGACGTCGTACAACCACGTCTATGCGCTCGATGCGCGCACCGGCGAGGAGCTATGGCACTACAAGCAGAAGCTTGGGCCCATAACGACCTATTGCTGCGGCCCGAACAACCGCGGCGTCGCCGTGCACGGCGACATGGTCTACATGGGGACCCTCGACGCCAAGCTCGTCGCGCTTGAAGCCAAGACCGGCAAGCTCGTGTGGCAGGCCGACATCGCCGACCCGGAACTCGGCTACAGCGAGACGATGGCGCCGACCGCCGTCAACGGCAAGATCCTCATCGGGACGAACGGCGGCGAGTACGGCATCCGCGGCTTCGTGAAGGCCTTTGATGCCAAGTCCGGCAAGCTGCTGTGGACCTTCTACACGATCCCGGAAAACTCGGTCGGCGTATGGGCTGAGAAGGACGCGACCGGGCGCCATATGCTCCGCGATATCGCGGCCGAGAAGGCGCAGCTTGCACAGACCGGCGATCCGTACAAGACGCTGGGCGGCGGCGTGTGGCAGAACCCGGCGGTCGACCTGGCGCTGAACCGCATCTTCTTCATGGTGGGCAATCCGTCACCCGACCTCGACGGCTCGCTGCGCCCGGGCGACAACCTCTACACCAACTCGCTGGTCTCGGTGAATCTCGATACCGGGCAATATGTCTGCCACTTCCAGTACATCGCCCATGATGTGTGGGACCTCGATGCGGTCAGCCCTCCCATCCTCGTGGATGTGCGCAACAGCCAGGGACAGGTCGTCCCCGGCGTGCTGCATGCCGGCAAGACCGGCCATGTCTATGTCCATAATCGCAACGATTGCAGCCTGATCCGCTTCTCTGAGGCGATGGTGCCGCAGGAGAACATGTGGGTGCTGCCGACGAAGGAAGGCGCGCGCATGCTGCCCGGCGCCAATGGCGGCGTCGAGTGGTCGCCGATGGCCGTGAACCCCGGCCTCGGACTCACCTACGCCATCAACCTGCACCAGCCGATGACCTACCACGTCGAGAGCTCGCCCTATCCGCAGGGCAAGCTGTGGCTGGGCGGGGCCTTCAAGGTGATCCCGGCCGAGGAGCAATGGGGCAACATCACCGCGGTCGACTACAACACCGGCAAGATCCGCTGGCAGGTGAAGACACCGCAGCCGATGATCGGTGGCGTTCTCGCCACGGCCGGCGGCCTTGTCTTCACCGGCGAGGGCAACGGTCTCTTCAAGGCCTATGATGCGGAGACCGGGGCGACGCTGTGGAAGTTCCAGGCGGGCGCCGGGGTCAACGCACCGCCGTCGTCCTATACCGTCGATGGCAAGCAGTACATCGTGGTCGGCGCGGGCGGCAACGTGCAGCTCGACTACAAGCGCGGCAACTCGATCATCGCCTTCACGGTCGATTGATGGCGGGGTTGCTTTGGCCATGCCTGCCTGGCGCTGATGCCCCGTCGCGCCACGGGACCGCTGGACGGTCCCGTGGCGTGCGCGCTGCCGTGCTGGCTACCACGCTGATGGTGCTGTGCCAGGCGTCGCGCGCCGACCCGATCGAGGAGAAGGTGCAGCTCTGCAACGCCTGCCACGGCGAGAACGGCATTCCGCAGGACGTGCAGACGCCGGTGATCTGGGGCCAGCATCAGGGCTATCTCTATCTGCAGCTGCGCGATTACAAGCGCGGCACCCGCAAGAGCGATCCGATGTCGACCATCGCCGAGACGCTGGAGCGTGACGAGATGATGGCGCTGGCAGAATACTTCGCCGGCAAGCCATGGCCCAGGCTGGGCCAGCCGTCCGCATCGGATGCCGTCGCAGCGCAGGCGCAGCGCGCCAATGTCGCCGTCAACTGCACCGGCTGTCACCTCGGCGCCTACCAGGGAGACGGCACGCAGCCGCGTCTTGCCGGGCAGCGCCGCGAGTACCTCGTCAAGTCGATGATCGAGTTCCGCACGCGCACCCGGGGCAACAATCCGGGCATGTCGGACCTCATGCTGTCGATCTCGGAGGAGGCCATCGCCGCCTGCGCGGAATACCTCGCGGGGCTGCAATGAGCACGTTCATCTCTTCTGAAGCGTCGCGCGGATGCTCTCGGTCGAGGCGAGGTCGATAGCGCTCCTGCCGCTGGCATCCGTGAGGCTGCGGTCGGCGCCGCGGGCGAGCAAAAGACCGACGATCGCGGCGTGCCCCCGCTCGGCGGCAATCATCAGCGCCGTGCGACCGCGGTTGTCGGCGGCATCGAGCAATGCGCCCCGCTCGATGAGCAGCGCCACCACCGCTTCGCCGTTCGCAGCGCTGGCGCTGTCGGCGTATCCAGCCGCCCACATCAACGCCGTAAGGTCGTTGCCGTAGCGCGCGTTGACGTCGACACCAGCCGCCAGCAGGCGGCGCACCAGCGGCACGGCGCCGACCGCCGCCGCATAGAGGATCGGCGCCTTGCCGGTCGCGTCCACCACGCCGGGGTCGGCACCATGCGCCAGCAGCACCGCGACGACGTCATCGGCGCCTTTGAAGGCCGCCGCGGCGAGCGGGGTCACGCCGGCACGTCCCGCCAGATTGGGGTCGGCGCCCCGTTCGAGGAGCCGGCTCACGACGGCGATCCGGCCGTTCTCGGCCGCGAAATAGAGCGCCGTCGCGCCGACAAGGTTGCGGGCGTTGATGTGCGCGCCATGCTCCAGCAGCAGCTCGACGAGCGCGAGCTGCCCGAAGCGCGCGGCACGCGCCAGGGGCGTGCCGCCGAGCCGATCACGCGACTCGACCGAAGCGCCCATGGCCAGCAGGCGGCGGGCCAAGGTCATGCAGCCCCCTTCCGCAGCCGAGAACAGCGCGAGGTTGACCTGCACGGAGGAGACATCCGACTTGATCTGCTCGAAGCGCTGCTCGAGCTCGCGGCATGCCGCGGTATCCTCGTCTGCGGACACGGGCGCGGCGGCAACCAGCACAGCGGCCAGCGCGGCAGCGACGCAGCCATGGCGAGAGAGGAGGAGGCCGGCGATCATCGGCGACATCCTTCCACGCGGCGGATCGGCCGTCGAGGCCCGCCGGGCGGGCGCCACTGGAGCGGCGCGTTCCCGGCTCAGTAGATCGGGAACGGGAAATACTTGTCGGCGACCTTCTTGTAGGTGCCGTCGGCGATCAGCTCGGCCAGCGCCTTGTTGAAGGCCTCGCGCAGCTTGGAATCGCCCTTGCGGAAGCCGGCACCGACGCCTTCGCCCAGCGTGCGCGTGTCCTTGATGTCCTGGCCGAAGAAGGCGCAGCAGGATCCTTCGGCCGTGCCCAGCCACTTCCACAGCGAGACCTTGTCGCCCAGCACGGCATCGAGCTTGCCGGCCGCGAGCTCGCGGCGCGCGTCCTCGCCCGATGGGAACTGGCGCAGCCTGATGGTCTTGCGGAACATGCGCTCGAGATAGTCTGCGAACGTGGTGGCGCGCTGCGTGCCGACGGTCTTGCCCCGCAGCAGGATCGGCGCGCCGTCCGGCACCGCGGCGTCCTTGCCGGTCACGAAGGCGGCGGGCGTGGTGTAGTAGCGGCGGCTGAAGGCGATGTGCTTGCGGCGCTCCGCGGTGATCAGCAACGAGGCCATGGCGATGTCGTAGCGCTTGTCGAGCAGGCCGGGGATGATGTCGTCCCATTTCGCCGCCACGACCTTGCACTCGATCTTGGCGCGCTGGCAGATCGCGTTGGCGAGATCGACCTCGAAGCCCGCCGGCTTGCCTTGCGCATCGAGCGTGTTGAAAGGCGGGAAGCTGCCCTCGGTGACCACGGTCGCCTTGGGCGTCGTCGGCGCGGCCGGCGCCGGCTTCTGGGCCGGCTTGGTCTTGGACGACGGCGCGGCGCGGGGCCGCTGCGGCTGGCTGGGTGTCGTCTGGGCAGCGGCGACTGCCGGCGCCGCCATCAGCGCGCCAGCCAGCAGGCCGACTGTCAATTCTCGGGCGCGGGCGATACGCAGCAGGAACTGGACAAGCATGGTGGTTGGATCAACGATCCGGTGCCCCAGGTCAAGCCCCGGCGCGATCGCCGACGGGACCGGCCTTGCGCGCCACGACATTCACCAGCATCGCTCGGCGCCCGCTTCCCGCATCAGTCGCCAACGAGCAGGATGTGCAGGCGCCGCGGCCCATGCGCACCCAGCTCGAGCTGCTGCTCGATGTCGCCGGTGCGCGACGGCCCGGTCACGGTGCACACGGTGCGTGGCATCACGCCCTCACCATAGCGCGCCCGCAGGCGATCGAACACCTCTTCCATCGGCCCCACCACATCGGCTTCGCGCAGAACGGCGACATGGGTTTCGGGCAGCAGGTGGATCGAGGTGGGATGCGCCGGGCCCGACGCGAGCACCAGGGTGCCGGTCTCGGCGATGCCGGCCAGCGCCCCGGTGATCGCCACGCGATCGGCATCCAGCGGCAGGCCGCGCCGCAGCTCCAGCAATGGCCGGCCGCCCCAGTCGTAGCGGTCGAGCGCAGGGTCCGGCGCCATCACGGCACGGGCCGGCAAGTTGTTGGACGTCAAATAGTCCGCGACCGCCTGGGGCACCTCCGCCGCCGCGACCCGCGCGACCGTGGCGTGGTTGAACGTGGCCCAGTGCTCGAATGTCCGCAGGCGCTCGTCCGGCGTGCCTGCCGCGCGCGCCGGCACGATGTTGACCGGATGCTGGCGCAGCCGCGCCTCGGCCGCCTCGCGCGCGGCGCCCGACAGGGCATCGCGCTTCAGCGAGCGGCGGATGGTGCCCAGGATCTGCTCGCGTCCGCTCATCGCCGGGCTCCGCCGCGGGCCTTCCACTGGGCGTGGAACGTGCCACCCGCCTGGGGCGCGGGGAAGTCGCGATGCCGCGTCCAACCGCGCGCCAGCGGCAGCCAGCCATAGCGGCCGTCGGCGCGGCCGAACAGGGCCAGCATGCGGTTGGCGATGCCGGTGGCGCGGCGATAGAGCTGCGGCCGACGCGCCAGGAACGCCCAGAGCGCCAGGCCCTGGCGCACCGATGCCGGCGTCAGGTGACGCTCGAACTCGCGCTCGCGCCAGTGCCGCATCAGCTTGGGCAACGGGATGCGCACCGGGCACACGCTCTCGCAGCGGCCGCAGAAGGTCGAGGCGTTGGGCAGGTTGCCGGCTTCCTCCACCCCCACCAGCTGCGGCGTCAGCACAGCGCCGATCGGCCCCGGATAGACCCAGCCATAGGCGTGGCCGCCGATGGCGCCATAGACGGGGCAGTGGTTCATGCAGGCGCCGCAGCGGATGCAGCGCAGCATGTCCTGCATCTGCGTGCCCAGCACGCTGCTGCGGCCGTTGTCGAGCAGCACCACGTGGTATTCCGCCGGACCGTCCGGATCATCGGGCCGCCGGGGGCCGGTGTTGAAGGTGGTGTAGCTGGCGCTCTCCTGGCCGGTGGCGGAGCGCGCCAGCACCCGCAGCAGGGTCGCGGCATCCTCCAGCGTCGGGATCACCTTCTCGATGCTGGCGATCACCACATGCACGCGCGGCAGGGTGTTGGTGAGATCGGCGTTGCCCTCGTTGGTGACCAGCATCGAGCTGCCGGTCTCGGCGACCAGGAAGTTGGCGCCGGTGATGCCGACATCGGCTTCCAGGAAGCGGCGGCGCAGCACCTGGCGCGCCTCGGCGACGAGGTCGTTGCGCTCGGTCAGCCGCTTGTCGAAGCCGAGCTTGCGGTGATGCTCCAGGAACGTGTCGGCGACCTGGTCCTTGGTCAGGTGCACGGCCGGCGCGATGATGTGGCTGGGCGGCTCGCGGCGCAGCTGGATGATGTACTCGCCCAGATCGGTCTCGACCGGCTCGATGCCATGGGCCTCGAGGTGGTCGTTGAGCGCGATCTCCTCGGCGATCATCGACTTCGACTTGGTGACGGTGCGCGCGCCGGCCCGGCGGCAGATGTCGAGCACGGCGGCACGCGCATCCGCGGCGGTCGGCGCCCAGTGCACATGGCCACCGAGCGCCGTCACCTTGGCCTCGAACGCCTCCAGATAGAAATCGAGATGGGCCAGGGCGTGATTCTTGATGTCGCGCGCGCGGTCCCGCAGCGCCTCGAACTCCGGCAGCCGTTCTGCCGCCTGGCGGCGGCGCTCGGAGAAGCCGACCTTCAGGATGGCGAGCGACTGCTGCAGGTTGTCGTCGACCAGCGCGTGGCCGACATTCGCCTTGAAGGCATGGGCGGTGGACTGCATCGCTTGCTCTTTCGGTGTCGTCTTGTTTCAGACCGCGCGTCCACGCGCGCTCATGATCCGGCGCTTGTGCGCCGGTGCGCGCGTGGACGCGCGCGGTCCGAAACAGGCGCTTCTGTCCTCTCCGGCTCGCCGATGGCGGGGAGGTCGCCCATGCCGGCCAGCACCTCGGCGGCATGACGCACGCGCACGGCCTTGCCCTCACGCTGCAGCTTGCCGGCCATGTTCATCAGGCAACCGAGATCGCCGGCCAGCAAGGTATCGGCGCCGGTCCCGGCGATGTCCGCGGTCTTGTCGATCAGCATGGCGTTGGAGATGTCGGGGTACTTGACGCAGAACGTGCCGCCGAAGCCGCAGCACACTTCCGGATTGGTCATCTCCGCCAGCTTCAGGCCGGCGACCCCGGCCAGCAGCGTCCTGGGCTGCGCCTTGATGCCGAGCTCGCGCAAGCCCGAGCACGAATCGTGGTAGGTGACGGTGGCGTCACAGCGCGCCGCGACGCGGCGCACGCCCAGCACGTCGACCAGGAACGACATCAGCTCGTGGGTCCTGGCGGCCAACGCCTCGGCGCGCTGCCGCATGGGCCGATCGTCGTCGAACAAGCCCGGGAAATGATGCGCGATCATGCCGCCGCAGGAACCCGAGGGCACGACGACATGGTCGAAGCCCTCGAACGCGGCGATCACCTGCCGCGCCACCGCGCGCGCATCGCCGCGGTCGCCGGAGTTGTAGGCCGGCTGGCCGCAGCAGGTCTGCACGTCCGGCACCACCACGCGGCAGCCCGCGTCCTCGAGCAGCTTCACGGCGGCAAACCCGACCGACGGCCGGAACATGTCGACGAGGCAGGTGACGAACAGGCCCACGGTCTTGCCGCGGCCGGGCGCATGCGATGACGGTTCGGAAACAGTGCTCATGGCGTGGGATGCAGATGGATCGACCATCCGCACAATGGCCGGCGCAGCACATTGAAGCAACGGTGGCGATCGTCGCGCTCAATCGGCTGGGAGCGCGCCACTCCAGTGGCGCCCCGGCGCGTAGCGCCGGGTCAACAGCAGCAATGTCAGGCATGAACCGGGCCGTTGGCCCGGGGCGCCACTGGAGTGGCGCGCTCCCGGCGGCGGCGTCAGCTCTTCTTCGGGACCAGGAGCCACCAGCGGCCGGAGCTGTTCATGCGGCCCGCCGTGTCGGCGGCGGCCGAGCCGGCGCCGAAGAAGACGTCACCGCGCACGGGACCCTTGATCGCCGCGCCCGTGTCCTGGGCCACCATCAGCCGCCGGAACGTCATGGTCTCGCCGGGCTTGTTCGGCGCCGGCCGGGTGGTGTCGATATAGATCGGCATGCCATAGGGCACGAAGGCAGGATCGACCGCCATCGACCGGCCCGATGTCAGCGCCACGCCCTGCGCGCCCACGGCACCCGACCTGCCGGTGTCCTTGAAGAACACGTAGCGATCGTTCTTGCGCATGATCTCGCGGGCGCGATTGGGGTTCTTCTGCAGCCAGGCGCGGATTCCGGGCCATGTCGCCTCGTCCGGCTTCAACGCGCCCTCGTCCACCAGCACCTTGGCCAGGGCGGTGTAGGTGCGGTTGTTGGTGCCGTCGAAGCCCAGGCGCATCACACCGCCTTCGGCCAGCGCAATGCGGCCCGAGCCCTGAACATGCATCTCGAACAGGCCGATCATGTCCTCGACATAGGCGAGCTCGAGGCCCCGGCCGCGCAGCGCGCCGTTCTCGATCTCGGTGCGCGTCAGGTAGGGCTTGTCGTTCTGAAGATCGGGCGGCCGGCGATAGACCGGAATGGTGAAGCGCCGGCTCGGCACCCGGCTGCCCTTGATCTCGGGCTCGTAGTAGCCGGTGAAGCGTCCGTCGCTGTCGGGACCGGCCACGGCCAGCACATCGAAGTAGCGCTCGAAATAGGCGCGGGCGCCGCGGTGGTTGTCGCGTGCCACGGCCTCGGCGGCGGTGCAGACCCGGCGCCACTGCTCGGCTGTCGTGTGGTACTCGCCGCTATCCATGCGGATGCGCGTGCCTTCGCCGCTCACCAGGCGCGGACAGGACCGCCGCAAGGCGCCGATCGTCTCGGCCTGGGCGTCCTGCTGCCAGCCCGGCAAGTCATCGAAGCTTGCGACCGTCAAGCTGGGACGGCGTGCGCTTTCGGTCGTCCCGCCAGCGCACCCTGCAAGCGCCAGAGCCATGATGGTGAAGACCTTCGCAGCGCACCCAAACCTGCGGGCCCCTGCTCCCACGACGATTTTTTTCTTGTTCATCGAATTGATCCTAAAGCAAACCGCGCGACATACAACCCGCGCCGCAGGTTAAGGGGAAACCGGGATCGTGGCGATGTCGGGGCAGATCGCCCCCTGGCGTCATGCAGCGGCGCCCGGGACGGGCGCCGGACGCCTCGGCTATTCGGATGCCGTGCGCACCAGAAGCCAATTGGGGTCGTTGGAGCGCGTGTCGCGCGCGAACGTCCACAGGTCGGTGACCCGCTCGACCGTGTTCGGATTGCCTTCGACGGCCAGGCCGTCGACGTCGCGCGTCACGTTGACCTGCTCGGTGACGAAGCGCACCGTGACCAGGGCGCGCGAGCCTTCCATCTCGGCCTGCACGATCTCGGTCGACAGGAAGCCGACCAGGTTCGTCTCCAGCGTCCGCTGCTGGGCCATCCGGTCACGGATCGCGGAATCGAAGCTGGCGAAGGTGGTGGGGTCCAGCAACGTGCGCAGCGTGGCGGCATCGCCCTTGGCGAAGGCGCCGACGATCATCTCGAAGGCGCCGCGGGCGCCGCCGCCGAAGCCGATCGGATCGAATGCCGGGTCGGCGGCGCGGATGCGCGCCACCCCGTCATTCGCGGCCGGTGACACGACGACGGGCGCGCCGCCTTCGGCGGCAGCCGGCCGCTCCGGCTGCCGCGGCAGGGACACGACATTGCCATTGCCGTTGTCACGGCGCGGCTCGTTGGTGGGAAAAGGCGGCGCCGACGGCGGCGTGAACGGATCCTGGGTCGGCGGCCGCTGCTCGTTGCCGGTACGGCGACCCAGTACAGAACGCAGCCGCAACACGAGGAATACGGCGACCAATGCGATCAGGATGATATCGATATTGCCCACGGGTACCCCCGGATCGAACCGGCCCCGAGCCGTCTCTCGTTACATAAGGGGTGGGCGGGCAAAGGGCAAGGACACGACCGCTCGCCGCGAAAATCGGGCAAGATCAAGGCATCCGGGGCCGATCCCGAAATGTGCTCGAAATCCGATCATGGCGTGATGACCACAAGATCGACAGGTGCCGCAACCCCGTCGACCTGCCGCGCCGCGCGCCTCTCGCGCACGGCCGGCGGCACATAGCCCTGGCTCACCGCCCGGTCGTACGTTGCTGCATCGCACAGCGCGCGCACGTTCTCCGCCTTGGTGTGCTTCTCGAGCTTGGCAGCCCGGTTCACGGCGTCGCCGATGACCGTGTACTCGAGCCGGTCGCCATCGCCGACCGCCCCGAAGATGACCCGCCCGGAGGCCAGCGCCATGCCGACACGCATCGGCGGCAGGCCCTGCCCCGTCCGCTCGGCGTTCCATGCCGCGACCGCCGCCGCGACGGCATCGGCGGCGCGCAAGGCATCGGCCGCGTCGGTGCCGCTTGGCTGCGCCGCGCCGAACGAACTGAGAATCCCGTCGCCCAGGTACTTGTCAATGCTGCCGCCGGCAGCCCTGATCGCGGGGCAGACGCGGGCCTGGTAGTCCTGCAGCAGCTTCACGACCGAGTCGGGGGCCATCGTCGCCGACAAGCCCGAGAACGCGCGCAGATCCGTGGTGAGGATGGTGACGTCGCGCAGCTCGCCTTCCCCGGCGGCGATCCTCAGCTCGCTGCGACGGATGCGATCAGCGACCTCGGGCGCCAGGAACCGCGACAGATCCTGGGCCGCGATGCGCTCGGCCACGGCCCGCACCAGCAGGCGCCGCGCCCGCGTGATCGCCAGCGCCAGGATCGAGGTCACCAGGAGGACGGCGACGATCTTGTCGACCTCGGCGCCGATCAGCGTCGCGTTCGAGGTCAGGTACTCGGTGTAGTCATGCGTCACGTTGGGCGGGCCACCATGACCGCTGAGCACGATCAGCAGCAGGATCGCCCAGCCCAGCGCTCCCATCGCGCCGGCGAACAGCACGTAGCGCGCCTCGAAGCGCAGCGCACGCAGGGCGATGAAGATGAAGACGTACATGAAGGTCGGCGCCTTCAGGTAGAAGGCGGCCGTCTGGGCGTATTTCAGGTGGAAGCTCCAGATCACCGCCATCAGCAGCGCCATGTCGCTGATCGCCGACGCATAGAGCATCCAGGGCGTCAACCGGCGACGCAACGCCAGGATCAGGCGCAGCAGCGTCACGACGGCATAGATGCCCAGGACGCCGAACACGAACTCGACATGGTCGGCGGCATCGCGCAGGCCGGCCAGCCCGACATGCGCCAGGTCGATGCCCAGCAGGCCGGCGACGAGATCGAAAGCCGCCGCCAGGGTCACCGGCTGGATCTGGCCCTGGGCCATGGGCGCCGCGCCGTACAGGGTCGCGAAGAAGCCGATCGCCAGCAGCTGCGCCACGCTGACCATGATCTCGCTGCGATCCTGCTGGGCGCGGATCGTGTCGAGCACACGCGCCGGCAGCCCGTCGTCGGGCGCATCACCCATGAGCCAGCGGCGCAGCCGGCCAAGACGCATAGCGGCAGCCATGGAACATCCTAGCATCCCGGCGCGCAGCCGCCGGGCGCCGTCACACCTTGCGCAGCCACAGGCTGGTCGGAAAGCCTTCAGGGTGCCGCGGCAGCGTCGCCGCGACCGACGTCGAGAGGCGCTCCGCCAGCCGCGTGCGCGCGAAGTGGCCGGCAAACAGCGGCTTGTAGGCGGCGTCGACAAGCAGCGGGACGACCGCGAGCTGCTCGTTGTAGTTCCGCCACGCCCACTGCGCGGGATAGTCATCCGGCAGCAGGATGTCGTGGATATGCACGATGGTGCCGGCCGGCAGGTCGGGCAGCACGCGGTTGAACAGCAGGTCGACGTCGCTGCCCGGCATCAGGATGTGGCTCGAGTCGATGAACAGCACGTCGCCCGCCGCCAGGCTCGCGAGCACAGCGCGATCGGCACGATGCACCGTGCCGCGCACCACGCGGACGCCGGGAAGGCCGGCGATCTCGGCACGCGGCGCCGGGTCGACGGCAACGATCTCGCCGCCCCGGCCGCCGTCGGCCAGCGCGCGCGCCAGGAAGCGCGTCGAGTGTCCCGACCCGACCTCGACGATGCGCCGCGGCTCGAGATGACGCACCAGCGCGTACGCCGCGCAGGCATCCAGGGTCGGGAACCACGCCTGATCAAAGCGCGGCGGGCGGCCCGCTCCGGCCGGCGCGTCGCCAGCGGCGATCGCACGCAACGGCTCGGCCAGGGCGTCGATGCGATCGATCACCGCCACAAACGCGCTGCGCTCGGCGTCGAACAGACGCTCGACCGCGACGTAGGGCGGAGATGCGCCGGCCGGCGGCAGCGTGTCGGCATAGCGATAGGGGATGAACCAGCCGGCACGGCGCCAGCCCGTGACGGTCGCCATGCCCAGACGCATCCGTCTCCACGTCTCGCGCGGCGTCATGGCGAAGGCTCAGCCCGTCATGGGGTGCGCAGCCGGACGCGGCGATGAGAAAGGACCATCACGGCGCGATCACCATGCCTTCGCGCGCAACGACGGCGCGCGGCTGACCGTTCTTGGCCGTGCCCGGCCGCGCCGCCTGGGCATCGCGTTCGACACCGTCCATGAACGCATCGTCGTGCGAGGGGTCGTGATGGAAGATCACCAGGCTTCCGACATTGGCCGCATCGGCGACCCGGATGCCTTCCTGCCATGTCGAGTGGCCCCAGCCGCGATACGAAGGATACTCCGCATCGGTGTAGGTGCTGTCGTAGATCATCACGTCGGCGTCGCGGCACAGCTCGACCACCACGGGATCGGGCGGGCCGCCGCGATGCTCGGTGTCGGTGATGTAGCAGATCGCCTTGCCGCCATGCTCGATGCGATAGCCGGTGGCGCCGTTGGGATGGTTCAGCGGCGCCGTGCGCAGACGCACGCCGGCCGCCGGCCGCAACGTCTCGCCGCTGCGGAAGTCCCGGAACTCGACCTTGGCGACGAAGATATCGAGCGTCACGGGATAGAGCGGCGCCATCATGAGCTGCTTGACGACATCGACCAGCCGCAGGATCGGCGCGAGATGCCCGGCCCACAGCCGCACCTTGTTCTCGCGCGTGTACAGCGGCTTGAAGAAGGTAAGCCCGCAGATATGGTCGAAATGCGTGTGCGTGAAGAAAATGTCGACGTCGAGCTTGTCGGCGGAGCACAGCGTGTCGCCCAGCGGCCGCAGGCCGGTGCCGGCATCAAAGATCAGACGCCGCCCGCCCGCCGTCACTTCAAGGCACGAGGTGTTGCCGCCGTAGCGCACATATTGCGGCCCGGCGCAGGCGATCGATCCGCGCACACCCCAGAACTTGACCGCCAAATCACTCGCCAACACGGCTCTCCTTGCGGCACCGCCCGCACCCGGGCGGCCCCGACACCATCATAGTAGAATTCCGGCGGCTACCAGAGTCAGGCCGGAAAGCGGCGTTTGTGCCCGACCTGCGCGGGCCACCGCTGTGCCCGACACGGCAATACCTCGCCCTGCTTCCACTGGATTTTCGAGCGATCTCGTGCCGTCACTCGATTTCGATCAGCAACTTACCCTGATTCTCACCACGGTATAGCATGGCGATCGCGTCGGGTGCCGACGCTAAGCCCTTCAATACATGCTCCTGGTAGCGAAGCTGTCCATCACGCACCCAGGCCGCCAGCGCCTGAACAGCCTCATCGTACCGGTCCATCCAGTCGAACAGCAGAAAGCCCTCGGCCCGCGCCCGCTTCACCAGCAGATGCCGCTCGATGCGCGGGCCCGATGGCCACGGCTCCCAGCTGGCGATCGATGCGGTGCCGCAGATCACCACCCGCGCCCGCACCGCCAGCCGGGACAGCACCGCATCGCTGATCGGTCCACTCGTATTGTCGAAATAGACGTCGACGCCACGCGGGCATGCCGCATCCAGGGCCGCGGCCAGGTCGCCGGCCTTGTAGTCGATGGCGGCATCGAAGCCGAATATTTCACGGCATTGCCGCACCTTGTCGGCACCGCCGGCGATGCCGACAGTGCGGCAGCCCTTGAGCCGCGCGATCTGGCCAACGGCCGAGCCCACGGCGCCGGCGGCGGTCGAGACCACCACCGTATCGCCCGGTCTGGGTTGGCCGACACCCAGCAGCCCCCAGTAGGCGGTGACGCCGTTGAGGCCGAGCACGCCCAAGGCGGCCGACAGAGGCAGATCGTCATGCGGAATCGCGCGGGCTGTCTGGGCATCGACGACGGCATATTGCTGCCAGCCGAACATCCCGGTGACCAGATCACCGGCCTTGAAGAGCCGGCTCGCCGAGGCGATCACCTCGCCCGCGGCGAAGGACCGCATGACCTCGCCGACCGGCACCGGCGGCGCATAGTTGGCCGCCACGTTGACCCAGCCCCGCATCGCAGGGTCGACCGACAGATAGCGGTTTCGCACCAATACCTGACCGTCGGCCGGCTCCGGAACCGAGACCGCCTCGAGCGCGAAGTGCGCTGCTTGCGGGATGCCGACAGGCCGCGCCGCCAGCACCACACGCCTGTTCTCGAGATTGCGCGGTGTCGGCACGGTCCTTGCTCCCCTCCACTGCGCGAAAGCATCCAGGTTGAGTGCGAAAATCCGGGATTCGTTGCATTTACCCCCAAATCGGGAGCAAAATATATGCGCGCACAAGGTCCGGACGCCCCGATGGCGCCCTATGCCGATGGATCTCCGGGGTGGACGCACGGCGATCGCGCAGCGTATCGCGGGGATGCAATCATGAAAACCGCCAAGTTCGGGATCGGTCAGGTGGTCAAACACCGGATCTACCCGTTCCGGGGTGTGATCTTCGATATCGACCCGGTATTTGCCAATACCGAGGATTGGCTGCTGTCGATCCCGGAAGAAGTGCGCCCGCGGCGCGACCAACCGTTCTACCACCTGCTGGCCGAGAATGCGCAGACGACCTATGTCGCCTATGTCTCGGAGCAGAACCTGCTGCCCGACCGCAGCGGCAAGCCGGTCGGCCACCCTCAGATCGGGGAGCTGTTCGCGGATTTCCACGGCTCCCACTATGATCCCCGCCATATCCGCGCACATTGAACGCAGGATCACGACCGGGCGAGGCGTCTTTCGACCCCAGCCGGGATCAGGTGGCTCAAGGCCCGCGCGGCACCTTGGTGATGGACAAACCCCGTCCCTTCCCGCACCTATATCGTATTGCGCGAAAGTCAGGTGCAGGAGTGGTAGATGCGGCGGCTCATCGGGGTGGCGTTCGGTACGGCTTCGCTCCTGGCATTGAGCTCAACGGGAACATTGGCGCAGATACCGCCGGAATGGCCGGGCGCGGCCCGTGCCGTGCTGAGCGAGCTGGAGAAGGGCTCGCCCATGGCCGAGCGCCCGTTCAAGGACGAGGCGCGCCAGGGCTGGACGCTGGCGCGCAAATGGCGGCTGCACAACAACCGCAACACCGAGATCGTGATGGCCGAGTACCTGGCCATGGTGACCCTGTGCCGCTGGTCGGGCTGCGCCAAGGACACGGTGGCCGGCAAGTCGATCCCGGCCCGCGCCAACGACGTGAAGGCCGAGAAGAAGCGCTACGCCGACACCTACGCCATGGTCGACGCATCGTTCGCCTGGCTCAACGAGCTGAACGGCCCGGGGACCGAGGCGGCGAAGAAGAACGCGGCGCTGTGGGCCAAGGACAAGGACGTCTCGGCGGCCGATTTCGCCATCTCCAACATCTACGCGCTGGGCTGGCTGCTGGCCCGCGAGCAGCCCGACGCGCATCGTCAGGCGATGATGATGGGAATCTTCGGCCTGTTCGTGAATGAAAAGGCGTGGATCGGCGATCGCTGCCTGGACATCAGCAAGGTCGCCACGATCCTCGACGCGCCGCCGAAGGTGGAGAGCTGCGAGTAACATTCCTCTCCCGCAAGCGGGAGAGGAAGGGGCCTATCGCGAAGCGATGGGAAGGTGAGGGCCGACAGACAAGGCGCCTCGTCCTTGGCCCCTCACCCGCCGGGTGCTGCGCACCCGTCGACCTCTCCCGCATGCGGGAGAGGTAAGAGTTATTGCGCTGCGATCGCGTCGGTCACGAAACGCTTCTTGTCGAAGTCGTCGGCGACCTTGCCGTCGTTGGCGAGGATCGCCGAGGCGTCGATCTTGGCGTACTCCATCACGCCCATGTCGATCAGCGCCTTCTGCACCTTGGGACCGAACAGGCCGATATCCTTGAGGATCGGCACGATGCGCGTGAACAGCCGCGTGCGGAACGCCTGCATGACGCCGGAATTGAAGGCGTATTCCATCAGCTTGTCGACCGGCAGGCCCGAGCGCATCCAGACCTCGGCCTGGTTGAAGCGGTCGCGCATGAAGTAGAGCGCCTCGACGCAGAACTCCTCGCGCTGCGCGCGCTCATGATCGCTGAGCTGCGGGTAGTAGTCGCGCAACGCCAGGCGGCCGAAGGTGACGTGCCGCGCCTCGTCCTGCATGACGTAGGCGTTGACCGCGGCCGAGAGGTTGTTCTTGGCCTGGTCGCGAATGCGCTGGAAGGCGGCCAGCGCCAGGCCTTCGATCAGCACCTGCATGCCGAGATAGGTCATGTCCCAGCGGCTGTCGGTCAGCGTCTGCTCGAGCAGGTTCTTCAGCGACTCCGTGATCGGATACGCCATCTTGAACTTCTCGTGGATCAGCCGCTTGTAGACCTCGACATGGCGCGCCTCGTCCATCACCTGGGTGGCGGCGTAGAACTTGGCGTTCATGTCGGGCACGGTGTTCACGATCTTGGCGGTCGCGATCAGCGCGCCCTGCTCGCCGTGCATGAACTGGCAGATCGTATGCGACGCCAGGTTCCAGCGCAGCCAGACCTTCTCCTTCTCCGTCATCTTGTCCCAGAACGGCGAGCCGTAGATCGGGATCGACTCGTCGGACATCCCCATCGGGTTGTCCTCCTGCAGCTCCTGCGTCCAGTCGAGCCGGTCCGTGGCGTTCCACTGCTGCTGCTTGCCCTTTTCGTAGAGGTTCAGCAGCTCGGCCGAGCCGTCCTCGTACTCCCAGGTGAAGTGCATCTCGGTCTTGCCGTCGAATTTCCATTCAGTGATGTCGACGGGCAGCTCATAGATCTTGGTCGAAGTCATGCTGCGGCCTCCTGCGGGGTCACGACTGTCGCGCGACGCCCCGTGCGAGACCGGTAGAACACCGGCCTGGGCCGCCGCTTCCTCTCCAGCGAACGGAAAATTATGACGCTCCGTTCATTTTTCTCGGCGGAAGCTAGCATGTTCTGCTAGCACTGTCAGCCCGGAATCGCGCATAAGGCGGGCCGTGCCGGCGCGGAACCCGCCGCGCCCTGAAACGCGTCCGACGACGGGAGCCTCGATGTCGTACCACAAGCTGCGTATCGCCCGCATCGTGCAGGAAACCCCGGATGCCCGATCCTTCGTGCTGGCCGTGCCCTCCGAGCTGGCCGACCGCTTCCACTATCGGGCCGGCCAGTTCCTGACCTTCCGGGTGCCGCATCCCGAGGGCACCGTGGCGCGCTGCTATTCGCTTTCGAGCGCGCCGGAGACGGACGGCGAGGCCAAGGTCACGGTCAAGCGCGTCGACGGCGGCCGCGGCTCGAACTGGTTCCACGACACGCTGACGGAAGGCGCCACGCTCGATGTGATGGCGCCCGCCGGGCGCTTCGTGCTGAACGGCAGCGCCGCGCCGCTGCTGCTGCTTGCCGGCGGCAGCGGGGTCACGCCGGTGATGTCGCTGATCAAGTCGGCGCTCAGGACCACCGGCCGCCGTATCCGGCTGTTCTATGCCAACCGCGACGCGCAATCGGTGATCTTCAAGGCCGAGCTCGAGGCCCTGGCGCGCGCCCATCCCGACCGGCTGGAGGTGATCCATCATCTCGATGCCGAGCAGGGGCTGACGACGGCCGCCGAGATCACGCAGGCGCTGGCGGGGTTCGAACCGGCGGAGGCCTATCTCTGCGGCCCCGGGCCGTTCATGACCCTGGTCGAGGAGACGCTGCTGAAGTCGGGCATGCCGCGCAACCGCGTGCTGATCGAGCGCTTCGAGGCCTCGGGCAACGACGCCGTGCCGATGGCGCCGCCCGAGGACGGCGACGTCGTGCCCGATGCGATCACGATCCATTTCGAGGGCAAGGTGCACCGCGTGCCCTACCGCAAGGGCCTGTCGATCCTCAACGCGGCGCGCGAAGCCGGCCTGTCGCCCAACTCGGCCTGCGAGGAAGGCTTCTGCGCCTCGTGCGCGGCCAAGAAGATCAAGGGCAAGATCGTGCTGGCCAACAACGACATCTACACCGAGGAGGATCTCGCCAGCGGCTGGATCCTCACATGCCAGGGGCATGCGTTCGGCGAAGAGGTCGAGATCACGTACGACGTGGTGTAGCAGCGCACGCGCACTGTCTTTGTCGGCGCTGAATCCAACGTTTCCCTGTCATCCCGAGCGCAGCGAGGGATCTCCCGCGAATGGCGCACCATGCGTCTCTTGCAGGAGATCCCTCGCTGCGCTCGGGATGACAGACGTATCAGAGACCAGGGCTTCCGGACACCAGGCGCTAGACGTGGTAATGGAAGACCGTGAACTCCTGGCTACGGACCGGCTCGTTGCGCTGATTGTAGAGAAGCCGTTCCGTGGTGATGAAGTAGCCCTCTCCGAGCTTGGTCTTTTTGCGCTGGCTGCAGTTCTTCATCCTCAGCTGGGTATGCCCCGTGTCGCCGGGCCGCATCGGGATGAAGAAGCGACAGACAGCCTGCACGACGGCGATCTCGTCGCAACCTGGCGGTATGACGAGCGTGCCGCCTTCGGCCCACGCCTGACGCAGGGATTGCAGGAGGCCGATGCCCGTCATGCCCTTGCGCACCGCGTCAGGGACAGTCTCGCCAGGCTTCATGCAGCCGATGCCCAGCCCGGCCGACGAACCCGTTCCGAAAAACATCGAGGTGGGAGGCGCTATGATGCCGCCATGTGGACTCGATGCCGCGTATGCCTCGTCCCAGTAGAGCGGATTCCAATCCTCGAGCGCCTCGCACCAGAGGTGGATTTCCTCCTTCGTCAACGGCTGGGCCGGGTACGCGCCGCCAGCCCGTGATTTGCCCAGATATGGCCGCGCGAAGTCAGGGACGTCCGCGGGGCGAACGTCGTCCTCGCGGACGGGAGTCAACGGCAGGGCCTTGTCCCCCGAGCGCGACGGCAAGGCCATCGTGGCGGTTGCCGTCGCCGCATGGGCCGCGAGCGCGTGCCCGATATTGAGGTCGACAAGATCGACGAGGTAGGCGCCATCGGGTCCCCGGTAGCGCCGTCCGACGCGTCCGCTCACCGCCAGCATATCGTTGGTGCAGCTTTGCGTTCGCATGCTGAAGGTCAGGGATCGGATCTCCCCCGAGGGACCGCTCCAGTCGGTCAACAGCCGCCCGAACAGGCCGGCCACGTGCGGCGTGGAGATGAAGGCGTCCCTCGCGCCGGCCGCACGCGCGTAGTCGCCGTCGAAATGGACATAGTCATACAAGCCGGTCGCGCGAACGAACGCGACGAGGCGCAACAGGCTGAGCTCGTAGTCGAAGGACGGCAGCGGCTGCCCCTCCTCGACGTCCTCCCAGCACATGGTCGGTCGACTAATCTGACCCTCCTGTCATTGCAGGTTGCTACCAGCCGTCTTGTACGTGGACAGAGCACGTCGAACCGCCACGACGATGGCACCTCCTTTCAGTGAAAGGCCGCACCGATGTCAGTGGAAGCCAAAACTTGACGGCGGCATTGCACGCCGAAAAACAGGTCTGTCATCCCTCGCTGCGCTCGGGATGACAGTGAAAATGACGGCAGGCTCGGCCGGCAGCAGGTCCTTGTGAAGGTCAGCCGCCCTTGATCATCGCCCGTGTGGCGTTGAGCGTCAGCTCGATCAGCTGCGTCTTGAGCTTGTTCTCGCCGGCGCGGGCATAGTCGTTGACGTAGACGTCATGCAGGTCGATCGACTGCTGGATGACACCGCGATCCAGCACGTGCAGCTCGATGCGCGCGACCGGTTCGCCTGATGTGCGGAGCTTGTAGAATGGTGATGCGTGCTTGCCGCCGGCAATGGTGACGACGGCATCGACGTCGACACCTTCGCCGAACTTGATATTCTCGCCTCGGGTCCAGGTGAAATTCTCGACCTTGAACCAGCCGACATAGTCGCGCGGCTCGCGCGCATCACCTTCGAGACCGTCGACTTTCATGAATGTGGTTTCGGCCATGGCCCCCTCGTAGCCGCCTGCATGTCTCCCATCGGGACTTTACGCGCCCGTCGCGGCAGCAGGAAGCGCGCGACGGCGCCGGGCCCTAGGGCTGTAACCTGTACCCGCCCTTGTCCGTCACGAGAATCGCGGCGTTGGCGGGGTCCTTCTCGATCTTCTGGCGCAGCCGGTAGATGTGGGTCTCCAGCGTGTGCGTGGTGACGCCGGCGTTGTAGCCCCAGACCTCGCCCAGCAGCTGGTCGCGGCCGACGGCGCGGGTGCCGGCGCGGTAGAGGTACTTCAGGATCGAGGTTTCCTTCTCGGTCAGGCGCACCTTCTTCTTGCCGCCCTTCTCCAGCAGCATCTTGGCCGCCGGCTGGAACTCGTAGGGGCCGATCTGCAGGATGGCGTCCTCGCTGCGCTCGTGCTGGCGCAGATGGGCGCGCAGCCGGGCCAGCAGCACGTTGATGCGGAACGGCTTGGTGACATAGTCGTTGGCGCCGGAATCCAGGCCCAGGATGGTGTCGGCATCGGTATCGGCGCCGGTCAGCATCAGGATGGGCGCCCGCACGCCCTCGCGCCGCATCAGCTTGCAGATGTCGCGGCCATCGCCGTCGGGCAGCGCCACATCCAGCAGGATGGCGTCGAAGAGCTGCTTCTTCGCGATCTCCAGCCCCTCGGCCCCAGTCGCGGCCTGGATGGTGGCGAAGCCGTCATAGAGCTCGAGCTGCTCGACGAGCACCTCGCGCAACGAGGCGTCGTCGTCGATCAGGAGAATCTTCTTGCCTTTGGTTGTCATCTCTTGTCCCGATGCGGTCGCGGCGGATACGCCGCCGGCCGCGGCCTCGGATGCGGTTGGATGCGATTGCATGGCTTATACCATCGAGTGGGCACGTGCGGCCATGATGGCCCGGGCATGGCGTCGATGGTTCTCACGGCCGTTCACGGTCTGGTTAGGGTTCAGGCGCCCAGCAGGCCCTTGAGGTGCGACCACAGGGGACCGGCGGGGTCGAACAGGACATCCACGACGGAGAAATGGTTGTCGCCCGGGCTTTCGACAACCGCCCGCGGCGGCACGCCGGCCTGCGCCAGGGCAGCACCATAGTCACGGGTCTGACGCACCAGCTCCGGCAGCTCGGCGCCCCCGACGACCAGGACGGTGGGCGGCGCGCCGGGGCGGATATGGCGGATCGGGCTCAAGGCGGCCGCCTCGGCGACATCCATGCGGCAGGCGGCATTGAGATAGTTGAGCCGGATGGGCTCCAGGTCGTAGAGGCCGGACAGCGGCAGGGCGCCGGCCAGCGCCCCTGCCGGCAGGCCGCGCGCGGCCCAATCGGTATGCGCCAGGCTGGCGGCGATGTGGCCGCCGGCGGAGTGGCCTGCGACCACCAGCCGCGCCGGATCGAGGCCGATATCGCGGGCATGAAGGTGCAGCCAGCCGACCGCCTGCCGGACCTGCTCGAGCAGCACCGTCATGGTGACATCGGGGCACAGATCGTAGGTGGCGGCGATGTAGAGGGCGCCGGTGCCGGTGACGACGGGCGCCGGGAAGGAGTAGCTGTCCTTGTGGTTGCTCTGCCAGTATCCGCCATGGATGTAGAGCAGGGCCGGACGGCCCCCGGGCGGTGATGATCCGGCCGGCGTGAAGACGTCCAGACGCTGGCGCGGCGACGGCCCGTAGGCGATGTCGAGCCGGCACGGCACCCGGGTCCGCACGGTGGCGCTCGTGGCGGCCCAGCGGTCGACATAGGCTGCCTGGAAATCCGGCACCGCGTTGCGGTTGTTGTAGGCGGCATCGAGGCCGGCCTGGTCGAAATCCCGGTAGATCAGGGTCATGGAACCCGCCTCGGAATGTGGATGCGGCATTGAGCGACGCCGGCGGCCGGCCCGCAAGAGGCGAAAGCCTTCCATGAGCCGGTCGCCCATGACTTGGCCGCCGCCGCCGGGTAAAAGGACGCCACCATGCCCACACCCTCGTCCCGCCGCGGCGACATCCGAGCGGCCGACACCCTGTCCCACACGCCCCTGGCAGCCGTCGAACGCGCCATTGCCGAGCTGCGGCGCGGCGGCGCCGTGCTGATCCGAGATACGGATGGCTCCGCCGGACTGGCGGTCGCAGCCGAATCCTGCGGCGACGCCACCCTGGCGCAATTGCGGGGGCTGGCCAGCGACGCGCCGGTGCTGGTCACGACGCGGCGCCGGGCCGAAGCCGTCGGCATCGAGATCCCGCCCCATATCGCCCGCGGCATGGGCGGCGCCAACAAGCCGGTGACGCTCGACCTGCCGTCCGGCGTGCCGGTCGACGTGATCCTGCGGCCGACGGCCCCGGACCAGGCCGCCCATATCGCCACCCGGCACCTGTCGCGCCCCATCGCCAGCCATGCGCCCACCGTCGCCGAGGCCGCCATCGAGCTGGCCAAGCTGGCGCGGCTGATGCCGGCGGTGGTGATGGGACCGCTGGCCCGCGACCGGGCCCGGCCCTGGCGGGAATGGGCCGCAGCGCGCGACACGCTCTATGTCGATGCCGCCGATATCCGCGGCTATGAGAAGCTGGCGGCGTCCGAGCTGCGCCCGGTGGCCGATGCGCGCGTGCCGCTGGAGAATGCCGAGAACGCCCGCATCGTGGCCTGGCGTCCCGCCGACGGCGGCAAGGAGCACCTCGCCATCGTCATCGGCGAGATCGACCCGACGGCGCCGGTGCTGGTGCGGCTGCACTCGGAATGCTTCACCGGTGACCTGCTGGCCAGCCTGCGCTGCGACTGCGGCGAGCAGCTGCGCGGCGCCATCGCCGAGATCGCGCGCCACGGCTCGGGCGTGCTGCTGTACCTGGCGCAGGAAGGCCGCGGCATCGGGCTGGTCAACAAGCTGCGCGCCTACCAGCTCCAGGACGGCGGCTTCGACACGGTCGACGCCAACGAGCAGCTGGGCTTCGATGCCGACGAACGCCTCTACTGGCCGGCCGTCACCATCCTGCGCCAGATGGGCATCGCCAGGATCCGGCTGATGACCAACAACCCCGAGAAGATCGGTCAGCTGTCGTCCTACGGCATCGACGTTGTCGAACGCGTGCGCCACGTCTTCCCGGCCAACGGCCACAACGAGAAATACCTGCGCACCAAGGCCGAGAAGAGCGGGCATCTTTTCTAGTGCTGGGAATCGCAGGTCGCTAATACATCCGTCATCCCGAGCGCAGCGAGGGATCTCCCGCGTGGGACGCACAGTGCGCCACTCGCAGGAGATCCCTCGCTGCGCTCGGGATGACAGGTCTGCCGCGATTTTTGATACCAATGCGCAGTTTCCCTCTGGCGCACCGGACCGTATCCCGGTATACATGAGCATCTACTCATAATTAGCCGGCTGCCGCTGTTGGCAGCACCGAGGCGAGGGAGTCTGTCCATGGCCACGCGGCCGTTGAACATCCAGGATCCGTCGTTGCTGAACCACATGCGGCTGATGGATGCGCAAGTGTTCGCGCAGGCAGCGGCCTTGTACCGTGTCTACATCGCCGTGCGCCGCACCAACACCGCGGCGCTGCAGTACATCGGCAAGCCGCGCTACATCCCCAAGATGCTCGACTGCAAAGCCAAAACAGCCGACTTCGACGTGATCGTGAACGGCAAGCTCTACAAGACCGCCGGCCTGGTCGTCGATCCCACGATCGTGGGCAGCGGCGCCTACAAGGGCGGCAAGCATGTCAAGGCGCTGTCGGAATGGGAGAAGTTCCGCCCGCATCTCGGCCCCGCCGTTGCTGCCAACGGCCAGCCGCCGATGTACCTGCCGGCGCACCGTTCCTATCTCGTGCAGACCGACCCGTCGCACATCCATTACGGCTGTGTCATGCACTGCAAGAGCGGGCTGCGCACGGCCGGCCATTTCGTGCACGGCGACTACGACCTGTTCTCGGTGGTGCCCGTCGGCGACAAGGGCAGCAACGTGTTCGTCGAGGAAGAGCGCATGGGCGTGCCGCACGCGCGCGGCAAGGACCTGCTGGACGTGCAGACCTATATCAATGCCCATATCGGCTCGCCGATGGTCAGGCACGGCGAGCAGGAGCATTTCAGCGACAGCGCCGACGAGGAGATCGACGTCTTCTTCCCCGACGGCGTCACAGTGAAGAGCTACCTCGACGCCGCCGCGATCCGCGAGCTCTATGCGCAGGAGTTCGCCGGCCGCACGCTGCACAAGGCCGGCACGCAGACGACCTCGGCTGGCGGCTTGTGGAAGCGGGGATAGGGAATCCGCTCCCTGCTTCTACGGCATTCACCCATCTTCACCGTCATCCCGAGCGCCAGCGAGGGATAACGGTTCTATTGGGACGCAAGCTCTCTGAGACTGGATGTGTGAATGCCGTAGCTCCCCGCTTCGCGGGGAGAGGGGGTTGCGCTACGGTCAGGCTCTGTTCGCTCAACGAGAGGGCTATCCGTGACCCGTCCGACCATCGCCGCCCTTGCCGCCGACCTCGCGGCCGGCCGCACCACCAGCCGCGCGCTTGTCGAGCAGGCGCTGGCCCGCATCGAGGATCCCGCCGGCGAAGGCGCCCGGACCTTCATCAAGGTCTATCGCCAGCAAGCCCTGGCGGCGGCGGACGCCAGCGATGCCATGCGCAAGGCCGGGCTCGTGCCCTCGCCGCTGGCCGGCCTGCCGGTGTCGATCAAGAACCTGTGCGACGTGGCCGGCGAGACCACGCTGTCGGGGTCGAAGGCCCTGGCCGATGCGCCGCCTGCCGCCGCCGACGCGCCGGTGGTGGCACGCCTGCGGGCGGCCGGCGCGGTGATCGTCGGCAGCACCAACATGAGCGAGTTCGCCTTCTCGGGCGTCGGCTACAACCCGCACTACGGCACGCCGGGCAACCCTGCCGATCGCACCCGCGTGCCCGGCGGCTCGTCGTCGGGCGCTGCCGTCTCGGTCGCCGACGGCATGGCGGTGGCGGCGCTGGGCACCGACACCGGCGGCTCGGTGCGCATCCCCTCGGCCGTGTGCGGATTGGTCGGCTTCAAGCCCACGGCGCGCCGGGTGCCGATCGACGGCGTGGTGCCACTGTCGACCTCGCTCGACTCGATCGGGCCGCTGGCCAGCTCGGTCGCCTGCTGCGCTGTCGTCGACGCCGTGTTCGCGGCGCAACCGATCGCGGTGCCCGAACCGGCGCGCCTGGACGCGCTGAGCTTCGCCGTGCCCAGGCACTACGTGATGAGCGACCTGGATGCCACGGTGTCGGCTGCGTTCAGCCGCGCCCTGACGGTGCTGGCCGCAGCCGGCGTGCGCATTGTCGAGATCGACCTGTTCATGCTCGACGAGCTGCCGGCGATCAACGCCAAAGGCGGCTTCGCGGCGTCGGAGGCATATGCCTGGCACAAGGACCTGATCGCGCGGCACGAGGCCCTCTATGATCCCATCATCGCCCCGCGCATCAAGCGCGGCGCGCAGATGAGCGCCGCCGACTACATCGAGCTGCTGGGCCGCCGTGCCGACCTGCAGCGGCGCGTATCGGCGGTCACGGCTGATTTCGATGCCGTCGTGATGCCGACCTGCCCGATCGTGGCGCCCCGGATCGCCGACATCGGCGACCCCGACGGCTTCACCCGCAACAACCTGCTGCTGCTGCGCAACTGCACCGTCGGCAACTTCCTGGACCGCTGCGCCGTGTCGATCCCCTGCCAACGGCCGGACGAGCTGCCTGTCGGGTTCATGGTGATGGGCGAGACCATGAGCGACCGGCGCACGCTGTCGATCGGGCGCGCGGTGGAAGCGGTGCTGCGCGCCGGCTGAGGCCGGCGCCGCCGCAGCCGATCCGGCACGACCACGCGCGACGCAATGACTCTTTAGCAACCGAGAGTGGACAATTCCGCGCTCGACAACATGTCGGGCGAGCCAGCAGGATGGCCGCAAAAGACCCTGCCGGACCGGGAGGGACGAGGAAACGCCATGCCCGACACGGACCACCGGTCCAATCCATGGCCGCTCTTGATTGCCGCCTGCGCGATCCTGGCGATCGCGCTCGGCATCCGTCACAGCTTCGGCATCTACCTGGCGCCGATGTCGCACGACAACGGCTGGGGCCGCGAGGTGTTCGCTTTCGCCATCGCGTTGCAGAACCTGGTCTGGGGCGCGGCGCAGCCCTTCGCCGGGCGCATCGCGGACCGCTATGGCGCCGGCCGCGCGGTGGCGCTGGGCAGCGTGTTCTACGTCGCCGGCCTTGTCGGCATGGCGACCATCTCGTCGGCCAGCGGCTTCATCCTCGTCAGCGGCCTGCTGCTCGGGATCGGGCTGGCCGGCGCGTCGTTCGCCGTCGTGTTCGGCGCCGTGGGCCGTGTCGTGGCCGCCGAGAAGCGCAGCATGGCGCTGGGCATCGCCGGCGCCGTCGGCTCGTTCGGCCAGTTCGTCATGCTGCCGCTGGGGCAGTCGGTGATGGAGGCTTTCGGCTGGTCGATGGCGCTGCTGCTGCTGGCGCTGCTGGCTGCCGCCATGCTGCCGCTGTCCCTGGGCGTGTCCGAGAAGGACACCACGCCGCCGGCCGGCACCGAGATGTCGGCCGCCGACGCGCTGCGCGAGGCCGCGCGCCACAGCGGCTTCTGGCTGCTGTCGCTGGGCTTCTTCGTCTGCGGCTTCCAGGTGGTGTTCATCGGCACCCACCTGCCGGCTTTCCTGGTCGACCAGGGGCTTTCCGGCGGCACCGGCGCCGCGGTGCTGGCGCTGGTCGGCCTGTTCAACGTCGTCGGCTCGTTCCTGGCCGGCATGCTGGGCGCGCGCATGCGCAAGGGCTGGCTGCTATCGGCGATCTATGTCGGCCGCGCCATTGCCATCGCGCTGTTCGTGTTCCTCCCGATCACGACCGCATCGGCCTGGGCGTTCGGCATCGCCATGGGCTTCTTCTGGCTGAGCACCGTCCCCGTGACCAACGCCATGGTGGCCGGCATCTTCGGCGTGCGCAACATGTCGATGCTCACCGGCATCGTGTTCTTCTGCCACCAGATCGGCGCGTTCCTCGGCGGCTGGCTGGGCGGCTACGTCTACGACCGTCTTGGCTCCTATGACCTGGTGTGGCTGATCGCCATCGTGCTCAGCGTCGCCGCCGCGCTGCTCAACCTGCCCGTCAAGGAGGAGCTTGTCGCGCGCCTGCGACCGGCGTGACGTGATGCGTGCCTGGCTTCACATCGCATCGTTGGCACGATCACGGCGTGTGGTCCGGAGCCATTTCGACCGATTTTCCGGCGCTGCACCCGTGAAAGTGGCATTGGGGGCGCCCACCGCGAAGCCGGCTGCATCGACATGCGGCATGTTGACCCGTCGACTTTCGCCTCTGGGTCAGAGGGATACATGGCGCTGTGCGCACATTGATTCCACCCTGTGGAACCCGCTGTCACATGATATCGTGAAGCTTGCGTCTCACCAGCGGTTCGCGTCCGCCATCAGCCGTCCGTGTCCTTGCTGCAGGTCAAAGGGAGCGACAAGACGCGGTCTATTATGACGGTTGTGCTGGTGATTTCGATCTTCGCGGCCACGCTGAACGGGGTTATGCTACCTCTCGACCAGCGGTTGCATATGCGTTCGTGAGTGGACCGCTGGCAGGGGGTTGCGTGCGCAATAGAAGTCGGCGTCCAGGGGTACCGCTCTACCACATCATCTGTCTCGTGCTGCGTGACGGAATAGATTCGGGTCGCTACAAGCCCGGCGTCGCGCTGCCGACCGAAGACGAGCTCGCGCGCGATTATCGCGTCTCGCGCGTCACCGTGCGGCGCGCGCTCAGCGAGCTGGCCGCCGCGGGCCTGATCGAGCGGCGGCAGGGCAGCGGCACCTTCGTGCGAGCCCGGCCGGCGGCCGACGGAAAGCAGCTGGGCCTGATCGCCAGCTCGATCAGCCAGATCGACGCGCTGTCGGAGCGATCGACCCAACGCATCATCGAGTTCGAGTACATCGACACACCATCGGAAATCGGCGCGGCCTTCGGCCGGCAGGCCAGCGAGCGCATGCAGCGGGCCGTGCGCCTGCGCGAAGCCAACGGCGAGGCGCTGATGTACATCACCAGCTGGACGCCGGAAAAGCTGGGCCGCGCCTACGATTCTGCCGACATGGAGCGCGAGAGCCTCAACCAGCTTCTGGCACGCTCGGGCGTGCGGCCGACCTCGGGCGACCAGATCGTGTCGGTGACCATCGCCGATCCCGCCGTCGCGCGCCTGATGCGGCTGGAGGTCGGCGCACCGATGCTGAAAGTCGTGCGCATCATGCGCGACCATCGCCGCCGCACCGTGCAGTACATCGAAATGCTGGTGCGTGCCGACCGCTACACCATCCGCATGAAGCTGGGCACGTAAGGCATCTCAGTTCGTCGGCGCCCACAAGGTCTCGCGGTACGCCTTCTCGATCCGGTCCTCGGCTTGCCGGGCGGCCTCCTCGGACAGACCGACCTGGTCACGGATCATGCCGGCCAGCGACGGCAGCGAACGACGGTCGATCTGCGTCGCCGGATCCCACAGCTTCGAGCGCCTGAAGGCCTTGGCGCAGTGCAGATAGGCCTCGCGCACTTCCACGACGATGGCGCATTTCGGCGCCCTGCCCTCGACAGCCATCGACTCGAGCAGCGCCGCATCGACGCTGAGCCGCCCGATGCCGTTGACGCGCGCCGTCTCGTCCATGCCGGGCAGCAGGAAGACCAGCCCGATCTGCGAGTTGACCAGCAGGTTCTTCAGCGTATCGAGCCGGTTGTTGCCGGGCCGGTCGGGGATGGCGACCGTATGCTCGCCGAACACCTTGAACGAGCCCGGCGGATCGCCACGCGGCGTCACGTCCTGGCGGCCATCGGCGTCGGCGGTGGCAACACAGCAGAATGGCGACATCTCGATGTAGCGCCGCAGATGCCGGTCGATGCGGCCGATATCCTTGGCCACGGCCATCGGGCTGGGCTTGGCATAGCTCGCCACCAGGGCGCGGGCGGCGTCGGCGTCAAGCACGGCGGGGCCGGCGGCTGCCGGCGTCAGGCTGTCGGGCATCACATGCCTCCATTCGGGGCCGCGATGCTAGCAACGACCCGGCCGGGATGCATCCTGTTCCTCAGCAAAACATCAGGCCAATCAATGGAATGACCGGCCGGTCTGGTGCGCGAAACCGGGGCCAGGATCGAGCAGCGTCCCCTCTCCCGTTTACGGGAGAGGGAGGGGCCCGTGGCGCGCAGCGCCATGGGAGGGTGAGGGTCCAAGGACGAGATGCCGAGTGTGCAGGCCCTCACCCGGCGTTCGCTACGCGACCGCCGACCTCTCGCGCTTGCGGGAGAGGTAAATCACTTCCCCTCCAGCGCCTGCAGGCGCTTCTCGATGGCGGCCCGTGCCGGCGCCTCGGCCGGCATCAGGTCGCGCAGGCGGCGCAGGCGCGCGATGGCGCCGGGACGGTCGCCGGCTGCCTCGTCGGCCTGGGCGAGGAAGAAAAGCGCCAGCCCGTTGTCGGGCCGCACCTTCTCCAGGCGCTTCAGCACGGCGATCGTCTCGGGCGACAGCGGCTTGGTGCCGACCTCGTCGAGGCGCAGCCGCACCTCGGCCCAGGCCGCCAGGATCTCGGGATCGTCGGGCTTGAGCTTGTCGGCCGCGGCATAGGCTTCGGCCGCCTTGCCGTGCTCGCCCAGCACGGCCCGCGCCCGCGCCAGGCGCCGCCAGCCCTCGACATCGTCCGGCGCCTCCTTCAGGCGCTCCGCCAGACGATCGACCATGGCCCTGATCTGCTGCTCGCGCTGCTCCGGCGGCAGCTGCTCCAGGCGCTTCACGTCATCGGCCGACGGTTGCGGCATGCCGGCATCGCGCGGCTTGCGCTCCTTGCGGTCAGGCCGGATGCTCTTGGGGTCGATGCCTGCCTGCCGCGACACGCGCTCGATCTCGCGCGCCAGCGTCTCCAGCCATGGCGCGCCGTCGGGCGAGTCAGCCTCGAGGTCAAGCCAGCGGCGCAGCGCCGATGCCGGATCGCCCCCCTGGGCATCGGCGAGGCCGAGATAGAACCGCGCGCCTGCGCTCCTGGGATCGCGCTCCAGGGCCGCGGCGAACAGCGCCCGCGCCGGCTGGGTCACCACGCCGTCCGACTCGAAGGTGAGCGCCTCGCCCAGCGCCGACAGCACGTCGGCACGATCCGGCGCCGCCTGCTGCGCGGCACGGAATGACTCGACGGCGTCCGCCACCCGACCGACCGCGAGCTGCGCCCGGCCCAGCGCCAGGCGGGCCTCGACATCCTTGGGGTCCTTCTCGACGCGCTCGCGCAGGCGGCGCACCATCTCCATCGGCCCGGCATCGGCAACGCTGGGCGCCGGCGGCTTGGGCCGCTCGGCGAAAGGCTGCGCCGGTAGCTCGGGCCGGCCGGTCTGGAAATAGATCCCCAGCGCCGCCACCGGCACGAGGATGGCGATGGCCGTCGGCAGGAAGCGCCGCCGCGGCGGCACCGGCATCGTCGCCGCGTCATCGGCCCCGGCGGCCGCCAGGATGCGACGCTCGATCTCCGTCGACGCCGCCTTGGCCTCGTCGCCGCTCAGGCGCCCGGCGAGCCGATCGCGCTCGACCTCGGCCAGCTGGTCCTTATAGATCGCCAGATCGTGGTCCAGCCGGCGCGTCGCGTCGAAGCGGCGGCGCAGCAGCGGCAGCAGCAATGCGGCAATCACCAGCGCCGTGATCACGGCGAGCGCGAAAGGCAGCGTCATCGCCGCGCCTCGCGATCCTCACCGAGCAGCGCCTCCAGGCGCGCCCGCTCCTCGGACGACAGATCGGGCGCGCCACCCGCCGGCTTCGTCGCGGCACGCCGCAGGCCGCGCCACAGGAGGAACGCCGCCAGCAGCAGCGCCAGCGGCGCGCCCAGCCACATCAGCCCGGTGCGGATGTCGAACGGCGGCTTGAGCAGCACGAAATCGCCGTAGCGGGCGCGCAGGAAAGCCACGACCTGGGCATCGCTGTCGCCCTGCGTGATGCGCTCGCGGATGGCGCGCCGCATGTCGTGCGCGATCTCCGCGTTGGAGTCGTCGATCGACTGGTTCTGGCAGACGACGCAGCGCACCTCGGCCGAGATCGCCCGCGCGCGCGCCTCCAGCGCCGGGTCGGCAAGCATCTCGCCCGGGTCGACGGCATGTGCCGCCATGCTGACGATGATCATGAGCATTGCGAGCGCATTGGGTCGGGCCGCGCCGCTCCAGCGGCGCTCATGCGTACCTTCACGACAAGATGAAGAGCGCCGCTGGAGCGGCGCGGCCCGACCGGCGTCGCGCTCCCGGCTCACCTCGACAGCTCCTTGACCAGCGGCAGGATGGTCTTGTTGACGTCGTCGGGCATCAGCGGGCGGCGCAGGTGCAGGCGCACCGTGCCGGTCCTGTCGATCACGAAGGTCTCCGGCACGCCGCTGATGCCGAACTCGACACCGGCGCGCCCCTCGGGGTCGGCGCCGATCCGCTCGTAGGGATCGCCCAGGCGGGCAAGCCAGGCTTTGGCCTCCTCGGGCTTGTTGCGATAATTGATGCCGTGCAGGCGCACGCCCTCGCTCTTCAGCCGCAGGAACAACGGGTGCTCGGCAAGGCACGGCGCGCACCACGAGGCGAAGAAGTTCACCACCGTGACCTTGCCCTGCCAGTCGGCGCCGGTGAGGCGCGCGCCGCCGTCATGCAGCGGCGCCAGGTCGATCGCCGGCGCCTTGTGGCCGACCAGCGGCGCACCGATATCGGTGGGATTGCGGCTCTGGGTCAGGGCATAGGCGAAGAAGCCGGCCATGATGACAAGCATCACCAGCGGCAGGACGTAGAGCCAGCGATTGGACACGACTTACTCCGCCGGCTGAGGCGCGGCCGCCCGGGTGCGCCGCGGCGCGCCTACCCGCAAGCGGCGGTCGGTCAGCGATATGAAGCCACCGAGGGCCGCCAGGGCCGCGCCGAGCCAGATCCAGGGCGCCAGCGGATTGTGGTAGAGCCGCACGGTCCAGCTGCCCTTGCCGTCCGACTCGCCGATGGTGGCGTAGAGATCGGCCAGCGGGCTGGTGCGGATCGCAGCCTCGGTCGTGACCCGCCGCTGCACGGCGAACAGCCGCCGTTCCGGCTGCAGGATCGCGGCGACGGCGCCATCGCGGCGATAGACAAGGCGGGCGCGCTCGGCGACGTAGTTCGGGCCGCGCACGTCCTGCACGCTGTCCAACGTCACCTCGTAGCCGGCATGAGCCACCGATGCGCCCGGCTTCAGCATGACGATGGTCTCGGTCTGCCATACCGACACGCCGGTGATGCCCAGCACGGTCAGCCCCAGCGCGGCATGCGCGATCGTCATGCCGATGGCCGCCCGCGGCAGCCCGACCAGCCGACGCAGCGAGTCGCCCGGCGGCACGCCGAACAGCTGGATGCGCCGCGCCAGCTCCCGCAGCGCGCCCAGCACCAGCCAGACCGCGACGGCGATGCCGCAGGCCGCCAGCACGACCGAGCGATGGGCGATGAACAGCGTGACGATGCCCGCCGCCACGGCCACGACCCCGACGGCCACGAGCTGGCGCAGCGCCATGCGCAGATCACCGCGCTTCCAGGCCAGGAACGGCCCGATCGGCACGGCGATCAGCAGCGGCAGGGACAATGGAATGAAGGTGGCGACATAGAAGGGCGGGCCGACCGACACCTTGCCGGCATCGAGCGCATCCAGCACCAGCGGGAAGAGCGTGCCGAGGAACACCGTCAGGGTCAGCGTCGCCAGCAGCAGGTTGTTGAAGACCAGGCCGCCTTCGCGGCTGACCGGGGCGAACAGGCCGCCGCCCGCCAGCTTCGGCGCACGCCAGGCGTAGAGCCCCAGCCCGCCGCCGACCACGACGATCAGGAACCCCAGGATATAGAGGCCGCGCGCCGGATCCTGCGCGAAGGCATGCACCGAGGTGAGCACGCCGGAGCGCACCAGGAACGTGCCCAGAAGCGACAGCGAGAAGGCCAGGATCGCCAGCAGCAGGGTCCAGCTCTTCAGCGCATCGCGCTTCTCGGTGACGATGGCGGAGTGCAGCAGCGCCGTGCCCAGCAGCCACGGCATGAACGAGGCGTTCTCGACCGGATCCCAGAACCAGAAGCCGCCCCAGCCCAGCTCGTAGTAGGCCCACCACGAGCCCAGCGCGATGCCCAGCGTCAGGAAGCACCAGGAGGCCAGCGTCCAGGGCCGCACCCAGCGCGCCCATGCGGCATCGACACGGCCTTCGATCAGGGCCGCGATGGCGAAGCTGAAGGTGATGGAGAAGCCGACATAGCCGAGATAGAGCAGCGGCGGGTGGAAGGCGAGGCCGGGATCCTGCAGCAACGGATTGAGGTCGTCGCCATTGAGCGGCGCCGGATCGAGGCGCTCGAACGGATTGGACGTGAACAGGATGAAGGCGAGGAAGCCGACGCCGATCAGGCCCTGGATGCCCAGCACGCGGGCGCGCAGGCTCGGCGGCAGGTTGCTGCCGAAGGCGGCCACGCCGGCGCCGAACACCGCCAGGATCAGCACCCACAGCAGCATCGAGCCTTCGTGGTTCCCCCACGTGCCGGTGATCTTGTAGAGCAGCGGCTTGGCCGTGTGGCTGTTGCGCACCACGTTGGCGACCGAGAAATCCGACGTGACGTAGGCCTGCACCAGCGCAAGGAAGGCGACGGCGATCAGCGCCACCTGCGCCAGCGCCGCGGTGCGGCCCAATTCCATCATGCCGGGATCGCCGCGGCGCGCGCCCAGCAGCGGCAGCGTGCCCTGGGCCACCGCGACGCACAGCGCCAGCACCAGCGCGTAGTGGCCGAGCTCGGGACTCATGCCAGCGCCCCTTGCATGCGCCCCGCGTCAATGGAGCCTTCATGGTGAGCTTGTCGAACCATGAAGGCTTCCGCACGAACGGCGGAGCAGCCCGCTTCATGGTTCGACAAGCTCACCATGAAGCGGTCAATCTCAATGGCCGTTAGTGTCATGGCGTCGCTCTCATTTCGTGTTGCCGGGAACCGGCTCGCCCTCTTTCCATCGCCCGGCCTTCTTCAGCGCGTCGGCAACTTCCGGCGGCATGTAGTTCTCATCGTGCTTGGCGAGGACCTCGCGGGCCGCGAAGACGCCATCGGCGCGCAGCGTTCCCAGCGCCACGATGCCCTGCCCTTCGCGGAACAGGTCCGGCAGCTGGCCGCGGTAGCTCACCTTCAGCGTATGGCTGGTGTCGGTGACGTCGAACGTGGTGGTCAGGCCGTCCGCGCTCTTGACGACGCTGCCCGGCGCCACCAGGCCGCCGATCCGCAGGCTCTTCTCGGCCGGCGGCGGCTTGGCGGCGATCTCGGTGGGCGAGTAGAAGAAGACCAGACTGTCGTTGAGGGCCACCAGCACGAGCCCGACAGCGACCGCGAACGCACCCAGCGATCCCAGCAGCAGCCACAGGCGTTTGCGCTTGCGTGTCATAGCGGAACCGGCGGTCAGCGACGCTCGCGGGCGCGGCGATCCAGCCCGCGGTCCTGCAGCTCGCGCTGCACCTTGGCGCGGGCACGCAGCGACCAGATCAGCAGGCCGCCGAGCGCCGCCACGGCAATACCGTAGGCCGGCCAGATATATGCGCCATGGCCGCCCATCGACAGGAACCCGCCCATGCCCGAACCTCCGGCCACCTATATAGGCTGCGGCCGACCGCCTGTCGCGGCGACGAATCGCGCCAAGCTGTCCCTGTTGCTGCTGCAGCGCAACCGCAGGGCTCCGGCATTCTGCGGCCAGCCTCAGCGGCCGGTCAGCGCCGCCGTCTCGAGGCGGCGGCGCCCGATCTCGGTCTCGGTGCGCAGCAGCACCAGGAAGACCAGCAGCGCCAGATAGGCGGCCGCCATCACCAGCAATGGCGTGAGGATCGACGGATGGATCGCAGGCCCGTCGAGCTTCATGACCGAAGCCGGCTGGTGCAGCGTGTTCCACCAGTCGACCGAGAACTTGATCACCGGCAGGTTCACCACGCCCACCAGCGCCAGCACGGCGGCGGCGCGATCGCCGCGCTCGGAGTCGTCGAAAGCACGGCTGAGCGCGATATGGCCGAGATAGAGGAAGAACAGCAGCAGCATCGAAGTGAGCCGCGCATCCCAGACCCACCACGTGCCCCACATCGGCCGGCCCCAGAACGAGCCGCTGACCAGGCAGACCAGGGCATAGGCGGCACCCACCGGCGCCACCGCCCGGGCCATCAGCGCCGCCAGCGGATGGCGCCAGACCAGCAAGGCGGCGCCCAGGCCGGCCAGCAGGGCATAGGCCGCCATCGACCACCATGCTGCCGGCACATGGACGAACATGATGCGCACCGTCTCGCCCTGCTGGTAGTCGGGCGGCGCGACGAGCAGCGCCATATAGAGGCCGCTCGCCCAGAGCAGCGCCGTAAGCGCCCCCAGCCACGGCAGGATGCGCGCGGAAAAGCGCTGGAACCGCGCCGGGTTGGCGAGGAAGTGGATCGACGGCATGGCCATGGCGCCGCTTCTATTCCCGGTTCTGCACGGCCTGTCTACTCCACCGCCTGACGCAGGGCCGCCGCCATGGCCCAGGGCGTGATCGCCAGCGTCCCGGCCAGGAAGGCGCCCAGCAGCGCAAAATGCGCCAGCACACCATCGCCACCCTTCAACGCCTCCACCGCGCCGACGCCGAAGATCAGCACCGGCACCGCCAGCGGCAGCACCAGCAGCGACAGCAGGGCGCCGCCGCGACGGGCGCCCAGGGTCAAAGCCGCCCCCAGCCCGCCCAGCAGCGACAGGCTCGGCGCGCCCAGCAGCAGCGATGCGGTGAGGGTGGCGATGGATGCTGCATCCAGACCGAACAATAGCCCCAGCGCTGGTGACAGAACCGCCAGCGGCAGGCCAGTCACGATCCAGTGTGCCAGGCATTTGGCCAGCGCCGTCAGCTCCAGGGGCAACGGCGCCAGCGCCAGCTGCTCCAGCGTGCCATCGGCGAAATCGTCGGCGAAGAGGCGGTCCAGCGACAGCATGGCCGCGAACAGGGCCGCGACCCACAGCACGCCCGGCGCGATACGGGCCAGGGTCTCCAATGCCGGCCCGACGCCGAGCGGGAACAGGCTCGCCGCCAGCACGAAGAACGCCAGCACCACGGCGGCATCGCCCGGCCGCCGCCAGGCCAGCCGCAGGTCGCGTCCCACCAGGGCCATGAAGCGGCTCATGGCGCGCTGCCCTCCCGGCCGCCGCTCATGCCCATGCCTCCAGGCTGACGGTGCCGTCGGGCGTGAAGGCGCCGACATCGAGCGCCAGCGCACCGGGCAGCACGATGTCGCCATGCGTCGCGATGACCGCGATGCCGCCGGCCGCCAGGTGATCCGTGATGGCCGCATGCAGGGACTGGCGCGACGCCTCGTCCAGCGCCGCGGCCGGCTCGTCGAGCAGCCAGACGGTCGCGGCGCTCAGCGCGACACGGGCAAGCGCGACGCGGCGATGCTGGCCGGCCGAGAGGTAGCGGCCCGGCCGATCGAGCAGCGGCACCAGATCGAAGCGCGCCAGCACGCCGTCCCACAGGGCGCGCGACGGCGGACCGCCGGCGCACAGCCACTGCGCCGCTTCCAGGGTCTCGCGCACGGTCAGGTCGCCCTTGACCGCGTCGGCATGGCCCAGCCACGCCAGGCGGGCGCGCCAGGCTTCGGCGTCCTCACGCACGGGCTTGCCATCCCAGGCGATTTCGCCACGCTGCGCCGGCGTCAGCAGCGCCAGAACCCGCAGCAGGGTGGATTTGCCGGCCCCGTTGCGCCCGGTGAGCAGCAGCGCCCGGCCGGCGGCCACCTCGAAGCCGAGATCATGGAACACAAGCCGTCCGCCACGGCGGCAGGCAAGCGATTGTGCAGACAGAAGGGACATCGGGCCGGGCGCAGTGAACGACGAGGCCCATCTACATAGCACGCGAGATCAGCCGCCGGGCGCCTGGACCTCGTGCGCGCCGATTTCCTCGCGGATCTGCACCTCCAGCGCCGCCAGGTGCCCCAGCTGGTCGGCCGCGGCCGACCGGTCGCGCTGCATCAGATGGCTGTGGCAGCGGCCGAACAGCGCCGCCTGCCGGCGCTTGGACTGCGCCAGGCCCGGATTCGACGCGGCGAAGAACCGCGCGAAATCCAGCGCCCGCTTGACGCCCAGGGGCAGCGCGAAGTGCAGCAGATGGGCGGATTGCGCCGGCGACAGCGCGTCGCGCCCGACCTGCCGGGCCAGCCAGGCCAGCGCGCGCTCGTCGACAAGACGGCCGCTGGCGGCGGCAAGCCGGGCCGCCTCGGCATGGAGGCCTTTGAAGTTCCGCCACGCCTGCGCTTCGATCGCGGCGCGGGTGGGCATGGCGATGCGCCTGGGATGAGACCAGGCGCGGAAATGGCCACGCTTGTAGACAATGGCGTCGGCACGCCACGCCTGCGCCAGATCGGCCCGCGAGATCAGCATTTCCGCGAACCCGGCGGGGTCGTAGATCACGGCCTGATCGCCTTCGATCGCGGACACGAGCACGTAGTGGTCGACCCCCGCCACGGATGGCCGGCCGGGGTTGTATGACAGGAATTGCATGTCCAGCGGCCCGATCACCACCGGCGAGGTCCGCACCGTCGCCGCCAGCCAGTCGAACGGCACCGGATCGGGCGCCTCGGTGGCGTGCTCGGCGATCGCAAAGCCCAGCACGGCGAGCGCGCACGAGATGCCCGCGTCCGGCGTGCCGGCGAGGCCGCTGAAGAACGGCAGGCCGTCCTCGGCGATGAACGCGCCCAGGCCGACGCCGGAGAGCACCTCGATGCGCTGCGGCGCGACGTCCTCGCCATGCGCGCCCAGCAGCATCGCCGTGGCATTGGCGTAGCAGTACCAGTAGCCGTCGTGGAACGTGATGGGCGCCGTCATGGCTCGTCGTGCTCAGCCAGCGGCAGGCACAGATCGGTACGCCACTGCGCCGGCGGCAGGGTGCGCGGATCGTTGAGGTAGGCATCGAAGGCGGGCTGGTCGGCGATCTCCTCGCCGCTGCGCGGCAGCCAGTCGCCATACAGCCAGCGCCACGCCGCGCCCAGCTCGGCGTAGGGGCCCTGGTGATGCAGCACGGCATGACGGCCACCCGGCAGGTCGATCAACCGGAAATCGCCTTCGCCCTCGGTTCCAGGTGGCATCGACAGTGCGACATCGGTCAGCAGGCTGTCGGCCGGCACGGCGAAGCAGTCGTTCAGGTAGATGGCGAAGGCCTGCGACTGCGGCCCCAGCAGGCCGCGCGTGCTCGCCCAGGCGCTGAGCCGCGTGAAGGCGACGTCCAGACCGTCGTAGGATCCCACATGGCGCAGCGCCAGCAGGCGGCGCGCCGGCAAGGTCTCGATGCTTATCGCATGGTTCATGACGCAACCTCCCGTGGTGGATGCCGTGCCGACAACGGCCGATGGCCGCCGGCCCTTGCGGAAGGCGCCCGGCGGCAGGCCGTGCGCGGCGGCGAAGGCGCGCGCGAAGGCCGCCGTGCTGCCGTAGCCGGCCGCCTGGGCGATCGTGGCGATCGGCTGGTCCGAGCTGATGAGCTGCGTGGCGGCGCGCTGAAGGCGGCCACGGCGGACGGTGTCGGAGACCGTCTCGCCCGTCATGGCGCTGTAGATGCGGTGGAAATGAAACGGCGAGAAGCAGGCCACCGCCGCCAGCCGCTCGAGCACCAGCGGCTCGTCGAGATGCTCGGCGATGTGCTGGGCCACGCGTGCGATGCGATCGGCGTAGCTCTGGCGGGTCAGCGTCCGGTTCATGGTCCGGCGATGGTAGTGAAGCCGCCTTGATTTGGGTTGCTGACTTGCCGGGTGCCGCCGCGCTGCCCGCAAAAAGAAAAGGCCGCCGTTCCGGGGGGAGGATGGAACGGCGGCCAGAGCCTCTTGCGAGGCTGAACGTGGCTTGGGGGAACCACGTTCGGGGGAGATACCCCCCTTAGTTAGGCGCGACGTGTGGCTCGCGCTAGGCCCAAATGGGGCGAAACTGTGATATTTTAGCCACACCTCAATCGCGGGATAAAGTACAGTCAATTCAGGTTCTTAGCTGTTTTCCCCTGTTCTGACCGCGACTTACGCGTGTGCGCAGAGTATGTGCAACGCACTGCATGCATATCTCCGCACAGAACGCATGCCGGCCATGCGGCTTTTGATCGGATCCGGGGGTTCGGCGCCCGGTGGCTCGCCGCCCCTCAAGCCGTCGCCAGACCACGCAGCTCGTTGGCCGCGACAGTCAACATCGCCAGGTCGACGGTCGGCTGCGACTTGAGGTCGACGACGACCCGGTCGACGCGCTCCAGGGCTTCCCGGCGCGGCGCGGTCCAGGCATCGAGCAGGCCAGATACGTCGATCGCGGCGGCGTCGGTGGGCGCTCCCGCCAGCGCCGAGGCCGCCAGGCTGCGTTGAACGGTCGCAAAGTCGTCGACGACGGCGTTGCCGGCCATCATCTGCCAATGGGTCTCGCGCGGCAGCCGGTCGGCGGCGGCGCGCAGCCAATCGAACCCGAGCCGGGCGCCGAGGTCGAAATAGAGGCGCGCGGCATCGCCCACCGGCACCCGGGCGATGGCCGACAGCGCCGCGATGTCGCCGGAAGCGGCCAATGTGTCGAGCGCCGCGATGCGATGCGCCAGCTCCTCGGGCACGCCGGCCTGGATGAACGTGCCGGCCCGCTCGGCGATGGCGGCACGCTCGCCCTGCGGCAGCAGCGCGTCGAGCTCGGCGGCCATCGTCGCCACGGCCGGCCGCAGGGCGTCGACCGCGCGCGTCAGGTCGACCGGCCGCGGCAGGCCGCGCAGGGCCCACAACGTGCCGCGCTCGATCAGGCGCTGGGTTGCGATCAGCATCGCGATCTGCGCCGGCGCCACGAGCTGCGAATCCAGCGCTTCAATCTCCGCCCACAGGTCGCGCAGCAGGAAGCTGTCGCGCACGATCGCGAAGCAGCGCGCGATATCCGCCGTCGAGGCGCCAGTGCGGTCGCGGATGTCGTGCACGAAGGTGCTGCCGACGCGGTTCACCATCGAGTTGGTCACCTGCAGCGCCACGATCTCGCGTCGCAGCCGGTGGCGGCGGATCGAGTCGGAGAAGCCTTCGCGCATGGCGAGCGGGAAGTAGCGCAGCAGCTCCGCCTCGAGCAGCGGGTCGTCAGGCAGGTCCGACGCCAGGATCTCGTCGTTGACCACGATCTTGCCGTAGGCCAGCAGCACGCAGAGCTCGGGGCGCGTCAGCGGCTGTCCGGCGGCGGCCCGCCGCTTCATCGCGTCGTTGTCCGGGAGGAACTCCACCGCCCGGTCCAGCCGGTTGGCGCGCTCCAGCGCCCGCATCATGCGCGCGTGGCGCTCGTGCATGGTGATGGCCTGCACCGCAGCGACGCTGACAGCCTGCGTCTGCTGGTAGTTGTGGCGCAGCACCAGGTTGCCGACCTCGTCGGTCATCGACGCCAACAGCTGATCGCGCGCTTGCATCCCCAGCGCCTGGTGGCGCACCGCATCGCCCAGCGCGACCTTGATGTTGACCTCGTGGTCGGACGTATCGACGCCGGCAGAATTGTCCATGGCATCGGTATTGATCCTGACGCCGGCCTGAGCCGCCTCGATGCGGCCGCGCTGCGTGACGCCGAGATTGGCGCCTTCGCCGATCACGCGCGCACGCACGTCGCGGCCGTCGATGCGCAGGGTGTCGTTGACCTTGTCGCCGGCATCGGCGTGCGCCTCGGCCGAGGCCTTCACGTAGTTGCCGATGCCACCGAAGAACAGCAGGTCGACCGGCGCCTTGAGGATGGCGCGCATCAGGTCGTTGGGCGCGACCTGGCTGGACTCGATGTCGAGCACGGCGCGCGCTTCGGGCGTCACCGCCACCGATTTGGCGCCACGCTCGACGATGAAGCCACCGGCCGACAGCTTGGCGCGGTCGTAGTCGGCCCAGGACGAGCGCGGCAGATCGAACAGCCGCTGGCGCTCGGCGACGCTTGCGGCCGGGTCGGGGTCGGGGTCGACAAAGATGTGGCGATGATCGAAGGCAGCCACGAGGCGCGTCTTGTCGGAGCGCAGCATGCCGTTGCCGAAGACATCGCCCGACATGTCGCCGACGCCGACGGCGGTGAACGGTGTGGCCTGGGTATCCAGGCCCAGCTCGCGGAAGTGGCGCTTGACGCTCTCCCAGGCGCCGCGGGCCGTGATGCCCATCTTCTTGTGGTCGTAGCCGACGGAGCCGCCCGATGCGAACGCATCGGCCAGCCAGAAGCCGTACTCGGCCGACACGCCGTTGGCGATGTCGGAGAAGGTCGCGGTGCCTTTGTCGGCAGCGACCACGAGGTAGGGATCGTCGCCGTCATGGCGCAGCACGCCGGACGGCGGCACGACCTTGCCGTCGGCGTTCAGGTTGTCGGTGATATCGAGCATGCCGCGGACCAGGGTCTTGTAGCACTCGATGCCTTCGGACTGGATCTGGTCGCGGGTGCCGCCGACCGGCGGCCGCTTGACGTAGAAGCCGCCCTTGGAGCCGACCGGCACGATGACGGCGTTCTTCACCATCTGCGCCTTCATCAGGCCCAGGATCTCGGTGCGGAAGTCCTCGCGCCGATCCGACCAGCGGATGCCGCCGCGCGCCACCGGGCCGCCGCGCAGATGCACGCCTTCGACCCGCGGGCTGTAGACGAAGATCTCGACCATGGGCCGCGGCAGCGGCAGCTCATCGAGATGACGGCTGTCGAGCTTGAGCGACACATAGGACTTGAGCCGTCTATCGGCGCCGGTCTGCCAGAAATTGGTGCGCAGCGTGCACTCGATGGCGTTCAGGTAGCGCCGCAGGATGCGATCCTCGTCGAGGCTGGCGACCTGCTCCAGCGCCGCGGCGATCGACATGCGCGTCTTTTCGATCCGCTCCTGCCGCTCGGGTGAATCGGCAGCGCCCAGCGCAGGATCGAGCCGGGCGCGGAACAGGGCCGCCAGGTCGGCGGCGATATCGAGATGCGCCGCCAGCGCCCGTTCGATGTAGTCCTGGCTGAACGGGAAGCCGGCCTGGCGCAGGAACTTGGCGTAGGCGCGCAGCACGACGACGTCGCGGGCCTCGATCTCGGCGCCCAGCACGAGGCGGTTGAAGCCGTCGCTTTCCATGTCGCCGGTCCACACCGCGCCCAGCGTCTCGGCGAAGCCGGCCCGCTCGGCATCGACGTCGACGGCCCGGCCGTCGGCGGTCTCGATGCTGAAATCGTGCAGCCAGACCGCGCCGTCGGGCAGCGACAGCCGGAACGGCGTTTCTGTCATGACGCGCAGGCCCATCGCCTCCAGCGGCGGCAGGATGTCGGACAGCGGGATCGGCTGCCCGGTCCGCATCAGCTTCACCGCCATCTGGTGCGGCGCCTGGCCGGCGCGACGGTAGAGATCGATGCCCAGCGGCACGCCGCCCTGTATCGACAGCGCCTGCGTCAGATCGCGCGCCGCGGCAACGCCATCGAACATCTCGCGATAGGCGACGGGGAAGGCCGTCGCCATGCGCCGCGCCAGGCCCAGCCCGTCGGCCTCGCCATGGCGTTCGACCAGCGCCGCCTTGAGCTTGTCGCTCCAGGTGCGCGCCGCCTCGGCCAGCTCGCGCTCGACAGCGATGGGATCGGGCAGCTTGGCCATCGGATCGGCCGGCCGCAGGATGAACAGCACCCGCGCCAGGACGGATTCATCGCCGACATTGACCGAGAAGCTGTCGACCGTGCCGCGATAGGCACGCTCGAGGATCGCGGCGAAACGCTTGCGCAGATCGGTGTCGTAGCTGTCACGCGGTGCATAGACCAGGCACGACACGAAACGCCCCGCCGCATCGGGCCGCGCGAACAGGGCCACGCGCTGGCGCTCCTGGAGCTGCAGCACGCCGGTGGCCGTGGCGAACAGGGTGTCCTCGTCGGCCTGGAACAGCTCGTCGCGCGGATGCGTCTCGATGATGTTGATCAGCGCCTTGCCGTCGTGGCTGGCGGGGTCGTAGCCGGCGCGGTCGATGACGGCCTCGACCTTGCGCCGCAGCAGCGGGATGTCGCGCGGCGATGCGTGGTAGGCCGACGACGTGAACAGGCCCGTGAAGCGCCGCTCGCCGGTGACTTTTCCCTTGGCATCGAAGATCTTGACCGCGATCACGTCCATCGCGCCGGCACGATGCACGCGCGAGGGCCGGTCGCTTTTCAGCACCAGGACGGGCGACGACGATGCCGCGAAGCTGGCCAGCGCCGCGCGCCCCTGCGGATGCGGATCGAACAGCCGCTCCTCGTCGCCGCGCAGGATGCCCAGGCCCGAGCCCGGCACGACGTCGTAGCTCACCGGCCCGCGCTTGCCGCCGCCATATTTGAAGCGGCGGAAGCCCAAGAAGGTGAAGTGGTTGGCCTCGACCCAGCGCAGGAAGGTGGCCGCCTCCTCGAGCGGCCCGCGCAGCGCCGGCATGCGGCCCGACGCCACGGCGAGCTCGCCGACCGCGTCGAGCGCCGTCTGGCGCATCGCGAACCAGTCGGCGACCGCCAGCCGCACCTCGCCCAGCGCCTGGCGCAGCGCCGCCGCCAGATCGTCACGCCCGGCCGCGTCGGCGATGCGGTCGATCTCGATGCGCATCATCGATTCGCGCGGCGCGCCCCGCGCGGGACCGCCGAACTCGGTGAGGACGCCCGCGGCGTCGCGCGCCACCGGCATCACCGGATGCGCCATCAGATGCACCGCCAGATCCCGGCGCACGAACTCCATGCGCACCGAGTCGACCAGGAACGGCATGTCGTCATTGACGATCTCGACCACGGTGTAGCGGCTGCTGTAGCCGTCCGCCTCGAGCGTCGGATCATAGACCCGCAGCTTGGTCGCCTCCGGCTCGCGCTGGCGCATGAACGCGAACAGCGCCCGGGCCTGCGCGGCGCGATCCGAAGCCGCAGCGGCGGCAATGTCGTCGGGCGCCAGCGCCTCGAACAGGCGATGCGCGAAGCGCGCCGCGACACCGCCGTCGGCCCGCGCCGCCTCGATCACCGCCACCAGCTTGTCGTTGAGGGCTTCCTCGCCGGCCGTGCGTACGTCCATCGTTCCCTCCCTGGGGCAGCGGCAACACGCCGCCGCAGACCCGACCGATGCCGCATCACTGGGGGGAGATGCTACCCCAATCACGCGAAGCCCACCATTTCCTAAAAAGGTAAGCGGTCACCCAGGAATTGGCAGACACCGCCGGCGCCGGATCATTCCCGGCACATCATGCAGGCGGCGGATGCAAGCTGCATGGTGATTCCGCGATTCGCCATCGATGCCCATCATTCGCGGCCTTTTGCGCCCTCGCCACGAGGCGAGGCGCGGAATGCTTGACAATTCCGTCAAAGAGCCAATGAATCCGCCACAAAGCGCGGTTTGTTCTCGTTTTTATTGCGCTGCAGCATGAAATCCGAGTGAGTGGTGTGGTCAATATTAGATGACACTTTCCCTCGTCTTTTCAAGCGCTTGCGGCGTCATTCTCGTAATTCCCGCTTAAGGGAAAAGTTTGGGGGTGACAGGCGGCGATGCCGACTTATGATCGACATATTGTGGTCAGGGCGAGAGCCTTACCGAGATGTTGTGTCACAAACAATTCTGCCCACAGGGGTGGACAAGACTGTGACGGGGGCGCCAAGTGTTTGATGTAGTTCAGCTTCAGAGTGGCGGCCGCGTTGTGACTGAACGTGGCCGGGACGACAAGCTCACCGCCTTCGGCAAGGCCACCTTGTCCGACCGTTACCTGCTGCCCGGCGAGAGCTACCAGGACCTGTTCGCGCGCGTCGCCGCGGCCTATGCCGACGACGATGCCCATGCGCAGCGGCTCTACGAGTACATCTCGAACCTGTGGTTCATGCCGGCGACGCCGGTGCTCAGCAACGGCGGCACCAAGCGCGGCCTGCCGATCTCCTGCTTCCTGAACGAGGCCAGCGATTCGCTGGAGGGCATCCTCGGGCTGTGGAACGAGAACGTGTGGCTGGCGGCGCGCGGCGGCGGCATCGGCTCGTACTGGGGCAACCTGCGCTCGATCGGCGAGAAGGTCGGCATGAACGGCAAGACGTCCGGCGTCGTGCCCTTCATCCGCGTGATGGACTCGCTGACGCTCGCGATCTCGCAAGGCTCGCTGCGCCGCGGCTCGGCCGCCGTCTACATCCCGGTCAGCCATCCCGAGATCGAGGAATTCATCGAGATCCGCCGGCCGACCGGCGGCGATCCCAACCGCAAGGCGCTGAACCTGCACCACGGCATCCTGGTGCCCGACGCCTTCATGCGCGCCGTCGAGAACGACACCGAATGGGCCCTGACCTCGCCCAAGGACGGCGCCGTGCTGCGCACCGTGTCGGCGCGGGGGCTGTGGATCCGCATCCTGACGGCGCGCATCGAGACCGGCGAGCCGTACATCGTCTTCATCGACCACGTGAACCGCGCCCTGCCGCAGCACCAGAAGCTGGCCGGCCTGACCGTCAAGACCTCGAACCTGTGCAGCGAGATTACGCTGCCCACGGGCGTCGACAAGTACGGCCGCGAGCGCACGGCGGTGTGCTGCCTGTCGTCGCTGAACCTGGAGACCTATTTCGAGTGGCACGAGCATCCGACCTTCATCGAGGACGTGATGCGCTTCCTGGACAACGTGCTGCAGGCCTTCATCGAGAACTCGGGCGCTGACTTCCAGCGCGCCGCTTATGCCGCCATGCGCGAGCGCAGCGTCGGCCTGGGCGTGATGGGCTTCCACTCCTTCCTGCAGGCCAACACCATCCCGCTCGAGTCGGTGATGGCCAAGGTGTGGAACAAGAAGATGTTCAAGCACATCAAGCAGGGCGTCGACGCCGCGTCGGTGAAGCTGGCGGGCGAGCGCGGCGCCTGCCCGGACGCGGCCGATTTCGGCATCCAGGAGCGCTTCTCCAACAAGCTCGCGGTCGCGCCGACGGCCTCGATCTCGATCATCGCCGGCGGCGCCTCGCCCGGCATCGAGCCGATCGCGGCCAATGTCTTCACCCACAAGACGCTGAGCGGCTCCTTCAGCGTGCGCAATCCGTACCTGCAGCGTCTGCTGGCGCAGAAGGGCCGCGACGACGAGGACACCTGGACCTCGATCGCGCTGAACCAGGGATCGGTGCAGCATCTCGACTTCCTGGACGACCACGAGAAGGCCGTCTTCAAGACCGCCTTCGAGCTCGACCAGCGCTGGCTGATCGAGCATGCTGCCGACCGCACGCCGTTCATCTGCCAGTCGCAGTCGCTGAACGTCTTCCTGCCGGCCGACGTGCACAAGCGCGACCTGCACCAGATCCACATGATGGCCTGGAAGCGCGGCGTGAAGAGCCTCTACTACTGCCGCTCGCTCAGCATCCAGCGCGCCGAGGCGGTCTCGGGCGACGCGGCCATCGCCGCGGTGGCGATGCCCTCGAGCTACAAGAACGGTTCCGGCGCCCCCGCCGAGCTGCCGCTGGCCGCCGCAGCGGAGCAGAACAACTACGAAGAGTGCCTCGCGTGCCAGTAGTTATGTGATTGCCGGGAGCGCGCCACTCCAGTGGCGCACGCCGTCGGACGGCCTCGACGGCCGTCCGACGGCGGTCTTCCCAGCAGTTCGTGGTCGCCCTCCGCTGATGCTACGGGCGATGCGCCACTGGAGTGGCGCGCTCCCAGCGAATTTGGATAGAGACCCATGTCCCTTCTCGACGCCAAGCCGATCTACAAGCCGTTCCGCTATCCGTGGGCCTACGACGCCTGGCTCACGCAGCAGCGCATCCACTGGCTGCCCGAGGAGGTGCCGCTGGCCGATGACGTGAAGGACTGGCGCCACAAGCTCAGCGACAGCGAGCGGCATCTGCTGACGCAGATCTTCCGCTTTTTCACCCAGGCCGATGTCGAGGTGAACAACTGCTACATGAAGCACTACTCCCGGATCTTCAAGCCGACCGAAGTGCAGATGATGCTGGCCGCCTTCTCGGCCATGGAGACGGTGCACATCGCCGCCTACTCGCACCTGCTCGACACGATCGGCATGCCCGAGACGGAGTACTCGGCCTTCCTCCGCTACAAGGAGATGAAGGACAAGTACGACTACATGCAGGGCTTCAACGTCGACTCCAAGGAAGACATCGCCAAGACGCTGGCCGTGTTCGGCGCCTTCACCGAGGGCCTGCAGCTGTTCGCCAGCTTCGCCATGCTGCTCAACTTCCCGCGCTTCAACAAGATGAAGGGCATGGGCCAGATCGTGTCGTGGTCGGTGCGCGACGAGAGCCTGCACTGCAACTCGATCATCCGCCTGTTCCGCACCTTCATCGCCGAGAACCCCGGCATCTGGACGGAGGAGCTGCGGCGCGAGATCTACATCGCCTGCTCGACCATCGTCGACCATGAGGATGCCTTCATCGACCTGTCGTTCGAGATGGGCGCCATCGAGGGCATGAACGCCGAGGACGTGAAGCGCTACATCCGCTACATCGCCGACCACCGCCTCACGCAGCTCGACCTGCAGCCGATCTACCGGGTCGAGAAGAACCCGCTGCCCTGGATCGACTTCATGCTCAATGCGGTCGAGCACACCAACTTCTTCGAGAACCGGGCCACCGAGTACTCCCGCGCCTCGACCCGCGGCACCTGGGACGAAGCCTTCAGCTAGGCGTTCCTGGTCGGTAATATGAATGCATGCGGATTCTCGAGCCCTCCTGTCATCCCGAACGCAGCGAGGGATCTCCTGCGGATGATGCGAGGTGCGCCCTTCGCAGGGGATCCCTCGCTGCGCTCGGGACGACAGGACTGTTCTTTGCCGCGGCGCTGCCGGCGCAGGCCGCCGACATCCAGGGGCATGCGATCAGCTACCAGATCACGGTCGAGAAGCCGCCCGCCGAGACCAAGGCGGAAGGCCAGATGTCGGCCAGCCTGAGCAAGACCTGCGAGAGCTGGGACTACAGCAGCGCCCTGCTGTACAGCCTCGGGCGCACCGGCGCCCGGATGGAGTCCTGGCAGGAGGGCACCAAGTTCAGCGAGAAGCCCGACGGGCGGATACTGCAATACGAGGCCCGCTATCGCGTCGGCGCCCGCGGCGAGGAAGCCCGCGGCACGGTCGTGCTCGGCGCCGACGGCGCCGGCACGCTCGACGTCAAGTCCGACAAGCTGCCGCGCAAGGTCGACCTGCCGGCCGGCACGCTGCTGCCCGTGGCGCTGCGCGCCAAGCTGATCGATGCGCTCAGCAGCAGCGATCCCGACACGGCGGGCGGTCCGTTCGCGCTGCGCACCATTGAGCTGGGCCGCTTCTATGCCGCAGCCGATGTCACCGTGGCGCGGGCGGCGGCCCTGCCGGCCCTGAAGCCGCCGGCGCCGCGGATCAGTTCGCCGCTGCTGCGTGGCAGGGCCTGGACGCTGAAGCAGACCTCCAGGGCGCTCAGCGACTGGATGGAGTCGACCTTCGAGCTGCACGAGAGCGGTGTGATCGCGCGCTTCACGTTCCGGCGCGAAGGCATCGTCTGGCGGGCCGACGTGAAGGAGCTCAACGCCTTCGCCACCCCGAAATGCGGCGGGTGAGCGCGCCTGCCGTCATTGCGGGCGCACCTCGATGCTGGCCGACAAGGTGCCGGTCGAGGCCAGCCAACGCTCGATGGCCTGGACGGTGACCACCGCGTAGCGATTGTCGTTGGCGGCGGCGCGAGGGTGGTCGTCGAAGCGTACATTGGCGCGGAAGCGGCCGCCCAGGCGCTCCAGCCGCGTGAAGCACACCGTGTGCGGCTCGAAGCCGGACTGCCGCAGCTCGGCGATCGCCGCCGCGCGGTCGCCATCGAGCCTGCCGGCGCGCGCCAGCGCCAGGTTCTCGAGCACGAACTGGTTGGAGTTCTGATAGGCCATGGCGAACGGATAGGCCATCACGCTGTAGCGCGGCTGATGCAGGGTCTCGATCGATCCGGCCTCCAGCCGCTCCAGCAGTCCCGCGCGCAATTCGGGGCCGGGCACCAGCACGAGAGCGTCGTAGGTCCAGGGACCATCGAGGAAGAAGTTCATCAGGCCCTGGCGGTACAGGCGCGATGTTGGCCCGGCGCGCTCGTTGAGCGCGTGCCGGATCTGCCAGCGGCCCGCCGGATCGTCACGCCAGGCGATGCCGGCATGGGTCCAGGTGACGCCGTGGCGGCTGAGATCGGCGCCGACGCGGCCGATGATGGCGATGTCGGCGCCGGTATCGTCCAGAGCCCGCTCCAGGCGTTTCGCGGCCGCGGCCGCCTGCACCACCTCAGCGACGGGCGGCAGCCGGTCGCTGCACGCCGACTCCCCGGCCCGCGCGCCGGACGGCCCGGTGCCCAACGCCGCAATCCGCATGCCGGCCATCGCCGCGCGACAGTCAGTGGACCACGAGCGCGTCATGCTGCACGAGATGGTCCTGGTCATCGGCGGCGACAAAGGCCAGCACCCGCCCGTCGCGGTGCAGGATCGTGCCGGCTTCCGTCGCCGTGGTGCGCACGGCATCGCCGGCCCGCAGCCCCGAGGCCGTGATCGCCCGCGCCGGCACGATCAGGCTGGCCTGCATCGCGCCGCTGGCATCGCGCAGCACCAGCGTCGCCACCGCGCCCGTGACCACGACGCCTGCCGTCGACCACTTGCCGGCCCGGCTCAGCGCCGTGGCAGCATCATGGACCGACGCCGACGCCGGCGCCGCCGCGGCGCCGGCGGGACGCACATGCGACATTTCGACCGTCGAGCCGCCGACGATCGGAAAACCGACGGCGGAAAGGGCGGCGACGGTCCGCTCCCGCGCCGGCGCCGGGACCGAAAGAATACCGGATACCACCACCCCGAGCGCCGCCAGCCGGAAATAGGGAAGCACCATGGAGGCCTCTTGTGTGATCAATTACTCACAATTGATGAGTAATCGCTCAGAGTCAAGAGGCTGCCGGCTGCGGCGAAACGTCGAAGTCCTCATTCCGAGAAGAAGAACCTGCCTACAGGGTGTCCCCCAGGCAGATGCCCAGCCCCCTGGCCGTGCGCACCACCGGACCCTGCGGGTCGACGACGCTGGGCACCGCCACGACCTCTTCCAGAGGCACGTCGACCACGTCGCGGTTCCACCATGCCACCATGCGACCGGTGCGGCCCTGCGCCACCAGGTCGACGGCATGCACGCCGAGGGCCGAGCCCAGCAGCCGATCCTCGGCATTGGGCACGCCGCCGCGCTGCACATGACCCAGCACGGTGACGCGCGTCTCCGCGCCGGTGAGCCGGCCCAGCTCGACACCCAGCCAGTGGCCGATGCCGCCTGCGGCCTCGACCGCAGAGCCGTCGACGTCCGATGGCCGCGCCGCCTCGGCCGCCACGATCAGCGCGAAATTGCGGCCCGCGACGCGCAGGTCCTTCACGCGCCGCACCACGATCTGCAGGGTCCAGTCGATCTCCGGGATCAGCACGACGTCGGCGCCGCCGGCCACCCCGGCGGCGATCGCAATGTGGCCGGCGTCGCGGCCCATCAGCTCCAGCACCATCAGACGATCGTGGCTGGCGGCCGTGGGCTGCAGCCGGTCCAGCGCCTCGGTGGCGGTGGCCACGGCGGTGGTGTAGCCGACGGCCCGCTCGGTGCGGGCGACGTCGTTGTCGATGGTCTTGGGAATGCCCACGAAGGGGATGCCGCCCTGCAGCGCCAGCCGCGACAGGATCTTGAGGCTGCCGTCGCCGCCGACGCCGATCAGGGCATCCAGGTCGAGCGCGCGGAAGCCCTCGACGATCTCCTCGGAGCGATCCTTCAGCGTGCCGTCGGGCATCGGAAAGGCGAAGGGATCGCCCTTGTTGGTGGTGCCCAGCACCGTGCCACCCAGCCGCAGCAGCGCCGTATCGTCATGCCCGGGCTTCAGCTCCTCGATCTCGACCGGCCGCGCCAGCAGGCCATGCGTGCCCTTGCGGATGCCGATCACGTCGAAATCGTAGGCGTGATGGGCACGGCGCACCACGGCACGGATCACGGCGTTCAGCCCGGCGCAATCACCGCCGCTGGTGAGGAGTGCGATCCGCTTGCCCATTGGCTGCTCTCCATCGCGCGGCGCTCGTGCGCCGCCATCGCCTGACACCTAGCACGATGAGACGGACACGCGAACCAGGCCATGCTGTCTGCCCGGATGAAGCGCGGGATCTTGCCGTCGAACAGAAAGATTCCGCACCGCCGCATTTTTCTGTCATCCCGAGCACAGCGAGGGATCTCCCGCGAATGGCGCACCGTGCGTCCTTCGCAGGGGATCCCTCGCTACGCTCGGGATGACGCTGGCGGTGTTATGCCCAGCCGCCGGCATGCGGCAGGACGTGGCCGGTGATGAAGCCGGCACCCTCGGAAACCAGGAAGCAGATGGTGGCGGCGATCTCCTGCGGCTTGCCCAGGCGGCCCAGCGGGACCTGCGCCGTCATGCGCGCCATCGCCTCCTTGTTGGCCAGCAGCGTTGGCGGGAAATAGTCGGGGTTCTCGACATAGTTGGAGCCCAGCGCATTGACCGTGATCTGGTCCTTGCCCAGCTCCTTGGCCAGCGACGACACCAGGCCGTTGGCGGCGGCGCGCGCCGAGACGTACATTGAATAGTTGGGAATGCCGCGCAGCGGCGCTGCCGAGGAGACGAAGAGGATGCGGCCATAGGCGCGCTGGCGCATCAGCGGCGCGATGTGCTGCGTGAGCGCGAAGGGGCGCACCACCATCGTCTCGAAGGCGGCGCGGAACTCGTCGAGCTTGGCCTCGCCCAGCGGTGCACGCGTCGCTGGCCAGGCGTCGTTGTTGACCAGGGCGTCGATGCGGCCGCGCGCCTTGACGGCGGCGCCGATCTCGGCCGGCGCCTGCTCGGCCAGCGCCGTGCTGCCCTTGAACTCCTTCTCCCAGGCCTTGCGCCTGTCGGCGTCAGCGAAGCTCTCGTCCGTCACGAGGACGGTCGCGCCCTCGCCCAGCGCCGCCGCCGTGGCGGCCCGGCCGGTGAACTTGGTGGCGTTGCTGATCAGCACGACACGGTCTTTCAGAAGCATGCGGCCTCCACGGCGAAACCAGATGACGATCAGTCCACGCTAGCACGCGCCCGGCGCAGTCGATATGGTCGCGACACCATGAGCCGGACCATCGCCGTCATCGGAGCCGGGCCGTCGGGCTTCTATGCCGTCGACGGGCTGGTGCGGGCATTGCCGGAAGCCCGTATCGACATCATCGACCGGCTGCCCTGCCCCTATGGCCTGGTGCGCTACGGCGTCGCGCCGGACCACCAGGGCACGAAAGCGGTGCAGCGCCAGTTCGAGCGCCTGCTGGCCAAGCCCACGGTGCGCTTTATCGGCAATGTCGAGGTCGGTCGCGACGTCACCATTGAAGATTTGTCGGCGCTGTACGACGCGCTGATCATCGCCACCGGCTGCAGCCACGACCGCCGGCTGGGCATCCCGGGCGAAACGCTCGATGGCGTCGTCGGCTCCGGCGCCTTCGTCGGCTGGTACAACGGCCACCCCGACTTTGCTGATCTGGATCCGCTGCGGCCCGACATGCGCACGGTGGCGGTGATCGGCGCCGGCAACGTCGCCATCGATGTCGCGCGCGTGCTGGCCAAGACGGCAGACGAGATGGCGAAGTCCGACATCGCGCCGCACGCCGCGGCGGCCATCGCCAAGCTCGATCTCGCAGCCGTCAGCCTTGTCGCCCGCCGTGGCCCGGCCGATGCGAATTTCACCGGCAATGAGCTCGCCGAGCTCGGCCGCCTGGCTGCCTTCCAGGCCGTCACGCAGCCCGAATTGCTGGACGGTGTGACGGCCCCCAACAGCGATCCGGCACCCGAGCGCATGCGCAAGACCAAGAACCTCGAGATCCTGCGCGGCTTCGCGGTGGGTCCGGCCGCCGCGAAACATCGCCGGCTGCACTTTTTGTTCTGGTGCACGCCCGTCGCTCTGCACGGCGTGGACGGCAAGGTGCGCGCGCTGGAGCTGGCCGACACGCGGCATCCCGAGCAGCGCCGGCGCGTGCCGGCCGATCTGGTGGTGACCTGCATCGGCTACGATCCCTCGCCGCCCGCCGGCCTGCCCCTGGAACGCGGCCATATCGCGCACGACGATGGCCGCGTGCGCGGCCTGCCCGGCACCTATGTCGTGGGCTGGGCCAAGCGCGGCCCGACCGGCGTCATCCCGACCAACCGCGCCGACTCGTTGGCGCTGGTGAAGGTCGTTGTCGACGATCTCGCAGCCGTACCAACGTCACGGAAAGCCGGCCCGGGCGGTCTCGACGCGCTGCTTGCGGCGCGCGGCACGCGTGTCATCGACACCGCTGCATGGCAGCGCATCGAAGCGGCGGAGAACACCGCAGGTCAGGCCGAAGGCCGGCCGCGGGTCAAGTTGGCCGCGTGGCATCTGCTCGAGCAGACGGCTCGCGGCACGCCCTGAGCCTCTACCTCGCGGAGACGTGATCGAGGCACGTGATGATGGCGGCGCGCAGCGCCGGCACATCGTCATAGTCGACCAGTGTGGTGCCCGGACGAGGCGCCAGACCGCAGACCGTCGACGCGATGACGGGAATGCCCAGCGCCTGGGCACGCAGCAACGCGCGCGGCTGATGCTCGATGATGGCCGGCAGCACGACTCCGGCCAGGCGCTCCGGCCACCCTGCGCCTTCCAGGCTCCGAACCGGGATGCTGCCCCAGAAGTCGCTCAGGCTCGCGCCGTCTTCGCGGGCGCGTCCGGCGATCAGCACCTCCACATCCAGTCCGGACAACGCCGCCCGCAGCGCGTAGATGCCCTTGCGTCCCACGGGAGATGCCGGAAACAGCAGCGCGCGGCCGCCGGCGACCCGCGCGGTCGCCGCGGGCTTCGGCACTGCCCACGGCACCAGCGTCGCGTGACCGTGCAGCGCTTCGGCGAGCGCGTGATGTGGCGTGTACAGATGATCGGCGGCGGCAAGCGCTGCAGCCTCGGCCGCGACAATCTCCGGCGGCGCCCGGAAATCACCCAACGTGGGGCTGTGCGGATACACCAGCAGCGCCTGGTCCAATCGGCGCTGCAATTCGGCCAGCGGCCAGCGTTCCATCAGCACGTCGAACGTCCGACCCCGCAAGCAGCCGAGCTTCCAGAGATGCGGCAAGAGGGATTGACCGACCACGAGATGGGTATGCGTGTGCGGCAGCCGCCGGGCGTAGCTCTCGGCCAGGCGGCGGTCATAGGTCAGCGCCAGCGTCTGGAGCGCACGGCCTTGCGCCGGTTGCCGCCGCGCGGCGATCGCTCGGGCCAAGGCGACGACCGTTGCGCGGACTTCACGGCCGGCGGCCGCCGGCCAGGCATAACGCCGCGCCAGGGACCCACGCATGGGCAGGAAGAGCATGTCGCGCGGTCCGGTTTGTCGTGCGAACAGGTCGGCATATTCCGGCCAGCACGCATCGATCAGCCATGCCGTCTGGTGTGTCTGTGACGCAACCGGCCGGGACGTATGGCGAAAGCAGGCGACCTGTCCGCAGCTCATACAGTCGTGGATGTCGCCGCGCGGCGTCAGAAGCGGCGGCATGCCGGTCGCATCCGCACTGCCGATGCCGCGAAACCGAATGTCCAGGTCGCTGCCGGTCATCCGCGCCTCGATCCGGAAGGCGTGCGCACTGCGAAAGCGCAGATCGACATAGTTCCAGAAGACCGTCGCGTCGCGGCCCAGCACCGCGCGCGATCCCGGCACCACGCGGCTATGCGCGTGGCGTTCGACGATCTCGAAGCCGGCGTCGAGCGCCGCCTCGTAGAGCGCGTTGGACAACTGACACAGTCCGCCGCCCACGGTGCTGATCATGCAGCCCTCGCGCAGCTCACGGCCGGCGACGAAGCCACGACGCCGCGTGGCGCGGCCGATCTGGCGCCAGAAGCTGAAAACCGCGCCGGCTGGCACCTCAATGCCGTCAAGGCAACGCGCAGCGATGCGCAGGTTCTGGATCTTGCCTGCCGTCAGTGCCCATTCCCGCGGGTCCGCTTCAGGAGCCCACAGCGGTGAGCGGGTTTGGGCGATGACGGGTGCATCCGCGAGAGATGCGCCTGTCGGATGACGCCGCAGTCGCAGCCCGCTGGCGATGTCCTGCCCATGGCGTCGCACGCGCAGCAGGGCGGCTTTGACCTTGAACAGCGCGGCATCCGATCGCGTCGGCACCGCCTGCGCGACGGCGACCCGGGCGACGACGGACGGTGATGACGTGCCAGAAAGATCGGTCATGCCTGCGGCATCTGGCGGGACGGGTTCCCGGAACACCGCAGGTTTTCCCACCGCCACGGCAGGAATAGGGCGGTCATGCGCAAAGGTGGTGCGCTCTGGTTGCCCCGAGCGAGGACAATCACCACGGCCGTGCCAGACTATGTCGGCCTGATCCGGTACGCCCGTTTCTCCGGCACCCAGTCGCGGAACTGAACCTCGTCCGGCGGCAATCCGCGCAACACCTGGCGTATGTCGGCCACCACCTCGGGGCGATTGCGGTAGTATTGGTGCCCGCGGTCGCCATCGGTCGTGGCGCTGACCCGCTCGCAGTCCACCAGCGTCACTTTCAGCGGCAGGTCCGACAACGTGCGCGGGCCCGTGGCGCCGAGGCGATCCTGGGCGTTCTTGGTGTCGCGGCTGATCTTGAGCGCACCGTCGTTGGCGGCGAAGTAGACATGGATGGCGTCGGCAAGGCCGGCCAATGGCGCGAACTTGTAGGCGAGCTCGAAGCTGTCGTTGTCCTCGTCGGCCGCCATCAGGAACACGTTCTTGAACAGGCGCGGCAGCCGGTTGGCGCCGAGGTCGCCGACGATCGCCTGGACCGCATGGCGCAAGGCATAGTTGCCCATGCTGTGCGCCACGAGATGGAGGTTCTGCTCGCAATGGGCGTCGCGGCCGATGCCAGCGAGATAGCGCAGCAGGATCGTGAGCGCCCGCTGCATCGCCGGCCCCGATGCGCGCGCATCGTCCCGATCCCGGGGATAGGAAATCAGCGGGATCATCTTGCCGTCGGCCGGCCAGGAAAAGACGAAGACCTCGAGCGGCTTCTCGTCGAGCTGATAGATCTCCTTGAGCTGGGCGCCGCGCTCCAGCACCTCCTCGAACTTGCAGGCGAAGCCGTGGATCAGCACCAGCGCATCGCTCTGGTTGGCGACCATCGAGGCCCGCAGCTCGTCGAAGATTTCGCGGCTGCCGAGCTTCTCCTTGGCCTTCTCGCGCTTGGGCGCGTCCGGGTCATCGATGATGTTTTCTGGCGGCAGGTGCACCTGCGTGACCTTGTAGCGTCCGCCGGGGCGCGCTGGCGGTTCGACCTCCGCCGAACCGAAGCGCAGGTAGGTTAAGCCCTTCTCGCTGAAATTCCGGCCGAATTTCGGTGATCGTTCCGTCCCCTCATTCTGGCGATTGGTCGCGAAGTAGACGGTTACCATGCTTGCCTCCCCCATTTCGGGGAACGGTACAGGGCCCGGTTGCGGCCGTCGAGGGTGGCCACGTATCGGTGATCGATCCGGCGCGCGATCCCATGGACGTCGCCGTGCGACCCTGTCTACAGTACCGCCCAAGCAGCGCATCGAACGCCGCATGTCCTGGAGGAAACGTCATGACCCGGTCTGGATTGCGTCTCGGTTCCATCGCGTGCTCGCTGGCCCTGGCGGCAGCGTTCGCGGCCGCGCCCGCGGCAGCACAGAAGCAAGGCGGCTCGCTCACGGTAGGGCTGGAGCTCGATATCCCCGGGTTCGATCCGCTCAAGGTCGGCGTCTACGACACGGCGGCCAACATTGCCGCCAGCCTGATCCTGGAGACGCTCGTCAGCCTCGACGACAGCGGCAAGCCCAAGCCCAGGCTCGCGCTCTCATGGTCCAGCTCCGAGGACTTCAAGACCTGGACCTTCAAGCTCAGGCCGGACGTCAAGTTCCACGACGGCACGCCGTTCAACGCCCAGGCGGTGAAAGCGAACTTCGACCGCCAGAAGGACCCCAAGAACAACTGCCGCTGCGCGTTCTATATCGCCAACATCCTGAGCATCGACGCCAAGGACAATTTGACGGTCGTCTACAACCTCAAGGATCCGGCGGTGAATTTCCCCGCCCTGATCACGCGCCCCGACCAGAACAGCACGATCCATTCGCCGACGGCGATGCTGGCCAAGGGCGACGACTACAACCGCAATCCCGTCGGCACCGGGCCGTTCGTGCTGAAATCGTGGACCGCGGGCGATCGCCTGGTCGTGGAGCGCAACCCCAGCTACTGGGACAAGGGTCGCCCGTACCTCGACCGCGTCGTGCTGCGGCCGCTGCCCGATGCGCAATCACGCTTTGCCAGCCTGAAGTCGGGCGAGACCGACCTGGTGTGGGCCGACGAGTCGGAAGCCGACAACATCATGCGCGCCCGCAACGACAAGACCCTGCAGGTGCTGACCTATGCCGGGTCGGGCGCGGCGGTGAACGCCATCAACACCAAGGTCGCGCCGCTTGACGACGTTCGCGTGCGTCGCGCCCTGGTCATGGCGCTCGATCGCAAGAAGATGTCGCAGGCGCTGACCAACGGCCTCGCCCGGCCGGCAAGCAATCCTTACGGCGACGGCTCGTGGGTCAAATGCAAGGATGACGGCGCCCTGCCCGAGGATCCCAAGAAGGCCGCGGCGCTGATCAAGGAATACGGCAAGCCGGTAGCCTTTAAGATGCTGTTCACCGCGACTCCGCGCGGCCGGGCCGCGGCCCAGGTATACCAGCAGCTGTGGAAGCAGGTCGGCGCCGATATGGAGATCGAGATGGTCGACCAGGCGACCTTCCCGCCGCGCGCCTTCCAGCGCAAGTTCGACGTCATCGGCTGGCGCATCGTCGACTTCCCGGATCCCGACGTGCAGATGTACGCCAACTTCCACACCGGCAGCCCGGTGGCGCTCGCCAACTACTCGAACCCCGAGCTCGACAAGCTGCTGGAGCATGCCCGGGTCACGCCCGACGAGGCCAAGCGCACCGAGGACTACTGCGCCATCAGCCGCATCATCAACCAGGAGGCCATCTGGTTCTGGACCTTCCAGAATACGTACTACGCGATGGCCAAGGCCAAGGTGAAGGGCGTGCCGAAGCTGTATGGCGGCGTGATCGACGTGTCCAACGCGTGGCTTGAATAGGCATGGCCCGTTTTATCGGCCGGCGGCTGCTCTATCTGCTGCCGGTCCTGCTTGCCGTCAGCCTGCTCACGTTCCTGATCGCCTCGCTGCTGCCGGGCGATCTCGCCTACGCCATCCTGGGCGATCAGGCGACGCCGGAGAAGCTCGCGGCGCTGCGTGCCAAGATGGGGCTCGACCTGCCGATCTGGCAGCGCTACCTGCACTGGCTGTGGGGCGTCCTGCAGGGCGACCTTGGCCGGTCATTCCGCACCGGCGAGATGGTGCTCAACGCCGTGCTCGATCGCCTGCCGGTGTCGATCGAGCTCATGATCATGGCCGAGGTGATGGGGCTCATGATCGGCATTCCGCTCGCGATCCTGTGCGCGGTGAAGAGCGGCAGCGCGATCGATCGCTTCTTCACCGGCTTCGCCTTCGCCAACCTGTCGCTGCCGTCCTACATGGTGGCGATCCTGCTGATCTTCCTGTTCGCGGTGCAGTTCAACTGGCTGCCGGCGACGGGCTGGGTGCCGTTCAGCGAGGATCCGGTCGGCAACCTGCGCAGCTTCGTGTTGCCGGCGCTGACGCTTGCCTTCGCCGAATGGCCGGCCCTGATGCGGGTGCTGCGCTCCGACATGATCGCCACCCTGCAGGAAGACTACATCGCGATGGCCAAGGCCAAGGGGCTGCGGCCGGCGCGCATCCTGCTGGTCCATGCGCTGAAGCCCTCGTCGCTCACCCTGGTCACGATCACCGGCATCAACATCGGCCGGCTGATCGGCGGCGCCCTGATCGTCGAGACGATCTTCGCGCTGCCCGGCATCGGCCGGCTGCTGGTGGGCGCCATCTACGCCCGAGACTTCATCATCCTGCAGGGCGTGGTGCTGTTCGTCGCCGCCGGCTTCGTCATCGTGAACTTCATCGTCGACATGCTCTACGGCGTGCTTGATCCGAGGATCCGCCATGGCCGTGCTTGAGATCGACGGCGACACCGCGCTGGCCTCACCTGTCGCCAAGCGCCGCAAGCTGGGCGGCCTCTTCCTCTGCGCCGTCGCCTGGGTCCTGCTGATCGGCCTGGCGGCGGTGTTTGCCACCATTCTGCCCATCGCCAGCCCCACCGACATGGACATGCTTGGCAAGCGCGCATTGCCCAGCGCCGAGCATCTGCTGGGCACCGACAGCCTGGGCCGCGACATACTCTCCCGCCTGATCTACGGCGCCCGCGTCTCGCTCACGGTCGGGCTGCTGTCGTCGGTGATCGGCGTCACGATCGGCGGCGCGCTGGGCATGCTGGCAGGCTACTTCCGCGGCCGCCTCGAGACCCTGACAGTTGGCGGCGTCGACGTGCTGCTGGCCTTTCCGCCACTGGTCTTCCTGCTCGCCGTCCTCGCCTATCTCGGGCAGACGGTCCTGAACATCACCCTGGTGATCGGCGTGCTGAGCATCCCGGCGTTCACGCGCGTCGCCCGTGCCGTCACCCTGTCGCTCAGCGAGCGCGAATTCGTCGTCGCCGCCCGCGCCCTTGGCGCCACGCACGGCCGCATCCTGCTGCGCGAGCTGCTGCCCAACGTCTCGCTGCCGCTGGTCGCCTTCTTCCTTCTGGGGGTCGCCGTCACCATCGTGGTCGAGGGTGCGCTGAGCTTCCTGGGGCTGGGCGTGCCGCCGCCGGCGCCAAGCTGGGGCAGCATGATCGCCGAAGGCCGCGAGAGCCTGGACATCGCGCCATGGCTCGCCTTCCTGCCGGCGGGCACGATGTTCATCACCGTGCTGGCCTTCAACATCATCGGTGACACGCTGCGGGCGCTGACCGACCCGCGGCCGGGGGCCCTGTGAGGAGGGTGAGCTCATGTTTCGGACCGCGCGCGTCTACGCGCGCTCATGATCCGGCGCCGCTGAACCGGTGCGCGCGTGGACGCGCGCGGTCCAAAACATGACCAGCCAGCCACTGCTCTCCGTCGAGGGCGTGTCGGTCGAGCTGCCGACGCCGCGCGGCCGGCTGCTGGCGGTCGACCAGGTCGATCTCAGCCTGGCGCCGGGCCGCACGCTGGGCATCGTGGGCGAGTCGGGCTGCGGCAAGACCATGCTGTCGCGCGCCATCCTGCAGCTGCTGCCCAAGCGTGCCGCGCTCAAGGGCCGGGTCATGTTCGACGGACAGGACATGGTGCGCCTGTCGCCGGAGGCGCTGCGCCGGCTGCGCGGCCCGTCGCTGGCGGTCGTCTTCCAGGACCCGATGACCTCGCTCAACCCTGTATTGACCATCGGCACGCAGCTGATCGAGACCCTGCAGGCCCATCTCGGCATGGACACGGCGGCCGCCACCAGGCGCGCCGCCGAGCTGCTGGCGGCGGTCGGCATCCCGGCGCCCGAGCAGCGGCTGCGGCAGTACCCGCACCAGCTCTCCGGCGGCATGCGCCAGCGCGTGGCCATCGCGATCGCGCTGTCGTGCGAGCCCAAGCTGCTGATCGCCGACGAGCCGACCACGGCGCTCGACGTCACGGTGCAGGCGCAGATCCTCGACCTGCTGGCGCGCGAGCAGCAGCGCCGCCACATGGCGATGATCCTGATCACGCATGATCTCGGCGTCGTCGCCGGCCGCGCCGACGAGGTGGCGGTGATGTATGCCGGGCGCGTGGTCGAGCGCGCGCCGACGCCATCGCTGTTCGCCGGCATGCGCATGCCCTACACGCAGGCCCTGCTGGCCGCGATTCCCAAGCTCGATTCGCCGCCGCATACGGCGCTGCCGGCGATCGCCGGGCGGCCGCCCGATCAGACCCGGCCGTTGCCGGGCTGCTCCTTTGCGCCGCGCTGCCGCCATGCCGACGACCAGTGCCGCGCCGCGAAGCCGCCGCTGGCCGACAGTGGTCCCGCCGGCAGCCAATACGCCTGCTGGCATCCCCTGCAACCCGCGCCGATGCCGGAGGCATGATGGCCGGCGTGAAGAACGGCAAGCTGCTGGAGGTCGAGAACCTCGTCGTCGAATACCCTGTCGGCAGCAAGACCGTGCACGCCGTCAGCGACGTGAGCCTGCATGTCGACCGCGGCGAGACCCTGGGCCTGGTCGGCGAGTCGGGTTGCGGCAAGTCGACCTTGGGCCGCGCCGTGCTGCAGCTGCGCCGGCCGACCGCCGGCCGGGTGGTGTTCGACGGCACTGACCTGACCCGGTTGGGCGGGGAAGCGTTGCGCCGCATGCGCCGCCGGCTGCAGCTGATCTTCCAGGACCCGATCGCATCGCTCAACCCGCGCCGGCGCATCGCCGACATCATCGCCGAGCCGCTGGTGATCGCCGGCATCAAGGACCGCGCCGAGCGCGACAGGCAGGTGCGCGCGGTGATGACGGCGGTCGGCCTCGACCCCGATACGGCCGGCGGCCGCCTGCCGCACGAGTTCTCGGGCGGGCAGTGCCAACGCATCTGCATCGCCCGCGCCCTGGTGCTGGAGCCTGAGCTGGTGATCTGCGATGAGCCGGTGTCAGCGCTCGACGTCTCGATCCGGGCCCAGATCCTGAACCTGCTCGAGGACATGAAGCGCCGCTACGGGCTGACGCTGCTGTTCATCGCGCATGATCTGGCGGTCGTGAAAGCCGTGAGCGATCGGATCGCGGTGATGTATCTGGGCCGCCTGTGCGAGGTCGGCCCGACCGAGCAGATCTTCACGCGTCCGGCGCATCCCTATACCGCGCTGCTGCTCGATGCGATCCCGGTGCCGGATCCGACGATCCGGCCCACCGTCAACATACCGATCGGCGAACCGCCGTCGCCGATCGCACCGCCCTCGGGCTGCCGTTTCCGCACGCGCTGCCCGCGGGCCGACCAGCGCTGCGCCGACGAGGTGCCGCCGCTGCGGCCGATCAGCGGCGGCCAGCTCGCCGCCTGCCATCACCCGTTGACCGGTTCGAGCTAGCGATAGCGGCGCGCATTGATCTCATAGCTCACGCAGCGATCGTAGGGAGTCGTGCCGGGTGTCAGCCCATAGGAGTAGCAGGCGGCCTGCGAATCGGTGACGAGCGCTGATTCGGTGTAGTCGGCTGCCATACGGCCGCGGCGGCGGGCATCGGCTTCACGGACGACGCAGTTGTCGTAGCCTGTCGTGCCCGGCGTGAAGCCGTAGCCCTGGCAGACAGTGTCGGCACCGGCTGGCACGACGACGGTTCTCGTCTCGCGAACCGTGCACGCACCCGCCAGGGCGCACGTCAGCAGGGCTGCGCAAAGCCCTTTCAGCATGGTTGCCTCCTGATGCGTCGGGACATGCAGGTCCCGCATCAAAAACGCGCTACGGCGCGGGAGGTTGCACGCGCGCTGATGGTTCAGGGCGGCGGCCAGGCCGCATCGAGGTCGTGCAGACAGCGGCGGCGCTGCGCGTCGTCGATGAAGGCGGCAACGAAGCCGTTGCGCACCAGGCGCCGCTGCTCGGCCGCGCTGAGGCCCAGCGCCGCCGCGCTCTGGGTGTAGTTGGCGTTCACGTAGCCGCCGAAATACGGCGGGTCGTCGGAGTTGACCGTCACGCACAGGCCGGCCTGCAGCAGGCGACGCAGATTGTGCTGCGCCAATGCGGGGAACACCTTCAGCATCACGTTCGAGAGCGGACAGACGGTGAGCGGCACGCCCTGCTCGGCCAGGCGCCGCACCAGCGCCGGCGACTGCTCGCAGCGCACGCCATGGTCGATGCGCTCGACCTTCAGCACATCGAGCGCCTCGACGATGTAGTCCGGCGGCCCTTCCTCGCCGGCATGCGCCGTCAGGTGCCAGCCCCAGTCGCGCGCCTGATCATAGACCTGTGTGAACTTCGATGGCGGGTTGCCCTTCTCCGGTCCCTCCAGGCCCAGCGCCAGGATCCGGTCGCGCCAGGGCTGGGCGGACCGCAGCACCGCGAGCGCCTCGTCCTGGGATTCGTGGCGATTGAGTCCCAGGATAATGCCGCCGGTGATGCCGAACGCATGCCGCGCGTCGTCGAAGGCTGCCAGCGCGCCGTCGAGCACCGCGCCGAACGGAACACCGCGCGGCGTGTGGCCCTGCGGCAGGAGGTGGGCCTCGACATGCACGACATTGTCGCGATGGGCGCGCGCCAGGTAGGCGTGGGTCAGGTCGTAGAAGTCGCGCTCGGTGCGCAGCACGCTCTGGCCGGCCCAGTAGAGCTCGAGGAACTCCTGCAGGTCGGCGAAGTCGTAGGCGGCCCGCAGCTCATCGGCGTTCGCGTAGGGGATCGTGACCTGGTTGCGCGCGGCCAGCGCCAGCAGCATGTCCGGCTCCAGCGAGCCTTCCAGGTGGATGTGCAGCTCGGCCTTGGGCGCAGCCTCGACAGCGGACAGGGTCATGGCAGCCTCCGGAATGGGCGGCAGTATAGCCCTTTCCGGCGCGTTTCAGCCTGTCATCCCGAGCGCAGCGAGGGATCTCCTGCGAGGGACGCACGGTGCGCCATTCGCGGGAGATCCCTCGCTACGCTCGGGATGACAGTGGCCGTGCTAGCCCTTGGTGCCGTCGCGGGTGGCGCCGGTCGCGAGCATGGCGTCGATCTCGGCGGCCGAGAAGCCGGACTCGCGCAGGATCTCGACGCTGTGCTCGCCCAGGCGCGGCTGCAGATAGCGGATCTCGCCCGGCGTGCGGCTGAAGCTCGGCGGGATGTCGGGCATGCGCAGCCGCCCCTCGGTCGGGTGATCGACCTCCTTCCAGAAGCCGGTGGCCTGCAGCTGCGGATCGTTGAACAGATCCTCCAGGGTGTTCACCGGCCCGTGCGGCACGTTGGAGTCCTTCAGCAGCGCGACCCATTCGGCGTTGGTGCGGGTGGCGCAGATCTCGGCCAGCGTGGCGTACACCACCTCGACGTTGGTCAGGCGGGCCTCAAGCGACTGGAAGCGCGGATCCTGCATGATGTCGGACCGGCCGACGAGCTGGCAGAACTCGTGCCAGTTGGCATCGTTGTAGGGCAGCAGCGCGAAGAAGCCGTCCTTCGACGGATAGGGCCGGCGTTCCTTGTTGAGGACCCGCTTGTAGCCTGCGGTGTCGATCGCCGGCACGAAGCTCTCGCCGTAGAGATGCTCGACCATCACGTAGGAGACCAGGCTTTCGAACATCGGCACCTCGACCGCCTGGCCCAGGCCCGATTTCTCGCGCTCGTAGAGCGCCGCCAGCACGGCCGCGACCACGGCGTTCGAGCTGGTCTTGTCGGCGACGATCGTGGGCAGGAAGCGCGGCGCGCCCGCCACCACGGTCTGCAGCGACGCCAGGCCGGAGCCGGCCTGGATGATGTCGTCGTAGGCCGCCTTGGGCCCCATCGGCCCGGCGGCGCGGTAGCCGTAGGTGGCGACGTAGATCAGCCGCTTGTTGACCTTCTCGAAGGCCTCGTAGGGCACGCCCAGGCGCGCCGCCGGCTCGGGCCGGTAGTTGTGCATCAGCACATCGGCGGTCTTGGCCATGCGGAACAGGGCAGCGCGGCCGTCCTCCTTCTTGAGGTCGAGCACGATGCTGCGCTTGTTGCGATTGCAGCCCAGGAAGAAGGCCGCCATGTTCTTGTTGCGGCGCGGGCCGAGCTGGCGCGTGGTGTCCCCTTCCGGCGATTCGATCTTGATGATATCGGCACCGAGGTCGCCCAGCTGCTGGGCCGCCCACGGCCCCAGCACGACCGAAGTGCAATCCAGAATCCGCACACCTGCCAAAGGCCCAGCCATCATGTCCCTCCTCGCCGCACCCGCCGGATGCCAGCGGCGCGGCCGCACCATAGGGCGTAGGCGCCCCTCCGACATCCCGGGATATACGATGTCTGGCTTGCAGGACAGGGTGGCGGCACGGCGGCGGCAGCCGCCTGGTCAGGTCCTCCGGACCCTGCCCGCGGCCTCGGGAAGAGGCTACGCCGCCAGCGCCGCCTGCCGATAGCGGCGCGCCAGGGGAGAGCGCGGCCGGCTCATGCTGCGCTCGCTCGCCAGGGCCGCGAGCAGGCCCTTGTCCCCGGCGCGGCTGGCGGCCTCGATCAGGGTCAGGTCGAGCAGGTCGCGCTGCGCATGGCTGCCGCCAAAGCGGTGCGCCAGCGGCCGCAGGTGCTGCAGCCTGTCGATGGCGTCGCGATAGCGGCCGCGGCCGAAGGCGATCAAAGCCTCGGCCACCGGCAGGCCGACCTCGCGCGCCATCGCGCCATTGCTGATACCGGCGGCAGCCGCCGCGCTGCGCCGCAACGTGGCGTATTGCTGCGCGATGCGCGCCTCGTCGCCGACACCGACAAAGGCCATCACGGCATGGACGTCGTTGAAGGCATAGACGCCGTCATCGATCATCGGCGTCCAGGCGTCGGCAATCTCGTCCCAGCGCGTGCCGACATCATGGCCGCGCAGCGTCAGGCGCCACAGCAGCGCCGCGGCGTCGATCAGGTCGAGCGCGGTGGCGGAATGCTCAGCGCGGATCGGCCCGTCGTAGAGCGCCAGCACGGCATCAAGGTGATCGAGCTCCAGCTCGTAGACCGCAAGATGCCACCAGTTGTGCACGTCGAAGAACGAATCGGGCGCCCAGTGCGCGCTGCTCGACGACAACCACCGTACGCCGTCCTCCGGACGGTTGCGCATCTCCAGCACATGGGCCACGGCGTGATAGCCCCAGCCGTCGCGCGCATTCAGGCTCACCGATTCGCGGCCGCGCTCCTCGGCACGATCGTACTCGCCCATCTCCTCCAGGCCGAAGGCATGCATGCCGATCACCGCGTGATAGCCGGGATCGGTCTTGGTCCAGGCATGCAGGCGCCGCGCGACGCGATCGCGCAGGTTGCGTGCATCGCCACGCATGAAGTCCATCAGATGCGCGACCTGCAGCGCCAGGACGTCGCGCGGATGCTCGACCAGCAGCCCCTCCCATAGATGCGCCGCGCGCTCGTAGGCGCCGGCCACCAGCGCTTCCAGGGCCGCGACGTGCTGGCGCTCGCGGGCATTGGCGGGCAACGCCCGCGCCGCCTCGAGCGACAGGCCGGCTTCGCGCAGGCCCGGCGCCTCGAGGCTGGAGCCGTAGAGATAGCCGCGCAGCACGTGGCCCATGGTGAGATCGGGCCTGGCCTGCAGCGCCGCCTCGATGGTGCCGGCGGGATTGCCGACATAGCACTGGAATTCCGCCAGGGCCGCCTCGAAGCCGTCGACGGCGGCCGCGTCGGCGCCGGTCATGGCCAGGCCGCGGGCATCGTTTGTGGTCATGGTTCTGCTCCCCCTGCTGGATCGAAACCGAAGGCCGCCCGATGGAGCGACCTGACCGCAACAGACACTTCAGGTGCGCATTTCATTCCCATGGCGTGCGCACCAACGCCCGACGCCACCCCGATCGGCCCTGTCCACGGCACCGTCGCCGTTCCGCCACCACCGTGTAACCGGCACGTCATGCCGTCTTCCTACACCGGCGTGCGCACAGCGCGACCAAGGGGGTGAGATGAGACTGAGCCACACGCGCCTGATCGGGGCGCTCCTGATCGGAACATCGCTGGCCGCGGCGCCGGCCCTGGCCAAGGACTATCCGGCCGAGCTGGCGGGCCATGCCGTGCTGCCGGCGGCCACCTTCGTGCCGCCGCCGTCCGACGCACCCGAGAGCCTGGCGGTCTCGGGCCGTTTCGCCGAGCCGGCCAAGGGCCGCAACGAGACCGTGGGCTCGATCAAGGGCACGTCGTTTCTGTCGGACAAGACAGCGCCGCGCGAGACCGGCCTGTCGCTGCCCTTCAAGGGCCAGCCCGTGCAAGGCTTCTCGGGCATCAAGACGCTGGCCAATGGCAACTTCATCGTCCTGACCGACAACGGCTTCGGCAGCAAGGCCAACTCGTCCGACGCCATGCTGATGTTCCACGAGCTGAAGGCCGACTGGACAGCCGGCAAGGTCGACCGTGTCGGCACGAAGTTCCTGCATGACCCCGACCGCAAGCTGCCCTTCGTGATCGTCAACGAGCATACGCCGCGGCGCTACCTCACCGGCGCCGATCTCGATATCGAATCGATCCAGCCGATCGGCGACAGCCTGTGGTTCGGCGACGAGTTCGGGCCGTACCTGGTGCGCACCGATCTCGACGGCAAGGTGACCGGCTTCTTCGAGACCAGGGTCGACGGCAAGGTCGTGCGCTCGCCCGACCACTACGGCATGACGACGCCGGCCGTGCCGGGCGCGGTCACCTTCGAGGTGCGCCGCTCGCGCGGCTTCGAGGGCATGGCCGCCGCCGTCGACGGCAAGCTCCTGTATCCGCTGCTGGAAGGGCCGCTGTGGGATGCCGCCGCCAAGACCTGGGAGATGAAGGACGGGCGCGAGTATCTGCGCATCCTGGAGTTCGATGTCGCCAGGGGCGCGTACACCGGCCGCTCGTGGAAGTACCGCCTGGAGCTCAACGACAACAACATCGGCGACTTCAACATGATCGACGCCGCCACCGGCCTGATCATCGAGCGCGACAACGGCGAGGGCGATCCGGCGACGGCCTGCAACGGGCCGGCCCGGCCCGATTGCCAGAACGTTCCGGCCAGGTTCAAGCGCATCTACAAGATCGACCTCACCCAGGCCGACGCCGAGGGCTTCGTGAAGAAGGTGGGCTACATCGACCTGATGCGCATCGCCGACCCCAAGAAGCTGGCGCGCACCGCAACACGTGACGGCGTCTTCACCTTCCCGTTCGTGACCATCGAGGACGTGGCCATCGTCGACGCCGACCACATCATCGTCGCCAACGACAACAACCTGCCCTATTCGTCCGGCCGCCAGATCGGCAGGCAGGACGACAACGAGCTCATCCTGCTGCGCGTGCCGGAGCTCCTGCGCGCGCAATAAGCGGATGCGCCACACCGACCCGTCGGCGCCAATACCGTCACCGCGAAATGCGTGACAAGAACGACAACAATGACTGAAAGTCGCGCATGCGCCGGCAGCGTGCGCGACTTTCGTGGGCGGCAGGACGGTCGCGGTCATGAATCGGCCCGGCAGGTGTGAACACGAACTTCCCGGTGCATATGCGCACCGCCGCGCACAGCGACAACGGAACGAAAAGCGGCGAAGGAAATTTTTTATCGCGCTGTCATTCCAAGCCCTGCGGGGGATCTCCCGCGAATGGCGCGCCGTGACAGGTAATGGTGAGAACTATGTTTACGCCATAGCACCATGAGGTTGGCGGCGCCTGTCCCCAGGAAAGCAGGCTTTGCCGGCGCGGCCCGATCTGCTATTGGGAGCGCAGACGACGCTTTTCATCACGCTGCATTTCTGCCCGCCATCCGCGGACCTCCGGGTCGGCACGTATTTCCGTGCCCAGAAGCCCCGGAGACCATCATGCACCATAAACGCAAGAAGCCGCGCACGAAGAGCCGCAGCGTCGGCGCCTTCCTGTCTGGAACGCCCGCGCATTGGAATATCCTGTTTCACAACAGGCCCCGCCGCCGACGCAACGCGAAGGGCCTGCAACGCGTGCATCGCGGCGACGATCCTGACGCCCTTGTCTGGGACCTCGGAAACAGTCGCCCACACAGGTACTACTGGTAAATGAGATGACTGATATTTCAACCGACCATGGCAGTGTGCTGCCGCCAGACGCAGCGGCGCTCGTCGTCGATGCGTCTGGCGACATCTCGTTCCTGTTGCCTGACTATCCTGCTACCGCTGAGGTGCCGCGCATGGTCCAGCTGCTGGCGGCCGTGCTGCTGCGATCCAGGGATGAGGAATGGGTCGAGGAGATGCTTGCCGACCTGGCAGACGCACCTCGATCATAGACGGTTGATCGTATCGTCAAACTCGACGGCGGAACGAAATTGCTACCTCTGTTTCCGCCCGGCGGGCACCTGATTAGGGCGGGGCTTGAGCCGAACCACTGTCGCCGCCTCTGCGGCGGCAGCCCTCAATGCGGCACCGACTTGGAGAAGAGGTTCACCACGACGACGCCGGCGATGATCAGTGCCATGCCGATGATCGCCGGCAGGTCCAGCGCCTGCCGGAACCAGAGCAGGCCGACCAGGGCGATCAGCACGATGCCGACGCCGCTCCAGATGGCATAGGCGATACCCACGGGGATCGTCCGCAATGTCAGCGACAGAAAGTAGAAAGCCACGCCGTAGCCGACCACGACGATGATCGACGGCACCAGCCGGCTGAATTCCTCGGATGCCTTCAGCGCCGAGGTCGCGATCACCTCGCTGACGATGGCGATGCCGAGATAGACGTAGCTCATCGGAAATCTCCAGATGCCTTTTCCGACGCGACCATATATCATTAATTCCGATAGGTAAGCGGTGGAGGCGTCCGATGGACGCGGCGGATCTCAGGATTTTCGAAGCGGTGGCGCGGCTGGGCGGCATGAACCGCGCTGCGGCTGAGCTGAACACCGTGCAATCGAACGTCACGGCGCGCGTGCGGCTGCTCGAGGACGAGCTGGGCACGCCGCTGTTCCATCGCCACAGCCGCGGCGTCGCCCTGACGCCGGCCGGCCAGCGCCTGCTGCCCTACGCCGAGCGCATGGCGCAGCTTCTCGTCGATGCGCGCCGCGCCACCGTCGATGACGGCACGCCGCGCGGCCCGCTGGTCATCGGCGCGCTGGAGACCACGGCGGCGCTGCGCCTGTCGCCGCTGCTGTCGAGCTATGTCACGGCCTGGCCGGAGGTCGACCTGGCGCTGCGCACCGGCACCACATGCGAGCTGGTCGAGCAGGTCGCGGCCCACCAGCTGGAAGGCGCGTTTGTCTGCGGCCCTGTCGATCATCCCGAGCTGGCCGGCGAGGCCTTGTTCCGCGAGGAGCTGGTGCTGGCCACGGCCCGCGGCGTGCGCACGCTCGACGCCCTGATCGGCGAGGGCGACCTCAAGATCGTGGTGCTGCGCGCCGGCTGCTCCTATCGCCAGCGGCTCGAGGATATCCTGGCCCGCCGCGGCGCCGTCGGCGCACGCCTGCTGGAGTTCGGCACCATCGAGGCCATCCTGGGCTGCGTCGCGGCTGGCCTGGGCGTCACCTTGCTGCCGCGCGCGCTGGTGGCCGGCTCGCGGCATGGCGAGCGCATCGCCCTTCACGCCCTGCCGGTGCACGAGGCCCATGTCGAGACGCTGTTCATCCGCCGCCGCGACAGCCACGTCTCGAGCGCGCTGCGCGCTTTCCTGGACCATGTGCGGCCGCCGCTGCTGCACGCCCAGGCAGCTGAATAGATATCTGTAACTCAGATATATTTTATCATCTCAAACCGTTTTTTATGAGATCTCTGCTGCCCTAGATTGGCGCCATCGAGGGAGCGGCTCATGGCGCAGGTGGCGGCACTTTCCAATCGGGTCAACGTCGCGCGCGCGGTAGCGGCAGGACTGAGCGCCAGCCTGGTCGGCATCGGGCTGTCGCGCTTCGCCTACACGCCCCTGATCCCGGCGCTGGTCGCGGCGGGCTGGTTCTCGCCCGCCGACGCCGCCTATCTCGGCGCCGCCAACCTGGCGGGCTATCTCGGCGGGGCGCTGGCCGCCCGCCACCTGGCGGCCAGGATCTCCGCCCGCAGAACCATGCGCATCATGCTGGCATCGGCCGTCCTGGCCTTCTTCGCCTGCGCCGCGCCGTTCTCTTTTGCCTGGTTCTTCGTCTGGCGCTTCATCTCGGGCTTCGCCGGCGGTGCCGTGATGGTGCTGCCGGCCACCATGGTGCTGCCGCACGTGCCGCCAGCCCGGCGCGGCCTGGCCAGCGGTGTGATCTTCGCCGGTGTCGGGCTGGGAATCGCGGCGTCGGGCACGCTGGTGCCGCCGCTGCTGCGCTGGGGGCTGGTCGAGACATGGTGCGCGCTGGGCATCCTGGCGCTCGCTCTGACCATCGCGGCGTGGAACGGCTTCCCGGACGCGGCGGCCCAGCCCGCCGCCCATTCGTCGCCACGTGTCGAGCGGCGCGCGGCGCCAACGCTGAAGGCGCTCTACCTCGAGTACGCGCTGAATGCGGTGGGCCTCGTGCCGCACATGGTTTTCCTGGTGGATTTCGTGGCCCGCGGGCTCGGCCACGGGCTCGACGCCGGCGCCCGGTGCTGGGTGCTGTTCGGACTGGGTGCGACCGTCGGCCCGGTGCTGGCCGGCCACCTCGCCGATCGCATCGGCTTCGGGCCGGCGCTGCGGCTGGCCCTGCTCGTCCAGGCCGGCGCCATCGCGCTGATCGCCGTATCCAGCACCGCCGTCGCGCTCGGCCTGTCGAGCCTGATCGTCGGTGCGTTCGTGCCCGGCATCGTGCCGCTGGTGCTCGGCCGCACGCAGGCGCTGGCGTCGCCTGATGACGACGCGCGCCAGGCGGCGTGGAGCACCGCGACCACGGCGTTCGCCGTCGGGCAGGCGGGCGCCGCCTATGCGATGTCCTTCCTGTTCGCGCACGGCGGCAGCCATGTCCTGCTGTTCGGCATTGGCGCCGCTGCCTTGGTGCTGGCCCTGATCGTCGATGTGGCGGTCGGCGGCCTGCGTCCTCAGTCGAGGCGCACCGCCCAGCCGGCAAGCTCCGGCGTCGATGCCGGGTAGCGTTTCATCACCTCGGCGTCGTGGCCGGGCACGACCATCTCGACGCGGCCGCCGGCCAGCGCCTTCAGCTTGTCGTAGCCGCTCAGCATGTCGGCGACGCTGAAGACGATCGCGAACAGCTTCTCGTCGTGCAGGCCCCAGTAGTAGTGGCTGGCGTCCGAGGCCAGCACCAGCCAGCCATTGCGCGTCCAGATGCGCACCGATTGGATGCCGGCCGTATGGCCGCCGATATGGTGCACGCTGAGGCCGGGCACGATCTCCTCATCGCCATCGTGGAACACAACACGATCGCCGTAGAGCGCCCGCACCATGGCCACGACCTCCTCGACCTCGTAGGCGTGGCGGAACGTCTTCTTGGTCATGTGCCGGCCGGTGACGAAATTCATCTCCTTGTCCTGGATGTGGAACCGCGCCTTGGGGAACATCGCCCAGCCGCCGACATGGTCGTAGTGCAGGTGGGTGATGACAACGTCCTGGATCTCGTTGGGCTCGATGCCGAGATCGCGCAAGGTGACAGCCGGGTCGCGCAGCATCTTGCGGCCGCGGCGCGCGCCGACCTCGGCGCTGAAGCCGGTGTCGATGACGACCGGCCGGGCGCCGATCATCCGCCGTCCGTCCTCGCCCAGGGGGATTGCCACCCACACGAAATAGTCCATCGGCCAGTCGGCGTCGTGTGGATCGGCCATGATCTGCACCTCATGGCCCTTGCGCGGCAGATGGGCGTACTTGCAGGCATGGACTTCGTAGGTCGGCGGATTGGCCATGGCGCTTCCTCTGCGTCAAGGATCATCTAACGTGGATGCATCATGGTGAGCTCAGGCAAAAGCTGCGCATTTCGGAATCGAACCATGAAGCATCCGCACGATTGTCCGTGCGACGCCTCCATGGTTCGACAAGCTCACCATGAAGGCTCGAGAAAAATCGAGGACCGCACTTTCGTCGGCGACCGGCGGATGCGCAAGAGCCCAGCGGCGTCTATGGTGTGGCCATGTCCGCCGTCACGATGGCCATCGTTGCCGCTGTCGTCCTGGTCACGTCGTTCCTCTCCGGCATCTTCGGCATGGCCGGCGGGCTCATCCTGCTGGGGGTGCTGCTGATCATCCTCGACGTCGCGTCGGCGATGATCCTGTTCGGCACGACGCAGCTGGGCGCCAACGGCTGGCGTGCGTTCCTGTGGCGCGGGCACGTCGTATGGCGGCTGATCGGGGGCTATGTCGCCGGCGCGCTGGCGATGTTCGGCTTCATGAAGGTGGCCGCCTTCCTGCCCGACAAGACGATGGTCTATATCGGGCTGGGCGTGCTGCCGATCGCCGGCACCTTCGTGCCGCCGGCGTGGCGGCCCGACATCACCCGGCGCTTCATGCCGTTCGCCTGCGGCGCCTTCATCATGGCCCTGCAGCTCATGGCCGGCGCCGCCGGCAGCGTGCTCGACATCTTCTTCCAGCGCAGCCCGCTGGACCGCAAGGCGATCGTCGCCACCAAGGCGGTCACCCAGGTCATCGCCCATGTCTGCCGCATCGTCTATTTCGGCACCTTCGCGATCCCCGGCAACGACGTCCTGCCATGGTGGGTCTATGTCGGCGCCGTGGCGCTGGCGCTGGCCGGCACGTCGCTGGCAGCCGGGGTGCTGCACCGCATGACCGACGACAGCTTCCGGCGCTGGAGCCGCCGCCTGATCCTGACCGTCAGCGCCGTCTACCTGGCGCGCGGCCTATGGCTGCTGGCGGCGCCCGCGGCGTGATGCGTCATCGCAGCGACGCCCAGAGGAGCACGGCGGCAGCAGCGCATCCCAGGCCGGTCCGCATGGCGTGCAGCCGGGCCCATCTCGTCAGCAGGGCCCGGCATCGGCGGGTTCCGTCGCCATGAGGCGGCGGTGGTGGGCATGACCGCGGCCAACGCGTGAGCGTGCGACACATGATCCGGTGGCGCCGACGCACGCCACGGCGCATTGTCGGACGTGTGACGACCGCCTCGCCCGACAATCCGCCTCCCACACTATCCGCCACGCCCACGTTGTCGCTCGCCATCCTCGCGTGCGCGACGTTCTCGAGCGCCGCCAGCATCCGGGTATCGGACCCGCTGCTGCCGCAGGTGGCCGCATCGTTCGGCACCACCGCCGGCGAGGCATCGGCGATCGTCACCGCCTTCACGCTGGCCTACGGGCTGATGCAGATCTTCTACGGCGCCGCCGGCGACCGCATGGGCAAGGTGCGGCTGATCGCGATCACGACGCTGCTGGCGGCGGCGGGCTCGCTGGCCTGCGCGCTCGCGCCCTCGCTGCTGGCCCTGACGGTGGCGCGGTTCGCCACCGCCGCCGTGGCCTGCGCCATCATTCCCCTGTCCTTCGCCTGGATCGGCGACGTCATCCCCTACGCACGCCGCCAGCCGGTGCTGGCGCGATTCATCACCGGACAGATCCTGGGCATGATCTTCGGGCAGGTGGCCGGCGGCATCCTGGGCGACGCCTTCGGCTGGCGCTGGGTCTTCGGCGCGCTCGCGATCGCCTATGTCGTGGCCGGCTTGGTGCTGCTGCTGCACTTGCGTTTCGATCCGCTGACGCGGCTGCGGGACAGCAGCGGCGTTCCCGGCCTCGCCGGCCTGGTCCGGTCCTGGCGCGACACGATCGGCTTGTTGCGTGATTCGTGGGTGCGCGTGATCCTGACCGCGGTCGCCGCCGAGGGATTTCTGTTCTTCGGCGCGTTCACCTATGTGGGCAACGAACTGCGGCATCGCTTCGCCATCGACTACACCATCGTGGGCTTGGCGATGACCGCCTATGGCGGCGGCGGGCTGGTGTATACCGCCGGCGTCGGGCGCCTGGTCCAGATGCTGGGCGAGGCCGGCCTGGCACGCGTCGGCGGCACGCTGCTGGGAACCGGCTTCGTGGTGCTGGTCCTGGCGCCGGCGCTCTGGGTCTCGGTGCTCGCCATTGCGCTGTGCGGGCTGGGCTTCTTCATGCTGCACAACACCCTGCAGACGCACGGCACCCAGATGGCGCCCAAGGCGCGCGGCGCCGGCGTCGCGGCGTTCGCCACGGCGCTGTTCCTCGGCCAGTCCCTGGGTGTCGCGATCGCCGCGCCGATCGTCGACCATATCGGCGCCACGCCGGTGTTCCTCGGCGCCGCGATCGGCATGCCCCTGATCGGCTTCGCGCTGGCATCGAGCCTGCGCCGGGCGCCGCATCGGCGATAGTCAGGGATCGCGGCTCAGCCCGCGGGCGTGCAGGGCCGCCAGGTAGGCCTCCCATTTCTCCTGCTGCTGGCTGCCCAGCTCGTGGAGATAGGCCCAGCTGAAGATGCCGGTGTCGTGCTTGTCGTCGAAGCGGATGCGGATGGCGTAGTTGCCGACCGGCTCGATCGCCTCGATGCGCACATGCCGGCGGCCGGGAACGATCGTCTTCTGGCCGGGGCCATGGCCCTGGACCTCGGCCGAGGGACTCTCCACCCGCAGATACTCCGCCGGGTAGCGGAAGGTGCGGCCGTCGTCGAAATCGACCTGGAGCTCGGCCTTCTCGCGCAGCAGACGCACTTCCGTCGGCCAAGGCGTGCCAGCGGACGGCTCGTAGCCGCCAGCCGCGGGCGCCGACTGCGCAAAGGGCGCGGTACCGTTGCCTTTGCTCATCGTGTCAGCCTGCGTCGTCCAGCCGGCGCGCCTCACCCGGCAGCATGATGGGAATGCCGTCGCGGATGGGATAGGCGAGCCCGGCCTTGCGGCTGATCAGCTCATTGCTTGCAGCGTCGAACTCCAACGGCCCGTGCGTCACCGGGCATACGAGGATCTCGAGCAGCTTGGGATCAATACCCACCCGGCGGGCGGGACCTTCAGGGGGGCTCATGGCGGGGCGCTCCGGATGCTGATGGCGCTTATAGCATCATGGTGCCCCCGGCTGTCATCCCGGACGGCGCCCGGTTGTCGTGCTCATACGGCGGCACGGATCGCAGACAGCAGCCAGTCGAGGCCGGCATCGGCGTGGCCGGCGCGGCGCACGGCGGAAACCATGAAGCGCGGCCCGGCGAATCGGGTGTCGATCACCTGGAGCCCGAGGCTTTTCGCCTGCCGTTCGGCCAGCCGCCGCGGGCAGGTGGCGATGGCATCGCTGCCGGCCACCATGGTCAGCGCCGTCAGCCAGCGCGGCACGAGCGCGACGGTGGACACCACGCGCCGGCTGGGCAGCGTCGCATCCGTGATGCCGGTCTCGCCCGAAGGTCCGACGAAGATGTTGGGCAGCGATGCGTATGTTGCCGCGTCGACCGTGCCATTGACTCGCGGATGGCGCTTGCGGGCCACCACGCAGTAGCCGTCCTCGTAGAGCGTCTCGGCCTCGAAGCCCGGCGGCAGCGTCAGGAACTGCCCCAGCACGAGGTCGGTTTCGCCGCGGCGCAGGCTGTCCAGCGATGCCCTGCCCAGCAGGAACTCGACCGAGAACGAAGCCTGCGGCGCCTGCTGCGCGAAGGCCTGCGCCAGCTTCGCGCCGATCAGCGCCATGACGAACTCCGCTGCGGCGAGACGAAAGCGCCGATCGCTGCGGGCCGGATCGAAGCCGCCATCATGCCCCATCACGGCGCCCGCCAAGTCGATCAGCGCGTCGATGCGCGGCGCCAGCTCCAGCGCCCGTCTTGTGGGTTCAAGGCCATGCGGCCGGCGCACGAAGAGCGGATCGTCGAACAGGTCCCGCAGCCGCGCCAGCGCGTGGCTGACGGTCGACTGCGTCAGCCCCAAGCGCCGCGCCGCTTCGGTGGTGCGCCGGGCGCGCGACAGCTCGCGGAACACCAGCAGCAGGCTCCCGTCCAGCAACCGGATATGGCTGTGATCGATATCACGCATGGCATGAAATCATTATCCTGGTCCGTGTGCGATCGCTAGTACCTGGCTATCGGTGCGGTAGAGGGTGAGTCGCGGCTGTCATCCCGAGCGCCCCTTCGACAGGCTCAGGAGAGGGATCTCCCGCGAATGGCGCACCGTGCGTCCCTCGCAGGAGATCCCTCGCTACGCTCGGGATGACAGATGTATCAGCGGCGATTCCCGGCACAAGACCGACGGCGGCATGCCGGAGCGCGAAGATGATCGTGCCGTGTGAACGCGCGCGGACAATCCTGGAGCTGTCCTGGCCCGTCATCCTCGCGCTGGTGGCGCAGAACGCCATGAGCCTGATCACCATCGCCCTGGTCGGCCGGCTGGGCGATGCGGCGCTGGCCGGCATCGCGGTCGGCGGCACGGTGTTCTCGATGATGCTGGCGATGCTGTTCGCGCTGGACACCGCCGTGCAGGCCGCGGTTGCCCGCCGGGCCGGCGCCGGCGACATGCCGGGGATGGCCGCCGTGCTGGCCGATGGTGTTGCGATCTCCCTGCCGGCCGGGCTGCTCCTGGCAGCTGCCGCCTACGTCGGCGGACCGGCTGTCCTTGCGATGATGGTCGACGATCCGGCGGTGGTCGCCACCGCGATCGACTATCTGCGCGCGCTCAGCCCGACGCTGCTGTTCATCGGCGCCGGCTTCGCCTTCAGCGCCTATTGGAACGGCCGCGGCATGCCGGCGCTGCCGCTGCGCGCGATCTGTGTCCAGCTGCCCTGCCACGGCGCGCTCAGCTACGCCCTGATCTTCGGCGCGTTCGGGTGTCCGCGGCTCGACACCGCCGGCGCCGGCCTCGGCGCTGCGGCAGCGGCTCTCATCGCGCTTGCGGTCCATATCAGGCTGATCACGCGGCGCGCGTCGATCTCCCTCCGGCCTATGGCTTCGGGCATCGCCACGCTGCTGTCGCAGGGCCTGCCGGTCAGCATCCAGCAGGCCTTCCTGTACGCGGGCGTCGTCGTCTTCTTCACCATCGTCGCGCGGCTGGGCACACGCGAGATCGCAGCCGCCAACGTGATGATCGCGCTGATGCTGCTTTCCATCCTGGCATCGACCGGTGTCGGCATCGCGGCCGCCACGCTGGTCGGCCAGGCCCTGGGCCGCCGCGATGTTCCAGCGGTGCGCCGCTGGGGCTGGGACGCAAGCCGCGTCGGCGCCCTGGTGGTGATGCCGTTGAGCGTGGCCATCATGGCGGCGCCGCACGGCACGCTGGCTCTGTTCGTCGTCGACGAAGCCACCATCGACCTCGCGGCCACGCCGCTGCGGCTGATGGCGCTATCGATGTGCATCGACGCGGTCGGCCGCGTGCTGGTGTTCGCCCTGCGCGGCGCCGGCGTCGCGCAGGTGCCGGCCATGATCACCTTCGCGCTGCAATGGGGGGCGCAGCTGCCGCTGTGCTGGTATGTCGGCGTGCAGCTGGGTCATGGCCTCGCCGGCATCGCCGCCGTGCGCCTTCTGCTGTGCGCCGTGGAGAGCACCGTCATGGTGGCTGTCTGGGGTCGGACCCTTGCGGCCCTGGCCCGGAAGTCCTCCCGTCGAGCCGATCGCGATTGAAGCGATGCGGGACGTCTACTGGCCGGCCTGCTTCACGCCGCTCAGGAGAACGTCGACCAGGGACACGGCGAACTCATCCATCTTGGCCGTCATCGCCGGCCGCAGCCGCTGCGGCGTGGTGGCGACATGGTTCGTCACGCCGCCGACAACGATGTCGAGGACCAGCCCGGGGTTGGTGCTCGGCGGAATCTCGCCGCGATCGATCGCGCGGCGGACGATCGATCGCGCCTGCCGGACGGCGTCTTCCCTGTAGCCGGCCAGGACGTCGGCAACCTCGGGAAAACGCAGCGTGTCGATCATCATGTGCAGGCCGACCTTGCCGTAGGGGCCCGTGCGCAGGCGCAGCCACATGCGCGCCAGCGCCAGCAGGTCCTCGCGGATCGATCCGGTGTCAATCTGCTCGAGGCCATACCATCGTGCCTCGAGCGTCTGTCGCAGCAGGCCGGCGCGCGACGCTCCCCAGCGCCGGTACAGCGCATCCTTGCCGACGCCGGACCGCTTCGCCAGGGCATCGAAGCTGAAGCCCGCCCATCCGACCTCGGCGTAAAGCGCGATGGCGGCATCGAACACCCGGCCCTCGAGACCGGGATCCCGCGGCCGGCCGCGGGTGCTGCGGACCTCCCCGTCAACCGCCGGCCTTGTCATGAGCCGTCTCAAGATGGTCGAGTCCCTTGCGCGCCATGATCCGTCGGCGTAATTACAGACGGAAATAGACTGATATTGTCAAGGGAGGCGGGATGGCCATCGCGACAACCCTCGAAGAACGCCGCGCCATTGCCGAGACCGTCCGCAAGCTCATGGCGGACGAGAACGGCGAGAAGCGCGTGCGCGCCGTCATGGAGACGCAGGACGGGATTGACCGGCCGCTATGGTCGCGGCTGGCGGAGATGGGCATCGCTGGCCTGCTGGTTCCGTCCCGGTTCGGCGGCGCCGGCCTGGGGCCCGTGGAGCTCGAGCTCATCGCGGAGGAAACCGGCGCCGCCCTGGCCTGCACCCCGTTCCTCTCGAGCAGCGTGCTGACGGCCGGCCTGCTGGTCGCCAGCCAGGACGAGGCGGCCTGCGCCCGCCTGCTGCCGGGCATCGCCGCCGGCACCACGATAGCGACCGCGGCGCTGACCGCAGAGCGTGGCTCCTGGAAGCCCGAGGACGTGGCCGTGGCCGCCCAGGAGACGGACGGCGCCGCCGTTCTCACGGGCACCGCCTCCTACGTCACGCACGCGGGCTCAGCCGACGTGCTGCTCGTCGTGGCCACGACACCCGACGGTCCCGCCCTCTTCGAGGTCGCGCCCCGCAATCCAGGGATCACGATCGCGGCGCTGCCCACGTTCGATCGGACACTGCGGCTCGACCGCATCACCTTCAACCGTGTCCCGGCCACACGCATCGGCAAAGCGGGCTGGCCGGCCATGGAGGCCGCGTTGCGCCTGACGCTGGTCGCGCGCGCCGGCGAGCAGGCCGGCGGCGCGCGGCGCATCTTCGACATGACGGTCGAGTATGCCAGGACACGCATCCAGTTCGGCCGGCCGATCGGCGGCTTCCAGGCCATCAAGCACATGGCCGCCGAGCTCCTGCTCGAGGCCGAGTCGGCGACGTCGGCGGCGCGGGATGCGGCGCTGCAGCTGGCGCTCGAGGAAGCCGGCGCCGGCGAAGCGATCGATCTTGCCGCCTTCGCCTGCGCCGATGCCTTCGCCAAGATCGCGGCGACGGCCATCCAGATGCATGGCGGCATCGCCTTCACCTGGGAGCACCCGGCGCATCTCTATCTGCGGCGGGCCCGCGCCTACAGCTACCTGTTCGGATCCTCGGATCTGTACCGCGAGCGCTTCCTGACGAAGATATCCGCCCAACCCCACAACGTGAGCGCCGCACCATGACCAACGACGATCTGCGCCGCGAGGTGAACGACTGGCTCGCCGCCCATTGGGGCGGCGCCGGCTCCATCGCCCAGGGCATGTGGGACACGAATGCCGAGATGCGAGCCTGGTACACCAAGGTGTTCGAGGCCCGGTGGTCGGTGCCCAGCTGGCCGGTCGAATGGTTCGGGCGCAACCTCTCCGACGAGCAGACGAGCATCGTCATCGAAGCCTTCGCGCGCGTCGGCGCGCCCGGGACCGGACAGGACCGGTTCAACCTGCCGGCAAACACGCTGCTGGCGCTCGCCAGCGACGCGCTCAAGGACGCCCTGATCCCCGGACTGCTCAAGCGCGAGATCACGACCTGCCTGCTCTACAGCGAGCCGAGCGCCGGATCCGACCTGGCCGGGGTGCGCACGCGCGCCGAGCGCGACGGCGACAGGTTCATCGTCAACGGCCAGAAAGTGTGGACGTCGGGCGCGGCGACCGCCGACTACGGCATGCTGATCGCACGCACCGACTGGGAGGTCCCCAAGCACAGCGGCCTGAGCTTCTTCTTCCTGCCGATGAAGCAGGCCGGCGTGGAAGTGCGGCCGCTGCGCCAGATCACCGGCGAGGCGCACTTCAACGAGGTGTTCTTCACCAACGCCATCGTGCCGGCGGCCAATCTCGTAGGCGGGCTGAACCAGGGCTGGCGGGTCCTCCAGACGGCGCTGGCCTATGAGCGCTCGACCATGGGCGCCAACGCACGCAAGTCGCGGCACGGATCTGCCGACGACATCATCGCGCTGGCGCGCGCCGCCGGTCGGCTCGACGATCCGCTGCTGCGCCAGGACATCGCCCGCGTCATCGCCCTGCGCCGCCTCAACGCGCTGAACAATGCACGCGCCAAGGCCGACCTGGAGCAGGGCACCTCGTCCTCCATCATGTCGCTGGGCAAGCTTGCGATGTCGCGCATCCTGCACGAGGAGGCGCGCGTGCGCACCGCCATCATCGGCGTCGAGAGCCTGCTTGCCGGCGAGACCCATCCGACGGCCGACGATGTCAACTTCCTGGCGCTCAACGCCTATTTCACCTCGATCGGCGGCGGCACCGACCAGATCCAGAAGAACATCATCAGCGAGCGCGTTCTGGGACTTCCCAAGGAGCCGGAGCTCGACCGCAACGTCCCGTTCAAGCAGGTGCGCAGCGGCTGATCGGGGCGACTTGTCATCCCGAGCGCAGCGAGGGATCTCCCGCGAAGAGCGCACCGTGCGCATTGCCGCAGGAGATCCCTCGCTGCGCTCGGGATGACAGTGAACTCGGGATGACGGAGAGATGTAGCTCAGTGCCGTGAGGTGCTGCCGCCGTCCTCGCCGCGGCTGTCCATCTCGAGCAGCGCGATCAGCAGGCGGGCCCGCGCCGTGCTGTCGGTGGCTTCCAGGAGCGCCTGCTTCTCGGCCGGACCGAAGGGCAGCACCATGCTGAGCGAGGTCACGAGGTTGCGGTCGCCCGCATCCTGCACGGCCTTCCAGTCGGTCGACAGCTTGTGGCCGTGGAAATAGGCCTGCAGGGCAGCCATCATGCGCGGGCGGTCCAGGTCGATCATCTCGTCGGCATGATCGAGGTCGTCGCGGTAAGGCTCGAAATGCGTCATGATCCGGCGGTAGCCGCTGTGGTGCAGCGCCAGCTCCTGTCCGACCTGGAAGCGCATGATGCCGGCCAGGGTGATCAGCAGCCGGCCATCCTCGGTCTCGGCGAACTGCACGATACGGCCGGCGCAGCCGACCGGGTGGATCGGCGGCGGGCCCTCGCCGGCCGGCAGGCCGTCACCGGCGAAGCCGCCTGGCTTGGCGGGCTGGACCATGCCGATCATCCGATGGCCAGCCAGCGCATCGAACACCATCGCCAGGTAGCGCGGCTCGAAGACGTTGAGCGGCAGGCGTCCGCCCGGCAGCAGCAGCACCCCGGAAAGCGGGAACACCGGGATCGCTTCCGGCAGCTGCTCGAACGCCGGATCGAACGGATTCCTGCCGCTGCGCTGCTCGGTCATGACCGTGACGGTCTCTCCTCGGCTGCCTATGAGGGCAGCCCTCGTGCCACGCCAACGCTCCGGATCGGAATGCGTGCCCCTTACGCGAACAGGATCGACGACAGCCGCTTGCGGCCGTCGACCGATATCGGGTCGTTGAAGCCCAACGCCTCGAAGTATTTCAGCAGCTGCTTGCGCGCCGCCTCGTCGTTCCACTTGCGGTCGATCCTGATCGACTGCAGCAGGTGATCGACCGCGGCTTCGCGGTTGCCTTCGGCATAGAGCGCCGTAGCCAGGTCGAGCCGTGCCTGGTGATCCTTGGGATCGGCCGCGACCTTGGCTTCGAGCTCGCCGACCGGGCCGGCCTGCTCCGCCTGCTCGGCCAGCTCGATGGCCGAGCGCACGGCGGCGATCTCGGCATTGCTGGCCAGGACCGGCGGCAGCTTGGCCAGCAGCGCCTTGGCGCGATCGCCATCACCGCTCTGCAGGTAGCATTTCGCCATGCCGGCGATCGCCGCCGGGTTCTCCGGCTCCTGCTGCAGGATCTCGCCGTAGACCCGGGCCGCCAGCGAGACGTCACCCCCCTCCAGCGCCGCCTTGGCGTGCTCCAGCAGCTCGGCGAGCTGGTCGCCACCGGGCGTGCCGCCGGTGGCCTGCACGAGGCGGTCGATGAACTGCTTGATCTGGCCCTCGGGCAGGGCGCCGACGAAGCCGTCGACCGGGCGGCCCTGGAAGAAGGCGTACACGGCCGGGATCGACTGGATGCGCAGCTGCTGAGCCAGCATCTGGTTCTCGTCGATGTTGATCTTGACCAGCTGCACCGCGCCTTTGGCGCTCTTGACCGCCTTCTCGATGATCGGCCCCAGCGTCTTGCAGGGGCCGCACCAGGGTGCCCAGAAATCGACGATGACCGGGCGCGCGCGGCTGGCCTCCAGCACGTCCTTGGCGAAGCGCCGCTGGTCGGAGTCCTTTACGAGGTCGGCGTCTGCCGCCGGATCGCCACCAATGATCTGGTCCATCTGTCCTCGACAAGGTTCGCATGGCGGCCAGGGCCGCCTTCGGTTCCGGGAATGTGGCCGCTGACCGCCGCGAAGGCAAGGCCGGCCGTCAGGCAGCGAAATCAATCGCGGCGGGCGCGTGGCCGGTAGCGGTGAAAAACCGACGCAGGTCGGCCCCCGACAGCCGCGTCACCATGGTGTTGACCAGCGGATGCGCCCAGACGATGTCCGCATCCAGCACAGCCCGGTCGACGGCCAAGCGCACCCGGTGGGCGGTGTCGTTGATCAGCGCCAGGGGCGTCACCGAGCCCGGGCGTACGCCCAGATAGCGCATCAGCCGCTCGGGGCTGCCGAAGGAGACCCGGCCGGCGCCGATCCGCTCCCCCAGCTGCCTGAGGTCGATCGGCCGGTGCGCTTCCGCCGTCACCAGCCACATCTCCTCGCGCTTGTTGCGCAAGAACAGGTTCTTGATGTGCACGCCCTGCTGCAGCACCGGCAGGCGGGCCCGCACGGCCGTCGACTGCTCGACGGTGAACACTGCCTCGTGCGTCACCGTCTCGTGCGCCAGGCCCAGCGCCGACAGCCGCGCCAGCAGGGCGGCAGGCGTGGTCGGCAGGTCGTTGCCCTCGGGATCGGCGATAGTTTCGGCGTTCATGGGCCGCCTTGGTAGCGGCGACAGCCAATTGAGGCAATCGTCTTGCCAAAAGCCGGGAAAGCGGCTATCTCCGCGCCCGTCCTCGCCGACGACACCCGGGCGAAGACACGGAGCGCGGGCGTAGCTCAGGGGTAGAGCACAACCTTGCCAAGGTTGGGGTCGAGGGTTCGAATCCCTTCGCCCGCTCCATTTTTCCTCAAGGAAATTAGAATGTTGAGGGTCGCCGCAAGGCGGCCTTTGTCGTTCTGGTGTGGTGCCCGCACGATGTCCACAACAGCGGGCAACCGGCGCCAGCTTGCTGCTTTGGCCCTATGCCATTGAAGTTTCAGTCCCAGGATATATATTCCGATACATCGGAATATATCGGAGACCATCATGGGCTCTGCTGCGGATATGCTCAAGCCGACGGAGGCCGCTGTGGTCGCCCGGGTTGCTCTGCGCGATGTCAACCGCGTCATCGACGAGCGCATCCTGCCCGAGGGCTTCTTCTCGCTGGATGACGGTCGGCGCATTGCGGCGACCGCCTGCACGCTCATCTCATTCTACTTCGACAGCGCCAAGCGCCTGACCTCGGAGGAACGGCTGTTCGCCATCCGGGAAATTGGCAGGCGTCTCTATAAGTCCCGTGCCGCCCTTGCCGTGTTGGTCGACGAGGATTGGATCGTGCGCGACGACTTCCTCACCATCGACTTGGCCCCTTTCGTCCAGCGTACGAAAGAACGCATGGAGCGTCTGGCGGCCGCCCGCGAGATGGTCGTATCCGACCCGGAAGTGCTCGGGGGGGCTCCTGTCGTGCGCGGAACGCGCGTTCCGGTTCACGATGTTGCCGCCTCCGTCGCCGGTGGCCTGCCGATGGACCGCATCCTTGCGGCCTATCCGCTTCTCGATATGGACAAGATCGAGCTTGCCGCGATCTATGCTGAGGCAAACCCTGCACGGGGCCGCCCGAGAGCGAGCAATGAACTTCCCCAAGGCGCTGTCGTCGTCACTGACCGGCCGGTCCCTCGCCGCAGGAAGGCGAGATGAAGTTTTTGGTCGATGAGTGCCTGAGCCCGGAACTGACCAAGCTCGCTCGTGCCAAAGGCCATGGCGAGTCGTCCCACGTCGTCTGACTCAGGTGCGCCGGCCTGAAGGATTGGGAACTGACGCCCATCATCGTCGACGGAGATTGGACCTTTGTGACCGAGAATTCCGTGGACTTCCGCGGTCCCGCGGAACGGCCGGGGGTCAACGGTCAGTACGCCGATGTCGCCCTTCACGCTGGCCTGGTCTGCCTCAACGGACCGCCGGGCATGGATCTGGATATGCAGATCGAGCTCTTCGAGCAGGCGCTGGACGAGTTGGAGGCCGACGCTGATCTCGTGAACAAGGTCTTGGAGATCACCTGGGGCGAGGACGCTTTGGACGTTCGTCGTTATCGGCTTCCAGACTGATTGCAGCGGCGTTCGCTTCGCTCACTGAAAAGTCCGTGCATGCCAGCCTGTGCCGAACGGCGCCACTTATCATACGCAACTGCAAATCATTCTCAATACCTCCTTCACCGCGCAGCCGGCATCGCGCGGCGCAGGACCTCCCAGACACGCGGGTCGGCCGACTGCGCCACGTTGAAGCGCATGAAGGCTGTCGCGGTCTGCGAGATGCTGAACACGTTGCCCGGCGCCAGCACGACACCTTCGGCGAGCGCCGCTCGGGCGATCGCGGTCGCGTCGCCACCTTCCGGCAGCCGGCACCAGAGGTAGAAGCCGCCGCGCGGCATCAGCCATGGTTCGATGCCGAGCTGGCGCAGCCTCTGGGCCGTGTCGCGCCGAGCCCGCGCCAGCCGGCGGCGAAGGCCATCCATGTGCTTGCGATAGCCACCTCCCGCCAGAACGCTGGCGATCAGCTCTGTCGCGACCGGGCTCGGGCCGCCGAAGCTGGTGGCGACCTGCAGATCGACGAGCCCGTCGATCCAGTCGGCGCGCGCGGCGATGTAGCCGCAGCGGACCGAGGCCGAGAGCGTCTTGGAAAAGCTGCCGATCCGGATGACGCGGTCCAGGCCGTCGAGCGCGGCCAGGCGCGGCGACGGATCGGGCTCGAAATCGGCGAAGATGTCGTCCTCCACGATCGTCAGGTCGTGGGCCGCCGCCGCGTTCAGCAGGCGGTGCGCCGTCTGCGGCGAGAGTGTCGCGCCGGTCGGATTGTGCAGCGCCGAGTTGGTGATGTAGAGGCGCGGGCGCTGCGCCGCGAGCACCGCCTCGAAGGCCGCGATGTCCGGACCGGACGGGGTGCAGGGCACCCCGACGATGGCCACCTGATGGGCCCGCAGCAGCGCCTGGAAATTGAAGTAGCAGGGATCGTCGACCAGCACCGTATCACCGGCCCTGAGCAGGAAGCGGCAGATCAGGTCGATCGCCTGCGTGCCCGACGCCGCCAGCAGGAGCTGGTCGGGCGACACCGGGATGCTCTCCTCCGCGAACCGCGCCAGCAGCAGCCGGCGCAGGGCCGGCGAGCCGCGCGTGCCGCCGTAATCGGCCAGCACCGGATCCGCGGCGCGCGCCAGCGCCCGCAAGGCGCGCCGCAACGCAGGAGCCGGCATCCAGTCCGGCGGCAGCCAGCCGCAACCCGGCATGAGGGTCGCCGGATCGGCATCGAGCGACTGCCGCGACACCCAGAACGGGTCGACGGCGAGGTCGCGCCGCGGCTCGATCGCCGCCAGCGCCAGCGGCGGCAGGTGCGCGCTGGCGACGTAGAACCCCGAACCGCGGCGGCTTCGGATCAGGCCTTCGGCAGCGAGCCGGTCATAGGCCTCCACCACCGTCGACGGCGACACGCCCATCGTGGCCGCGAAGCTGCGGATCGACGGCAGGCGGTCGCCGCCCGTCAACGCGCGGCTCGCCATCCTGGCGCGGATGGCCGCCATGACGTCGCCCGTCCGCGTTCTCGGTGCGCTGCCCATCCTCGCCTCGAATCTCCACTGTATGGAGTAGTATAACCATACAGTTCGGTCAAATTGTATTGAGCTGTTGCTGTCTCGACCAGCCACTCCGGCCTTAGCATCCCCGACCGGAAGGGCGAGGCGGGACATGAAGGCGACGGCCGACGGCTGGGGCAGCGGGCTTCTGGGCGTGATCATCTTCAGCGGCTCGCTGCCGGCGACCCGGGTCGCCGTCGGCGGATTCTCGCCGCTGTTCCTGACGTCGGCGCGGGCCGTGATCGCGGCCATCCTCGGCGTGGCCCTGCTGGCGCTGCTTCACCAAAAGCGGCCGGAGCGACACGACCTCGGCGCTCTCGCCGTTGTCGCGCTGGGCGTGGTGGTGGGTTTCCCCCTGATGACGGCACTGGCGCTCCAGCACGTCACCGCCGCGCATTCGGTGGTCTTTGTCGGTCTGCTGCCGCTGGTCACCGCGCTTTTCGGCGTGCTGCGCGGGGGCGAGCGCCCGAAGCCGCTTTTCTGGCTGTTCTCGGGCCTGGGCAGCGCCGTCGTGGCGGGCTTCTCGCTGTCGAACGACAGCTCGGCGTCGCTGACCGGCGACCTCCTGATGGCGGCAGCAATCCTGCTCTGCGGGCTGGGCTATGCCGAGGGCGCGGCGCTGTCGCGACGGCTCGGCGGCTGGCAAGTCATCTCCTGGGCGCTCGTCCTGGCATCGCCCGTGATGGCCGTGGTGGCGCTGGCGACCCTGCCGGACACGTGGACCGGCATCGATGCGCCGGCCTGGCTCGGGCTGGCCTATGTCTCGGTCTTCAGCATGCTGGTCGGGTTCGTCTTCTGGTATCGCGGCCTGGCGCTGGGCGGCATCGCGCGCATCGGACAGCTGCAGCAGGTCCAGCCGTTCCTCGGCCTCGCACTCGCCGGCCTGCTCCTGCGCGAGCCCGTGGCCTGGACCATGATCGCCGCTGCCGGTCTCGTGATCCTCTGCGTTGCCCTCGCCCGACGGTTTGCCTGATTCAAAGCGCCCTGGTTGACGCCCTTACGATCAGCCCCGCCGGAACGAGACGAACGATCGCGTCGATGCCCGGATCCTGGAGCCGTTCCAGCAGCAGGCAGGCGGCGGCACGCCCCATCGCAGCATGGGCGATGCGCACTGTCGTCAGCGGCGGGTCGACCATGTCGACCAGCGGCATGTCGTTGTGCCCGACGACGGAGATGTCCTGCGGGCACGCGAGCCCGCGGCGCCTGAGCTCCAGGTAGGCGCCGAGCGCGAGCAGGTCGTTGCTGGCCACGATCGCCGTCAGCCGGGGCCAGCGGTCCAGCAACGAGGCTGTGGCCTCCTGGCCTGCCGCGCGGCTGTAGGCCACTGCGATGGCGATGGCGGATGGATCCCGGCCGGCTGCGGTCATTGCAGCCTCGAAGCCCTGGCGCCGCAGCAGGCCCGTCGACAGGTTTTCCGGACCGGCGAGATGCCCGATCGACCGATGCCCGAGGTCAGCCAGGTGCTCGACCGCCAGCGCCATGCCGCCGCTGTCATCCGAGACGACCGACGCGGCGCGGAGCCGGTCCTCGCCCCGGTTGACCAGAACCGTCGGCTGTACGTGGCCCTCGATGGCGAGGTCATGGTGTCGAACGGCCGCGACACCGTCCGCCAGCAGCGCTGGGACTCCTGCCGCATCGCGCCGCACGAAGGCCACCAGCGGCGCAACGACACCGACCACCCGGCATCCATCCTGCTGGTGATGCCGTTGCCGACAAAGCCGGGCAGCTGACCCGCAAACGCTGATCCGCCGAACCATCGAAGCAAGCCAACCGGCAGGCCGCATGCCTGCCGCAACCGTGCCATTCGCTCCCGGGAGGACATCATGGCCGACACGCAATCCCCGTCGCGCAGGCGTAAGCGTTGGTATCAGGTGCTCTATGTCCAGGTGCTGATCGCCATCGCGGTGGCGATTGTCCTGGGTCACTACTGGCCGCATGTCGGCACCGACATGAAGCCGCTGGGCGATGCGTTCCTCAAGCTCATCAAGATGGTGATCACGCTGGTGATCTTCTGCACGGTCGTGTCGGGCATCGCCGGCATGAGCGACCTGAAGAAGGTCGGGCGGGTCGGCGGCAAGGCGCTGGTCTATTTCGAGGTCGTGTCGACCGCGGCGCTGGCCATCGGGCTGGTGATCGCCAACGTCGTGCACCCCGGCGCCGGCTTCAACGCCAATCCGGCAACGCTGGATGCACGCGCGGTGGCAGCCTACGCCGGCAAGGCGCACGAGCAGTCCGTCACCGAATTCCTGCTGAACGTCATTCCCAACACCGTGATCGACGCCTTCGCCAAGGGCGACATCCTGCCGGTGGTGCTGATCTCGGTGCTGTTCGGCTATGTGCTGTCGCACCTGGGCGACCGCGCCAAGGCGGTGCGCGACCTGATCAATGCGGGTTCGCGCCTGGTCTTCAGCGTGATCAACGTCATCATGCACCTGGCCCCGATCGGCGCGTTCGGCGCCATGGCATTCACTGTCGGGAAGTACGGCGTGTCATCGCTGGGGCCGCTGGTGGTCCCGATCGCCACGTTCTATGTCACGAGCATCGTGTTCGTTCTCGGCGTGCTGGGACTCATCGCCTGGTGGTCGGGCTGGTCGTGCCGACCGGCTATGTGTTCAACACCGACGGCACGTCGATCTACATGACGCTGGCGGCTTTGTTCGTGACGCAAGCGACGAACACCGACCTGACGCTGACCCAGCAGCTCACCATCTTTGCGGTGGCGATGCTGACCTCCAAAGGCGCCTCGGGCGTGACCGGCGCATCCTTCATCGCCCTGGTCGGCACGCTGTCGGTGGTGCCTGCCATCCCGGTCGCCGGCATGGCCCTGATCCTGGGCATCGACCGCTTCATGAGCGAGGCCCGGGCGCTGGTGAACATGATCGGCAACGGCGTCGCCACCGTGGTCATGGCGAAGTGGGAAGGCGAGCTGGATCAGGCACGCCTGAACGCGGCCCTGGCCGGCAGCCCGCTGCCCGACGCCGATGCGCCGGCGACGACAGTCGGCGGGACTCCCGCCGAGGCCGCGGGCGAGCGCCTGCGGGCGGTAGGCGGCCGGGCCTGACCGCCTACCCGCCGATCACATGCGCGCCGGACGGCGTCCAGTCGAATACGCACTGGGCGCCGCGCCGCAGGTCCGGCATGAGTTCACCGTCTCGTCGACCGTCAGCAGGCGCTGCCCGGCCGACGATCTCCGGTCAAGGAAAGCTATAGTCAGCCTGCCGAAGGTGTTGGGGAGGTCCGACGATGGAGCGGGTTCTGGGAATTGGTGGCGTGTTCTTCCGCGCGCGGGACGGCAAGGCGCTGAGCCAGTGGTATGCCCGGCATCTGGGCATACCACTCGACGGGCCGTTCTGGCAGGAGGCTGGTCCCACGGTCTGGGCACCGTTCGCCGAGGACACCGACTATTTCGGCCGGCGCGAGCAGCAATGGATGATCAATTTCCGCGTCCGCGATCTGGACGCGATGGTGCTGCAGCTGCGCCAAGCCGGCGTGACCGTCCAGGACCCGCAGACGCACGAGGTCGGGCGCTTCGCGCGCCTGCACGACCCCGAAGGGAACCCCATCGAGCTCTGGGAGCCGCTCGACGCGGCGCAGCTGCGCCGCGTCGAGGAAGCATATCGCTGACGCCCGGCCCGATTGCGACGAAGCCTTCTCAAATTTCCGCGGCGTGCGCTCCTCGGAGCATCCGGCCGATGCCACTGCGCGGGCAAGATCGCAAAAAGGCGATGAAAACTACGGCGATCGGCAATGGAACACGACCTGCCGCCATAGATAATGACATCCAGACTTTCATTCTGAAGGAGCACTGCCATGCGTGACCATCACAGCCACCGTGAAGACACCCTGGCGTTGCTGAACGAGCAGCTTGCCCGTGGCGCCATCGATCGCCGGCGCTTCCTGCAGCTTGCAACCTTGCTCGGCGCGTCGACGGCCATCGCTGCCCCGGCCCTGGCGCAGGCCAAGGAGATCGTGCTGGCGAACGCCGGCGGCGATGCCGCAAGCGCGATGCAGAAGGTGCTGGCCGAGCCGTACACGAAGGCGGTGCCGGCCACCAAGGTGGTGGTCGACGGCACCCTGCCGGCCTCGGCCAAGATCAAGGCCATGGTGGAGGCCAAGCACACCACCTGGGACATCTGCGACCGCAACCTGCCGGCGGCCCTGGAGCTGGGCGAGCAGGGCCTGCTGGAGCCGATCGACTACACCATCGTCGACAAGGCCAAGGTGCGGCCTGAGCATGCCGCAAAATGGGGCTGCGGCAGCTACATCTTCTCCAACGTCATCGCCTATCAAACCGGCGCCTTCGGCGGCCGCAAGCCGATGACCTGGAAGGACTTCTGGAACGTGAAGGACTTCCCTGGCAAGCGCGGCCTGCGCAAGCATATCGATGGGCAGCTGGAGGCCGCGCTGCTGGCCGACGGTGTCGCGCCGAAGGATCTCTATCCGCTCGACCTCAAGCGGGCGCTGAACAAGATCAAGGAGATCAAGCCCCACTGCATCTTCTGGAGCTCGGGCGCCGAAAGCCAGCAGATCCTGCGCGACAAGGAAGTGGTGATGGCGAACCTGTGGAACACCCGCGCCAGCGTGCTGCGGCGGGAATCCAAGCAGCAGGTCGACTTCCACTTCAACGAGGCGCTGCTCTGGGTCGGCGCCTGGATCGTGCCGAAGAACAACCCGGCCGGAAAGGATGTCTTCCGCTTCATGGCATCGACCCAGGACCCGGCCAAGCAGGTGGAGCTGTTCAAGCTGCTGGGCAACGGCCCAATCAATCCGGCAGCCTCGGCCCTGGTGCCGAACGATCTGAAGGTGATCGACCCCGGCTCGGCCGAGAACTACGCCAAGCAGGTCCAGGTCAGCGCCGAATGGTATGCGAAGAACAGCGCCAGCGCGCTCACGGCCTATCTTGAAGCCGTTTCCTGACCGTCACGTCATCCCGAGCAGAGCGAGGATCTTTCTGAAGGCGACCTTGCGCCCGGAAAGATCCTCTGCTTCGCTCGCTGAGGTCCCTACTCTGCCGCAGCCCGCACCTCGCGCACACGCGGCGGCGGTGTCTCGCCCAGCATCTTGTAGGCGACCTTGCGCTGGAACTCGTGGATCGCCGACTCCCAATGCGCCGAGAAGGCGGAACGGAAACCAAGCTCGGCGCGCTGGGCCATCATGCGCTGCACCTCGCCCCAGACCGGGCCGTCCTGTGACGTCACGCTGATCCAGCCGTCCAGCAGCCGGGCACGGGTGGCCGCGTAGTCGGCGCCCGTCGCCGCCGGCTCGACGAGGCGGAACCGCCGGCGATAGCGCGTCCGGCCGGCATCCTGCGGCATGATGATGCTGACCGTAGAGTGGTCGAGCACGGTCGCCATGAACAGGTTCGGGAACAGCAGCAGGATGAGCGAAGCCTCAACCTCGCCGCTGTCGGGCACGTGCGGGAAGGCCGGCAGTGGCTTGATCCCGCCCTCGGCAGCATCCAGGAAGCGGCGCTTGCCGTCCTCCACCGTGCGGCGGCAGGAGATGCCGACATGCCGGTCATCGCCGTGCTCGGCGAAGAAGCGGCCGCCGGGCCCGAGCTGCGGGTGCACGAAGGGGATGTGGTAGTCCTCGATGCCACCCTCGATGGCGATCTTCCAGTTGCAGTCGTAGTCGTACTCGTAGGCGAGATCGGCTTGCGCCGTGCGCGCAAAATCGAAGTCGGACAGGCGCTGCCGGAAGCTTCGCGTGTAGTCGTCGAGCGCGGGCGCCTGGCCATCGATGTTGACGAAGATCACGTCGAGCCAGACGGAAGCACGCACCTCGCGCAGGCCATGGCCGTCGCGGTCGAAGCCGTCCTGCGTGCGCACGCCGGGACCGCCGATATTGGGCGTGCTCAGCAGCTTGCCCGCCAGATCGAACGTCCAGGCGTGCCATGGGCAGGTCAGGCCGCTGCACTGCGTCTTGGGCGCTGCGGCCAGCTTCATGCCGCGATGGGGGCACAGATTGTGGAAGACGCGGATCGTGTCGTCGCGGGCGCGCGTCACCAGCAGCGACCAGCCGGCGATCTCGACCGGCACCAGCGAGCCCGGCTCGGGCACGTCGCTCTTGAAGGCCACTGCCATCCAGCCGGCCGCGAACAGCGCCTGGCGCTCGGCCTCGAACCACGAGGCATCGGTATAGACGAAAGCCGGCAGGCCTTCGGCCTGCGCTACCGGCTGCTCCAACGCCGGCAACGCATCGCGCAGGGCGCGCTTCTGTTTCTCGATGTCCGCATTCATGATCGCCTCCGCGCTGGCATCAGCCTTTTTTCGTCGTGGCCAGATCGAACTTCACGATCGAGGTGATCCAGTCGGTCACCAGCTCGTAGACCTTCTCGCCGACCTCGGCGCTGGCGAGCTGCGGATCGCCGGTGATGCCGTCGCTGAAGCCGGCGAAGAACGGATCAGGCATCTTGTAGCGGCCCACGCCGCCGCCGAGATAGGGCAGGTAGTCGGCGAAGGGAACGCCGTCGGGCACGGTCGGGTGCCAGGGCCGCGCTTCGTTCATGCGCACCAGATGCGGCGCGGTGGCCAGCATGCGGCAGGTCTCGCCCTCGCCGCCATGGCCCTGTGGCTTGGTGGCCTTCATCAACTTGGGATAGTGCGGCCGCACGCCGACCAGCCAGTTCAGGGTGACGAGGTTCGCCTCCGTCGTTTCGCTCAGCTCCTTGGCCACGATCTGCATCGGCGGATCGCTTTCGGCATTGGCGAGCACCAGGTAGATGCGCCGGAAGCCCTGGCCGATGAGCTCGCGGCAGACTTCCTCGAGCAGGATGCGCAGCGTGTTGTTGGAGATGTTGACGGTGCCCGGATAGTCGCGCGGCGTCTCGCTGAGGAAAGGACGCGGACCGAAGGGGATGACCGGCCCGACGATCGCGGCAATGCCTTCCTGCTGCAGCCGATGGACGGCGCGGCGCGAGATGTCGAGGCCCTGCATCGTATCGGAGCCCAGCGGCAGGTGCGCGCCGTGCTGCTCCGTGGCGCCCAGCGAGACGAAGATCGCGGCGTCGCTGGCGATCGCGGCAGCCACCTCCGGCGAGGTCATCTCGTCGAACAGCGGGACCGAACGGTAGTCGGACGATGCGGGCTGGGCCATGGGCGTTCTCCTTGGAAGATCGATCAGGAATGCGTCGGGGCGAGCGGGTCGCGCGCCAGCGGCATGCTCATGCAGTGCGCGCCGCCGCCGCCGCGCGTGAACAACGACAGCTCGGGGTCGTAGACGACCAGCCCGTGGGCGCGCAGCCGGGCGTTCAGCTCGACATTCTGCCGTGGCGAGATCACGCGATCATCGCCGAGGCTCAGCAGGTTGCAGCCCAGGCGCATAGTGTCGCGATAGGAAACCGGGATCAGCTCGATCCCCTTGCCTCCGAGCCAGGCGGTGAAGTCGTCGTCGAGCACATCGACGCAGGCGACAGCCAGGCCCTGAGCGGCCATGCAGAACAGCACGTCCAGATGCAGGAAATGCTCCTGGAACGGCTGCAGGCGCACCTCCCAGCCCTTGGCCTCGAACGCCGCCGCCAGCTGCCGGGCGCCAACGTCGGTCGTGCGCTCGCCGGAGTGGCCGATCAGCAGCAGGCCGGGACGGATGATATGGATGTCGCCGCCCTCGATGCTGCCCGCCGTGCTCCAGTGCCAGCGCGGATGGCGGTCCTGATAGAACTCGACCACGGCGCGCACCTCGCCGCGCCGCTGCGGGCGCATCAGCTGCAGGATGACCGGCCCCCACGGCGTCATCAGGCTCGAATCGCGCGTGTAGACCTGATAGGGCAGCTGCTCGTCGCGCTCCAGGTAATGGCAGCGCACGTCGGCACGGGCCAGCGCATCCTCGAACTCGCGGAACTCGCGATGGAGCTGCTGCGCGTCGATGCTGCCGCCCTCTGACAGCGTGCGCTGCGCGACGGTGTTGTAGGGTAGCCACGTGTAGTGATCCGGCTGGCACAGGAGGACATCGCGAAGGCGTCCGGTTTCCGAATCGACCGACCATGTCATCGTTTGCTCAACTCCCGGCGCCGGCGACACGGACGCCTTGCAACGCTTTGCCGATCGCGAGAAAACGCGCGCGGCGGAAGCAAGAGCAAGTGAAATGTTTTTGCTTCGTTCCGATCGGAAGCAAAGATCGACGAAATCATATGGAAGCCGGATCAACGGCCGGATAGGTCAGGAACATGGAGCGTGATCATGCGACCCGGACATACTGGATCTTCATCCTGATCCCGCTCGCCGTGCTGACGGCGTTCTACTTCTATCCGCTGGCCAAGGTGCTGTGGCTGAGCGTGACCGTACCGACGCCGGGCTTCGGCAACTACGAGAAGCTGCTGTCGAGCACGGCGATCCACAACATCATGCTGACGACGCTGCGTATCGGCGTCATCACGACGGCGCTGTCGCTGGTGATCGGCTATGCCATCGCCTACGCGATGCTGCAGGCGCCGCCGGAGCGACGCGTCTGGATGCTGTTCATCGTGCTGCTGTCGTTCTGGCTGTCGGTGCTGGTGCGCGGCTTCGCCTGGCTGACGCTGCTGCAGAGCCGCGGGCTGGTGAACACGGCGCTGATGGAGATGGGCCTTATCGATACGCCGCTGCCGCTGGTGCGCAACGAGCTCGGCGTGGTGATCGGCATGGTCCACTACCTCATCCCCTACGCCGTGCTGCCGATCTTCGCCAACATGCAAGGCATCGATTCGCGCCTGGTGCCGGCCGCGCGCGGGCTGGGCGCATCGCGCTTCACTGCCTTCTGGCGCGTGTTCCTGCCGCTCAGCATGCCCGGCATCATCAGCGCCGGCATCCTGCTCTTCATCTTCTCGCTCGGTTTCTACATCACGCCGGCCCTGCTGGGCGGCGGCAAGACGGTGATGATCGCCGAGTACGTCGCCGTCCAGATCATGGAGGCGCTGAACTGGGGCACGGGCTCGATGCTGGCGGTCACGCTGCTGGTGGGGGTCATCGCGCTGCTGGCAGCGGTGTCGCGGTTCGCCAATCTGCGCGAAGTGTTCGGAGCCAAGTCATGACCGCCGCCAACCCGTCCGGCCGCCGCGGCGCCTCGACCTTCGTCGCGTGGATCGGGCTGCTGTTCCTGCTGCTGCCCATCGCCGTCGTGGTGCCGGTGTCGTTCACCCCGAACCGCTACCTGTCGCTGCCCGTCGACGGCTGGTCGCTGCGCCACTACGAGGCGATCGTGAGCGAGGCGGCGTGGCGCAACAGCATCGGCGACAGCCTGCTGGTCGGCGCCAGCGCCACCGTGATCGCCGTGGTGCTGGGAACGCTGTGCGCCGTGGGCTGCTGGCGCATCTCGTCGCGCCTGTCCGAGGTGATGCGCTTCCTGATGCTGGCGCCGATCATCGTGCCCTCGATCGTGCATGCGCTGGGCTTCTACCAGGCCTGGGTGCAGGTCGGCCTGATCGACACCTATGCCGGCCTGATCATCGCGCATGCATTGAAGGGCTTGCCCTACGTGGTGATCTCGGTATCGGCATCGCTGGCGAACTTCGACCTGCGGCTGGAGCAGGCGGCCCGCAACCTGGGTGCGACGGTGACCCAGGCGATGTACCGCGTGGTCGTGCCTTGCATCCGCCCGGGCATCCTGGCCGGCGCGGTCTTCGCCTTCATCACGTCATGGGACGAGCTGGTCGTCACCATGTTCATCACCAGCCGCCGCGTCTACACCCTGCCAAAGAAGATCTGGGACGGCATCCAGGACAATATCAGCCCGTCCGTGGCAGCCATGGCGACGGTGCTGATCGTCGTGACCCTGATCGGGATCGTCGCCCACCTGTTGACGTCGCGGCGCCGGCAGGACGCCACCTGACTGCGGTCTGGCGCGCGGCGCCCCTGGCGCCTCAGGCGCGGTCGTCGCGCAGGAGCGTCGAGGCGTCCGGGGCCCAGGCGGCCCAGACCTTGTCGCCGGCGCGCGGCACGATGGCCGGCCACCCCGGAACCCGCACCGTGATCTCGCCGATCGGGCTGTCGAGCAGCACCTGCTGGTCGGCGCCGAGATAGGTCGTGCTTTTTACCACGGCCGGCAAGGCGTTGGCCTGCGCCGGCGCTTCGCTGGCGAGCTGCATCTTCTCGGGCCGCAGCCCGATGAGCACCGCATCGGACGCGACGACCGGTGCCGCCAGCACCTGTCGCAAGGTGAGGTCGCCGACGCGATAGAGGAGCGTGCCGCTGTCCTGGCGCTCGACCCGGCCCTCGATGAAGTTGGACCGGCCGAGGAAGTCGGCGACGAAGTGGCTGGCCGGCGTGTCGTAGAGCTCGCGCGGATTGCCACGCTGCACGATGGAGCCGCGGTTGAAGATGACGATCTCGTCCGACATCGAGAGCGCCTCCTCCTGGTCGTGCGTGACATAGATGAAGGTGGTGCCCAGCCGCTGGTGCAGCTGCCGCAGCTCGCCCTGCAGATCAGCGCGGAGCTTCTTGTCCAGGGCGCTGAGCGGCTCGTCCAGCAGCAGCAGGTCGGGTCCGAACACCAGCGCGCGGGCCAGCGCGACACGCTGCTGCTGGCCGCCGGAGAGCTGGCGCGGATGGCGGTCTCCCAGGGCTTGAAGCTGCACCATCTCCAGCGCCCGCTGGCAGAGCTCAGCCCGTTCCCGCGCCGCGATACGGCGCAGCTGCAGGGGGAATTCGATGTTCTGGCGCACGGTCAGGTGCGGGAACAGGGCGTAGCCCTGGAACACCATGCCGAAATTGCGCTGCTCGGGCGGCAGGTCGGTGATGTCGCGGTCGTCGAGGCGCAGCCGGCCGGTCGTCGGCCGTGTGAAGCCGGCGATCATCATCAGCAGCGTCGTCTTGCCCGATCCGGAGGGTCCCAGCAGCGTCAGGAACCGGCCCCTGTCGATGCGCAGCGAGACATCACGCACGGCATGAAAGGTACCGTATTGCTTGCCGATGCCCTCGATCTGCAGGGCATGTGCAGCGGCTGTCGCCGCCTGGGCAGCAGCGCCGGCCATCAGCCCGCGTGTCCGTCTGCTGTTTGGCCCGGAACTCGCATGGCGTCGTGGGCACGATCGCCGCCTGCCGTTCCCGCTCCGCCAATGACCATCCGCTCCGTCATGCCACCCACGCTCCAAGCTGCTTCCGCCGGCACTATTGCGGTTCAGTTTCATTGGTGCAAGATGCATGCTAGCTTACATCTACGGATATAGAAGTAATGATGCCCCGCTTCCTCAGCCGTGATTTTCGCCTGCTGCAGCTGTTCACGCGGATCGTGGAGCACGGCGGCTTCACCCAGGCCCAGGCCGCCCTGAACCTGGGCCAGTCGACGATCAGCACGCAGATGGCGGCCCTTGAGCAGCAGCTCGGGGTCCGGCTGTGCCACCGCGGCCGCAGCGGGTTCCGGCTGACGGAAGAAGGGGAGCGCGTCTACCAGGCGGCGCAGCGGCTGTTCGCAGCCACGGCCGACTTCCAGGGCGAGGTGGCCAGCCTGCGCGGCGGGCTGGCGGGCGATCTGTCGCTGCATGTCGTCGACAACATCGCCACCAATCCCGCCTGCCGTCTGTCACGGGCGATCGAGCGCTTCACCCGCCGGTCGTCGCGCGCTCGCCTCACCGTGACCGTGGATGTGCCGGACAATATCGAGCTGGCCGTCCTGGACGGCCGCTGCCACGTCGGCGTCGGCTCGTTCTTCCACCATAGCGCCGGCCTGCGCTACGAGCCGTTGTTCACCGAACGGCAGGTGCTGGTCTGCGGCCGCAAGCATCCCCTGTTCGGCAAGGCGGAGGAAGCGCTGACGGTCGAGAGCGTCAGCCGCCATGCCTTCATCGCGCACGGCTATGCGCAGCAGCAGATCCTCGACGTGCCGCCGGCAGGGTCGGCATTCCACATGGAGGCCATCGCGCTGCTGGTGCTCTCGGGCCGCTATATCGGCTACCTGCCCGACCACCAGGCCGCCCATTGGGTCGATCGCGGCGAGATGCGCGTGCTGCTGCCGGCGGCGCTGGGCTACACTGCGCGTTTCGAGATCGTGACCCGCGGCACCGGGCTGCGTTCCAACCTGGTCGAAGCGTTCGTCGCGCATCTGCACGAGGCGCACCTGCTGCCGCGCGTCGTATCAGCGATCGCTTGACGCTGCCCGACATCCGTTGCGCTGATCCTGCGATGGCGGATCCAGGCCTTCAAATCGGCTGACGCCTGAGACGGCGCAGCCAAAGCACTCCCGTGAGGCTGATCACGAGGCCAAGGCCCAACGTCAACCACGACCAGGCGCCGAGCGTGCCGGCATCGGCGGCCTGGCGCACGCTTTCGGGATCGGTCGACAAGTAGCTGACGCGCAGCGCATCGCCGATCTTGAGGTTGTCGACCCGGTCCTCGGTGGTGGCGATGATCGGCTTGCCGTCGGCGACGACGTAGCGAACCCGGGCGTAGCGGCCCATGCGGCCCCGCCCCTCGGGCACGATGGTGATGCCGACCACGCGCGCGTCGGTGACAATGCCATGGAGCGCGAACTGCGTCGCCTCGACGGCATCCCATGCGCCACGGCCGAGGAACAGCAGCCCGAGCGCCACGACACAGGCGGCGTAGCTGCGCCACTGGCGCCGTCGCGGCGATATCGGCGCCGTCGCAGTGCGGGTCATGGTCATCGGCGGATCCTCCGGCACCTGGGATGCGCGCGGCCGCCCTATGTCGACTGACGACGACACCGGCCCGCAGGCCGTCGTGTGCTTCATCGGCGCGTGTGGCGATACTCCCATTTGGGAGCGGAGCGCCGTGATATGCGTTCGGCAAGGCAGCCTAGTGCGGCTGGCCATCCGCGATCAGCACGTCAAGCGGCAACCGCGCCAATACCGTCGACAACGGCGCCTCGGGCGGACGATCACTGATCAGGCACGTGACCTTCTCGAAGGTGCCGACCTGCACCGGGGCGTGGCGATTGAATTTGGTGTGGTCGGCCAGCACCACCGACAGACGCGCCGACTGCAGCATCAGGCGGGAAATCTCCGCCTCCTCGCGCGTGTAGTCCATCAGCACGCCGGCCGGCGTGATGGCACCGGCGCCGACGATGGCGACGTCGACAAAGTAGTGGGCCAGCATGGCCGTGGCATCGGCGCCCAGCGTGATGTTGTTCGTCGTCTGGACCTCGCCGCCCAGCAGATGGACGCGATTGTTGTTGCGCGCCGCGAGCTTGCTGGCGTTGGCGACGCTGTTGGTGATCACCGTCAGCTCGCGGTGGTCGAGCAGCATGTCCGCCATTGCCTGCACGGTGCTGCCGCCGGCCAGCAGCACCGTGGCGCCGTCGGGCACCAGGCCGGCTGCCCGCCAGGCAATCGCCCGCTTGGCCTCGGCATTGATCACTTCCCGTACCGCGATGCCGGGCTCACCATGCGCCAGCGACAACGCGCCACCATGGGTCTTGCGAAGCGCATGGCGATCGGCCAGCAGCATCAGGTCGCGGCGAATGGTCTCGCGCGATACCTTCAACTGGCGCTGCAGGTCGGTGATGGACTGCGAGCCTCGCTGGTTGACGAGGTCGAGGATCAGGTTCTGGCGCTCTTCAGCCAACACCGCGGTCACCTTTCCGGGCTGGACCTCAGGGAACACGGGCCATTGCCGGCACCGGGCCGCGCACGCCGCGAGCGCCATTCAACAGGTGCCCACGGCCCTGACTACAAGGCGTCATGTCGACGGATGTGATCGTCCCGAGATCAAGCAGCGCCTGGCGCACGACGTCCAGCGCCGGCTCCCTGGGCCTGTTGTGATGCTCGGCAAGCCCCAAGGTGCAAGGCAGCGGCGGCGACAGCGGCCGCACGACGATGCCGGGCAGGGTGTCGGCCACCGCCACGTCCGGCACGATCGACATGCAGGGCCCCAGGGCGACGACGTTCTTCAACGCCTCGACCGTGCCCAGGCGCATCGGCTCGCGCGCCAGCGGCAGCTGCCCGGACAGCCACTGCATGATCAGCCCGTGGATGGCGCCGCGCGCGTGCTCGAGAACCAGCGGCTGGCTGGCGACATAGTCGGGCGTCACGAAGTCGGGAATGTCGGTCGTGGCCTCGGACACGATCGCCACCAGCATCTCGGGACGCAGCGGCGTGACACGCAGATGCGTCTCGTCGACCGGCAGCGTGATCAGCGCCAGGTCGACACTGTTGTCGATGATGGCTTCGACGGAGTCGCAAGTCGACATGTTGGTGACCTGCAGCTCGATGCCGGGATGGTCCTGGCGCAGCCGCGTCAGGACGGATGGTAGCTGATACGTCAGTGCGGTCAGGGTCGTGGCGATATGGACGCGGCCGACACGACCGTCGCGGAAGCGGTCCATCGCCGAGGTCGCCGACTCGCATTCACGGAAGATGCGCCTGGCGTGCTCGATAAGCTCCCGGCCCGGCGCGGTCGCACGTGCCGTCCGGCCCATGCGCTCGATGAGGCTGATGCGCAGGCGCCGCTCCAGCTCGCGGACCTGCAGGCTCACGGCGGGCTGCGTGAGATTGAGCCGGCGCGCGGCCGCCGAGAAGCTGCCGCACGCCACCACTTCGGTGAAGGTCCGCAATTGATCGAGGTTGATGCTGCGCATGCCAAGGAATTCCTTATCGAACCATCAGCGAAAACGAGCGCGCTTGACCGGTCTTGCGGCGACCGTTGGTATTACTTGGCAATTATAGCAAAAATGTTGCTATTTGTGGAAGAGTAAACTGCATCGCGTGTTCAGGAATCGACGGCTGCCTGTCAGCCAACCGTCAGCCAGCGCCCACAGCGCCCGATTCCAGCCAGAGGACAGCCCTCATGACCCGCATCGCCTTCGACCTCATCCGCAAGACCTATGGTGCCATCCTCGAGCACCTGGACGTTGGCGTCGTCCTGCTCGACGTGGCGGGACGCCCAAGCTTCATCAATGCCCGCGCCGCGAGGATCGTGGCACGCGGCGATGGACTGAGGGCCGACCAGAACGGCGTTGCAGCCTCGTTCCTGGCCGATGGTCGAACCTTGCATGCGGCGATCGCCACAGCGGGGGGTACCGCCGACACGGAGGCGCGGCGGGTATATCTGTCGCGTCCATCGGGACTCGCGTCGCTGGTCGTGACCATCATTCCCCTCGGCAGGCTGGCCGAGGACGGACGTCCCGACGCGCCGTGCACAGCATTGTTCATTGTCGATCCCGAGGCGCCGCTGCGCATCGACACGCAGGGCCTGGGCACGGCCTACGGCCTCACGCCGCGCGAGGCCTCGATCGCCGCGCTGCTGTCGCGCGGCGCCGATCTCACACAGGCCGCCAGCACGCTGGGCATCGGAACGTCCAGCGCGCGCGAGTACCTCAAGCGCGCGCTGGACAAGACCGGCACCCGCCGCCAGGCGAACCTGGTGCGCCTGGTGCTGCGCAGCTTCGCCGTTTCACACGCATGACCGGTCAGCAAGGAGCCCGTGGCGTGAGGCCTCACGATAATTGCTGCCGGTGCCGTGCGTGTCACATTTGGTGTTCTGATGGAATCGATAAGGATTTCTTTGGAGATCGATTGACAGGGCGATGAGCCGTCGCGCGACCAGCGGGCGCCAACCGGCGTGCCAATCATCGCACGAATGCAATCAATTTCACTCCTTCTGGCCGCGACGCGCCGTTGCGGCCGGCGTCGGCGAAGCGCTACGATCAAGTCACGGCCATCCGCCCTGCGTGACGGGGTGTGGGGTTCTTGCAGTTGAACGGGGATCTCACTGCTCGAGCGACGCGCGGACCGATTGTCCGCGGCAGTTGCCTCCGCCGGCCGGCGATTTGCTCAGCGTGCTTTCGCGTTTGCAGCTTCGACATCAGTGCCAACGGCCGCCGCAGCTTGGCCTACGTACCCATGGGCGTTGTCGCGTTGCATGACCTCAGGGGAGGAAAGCCGATGACAAAGGACGATAAAGGCTTATCGATGCTCGCCGCCGGCATTGTGCTGGCCGCCAGCCTGTTGGGCGGCCCGGCCGGAGCCGCCGACCTGAACAAGGAGAGCCCGGATGACTGGCTCACCTATCATGGCACCTACCGGTCGTATCATTTCAGCCCGCTGGACCAGATCAACGCGGGCAACGTCAAGCAGCTCAAGGTTGCCTGGATGCATCAGCCCGGCCGCTCCACCCGCGGCCTGCAATCGATGCCGTTGGTAGCGGACGGAACGCTCTACTATTCCGGCTCGTACAGCCGTGTGTTCGCATTGGATGGCGCCACCGGACAGGTGAAGTGGACGTACTTCCCGAAGCTTGACGATGAGCTGGTCGCTGCCCAGACCCATTCACCCTACAACCGGGGCATCGCGCTCGGGCATGGCAAGGTGTTCGTGGGCACGGTGGACGGGCGCCTCATCGCCCTCGACATGGCGACCGGCAAGGTCGCATGGGACACCAAGCTCATCGATTCGAAAAAGCTGACAGTGGGCTTCACCGGCGCACCGCTGCTGGTGAAGGACAAGGTGGTGATCGGCGCCCAGGGCGGCGAGTGGCCGTGGCGCGGGCCGATCTTCGGCGTCGACGCCAATACTGGCGAGAAGAAGTGGGAGTTCTTCACTGTCGCCGGAACCGAGGAAGCCAAGGCAACGTGGGGCGGCGATTCCTGGCGCACCGGGGGCGGGGGCGGCTGGATGCCCGGCACGTACGATGCTCAGACCAACTCCGTCTGGTGGGGCACCGGCAACCCGGCGCCGCTGTATGACTGGGCCGGCCCGGAGTGGAAGACGAAGGGGCCGCGTCCTGGCGACAATCTCTATACGACGTCCGTGATCGCGCTGGATCCGGATACCGGGAAGCTGAAGTTCTACCATCAGGAACTGCCGCATGACGCCTGGGATTTCGACAGCTCGGTCGGCGAATTCCTGATGATCGAGCGCGACGGTCGCAATCTCATGGTGCACCCGAACAAGAGCGGTTTCGTGTTCGTGTACGACCGTGGCAACGGCAAGGTCGCGAATGTCTGGCCGCTGGTGCAGAACATCAACTTCGTCAAGAGCATCGACCCCAAGACCGGCGAGCTGATCGGTCGCCGCGACATGGTCGAAGGTGAGCACAAGAACCTCTGTCCCGCGATTGCCGGCGGCATCAGCTGGAACTCGGGCGCCTACAATCCGCAGACCGGGCTGTACTACAAGGTCGGTCAGGAATGGTGCATGGACCTCAAGATCGTCAAGACGACGCCGATCCTCGAGCCCATGGCGCAGCTCAACATCGGCGCCGACTTCACCTTCACCAACCCCGTAGGCGGCAAGGCGCACGGCCATGTGAGCGCGCGCGACCCGGTGACCGGCGAAAAGAAGTGGGAGGTCAAGTACGACGAGCCGCCGCTGGCCAGCCTGCTTTCCACCGGCGGCAACCTCGTGTTCGTGCCCGACGCGCGCGGCGTGCTGACGGCCTACAATGCCACCACGGGCGACAAGCTGTGGTCGCACAACAACGGCGTCGGACACAACGGCGGCATCATCAGCTACCGGGCCGGCGGCAAGCAGTACGTTGCAGTCATGACCGGCTGGAACTCGCTGGTGGGCGAAGGCTACGGAGCACTGTTCGGCGAGCCGTACAAGAGCATGGCGACTGATACCGGCACGCTCGTCGTGTTCGCGCTGCCGTAGGAAGCATTGACCTTCGACGGGCGGGCCGATCGGCCCGCCCGTGCGTGGCCGTATCCAGCAGGTACCAATCGCATCATGAATCGACACTGGCTTCTGCCGCGTGCCGGCTTGAGCATGGCGATCGCACTGGTTGCCGCCGCTGCCTACGGGCAGAGTTCACCGCCTGCCACCCAGGAACAGGGCCAGGCCGGCAAGATGGATGTGGCCAAGCTGTTCGCGACCACGTGCGGCTGGTGCCATGAGGGCGGCGGCCGCAAGCAGGGCCGCGGGCCGAAGCTTGCCGGCACCGACAAGTCCGACGCTTTCATGGTCACGCGGATCAAGCAAGGAAAGCCGCCCGGCATGCCGGCCTTCGGCAAGAGCTTCAACGATGAGCAGATCCAGGCGATCATCTCCTACATTCGCGCCCTGCCCGATACGCCCTGAGGCGCGGCGTCGCGGCATCGGCTACGGCGCGGCCCTGGGCGTTGCGCTGTTCGCCGTGGCGGCCGTCTGTATCGTCCCGCCAGCCGTCCCGCGGTCCCTGGCCGCGATCGAAGGACGCGGCGTCATCAGCCTGTGCGCGCATCCCAACGCGCTGCCGTTCGCCAGCCGCAAGGACAGTCCGCCCGGCTTTCAGATCGAGATGGCCCGTGCGCTTGCGCGCCATCTCGGCGTCAGCCTCGACGTCGCCTGGGTGGTCAGCCCGGTCCAATACCGTTCCGCCGAATGCGACATCGTCCTCGATACGATCGTGAACCGGGACGTCCAGGCCGAGAGCCGCATCCGGATCTCCAGGCCGTATCACCACAGCGGTGTCGCGCTGGCTCTGCCGGCCGGCACCGATGGCCTCGCGTCCTTCCGCGAGCTGGGCCGCGACAGGCGCGTTGGCGTGCAGGTCGGCTCCCTGGCTCAGATGGTCCTCGGCCAGCGCGGCCTGCGCACGACACCCTATGGCTTCGAGGATGAGATGATCGAAGCCCTGGCAGAAGGCACGATCGACGCGGCGGCGATATCGCCGGCCAGCGCCGGCTACTTCAACCTCAAGAACCCAGGGCGCGCCGTGCGGCTCGTCCATGCCTACGAGCAGGAGCCGGAGCTGGCCTGGAATATCGCGGTCGGCATGCGCGGCGCCGACGCCCTGCTCGGCCAGAAGATCGATGCCGCGGTCCAGCGCATGCTGGCCGACGGGACCATTCGCGACATCTACGCGCGGTACGGCATCGAGCATCGGCCGCCGGTGACCGCGCGCTAGCCGCCTTCGCCGCTTTCAGCCCTCGCAACGACTTCAATCCCGCAACGACTCGGGACGGGACGGTTTGACTCCTGTCGCCGCACCGACTATCGTTCTCATATGAATACGTCGTTCGTATACATGAACATATGACAGGTGACAATGTCAAGTCCGCGGCCCGGGTGCTGGATCTCCTCGAGATGCTGGCGGCGTTCTCGCGGCCGATCGGCGTCAGCGAGGCGGCACGGCGGCTGGCGGCTCCGAAGAGCAGCACCCAGGCCCTGCTCGGCACGCTGCTGGCACGCGGCTACGTCGAAAGGGTCGGCGCCGAATACGTGCTGGCGCCGGCGCTGCGCGGCCGCGGCTGGGCCGGCGGTCCCTTTGGCGAGCTGCGGCGGATCGCGCGCCCGGTGATGGAGACCATCGTGGCGCGCACCGGCGAGTCCTCGTTCCTGGTCGTGGCCACCGCCGATTGGCAGGTCCAGTACGTCGACAAGGTTCCGAGCCCGAACCCGGTCCGCTACGACGCGGACATCGAATCGGCGCGGCCGGCGCATGCCACGTCCGCCGGACTGATCATCCTGGCCTGCAAGGACGACGGCGAGCGGGAACGGTTCCTGGCGACGGCGCCGCTCGCGCCGTTGACGCCGCAGACGATTGTCGACCGCGATGCCCTGCGCGCCGTCCTGGACGCTGCGCGGCGTGACGGGCACGCCGAGGTTGTCGACGGCCACGTGCCCGGCGCATCCGGCGTCTCAGCCCCGATCTTCGACAGCACGGCGCGCGTCATCGCCGCCATCAATCTCGGCGCGCCGACCCATCGCTATCTCGCGGCGCGCACGGCGATGCGCGAGCAGGTGGTGTGGGCCGCCGCCGAGATCACCCGGATGCTGCGGGCGACAGCGCCCGAGCCGCCCCGAGCCGCGTCGCCGTAAGCCGATCCGGCATCTTCATCACATCCCAGGAGACCAGACGATGGCCAGAAAACCATGCGCCCCGGGGGCGATACGCGGGATCATCCCGCCGCTCGTCACACCGTTCGCTGACGACGAGACGATCGACGAGGCGGCGCTGCGGCTTCAGGTCCGCCACATGATGTCGTGCGGCGTGCACGGCATCGTGGTCGGCGGCAGCGCCGGCGAGGGCTTCACTCTGACCCTGGACGAGCTGCGGCGCATCGTTGCCGTCACCGCTGAGGAGGTGAACGGAAGCTTGCCGCTGATCCCCGGCATCATCGTGAACAGCACGCGCGAGGCGGTGCTGCGGGCCAAGGCGCTGGCCGATCTCGGCGTCGATGCGCTGCAGATCACGCCACCGCACTACATCTTCCGCACCGACGATGACGCGATGCTGCAGCACTTCCGCGACATCCAGGCAGAGGTCGGGCTGCCGATCCTGATCTACAACGTGGTGCCCTGGAACTATCTCTCGCCGGCGCTGCTTCTGCGCATCATGCGCGAGGTGCCGGGCGTGATCGGTGTCAAGCAGAGCGCCGGCGACTTGAAGCTGCTGAGCGAGCTGGTGACGGCGGCGCGCCCCGACGAGCGCATCCTGGGCGCCATCGACGCCCTGGTCTATCCCTGCCTGGCGGTCGGCGCCCACGGCATGATCTCGCAGATCCTGGCGGCGCTGCCGCGGCCCTGCGTGCAGATGTGGGACCTCGTCGAGCAGGGCGATCACCGCGCGGCGCTCGACCTGCACAAGCGCATGCTGCAGGTCTGGAACGCCATCAGCTCGGACAACCGCGTGGCGGTGACCAAGTACACGCTCTCGCTGCAGGGCGTGCCGACGGGCCGCACGCGGCGGCCGCTCACACCCGCCAGCGAACGGCAGAAGGCCGCCGTGCGCGCTGTCATCAGGCTCGTGCTGAACGACGACGAGCTCGCCGCGGCGGCTTGACCGCCAGCACGGCATCGGGAGGAAACAGGATGAAGATCACGAGACGGAGATTCGGCGCCCTCGCCGTCCTGGGCGCCGCGAGCGGCGTCGCAGCCCAGCCCGCCGCCGGCGCGGACGAGTTCCCGAGCCGCCAGGTACGGCTGATCGTTCCCTTCGCGCCGGGCGGCACCACCGACATTGTCGGCCGCGTGCTCGCCCAGCAGCTGGGCGAGGTGTGGGGCCAGACGGTGGTGGTCGAGAACCGCGGCGGCGGCGGCACCGTCATCGGCACCGAGGCGCTCGCCCGCGCGCCTGCCGACGGCTATTCGCTGATGCTGGCGACACCCGACTTCACGATCAACCCCAGCCTGCGACGCGACCTGCCCTACGATCCGGCCCGCGACTTCAGTCCCGTCGGGATGGTGGCGAGCTACCCGCTCGTGCTCGTGGCCCATCCGTCCGTGCCGGCGGACTCCGCCGCCGCGTTCGTCGCGCTGGCCAAGACCCGTGTCGGCCAGCTCAGCTACGGTTCCGGCGGCAGCGGATCGTCGCCTCATCTGTCGATGGAGCTGCTGAAGGCGAAAGCCGGCATCGATCTGGTGCATGTGCCGTATCGCGGCAACGGCCCGGCGATCACCGACCTGCTCGTCGGCAGGATCCAGGTGATGTTCACCGGCATGCCGCCGGTGGCCGGCTACGTGAAGGACGGCCGGCTCAAGCTGCTCGGCTCGAGCGGCACCAAGCGCATGGCGTCGGCGCCGGACCTGCGGACCATCGTCGAGCAGGGCGTTCCCGGCTTCAATGTGCAGACCTGGTTCGGCGTGCTCGCGCCGGCCGGAACACCGCAGCCGATCATCGATCGGGTCAATGACGGCCTGCGGCAGACCATGGCCATGCCCAAGACGCAGGCCGGCCTCGCCGTGCTCGACGCCGACCTGACGGTCAGCAGCCCGGCCGATTTCCGCCGGACGCTCGACACCGAGATCACGGTGTGGCGCGACGTCGTGCGCATATCCGGCGCACGAGCCGAGTGACGATGTAGCCTCAACGCAGCGCAGCGAGCTCCACGGCGATGCCGGCGGCAAGCCCGGCATTGCTCCTGACCAGCGCGATATTGGCATCGAGGCTGGCGCCGCCGCTCATCGCGTTGACGCGCGCCAGGAGGAACGGCGTCAGGTCCTTGCGCGCCACCCCTGCCGCAATCGCCTCGCGATTGGCGTCGGCGATCAGCGCCTCCATGTCGGCCGCCGGCAGCGCGTGCTCCTGCGGCACGGGATGGGTGATCAGGATGCCGCTTTGCATGCCCAGGCGGCGCTGGGCATGGATCACCTCGGCGAGCGCCCGCGGCGTGTCGAAGCGGTAGTCCACCGCATGGCCGCTGTCGCGGGCGAAGAACGCCGGCACCGCATCGGTCCTGTAGCCCAGCACGGGCACGCCCTGGGTCTCGAGGACCTCCAAGGTCTTGCCGATGTCGAGGATCGACTTGATGCCGGCAACCACGGCCACGGGCGTGCGGCCCAGCTCGATCAGGTCGGCGGAGATGTCGAACGTCTCCCCGGCACCGTAGTGCACGCCGCCGATGCCGCCGGTGCCGAAGACCGCAATGCCGCAGCGGGCGGCAATCAGCATCGTGGCGGCAACCGTCGTGCCCGCCGTGCCGCGGCTTGCAACGACGGCGGCAAGGTCACGGCGCGATGCCTTGCGGGCGTCGCCAGCGCGAGCGAGCCGCCCCAGCCCAGCCTCGTCGACGCCGACCCGGATGCGGCCCTCGATGACGGCGATGGTCGCCGGCACGGCGCCTGCCTTGCGCACGATCTCCTCGAGCGATACCGCCACGTCGAGGTTGGCAGGATAGGGCATGCCATGGGTGATGATGGTCGATTCCAGCGCCACGACCGGCCGCCCTTCGGCAAGAGCGGCGCACACATCGGGCGCCACCTCGATCAGGTCGTCATCACGCTCACCCATCCGCCAGCCTCCGGCCGCATGTCTCAGGCTTTTCTGCCGCCCCGCTCCTTCTTGCCGGCGGGCGCCGATGGCGGCTTCGGCTTGGCGCCGGCCGCCTCGTACTGCTTATGATATTCGCCCGCCAGGCGGCGCAGCGCACGGCCGATCTTGGCGTAGTCGGACTCGTTGAGGTTGGCAAGCGAGGCGCGGCCGGACGGATGGGTTGCCCCGAAGCCGCCGCCGGGCAGGAGCACGATGCCGGTCTCGTCGGCGATCCGGAACAGAATCTCCGTCGGGTTCTGCGTCCTCATCACCCAGGCGGCGAAGTCATCGCCGTAGAGCACGCGCGATGTGCGCTCAAGATCGATCAGCGTGTAGTAGTCGACCGCGTTGGAATCCGACTCGGCCTTCAGCCCGAGCTCGCGGTGCAACGCTGCCTCCCGCCGCCTGATCAGCATCTTCAGCGCCGCCTTGTAGCTGTCGTGCTGGTCCATCATCGCGAAGAGCGAGAAGAGAACCATCTGCACCTGCTGCGGTGTCGAGAGGCCGGCCGTATGGTTCAGCGCTACGGTGCGGCTGTCCGCAACCACGCGATCGATGAACTTGAGCTTGCGCGGCTCGGGTGTCAGCGACGCGTAGCGCGCATCCAGCTCCTTTTGCGTCTTCTCCGGCAGGGCTGCGAGCGCACGGTCCAGGACGTTGCCTTCATGGGTGGCGATGACGCCGAGCCGCCAGCCCGTCGCGCCGAAATATTTCGAATAGGAATAGACGAGAATGGTGTTCAGCGGGCAGGTCGCGAACAGCGACTCGAAGCCGTCCGCGAACGTGCCATAGACGTCGTCGGTGAGGATGATCAGATCGGGCCGCCGTGTCTTGACGATGTCGCATATGGTCTTCAACCCTGACGCGTCGATCTTGACCGACGGCGGATTGCTCGGGTTGACGACGAAGAAGGCCTTGACGGCCGGGTCCGCGAGCTTCTCCAGCTCCGACTTCGGGTACTGCCAGCCGGCATTCGGATCGGCGTTCACCGCGACCTCGACGAGCTGATAGTCGTTGAGGTGCGGGATCTCGATGTAGGGCGTGAAGACCGGCATGCCGATCGCGATCTTGTCGCCGGGCGCGATCAGCCGGTTCTGCCGCAAGGTGTTGAAGAGATACGTCATCGCAGCCGTGCCGCCTTCGACGGCGAACAGGTCGATGCCCGTCGGCGGCAAGCTGCCGCCGATCATCTCCTTGACGATGTAGTGCCTGACGATCTCCTCGCTGATCACCAGCATCCGCGGCGGCACCGGATAATTGCAGCCCAGCACGCCGGCAACGAGCTCCAGGAGGAAGTCGGAAGCGGACAGGCCGAGCTGATCCCGGACATAGGAGACGGCGCGACCCAGGAAGACGACGCCGGGCTTGTCGCGGTTCTCGGCGACGAACGTGTCGAAGCGCGCCTGAAGCCCATCGGCCCGCGGCAGGCCGCCCACCCCTTCCGGCATGTAGGAGAAGGAGAGCTCGGCTTCGGCGACCGCGAACAGGCCGAGCTGGAAGAACGCGCGCCGCGGCAGGGTCGCGAGAAAGTTCGGATTGCCGCGACCGGCATTGAGCATCGTGCGATCGGCGTGGCTGGAGGCAAGCGCGATCAGCGAATCCTTCAGCTCGAACGGGCTGAGCTGGGCGAGCTTGGCATAGTCGACCTTGGTCATGCGGCGTTCTCCCTAGAGCAGGCTGCAGGTGGTCTGGCGACGTCCTCAGGCGAAGGCCACGATCAGCGGACCGAGAAGCGTGAGGAAGACGTTGGCGAGGGCGTAGGTGATCGCGAAGGGAACGGTGGGGACCGCATTCTCCGCCTTGTTGAGCACCTCGCCGAAAGCCGGATTGGCGCTGCGCGATCCGGACAGCGCGCCGGCAAAGACGGCGACGTTGTCGTAGCGCAGCACGCAGCGGCCGAACACCATCGTGATCAGCAGCGGCACGATGGTCACGATCACGCCGACGAGGAAGATGGTGAGGCCGCTCTCGCGGATGGTCTGCACCGCCTGCAGCCCGGACGACAGGCCGACAGCGGCTACGAAGCCGGCCAGGCCGATGTCCTTGAGAAGCTGGACGGCGCCGGTGGGCATGTTGCCCATGGTCTGGTGGCCGCTGCGGATCCAGCCGAAGATCAGGCCCGAGAGCAGCGCACCGCCGCCGGCACCCAGGGTCAGGGGAATGCCGCTGATGCGCACCACCACGAGGCCGATCAGCAGCCCAACGACAAGGCCGAGGCCGTGGAACACGAAATCGGTCTTGTCACTCGGCAGGACGACGTCGCCGATGACCTTGGAGACGCGCCTGATGTCCTGCTCGCTGCCGTACAGCGTGACCACGTCGCCACGCTTGACCACCGTGTCCGGCGTCATCGCCACCGGCGTGCCGGCACGGTGGATCTGCGGCACGTAGATGCCATGGCGGATGTCCTGGGCCGTGGCCTCGCGGATATCCGCGATGGTGCGGTCGGCGTAGGCCGGGTTGGTCAGCATGACGTCGCGCGTCTGCATGATCAGATCCATGCCGGTCGCCGACTGCACCTCCGGACCAAGCTGCGCCGCCGCGTCGACCATGCCGGCGCGGCGGCCGACGACCAGGGCGGTGTCGTCGCGCTCGAGCGCCAGGTCGGCGCTGACATCGATGATGCGCCCGTTGCGCTTCACGCGCTCCACCGTGACGGGATCCTCGCGGTTGGCGCCCTCGATCTGTGCCACGGTCTTGCCGGCGCCCTGGTCGATGCGGAACAGGCGGCCGACCAGGCCCGGCAGCGCAAGCGTCTGTCCGATGCCGAGCACGGCCTGGCCCTTGTTCATCGCCGCTTCCGCCGCGACGGCGTCGTCGCGGATGCCACGGCCCATGAACCAGGGCAGAATGTTGACGCAGACGATGATGGCGCCGAACGAACCGAACACGTAGGTCACGGCGTAGCCGATCGCGACATTGGCCTGCAGCCGATGGACCTCGTCAGGCGACAGGCCCATCTTGGTGAGCGCATCGCCGGCGGTGCCGATGATCGCCGACTGCGTCAGCCCACCAGCCGCGACGCCGGCCGCCAGGCCTTTGTCCAGATCGAACAACCGCGCCAGTATCACGACGGTGGCCAGGCCCGAGACGGCAAGAACGACCGCAAGGATGATCTCCTTCACGGACTGGCGGCCGAGGGACCGGAAGAATCCCGGGCCGCTTTCAAAGCCCACCGCGTAGATGAAGAGCGCGAAGAGAATCGACTTCACGCCAGCATCGACTGACACGCCGATCTGGCTGACGATGACCGCCACCAGCAGCGAGCCGGCGACGCCACCGAGCTGGAACTTCCCGAACTGGATCTGGCCGATCCAGTAGCCGAAGGCCAAGGACAGGAAGAGCGCGATCTCCGGTGCCTGCTTGAGATGATCGTGAATCCACTCCATCGTCAGCCTCCTTTCGCTGCCGCCTGCCTAGCCCAGCGCAAACGCCATCCAGACGACGATGGGACCGAGAAGCGGCAGAAGGACATTCGAGATTGCGTAGGTCACGGTGTAGCCGATCACCGGCGTCGAATTGCCGGCGATCGATACCAGCGCGCTGATGGTCGGCGTGCTGCAGTGCTGGCCGGCGATCGCACCGAGCAGGATCGGCGCCTCGATCTTGAGAAGACGATGCCCGATCAACAGCGAGACCGCCGCGGGCACGGCGGAGACGAGCACACCGATCACCGGCAGCACCAGGCCGTACTCTCGGATCAACCGGATCGCGTCAGGCCCTGCGGATAGCCCGACCGCGGCGATGAAGGTCGCCAGGCCGAGATCCTTCAGCACTTCGGCGGCCGGCGCCGGAAGAGTGCCGAGCTTCGGATGACGCGTGCGCAACCAGCCGAACACCAGGCCGGACACGAGCGCGCCGCCCCCGGTCCCCAGTGTCAGGTCGAGCGTGCCGATCTTCAGGCTGAGGCTGCCGATCAGCATGCCGACAACCACACCCAGGCCGAGATAGACCAGATCCGTCTTGTCCGTGGCAGGCATCGGGTGGCCAAGCTCGGCAAGCGCGCGATCGACGGCCGGCTCGGTGCCGTAGAGGGTCAGCACGTCGGCGCGCTGCAGCACCGTGCCCGGCAGCGGCGGCACGTCGTTCTGCAGCCGCCGCAGGCGCGCGATGAACACGCCGCGATGGATGTCGCCGCCCGCCAGCTGGCGCAGCGCGCCGATCTTCTGGCCGATCGCCTCGCGGCGATCGAGCACGACATCGCGTGACACGATCGGCAGGTTGATCTCCGGCGGCACGGGGACTTCACCACCCAGCCTCTCCTGTGCGGCGATGACGGCCTTGCGACGTCCGAAGAGCAGGAGGATGTCGTTGTCGCGGATCACGAGGTCAGGTGTCGCCTCGAGCACCTCCCCACCGCGCCGGACCCGCTGGATCGTCAAAAGCTGCTTGTATTCACGCTCGAACGCATCGACCGTCTGGCCCATCACCGGGCCGGCGCGGAAGGCACGCCCGACAATGGATGGCAACGCCGTGCCGCCATCGTCGCCATCACCATCTTCAGCACCCAGCGCATGCGCCAGCGCGGCTGCTTCCTTTCGCAGGTTGATGCGCAGCAGAAGCGGTGCGATCTGGCTGGTGAAAACGACGATGGCGATCAGGCCGAACAGGTAGGTGATGCTGTAGGCCGTCGCGATATTGGATTCGAGCGCCTTGACCGCTTCCGCTGGCAGGGCGAGCCGCCCCAGCGCTTCTGCAGCCGTGCCGATCACGGCCGATTCGGTAGCCGAGCCGGCCAGCAAGCCCGCCGCGGTGCCCGGGTCCAGCTTCAGCACCACGACGGCGATGGCGATCAGGGTGACCACGGTCACGACCTCGACGAACGACAGGATGCCGTAGCGCCAGCCGTTGCGCAGATTGGTGAAGAACTGCGGACCGGCCGTGAAGCCGAGCGCAAAGATGAACAATGCGAAGGCTACCGCGCGCAGGTCGGGGCTGAGCACGACGCCCGACTGGCCCAGCACGAGCGCGACGATGAGCGTGCCACAGATGCCACCGAGCTGAACCGGCCCGACACGCAACCAGCCGATCAAGTGCCCCAGCGCGATGGCCACGAACAGCGCGACTTCAGGCCGGTTCGAAATGAAGTCCATGATGCATGCCGAAAGATGTCCTGCTGCGGCATGCTACTTTCGCGGGTCTTGCGGCTACTAACCGGAATGGGAATTCTGAGCTTTAAAGGTATCGGCACTTCTTGGCAGAAACTTCGTCGCCGCGAGCAGCTGTCATCCCGCGCACGGCGCAGGATGACATGAGCTGCCAGCGGTCAGTGCACGAGCGCCGTCTCGTGTGCCTCGGCTTCCGGCTGGAAGGCGACCCTCAGCAAGGTGAGCACGCGGCGCTCGCCGGATCGTGTCCGCCAGGACATCGACTGGCCTTCGGCAAGCCCGATCAAGGCCGAACCGATGGGGGTGAGCACAGAGATCCGGCCGGCGGCAGCGTCCTCGTCCTCGGGATAGACCAGGGTGACGGTGCGATCGAACCCGTTCGAGTCGTCGCGGAAGACGCAGCGCGAATTCATGGTCACGATCTGGGGCGCGATCCGCTCGGGGTCGACCACGACGGCTCGGTCGACTTCGCGGGCGAGGAAGTCCGCCTCGGCCGACATGCCGTCCGCCGCGGCATCGGCCAGGCGGCTGAGCCGCTCATGGTTGTCGGCGGTCAGCGTGATCGTGGGCAGCGCCACGGTGGTGGCGGCCTGAAGCAGGGTTGTCATGGTTGGTTCCTTTCAATGACAAAATTGCGCCGCGGGCGGTGGCACCGAGCGCATCAGATGCAGGGAGGGTGATGACGAAATCGGCCCCGGAGGGGCCGAGGGCGCGCAATGGCGCGAAGCGGCTCCGGGGCGGACTAGCCTGCGCGCACGCGCCCAGCGCGAGCGAAAACCTGGATGTGCCGATTCATCGTCATGATCGGGTATAGATGGGCAGGAGAGTTGCGAAAGTCAAGGCGAGGGCCGGCTCACGCTCAGGCTGGCTTGATCGCATTGCGTGGGGCGTGGAAGTATTTGCGTTCAACCGACTCCAGTGCCAAGCACTGGGGCAATCATAAGAGGAATGCCCCTGATGTTGCGTGATTGGTTCATCGCGTATGCCCAGGATCGCTATATTCGCACTGGCTACGACATTGTTCGCTATGGCAGCCGCATCGCCAGCGTCATGTCGTTGCTCGTGGCGCTCGGCATCGTCAGCTACGTGATGTTCCTTGCCGATTGACCCCGCCCGAACACCTTCGGAAGGAACGCCGACATGCCCACCACCCTCTCACGCCGAGCTGTCACGCTGGCTATCGCAGCCGCGGCCATGCCGGGAATCGCACCAGCCGTGGCGCAAACCGATGACTGGCCCAAGCAGCCGATCAAGTTCATCGTGCCCTTCCCACCCGGCGGCACCGTCGATCCGGTGGCCCGCATCCTGCAGAAGCAGATCACGGACGCGACCGGCTGGAACATCATCGTCGACAACCGGCCAGGCGCCGGCGGCTCGATCGGGACCGCGGCGGCGGCCAAGTCCCCGGCCGACGGATACACCTGGGTCGTGGTGTTCGACACGCACGCGGTCAATCCCAGCCTGTTGCCGAACATGACGTTCGACACCCTGAAGGATCTGGCGCCCGTCATGCTGGTCGGCACCTCGCCGATGGCGGTGGTGACGCCGCCGGGCCGGCCGTTCAAGACCTTCGGCGACGTCGTGACCGCTGCCAAGGCCAAGCCGGACACGATCACCTACGGCTCCATCGGCAACGGCAGCCTGGGCCACCTGACCCTGACCCTGGTGCAGCAGGCCGGCGACTTCCGCATCGTGCACGTGCCATACAAGGGCGGCGGGCCCATGACCCAGGATGTGGTCGCCGGCCAGATCGATCTCGCCATCGGCACCGTGGCGCTGCTGACGCCGCAGATCCAGGCCGGCAAGGTGCGGGCGCTGGCCGTGACCGGTGACAAACGCTCGCCCGTGCTGCCGGAAGTGCCATCGCTGGCCGAGCAGGGCTTCCCGAATTTCTCGGCGCTCGCCTGGTGGGGGGTACTGGCCCCAACGGGCACGCCGAAGGCGATCCAGGACCGCATGCACGCAGAATTGGCCAAGGCGCTGGCGCAGCCGGCGGTGCGCAAGCAGCTTGGCGAGCAGCTGGGCATGGACCTCGTGGCCAGCACGCCGGCTCAGTTCAACACGTTCCTGAGCGAGCAGGTCGCGCGCTGGGGCAAGGTGGTCAAGGACAACAACATCAAGCCCGACTGACGGCGTTGACGCCGCCGCCTGCCCACCGCGAAAGTGACATGGCGACCTGACAGCGAGGCGTGGACCGCGCCAGGAAGGGACAACATGGCCGGACGCTGCCGCCGCAAGCCACAGCAGCGTCCCGGCATGGGCGCACATTTGGCCACTGCGCTCGCGCAGACACGCGACTTTGACGACCGGAGGATGCCCGTGACCGACCCTGTGAAGCTCGCGATCCTGGACGACTACCAGAAGCTGGCGCTGGGCTATGCCGACTGGGACAAGGCCCGTGCCCGCGGCGTCGAGATCACGGCGTTCGACCACCACCTGGGCACGCTGGACCAGGCGGCGGCGGTGCTGGCGCCGTTCGACGCCGTGCTGCTGATGCGCGAACGGCAGGCCATGCCCAAGGCCCTGATCGACCGGCTGCCCAACCTGAAATTCATGATCCTGACAGGGGCCCGCGCACCCAGCCTCGATCTTGCCGCCTGCACGGCGCGCGGCATTCCCGTCAGCAACACCGGCACCGGCCCCAGCCAGTCGTCGACCTCAGAGCTGGCGTGGACGCTGCTGATGGATGCGGCGCGGCATGTGACCCGGGCCGACCGGCTGGTGCGTGCCGGCGGCTGGCATGGCGGCCTGGAGATGGGCACGATCCTGGCCGGCAGGCGACTTGGGATCCTCGGGCTTGGCAAGCTCGGCGCGAAAATGGCGCACTACGCCAAGGCCTTCGACATGGAGGTGGTGGCCTGGAGTCAGAATCTGACGCCCGAGAAGGCCCGGGAGGGCGGCGCCACGCTGGTTTCGAAGGACGAGTTGTTGTCGACGTCGGACGTCATCACGATCCATCTGGTCCTGAGCGACCGCACGCGCGGCCTGATCGGCGCGCCCGAGCTTGCCCGCATGAAGAAAGGCGCCGTCCTCGTGAACAGCTCGCGGGGCCCGATCGTCAACGAGGCGGCATTGATCGAGGCTTTGCGAACCCGGCACCTGGGAGCCGCCGGCCTGGACGTCTACGATATCGAGCCCCTGCCGCCGGGCCATCCCCTGACCACGCTCGACAACGTCGTGCTGACGCCGCACCTGGGCTATGTCGCCGACTCGATCTTCCGGACCTTCTACCGCGACAGCCTTGAGAACCTGCTGGCCTGGCTGGACGGCAAGCCGATCCGCGTGATCAATCCGGAGGCGATGGGCAAAGGCTGACCCGGCGCCTCCGGAAAGTGGAACGTCAGTTCTTGTCGCCCGCGATCAGCGGGTAGACGATGCCCGCGGCTGCGGCACCGATGATGGGAGCGACCCAGAACAACCAGAGCTGGCTCAGGGTCCAGCCGCCGACAAACACGGCGGGGCCGGTGCTGCGGGCCGGGTTCACCGACGTGTTGGTGACCGGGATGCTGATCAGATGGATCAGCGTCAACCCCAGCCCGATGGCGATGGGCGCGAAGCCGGCCGGCGCCCGCTTGTCCGTGGCGCCCAGGATGATCATCAGGAACATGAAGGTCATGACGATCTCGCAGACCAGTCCCGAGACCATCGTGTACTTGCCCGGCGAGTGGTCGCCGTAGCCGTTCGCCGCGAGGCCGCCGGCCAGGTCGAACCCCGCCTTGCCGCTGGCGATCAGGTACAGGATCCCGGCGCCGACAATGCCGCCGATCACCTGGGCGATGATGTAGGGAACGACCTCGCCGATCGGGAAGCGGCGCCCCACGGCCAAGCCGACCGTCACGGCCGGATTGAGGTGGCAGCCGGACACATGGCCGATGGCAAATGCCATCGTCAGCACCGTGAGGCCGAACGCCAGGGCGACCCCGGCGAACCCGATGCCGACTTCGGGAAATGCCGCGGCAAGGACGGCGCTGCCGCAGCCGCCCAATACCAGCCAGAACGTGCCAACAGCTTCGGCCAAACAGCGGTTCGTCAAGGGCATGATTACTCTCCCCACTCAGACCCTATCGCGTGACGAGCCGCATCAGCTCCCTTGGAAGTAGTAGGTGAAGACCCCTGATTTGCCGCCGACATCGATCTGATTGAACTGCCGCCGGACATAACCCTGGCCGCACTGTACCTCCGCGATACGGAAGGACTTCTCGCTGACACACATCGGATAGCTACCGGACCAATGCGAACTCGACGATTCAGCGTACACGTAGTAGTAGCGGTTGGCGAGCGGTCCATTCCACAGCGTGACACACTGCGACGGGTTGAGCTCGTACCAGCCTTGCGACAGGAATACGTTCTTGCCCTCCTGTTGCTGACCGGTGGCGGCCGCCTTGGCGACCATGATCACCTTGCTGCTCTGGTTGCAGGCGCGGACCGACGTCACGTCGCTGAATTGACCACCCTGCGCGTGCGCCGCGGTCGCAAACCACAGCGCCATGAACGCGGTCCCCAGCACAGTACACCAACGCATCGCGAACCTCTCCCCCTCGCCGACACGGCTGCGTTGCTAAGCTTAACGCCGCATCGACAACGCCTCAAGCAATGTCATGCACGACAGCCGCCGTCGGGCTGGCATCTCCCATCGCAGCGTGATGCGGCGTCAGGTTGGCGGCGCACGGCGTGCGGCAGCGATGCCGGATTTCAGCCAGCCGGCGATGCGCTCCACGCCGCTGTCGAACGAGAACCGCGATCGCACGATGGCGGCTCCCTTCGCCACCATCCGTGCCCGGCGCGAAGGATCGCGGATCGCCGACTCAAGCGCCGCCGCCAGCGCCGCCGGATCACCCGGTGGCACCAGCAGGCCGCTGTCGCCGTCATCGATCAGCTCGGGGATCGCCGACACGCGTGTGGCGACGCAGGCGACGCCCTGGCTCTGCGCCTCCATCAGAACGTTGGGCAGGCCGTCCCGGTCACCATCGCCAGCGATCTTGCTGGCCAGCACGAACACATCGGCCCGTGCGTAGGCGTCGAAGACGAAGGACCGCTCGCGCGGGCCATGCCAGGTGCAGCGCGCCGCCAGGCCCAGCTGCGCCGCGCGCGCCTTCAGCTTCGCGCCCAGCGGACCGCCGCCGATATGCTCGAAGCGCCAATGCAGATCGCGTGGCAGCAGCGCCAACGCTTCGAGCACGTCATCAAGGCCCTTCTTCTCGACGCGACGGCCAACCGACAGGATGACGACCGGATCCGTCGCGTCACGCCCGTCACGCAGGCGCGGCGTTGCCGATGGCGCCGGCAGGTGCGCCAGGTCAAGGCCGTGATAGACCAGGGACACCGTTTCCGGGCCCGGCGCCAGCGCCGCCAGCCGATCCCGGCCGGCGGCGGTGCACGTCACCAGCCAGCGGCAGTCCGCCAGCTTTTCGGTGATCTCCCAGTCCGGGGTCGTCCAGATGTCCTTGGCGTGCGCCGAGCCGCTCCACGGCAAGCCGCGCATCATCGCGGCGTAGCGCGTCACCGATGCCGGCGTGTGCAGGAAGTGGACATGCAGCCAGCGCACGCTGGCGGGCAGCTCATGTGCCAGCACCAGCGCCTGGCCCCAGCGCCGGCCGCGATTGGCAGTCCGGTCACGTCGCCAATCCCGCAGCCACTGCGCCCGCGCGGCCCGGTAGCCCGGCAGACGCCGCGCCGCCCACCAGCCGCGCAGCACACGCAGCGGCTCCTGGTACAGGTACTCCGGCAGGTACGAGACGGCTGCCCGGATACGCTCATGGACCGGGTGGTGCGTGGTCTCGGTCGGATGGCGCAGCGAGATCAGCACGGCGCGCAGGCCGCGTTGCTCGAGGCCTTCGATCTCCTGCGCAATGAAGGTCTCGGACAGCCGCGGGTAGCCCTTGACGATTATCGCCAGCGTCGGCGGGCCGTCCGCCGCGCACGGATCCAGGTCGGCGGATAGAGCATCAGCCGGCGGTGATTTCGGCAGATCGTTCACGCAGCGCCACGGCGGCGTTCCAGGGCGGGCTCGTACGGCACCGGCTCCTGTATCGCGCCGGTAACCACGCCGTCGTCCGGCGTGACCACCGAGACCGGTCGGCGCAGCGGCCGCTTGAGGTGCTTGGCCACCAGCTTGCCGACATTGGGCAGGCCGTCCAGCAGGCCGGGAATGATCGCATCCGAAGGCAGCCCCTGCTGCGGCAGGTGGCGCAGCGCGGTCGCCATCACGGCCGGATCGCGCCGCCCGTCGTCCGCCAGCATCTCGAGGAGCTTCTGCTGGCGCGCGCTCTGCGCCCGGATGAACTGCTCCAGCCGCGGGCGCGTGCGCGGAACGATCAGCGCTTTCTTGTCGAAGCTCAGGATCTCGCAGAACGTGTTGTAGCCGCCCATTGCCACGACGCCGGCGGCGCATGCCATCAGGGCGCCGAGGTTGGTCTCGAACGTCATCGTGCGGATGCCCGACAGGCGCGACGCGCGCTGCCGGAAGCCCTCGCGCACCTCGGGCGCCATGAACGGGCCGAAGACAATGACTGCGGCATAGGGGATCTTGGTGTCGTGCTCGTAGGCTCGCAGCACCCAGTCCACCATCAGCTCGCCATCGCCGCCGCCGCCGGGTGTCACCAGGATGTAGGGGCGGTCGAGCCCACGCACCACAGCCGGCAGCCCTGATTCGGTCGGCAGGTCGCGCCGCAGATAGCCGGTGTAGACCACCTTGCGCTTCACCGACTTGGGCAGCGCGATGCCGGCCAGCGGGTCGTTGAGCTGCGGCAGGCCATAGATCCAGATGTCGTCATAGAGGTCGCGCAGGGCCGGCAGGACGTTCTTGCGCTTCCATTCGGGCGCCAGCAACGCCGGCTCGTCCATGACGTCGCGCAACCCCAGCACCAGGGGCGTGCCGCGCTCCTTGAGCATGCGCAAGGTGGCCGCAACCTCGCCGCGCAGGCCCAGCGGCTCCTTGTCGACAATGAAGAGGTCCGGCTCGAAGATCTCGGCCGTCCTGCGGATGAGCGCCGCGCGCATATCCAGCGTGCGCTCGATGCCGATATTCAGATTGAGCGCTTCGTACTCGCCATCCTGCCGCTTGACCACGCCGGGGACGCGCACGAAGTCGACCCGGGCCTTGAAGTCGAAGCTGCCGATGATCGGTGAGCCCGAGAGTATCAGCACCGACAGATCGTCGTCGGCGCCGACCAACGCGTTGGCAATCGTCCGGCAGCGGCTGAGATGTCCAAGCCCGAAGCTGTCGTGGCTGTAGATCAGCACGCGCCTGGCCCGGTCGGTTCCGGTCATACGCTGTATCTCCCCCCGACCCGTCGAGCACCCCAACGCCAGTCCGACGGCCGATCCTGGGCCGGACTATGGCACGAAGCCGCCGCGCGTGGCGATCGAAAAAGCGCCGCGCGCAGCCGTTTTGGGCTTGACATCAATGGGTTACACGACGGTTCCAGTTTCGGGACACGTGCTGTCGCCAAATCCATGCGCAGTCCATGGTCTTGCGGCCGCACGCCAGATGCCTCGGAAGATAGGAAGCGCTCGCCCATCCGCCAGCGTGACGTTTCAGCAGAGCCGCAGCGGCCGATCCATGACCGATCTTGTCGCAGGAGCGCGCAGGATGGCACGATCCACCCGCTCGCCTACTCCGCGGCGCGGCGCACGGCGGCGGCGCCTGTGGCCGTGGCCCGCAGGACGTCCATGGCCGCCTGCACGCCGCCCTGTCGGCACGGCACGCCGGCCAGCGCCAACCCCATCTCGACACCCCCCAGCGTGCCCACCAGGGTCAGGTCGTTGAAGTCGCCGAGATGGCCGATCCGGAACACCTTGCCGGCCAGTCGGGTGAGGCCCTGGCCCAGCGACATGTTGAAGTGCTGCAGCACGGTGGCGCGGAAAGCGTCGGCGTCATGGCCTGCCGGCATCAGCACGGCGGTCAGCGAATTGCTGTAGCCGGCCTCATCGAGGCACAGCAGCTCCAGGCCCCAGGCGCGCACCGCGGCGCGGGTGGCCTCGGCATGGCGGGCGTGACGGGCAAAGACGGCGTCGAGGCCCTCTTCCATCAGCATGTCGATGGCCTCGGCCAGGCCGTAGAGCAGGTTGGTCGCCGGCGTGAACGGGAACCAGCCATTGGCGTTGGCCGACAGCATCTCGTCCCAGCCCCAGTACGACCGGGGAAGCCGTGCCCCCTTGGCTGCTGCCAGCGCCTTGTCGCTGACGGCATTGAACGACAGCCCCGGCGGCAGCATCAGGCCCTTCTGCGAGCCGGCCACGGTGACGTCGACGCCCCAGGCATCGTGACGATAGTCGATCGAGCCCAGCGAGGAGATCGTGTCGACCATCAGCAGGGCGGGATGAGCCGCAGCGTCGATGGCGCGGCGCACGGCGGCGACGTCCGACGTCACGCCGGTCGAGGTCTCGTTGTGCACGATGCACACGGCCTTCAGCGCATGGCCCTTGTCGGCGCGCAACCGGGCCTCGACCTGCGCCGCATCGACGCCGTGGCGCCAGTCGCCGGCGATGAACTCGGGCTGCAGCCCCAGCCGCTCCGCCAGCTTCTTCCAGAGGGTGGCGAAGTGGCCGGTCTCGACCATCAGCACGGCATCGCCAGGCGACAGCGTGTTGACCAGCGCCGCCTCCCAGGCGCCGGTGCCCGACGACGGATAGATCACCACCGGACCACGGGTCTGGAAGATCGGGCGCACGCCGGCCAGCACCCGCTTCGCCAGCGCCTGGAACTCGGGCCCACGATGGTCGATGGTGGGATGATCCATGGCCCGCAGGATGCGGTCGGGCACGTTGGTGGGGCCGGGAATCTGCAGGAAGTGTCGGCCGCTGGGATGCGCGTTCAAGCGAGCCATCGACGTTCTCCGGGTCGGACAGTCCGCTCAGCCTAGCGCATCGCGGCAGCCTGACATAGCGTTCCTCAACCCGGCCTCGATGCCAGCAGTCGACCGGCGCCGTGCCTTGCAGCAGCGCAGCGATGCAGCGCCTGCGCAGGGCCCGTCGTTCTCATGCATCGGATCGATGCTACACTTGCCGCATCCTGACGACAGGAGATGGACCGCCATGGCCAAACCTCTGCCCTCCGCCCGTGACCGGCTGGGATCGTTCGCGCCCAAGCTGGTCGACCTCACAGAGAAAGTGCTGTTCGGCGATGTCTGGGAGCGTCCCGGCCTCTCCAAGCGCGATCGCAGCCTGATCACGGTCGCGACCTTGGTGGCGCTCAATCGCACCGAGCAGCTGCGCGGCCATCTGGTGCGGGCCCAGAACAACGGCGTCACGCAGGACGAGCTGCTCGAGCTGATCACCCATCTGGCGTTCTACTCCGGCTGGCCGACCGCGATGTCGGCCGTGACGGTGGCAAAGGACGTGTTCGAAGAGAAGTGACGCCACGCCAGGAATGCACGCCATGCCCGCACCGTTGACGCCGCCAGCCACCATCGCCTTCATCGGCCTGGGCATGATGGGCAAGCCGATGGCTGCACGCCTCGTTGCGGCAGGCTACAGCCTGCGTGTGCACGATGCGTCGCAGCAGGCAATGTCCGACTTCGTGGGCGCCCATCCGGCGGCGCTCGCGACCGCATCCGCCAGGGCCGCGGCGAGCGGCGCCGATGCCGTGATCACCATGCTGCCCGACGGCAAGATCGTGCGCGCCGCCGTGCTCGACGGCGCGGAGGCCGCCGCCGACGGGCTGGCGCCCGGCACGATCGTGATCGACATGTCGTCGAGCGCGCCGACAGGCACACGCACCCTGGGCAGCGATCTGGCGGCGCGCAGCCTGCGCTGTGTCGATGCGCCGGTCTCGGGCGGCGTGCGGCGCGCCATCGACGGGTCGCTGGCGATCATGGCCGGCGGCGCGGCCGAGGATGTCGAGCAATGCCGGCCCCTGCTGCTGGCGATGGGAAAATCGGTGTTCCACACCGGCGCCATCGGCTCGGGTCATGCGCTGAAAGCGCTCAACAACTACCTCTCGGCTACCAGCCTGCTGTCGATGTGCGAGGCGCTGATCGTGGGCGAGGCGTTCGGCCTCGACCCGGCCGTCATGGCGGACGTGTTCAACGCCTCCAGCGGCATGAGCAACAGCACGCAGGTCAAGGCCAAGCCGTTCGTGATCCCGCGCAACTACACGGCCGGCTTCGCGATGGGGTTGATGTCGAAGGATCTCAGGACCGCCGCCGATCTTGCCGATCAGATCGGCGTGCGCGCCGACACGCTGCAGGCCATGGCCGACATCTGGGCCGAGGCCATGGCCAAGCTCGGCAAGGATGCCGACCACACCGCGATCCACCGCTTCCTGGCGGAGCGATAGCGCAGCATAGAAGGCGGCGAAACGAATCGGCCTAGCGGCTGCGCGAAAGCGCAAGCCAGACGCCGCCGCCGATCAGCGTGGCGCCGCTGACCTGCGACATCAGCCGCACGCGGCGGCGTGAGAACAGCATGCGGGCCCGGCTGGTGAGGATCGCGTAGCGGCTGTCCGTGACCATCGCCACCGCCATCGCGGTGGCGCACAGCAGCACGACCTGCCCGACATAGTCGCCATTGGGATTCACGAACTGCGGAATGAACGCGCCGAAGAAGATCAGCGTCTTGGGATTGCTGAGCATCACCAGGAATCCCTGCAGGAAGAAGCCACCGCGTGGCTTCGGCACGGCGCCGCCCGCGTCGATGGCGCCTGATGTGCGCAGCATCTTCCAACCGAGCCAGACCAGGTAGGCCGCGCCCAGCAGGCGAACCCAGTCGAACCAGAAGCCCATGGTCTCGACGATCGAGGCCAACCCGACCACGAGCACCACCATCATCATGGCGATGCCCAGCTGCGTGCCGGCAACGTTGAGCAGGCCGGCACGCATGCCGTGCGTGAGGCTGTTGGCGACAATCAGCGTCACCGTCGGGCCGGGAACGATGGTGATCACGACGCAAGCCACGAGATAGGCGACGTACAGCTCGAGCGACATGGACCTTCCCCGACGCGAGGGCGGCGACCTTGTCATGTGGTGCATCCGGCGACAAGAGCACCGCAATGGCGGTGCAAGCTGGCCATTGTCGGCGAAACGTGGTGGTCTGCCCGCTTTGAACGACACAGGGGATCAGTTCGAATGACACGCGAGGAATTTCCCGACGGCACCGAGATCGCCGGCTGGTATGTGCGGGCGGTCAAGACAGGCCCGTTCGTGTTCGTGGCCGGCACCACGTCGCTCGATGCCAAGGGCAAGCCGCGCGGCAAGGATGCCGGCGCCCAGACGCGCATCACGATGAGCAAGATCGCGCGTGCCTTGCGCGAGGCCGGCGCCGGCATGCAGCACGTGACGCGCCTGACCATCTACTGCACCGACATCCGCGACGGCGGCGCGATCACCACCGAGCTGGCGCGCTGGATCAAGAAATCGCGCTGCGCCTCGACCCTCGTTGCCATCACGGCGCTGGCCGTGCCCGGCCTGCTGGTGGAGATCGAAGCCACCGCCGTCGTCACCGATGCCTAGAAAAACACCACCACTTGCCGACTGACAGGGTTGCGCCAAGCGCATCCGGCCTCAATTGACTCGCCAAACGCCCGTTGCGAGCGTTGCTCAAACAACGGATCGAGGAAACGCGATGGTGGCGGTGGCGTGGACTGACAAGCACGTCGATGTGGCCGGCGTGAAAATGCACCTGTCGCGCGCCGGCAAAGGCGCGCCGCTTCTTGTCCTGCATCATGACATCGGCACGCTCGAGCGGCTGCCCATCTACGATGCGCTGGCGCAGCATTTCGACGTGCTGGTGCCGCATCACCCCGGCTACGGCAAGTCGGAGCGCCCGGCCTGGCTGCGCAGCGTGCGCGACGTGGCGGTGATGTATCGCTGGCTGCTGGCCGACCTGGGCATCAGCCAGGCTTCCCTGATCGGCCTGGGCTTTGGCGGCTGGATCGCCGCCGAGATGGCGAGCATGGCGCCGCGCGACGTGGAACGGCTCGTGCTCGTCGGCGCCATGGGCCTGAAGCCGCCCGAAGGCGATATCCTCGACCAGGCGCTGCTGAGCTACATCGACTATGCCGGGGCGGGCTTCCACGCGCCTAAGGCCTTCGTCGCTTGCTACGGCGAGGAGCCCACCACAGACCAGCTGGAGCAGTGGGACATCTGCCGCGAGATGAGCTTCCGGATCGCCTGGAAGCCTTACATGTACAGCCAGACCTTGCCGCACCTGCTGGGCGGCGTGCGCGTGCCGTCGCTGGTCGTCTGGGGCGACGACGACCGCGTGGTGCCGCTCAGCGCCGGCCACCTCTGGGCATCGCGCCTGCCCGATGCGCGCCTGGAGATCGTCAAAGCCTGCGGCCATTGCGTCGAGATGGAGAAGCCGGACGCGTTCGCTGCCCTGGTCACGTCGTTCACGGATGGAAGGTGACTCGTCATGCACCTGATGTACTTCACCGAGCAACCGATGTCGGCCTATGCCTCGGCCGAGGGGCTGAAGTTCGGCGCCACGGCGCTGCTGTTCTCCAACAAGCACTTCGACCCGGCGGCCGGCAGCCGGCTCTACAACGAGTATATCGAGCAGTACGTGCACGCCGAGGACACGGGCTTCGACGGCATCATGCTGAACGAGCACCACAACGCGCCGTTCTGCATGCAGGCCAAGGCCAACATCTTCGCCAGCGTGCTGGCCGGCGTCACCAAGCGGGTGAAGCTGGTGATGCTGGGCAATCCGCTGCCGCTAGCCGAAAACCCGGTTCGCTTGGCCGAAGAGCTGGCGATGATCGACATGATCTCCAAGGGCCGGCTGGTGTCGGGCTTCGTGCGCGGCGGCGGCCAGGAGCAGCTCGCGACCGGCGTCAACCCGGCCTACAACCGCGAGCGCTTCGAGGAGGCGCATGACCTCATCGTCAAGGCCTGGACGCAGCCCGGACCGTTCCGCTGGGAAGGCACCCACTACCAGCACCGCGTGGTCAATCCCTGGGCCGTGCCGCTGCAGAAGCCCTATCCGCGCGTCTGGATCCCCGGCGTCGTGAGCCGCGAGACCATCGTCTGGTCGGCGCAGCAGCGCTACCCCTACATCGCGCTCAACACTTCGATCGAGGCCACCAAGAAGATCTGGGAGACCTACGACAAGGCGGCGGCCGAGGCCGGCTATACCGCCGGCCCGGAGAACCGCGGCTACCTGCAGCGCGTGCACGTCGCCGAGACCGAGGAGAAGGCGATCGAGAACGCGCGCCAGTTCATGTGGATGCAGGGCGAGTTCACGGGGCTGGCGCATCCGGTGTGGAGCAGCCCCTCGGGCTACTTCTCGCCGACGCAGCGGCGCGCCTTCGTCGAGTTCGCCTCGGGCCGGGCGGTCAGCCCGCGTGGACGGCCCAGCTTCGAGCAGCAGCTCGAGGACATGCAGATCATCGCCGGCACACCGCGGACGGTGATTCCCAAGCTCAAGCGCATCCTCGACGAGACGCGGCCCAGCATCATGGCGCTGTGGGCCAACGACGGCGCCGTCTCGCACCAGGATTCGATGACCTGCATCCGCCTGCTGGCGCAGGAGGTCCTGCCGGCGCTGCGCGAGCACGGTGATGCCCTGGGCCTGAAGAGTCCGTTCGAGGCCGACGCGCCGGTCAGCATCGCCTATTCGAAGGATCTCAGGAAGGTGGCGGCGGAGTAGGAGGTGCCAACAACCACTCCCGTGGCCGGCATGACGCTTGACGTCGTCGAGCGCGGCAAGGGCCAGGCGCTGCTGTTCCTGCATGCCGGCGAAGGGCTTGAGCCGCAGAAGCCGTGGCTCGACCTGCTGGCCGCGCATTATCGCGTCATCGCCCCCGCGCATCCGGGCTATGGCCGGTCCGAGCTGCCGGGCTGGATGAGCAGCGTCGAGGACCTCGCCTATCTCTATCTCGATCTCGCCGCGCGCATGGAGCTCGAGGACGCCATCCTTGCCGGCGCCTGCTTCGGCGGCTGGATCGCGGCCGAGATGGCGGTGCGCGACACAAGGCGGTTCTCGCGCCTCGTGCTCATCGATCCTCTGGGCATCAAGAACGGCGGCGTGCACGATCGCGACATCGCCGACATGCATGGCATGCCGCGCGAGGCGTACATGAAGCTGGCCTGGGCCGACCCGGCCAAGGGCGCCATCGACTATGCGGCCATGCCCGAGACCGAGATCGCCGCCCGAGTCCGCGGCCGCGATGCGTTCGCGCTGTTCGGCTGGAAGCCCTACATGCACAACCCGCGGCTCAAGCGCTGGCTGCATCGGATCGACCTGCCGACCCTGCTGCTGTGGGGCGCGCAGGACGGCATCGTGACGCCGGCCTACGGCGAAGGCTGGTGCGACGCCATCCCCGACGCCCGGCTGGAGATCATCCCGCAGGCCGGTCACTTCCCGCACTGGGAGCAGCCGGAACAGTTTGTCGATCGGCTAGCCGCGTTCGTGGACGGGAAGGTTCCGTCATAGATCTCGGACCGCGCACGGCCGAAAGAGGAGAATCGAGCGATGCGCGTCTGGTACTTCTCGGAGATGGCCTACCATCCGGCCTGGGACGAAGGTCTCAGCCGCGGCTCGATGCGCGTCGTGCTGCCCAACAAGAACTTCGATCCGCAGGTCGGGCACGGCCTGCTGAACCGCTACCTCGACGAGTTCGCGCTGTGCGACGAGGTCGGGCTCGACATCATGGTCAACAAGCACCACAGCACCGCGACGTGCCTCACGGTTTCGGTGTCGATGGCGCTGGCGATCCTGGCGCGCGAGACCAAGCGGGCGCGGCTGCTGTCGCTGGGCACGCCGATCGCGAACCGGCCCGATCCGGTGCGCGTCGCCGAGGAGATGGCATGGCTTGACGTGCTGTCGGGTGGCCGGCTGGAGATGGGGCTGGTCAAGGGCGCGCCCTACGAAATCGCGCCGGCCAACAGCAACCCGGCCAACCTCATGCGCCGCTACTGGGAAGCGCACGACCTGATCCTGAAGGCGATGTCGACCACCGACGGGCCGTTCAACTGGGAGGGCGAGTTCTTCCACTACCGCAATGTCAACATCTGGCCGCGGCCGCTGCAGCAGCCGACCCCGCCGGTGTGGATGACGGGGCTGAGCGCCGATACCGGGCGCGCCGCCGCCGAGCGTGGGCACGTCATCGGCACCCTGCTGTCCGGCGCCGTCGCCAAGCCGATGTTCGACACCTACCGCAAGCGCGCCCAGGAGCTGGGCTGGACGGCCGGGCCCGACCGCTTTGCCTATGCCGCGGTGGTCGGCGTCGGCGACACGCGGGAAGAGGGCTATCGCCGCGCCGACCTCGCTGCCGGCTATGTGCGCACGGCACCCGTCGTGCTGGAGCCGTTCACCAATCCGCCGGGCTACAACTCCGTCGGCGCCAATGTCGCGATGCTGAAGGCCGGCCCGAAGCGGGGTGGCTTCGTGCTCGACCGCGACGGCAAGCCCGTCGACCATCGCACCGCGACGGTCGAGCAGTTCATGGCTTCCGACACGGTGTTTGCCGGCACGCCCGACGACGTCTTCAACCAGATCCGCGATTTCAACGACCGCATCGGCGGCTTCGGTCACCTGCTGTTCTTCGGGCAGGGCGGCTTCCTCGATCACAATGACACGGTCGCGAACATCACCCTGTTCGCGCGGGAGGTGCTGCCGCGCCTGCGCGAGCTCAGCCCGGCGCCGGCAAGGACCGCGACCGCAGCGGTGAGGTAGGAGCCTCAGAACAGGTCGCGGACCCCGCCGGGGATGGCACCGGGGACGGGCTCGTCCAGCCGCACGTAGAGCCGCTTGTTGATCCGGCCCTTGTTCTCGGTGCGGAAGATCGAAAACCGCCCGACATCGCCGGTGGTCGGCATGTGCGTGCCGCCGCAGGCCTGGGCGTCGAACCCCTCGATCTCGACGACGCGGACGCGGCCCTGCACGACCGGTGGCCTGACTTCCAGCGTGCGCAGCAGGTCCTCGCGGCGCCGGAATTCGTCCTCGCTGATGTAGTACGACCGCAGCGGCCGGCTGGCGCCGAGGACTGCGTTGACCTTGTCCTCAAGCTCGGCGCTGAGGGCGGTGGTGAAGCCGTCCCATTTGAAGTCGATGCGGGAGTAGTCGACGCCGATCTGCACGCCGGTGATCCAGGCGCCGTAGTCGCGCAGAGCGATCGTGTTCAGCACGTGCAGCACGGTGTGGTAGCGCGCCAGGGCACGCCGCCGGACAGGATCGACCGCCAGCCGGACCGGACGGCCCACGATGTCGGGCGACGGTGGCGGCGCGCAGACATGCCATACGAGGGCGTCTTCGCCGGCATGGACGGAGACGACCTCGAGCGCCGGACCGCCCGCGGGCTCGATGCGTCCCTGGTCCGGCGGCTGGCCGCCGCCACCGGGATAGAAGCAGGTGCGATCGATGGCGAGGGCGGCGCCGCGCACCGCGACGACCGTGGCCGTGGCGTCGACGCAGTGATCGTCCTGCAGATACAGGCGGATGGTGCCGGGCAACGCTTACTTCTGCATGGCGCTGGTCGCGGCACCGCCGGTGGCGGTGCGGCCGCCATCGACGACCCACTGCGCGCCCGTGACGTTGCCGGAGAGATCGCTGGACAGGAACAGCACGATGTTGGCGATCTCCTCCGGCGTCGTGTAGCGGCCGGTGGGCAACGAGGCCTGGTAGCGCTGGCTGGCGACTCCCGGGTCGCCGGGGCTGAGCTGCGCCTCCAGGGAGTGGATCATGCGGGTGTCGACCGGCCCGGGGCAGACGGCGTTGACCCGGATTCCATGCCGCGCCACCTCACCCGAGGCCGTCTTGGTGAGGCCGATCACCGCGTGCTTGGAGGCGACATAGGCCGGCATGCCGGGGGTGCCGACCAAGCCGGCGACCGAGGCCGTGTTCACGATCGTGCCGGCCTTCTGCCGCAGCATCACCGGCAGCACGTGGCGCAGGCCCAGGAACACGCCTTTCACGTTGACCCCGATGACGGCGTCGAACATGGCTTCGTCATAGTCGGCAGTCGGCTGCACCCGCCCCTCGATGCCGGCATTGTTGAAAAAGCAGTCGATCCGGCCATGGGCGTCCAGAGTCGCCTGGACATAGGCCTGCACGTCGGCCGATTTGGTGACGTCGGCGGCCACGAAGCGGGCGTCGCCGCCCTGCTGCCGGATGGCGCCGGCGGTGCCCTCGCCGCTGGCGGCGTCGCGGTCCACGACCACCACCTTGGCGCCGCGGGTGGCGAAAGCCAGGGCCGCCGCGCGGCCGATGCCGTTGGCGCCGCCCGTGATCAGGGCGATCTTGCCGGTGAAATCCATGCCCACACCTCCCAAATTGAGCGCCAGTATCGCCGCGGCCGCCGGCCGAGACGAGCCGGCGGCGCGGCGGGGCTGCCATGCGGCGACGTGCAGCCGAAGGGAACCAAATTCGCTGACGCCCTTTGACATTCTCGGAACCCGTCGCTATCTAGGGCGCAGATACCGGGGTGCCCCGATGAGTGGCGCAGCACCGGGTCGCGCCAGACTCCGCTGCGTCACATACCTCAGGTAAGCCGTCTTCAGGCGGCCGACGTCTGCGGCTAACCTCCTGACGTTTCTCATGAATTCGACCTGGTGGTCGGTTCATCCATCGCCTGCGCCCGCCCAGGCACCGCCTACTGCCACCCCCGACACTCAAGATGAATCTCAACGACCTCAAAAAGAAGACCCCCGCCGAGCTGCTGGCTGCCGCCGAGGAGCTGCAGATCGAAGGCGCCTCCACGCTGCGGCGCCAGGAGCTGATGTTCGCCATCCTCAAGCGCATGGCCGACAGCGACCAGGCGATCTACGGCTCCGGCGTGGTCGAAGTGCTGTCCGACGGCTTCGGCTTCCTGCGTTCGATCGAGTCGAACTACCTGCCGGGGCCTGATGACATTTATGTCAGCCCGGCCCAGATCCGCCGCCACGGCCTGCGCACCGGCGATACGGTCGACGGCGAGATCCGCGCGCCGAAGGACGGCGAGCGCTATTTCGCCCTCACCAAGATCAACCTGATCAATTTCGAGGATCCCGACGCGGTCCGCCACCGGATCAACTTCGACAACCTCACGCCGCTCTATCCCGACGAGAAGCTGAACCTGGAGATGGAAGGCGCCGGCTATGCCGCCGCCGTGGCCATGGCCGAAGAGGCGGGCTCCGCCCGGGTATCGACTGCCGGCCGGGTCAGCACCGGCCGGCGCGGCACGCTGACGGCCAAGAAGCAGTCGTCGCCGGCCCAGACGGTCGACATCAGCACCCGCGTGATCGACCTCATCGCGCCGATCGGCAAGGGCCAGCGCGCGCTGATCGTGGCGCCGCCGCGCACCGGCAAAACCATGATCCTGCAGAACATCGCCCATGCGGTGGCGCAGAACAATCCCGAGTGCTTCCTGATGGTGCTGCTGATCGACGAGCGCCCCGAGGAGGTCACCGACATGCAGCGCACGGTGAAGGGCGAGGTGATCTCCTCGACCTTCGACGAGCCGGCGTCGCGCCACGTGCAGGTGGCCGAGATGGTGATCGAGAAGGCCAAGCGCCTGGTCGAGCACAAGAAGGACGTCGTGATCCTGCTCGACTCGATCACCCGCCTGGGCCGCGCCTACAACACCGTGGTGCCCAGCTCCGGCAAGGTGCTGACCGGCGGTGTCGACGCCAACGCCCTGCAGCGGCCCAAGCGCTTCTTCGGCGCCGCCCGCAACATCGAGGAGGGCGGCAGCCTCACCATCATCTCGACGGCGTTGATCGATACCGGCAGCCGCATGGACGAGGTGATCTTCGAAGAGTTCAAGGGCACCGGCAACAGCGAGATCATCCTCGACCGCAAGGTGGCCGACAAGCGCACCTTCCCGGCCATCGACATCACCAAGTCGGGCACCCGCAAGGAGGAGCTGCTGGTCGACCGCGGCACGCTCAGCAAGATGTGGGTGCTGCGCCGCATCCTGATGCCGATGGGCCCGGTCGATGCCATCGAGTTCCTGCTCGACAAGCTGCGCACCAGCAAGAACAACGCCGACTTCTTCTCGGCCATGAACCAATAGCGGCTATGGCCGCTTGAGTCGCGCCGCCGCCGGTGATCTGCTCGTGCCGGGACGAAAGGTCCCGGCAGCGAGGGAGAGGGCGATGGCTGGCGGCGATTGGCTGGGGCTTTCCGGGCGTGTCTGTGTCGTGACCGGCGCCGGAGGCGGCATCGGCAGCGCGATCGCGGCCAGCTTCGCGGCTGCCGGCGCCCATGTGGCGCTGCTGGACAAGAACACCGAGACCTGCAGGCAGACCGCGGATGCGCTGGCCGCCAAGGGCAGCAAGGCTATCGCGCTGGCATGCGACACGGCGGACCCGGCCAGTGTCGAGGCCGCCGCCGCCGCGGTGACGACGGCGCTGGGACCGTGCGACGTGCTGGCCAACAATGCCGGGTTCCTGAGCCCCGGCGCGCTCGCCAGCCTGCCGCTCGAGGCCTGGAACGCCAACATCGCGGTCAACCTGACCGGCTATTTCATCTGCGCCCAGGTCTTCGGCCGCGCCATGCTGGAGCGCAAGTGCGGCGCGCTGGTGCATATCGCCTCGATCGCGGCCACCAACCCGCAGCCCTGGAGCGGCGCCTACAGCGTCACCAAGGCGGGTGTCGCGATGCTGTCGCGGCAGCTCGCTGCCGAGTGGGGATCGCAGGGGGTCCGCAGCAACGCCGTCAGCCCGGGCCTGATCCGCACCCCGATGTCGGAGGCCTTCTACCAACACGAGGAGACGGCCCACCGACGCGCCGAGCTGGTGCCTGCCGGCCGGGTCGGCACGCCGCAGGACATCGCCGATGCCGTGGTCTGGCTGGCCAGCGACCGGGCCGCCTATGTCAGCGGCGAGGAGGTGATCGTCGATGGTGGCGTCACGCAGACCCTGATGGGCCTGATCCCACGGCCTGGCTTCACCCAGGCCGCGACGCGGTAGGCGTCCGCGTTACCGCTGGCAATCGGTCGGGCCGCGCCGCTCCAGCGGCGCCCTTGCGATCTATTGCCATGAGCGTCGCTGGAGCGACGCGGCCCGACCAGCTACCTGCCTTGATCCAACGCCATCGCCAGCACACGCGCGACGTGGAGCGCCTCGCGGCCGGCGCCGTCGTGGATCTGGTGCCGGCAGCTGGTGCCGTCGGCGACGATCAGCGTGCCGGCGTCGGCCGACCGCACGGCCGGCAGCAGCGACAGCTCGGCCATGGCCATCGACACGTCGTGGTGCGCCGCCTCGTAGCCGAAGGCACCGGCCATGCCGCAGCAGCTCGACTCGATCGGCTTTACGGCAAGATCGGGGATCCAGCCCAGCACCGTCTGCACCGGCGTGAAGGCGTCGAACGCCTTCTGGTGGCAATGGCCGTGCACCAGCGCGGCCTTGTGCGGCAGCGCCTGGAGGGCAAGCTTCAGCCGCCCGGCCTTGTGCTCGCGCACCAGGAACTCTTCGAGCAGGAAGCTGTTGGCCGCGACGCGGCCTGAAGCCGGTCCCAGGCCCATGACCGTGTACTCGTCGCGCAGCGTCAGCAGGCATGACGGCTCGAGGCCGACGATCGGCACGCCGCGCGCGGCGTAGGGCTCCAGCGCCGCCAAAGTGCGGCGGGCCTCGGCCTTGGCCTCGTCGACCATGCCGCTCGCCAGATAGGTGCGCCCGCAGCACAGCGGCCGGAAGCGGCGCCCTTCGGCGGCCGGTATCGCGACATGGACCGTGTATCCGGCCGTCTCCAGCACCGCCAGCGCGCTGTGCGCGTTCTCCGCCTCGAAGGCGTTGTTGAACGTGTCGGCGAACAGCACGACCTCGCCGGCCGCTCCCTCGCACTGAGGCAGGCTCCTGCCGTCGCTGCCGATGGAAAAAGCCAATCCGCCGAGGAACGTATCGCGGCGCCATGTCGGCAGCTTGCGCCGGGCGGAGAAGCCTAGCATGCGCTGCGACAGCGCGGCCGCGCCCGGCAGCGTATCGCGCAGATTGAACAGCCAGGGCAGGCGGGCGCCCCAGTGCGCGTAGCGCGGCAGGTGCGCGATCAGCCGATCCTTCAGCGTATGGCCGTGGCGTGCCTTGTAGTGGTGCAGGAACTCGATCTTCATGCGCGCCATGTCGACGCCGGTCGGGCAGTCGCGCTTGCAGCCCTTGCATGAGACGCACAGATCCAGCGTCTCGTGCAGCGCCTGCGATGTGAAGGCCTCGGCGCCGAGCTGGCCGGACAGCGCCAGCCGCAGCGTGTTGGCGCGGCCGCGGGTCAGGTGCTGCTCGTCACGGGTGGCGCGGTAGCTGGGGCACATGGTGCCGGCATCGAACTTGCGGCAGTGGCCGTTGTTGTTGCACATCTCGACGGCCTTGCCGAAGCCGCCGGCGGGATCACTGCCGCTGCCCGGCGCCGTCAGCGCCTCGGTGCGCGGGTCGTTCTGCACGTCCCACGCCGACCAGTCGAGCGCGGTGCTGAGCGTGATGCCGCGATAGCCCGGCCGGTAGCGGAACAGCTCGCGCTGGTCCATGCGGGTCGGCCGCACGATCTTGCCGGGATTGAGCAGGTCCTGCGGATCGAACAGGCCCTTGATCTCCTCGAAGGCACGCGCAAGGCGCGGGCCGAACTGCCACGCTACCCACTCGCTGCGCACCAGCCCGTCGCCATGCTCGCCGGAATACGCGCCCTTGTACTGGCGCACCAGCGCCGATGCCTCCTCGGCGATGGCGCGCATCCTGGCGGCGCCGTCGCGGCGCATGTCGAGGATCGGCCGCACATGCAGCGTGCCGACCGAGGCATGCGCGTACCACGTGCCGCGGGTGCCGTGGCGCTCGAAGACGTCGGTGAGGCGCGCGGTGTAGTCGGCCAGGTGCTCCAGCGGCACGGCGCAGTCCTCGATGAAGGACACCGGCTTTCCATCGCCCTTCATGGACATCATGATGTTGAGGCCTGATTTGCGCACCTCCCACAGCGCCGACTGGCGCCTGGCATCCGTCATCTCCACCACGCTGCCCGGCAGGCCCAGATCGCCCATCAGCTCGACCAGCGTCTTCAGGTCGCGCCGCGGCGCGTCCTCGGCATCGCCGGTGAACTCGACCAGCAGGATCGCGTCGGGCGCCCCGATCAGCGCGTCCTCGATCACTGCCCGGAAAGCCGGATTGGCGCGCGCCAGCTCGATCATGGTGCGGTCCACCAGCTCGACCGTGACCGGCTTCAACCGCACGATGTGCTGGGCCGACTCCATCGCCTTGTGGAAGGTCGGGAAATTCACCACGCCCAGCACCTTATGCCTGGGCAGCGGCGCCAGCTTCAGGGTCAGGCGGCGCGTCACCGCCAGCGTACCCTCGCTGCCGACCAGCAGGTGCGCCAGGTTGACGGTGTTGTCGGTGGTGTAGGGCAGCTCGCTTTGCGGATGGAAGATGTCGAGGTTGTAGCCGCCGACGCGCCGCAGCACCTTGGGCACCTGCCGCTCGATCTCGTCGCGCTCGCGGTCGGCCAGCGCCCGCACGGCATCGCCCAGGCGACGAACGGCGGCAGGCTCGCTGCCGTCGAGGCGGCCGAACGCAACCTCGCTGCCGTCGGCGAGGATGGCGTCGATGCCCGCCACGTTGTGCACCATGTTGCCGTAGCGGATCGACCGCGAGCCGCAGGAGTTGTTGCCCGCCATCCCGCCCAGGGTGCACTGCGCCGCCGTCGACACGTCGACCGGATACCAGAGGCCGTGCGGCTTGAGCCAGGCGTTGAGGTGATCGAGCACCAGGCCGGGCTGCACCGTGACCTCGGCGCGGTCGCGGTCGAACGACACGATCTCGCGCAGATGCTTGCTGCAATCGATGACCAGCGCCGCGCCCACCGTCTGGCCGCATTGCGAGGTGCCGGCACCGCGCGCCAGGATCGGCACCGCCAGGCCGCGCGCGATGTCGACGATCGTCTTCAGCTCGGCCTCGTCGCGCGGCACGACGACGCCGACGGGATCGATCTGATAGATCGAGGCATCGGTGCTGTAGCGGCCGCGCGTCGCGGCGTCGAACATCACCTCGCCACGCAGCTCGCGCCGCAACGCCCGCTCCAGCGTCAGCGCGGGCACGGTTGCGGGTTTGGATGTCGGCACCGTCGTGTCGATCACGATCACTGCTTCTCTCTGCCTTCATGGTGAGCTTGTCGAACCATGAAGGCCTCGCACGGAGGTGGGAGAGGGCGCTTCATGGTTCGACAAGCTCACCATGAAGCGATCTTTCCTCGAACTCTACTCTAGCTTCACGCTTGCTTCCTGGCAGACCTTGGCCCATTTCTCGATCTCGCCGCGGATGCGCTTGGCGAAGTCGGCGCGCGACTCGCCGCCCGCCTGCGCCGATTGCTCGGCCCAGATCTTCTGCATCTCCGGATGCTGCAGCGCCTTCGCGATCTCGGCGTGCATGCGCTCGACCACCGGCGCGGGCGTGTTCTTGATCGCCCAGACGCCGTACCAGGTCGAGACTTCCCATCCCGGCACGCCGAGCTCGAGCGCGGTGGGGATCTCGGAGAACGCCGTCACGCGCTCGCGCGTAGCGACGGCCAGTCCCTTGAGCCGTCCGGTGCGGATCGGCTGCGCCGACGTGCCCATGCCGTCCGTCGAACATCATGTCGACCTGGCCGGCCAGCAGGTCCTGCATCGCCGGGCCGGCGCCACGGAATGGCACATGCGTCAGCTTGATCCTGGTCAGGATCTGGAACAGCTCGCCGGCGAGGTGATGCGCCGTGCCGGCGCCGGGCGAGGCATAGTTGATCTTGCCGGGATTGGCCGTGGCGTAGTCGATGAATTCCTTGAGCGTGGCTGCCGGCACACGCTGCGGATGGATCGACACCACCTGCGGCACCAGCGCGATCATGGTGATCGGCACGAAGTCCTTCTCCAGGTCGTACTCCAGCTTCTTGTAGATGCTGGGCGCGATGGTGTGATGGATGGCGCCGACGAAGAAGGTGTAGCCGTCGGGCCGGGCCTTGGCCGCCTGCGCCGCGCCGACCGTGCCGCCGGCGCCGCCCTTGTTGTCGATCAGCACCTGCTGGCCCAGCGCCTCGGTCAGCCGGGCCGCCAGCGGCCGGGCGAACACGTCGGTGCCGCCGCCGGCCGGAAACGGGTTGATCCAGGTGATCGGCTTGTCTGGCCAGGCATCCGCCCGGGCCGCGCGCGGCAGGACCGCCGCCCCCGCCACCGAGGCCATGCCCCCCAGCAGGCTCCTGCGCTTGACCGTCATGACGTCTCCTCGATGCATCGTTCTGTCGTTGTCCCACAACCAGCACCGATCCTTCCCCGCCGCGCCGGGCCAGGCAAGCGGCATGGTGAGAGACTGTTTTCAGGCGTCGAGGCCGGCCGCGAGGCGCACAGCGCCGATGCGGGCTGACCAGTCGCGCAGGGCCTGCGCCTCGGCGGCCATCTCGCGCGACAGCTTGCCGCGCAGCGCCGCAGCCAGCACCCGGCCGCGGCGGGCCATGAAGTCGGCCAGTGGCATGGCCTCCTGGCAGTAGTAGGCCGAGAGGCGCCCGCATTGCTGCTCGATGAAGTCCGGATCGCCCATGTCGCGGCCCAGCGCGATCAGGTGATGCCGTGCCAGGTAGTGGTTATGGGCAAGGACGTTGCCGCCCAGCAGCGTCTCGCATTCGCCGACCAGCGCATCGCGTGCATCGGCCTGGTCGCTGAGCCGGGCGTTGAAGGCCAGCAGGGCCGGGCCCCAGTAGGCCATGCCCGTCTTGCGCGCCAGGACCAGGCCCTCGCCGACAAGGGAGCGCGCGACGTCATGCCGGCCCTCCGCCAGCTCGACGTCGGCAAGGAAGGCGAGATTCTCAGGCTCGAAGCGCCAGGCTTCCAGCTCCTTCACGATCGCGCGGCAACGCTGCAGCCGCAGCCGCGCCTCGTCGTAGCCGGCGAGCTCGAGAAGGGCGCCGACACAGGCATGGTTGGCGATCATCTCGGCCCGCTTCTGGCCGACAGCGACCGCCAGCGCCACGCTTTCGCGGGCCACCGCGATGGCTTCATCCAGCCGCAACGCGAAGAGCAGCGTGTGGGCATACATCGGCAGGTTGGACACCTCGACCCGGCCCAGGCCGATGCGGCGGCTTTCCTCGACGCAGCGCTGGAAATGGGCGCCGCAGGTGACCAGCCGGCCGCGCGCGTACTCGGCATCACCCAGCCCGCCCAGCGCCCGCGCCTTGGCTTCGGCGCTGCCCGCGCGCTCGGCCAAGTCCAACGCCGCCTCATGCTCGACCAGGCATTCCTCGACCCGTCCTTGCGGGAAGCAGAGATTGCCGCGGGTGAACCGGCAGCGCGCCTGGATATCGAGCCAGCCGCCCTTCTCAGCCAATCCCTGCGCCGCCGCGACATCGTCGAGCGCCGTCGGCAGGTCATCGAGGATGCGACGCGCCGAGGCGCTGCCCAGAAGCGCCAGGCTGCGGCTGCGGTCATCACCGCCGACCTGCAGCATCTCCTGATAGGCGGCCAGCGCCTCCCGCGCACGTCCACCGTCCAACAGCACGTCGCCCTTGAGCAGCAGCAGCGCAGCGCGGCTGGCCGGCTCCGCCGCCAGCTCCAGGCCGCGCGCGGCCAGGGGCAGCGCCTCGGCCGGACGATAGCGCTGCAGCCGATCCTCCGCCGCGACACGGTAGGCATCGGCCGCCTCGGGCGATTCGGCGCGATCGAGATGCGAAGCCCGCAGGATGGGATCACGGCCGGCGAACCAGGCCGCGGCGCGGCCGTGCAGCACGCGGCGCGGCTGGGCCAGCAGCGAGCGCTGCACCGCCTCGCAGATCAGCGCATGGGCGAACACCAGTTCCATGCCGTCGGCGCGCAGGAGGCCGGCCTGCAGCAGCCGATCCGCGACATAGGCCGGGTTGACGACGACAGCCCGCAGCGCCGCGATATCGAAGCGCTGGCCCAGCACGGCGGCGGCATGGATCGCAGCCCGATCGGCCGCGCCCAGCCGATCGACCCGCGCCACGATCAGCCCGCGCAGCGACGGCGGCAGCTCGCCGGCCACTTCGGCGGCGTTGCGCAGAAGCTGCTCCAGGAACAAGGGATTGCCGCCGGCGCGTTCGATGCATCGCTGCTGGATCGCCTCGGGCAGGCGCGCCACATGGCCGACGATCGCAACCGCATCCTGCGCCCGCAGCGGCCCCAGATCGATCGTGGCCAGCGGTGCGCCGCCGGGCTGCAGGCGCAGCGCCTCGTACAGGCGCTCGTTCTCGGGTCGCGAGGTCAGCGCCAGGATCAGCGGCCGGTCGGTGGCGATGCGCGACACGCGCAGCAGCGCCTCGACCAGCGCCGCGTCGGCCCAATGGAGGTCCTCGACCACGAGCAGCAGAGGCGAATCGGCCAGCGCCCGCTCGACGAGCATCGCCATCGCCTCGTGGCGGCCGGCACGGCGGCTGGCTTCGTCGGAGGCGTCGATCAGGCCGCGCAGGCCCGGCGTCAGCGGCGCTTCGGCAAGCTCCCGAAGGAAGGCTTCCAGGCGCGGCTCGACGGCAGCAGCGGCGACCACCCCGGCCACGGCTGCGGCACGTACCGCCGGCACCGAGTCCGGCACCAGCCCGAGCAGGCTGTCGGCGAGCCGCCGCAGCGGATCGCGCTCATGGCCGGCACCGAAATCCAGGACGTGGCAGACATGGCAGGCGATGCCGGATGCCACCGCCAGGGCGCGGGTCTCGCCGACCAGACGGCTCTTGCCGATCCCCGGCTCGCCGCGCACGTAGATCACCGCGCCGGCGCATCGCGCACGGCAGCTCTCGACCAGCGCCGCGATCTGGGCCAGCTCGGCGCCGCGACCGACGAACGGCGTCGGTTCCGCCGCATCGCGGTCGACAAGCCCTGACAGCCGCCAGACATCGACGGGTTCGGCGAAGCCCTTCAGCGCATGGCGGCCGCGGGCCTCGAACATCGCCCGGCCCGTCAACGTGCGCCGTACCGGCTCCGACACGAAGATCTCGCCGGCCGGGGCCAGGGCCGTGAGCCGTGCCGCCAGGTTCACGGTCTCGCCGACCGCGGTGTAGCCGCCGCCGGAGCCGCCGACGATCACCTCGCCGACGGTGAGGCCGGCATGCATCGCAAGCTCGCGGCCCAGCTCGCCCGACAGCGCGGGCATCCGGGCACGCAGCTCCAGGGCCGCGCGCACGGCGCGCACGACATCATCGTCATGCGCCAGCGGCGCGCCGAACAAGGCCATCACGGCGTCGCCGATATGCTTGTCGACCATGCCGCCGTGACGCTTCACGATCGTGTCAGCGGCTGTCAGGTACCCGTCCAGCAGGGCGTGCAGGCGTTCATCGGGCAGATCACGCGATAGCGCCGTGAAGCCGCAGAGATCGGCGAACAGCACCGCCACCGGCCGGCGCTCCGTATCGAGCGCGGTTGCGGCCTCGGCCGTCGGCGCCGCAGCCTTGAGCTGCGCGATGGCATCGAGCAGCCGTCGTCGATGGCCGACCGAGCCGACACCGATCTCGCGCAAATCGTCGGCCGTGAGCTGATGCAAGGTGGCGGCGTCGACATGGTTGGCCGCGAACGCGGCTGCGTATTCCCCAAGTCCGAGCTGCTCGAGCCACGCCGACACATCCATCGGGCGATACCCCGCAGACGTTGCCCCATGCCGCCACAACGCGCCGCGATCCGCGTTCCGTCAAGCCGTTTTCCACGGGCCGGATGCACCCACACTTCCGTCACGATCGCCATGCTTAATCCCGGCCCATCCCACCGATCGAGAGAGCGACCCGTCATGGCTCGGCCGCTGACGCTCTACTATTCGCCGTTCACCCGCGCATCACGCGGGCTCTGGATGCTGGAGGAGCTGGACGAGCCCTATGCCCTGCGGCTGATCGACACCCACAAGGGCGAGCAGAGAAACCCGGCCTACCTCGCGATCAATCCGACAGGAAAGGTGCCGACACTGCGCGACGGCGAGCACATCATCCGCGATTCGGCGGCGATCTGCGCCTACCTCGCCGACCGCTTCCCCGGTGCCGGACTGGCGCCGGCCACCGACGCGCCCGAGCGCGCGTCGTACCTGACCTGGCTGTTCTACGCCGCAAGCAATGTCGAGCCGGCCGTGATGGTGCAGACGAACAAGTGGCCGGTGCCATCCGTCCAGACCAGCTGGGGCAGCTACGAGACGGTCATCGAGACTCTCGCCGGCGCCGTGCGCGGCGGCCCGTACCTACTGGGAAAGCAGTTCACCGCCGCCGACGTCGTGCTGGGCTCGATGGTGCGTTTCTGCCTCGCCAACAAGCTGTTGCCGGCACGTCCCGAGCTCGGCGCCTATGTCGCGCGCCTGGAGGCGCGTCCGGCGCTGCAGCGTACGATGAAGATCGAGGCCGAGTACGCGGCACGCCTCAAGGCATAGCCGCGGCCTCGTCGACCGCGGCGGCGCGGATCACGATGTCGTGCGCCATCGGCGCCGCAATCGGCCGGATCCTAGACGCCGCGCTCCTTGAACACGTCCTTCGCCGTCTTGAAGGCGTCGAGGCAGGCCGGGATGCCGCAATAGATGCCGACCTGCAGGAAGATCTCCTTCATCTCCTCCTTGGTGACGCCGTTGGTCAGCGCGCCGTTGATATGCAGCTTGAGCTCGGGGCCGCGGTTGAGCGCCGCCAGCATGGCGAGGTTCAGCATGCTGCGCGTCTTCTTGGGCAAGCCGTCGCGGCCCCAGACATAGCCCCAGCAATACTCGGTGGTGATTTCCTGGAAGGCCATCATGAAGTCGTCGGCATTGGCCAGAGAGTTCTCGACATACTCCTTGCCCAGCACCGCCTTGCGGATCTCCAGGCCCTTTTTGAACACCTTCGGATTGGCAGGCTTGGGCTTTGGCTTGGACTGGGGCTTCACCTTCGACTTGGCCATCATCATCTCCTATGGGCGTTCACGCGCGAGCCGCCTCCCGACGAGCAGCAGCAGGATATCGTAGCTGGCCTTCAGCGCGCCGCCCACCACGACGGCCCAGCCGAAGGGCGACGACGCCAGCAGCCAGCCGGCGATGATCGGCGCGCCGGCCGCCGCCAGGGCCCGCGGCACGGCCGTCACACTGGTCGCGGCGGCGCGCTCGGCCGGCGGCACCAGCGACAGGATCAGCGCCGTGCGCGGCGCCACGTCCATCGACGAGAGCGCGCTGCGCAGGAACAGCAGCACCAGCGCGACCTCGAGGCTGGGCGCGAACGGTGCCAGCAGCAGGAAGAGGTTGGCCGGCAGGTGCGTGAACACCATGGTGTTCACCAGCCCGATACGGCGCGCCACCCAGGGCGCGGCAAGATGGGAGAAGGCGCCCAGCATGCTCATCACGAACAGCGTGCGGCTGGCGTCGGTGACGGAGAAGCCGAAGCGGTCGTAGAGCCACAGCGCGATCAACGACTGCAGCACGAAGCCGCCGCCGAAGGCATCGATGCAGAACAACGCCGTCAGCACCAGGATCGGACGCCGCGTCTGCGGCGACAGCCCGGCCCGCGGCGCCTCGGCCATCGGCTCGGCGCGCGGCATGGACACGGCATAGATCAGCGCCAGCGCCAGGCCGGCCACGACATAGCTGAGGAAGGCCGTGGCCGGCGGCCAGGCCAGCCGGTCGAACAGCTCCGCCGCGCCGGTGCCGGCGGCGCCCGCCAGGCTCGCGAACAGGCTGTAGCGCGCGAACACCGTCGTGCGCCGCTCCGGCGCCGCCAGGTCGGCCATGCGCGCCTGCTCGGCCGGCAGGAACAGGCTGACATCGCCAACCGACGGGTTGAGCGTGCCGATCACGGCCGCCAGCAGCAGCGCCCAGAAGGCCTCGAGGCTGAAGAAGGCGAGCCCGGTCGCCACCATCAGCCCGCTGCCGGCCAGCAGCACGGCGTGGCGCGGCAGACGCGCCGACCACAGGCCGACCGCCAGCGTCAGCAGCGCCGAGCCCAGCATGGTGGCCGTGGCGATCATGCCGACATCGAAGGCGTCGTAGCCCAGCCGCAGCAGATACAGCGGCAGCAGCACGCTCACCAGCCCGTCGGCGAAGGCCCGCAGGGCCCGCGCCAGGGTCAGCAGATGCAGGGTGACGGTCGGGGACACGGACGCCGCCCCAAGAAGCTAAGTTATTGAAATTGCTTATCGATCAAAAACAACCCGCAAAAACCCCGTGACGCAAACGTCGCAAAATACGGAAAATACCAGCCAAGCCCACAGGCGTTCAGCCCATATGCGCATCGCCCGTCGCGCCGGCAACGGAACGAAAGGCGGCGCCGCAAATAAACAGCCGGAGGTCAGGCCGCGCCCAGCACGGCCTGGCGGAAGCGGTCCTTCAGATGGGCGCCGTCCTTGGGCGGCATGGCGGCCGGCAACGTCTCGACCATCACCTTGACGGTGCGGAAGATCGGCCCCGCCTTGGCGCGCGCGTCCCTGACCAGCTGCGCCACCTCGGCCTCTGCCGTCACGGTGGCGCAGTCGGCGATGCCGCAGCCCCGCGCCACGGCCGTGAGGTCGGTGCCGGCGCCGCGATCGCTCGGCCCGGCGGCCACCGGCGCAGTGTGCGTCGCCTGGTTGCCGGTCTCACCGAACTTCTCGTTGTCGAGCACCACGATGGCGAGGTTGGCCGAACGCTGCGCCGCCACCGTGGCCAGCGAGCCCAGGCCCATCAGCATGTCGCCGTCACCGGTTATCACCAGCACCCGCTTGCGCGGTTGCGCCAGCGCCAGGCCCAGGCCGATCATCACCGTGCCGCCCATGCCGCCCCAGAGTGGCAGGTTCTGCGGCCGGTCGCCGGCGGCGGTGATGTCCCAGGTGCACTGGCCCAGGCCGGCGATCACCAGCAGATCGTCGGTCGGATCCTGCATCAGCGCCTTGACCACGTCGCGGCGGTGGAGCGTGGCGGTCATCTCAGTTCTTCCCGAAGCTCTTGGCGCCGATCAGCTTCTGGCGCAGCAGGACGGCGACGGCCTGGTTGCCCTCGAAGGCCATGTTGGCGGCGGCGTTCACCGTCGGCTGCACGTCCTCCGGCCGGTCGACGGCGAACACGATGCAGCCGGTCGCCTCCAGGACCTTGGGCGTTGCCTGGCCCATCGCATTCTGCCAGGGATTCATCTCGCCGAAATCGCCGCGCATGGTGATCAGCATCAGCATGGGATAGCGCAGCGTCTTGCTCAGCCCCAGCATGTTGATGCAGTTGCCGACGCCCGATGACTGCATCAGGGTGACGCTCTTCTCGCCGCCGAGCCAGGCACCCAGGGTGCCCGCCATCGCCTCCTCCTCGGTGGTGAGCACGATGGCCCGCATCGAGTTGGAATTCTGGCACGCCTCGATCAGCTTCGAATGACCCGCATCCGGCACGTAGTAGACCTGACGGATATCGTGCCCCTGCAACGTCTCGAAAATCTGCTCGCGCCAGTCGGCGGTGGCCATCGTCATGCCGTCTCCCTGCGATCGAGGTGTGATCGTAGGACATGTTCCGGCCCCAGGGAACATAGCCTTCATGGTGAGCACAGGTGAATGCTTCGCATTCACCGAGTCGAACCATGAAGGCGTCGCACTGGCAGCGGTGCGCCCGCTTCATGGTTCGACGGGCTCACCATGAAGCGATTCTCGCAGCGAGCCCTGGCATCAGAACGGCTTCATCACCACGATGAACACGATGCCGATCATGATCAGGGTCGGGACCTCGTTCCAGATGCGGTAGAAGCGGGCCGGCCTCATGTTGCGGTCGGCTTCGAAGTCGCGGCGCCAGCGCGAGAACAGGCCGTGCACACCCGACAGGGCCAGCACCAGCACGAGCTTGGCGATGAACCAGCCCTGCATCCAGTAGTCGTTGAGCCAGGCCATGGACAGGCCCAGCACCCAGGCCAGGCTCATCGCCGGGTTGATGATGGCGCGCATCAATCGGCGCTCCATGACCTTGAAGGTCTCGGATTGCTTCGATCCGGGCTCGGCATCGCAGTGATAGACGAACAGGCGCGGCAGATAGAGCATGCCCGCCATCCACGCGATCACGGCCACGATGTGCAGCGACTTCAGCACCAGGTACAGCATCACGATGCCCGCATCAGGCAGGTGGGGAAGCGAGAGTCGCAGGCCGGCATGCTGCCGTCGTTGCACACGGCCTGCGCCGGTTCCGCCAGGGTCCGCAGCACAAGCTCGGCCAAGCCGTCGATGAACGCAGGCTGCACGCCGACCGTCGCCACCCGGTGATAGGCGGGAACGCCCGACCGGTGCGCGAGCTCGCGGTACTCGATGTCCAGCTCGACCAGCGTCTCCGAGTGCTCGGAGACGAACGCCACGGGAAACAGCACCACGGCCTTGCCGTCGCCGCCGGCGCGCCTGATCTCGTCGTCGGTCGACGGGCCGATCCACTTCAACGGCCCGACCCGGCTCTGGTAGCACACGGCCCAGTCGAGGCCCGCGCTCCCGAGCCGCTCGACGATGGCGCGCGCCGTGCACTCGACCTGCCATTGATAGGGATCGCCGCCGCGGATCACCTTTTCCGGCAATCCGTGCGCCGAGAACAGCAGCCGTACCTTCCCGCCGGCCACGGCGTCGATCTGCGGCCGGATCAGCGCCGCCGCCGCCTCGATCAGGCCGGACTGAACGGGATAGCAGCAGACGATCCGGGTCGGCGCGTCGAGGCCCACCGATTGCGCCGCCTGCCGCCAGTCGTCGATCGACGACTGCGACGTCGTGGTCGACATCTGCGGATAGAGCGGCAGCAGCACCACCCTATCGGGCCCGTAGGCCTTCACCGCCGCGGCCGTCTGGGCGCTGAACGGATGCCAGTAGCGCATCGCGATGAAGGCACGGCAGGAATGGTCCGGCGACCTGTCCGCCAGCGCCGCGTCGAGCGCGGCGGCCTGCGCCTGCGTCTGCGGCAGGATCGGCGAACGGCCGCCGATGCGGGCATAGATCGCCTGCGCCGTCGGCGCGCGGCGCCTGGCGATGAACGGCCCCAGGAAGCGGCGCACGAAGCCCGGCACCCGCAGGATCGCCGGGTCGGCGAAGAGGTTGCGCAGGAACGGCTCGACCGCCTCGGGTGAATCGGGACCGCCCAGGTTGAACAGGACGACGGCGACGCGGCTCATGCTCAGCGGCTAGTCCAGTCGCGGACCGTCTCGACGAGGCGGGCGACATTGTCGGGCGGCGTCTGCGGCAGGACGCCGTGGCCCAGGTTGAAGATATGCCGGCCACCCGACAGCTTGCCCAGGATGCGCCGCACCTCATGCACCATGATCGACCCGCCGGTCAGCAGCATCACGGGGTCGAGATTGCCCTGCACGGCGATATGCGGCTGCAGCTCCTGGGCCGCCCAATGCGCGCCGATGGTGGTGTCGATCGACAGCGCCGCGAATTCCGGCAGGCGGCGATACATCAGCGCCGCCGGGCCGACGCCGCGCGGGAACGCGATCACCGGAACGGTCGGGTGACGCGCCCGCAGGCCGCGGGCAATGGCCTGCATCGGCTGCACCGACCAGCGGAACAGCTGCTCCTCGGGCAGGATGCCGGCCCAGCTGTCGAAGATCTGCACCGCGTTGCAGCCCGCCTGGACCTGCAGGTCGAGATGCTCGATGCAGGCCTGCACCAGCGTTTCGGTCAGCCGGCGGAAGCTGTCGGGATGGCCGTAGGCCCATTGCTTGACCTTCAGGAAGTCGCGGCTGCCGCGGCCTTCGATCATGTAGCAGGCCAGGGTGAAGGGCGCGCCGCAGAAGCCGATCAGGGCCGTCGCGGCCGGCAGGGCGGCACGTGTCTGGCGGATCGCCTGATAGACCGGCTGCAGCGTCGCCTCGATGCCCTCGGGCGCCAGCGCCGCGACGTCGGCCGGGCCGGCCAGCGGATCGAGCCGCGGTCCCTCGCCTTCCTCGAACCACAGCTTGCGGCCCAGCGCCTGCGGCACGACCAGGATATCCGAGAAGATGATCGCCGCGTCGAAGCCATAGCGGCGAATAGGCTGCAGCGTCACCTCGGTCGCCAGGTCCGGCGCATAGCAAAGGTCGAGGAACGACCCGGCCTGGGTGCGCAGCGCACGGTACTCGGGCAGGTATCGCCCGGCCTGGCGCATGAGCCAGATCGGCGGTGTTGCCAGACGTTCGCCGTTCAGCGCCCGGACAAGCGGGTTATCCAGGGCATGGTCCTGAGGAGTTTGACGCTCTTCCATTATCTGAATCATAGAATCTTAGAAGGTTGAAGAAATAGCAGGCCCTGGGAGAACGGGGGATCAAATCGATCGCGGACTCATATCCAAAGGGAAGCGGGAGCGATCGGCATCAGTCCACCATCTGGGGGCAGGTATCGGGTCAAACCTGACAAGTCCAGAAAAAGCGATGTTTGTCAGGCAGATTGCCTGCGCGCGGTTCAGGCCGGCAGAAGCGTGGATTGCGGGGACAAAGAGCGCAAGCCGGGTGGCGCCGGCGGTTTTCCCGGGGCGGGGGCAGCCGCCACGCACACGTGCGCAAGCGGCAGGCGGGCCGACCGGCTGTTGTCCATGACCGAACGCCCGAGGCCGGCGCGGCGGGGATTGCGGGGATCACGTGTCCGGCGATACAGGCCTTTTCCCGCGCCGTCAGTGGAGTAAAGTCGGTCCACCAGGAGAAACGGAGAGGCATGCCGGTCCGCGCACGAAACTTTCACCTCCATCTCGTGTCCGACTCGACGGGTGAGACGGTGACCAGCGTGGCGCGAGCCTGCCTGGTGCAGTTCGAGGGCGTCTTCGCCACCGAGCATGTCTGGTCACTGATCCGCACGCCGGCGCAGATCGACAAGGTGGCCGATGCCATCGAGGTGAACCGCGGTCCGGTGCTCTACACCCTGGTCGACCACGAGCTGCGCGACAGGCTGCGGGAGCATTGCCGGCGGCTGGGCCTGCCCTGTGTCGGCATCCTCGACCAGGTCATGAGCACGCTGGGGGTGCATTTTCACAGCAAGACCGCGATGTGGCCTGGGCGGCAGCACGCGCTGGACGACGAGTATTTCGGCCGTATCGATGCCATGCATTACACCCTGGCCCATGACGACGGGCAGTCGACGCATGACCTCGACGATGCCGACGTGATCCTGGTCGGCCCGTCGCGCACCTCCAAGACGCCGACCTGCGTCTACCTCGCCAATCGCGGCATCAAGGCCGCCAACGTGCCGCTGGTGCCCAAGGTGCCGCCGCCCGAGGAGCTGGATGCGGTGCAGCGGCCCCTGATCGTGGGCCTGGTGACCGACCCCGAGCGCCTGGTGCAGATCCGGCGCAACCGGCTGCATCTGCTGCAGCAGGAGACCGAGACCGACTACACGGATCTCGAGCACGTCCAGGAGGAGATGCAGAACGCCCGCCGGCTCTATGCCCGCAATCGCTGGCCCAGCATCGACGTGACGCGCCGCTCGATCGAGGAGACGGCGGCCGCGATCCTGCAGATGCTGGACCGGCGGCGCGAGGCTGCCGGGTCGGTCCGCATGGAAACGGCGTAGCGTCGGCGTCGTCCGGACACATCTTCCTCCCCACGCAGTGGGGAGGTGCCCCGAAGGGGCGGAGGGGAGCCGACGTGGTGTTTGCGACTGAGAGATCACGTCGGCTCCCCCTCCGGCCTTCGGCCACCTCCCCCAACTGCGTTGGGGGAGGGTTCACCAGGGAGGGTGCGATGCGTGCTGGGCAGGCTCGTTTCGCGACGCTTTTGGTCACGGCCGCGATGGTGTCGGCCGCCGGCGACGGGGTCGCGGCGCAGGACCGCATCGAGATATCGCGCGGCGCCGACCGCGTCGTCTATGGATCGTGCATGCCGTCGCTGAAGGTCCTGAACAACACGGCGATGATGCTCGATTACCTCGAGGTCGTGCTCGGCTTCACGCTGAAGTCGGGCGAATCCCGGACGCTGGAGTTCCGGTCCCGCTACCGTGACGGAATCGAGCAGCCGATCCCACCGGGCTCGACCGCCAACCTCACCGTGCAGCCCGACATGTCGCGGCCGCTGGGTGTCGATTGCCCCGATATCGTTTCGGTGACGGTGACCGATGCGATCTGCGAGTCGGGGGGCAAGCCCTGCACCGGCGTGATCGCCGTCGACCCGGGCAAGAAGTAGGCTCTTGTTGCCTTTCCCCGCTTGCGCAGGGCTATCCGGGAAACTATCCCGATAGGATTGGCGTTTTTCGCTGCAGTAGCGCTTCATGGTGAGCTTGTCGAACCATGAAGCGTCCCGCACAGACCGCCGTGAGTCGCCTTCATGGTTCGACAAGCTCACCATGAAGGCTCTTCTTTCTCCGGTGCTCGATCTGGCGCTACCTTGCGGCGGCGCTGCGGGCGAGGGCCGGCGGGTGATGGAACTTGGCGTCGAAGGCGCGGATCGTGTCCTCGACCGTGGTTTCGATCTCCGCCAGCTTGCGCGGGTTGACAACCTTCAGGCCGAACAGGTCCTTGACGTAGAAGACGTCGACGGCACGCTCGCCGTAGGTTGTGATGTGGGCCGATGCGATCTGTAGATTGAGGCTGGTCAGCGCCCGGGTCACGACATGCAGGAAGCCGGGACGGTCGCGCCCGTTCACCTCAAGCACGGTGTGGTTGTTGGAGGCGTTGTTGTCGATCAGCACCCGGGGCTCGACGGTGAAGACGCGGTCGCGGGTCGGGTAGTTCGGCTGCTGGCGCTGCAGCTCGACGGCAATGTCGAGGCGGTTGACCAATGCCAGCTCGATGCGCGCCCGCAGCCGGGCCAGGCGATCGGGGCGGTCGAACGCCTTGCCCTCCAGGTCGTGGATCCAGAACGTGTCCAGGGCCATGCCGTTGCTGAGGGTGAAGATCTTGGCATCGACGATCGTGGCGCCCGACAGCGCCATCGCCCCGGCCAGCCGCGCGAACAGGCCGTGCGTGTCGACCGTGTAGACGGTGACCTCGGTGGCCGAGCGTTCGGCGTCGACACGGTGCTCGATGCGCAGATGCGCGCCGGTGCGCTCGGCCTCGTGGATCATGCGGGCGTGGCGGGCCAGGACCGCGGGCTCGAACGACAGCCAGTAGGCGGCATTGGCACGGGCGGCAAAGGCCTCCTTGTCCGCCTCGCTCCAGTCCGCCAGCAGCTTGTTGGTCTCGGCCTGGGCCCAGCTGACACGGCTGCGCCGGCCGCCTTGCAGGGTGCCGCCCGACAGCACCTGCTCGGTGGCGAAATGGAGCTCGCGCAGCAGCGCGGCCTTCCAGCCGTTCCAGACGTTGGGGCCGACGGCGCGGATGTCGCAGACAGTGAGCACCAGCAGCAGCCGCAGGCGTTCGGGCGACTGCACGAGCTGGGCGAAATCGCTGATCGTCTTGGGATCCTGCAGGTCGCGCTGGAACGCGGTGGCGGACATCGCGAGGTGGTAGCGCACCAGCCAGGCGACGGTCTCGGTCTCGGCGGCATCCAGGCCCAGGCGCGGACAGAGCTGGTTGGCGACCTCGGCCCCGATCACCGAGTGATCGCCGCCGCGGCCCTTGGCGATGTCGTGCAGCAGCACGGCGAGGTAGAGCACCTCGCGCGACAGCACCTTGTGCACCACCTCCGAGGAGACCGGCAGATCCTCCTTCAGCGTGCCCGCCTCGATGCGCGAGAGGATGCCGATGGCGCGGATCGTGTGCTCGTCGACAGTGTAGGTGTGGTACATGTCGTGCTGGGTCTGCGCCACGACCCGGCCGAAGTCGGGAACGAACCGTCCGAACACGCCGGCCTCGTTGAGGCGCCGCAGCGTGGTCTCGGGATCCTTGCGCGAGGTCAGCATCGCCATGAACAGGCGGTTGGCCTCGGGGTTGTCGCGCAGCCTGGCGTCCACCAGCTTGATGTTCTGCGTGATCAGCCGCAGCGTCGCGGGATGGATGTCGATGTCGTTCTCCTGCGCGACATGGAAGAGGCGCAGGAAGCGCACGGGGTCCTTGGCGAAGTCGTCGATGCCCGCCACCGCCAGCCGCTGGCCGTCGATGCGGAAGCCTTCGAGCTGCTTGGGCCGCAAGGTCTCCCACAGCACGCGCAGCCGCGGCTTGCGCCGCCGCGTGTCCTCCAGCGCCGCCACGAAGATGCGCGTCAGGTCGCCCACCGTCTTGGCGTGCAGGTAGTAGTGCTTCATGAAGCGCTCGACGCCGCGCGAGCCGGGGCGGTCGGCGTAGCCCAGCAGCTGGGCGATCTCGCGCTGCAGGTCGAACGGCAGGCGATCGTCGGGCCGGCCGGTGAGATAGTGGATATGGCAGCGCACCGTGACCAGGAACTGCTCGGCCCGCCGGAACTGGCGCGCCTCGCTCTGGGTCAGCACGTGCTTGGTTACCATGCCGGCGACATCGTCAACGCGATACAGGTACTTGGCGATCCAGTAGAGCGTCTGCAGGTCACGCAGGCCGCCTTTGCCTTCCTTGACGTTGGGCTCCACGACGTAGCGCGAATCACCCATGCGCCGGTGGCGCGCGTCACGCTCGGCGAGCTTGGCTTCAACGAAGTCGCGGCCATCACCGGTCAGGAACTTCTGGGTGAAGTCGCGCCGCAGGGTCTCGAACAGCGTCTTTTCGCCCCACAGGTAGCGCACCTCGAGCAACGCCGTGCGGATCGTCACGTCCTTGTCAGCTTGGCGGATACACTCCTCGACCGAGCGCGTCGCATGCCCGACCTTCAGCCCGAGATCCCACAGCAGATAGAGCATGTACTCGACGATCTGCTCACCGCGCGGAGTCTGCTTGTAGGGTCTCAGGAACAGCAGGTCGATGTCGGACTGCGGCGCCAGCTCGGCACGGCCGTAGCCGCCGGTGGCGACCAGGGCGATCTGCTCGCCCATGCTCGGATTGGCGGCCGGAAAGACATGCTCGTTGGCGAGGTCGAACAACACCCGCAGAAGCTGGTCCATCAGGAACGACGTCGCGGCCAGCACGGCAGGGCCGTCGTTGCGGCCCCTGGCGTCGGATGGGCTCTCGCCGTTGCCGCCGAGAAACCGGCGGCGGATCTCGGCCCGTCCGCTGGCCAGCGCGTCCTTGAACAGGGCCAGCGTCGCGGGGCGCGGCGGCTCGGTGCCGGCCGGCGAATCGCCCAGCAGCGTCTCGATCGCCATCATCAGGGCCTTGCGGTCGATGATGTCGCGGCGGCGCGGAATATGATCGTAGGGACCGGCTGCCATGGTGCTCCTTGCCGCCATCATACAGAGGACGCGCAAATGGCGACAGGGCGCCCTTGCGCCGCACTTTTGCCGTCTTGCGGCGCCTTCTATCGTCGCCGGCAGCTGATATGGGACACGTGCCTCGATTGCGACAGCTCAGTGTGCATCCGGCCCTTCCCCCGGGGTCGTCAATGTGGAGGAAGTCATTCATGATTCGTGGTTTGAAGTTCGTGCTGCCGGCAGTGATTGCCGGCGCAGCCTTGCTCGCGACGCCGCTGCTGGCCCAGGTCCAGTCGCAGCCCCTGCCGCCGCCCAGCGGCACGCCGCAGGTGCCCCAGACAACGACGACCCCGTCGACCCCGCCGGCGGCGCCGGCTCCGTCCGCGCCGGCACCGACGGTGAAGACGGATCCGCCCAAGGCGCCCACGGCCGGAACCAAGCCGGCGGCCAAGCCGACGCAGGCCAGCAACGCCTGCCCTGAGGAGAAGGTCGACATCAACAGCGCCACGACCGATACGCTGAAGAAGCTGCCGCAGATCGGCGTGCAGCGCAGCAATGCCATCGTTCGCGCACGCCCCTATGCGGCGCCGGAGGATCTGCTGAAGAAGAAGGTCCTGAAGAAGGCGGCGTACGACAAGATCAAGTCGTGCATCACCGCATCGGGCGTCGCCGCGTCGGTGACGCCGGCTTCGGCCAAGGGATCCGCGCCGGCCGCCAAGCCGTCGGCACCGGCGACCCCCGTTCCGCTGCCGGCGCCGGCCCCGAAGCCGGCGCAGTGATGGCGTGCCGGGAAATTTGCAGGTGACATGCTCGACAGACGTGGTACGCTTCAACGGACTGATGCACGCAAAAGTCGTGCACGGTTGATCGGTACACGGCTGATGATCGATGGATTTCCCCTGCGGGTGACATCCTCCGGCGCAAGCTGACACCCAGGGAAGAAAAGGCCGGGACGCGACCTCCCGGCCTTTTTTCGTGGCAGCGGCTCGAGCCCGCGCTGCCGCCGGGACTTCGAAGAGGCCGCGAATCGGTTTGCTGTTGAGGTTCTTCTGCCCGCGGAAGCCTTGATGAGGGTCGTGCCATGAAGACGTCCACGTCTGCCTATGCCTTGCGGCTACCCAGTTCCATCAAAGCGGCCGCTGAGAAGCTCGCCGCCGAGGAGGGCATCAGCCTCAATCAATTCGTGGCAACCGCTGTCGCTGAGAAGGTCGCTGCCCTGCACACGGCAAGCTACTTCGCTGAAAGAAAAGGCCATGCAGATTGGGCGGCGTTCGACAGAATCATGCGCCGCGAGACGGGTATGCCGCCGCAAGGTGGTGATGAAATACCAGAAGGCTACAAAGGCAGGCGCGCGACAAAACCATGAGTGCGTACCTGCTCTGAAGACGCCGCCAGCGGCATGGTGATAGGCACGGCTGCGGCCGGTCATAGTGAGGTTGAGGGCGCCCGTTTGATCCTTGACGACGATTGGTGGGAGCGGCGCCGGAGCGGGCGATGGCTGCTGCCCGGCGCCACTGACCGTTGCAGGCGGCAGCGGACCGTTATATCCGCCGCCCATGACTGACGCTGCGCGCAACACGATCTATGCCTTGGCGTCGGCCCTGCCCACGCGCAGCGGCGGCGCCGGGGTCGCGGTGATCCGCCTGTCAGGGCCGCGGGCCTGCGATGCCTTGGTCTTCCTCACCGAGCCTGGCGCTTTCGCACGCGGCGGCTCGGCGCGCGATCCGGCGCTGCCTGAACCGCGGCGGCCGGTGCTGCGCCCCTTCCTCGATCCCGCCAACGGCGAGGTGATCGATCGCGGGCTGGCCATGCGCTTCGCGGCGCCGCGGTCCTACACAGGCGAGGACGTCGTGGAATTCCATCTCCATGGCGGACGGGCCGTGATCGACGCGGCGCTGGCGGCGATCGCACGCCTGCCGTTCTGCCGGCTGGCCGAGCCCGGCGAGTTCACCCGCCGGGCGTTCGAGCACGGCAAGCTCGACCTGACCGCCGCCGAGGGCGTCGCCGACCTGGTGGGGGCCGAGACCGCGGCGCAGCGGCGCCAGGCGCTGCGGCAGGTGGATGGCGCGCTGGGCCGGCTCTACGAGGCGTGGCGCGCCAGCCTCCTGCGGGCGCTGGCGCATCTGGAAGCTGATATCGATTTCCCCGACGAGGATCTGCCGCAGGGCGTCGCCGAGGCGGTGCGGCCCGAGCTCGCGGGGTTGCGGTCGGCGATCGCGGGCCATCTCGCCGACCGGCGTGGCGAGCGGCTGCGCGACGGCGTGTCGATCGCGATCGTGGGGCCGCCCAATGCCGGCAAGTCGTCGCTGCTCAACCTGATCGCGCAGCGCGATGCCGCCATCGTCTCGACCGTTGCCGGCACGACCCGCGATGTGATCGACGTGCATCTCGATCTCGACGGCTATCCGGTCACCATCGCCGACACCGCCGGCCTGCGCCGATCGCACGACCCGATCGAGCAGGAGGGCGTGCGCCGTGCCCGGGCGCGCGCCGAGACCGCCGATTTGCGTCTGCTGGTGGTGCCGGCCGCGGATGACGATGGACAGGCGCTCGACTGGCCGGCGCTGGCGCACGATGCGATCGCGGCGCTCTCGACATGGAGCCCGGACACCGACCTCGTGATCGTCAACAAGGCGGACCTGCTGGGGGCCGCGGATCCCGGCCCGGAAGGGCATCACGGGATCGCGTCCATGCGGCTATCGGCGCGCACCGGCGCCGGCGTGCCGGAGCTGCTGGGCCGGCTGGGCGCCACGGTGGCGACGCTGCTGGGCGATGCGCCGGGCGCGAACGATCCGGCGCCGCTGGCGGCATCGGACAACATGCTGGCGCCGCCACCGTTGACGCGCGCGCGCCACCGCGAGGCGCTGGCCGACTGCCTGGCGGCGCTGGACCGGGCGCTGGCGGCATCGGCCGACGGGGTGGCGCCGGCGGAGCTGGTGGCCGAGGACGTCCGCCTGGCCGCCCGCGCGCTGGGCCGCATCACCGGTCGGGTCGGGGTCGAGGACCTGCTGGACGTGATCTTCCGGGACTTCTGCATCGGGAAGTGAGGCGGAATCAGTCCGTACCGGCTATCGGTGGAAGGTGAGTCGCGACTGTCATCCCGAGCGTAGCGAGGGATCTCCTGCGAGTGGCGCACTGTGCGTCCCATGCGGGAGATCCCTCGCTGCGCTCGGGATGACGGATGTATCAGCGACCTGCGATTCCCAACACTCGGGCCTGCTTTCGCAAGCCCGACTCATTTCTTATCGATGTTTAGCCCGAAGTTACCCCTGACAGAGTCAGGTAAGTATTTGGCTTTGTTGAAAAAAGCGGCGATTTTGCGTCCAGTATGTAGGCATGTAAATGGTGTTTTTGAGTAGCAATTATGGATATATTGTGCTACGG
>NZ_VDUZ01000011.1 GCF_008039615.1 Vineibacter terrae | reverse complement strand
CATGTTCCAACTCGTCCGTGCCCGCGCCCGCGGCTATCGCAACGTCGATACCTTCATCGCCATGATCTATCTCGTTGGCGCTCCACTACCCAAACTCGTCAATTCCATTTGAAACGTCGAAGAGCCAAAATATTGAATTGGAGTTGCGAGCGTTTTCAAGACCGTCTCAAGAGCACCCACCGACGAACTAAAGAAATTCACCTCTGCAAAATCCCAGGTCATCGGTAGAGACTGCCGCCCGAAGGTCACACGCACCGTAGCCACTCGGGCTGATCGCCCTGAAGCCGACTTGTTGGATGCAGGTCCGGCGTCCCAAGTGCAAATAGTCGATCCCTTGTCGGCCAATTTAGAAATCAGAAACGACAGATATACGCTGATAGCCTCAGAGTAGGCTTTTGCAGCCGTTCCACCGGCTCGCAGTTCGACACCATCCGCCGACAAGCCCGACGCTATGGCGTCTTCTTCTGCCTTCTGCCTTACTTCTTCAACCAAATCTGAAAAGGTATTCAGAGCAACCAACTGGCGATCCGTAAAGAGACTTCCAAAGGTCGTCAGCCCGTAGTCGATCGTCCAAAAATTCCGCGGATCGGCGGGCAGTGCTGTTTCTGGCTTCCAGCTTGGCTTTGTGGAAAATGCTATCGCCTCATGGTCGGCCGAGGCTTCAACAAAATATCTACCGCCTTTTCCCTCTGCCACTATAGCAATCAGGGCTTGTCCCATCCTACCGGCACGTCCGGATTCTTTCACGTATTCAGGAGTAATTGCCGTCCCGGATAGAACGCATACGAAATTCGCACCACGTCCCGATTTCGTTCCGTCCTTAGCTCTAGCTAGTTCGTCAACCGTTCCACCGTGCCTAACCTTATAGATGATAGTCTTCGTGGCTTTGTCGACTACTGGTTCGATCCACGCCTCTTTCCCTTTCATAGGCGTGAGCAGGAAACTCGATGCAATCGGCACCGGCACACCTGCAAACGCAGGGTCAGGGCTCGGAACGGTCCTCGCCCATATCCAGGCAACGACGGTCGCTTTGCCGCCGCCCAAATGCTTGGGCAGGTCCGCCTGCGGATAGAGATGCCCGATGCGCTCCCACGCCTTCTCGCGCATCCACTCGCCATAGTATTTGACGTCCTCGGCTAGGCCCTCGGCGTTGCGGTAGAATTGCCGGTCCTTCACGCCGGGATGAATCGGGTCCCTGTCCTTGAACTTCGGCGGGATCTCGATCATCGCCTTGCCGATCATTACCGCGACCGGGTTCAGGTCCGAGCCATAGGCGGGCAGACCGAGGCGCTGCGCCTCCAGCGGGATCGACCCACCGCCCGAGAACGGGTCATAAACCGGCGGCAGCTCTCCGCCGCAACTCTTGCGGATTTCGGCGCGGGCGCGCTCCAGCACCTCCTCGTTGGTCGAGTTCTCCCACTTCACCAGTTCCGCGATGATGCCGAACAGGCGCTTGCGCTCCACCTCCTGTGCTTCATGCGTGGGGAATTTTTCGAGGTCGCTCGACGGATCATCGACAAGCTGGGCGAACAGCACGGCGCGGCAGGCTGCCAGCGGCCGCCGCGCCCACCACAGATGCAGCGTTGACGGATGCCCATGCCGGATCGACTTCTCGCGTGCGGAGGCAGCGTTGATCGCTTCGAGCGGGATCGCAACCTCGATCAATTTCTTCTTGGTGTTAGTCGTCGAGGTCATAAACAAGCCTGTACGTTGCGGGGTGAATGGTCAGTTCGCCTCCATCGCGCAGTGCGCGCAGGCGGACGCCCGTCATTTCAACGGGATCTCCCTCGGGGTTGATGAGAATGAACGAATAGAGGTCCGGTTTCTGGTCGAGCAGCCCCCAGACATCGGCTTCAAGCTGGAGCGGTTCGTGCTCCAGGCAATGATCCTTGGGATAGTAGTGGCGCAGGATCTCGCCTCCCGCCGAGCGGCGTTCCCACGGGAACCGTGTGCCGTTGGCGCGGCTAATCCAGCCCCCGTCCGCATGGAAGAAGCGATCCTCGCCGTCCGCCTTGTAACCCTGGCCGAGTGCGAAGCGAGCCATGACGCTGGGGCGAGCGGGCTTCGGCGCGGCACGGGGCCTGGTCGCAATGTCCGTTTCGATCAGCTCACGATCCGGCTCTCCGGTCTGCAGCTCCTGTTTGGGTTGCGTGGCGGATTCGCCCTCCTCCGATAGGAGGAGATCGTTCGCCTCGGCCGGCGCGCCATCGTCGCGCATGTCTTCGACAGAGTCGTCGGCTGCATCATCATCGCTACGAGCGGCTGTGGGCTGGGCCTCGACGGCCGGCGCGACGACGATTTGCTCAGAGCCGAGCGCGAAGTTCTCCTCAAGATATTCCTTGATGTCCTCGGGCGAACGCTCGAAGGCATAGGACAGCGCCGCGCGAACATCCGCGCTCAGGCTTCTGCCGATCTCTTCGGGTACCCGCTTGGCGAGCTTAGCCTTCGACAACGGGCTGACGAACAGCTTGCGGTCGAGCCACAGAATGTCAGTGAGCCGGGCCATGCCGGCTGGCACGCCGTCGAGATAGGGAATAACCTCCAGCTTGGGGGTCTGGACCCAGCTCGTCTCCGCGATCGCTTCCGCCAGCGCCCGCACGCGCTCGGTCTCGGCGGCATCGGCAAGCTCTATGCGCCCGAGCTGCATTCCGAACGCTGTCAGCCAAGCGCGACGGTCTTCCATGCTGGCCAGCAGCGACGGTTGGTTGAACCGTTCCTCGACGAGGTCCGACAAGGCCGGCAACGTCGAGAACGGCGGCGCCTGCACGGTCTCCGCCGACAGCCGCTGAAAATCGGCGGTTTTGCGCTTGACCCATTCGTGCAGATGGCTCCAGCGGAACAGGGTCTGCATGCTCAGGCCATAGGCGAGCGTATCGACCGGCGCCCATTCGGCCACGAGGTTTAGCCAGTGCCCGCACTCCTCCCAAATCCGAGTCGGGTAGCGGACCAGCAAGGTGCGAGCCCGCCGGGCGTCGTCGGCCGACAGAACCTTCCCTGAGGCCAGGGTTCCGAGCCATTGCAGCGCGAGGTCCGCGGACGGGCGGTCGGCGACACCGATACGACGCCAGAGGCTGAGGTCGAGCACGGACGCGCGCACGACCGCGGCGCCGGGAACATCCTCCTCATCCCCGGCCAGGAAGATGCCGCCGGTCGTTGCCCATGTCCCGTCCTGGGCGAGGATCAGCTTCTCGACCTTGAACGCGTTCCTGATGTTCTGCGCATCAGCGGTCGAGCAACCGTCGAGCATCTGATCCAGGCGGCGATACCATTTCTCGACCTCATGCGCCGGCGCCCGGTCGGATTTCGCCAGGGCGCGCAGCCGGTCGAGCAGGCGCCCCGGGCCGCTAGGCGCGCTGCGGACACCGAGAAGATCGAGCAGCGGGCGCGTCGTTTCCCGGTCGAGCAGCCCGTGCACGAAGGGCTCAACGTCGATCAGCGCCTCCGTCTCCGGCGTCCTGCGCACCAGTTCCGCCGAGAGCTGGATCATGTTGCGGGTGTCAGGAAGGCAGGGCTTGGCCCGCAGTTTCAGCAGCCAATCCGCCAGCAACGGCTCCGAGCTGACCGATCGCGTCGATCCGGTGGTCGCCACCTGCGACAGGCGAGCGCTCGAAGCCCGTGACCAATAGGCGTCGCGCTGCTCCAGGACCTTCCCGACGACCTTGGCCCAAATACCGGGATCGGCTTTCGACAACGACTCCCAGTGCCGCCAATAGTCGGCTGGGAAGTCCCAATCATCAAGAACGAAGCTATCCGTGACATAGGCATAATAAAGCGGCTGGCGCTGCCCGCGCGCCTGCGCCTCCGCAACGGCGCGCTGACGTCCGTAAATGCTGGTCCGCTTCTGAGCGAGCGGCGCCATCGTCTGAAGCCCCGAACGGCCCGACGACACCCAGCGCTGCCAATCTTCCCGCGTGCAGGATTTGAAGCTCGCCACATAATCGCCATGCAGGAGCTGCGTCTTTCGGACGGACTCCGGCAACAACTCCTCCAACGCGCCATTCTCGTCGAACAACACCCCCTTGCCGATCGGCCGAAGCTTCAGATCGGCGCAGGCATATCGGAAGGCGTCGCCGATCGTGACGCCCAGCTTGGCGGCGATCTGGGCAAGCTGGACGCACTCGGCGAGCTTCGGCTGACCGGAGCCGAAATAATCGGCGGCGACGCGCTCGATCACTGCGTTGACGTCGCTCGTCCCGTCGAGGCCGATCTCCTCCAGCACCGCGAATGCCGCCTCGACCGGATCGTTGCGGCTCTCCCCCTCTCCCTTGTCGCGACGCTGCTCGGCGAGGAAGCGGGTCCAGTTCTGATTGAGGACGATCAGGTGGCTGGCGAGGAACTCCCAGTCTCCCTCCGACTGGAGCAACTTCTTCTCGCCAAGCCGAACGATCTCCGACGCCGCGTAGAGCACCTCCTTGCCCTGAACGGGCACAATCCGCAGGCTATCGGCATCATGGCACTGCCAGCCCGTGACCTCGGGAGCGATGTAGGACCACAGGTTCAGCAGATGCCGCCAGGTCGAGGGCCGAGGGAGATGATTGCTGCGCAGGCGCTCCAGCAGGTCGGCCTTCGAGAACTCCTCGACCAGCCCCCAATGGACGAGCTTGGTCCGATCCTTGGACGATACATACTGGCACAACGCCGGGCGGGCCTTGACGTCGAGCAACGCCATGGCCTGGTCCGCCGGCCAGATGTCGAATATCGGCCGCGGGACGGCGATTGCGCTCTTGGCGCCAACAAGCTGCCCCTCTTCGGTCAACAGCATCGGTCGGCCATCGATAGCAGCATCAAACGCCAGCTCGACGATCGCACCACATGCCCCTTCGAGCGTCGTCGCCTCTCGGTCAACGTCGGGCAGCAGGCCATAGGCGTCCGCCCGATCCTGCGCGCCGGTCCTGGTCCGCTCCAGCCACTCCATCATCGCGCTCGCGGCGAGTTCGCCGGCCCGATTCAGAAGCCAGCGATTGGTCGGCGAGGTCTCCGGGTCCTTGATCTTGAGACGCGCCGGATCCTGGATGAAGGGCGCGTTGCAGGCGAAGGGAAGCGTCGTTTCGACCCCGGTCGGCAGCACGACATAGAGCCTGCCTTTCGCGCCCAGCACGATCTCGATACGGCAGGGCGGGAAATCACCACTGTCCTCAGCCCCCAGCATCCGCTCCTTGCGGATCTCGTCGAGCGCCTCAGCCGGAAAGGCTTCCTCGCCCGATCGCACCAACAAGAAGGGATTGTCCGCCTTCTCATCCAAGGCCATCCATTCGCTCTCGGCGATGGGGCCGGGTCCGAGGCTCTGCCAATGCACCTCGCTGTCGCCGATCCGCAGGCGGCGGATTTTTTTGAAAAAGAGCAGTGAAACCGGGCTCTTCAGCCATTCGTCGAGGTTCCTTTCGACTTCACGACGTAGCAGCGCGTCGGCGATCGCTACTTCGACGCGCGTGGTCCCCGACGTCAGATTGCGGCTGTCGATCCAATGCGGCTGGGTGAACCGCGTGCGCTCGAAGGCGACTGCCAGGGTCGGCGTGAAAAGCTCGACGCGATCACCCAGGCTGAACGTGCTCTTGAACCCGATTCCTCGAAACCCGATTGTGTGAAGCGCGCGTTTATTGGAATAGCCGAAGCGGCAGATTGACGCGAAGTGAGCCTCGATGAAGTCTTCGCCGTTGTGCTCGAACACGAAGCGATCATTCTCAATCGAGACACGCGCTTCGCTGGCGCCGGCATCATCAGCATTCTGAAGCAACTCGGAGAGGATATGGCGAGGGCTCTGCACCTGCTTGAAGAGCTGGTGCCATGGCCCGGCAAGTTCCGGGTCCGCCTCAAGCTGATCCCATCGTTTGGTGGCGCGTTCCTGGATCGGCTGGAAATAATCGGGCCACGCGACCGGGGGCGCCGCCACCTGGCGGTTCACGGTCATAACGGCGCCTCTGCACGTTCCAGCAAGCGTCGAAGGTCAAACTGGATCGCGGTTTCCAGAAAGGACGGCTCACGCTCGACGAGTGGACCGCGCACATAGCGGGGCGCATGGGCGAAACCGGCGTTGACGGAGACGATCGCGAGGATGAATTTCTCCGGCTCGTGCAGGGAGGTGATGACCTCCTGCCGCGTGATCATCACGCTGTCCGCGCCGTCGATGCGACCCTTGACCTCGATGAAGCGCAGATGCCCAGATCTCGGATCATGCGAAGCGATGTCGTAGCCGATCTTCTGGGCCGAGACGTCGGCCGGCTCGTTACCCAGTGCACGCTCGGCCGCCATGACGGCTTCCATCGCCGCAAGTTCGATCTGCCGACGTGCGGCGGGATCTTCCGCGAAGCGGTTCGGAACGCTTGGCGTCTGACGCTCTTCCAGCAGCCCTCGCGGGATGACGACCATGCCGCCCCGCACACGCGGCGGCTGCGACGAAATGAACCGTTCCCGTTCGAGCTGGTCCATGCGGCGTTTCTGCCGCTCCGCAAGGTCTTCGGCCCGGCGCTGGGCGTTCTGCCAATTCACCCGCGTCTTCTTGCCGGCCCTCTCCTCTTCCTTCAGCTCGAAGGCGCGCGAGTCCCAGTAGTTGATCTCCTTCTTGAGCCGCGCACGAACTTCCTGCTCGACCTTTTCGATCTCAGGCAGGCGCCGCGCCTTGACCTCTGCGACATGGCCCTGGGCCAATTCGACCGTAGCAAACCGGATCGCAGTCTTTTCCAGATCAGTGGTCAGCCAGCTCTCCTCCAGAAGGTCGCGCACGCTGGCGATCTCCTCCGGCTTGGCGGGCCGCAGATTCAAATGCGGTGCGATGCCAGCGTTGACGGCGTTCCCGGCCTTATCAATGGCGGCGAACTGGAGCCGCTGCGAAATCACATGCGGCTTGCCGGCGCTGGTGACGCGACCGTCCTGGACGGTGTGCTCCAACAGGAAAATCGCCGACAGCGCGTCGCCAGCATCGGTGTCGTCCACCAGGATCGCGCCCTGCCGCATGATCTGCTCATACTGCTCGCGGATCAGGCTGATCACAGCTTCGAGCAGCGGATGGCCAGGGCAGACGAAAGCGGCGACCGGCTGTTGATTGATCTTGTCCTTCTCGAAGCAGATCCGCTCATATTGCGTCTGGATCGGCGCGCCAGTCCCGATCTGGCGGTCCCGCTCGCGGATGCGCACCGGCACATGGCTGATCTCCCAGCGCCCTTCCTCGCGGCGCTTGACCCGGCCGCCCAGATGCTGGAACGCCTCGACGAAGAAGCTTTGGATGTGGTGCGGCTGAAGACGCAGAGCCTCGGCGCGTTCCATTTCCAGCCGCAGCTCCTCGACCCTGGCCTCCGGCATGGTGTCGTTGGTCAGCGCCCGGCGACGGAGCAGTTCGAGCAGGTTCGCCTGATCGACGGCGCCATCGACCTGTTGGAACAGACGCGCCTTGACCTCTTCTTTCTCGCCATACTGGATCGCTTCGAACAGCAGGTCCTTGAGCGCCACGCCGTCGAACAACTCGCCCAGCACGTCATAGACACGGCCGCCCAGCGCCTCGCGCGCCGCCTCAAGCTTTTCAAGAAGCCGCGCATAAACCTCGCCCTCGCGCGTATCGGCCGCGACGAGGTTCCATAGATGGCAGACCTCGGTCTGGCCGATGCGATGGATGCGCCCGAACCGCTGCTCGATCTTGTTCGGGTTCCACGGCAGGTCGTAATTGACCATGAGGTGGCCACGCTGAAGGTTCACGCCTTCGCCGGCCGCATCGTTGGCGATGAGGACCAGCATGTCCTTGTCCTGCATGAACCGCTCAACGACCTTGCGCCGCTCTTCGCGCGACACTCCGCCATGGATCACTTCCACGGCCTCGGGATTGCCGAGCCGCGCCCGCACCTTGTCGAGCAGGTAGTGGAGCGTGTCCTTGGGTTCGGTGAAGATGATCAGCTTGCGGCGATTTCCGGCGGCGTCGATCATGAGATCGTCGTCGAGTATACGATTGAGCTGGCTCCACTTCGTATCCACGCCGGAGCGCAGCACGCCGAGCGCCATCGTTTCCAGGCCCTTCAGCGTCTCGACTTCCAGGGCGAGTTGCTCAACGGTCTCGGCCGTCGTCGCTCCCGTCGAGATCAGATCCTCAAGCTCGTCGATCTCCTCCTGGCCATATTCCTCAATGTTGCGCAGCATGTCGGCGTTGACCGCCGGTTCGCCCATGCCGGCCCGGCGACCCTTGGCGGCAAGGCGCGCCTCGCCCAGCTCATTTTCCAGTCGCTCGCGGCGCCGCTTGAGCGACTGGTAGATAGCGGCCGGTGACGACGCGAGGCGTCGCTGTAGAATCTGCAAGGCGAAGCCAACATTGTTGCGCTTCTTCCCGTCACCCTCGGCGAACCGCTGCACGCGGTTCATCTCGGTGCGCACATATTCGGTGACGGCGGTGTAGAGCGCAGCCTCCCCTGCCGATAGCTGATATTTGACGGTGCGCGCCCGCCGCTCCGGGAAGAGCGGCCGGCCGTCGAACTTGAGCAGTTCCTCCTTGGTCAGCCGCCGCATCATGTCTTCGGTGTCGGCATAGTGGACGCCATCGCGAAACCGGCCCTCGAACCGATCGCCGTCGAGCAGCGCCATGAAAAGTTGGAAATCCTCTTCCTTGCCGTTGTGCGGCGTCGCCGACATCAGCAATAGGTGCCGGCAGATCTGGCCGAGCTTCTGACCGACCTGATAACGGCGCGTATATTTGACTTCGCCGCCGAAATAGGTGGCCGACATGCGATGCGCTTCGTCGCAGATAATCAGATCCCATTCGCGCGCGCTCATGAGCTTCTCTTGAAGCTCCTCATTGCGCGCAAGCACGTCGAGACGGACGATCAGCCGATCCCGGTCGCTGAACGGATTGCTCGAACGCGAGTTCTCAATCATGTCGCGGGAAAGGATGTCGAATTCGAGATTGAACTTCTGGCCGAGTTCGTCCTGCCACTGCTCGACCAGGCTGCCCGGAGCGACGACGAGGCACCGCTCGAGATCGCTGCGGGCGATCAGCTCCTTCATCAATAGCCCGGCCATGATCGTTTTGCCGGCGCCGGGATCATCGGCAAGGAGGAAGCGCAGCGGCTGGCGCGGCAGCATCTCGCCATAGACCGCTGAGATTTGATGCGGCAGCGGATCGACCAGACTCGTATGGATCGCCAGATACGGGTCAAAATAGTGCGCCAGCTTGATGCGGTTGGCTTCCGTCACCAGACGCAGCAGCGCGCCATCGGCGTCGAACGACCAGGGCCGCCCGTTCTGCTCGACTTCAAGACGATGCTCGTCGTCCCGGTAAAGAACAGCCTCTGCCACCGTGCCGTTGTGATCGCGGTAAACGACGTTGACCGCCTGATCGCCAATCCAATCGACCGAAATGACATGCACGGCCTGCGCCGAGGCGACGCCCCGCACCGATGCGCCGTTCTTTATCTCCTCAAGCCTCGCCCCCATCAGTCGGCGCTCCCCGATTCGTTCATAGCCGAAGCTCCGCCTTCTCAAGCGCGGCCTCAGTTTCCTTGCGGTTTATTGTAACGATATGCTGCGTATGGGCGCTCTGCTTTGCGGCATCACCAAGCAAACCAAGACGCTTCAAAACGTAGAAGAGCATCGCATAGCGAACTGAGAGTACGCCGTTGCCGTGATCCAGCCCATAATCCTTGGCGACGACCTTTTTCTGACTCTCGGTTAGCGCGGGATGCGGCCCGATGACGACGTCGAAATAATTGTTCCAGAGCCAATCCTGTTCGCCGGTCTCTCCCGGCTCTCCCTTCGCGCCAACCTCCAGAATCCGCGGCAGCAGGAAATCTTTGAACCTGTGCTCAAGGTGGCAATAGGCCCGGACGTGCCAGCGGAAACCGTCATAGCCAAAAGCGTGGGGCGTGATCCGACGCCAGATAGGATCCGGGCGCACCTTGTTCATCGACTGGTAGAAGACCTCGACCGAAGCGCCTTCGCGCACCGCGTCGAGAACCTTGCGCAGGACGCCAATGTCGATGTCCCGCTTAGGCGTCAGGGCCACGTCAGCCCTCGGAAGCTCGGCGATCCATGAGTCATGGGAAGGGACTGCCCCTTCCGTCACCGCGCGAAGCTGCGCGAGATACACATAGGGGTCAGGGTCGAGGAAGCGCAGGACGAATTGCTCGGCGGCGACATAGCGCTTGCTGCGCTTGTCGTACTCCATGTTCCCTGGTGCTCGCTCCTGATAGAGCGCCAGGTCCTTCGATGCCTGAGGGATCGATATGCCGAAAAACTCTACGAGGTCGGCGCGATTGATCGCCCCCTCCCAAAACAGGCGGAACTCAATGAATTCGAGCCTCTGCCCGGCACCCCAGATCAATGCATTCTCCGCAAGACACGCATAGAAACTATTCTCTCTTGAATCTCTTTTGCGTATATTTTATATACGTGAATTTGGGCTAGGTCAATCGGAGAGATAGCGCGCAGCTTGGGGCTGACGATGATCCCGACTGACAGCGAGGCCAAGCTCGGGAGGCGGCATGCAGAACTCTTTCGATTTCGCGATCGGCGAGGATTGGCAGAAGAATATCGAAAGGCTGAAAGCGCACCTGGAGGCGGTAGATGCCGAATGCGCCAAAATCCTCTTCGATAATCTCACAGTCCTGGAGACCGGCGACAACAATGCGCGGCGGGACTTCAATCAGAAGGTCCTAGAGGCGCTGGAGGTTGCCGCGCAGGCGGACATAGACGCTGCGGGGGATGTGTGATGCCCCGCTACTATCTGACCAAGCTCAGCGTCGAAGGGTTTCGGGGCATCAAGAACGAGGGAGATCCGCTAACCCTTCGCTTCAAGCCCGACGCGGTCAATTCCATCTATGCCCAGAACGGCATCGGCAAGACCTCGCTCTTCGAGGCCATCAGCTACGCCATCTTCGGCAAGCTACCCAAGCTCGACGGGCTCCAGCGGAGCGAGCGGCCCGAGACATACTACGTGAACCGCTTCCATACGGGCGGGGTCGGCTCTATCACGCTGGAATTTAAACCGGACGACGGCACGGCGGCGGTCGAAATCGTTGTCCAGCGCACGGCCGCAGGGCAGCGTACCGTGACGAGCCCGACAGGACATGCCGATCCCGAAGCGTTTCTCGCCTCTTTGGCCGAAGACTTCACGGTCGTAGACTACACCAAGTTCGCGCGTTTCATCGACGATACACCCCTCGATCGTGGGCGCACCTTCTCCTCCCTCATCGGGCTGGCCCGCTTCGCGCACCTCCACCAACGGTTCGATCAGGCGAGCAACACACGCGCCTTCAACACCGATTTCCAGATGGCCGCCTTGAAGGCGAAGCTGGATGCTGCCGAAAGGCTCGTACGGGATTGTCGGGCCGCGGCGTTGTCGGCGTTTGAGGCCGTGACGGGAACCGCTATACAGGACCTCTCGGCCGAAGAGCAGCGGATCGCGGAAGTGACGGCCGCACTGGCGGCCGTTCCGACTCTCGCGCGCGCCTTCGCCGGAAAAAACATACTGACGGTGGATATGGACGCCGCGCGCGCAGCCATCGTCGCGGCGGAAGGCGGCCCGGCCAAAGCCGAATATCAAAAGGTGCTGCGGAATATCGAAGCCCTTGCCCAAAGCGCACCCGCTTCTGAGGTGGCGGCCGACATCGCGATGCTACTCGACCTGGCACGCCGCCATGACGCGGCGGTCGCGCTTGCTGGTAGCAAAAGCCGACAGGACCTTTTCGAGGCAGCCAAGGGCGCGGTGGCAGAGGCGGACTGGAGCGATCCCCACCAATGCCCCGTGTGTGACACGCGGATTGAAGAGCCCATCGCCGCGCGGATGGAGCGATTGCTTGAGCGTTACCGGGAAGCGGACCAACTGGGTGAAGACCTCAAGCAAGTCGTGACCGCCAGCGTCTGGCTAGATTGGCTCAACAAGCTGGAAGGCTGCGCCGCCCTGACCATCGCGGACGACAAGAAGCACCGGGCGAACATCCGGCAGTTGGCGAGCGAAGGCCGCCTGACCGAAGGTCGTTTGCGTGAAGCGGTCGATAGCGCGCAGCAGCTCGAAGAGGAGCGAAAGACCACCCTTGAGACCGCGCAGAAGCGGGAACAGGAGCTTCAAGCGGAACTTTCCCCATCCCTCGTCGCGCTGACCCAGCAGCTTGAAGCCGGAAGCCGCTTTCGCGAAGCCATCCTTGGACACCGGACAGCGGCGAAGGACGCGGGCATCTGGCGGACGCACAAGAAGTGGCGGGAGCGGTGGCAGACCTTCATCAGTACCGCAGCCAAGGCCGTGGGCGAGGCGGAGAGCCGGCTGGCGACCCAGCGCATCAACGCGATCGAGGCAAGCTATCAGGAGCTGTTCCGGGGCCTGGTGCGAGGTGGTGTAGACATGCGGCCCAAGCTGGAGCGGTCGTCGGACAGCCAGGACGTGGATCTGAAGCTGGAGAACTTTTACGGCGAGGCTGGCATCTCAGCGCGCGCCGTCCTGTCGGAGAGCTATCGGAACGCCATTGCCGGGGCGATCTTTTTTGCTGCGGCGGTTAAGCAGAGCGGTCCCGCACGCTTCATGGTGCTCGACGACATCACCTCCAGCTTCGACGGCGGCCACCAGTTTGCTTTGATGGAGGCCTTGCGCACCAAGTTGCAGGCTTCAGCGGCGGCCGACGGCCTGCAATTCATCGTGCTCAGCCACGACACGCTGCTGGAGAAATATTTTGACAAGACGGCAAGCGAACAGGTGGGCTGGCACCACCAGCGCCTGCAAGGTGCAGCCCCCACGGGGAACGTGTACGCAAGCCAACTCGACGCGAACCGACTCAAAACCCTTGCGACAACGCATCTTCTGGCCGGGCAAGTGGATATCGGACAGCCGTTCGTGCGGCAGTACCTAGAGTTCAAGTTGTCGCAGATCATCTCCAAGCTGAAAATTCCGGTGCCGCCAGACTACGCTATACGAAGCGACAATAAGACGGTCGGCAATGCCATCGACGCCATCTCGGCAGCCATTGACCTCTATGACGGCTGCGGGAAGCTCGTGCTGTCCGCGCAGCAGAAGTCGGATTTCCGCAACCAGCATGTGCCGGCGATCATCGCCAACTACGTCAGTCACTATGAGACCGGCGGTGGCACGCCGATCAACGCCCATGTGCTGCTCGGCGTGCTGCAATCCGTGGACGATCTTGCTGAATGCTTCCGCTACGATGACACGTCGAAGACCCCTCCCGAACGGAAGTGGTACCGGAACCTCGGGCAGAGATGAGTGGCAATGGCGAAGACGATCACACTTTCCAACGGAAGAGAATGGAAAACGCAGAAAGCGGCGGAGCAGCATTTCAGAGAGATTCGCGACCGCCATCCGCTTCGCACACCTATTGATGACGCACAGGATCACGCCGACCTCATGGCGCTCCTTGAGCGCTTCGATGCCGCACACGCTGAGGAAGATTCCAAAATCGGCTGCGGCGTCGATTATTTCGACGTCCGCATGAACTTCAGTTCAGGCGGTGCGACGAAGGGGTTTTGGGTGATTCGTGTCGACGGCACTGAAACCGACTTCAGCTTCATTTGGGCGGTCAAGGGTACGCCGAAGCCAGAGGCGCAAGAGTTCTCTGACGCCTGCAGAGCTGCTGTCATGGCCGATCTCCATGCCGCAAAACGCGAATTCTTTGCAAAGCATGGTGACGCCGACGGCTGTGTGCCCTGCGAAATTTCGGGAAAGCTGGTTTCAGTCGACGACGCCCACGTCGACCATGCATACCCCACCTTCGGCGCATTGGTGCAATCATTCAAAGCCGCTCGCCAATGGCACCAAGCCATTCCATCTGGCGTCCTAACGCGCCCGCAAGATAATCAGACAACCACTACATTCGTTGACCCCGCCGTGGCCGACGCTTTTCGGGTGTTCCATCACGCAGCGGCGAGTCTGCGCGTGATTGCCAAGGACCAGAATTTATCTATGGCAGCAGGCCAACGCAGGCCGAAGATTGCTCGCCCCGTGCTGTTGAGCACCGCTTAAAATAAGTCACCAATGCGTCAACTATGACGCCTAACCTGAAATCGCCCTGAGGCACAGGTTTCATGCGCCTTGTCCGATTTGCACGCCAGAACACGACGCACCTCTACGCTCTCCGATTCATGCTTCCATTCCGCATCATCTATCGCCTTCTATCCATGCAGGCAGACGGATGAGGGATTTTTCAGATGAAGCAGCAAGCCGAAACCGTCGTTAAGCGGACTATCCGGAGGCACCAACTCCGGGAAATGGTCCCTCTCGCCGACACGACGATTTATGACATGGAACAGCGCGGTGAATTTCCCCAGCGCTTCTATCTCACGTCCCGCTGCGTAGTCTGGGATCTTTCCGAGATCGAAGCCTGGTTGGAAGGACGGCGCCGCGCTTCACGCGCCAAGGCCGTGAAGCGCGCGCCCATCCCCGACGTCCAACTCCGCAAGACCCGCCCCATCAAACATCGGGCTCAGGCGTGAGTAGATCCATCGTCGGAGGATAAAGGGTCGGCGTGTATTTCTGGCCAGCGACCCAGGCATCCACCAGGTTGGACCATTCCTGCATCATGTGCCGGCGCTGATGCTCATACTCAGCCTTGTTGTAGATGCCCCGCGACGATCGCCCGTCTTCGTGCGCCAAACACTTCTCGATCCAGTCGCTGTTGAAGCCCAGCTCGTTCAGCAGGGTTGAGCCGGTTCGCCGGAGATCATGGACCGTAAAGGACTCCAGCGGCAGCCCCTCCTTCTTGGCACGCTCCACCACCGCCGTCGTGATCCGGTTGAAGGTCGCGCGTGACATCGGGGCGTCAGCGTCGTAGCGCGACGGCAGGACGTACTTAGAATTGCCGGCGCAGGTCTTGAGAGCGATGAAGATGTCGAGCATCTGCTGAGACAGATAGACATTGTGCGCTTTCGATCGCTTCATCCGCTCCTTGGGGATCGACCAGACGGCGTTCTCGAAATCGACCTCATCCCAAACCGCGTCCTGCAATTCGCTCTTTCGCACCATCGACAGCAGGATCAGCTTTATCCCGAGCCGGATCGTCGGGAGCGTCGCCACATGCTCGATCTGGCCGAGCATGATGCGGATCTCCGCCGGAGACAGGGATCGGTCCTTCGGCACGAAGGTCGCGATCGACGCCGGGCCAACTTCGTCGGCCGGGTTGGCGACCTTCTCGCCATGCAGGATGGCGAAGGCGAAGACCAGCTTCACGATGTCCCTGACGTGGACCGCCGTTGCCGGAGCTCCACGCTCCTTCACCTTCGCGCACAGCCCGCGCAGATCCTCCGGCAGGATCTCCGGCAGTAGCCGGTTGCGAAACGCCGGAAGAATGTCACGCTCGAAGATTGATCGACGCATGGCGCGCGTGCTGTCCGCCATTCGTGCTTCCTGAAGCCAGCGCTCACCGAACTGGCCGAAGCTCTTTGCCTCCTGGAGGCGACGCTTCTCGCGCTGCTTCTCCTGCGCCGGCGAGCGGCCCTCCGAAATGGCGCGCCGAGCATCGACCAATTTCTCACGCGCCCGAGCCAGGGAGAGCCCAGCGGGACCGTAGCGCCCCAGCGTCAACGTCTCCCGGCGGCCGTTCAGTCGGTAGTCCAGGCGGAAGACGATCGCGCCCGATGGCTGGACCACGACATACATACCGTCACGGTCCACGATCTTGTATAATTTTTCTTTCGGTTTCAGGGCCTTAATGGCGGCGTCTGTCAACATCCACACCCTCCAGACTGGACAAAATATACCGGAGAGCGCCCAATTATACCGTCAGGCCAAAAATGGCCCTTCTGATTTGGTATTTTCCCTGTTTTTACAGAGCATTATGCCAAAAAATATACCGTCAGCATCTCTCTTGGCCCTGACGGTATATGCGATTTTCGGCTGAGACAAGATGCGCCATACCGTCAGCCATACCGTCATTCCGGAGGCTAGCCCAGCGATAGACGCTGAAAGATTTTGAGATACTTATTTATATATTTCAGTCACTTATGCGCATCGTGGCGTATTTTTGGATACGCCCGGATGGGCAAAAATCATTCCCACTCGATCGTCCCCGGCGGCTTGCTCGTGATGTCGTACGTCACCCGGTTGATCCCGCGCACCTCGTTTATGATGCGCGTCGCCACTCGGCCCAGGAACTCGTGCGGGAACGGGTAGTAGTCGGCCGTCATGCCGTCGGTCGAGGTCACGGCGCGCAGCGCGCAGGCCTGGTCGTAGGTGCGGCCGTCGCCCATCACGCCCACGGTCCGCACCGGCAGCAGCACCGCGAAGGCCTGCCAGATATCGTCGTACAGCGCTGATTTGCGGATCTCGTCGAGGTAGACGGCATCGACCTGGCGCAGCAGGTCGAGCTTCTCCCGGGTGATGTCGCCGGGGATGCGGATCGCCAGGCCGGGCCCGGGGAACGGGTGGCGGTTCACCATGTCGGCCGGCATGCCCAGCTCGCGGCCCAGCGCGCGCACCTCGTCCTTGAACAGCTCGCGCAGCGGCTCGACCAGCTTCAGATGCATGCGCTCGGGCAGGCCGCCGACATTGTGATGGCTCTTGATCGTCACCGACGGTCCGCCGGTGAACGACACCGACTCGATCACGTCGGGGTAGAGCGTGCCCTGGGCCAGGAACTGGGCGTCGCCGACCTTCTTGGCCTCCGCCTCGAAGACATCGATGAACAGGCGGCCGATGGTCTTGCGCTTCTGCTCGGGGTCGGTGACGCCGGCCAGCTCCTTGAGGAACAGGTCCGAGGCATCGCGATGGATCAGCGGGATGTTGTAGTGGTCGCGGAACATCCGCACCACCTGCTCGGCTTCGCCCAGCCGCAAGAGCCCGTGGTCGACGAACACGCATTGCAGCTGCTCGCCGATCGCCTCGTGCAGCAGCACCGCCACCACCGAGGAGTCGACACCGCCCGACAGGCCGCAGATCACCCGCGCCTTGCCGACCTGCTCGCGGATCGCGGCGATGGCGCGCTGCCTGAAGGCGCCCATGGTCCAGTCGCCGGCGCAGCCGGCGATGTTGAGCGCGAAGTTGCGCAGCAGCTTGGCGCCGTCAGGCGTGTGCATGACCTCGGGGTGGAACTGCACGCCGTAGAACCGGCGCGCCTCGTCGGCCACGGCGGCGAAGGGCGCGTTCTGGCTGGTGGCCACGACCCGGAAGCCCGGCGGCAGACGCGTGACGCGATCGCCGTGGCTCATCCATACCGGCTTGCGGTCGCCCGGCTTCCAGACGCCGTCGAACAGGGCGCTGGGCTCCTTGACCTCGACCTCGGCGCGGCCGAACTCGCGGTGATGGCCGCCCTCGACGGCGCCGCCCAGCTGCGCCGCCATCGCCTGCTCGCCGTAGCAGATGCCCAGCACCGGCACGCCCTGGGTGAAGGCCGCCTGCGGCACCCGCGGCGTGCCCGTTTCGGTGACCGACGCCGGTCCGCCCGACAGGATGATGCCCTTGGCGTCGAAGGCCTTGAGCCTGGCGTCGTCGAGCGCGTTGAAGGGATGGATCTCGCAATAGACGCCCGCCTCGCGCACGCGCCGCGCGATGAGCTGCGTCACCTGCGAGCCGAAGTCGACGATCAGGATGCGGTCGGTCATGCGGAGGGGCTCCTTGTTCCTTTTCCTTCCCCACGCTTGCGTGGGGAAGGTGGCCGAAGGCCGGATGGGGAGCCTTCGTGGTCTATGAAGCTGAGACCACGTCGGCTCCCCTCCGCCCCTTCGGGGCACCTCCCCAGCAAAGCTGGGGAGGGAAATGACGTCGTCATCATCGCGCCGCCAGCTTGTCGAGGGCGGCCACGAGATCGGTCCAGCCGTAGGCGATCTCGCGCACCTTGGCGCCACCGACATGGTCGCTCTTCTCGCCCAGGCGGGTGCCGCCCATCGCCTCGTAGAAGAAGCGCGACGGGTTCTCGGCCAGCACCCAGACGATCACGGCATCAACCTCGCGGTTGATCAGCCAGTCGAAGCTGGCCATCAGCAGCATCTTGCCGGCGCCCTCGCCCTGGCGCTCGGGCGCGACATAGAGGCGGTAGATCTCGCCGCCCTCGAGCTGGGCGCGCGAGACGCGCCGCGCCGGCCCGATCGTGACCAGGCCCAGCACGCCGTCCTCGTCCTCGGCCACCAGCGTTTCGCTCTGGTGGTCGCGCGCCGCCAGCTCGTGCTGCCAGGCCGCTGCGTGGCGCACGTCGGACATGCCCACCAGCAGCGCGTCGGGCAGGATGCCGGCATAGGCATCGCGCCAGGCGGCGACGTAGATGCGTGCCAGGATCGCGGCGTCGTCGGGGCGGGCCGGGCGCACGCGCATGGTCAGGCCTTGCGCTCGAGCACGGCGACGAAGAAGCCGTCGGTGTGGTGTCGCGCCGGCGTCAGCCGCAGCCAGTCGCCCGACGCCGCGCCGTCCGGAAACGCCGTGCCCACGTTCTGCTGCCAGGCATCGGCGATCGGCACCGCGGCGAAATCGGGGTGGGCGGCCAGGAAGTCGGCGACCTGCGCCTCGTTCTCGACCGGCAGCAGCGAGCAGGTGGCGTAGACCAGGCGGCCGCCCGGCTTCACCAGCTTCGCGGCCGTGGCCAGGATCTCACCCTGCTTGGGCGGCAGCTCGGCGATGTCCTCGGGCTTCAGCGTCCAGCGCGCGTCGGGATTGCGGCGCCAGGTGCCGATGCCGGTGCAGGGCGCGTCGACCAGCACGCGGTCGAACTTGCCGGCATGGCGCTTCAGCCATTTGCGGCCCTCGGCGTCGAGGGTGCGGCGCTCGGCGTTGTGCACGCCGGCGCGGCGCAGGCGCTGGGCCGAGCGCTCCAGCCGGAAGGAAGACACGTCGCAGGCCACGACCCGGCCCTTGTTCTCCATGCTGGCCGCGATCGCCAGCGTCTTGCCGCCGGCCCCGGCGCAGAAATCGACCACCTGCATGCCGGGCCTGGCGCCCACCAGCAGGCCGACCAGCTGGGAGCCCTCGTCCTGCACCTCGATCAGGCCGTCGCGGAAAGGCTGCGTCGCCACGACCGAGGCGCGCGCCTTGAGCCGCAGGCCCAGCGGCGAGAGCTTGGTGTTGTGGACTTCGATCCCCTCCTCGGCCAGCGCCGCCCGCGCCTCGGCGCGGCCGCCCTTCAGCGGGTTGACGCGCAGGTCGACCGGCGCCGGCTCGGACAGGGCCGCCACCTCGCGCTCGAAATTGGCGCCGAAGGCGGTATCGAGATACGGCTCGACCCAGGCCGGCACGTTCAGCCGCGTGGCGCGCGACTGCGCCGGATGGTCCAGCGTATGGCCCTCCAGCCGCTTCAGGGTCGCGCGCTCGGCATCGGTGAGCGACGCCGGCCGGTAGCGGCCGGCATCGATGGTCTTCTCCATGCGCTCGACGATAAGGCCGTCGGTCAGCACGCCGTCGGCGAATACCCGCATGCGCGGCGACACCTCGCCGGTGTGGCGGGCATGCTCCAGCCACCATTCGATCTGAGCCCGGCGGCGCAGCACGCCGTAGACCCGCTCGGAGATGGCCCGCCGGTCGCCGCCGCCGATGAACTTGCGCTGCCGCAGGTAGTCGCCGACCACGGCATCCGCCGGCCGGTTGGGATGGGCCAGCACCTCGCCCAGGATCTCGATCGCCGTCGCCAGCCGCGCGCCCGGGGTCATGGCCGCACCCGCTCCAGGCCGCTGCGACCAGACCATGCGGCGCCTGCCGCGCTTTTCTTGCCGTTGCCGGGTTCCACGAGCATATGCTTGAGCGCGCCAGAAGGCGCGCTGTCCGGTTGAGCCGTTGTCACCTTGTCCTAGCCGTTCTGCCTGTAGTTGGGCGCTTCACGCATGATCTCGACATCGTGCACATGGCTCTCGCGCAGGCCGGCGCCGCTGATGCGCACGAACGTGCAGCCCTTCTGCATGGCCACCAGCGTGCCGTTGCCGGTATAGCCCATCGCGGCGCGCAGGCCACCCACCAGCTGGTGCAGGATGTTGCCCACCGGACCCTTGTAGGGCACGCGGCCCTCGATGCCCTCGGGCACCAGCTTCAGCGTGCTCGCCACCTCCTGCTGGAAATAGCGGTCGGCCGAGCCGCGCGCCATGGCGCCGATCGAGCCCATGCCGCGATAGGACTTGTAGGAGCGGCCCTGATAGAGCAGCACCTCGCCCGGCGCCTCGTCGGTGCCGGCCAGCAGCGAGCCGATCATGGCGCAGTCGGCGCCGGCGGCGATCGCCTTGGCGAGGTCGCCGGAATACTTGATGCCGCCGTCGGCGATCGCCGGCACGCCGGCGGCGTGGCACATCTCGGCCGCCTCCAGGATCGCGGTGAGCTGCGGCATGCCGACGCCGGCCACCACGCGCGTGGTGCAGATCGAGCCCGGGCCGATGCCGATCTTCACCGCATCGGCGCCTGAATCGATCAGCGCCTTGGCGCCTTCGGCGGTGGCGATGTTGCCGGCGATGACCTGGGCGTAGTTGCTGAGCTTCTTGATGCGGCTCACCGAGTCGAGCACGCCGCGGGAATGGCCGTGGGCGGTGTCGACCACGATCACGTCGACATCGGCCGCCAGCAGCGCCTCGGCACGGCGGTAGCCGTCGTCGCCGACGCCGGTGGCGGCCGCGACGCGCAGCCGGCCCTTCTCGTCCTTGCTGGCGCCAGGGAACTTGTTGGCCTTCTCGATGTCCTTGACCGTGATCAGGCCGATGCACTTGTAGGCGTCGTCGACCACCAGCAGCTTCTCGATGCGGTGCTGGTGCAGCAGCCGCTTGGCCTCGTCGGGACCGACGCCCTCGCGCACCGTCACCACCTTGCGCGTCATCAGCGTGTGCACCGGCGCCATGACGTCGGTGGCGAAGCGCACGTCGCGGTTGGTCAGGATGCCGACCAGCTTGCCGCTGCCGCGCTCGACCACGGGGATGCCGGAGATCTGGTGATCGGCCATCAGCTTCAGCGCGTCGGCCAGCGGCGCCTCGGGCGGGATGGTCAGCGGATTGACCACCATGCCGCTCTCGAACTTCTTGACCTTGCGCACCTCGTCCGCCTGGGCCTCGGCGTCGAGGTTCTTGTGGATCACGCCGATGCCGCCGGCCTGCGCCATGGCGATCGCCATCGGCGCCTCGGTCACCGTGTCCATCGCCGCCGACATCAGGGGGATGCCGAGATCGATGGTGCGCGTGAGCCGGGAACGGGTATCGACTTGTCCGGGCAGAACCGATGACGCGGCGGGCTTCAGGAGCACGTCGTCAAAGGTCAGTGCTTCCTGGAACATTGGCCACCTCCGCATGGGGATGGCGGCGCGCGCCATCCCGGGCTTCCCTTTGGATGGCGCGTCATCATACACATCGCGGCTCCGCTGCCAAGCGATGACAAGATATAGAGGCTATGCGTCGCACGCCCCCTTGCGCGCGACCGTCGGCGCTTTATTGCGCCGACGCCCGCGTGGCGGCAACAAAGCGTCAGGCGACGGCGACGAAGCGGGCACCGCCCAGGGCGCCGCCCGCCACCAGGGCCACGAAGCGCTCGTAGAAGCGCACGTAATCGGCGTGCGGGTCGGCGCCGGTGGCGCGCTGCGCCTCGTCCCGCAGATGCCGGTACATCTCGAGCCGGGCCTGCAGGATCGACCGCCATGCCGCCGACAGGTCCTCGCGGCGGATCTCGGCGAACCCGGCCCCTGTCAGCAGCCCCTCGTACTCGGCGGGGCTGTGGATCGCCTTGGCGGCGATGCCCTCGTCCATCAGCCGGCGGTCGGCATCGGTCAATGCGGGCCCGGCGGTCCAGTCGGTGAATGCCAGCCGTCCGCCCGGCTTCAGCACCCGTCGCGCGCCGGCCAGCAGCCCTGTCTTGTCGGCGATATGGAGGAACGCCTCCTGGCTCCACACCACGTCGAAGGCGCCATCGCCGAACGGCGGCCGGGTGGCATCGCCTTGCACCACGGCAATGCGCCGGTCGAAGCCGACCAGGGCGTTGAGCCTGCGGGCGCCTGATGCGCGCTGGGCGTTGAGCTCCAGCGCCACCACGCTGCAGCCCAGGGTGGCGGCATTGTGCCTGGCCGGCCCGCACAGCCCGGCGCACAGGTCCAGCACGCGCGTGCCCGGCCCGATCGCGGCCCGCTGCGCCAGCGCCGCGTTGGCCTCGAGCCCGCCATAGTGGTCCTGATCGTGCGGCCACAGATCGGCGGCGCCGGAGGGCGCGCCGCCGACCTTGGCCAGGATCTGGTCGGCGCTGATCGGATGGCGATCGTAGAACGCGATGACGTGCGGGTCGGTCATAGGTCGATGAAGTCGCGCTTGCCCAGCTCCACGCCGCACAGCCGCAGGATGCCGTAGGCCGTGGTGTTGTGGAAATAGAAGTTGGGCATCGCGAAGTGCAGCAGGAAGACCTCGCCCTTGAGCGTCAGGGGATTGCCGGCGATCGGCAGGGTGATCTCGCGCTCCTCGCTGCCCTCGAATTGCGCCGGCTTGAATGTATCGACGTAGGCAAGGGTGCGGTCGATGCGCGCCTTGAGCTCGGCCAGCGTCGTCTCGTTGTCCTCGTATTTGGGGAACTCGACGCCGGCCAGGCGCGCCGGCGTGCTCTTGGCGAAGTCGGCCGCGATCTGCACCTGACGCGCCAGCGGGAACATATCGGGATAGAGCCGGGTCTGCAGCAGTACAGAATCGGCGATCTTCCGGGCCGCAGCATGGGCGGCCGCCTTGTCCAGGATTTTGCCCAGGGCGCCGAGCTGGCGCTTGAAGACCGGCACGCTCGCCGCATACATCGAGATCGTCACGTTGCTCCTCCGGTTTCACTCGCCGCCACGGAAGCCGGTCGCGACGACGAACATCTCGGCCGAGTCGGCCCGGCTTGCCGGCGGCTTGACGTGCTTCACCACCCTGAAATCGCGCTTCAGCTGCTCCAGCAGCGCGCGCTCGGTGCCGCCGCGCAGCACCTTGGCGACGAAAGCGCCGCCGGGCTTCAGCACCTCGCGCGCGAAGTCGTGCGCCGCCTCGGCCAGGCCCATGATGCGCAGGTGGTCGGTCTGGGGATGGCCGGTGGCCGGCGCCGCCATGTCGCTCAGCACGGCATCCGCCGGCCCGCCCAGGGCCTCCTTCAGGCGCGCCGGCGCCTCGTCGCTCATGAAATCCTGGTGCAGCAGGGTGACGCCTGCGATCGGCTCGACTGGCGTCAGGTCGATGCCGACGATGCGCCCGCCGGTCTCCAGGGGACGGATGCGCTGCACCGCCACCTGGCACCAGCCGCCGGGCGCGCAGCCCAGGTCGACGACCGCGGCGCCCGGCCGCAGGAAGCGGAACTGGTCGTCGATCTCGCTGAGCTTGAAGGCGGCGCGCGAGCGATAGCCCAGCCGCTTGGCCTCATGCACGTAGGGGTCGTTCAGCTGGCGCTCCAGCCAACGCGCCGACGAGACGGTGCGCCCGCGCGCCGTCTTGACCCGCACCGCCGCCTCGCGGCGCCCCGTGACACCGCCACCCCGCGTGGAGCGGCTCCCGCCTTTGTCCCTGGCCATGATGCTGCTAACGAATCACGAAGTGGTCGCCGCCGTCTCTTCCAGGCGCCGCGTCAAAGGATCGCATTCGCGGTCGGCCTCGCGCATGAGGTCGACCAGCACGCCTTCGCGCAGGCCGCGATCGGCGACCACGACCCTGTTGACCGGCCATTGCCGGCATACCGCTTCCAGGATGGCGCCGCCGGCCAGGGCGAGCTCGGCGCGCTCCCAGCCGATGCAGGGCAGCTCCGCCAGCTCGGCCACCGACATGCGCGCCAGCTGCGCGCCCAGCCGCAGGATGGTGTCACGCTCGATGCTGGTGCCGTCGACCGTTGCCCGGTGGTAGCGCTTCAGGCCCATGCCGTAGGCCGCCATGGTGGTGACCGTGCCCGAGGCGCCGATCATCTGCACGCCGCCCGCCGCGGCCCGCGCACGCACGGCGTTGCGACGGCAGAACGGCGCCAAGGCCTCCATGATCTGCGCCACCATCTGCTCGTAGACGCCCGCGGCCAGCGGCTCGCGCCGCGACTGCCCGGCCAGCCGCGACTCGGTCAGGGTGACGACGCCCCAGGGCACCGAGACGGTGTCGAGGATCGTGAGCGCGACGCCGCAGGGCCCGTCCTCGCGCGGCCGGGCGGCGACCCAGACGACGTCGGTCGAGCCGCCGCCGATATCGACCAGCAAGACATGGGTGGCACGCCGGTCGATCAGCGACTCGCAGCTGGCGAGCGCCAGGCGCGCCTCCTCCTGCGGGGTGATGATCCGGAACGTGAGCCCGGTGCGGGCCTGCACCCGGGCCAGGAAATCGGCGCCGTTCAGGGCCCGGCGGCAGGCCTCCGTGGCGATATGGCGCGAGCGCGTGACGCCGGCCTTGCGTATCTTGCCGGCGCAGGCCTCCAGCGCATCCAGGGTGCGGTCGATCGCGCCGCTGCACAGCGTCTCGTGGGCCGCGATGCCCTCGCCGAGGCGGACGGGACGGGAATAGGAGTCGAGCACGTCAAATCCGGTGGCTGACGCGCGCGCCACCAGCAAACGGCAGTTGTTCGTGCCGAGGTCGATCGCAGCGAATGTGTGCGCGAAACGCCCACACCGCCAGCCGCCGACACCGGTCCCCGCCTCCGTCATATTGGCCTCTCCCTTCGGGATCGTACCCAAGCGGGGGGCAATCGGCGAGCAGAATCAGGAGGGTGGAACCCGCAGCGCAACCCTTGCCAAGGCCGGCCGACGCCGCTACATCATCGCCTGCCGGCAGCCCGGCCATCCCGGTGGGGGATAGTTTAACGGTAGAACGACGGGTTCTGACCCCGTTAGTCTAGGTTCGAATCCTAGTCCCCCAGCCACCGGACAAGCCTCGCACCGCTGCCGACGCGCCGCCGATTGACCGCCTTTCATGCCTTTTCGACCGCCGCCCGGCGGACGATGCGCCGCGTCCGCCTGCCGTCGTGCCGGCCCACCCAGGAAAGGAGTCCGTCATGCCATCGGATCGGCCCTACGTGATCTGCCACATGACCAGCTCGGTGGACGGCCGGATCAGGTCCCGGCGCTGGAAGACGGCGCCGCCCGACCGGCACTACGAGGCCGTTCACAACCGGCTGGCCGGCGACGCCTGGATGTGCGGCCGCGTCACGATGCAGGGCTACGCCGACAGTGCGGCGCCGCTCGCGCGCACGCCCGAAGCCGGCGCGCCGGTGGCGCGCACCGACCACGTGGCGCGCAAGGATGCCGCCAGCTTCGCGATCGCGCTCGACGCCAGCGGCCGGCTCGACTGGGGCGCGCGCAACGAGATCGAAGGCGATCACGTCATCGTGGCGCTGACCGAAGTGGTGCCGGACAGCCACCTGCTGGCCTTGCAGGCGGGCGGCCAGTCATACGTCTTCGCCGGCGCCGATACTGTCGACTTTCCGCTATTGCTCGGCAAGCTGCGGGCGCTGTTCGGCATCGAGCGCCTGCTGGTGGAAGGCGGCGGCGGCATCAACGGCTCCATGCTGCGGGCCGGCGTGATCGACGAGCTCAGCCTGCTGGTCGTTCCGGCCGTCGACGGCCTCAGGGGAACGCAGGCCGTGTTCGACATCGACGGCGCCGAGGCCGACACCCTGGGCGCCCGCTGCAAGCTCGACCTTGTCGCGAGCGAAACCCTGTCCGGCGGGATCGTCTGGCTGCGGTATCGCGTCGCGATGGTTTGACGACGACGAAAGGCGCGGCTGCGCTGCGTTGACGGTGGCTCCCGCGGCCGCTATTTTATTTGTCCGGACATTTAGGAGTTCTCGATCATGGGGGTTCGCTTCTCGCTGCCGCAGGACCGTCGCATCGCGATGTCGTTCGTCGTCAACGTCGAGGAAGGCGCAGAGCAGAACATTTCAGCCGGCGACAAGGGACCTGAGCCGGTCGACGAGCTCGGAGTCTCGCTGAAGATCCCGGTTCGCAACTACGCCAACGAGAGCAACTACCTGTACGGCATCACCGCCGGCGCGCCGCGGGTGATGCGCCTGCTCGACCAATACGGCTTCACGTGCACGTTCACCGCGGCGGCGGTGGCGCTCGAGAAGGCGCCCGATCTGGCGCGGGCCATCGCCGCGGGCGGCCATGAGGTCTGCAGCCATGGCCATCGCTGGGTGCACCAGTTCTCGTTCAAGGAGGAACGCGAGCGCGCCTTCATCCGCCAGGCGACCGAAAGCCTGCGCGCCACCACGGGCGCGCGTCCCCTGGGATGGCTGTCCCGCTACCTCTTCACCGAGAACACGCGCCGGCTGCTGATCGAGGAGGGCTACTTCTACCACATGGACGATTTCGGGGACGATGTGCCGCGGTGGGATCTCGTCGACGTCGGTGGCGCCCAGCGGGGGATCGTCATCGTCCCGTACGCGATCGACACCAACGACATGAAGATGTGGGTGGCGCCCGCCTACTCGCCGGCCCAGTGGCTCGAGTACGCCGTCGACAGCTTCGACCAGCTCTACGAGGAAGGCGCTGCGCAGCCCAGGATCATGTCCCTGGGCGTGCATCTGCGGATCATCGGCCGCCCCGGCCGGATCGGCGCGCTGGCGAAGTTCATGCAGCACGTCGCCTCGCGCAAGGACGTCTGGGTCACGTCGCGGCTTGCCATCGCCCAGCATTTCGCCGCGCTCAATCCGCTGTGAGGCCACCCGATCCGGGCGGACGTGCACAACGTCCACCCGGCCGGTCGCTACATGCCTTCCCTGTCGACATAGAACCCGTTCCTTGGCGGATAGCTGGCGTCAAGCCATGCCGGCCCGCCATGGGCAATCCACACGCCGGCGGCCACCCGGGAGCAGGCCACCAGGACGGCAAGGTCCTCGTCGCGCATCGTGAAGCGCGCCTGCGCGGCCATGATGAGCTGGCCCAGGAACGCGCCTTGCCAGACGATCGGCGCGAAGATCGCCGACCCCATGCGCGACGTCTTGAGATACTGCCGGAAGGCGCCGTGCTCGTCCGTGTTCCTGAGGATCAGCTTGCTGCGGTTGGCGTAGACCCAGCCCGGATGTCCGCCATCGATCGGCACCATCAGCCGCTGCTGCTCGGGCGGAAAGTTCACGTTGCCCACCAGCATGTGGTAGCGCGCATCCGGCGTCACGAAGAAGGCGCCGGCCACCATGAACTGCCGCTCGCCGTCCTTCAGCGCGCCCGGTCGCGCATGGGCCTCGCGGTCGCCCAGCAGCTCGAAGCAGGCGCCGGCCAGGGCCCGGATCGCCACCTCGGGGCCGGCGGCTTCCAGCGCCGCCTCCCCCGCCCGATCGATCATCGCCAACGCCGGCCGCAAATCCTGAATATCCATCGTCTCCTCGTATCGCCGCCGGATGCCGATCGCCCGTGTGCCGTCACATCTTCGACTTGAGCGCCTCGATCTTCTTCACGAGGCCGCGGCCATCGGTGCCGGCCCGGTCGTTCAGCGCGTACCAGCTGTCGAAGACCGCGGCCACGTTCTCCTTCGCGAAGACCTTGGCCAGCTCTTCCGGCGGCGCCTCGTAGACGATCATGCCGCCGGCAACGAGCTTGGCGATGGCCTCGCGGTTGAAGGCCGCGTGCCTGGCGAAATGCTCATCCTCAATCTTGCGCAGCTCGGCCTGCACGATCGGCTTGAGGTCATCCGGCAGCTTGGCCCAGGCCGCTTCGTTGACGACCAGCGACCACGGCACGACCGTGCCGATCTTCCACAGGCTCAGATGCTTGGCCACCGTCTGGAAGCCGAAGCCGTGGGCGGTGCCGACCGAGGTCATGACGATGTCGACGATGCCCCGCTGCAGGGCCGGCACGATCTCCGGGAACGGAACCGGGGTCGGCGCCGCCCCGAGCTTGCTCATCAGCGCGGCGGCCTCGGTATTGTGGACCCGCACCTTCTTGCCGGCGAAATCCGACACCGTGCGGATCGGAGCCGACCGGGTGATGATGCATTGCTCCTCGAACACGCCGGTCATGAGCTGGATGGCCTTGTACTTGGCCTTCCAGATCCTGGCCATCTCCTCGCGCAGCAGCGGGTCGAGCATCTTCTGGTACATCGCGACGTCGGTCAGCAGGCCAGGCAGATGGCCGAAATTCATGTACGGCGCCTCGGCGCTGAGCCAAGGACTGACCGCGAACGACAGGTCGAGCCGGCCGTCGCGCACGGCCGCCGGCTGCTCCGGGCCGGCCACCAGCGTGTCATAGAGCTCGATCTTGAGGCGGCCCTTGGTCGCGGCCTCGATCCGCGCCGGCACCGTCTTGACGGTCTCGACATAGCTGCTGCCGACGGCATTGACGAAGCCGGCGGTCCACGTGACCTGCTGCGCGGCGGCCGCAAAGGACGTGCCGGTGGCGATGGCGAGGCCCAGGACCAGCGAGAGCAAGCGCATGATCACTCCTTGCTTTTGTCCGGACAAATCTTCATAAAGGCATACCTTCTGTCAAGTGCGTTTTCAGCGGGAGCCAGGCCGAACGATGAGCGAAGCGCAAGCCGCCGGGCAGTCGATGCCCCTGCGCGCCGCCGGCTACCTCGAGCCGGGGCGGGCCGTCGTCATGGTGGCGAGCCTGTTCGCGTGGCTGGCGGCGCTTGGCGTGGTCTTCATGACGGTCGCGACCGTCTACGACGTCTGCGTCCGCTACTTCCTCAACTCCCCGACCACCTGGGCCACCGAGGTCAGCACCTACGTGCTGATCGCGACCATCTTCTTCGGCGCGGCGTACACGCACCTGGCCGACGGCAACGTGCGGGTCAGCGTGATCCTCGCCCGGCTGCGGCCCGAGGCGGCGCGCGACCTGGGCATCATCACCGCCTGGCTGGGCCTGCTCTATGTCGGGATCGCGGGATGGCAGTCGGTCCTGATGGTGATCTCCGACTACCAGAACGGCGCCCGCATCTTCAGCCTGCTGCTCACGCCGTCGTGGATGCCGAAAGCGCCGATCGCGATCGGCCTGTGCCTGCTGGCAGCCGCGCTGGTCGCGGAGATCGACCGCCTCTCGCCGCACCGGCCGCGATGGCAGCGGCTGGCACCCTATGCCATCTTCGCCGCCGTCGCAGCGCTCCTCGTCGCCTTCGGCACGCACCCCCCGGTCCTGCCCGGCACCCGCTTCGACCTCGGCAGCATCGCCATCCTCCTGGCCGTGACCGCCGGCGCGTTCCTCGCCGGCGGCCCGCGGGTAGGGGCAAGCGTCCTGGCCATCGCGGCGGCATCGATCGCGCTCTTCGTCTTCGGCAAGAGCCTCGGCGCAGGCTTCCTGACGGCGATGCTCTTCGTCGGGATCGTCTTCTTCCTGGCGATCGGCGTGCGGATCGCCTTCGCCCTGGCCCTGGTCGGGATGCTGGCGGTGTACTTCCTGACCCCGGCGCCCTTTCCCATCACGCTGCCCGACCGCGCCTGGAGCGGCGTCAACAGCTTCTCCCTCACGGCGGTGCCGCTTTATGTGCTGATGGGCGCCTTCCTGGTGCGCAGCGGCCTGAGCAACGAGCTGTTCTCGGTGATGGCGAAGCTGCTGGCCCGCCTGCCGGGCGGGCTCGCGCATGCCGCCACGGCCGGATGCGCCGTCTTCGCCGCGGTCTCCGGATCGAGCGTCGCCACCGCCGCGACGGTGGGCACGGTCGCGTGCCCGGAGATGATCCGGCGCGGCTACAGCGAGAAGCTGAGCTACGGCACCGTGGCCGCCGGCGGCACCCTGGGCATCCTGATCCCGCCCAGCGTGCCGATGATCATCTATGCCACCTCGGTGGGCGTGCCGGTCGCCAAGCTGTTCATTGCCGGCATCCTGCCCGGCCTGCTGATGACGCTCTTCTTCATGATGGTCATCCTGGCCTGGGCGCTGACGTACCCGGCGGCGGCGCCGGCGCTGCCGAGGGGCACGAAGATCGACCTGACCCGCGACAGCGCCATCGATTCCGGCCTGGTCGTGCTGCTCATCCTGCTCATCATCGTGTCGCTCTACGCCGGCCTTGCCACCGCCAGCGAAACCGGCGCGCTGGGCGCGTTCCTCGCCTTCGCGATCTGCTGGGGCCGCCACCGCCTCGACCGCAGCGTCATCAGTGCGGCGCTGCTGGAGACTGTCGTCGTCACCTCCTTCATCTTCCTCATCGTCGTCGGCGCCAACATCATCACGTTCGGCTTCGACTACCTGAAGATCTCGCAGAAGCTGATGGCCGCAGCGGTCGACGCCGAGGTGCATCGCTGGCTGGTGTTCCTGATCATCGTGCTGGTCTACATCGTGCTCGGCGCCTTTCTCGACTCGATCTCGATGCTGGTGCTGACCCTGCCGGTGGTCTTCCCCGTGATCCAGGCGCTGGGATTCGACCCGATCTGGTTCGGCGTCGTGCTGGTGATCATGGCGGAGGTGGGGCTGATCCATCCGCCCATGGGCATGAACCTGTTCGTGCTGCAGGGCATCGGCAAGGGTGTCGCGATGCGCACCATCGCCGTGGGTGCCCTGCCCTTCCTGGGCGCCATGTTCCTCACGGTCGTGGTGCTCTGCCTGTTCCCCGAGATCGCGCTGTTCCTGACCCGCCACCTCGAGTGAGCCGCCCCGCCATGACCACCACCGCCGACACGCTGCGCCTATGGCGCAGCGAGGGCACCGCGGCCCTGCCGCCACAGCCCCTCGCCTGCATACGCGACGGCGCGATCGCCCACGTCGTGATCAACCGCCCGGCGAAGCGCAATGCGCTCACGGCGCAGATCTGGGAGGCGCTGCCGGCGACGTTGCGCCAGCTCGGCGAAGACCCCGCGATCAGGCTCGTCGTGCTGCGCGGCGCCGGCACCGCGGCCTTCTCCGGCGGCGCCGACATCGAGGAGTTCCCGACCGTGTTCGGCGACGCCGAGGCGACACGCCGCTACAACGCCGCGGTTCGCGAAGCGCAACTGGCCGTCGAAATGCTGGCCAAGCCGACCCTGGCGGTCGTGCACGGGGCATGCGTGGGGGGCGGCTGCGGGCTGGCGCTGGCCTGCGACCTGCGCTTCGCCGCCGCCGATGCGCGCTTCGGCATCACCCCCAGCAAGCTGGGCGCCGCCTACAGCGTGCCTGATACCCGCCGGCTTGTCGCCCTCGTCGGCCCCAGCCGGGCCAAGGACATTCTCTTCAGCGGCCGGCTGCTGTCGGCCGCCGAGGCGGCGCAGTGGGCCCTCGTCGACCGCGTGTTCCCGCCGTCGGCGCTCGAGGCCGAGGCGGCCGCGTACGCAGCCCTGCTGCTGGCGAACGCACACCAATCGCTCGTCATCGCCAAGGCGACCATCAATGCCATCGCCGGGCTTTGCCCGCGGCCGGAAGCCGAGCTTGACGACCTCTTTGAAGGCAGCTTCCAGAGCCGCGATTTCAAGGAAGGCTACGCCGCCTTCATGGAGAAGCGTCGGCCTCGCTTCGAGTAGCCGCGGCAGCTCGCAGCGGCTCGACTGCCCGGTCGACCAGCGACGCCAGGGCCAGCAGACGCAGGTCATCCCCCGGTGCCGCCATCAGCTGCACGCCGACAGGCAGCGGGTCGGCCGCGATGGGCAGGGATACCGCCGGCGCACGCGCGAAATTGGCCAGCGCCGTGCAGTCGGCCTGGCTGGCCGGCGCTGCCGCGCCATGCGGGAAGCTCGGCTGGGGCGTGGTCGGCAGGACCAGCGCGTCCACCGCGGCGAATGCCCGGAAGCAGGCGGCGCGCACCTGCTCGATCGTGCGGTAAGCCGCGACGACACGCGACAGCCCCGCCCGTTCGGCATAGCGCAGCATCGACGCGAACGTGTCCGACACGCCCGCCAGGCCGGGCCCCAGCCGCGCACCGTAGTAGTCGGCCGCCTCGGCCTCGCACACCAGGAGCCCCGCACGGCGCGCCGGTCCCGGCTGCCATGCCGGAAGATCGACCGGGACAACGATGGCACCGGCCGCACGCAGCCGGTCGAGGACGCCGGCGAAGCCGGCGCCGACCGCGACGCACAGGTCGATCTCCTCGAGCTGCCGCGGCACGCCGACCCGCACTCCCGCCAGCGTGTCGTGCGCGGGCATGGCGATGAACGTCCGCGGCATGTCCACGAGCAGGGCACGCGCCACGACCGCCAGATCCGCCGCTGAGCGGGCCAGAGGGCCGACACAATCCAGCGTGGTGCTGAGCGGCACCACGCCGTCGGTGGCGATGGCCCCGTTCGTGGGCTTGAACCCGTACACGCCGCAATAGGCAGCCGGCACGCGCACCGAGCCCATCGTGTCGGTGCCCAACGCGGCAGCACAGAGCCGCGCCGCCACCGCCGCGGCGGACCCGCCGCTGGAGCCGCCCGGCGTGTAGCCGGGCTTCAGCGGGTTCATGCAGCGGCCGTAGACCGCGTTGTCCGTGGTCGCGCCGAGGGCGCCCTCGTGCATATTGAGCTTGCCGAGCAGCACCGCCCCGGCCCGCCGCAGGCAGGCGACCACCGGCGCGTCCGCGGCCGGCATATGGGTGGCGAAGGCAGCGGTCCCGGCGGTGCACGGAAGGCCCGCGGCATCGATGTTGTCCTTCACCGCGAGAGGCACGCCGTCCAGGGGACCCAGCGGGGTTCCGGCGGCCCAGCGCCGGCGGCTCCGTTCCGCCTCGCGCCGTGCGCCTTCGGCGGCGACGGTGATGAAGCTGCGCAGGTGGGCGTCCTGCGCAGCAATGCGCGCCAGGCACGATTCGGTCGCGGCGACGGGATCGAGGCTGCCCTTGGTGAAGGCCGCCGTCAGCGCTGCGATCCCCAGCTCGGACGGGTCCGCCATCGGCGCCGTCAAGGCTTTCGCCTGTCGATCAGGCGGATCGGCTTCTGTCGCGTCTCGATCCCGGTAAGCTCCGCAAGTCCACCGGGCAGCTCGAGCACGACCTTGATCTCGACGCCAAGCCGCGCGCGCAGCAGCGCTTCGTAGGCTTGGCGCAGCGCATCGTCGATGTCACCGCGCACCTCCGCCCGCACGGTCATCTCCTCGCGGCTGCCGCTGCGCCCGACCTCGCAGACATACTCACCCGTGAACTCCGGGCGCTCGGTGGCCAGCAGGCTGCCGATTCCCGTGGGATAGACGTTGATCCCGCGCAGCTTGACCATGTTGTCGCTGCGGCCGCGGAAGCCCAGGATGCGGCGGAACGGCAGGCCCAGCGGCGAGTCGCCGGTGACCTCCTCGGTGACATCATGGGTGTTGAAGCGGATGATCGGGAAGACGTCGTCCTTGAACAGGCAGGTGCAGACCATGTCGCCCGGCTCCTCCGGTCCCACCAGCGCGCCGGTATCGGGATGGACGAGCTCGAGATATTGCGCGTCCTCCATCACGTACATGCCGCTCTGGTCAGGCCCCTCGCCGGCGATGATGCCGGTATCGCCGACGCCGTACCAGTCGTAGACATCGCAGCCGCCCCAGGCCTGGCTCATCGGGTCGCGGCCTTCAGGACCGAGGTGCCCGGTGATCATCCGCAGGCGGATGTCCCGGCCGGGCTCGATGCCGTTCTCGCGCGCGATGTCGGCGAGGCGCTTCACGAAATCGCCGAACCCGGTCAGCACGGTGGCGCCGAAATCGCGCATGAGGGCGACCTGCTGCGCCGAGCGTGTCTCCACCCCGGTGCCGGCGCTCAGAAGCTGGGCACCGACCCAGTGCACGATCGTCTCGCGGATGTAGTGGCCGCCATTGACCATGCCGAAGCCGTAGACCGAGTGGACGACGTCGGTCGGCCGCATGCCTTGCAGCAGGTAGTTGCGGGCGAGAAGGATGTTCTGGATCTCGCGGCTCCTGGGTCCGAACAGCAGGGGCTGCGGCTTTCCCGTCGTGCCGCTGGTCGTCTGGAAGACCAGCGGCGGCCGGCGATCGGCGGGGTGCGCATCCAGGCCGTGGAAATCCCCGATCGGCGGGTAGCGGTCGACGGAGTCCATCAGGTCCGACTTCGAATAGGCCGGCAGCCTCGCGATGTCGTCGATGCCCCGCACGTCGCCGGGCACGATGCCGGCCTTGCCCCACAGGCGCTGATAGAACGGCACCTTCCAGGCGAAGGCCATCACCTCGAGGAAGCGGCGGTTCTGGATGCTGCGCAGCTCGTCCCGGCTCATGCCTCGAAAGCGGCGCAGAAACTCCGGTCCCAGGGGGTAGTCGCGGCGAATGGCGGGCAGGTCCGCTGCGTCGAAATAGTTGAGTCGCTCCATGGACGGGGAACCTTTCCGGTCAGGCGAGGCAACGCATCAGGGCATCGACGCCACCGCCACGCTCCAGCGCGACGGCGGCGTCGAGCATGTCGTCCACCGTGTGCCGGGGGTAGCCGGCGCTGGCCAGCAGCATCTGCGCCTTGGCACGCAGCGCCGCCTCAGGCAGAGGGTTCTCGGGATCGCCCAGCGCGTCGGCAATATCGCGCGTCACGACCTCGCCGTCCTCAAGCTCGATTCGCAACGACGCGCCGAAATGCGCCGGATAGGCGCGCGTGTAGGCTTCGCTTTCGTGCAGCTCGACCTTGGCGCGCAGCGTCGCGATGTCAGGGTCGGCGGCGGCAGGCGCATCGAAATCCGCCAGATCCGGCCTGCCCCGCAGCAGCACGACAGCGCTTGCATGCTGCAAGCTGAACTTCGCTTCGACCGCCGTCCGCGGGGTCGGCCGGTCGCACACGCCGATCGCGTCGCGATAGGTCTCGACGATTATCCGGCGCACCCTGCCGATGTCGACGGCCTCGCGGGCAGCGAGCACGGCGTCGATGGTCGGGTGGGCATGCCGGCAGGCTGGCCATGGCTTGAAGCTGGCGCCGTGCAGCAGCCACGGCGCGTCGGGCTCCGCCAGAAGCAACGCCGGTTCCGCATCGGGGCACATGCCGCTGTAGAAGCCGAGCGGCCCTTCGAGAATATGCTCCGCTCCGGTGAAGCCATGCGTCGCGAGCTGCGCGGCGATCAGGCCGGCCTGCGCCGCCCGCCCGTTGTGCAGCTGCTTGCTCATCGTATCCTCAAGCCGGCATTGCCAGAGCCCGGATGCCTGGGTCCCGGCATTGCCCAGCGCGTCGACCATCTGCGCCTCGTCGAGGCCGAGCAGCGAGCCTGCCGCCGCGGCGCTGCCGAAGACGCCGCATGTCGCGGTGTTGTGGAAATGCTTGTAGTGCGTCGGCCCGACACTGCGGCCGACGCGGATCATGACCTCGAAGCCGCGCACCAGCGCATCGAGCAGCGCCTCGCCCGTGGCGCCGGTCTCCTGCGCCACCGCCAGCGCCGCCGGCACCACGACCGGGCCGGGGTGGACGAGCGCCGTCCGGTAGAAATCATCCATCTCGAGCACGTTGCCGACGGCGCCGTTGACGATCGCCGCATCCCGGCTCGCGAGCGAGAGGCCGCCGACGGCGCGGCAGCTTCCGGCCGCCAGGGTGCGACCGTAGGCGATCATGGCGAGCCCGGGCGGCGTCTTCGCCCCGGCCGCCGCGCAGCCGAGCCAGTCCAGGACATGCAGCGCGGCACGGCGGCGGTCCGCCGCCACAATCGGGCGCCGCAGCAAGCCGGCGAGGCTACGGGTCAGTCCGGTGGGCCGATCGTCATTCATTGCGGACCTCTCGCCGGCGGGCCATCCCGGTCGACCGGCGGCGGCCGCGTCGCCAGCAGCGCCTGCGTGTGCTCGCCGAGCTTCGGCAGGCGCGTATCGATGCGGGGCGGCTCGTGCCTGAACTTGATGGGGTTGCCGATGTGCAGGTTGCCGTCGTCGTCCCGGATCAGCATCCCGCGCGCGCCGACCTGGGGCTGCTGAAAGGCTTCGTTGAGGTCGAGGACCGGCGCGAAGCAGACGTCGCGGCCGGCAAACCAGCTCTCCCATTGGGCGCGCGTGCGCGTCGCGAACCGTTCGGCGAGGAATGCCTTGACCGGGGCGTGGACCGGGCCCGGTGGCTGTGTCGCGACCGGGATGAGATCCTCTCGATCCAGCGCCGTCAGGAGGTTGTGCACGAACTTGTCCTCGACGCCGGACAGCACGACGTGATGGGCGTCGCTGGTCTGGTACACGTTGTAGAACGAATGGCCACCCCAGGAGCGCTCATCCTTGACGACGGGCGGGCGGCCCTCGGCGAACACCGCGCCGGTGTTGTTGGGCAGCCAGCACATCGTCGTATCATGCATCGAGATGTCGATGTAGTCGCCGCGGCCCGTCTTCTCGCGGCGGTAGAGCGCCATCAGGATGCCGGCAAGCGCCATCAGCGAGCCCGTCGCGTCAGCGATCGGGATATGCGGATGGGTGGGCTTGCCGTCCTGGCCGAGGTTCAAGCTCAGCACTCCTGCCAGCGCTTCCATGCCGAGATCGTGTGTCGGTCGATCGCGCTCAGGGCCGCTCTGGCCGAAGGCGGCGATCGAGGCGTAGACGATGCGCGGGTTCCTGGCCTCAACAGCCTCATAGTCGACGCCAAGCCGCTTGACGACACCCGGCCGGAACGCCTCGACCACGACGTCCGCGGTCTGCGCCAGCGCCAGCAGCGCCTCGCGGCCTTCAGCGGTCTTCAGGTCGACGACGACGCTCTTCTTGCCGCGATGCGTGTTGCGGAACCACACGCTTTCACCGCCCGCGCGATAGCCGAGGTGCCGCACCGGCTCGCCCTCGCCCGGCGGCTCGACCTTGATCACCTCGGCGCCATGGTCGGCCATCATCATCGTCAGATGCGGCCCCGGCAGGAACAGCGACAGATCGATGACGCGGATGCCCTCGAGCTTCATTCAGATCACTCCTTGGGCGCGCAGGCCGGCGATCTCCATCGCCCCGAGGCCCGCTTCCTCCAGGACCGCGTCCGTGTCGGCACCCAGGGCCCGGCATGCCTCCCCGCCCGGCCTCGCCCCGTCGATCCGGATCGGGCTGGCGACGACCTGCACCGCGCCGCGCGCCGGATGCGGCATCGTCAGGAGCCCGCCGGCCTCGCGGAAGTACGGATTGTCGAGCGCTTCGCTCATCGTCAGCACCCGCGCCACCGGCACCTTGCCGGCAAGGCGGCTCAGCCACTCTTCACTGCCGGCGCGCCGGAACTCGCCATCAAGGATGCCGGCCAGCGCATCGCGGTTGGCGAAGCGCTCGGGGAAGCCGACAAAGCGCGCATCCCGCGTCAGCTCCGGCCGCCCGATCGCCTCGCACAGCGACGCCCAGAACCTCGGCGTGATGCACATGACGAAGATCCAGCCGTCGGCGGTCGGGAACAGCTCGCAGGGGACGACCGACGGATGTCCTGATCGTGGCCTCCTTCCCGTCACGTGGCCTTCGTTGACGTACCACGCCGCCGGATAGGTAAGCTGGTGCATTGCGACATCATAGAGCGTCACATCGACGTCGCACCCCTTGCCGCTGCGGAACGCCCCCAGCAGCGCCGCTGTCACGGCAAACGCGGTCGTCACCCCGGTCATGAAGTCGATGATCGACAGGCCCATGCGCGTCGGCCCACCGCCCGGATCGCCGGTGAGATCGAGGTAGCCGGCCTCGGCCTGCAGCAGATAGTCATAGGCCGGCCAATCGGCGCGCGGGCCGCTGCGGCCGTAGCCCGACAGGTGGCCGCAGACCAGTCGCGCATTGACGTCGCTCAACGCGTCATACGTGATGCCCAGCTTTCCGGGCTGATCGCCGCGCAGGTTGTTGACGACCGCGTCTGCCTTCGCCGCCAGCCGGCGCAGCACCGCCCGCCCGTCCGGATGGCGGATATCGAGCATCACGCTGCGCTTGCTGCGATTGAATGTCTGGAAGAACTGGCTGTCGTCGGCTCCCAGAAAGTGCGGACCGGAATGGCGGGCGTTGTCCCCGGCCGGGGTGCCCGGACGCGGCGGCGGCTCGATCTTGATCACGTCCGCGCCGAGATCCGCCATGTGCATGGTGCCATAGGGGCCGGCACCATATTGCTCCACGGCCAGCACGCGGATGCCCTGCAGTGGCTTCATCGCCCCGTCCCTCCCGGCCGTCCGTCACGCAGGATTGCGCTCGATCAGCTGCTTCGCAATGATGATGCGCTGGATCTCGTTGGTCCCCTCGCCGATGCACATCAGCGGCGCGTCGCGCAGATAGCGCTCCACGTGATACTCCTTGGAGTAGCCGTAGCCGCCGTGGATCCGCATCGACTCCATCGCATTCTCGACCGCTGCTTCCGAGGCGAAGTACTTGGCCATCCCCGCTTCCATGTCGCAGCGCTCCTTGCGGTCGTAGGCGCGGGCCGCATCGTAGGTGAGCAGGCGCGCGGCCTGCAGCCGGGTCGCCATCTCGCCGAGCTTGAGCTGGATCGCCTGATGCTCGCAGATCGGCTTGCTGAACGTTTGGCGGATCTGGGAATAGTGGACCGCGTCCTTCAGGGCGGCGCTGGCGATCCCACAGCCCCGCGCCGCGACATTGATTCGCCCCAGCTCCAGCCCCCCCAGCACGGCCTGCATGCCGCGCCCTTCGTGGCCGCCCAGCAGCTGCTCACCGGAGATCTGATAGTCCTCGAAGACCAGCTCGGCGCTGTCGATGCCCTTGTAGCCCAGCTTCTCGAACTTCTTCGACACCGAGAAGCCCGGGCCCTTCTCGGCGACGAAGCAGGACATGCCCTTGTGCCGCGGGCTCGCGTCGGGGTCCGTCTTCACCAGCAGCGCGAAGCAGGTGCCATGGATGCCGTTGGAGATCCACGTCTTCGTTCCGTTGATGACGTAGCCGTTGCCGCTGCGTACCGCACGGGTGCGAATCGCCTGAAGGTCGGTCCCGGCATTGGGCTCGGTGAGGGCGAGCCCGCCGCGAATCTCGCCTGAGGCGAACTTCGGAAGGTAGTAGGCCTTCTGCTCCGCGGTGCCGTTGCGCTCGACGCACGCCGCCATGATGAGGTGGCTGTTGAAGATGCCGCTCAGCGACATCCATGTCTCGGAGATCTTCTCAACGATCTTGGCGTAGGTCGTGGCCGAGAGGCCGAGCCCGCCGTGCTCCGGCGCGATCGTCGCGCCGAAGAGGCCGAGCTCCTTCATCTGCTCGACCATCTCGAACGGATACTCATCCGCATGATCGAGCTTGAGCACATGCGGGCGCACGTCGCGCTCGAGCCATTTCTCGATCGTGTCAAGGAGCGCTTCGTCGGATGCGCCCTCAGGCCCGGATCCCATGCCTGCCTCCTTGCATCAGTAGTTGGCGTTGGCTTCGGCGTCGAAGCCGCGCTTGCCCACGAGGATGGTGCGGTCGAAGACGCAGACGAGCGTGCCTTCCTGATTGAAGCCGCGTGTCTGCACCGTCACGAGCCCGGCTTGCGGCCGCGAGCCGCTTTCGCGCTTCTCCAGCACCTCGGATTCCGACCGCAGGGTGTCGCCCGCGAACAGCGGATGCGTGAGCTTGATCTCGCGCCACCCGAGGTTGGCGATCGCCTTCTGGCTCACGTCCGTGACGCTCATGCCGACCATCAGCGCCACGGTCAGCGGCGAGCAGACGATGCAGCGGCCAAACTCGCTGTGCCTGGCATATTCCGCGTCGAAGTGCATCGGGTGCGTGTTCATCGTCAGCAGCGTGAACCACGTGTTGTCGGTCTCGGAGATCGTGCGCGCCGGTCGGTGCTCGTAGATGTCGCCGACGACGAAATCCTCGTAGTACCGGCCGAAGCTCTCGCGATACCGGTTGTCGCCGACCTTCTTCGCAGTCACGACCATCTCTTCCCTCCTCTCACAATACAGAGCCGCTACCCGCGACCGGCGCCGGCATGGGCCTGGAGCAGCTTCACCATGCGCTTGACGACCGGCTCCTCGACGAGCTTCCCCCGCCAGGTGGTGACGCCGCCCCGCGAGCCCTCGAAGGCCGCGACAATGGCTTTCGCCTCCTCGATTTCCGCCTGCGTTGCCGAGAACACCGCATTGATGATGCCGACATTGCCGGGATGAATTGCCGTCTTGCCGCTGAAGCCGAGCCGCCGGGCGAGCCGCGCCTGGCGCTCGACCTCGGCGCGGTTCGAGAAATCCACGCAGGGGACGTCCAGCAGGTCAATTCCGCCGGCGCGCGCCGCGTGGGCCAGGCGCCCGCGTGCATAAGCCAGCGCCTCGTCCTCCAGCGGCATATTCATGTCGGCACAGAAATCGACCGCGCCGAACACGAGAAAGTCGAGCCGCGGCGAGGACCGCGCGATCTCGAACGCTCGCTCCAGGCCCTGCGCCGTCTCGATGAATGCCGCAAGGCGCGTGCCCGGCGCGGCACGCAACAGGTCTGCCGCCCAGCGAACTTCCTCGCCGCTTTCCACCTTGGGGAGGCAGATGGTTGCGGCCGCCGGTGCGGTATCCTGCAGCGCAAGCATGTCGTGCAATCCGGTCCGGCAGCGCAGCGAGTTTATCCTCACCGCGCGCCGCGGCGCCGATGACACATGCGGCGCGGAGATGAACGCCACGCCGGCAGACCGCGCCGCGTCCTTCGCGTCCGGGGCGACCGCGTCCTCAAGATCGGCGCACACGATGTCGGCGCCGGCCGCAAGCGCTTTGTCGAGAAGGCCCGGCCTGGACGCAGGCGCGAACAGCAGGCTGCGGGCCGCGATCACCCGGGGCAGGTTGGCGGTGCACGTATTCATTTGTCCGGACAATATTGACAGCCAGATTGCGTGTCAAGGTTTGTGAGGACACACGCGCAATTCCGCGCACGCCGCGCATGACGTATAAGCGCGCATGGCCAGAAAGACAGCGCGGCACTCGCCCGCGAAGACCAAGCCGCGCAAAGGCGCGCCCCCCCGGCTGCCGGCGGAACCTCGCTATGTCACCGTCGCGAACGCGCTCATGGCTGCGATCGCCGCCGGCCGGCATCCCGTGGGATCGACGCTACCGACCGAGCATGAGCTGTGCGAGCGCTACGGCATCAGCAGGTTCACCGCTCGCGAAGCGTTGCGGCAGCTGCGCGATGCCGGTCTGGTCACGCGCCGTCCGCGTGCCGGAACGACCGTGGTCGCGACCCAGCGGCGCGTGCCTTATACCCAGACGCTGGGATCGCTCGATGCGCTGCTGCAGTACGCCACCGACACCGAGCTCCGTCTCGTGTACACGGGAACCATCGAGGTGGATCGAGCTCTTGCGCGCGAGATACCCATGGGCCTCGGCCAGCGGTGGCTGTTTGGCATCGGCATCCGCTACCGGCGAGATGACGAGGTGCCGGTCTGCCTCACACGGGTCTACGTCAACCCGGATTTCGACGACGTCGCGCGACGCCTGAGCAACCGCGCGGACGCTATCTACAAGCTCATCGAAGAGCACCACGGCGTCAGTGTCGCTCGCGTCGAGCAGCGCATCTTCGCCGTGCCCCTGGGGCGGGACGAGGCGCTCCACCTGAAGGCAAAGGCCAGCGGTCCGGCGCTGCGCACGCTGCGGCTCTACTACGATTCGGACGACCGCCTGCTGGAGGTCTCGGACAGCATCCACCCCGGCGAGCGCTTCAGCTACGCCATGACGATCAACAGATCAGGCTGACAGGATGCGAGGCGCGGTCATGGCACGGCCAGCCGACCGAGCAGCCGTATATCGTCCAGCTCCTCCAGCCGGCCAGCGAGCGCAATGACGCGTTCGACGGCTTCGGCATCGAGAGGACGTGCCGACTGCCGCCAGGCGCGGCGGACCTTGTCTTCGCGCTGTGCCGCGGTGAGGGGATTGACAGGGCTGCCGAGCATATGGTCGACCCGCGCCTCGCGCACCACCCCCGATCGCAGGTGCGCACGCACGGTCTGGGGCACCAGCGCATTCGGATCGGGATTTGCGTCGATGGCCACCTCGATCCGTTCGGCCAGGGCGCGCAGCGCCGGGTCGGCAAGCCGTCCAGGCTGGAAGTCGGAAGCGTCGACCGTGCCGCAGGTCAGCGCCACCGCGCCGACGAACGGGAAGCACAGCCGGGCATAGCTGGCGGTCATCGCCTCGCGCCAGGGACGCCCGACCAGTTGGTGGATGAGCGGCGGTGCCTCGAGCGTCAAGCGCTCCACCTCGGCAGCCTCGATCCGCTCCGCCGCGACCAGCCTCTGGATGCCGTCGATGCCGGCATGTGTCGCGCGCCCCGTCGGGAAGGGCTTGATGCTCACCTCGGCAATGCGCGAGATCCGTCCCAGCGCATCGAACGGCGCAACATCCCACTCGCCTTCCATCACCTCGAAGAAGCCAAACGGCCCTTCAAGCATGTCGTGCGGCCCGGGAACTCCGGCCGCCGCCAGATCGGCGGCATTCATGCCGGCTCGGGTCGCCATCCCGACCTGCAGCGCCAATGTCGGCTTGCCCTCGACATGCGCCTGCATCGTCCCGGCCGCCTGGCTGAAGGCAAGGCCCAAGGCATCGCGCAGCGTGGCGACATCGAAGCGTTCGAGCTTGCCGAGCGCCGCGGCGACGCCCAGCGTGCCCGCCGTCGCCGGGCGGAAGAATTTCAGGCGGGAGCGCGAGCTCATGCCGATCGTCGCGGAGGCATCGACGCCAGCGGCGAGCGCGAGCAGGAACTCGCGACCGCAGAGCCCGCCGCGCCGCTCGGCAGCGGCAAGAACCGCCGATTGGATCGTGGCGAGCGAATGCACGACGGCCGGCTCGTGGACGCAGTCCCACTCCTGGCTGTGCGCCTGGAAGGCGTTGACCAGGGCGGCGGCAGGCGCCGGCAGCGCCTTGCCGGTCCCCAGCACGTGCGCCTCCTCGCCGGCGCCCCAGCCCGCCGCGCATGCGGCAATGGCCCCGGCATGCGGCGACGTGCTTCCGGCGACGCAGACGGCCAGCGTGTCGAGGGTCAGCGCCTTGGCCGCTTCGATGGCGGCGGCAGGAATGTCCTCGTATCGCAGCGTCGTGATGTGATGCAGCAGACGTTCGGTGGCGGCCATGGCTACTCACATCAAGGCGAGGTGACGGGTGCATCGGGCGCACGCTGATGCACCGATGCTGCCGATCATAGCCGGCCCGTCGGCCGCTTGACGCGTCGAGCGGGCGGGCGCGGCGCCGCCGCGGCATCCCCCTCCCCGGCAGACGGCGATCTGGACAACATGACATGCTTGGCGGCCAGCACATGCGCGCGCATCACGGCCGAGGCCCACTCGGCGTCCCGCGCCTCGAACGCGTCGATCAGCTCCCAATGGTGATTGAGGCTTCGACGCAGATCGGCCGGGCGGTAGCGTTGAAACGTGCGGTGCACGATCGGAAACTCGATGGTGCGTACCACGCTGCCCGAGAGGCGCTCGTTGTCCGCCGTCTTCATGATGATATCGTGGAAGGCGCGGTTGAGATCGGAGATCCGCTCGAGATATCCCTCGGCGCGGTGGTCGGCAAGCTCGACCATCCCCGCCGCCAGCTCGCGCAGCCGATCGATCGCCTGGGGCGTCATGCGCGGCGCCGCCTGGCCGGCCGCCGTGCTTTCCAGCAGCGCCCGCAGGTCGAAAATCTTGCGCAGGTCGTCGGCGGACCAGGAATTGACGAACGCGCCGTGGTTGGGCACGAATTTGATCAGCCCTTCGGCCGCCAGCCGACGCAGCGCCTCGCGCACCGGCGTCCGGCTGACGCCGATCGCCTCGGCCAACTGCTCCTCGCGCAAATGCCCCCCTGCCGGGTGCCGTCCGGCGATGATGTCGGCACGGATCATCGCGTACACCCTGGCAACGACCGGCCCTTTGTGCGCGTCCGCATTTCCTGAGGATCCGCGTCCGACGCGCCGACGGGCGTCATGTCCGCCTGGAAACGCCACCGCCACGCGCCCCCTTGCCTAGGACCACATGACGAGATCTCGATTGGGCAGGCGTCCGATGAAGGAGCCGATCGAGATGCGGTCACGCCCGGGAGCAGCCGTGCCACCGGCAATTTCGTGCGGATTGCGCGTGTTGAAGATCACGACATCGCCGACGTTCGGCGCAAAGGTGAAGGTCTCGGCGCCGGCGACGGTCTCCCGCGGCAGGTTGTAGCTTTGTGGGATCTCGTCGTCCCGCAGCGGCGGGCTCCAGGGTGCGTGGTGCACGGTTGTCTCGCCGCCGGCGACGAGCTCCTCGGCGTAGAGGTTCCAGCCGAGCTGCGCATCGATCGTCCCGACCAGGTAGTGCGGCGCGTTGAACGGCGCGAAATCGGCGTGCAGGTCCACCCCGTCCGAGGCATGGCGAATGATGCCGGCGTAATAGCGGCCCAGCGGCTCCTGGGCGATGCCGACCCGTCCGTCAGGATAGTGCTCGGCCAGACGGTCGATCAGCCGCTGGACGGCATCGAACGACTCGCGCTGCACCGCGTCCTTGCGCGCGTCCGCAGCCGGCACGTCTCTAAAATAGTCCTCCTTGGGCCGGTCCCAGCGGTACTCATACTGCGCCAGGCCGATATAGCCGATACGCCGCGCGACGCTGTAGTACTTCAGGCCGGCGCGCCGGACCGCCTCGGCAAATGAAGCGCATTCCCCGCGGGTCGCGAAGTTGCGGATCCGGATCGCGGGAATCTCGTCGGCAAGCAGCGCGGCAAGAGTCTCGCGGCTGAGATCGGGCTCTCCTGTCCGGGACCATTTCGGGATTCGCATCATGGCACCTTCTCGCGACGACCGCCTGCCGGGGTGGACGTGGGCGTCACGTCCAGGTCTTCATCGGCGGGGACTTGATCTCGAGCTGATGGCACTCCTCGAGCGCCTCGCTGAAATGGTCGACGCCGACGGGGTGCACCCAGGCCGTGCCGGGACCGGCGACAAGCTCCTTGCCGCCGATCACCAGCCGCAGCTTGCCGCTGATGAGATAGCCCATCGACTCGTGATCCATATGCTTGTGGACCGGGTCGATCAGGCCCTTTCCACGGAAGACCTCGAGCATGAGGATCTCCTCGCCCACGAGCAGCTTCTTGACAACGAGGTGGCCCTGCTCGCGGACCCCTTCAACGGCGGTGATCGTCTCGGGAGCGATATCCGAGGAGCTGGCGAACGTGCGGTCCGTCGGCTCGAGCCTGCGCGTCTGTGGCATTGTGGTGTCCTTCAGTTTCCACGAGTGTATACAATAGGCGCAACGAGGATTGCAATCGCACTTCTAACAAGGATGGCCACCAGGCCAACCCCATCGAAGAATGGCTTGTTTTGTGTGGCGTCCTGACGGATATTCGGGCAGCTTCAGCCGCAAGGCCGTGGATGTCCATATCCTGATGCCTCTCCATTGTACACAATCTGCACCGATGCCGACGACCGCTCATCTGCTTCCAGTTTTTTGTGCGGACAAATCAGCGGACGGCGCCGCGCCTTGGCCGACGCGCTGGCGCGCTGCTTGCAGGAGCGCCCCTGCGGGCGCGAAGAACCGGGCACGCAGGGAGAAGATCATGCTGGCAGGAAGCAGCACTAATTTGTCCGGACAGGGAGAAGGTCAATGAGCGAGCGTCCGGCGTTCACGGCGCGCGGTTCACAGTGGCTCGCCTGGATCGGGGGCGGGCTGATGCTGGCATCGGCTGTGCTGATCACGTGCGACGTGGTGGCACGCAATCTCTTCGCATCGACGATCTTCGAAAGCTTCGAGCTCAGTACCTACGCCTTGGCCGCGACCGTCTCCCTCGGCTTCGCTTTCGCCCTGACGACCAAGGCTCATGTCCGGATCGAAGTGCTCTACATCCTGGCACCCGCCGGCGTCCGCCGCGGGCTCGACCTGCTCGCCATCCTGTCGCTGGCTGCGGTCGCGTTCGCGCTGACATGGTTCGGCATCCAGACGGTCGCCGAGAGCCTGACGCTGGGCGCGCGCTCAAACTCGGCGCTGGCTGTGCCGCTGGTGATCCCGCAGGGCATCTGGCTCGCCGGGCTCATCTGGTTCCTGATCACGACCACATGGCTTGCGGGGCGTACCATCGTCCTTCTCGCGCGCGGCCGCTTCGATGCCGTGGAGCGCGAGGTCGGCATTGTCAGCCTCGAGGAGGAGATCGAGGCGAGCACCGAGGCACACCAGCGCGGCCGCGACGCGCAGCGGCCGGAGGCGCGGTGATGTTGCTGGTTGCCGTCCTCCTCCTGCTTGTGCTGGTCGGTAGCGCCCTGCATGTGGCCTCGGCGCTGGGCTTCCTGGGCGCGGCGCTGTCGTCGATCTACTCCCCCTTCCCGCTGCTCAAGGCCCTGGGCGAGCTGATGTGGGCTGCCAGCAGCGATTTCATCCTGCTCGCGGTGCCGATGTTCATCCTGACCGGCGAGATCCTGCTGCGATCGGGCGTCACCGAGCGCATGTACGATGGCCTGGACAGGTGGGTCGGCCAGCTGCCGGGCGGCCTGATGCACACGAACATCGCCGCCAGCGCCATCTTCGCCGCCACGTCGGGATCGAGCGTCGCCACGGCCGCCACGATCGGCACCGTCTCGATGCCGAACATGCGGCGGCACGGGTACAACCCGGCGCTCTTCCTCGGCACGATCGCCGCCGGCGGCACGCTCGGGATCCTGATCCCGCCCAGCATCAACATGGTGATCTACGGCATGCTGTCGGAGACCTCCGTTCCCGAGCTGTACCTGGCGGCGTTCATTCCCGGCTTCCTCCTGGCGGGGCTGTTTTCCCTGGCGGTCTGGGTGATCTGCCTGGTGCGGCCGGCCCTCGGCGGAAAGCGGTCGCTCCCCGTCGGCACGCTTGAGCGGATCCGCAGCCTCGTCAGCCTCGGCCCGCCGCTGCTCCTGTTCCTTCTTGTCGTCGGCTCGATCTACGCCGGCCTGGCGACCCCGACCGAGGCCGCTTCGCTGGGGGTCGTCGCGTCGCTTCTGCTGGCGCTGGCGAACCGGCGGCTCAGCGTGGCCGCGCTGCTGCGCGCCTTCGAGGGCACGGTGCGGACCACGTCCATGGTGATGCTGATCGTCATCGCGGCGCTCTTCGTCAATTTCGTCATGTCGACCCTGGGCATCACCGATGCGGTGGTGATGGCGATGACACGCCTGGACTGGTCGCCGCTCGCGGTCCTCCTGGTGATCATCGCGGCCTACCTCGTGCTCGGCTGTTTCGTCGAGACATTGACCTTGATGATCGCGACGACGCCCATCGTCGTGCCGATCATCACCAAGCTCGGCTACAGCCCGGTCTGGTTCGGCGTGGTCTTCGTCATCCTGATCGAGGCGGCGCTGATCACCCCGCCGATCGGCATGAATCTCTTCGTCGTGCAGTCGGTGCGCGGACAGGGGCCATTTCGCGACGTCGTGCGCGGGTCGGCTCCCTTCCTCCTGATGATGCTGGCGCTGATCGGGCTTCTCATTGCGGCGCCGGACCTTGCGCTCTGGCTGCCGCGTGCCTTGAGCGGAAAATAAAGGGAGACACTCATGAACAGCTCGTTGAGAGGACGGATCGCCGTTGTCGCCGTGGCGTCGGTGGGCCTTGCATTCGCCGCGCAGGCGGCCGATCCGCTGCCGAAGACCACCGTCAACGTGGTCGGCAACCTCGGTATCACAACCCAGTACAAGGATCTCGAGGCCCCGTTCTGGACCCACAAGATCCCGGACGCCTCGGACGGTGCCGTGACCGCGAAGATCAAGCCGTGGAACGAGATGGGGCTGAAGGGCCCCGAGGTCTTCCGCCTGCTGCGGCAAGGCCTCTTCGACATCGCGACGGCCCAAATGGGCCATATGGCGGGCGACGCGCCGATCAATGATGCCACCGACCTCGCCGGCGTCTCGCCGACCATCGAGGTGTTCAGCCAGGTGACACAGGCGTTCCGGCCGGAGCTGGAGCGCTACTACGAAAAGGAGTTCAAGGTGAAGCTCCTGGGGTTGTGGTCGTTCCAGGCGCAGGTCCTCTATTGCCGCGAGCAGATCCGGGGCCTGGCCGACCTCAAGGGCAAGCGCGTCCGTACCTCCGGCGCGTCGCAGTCGGACTTCATCGAGCATTTCGGCGGCTCCGGCGTCAGCATGGCCTTCGGCGAGGTCCAGCAGGCGCTGGCCAACGGTGTGATCGACTGCGCCATCACGGGCACGCTCGGCGGCTACAAGGCCAAATGGTTCGAGTCGGCGAAGTTCCTCCATCCGCTGCCTATCAACTGGGGCAGCAGCGCCCAGGCTGCCAACCTCGCCTTCTGGAACAAGCTGCCGGCCGGCGTGCAGTCCTTCCTCCTGGCGCAGATCAAGACCCTCGAAGCCGACGTCTGGGAGCAGAACCGGCGCGAGAACGACCTCGGCATCGCCTGCAACACCGGCACCGCGCCTTGCTCGGAGGGGCCGGCAGCGAAGATGACGCTCAGCACCGTGTCGGAAAGCGACCTGGCGCTCCGCAAGGAAGCCCTGCTGAAGACGGTCCTGCCGCGATGGGCCAAGCGTTGCGGGACCGACTGCACGGCCCGCTGGAATGCGACCGTCGGCAAGGTCGTGAACCTGCAGGCCTCGCCCAACTGACCACCATGCCGGCCGGGCGCGACGGGAGTCCGCCCGCGCCCGGCGAAGGAGACAGGCCATGACCGATTCGCTGGGCTGGCGGAAGAAGCTCGGCATCCTCGTGCCCTCGACGAACACGAGCGTGCAGCCGGAATTCGATTCGATGCGCCCGCACGGCGTCACGAACCACATCAGCCGGATCCGCATCCCGAACATTCCGTTGCGCAACGACGCCGATTTCAGCGAGCTCATCCGCCTGATCGGCGCGGCGCAGACCGAGGCGGTGGACAGCATCATGTCGTGCGAGCCGGATCGCCTGGTGCTCGGAATCTCGGCCGAGACGTTCTGGGACGGGCTGGAAGCCAGCCGCAGGCTCAAGCGCGAGCTCGAGGAGCATAGCCGGCTCGCGGTCTCGATGGGCGCCGATGCGTGCCAGGTGGCGCTGCGCCTCTACGGCGCCAAGCGCCTGGGAGTCGTCACGCCTTACCAGCCGGTTGGCGATCGCAACGTCGTGCGCTTCTTCGAGGAATGCGGCTTCTCGGTGGCGAAGATCATCGGCCTCAAGTGCGACAGCCCGGTATCGATCGCGCATGTGAGCGAGGCCCGGCTCGCGGAAGCGATCCGGCAGGTCGACGGGCCCGGCGTCGATGCCATCGTCCAGGTCGGGACCAACCTCGCGATGGCGCGGCTGGCAGGATTCGCCGAAGTCTGGCTGGGCAAGCCCGTGATGGCCATCAACACCGCGATCTACTGGCATGCGCTGCGCGAGTCGGGCATCGACGACAAGGTGGCCGGATGGGGCTCCCTGCTGCTCGACCATTGAGCGCTGCAACCGGAGGAGAAGCGTGGTGAGCGACAGCGATCTCGCGCAGGACTATGCCAAGGCCGGCTTTCGCGGCCGGCTCGGATTCGGACGCCGCCCGGCGCTGGTCCTGGTCGACCTCGTCCAGGCCTATTTCGAGCCCGGCTCGCCGCTGCATGCCCCCGCGGTCGAGCCCGCACGGCAGTCGTCGGTGCGGCTGCTCGCCGCCGCGCGGCAGGCCGGCGTCCTGATCGCGTTCACACGCGTCGTCTATCGGGCCGGCGGCGCCGATGGCGGCGTCTTCTTCCGCAAGGTCAAGGCGCTGTCCGTGTTCGAGGAAGGCTCCGCCCTGGGCGCCTTCGCGGCCGGGATCGAGCCCGCCCCCGGTGAGCTCATCATCACAAAGCAGTACGCGAGCGCCTTCTTCGGCACCTCGCTCGCCGCGTCGTTGACCGCCGCATCCATCGACACCGTGATCATCACCGGCGTGACCACCAGCGGCTGCGTCCGGGCGACGGCCGTCGACGCCATGCAGAATGGATTCATTCCGGTCGTGATCCGGGATGCCGTCGGGGATCGCGACGCGCGGCCGCACGAAGCCAACCTGTTCGACCTCGAGAGCAAGTACGCCGACGTCGTCGGCGAGAGCGAAGCCCTGTCCTACCTCGAAGCACTGTCAACCAGATGAGCCTGCCAAAGCCAGCCCAGCTGCGCCAAACGCTGCAGCGCGGCACATTCGTCTCCGCCCCGGGGGTCTTCGATCTCATCTCGGCCAAGATCGCCGACGGCATGGGATTTTCGGCCCTGTACATGACGGGCTACGGCACCGTCGCCTCGCACCTGGGCCTGCCGGATGCCGGGCTCGCCACGTACAGCGACATGGTTGGCCGCGTCGAGCGGATCGCCGCGATGACGCGAACGCCGCTGATCGCCGACGGCGACACCGGATACGGGGGTCTGCTCAATGTCCGTCATACCGTGCGCGGCTACGAGGCTGCCGGTGCCGCGGCGATCCAGCTCGAGGACCAGGAGTTCCCCAAGAAATGCGGGCACACGCCGGGCCGCCGTGTGATTGCGGCCGAAGCCATGGTCCGCAAGATCGGCGTGGCCGCCGAAAGCCGGCGCTCGGACGATTTCCTCATCATCGCCCGCACCGACGCGCGCACCTCGCTCGGCCTCGACGAGGCGCTGCGCCGGGCCGCGCTGTACCAGAAGGCGGGAGCCGACATCCTGTTCATCGAAAGCCCCGAAAGCGAGGTGGAGATGGCCCGCATCGGCGCCAGCTTCGACGTGCCGCTGCTCGCCAACATGGTCGAAGGCGGCCGCACGCCGATCCTTTCCAAGGCTCGGCTCATCGAGCTCGGCTACCGCCTGGCCATTTTCCCGGCTCTCGGCTTTCTCGCCGCCGGCGAGGCCTTGCGCGCCGCCTACGAAGCCCTGCGCCGTGACGGATCCAGCGCCGGACTTGGCCAGCCCCTGTACCCGTTCACCGATTTCTCACGACTCATGGGCTTCGAAGAGGTCTGGGCATTCGAGCGGGACCACGCGGAAACACAGGGGTAGACGGCTGCCGGCGAGCCCCGCGGGAAGGCGTTCAGCTCACTGCGCACGGCATAGCGGGCATGCAATGAGTCCGAAGCCCGCAATTGCGGGTGGCGACACGAACGCCGATGATCCATCGTGTCTCGAAAGAGACCGGAGGAAACGACATGGCGCGTCCGTTCGACATCGAGCCGCTGGACGCCACGTTCGGCGCCGTGGTGCGCGGCGTGAAGGTCGCCGCGCTGGACGACGTCACCTGGCGGGCGCTGCACGACGCCTGGCTGCAATACGCGCTGCTGATCTTTCCCGGCCAGCATCTGAGCCGCGAGGCGCAGATCGCGTTCGCCAAGCGCTTCGGGCCGCTGGAGTTCGAGATGGCGCCGATCAGCAACGTCCGGGCTGACGGCAGCGTCCGCGCCGAGGCCGAGAACGACGACGTCATCAAGGTGCTCAAGGGCAACATGGGCTGGCACTGCGACAGCACCTACATGCCGGTGCAGGCCAAGGGCGCGGTGTTCAGCGCCGAGGTGGTGCCGGGCGCCGGCGGCCAGACCGGCTGGGCCGACATGCGGGCCGCCTACGATGCCCTGGACGGCGACCTGCGCGCCAGGATCGAGAACCTTTCCGCCTATCACTCGCTTTACTACAGCCAGGCCAAGCTCGACCATCGGCCGAGCAAAAGCAGCGCCTATAGCGGCTACGGCTTCCATGACGGGCCCGTGCCGCTGCGGCCGCTGGTGAAGGTGCATCCCGAAACCGGCCGCAAGTCGCTGCTGATCGGCCGCCACGCCCACAACATCCCGGGCATGGATGCCGACGAGTCGACCCGCCTGCTGCAGTCGCTGGTGGACTTCGCCTGCCGGCCGCCGCGCATCTACCACCATCACTGGACGGCGGGCGATACCGTGGTGTGGGACAATCGCTGCCTGCTGCACCAGGCAACGCCATGGGACATGACCCAGCCGCGCGTGATGTGGCACAGCCGCATCGCCGGCGACCCGGCGAGCGAAGCCGCCCTGGCCTGACGCACTTCTTTTCCCTCTTCCCTGATCGGTTGCGGACACATGCAACACGTGCGTGGCGTTGATTCCGGATATGCTTGGCTGCGTCTCGTCGCCAGCCTGGCGCTCAGCACCTTCGGCGGCATCGGCATGTGGAGCATCGTCGTGGCGCTGCCGGTGGTGCAGGCCGATTTCGGCGTGTCGCGCGCCGACATCTCCTTCGCCTACACCACGACCATGCTCGGCTTCTGCGCCGGCGGCGTCTGCATGGGCTGGCTGGTCGACACCAAGGGCATCACGCCGGCCGTGATCCTGAGCGCGATCCTGCTGGCGCTGGGCTTCGCCGGCGCCGGGCTGGCGCCAACGGCCGGCTGGTTCGCCGCGGCGCAGGGACTGCTGATCGGCTTCGGCTCCGCCGTCACCTTCGCGCCGCTCGTGGCCGACGCCTCGCACTGGTTCGAGAAGCGCCGCGGCGTCGCGGTCGCGATCTGCGCCTCGGGCAACTACCTGGCGGGCGCCATCTGGCCGCCGCTGATCGGTCTGGCCATGCGCGATCACGGCTGGCGCCTCACCTATTTCGGCGCCGGCGCGATCTGCCTCCTCAGCATGCTGCCGCTGGCGCTGACCTTGCGCCGGCCGCCGCCGTTCCATGCCGATGCGTCGGCCGGCGCCACGGCGGCGACGCCCCGGCGCGCCATCGCGCTGTCGCCGGGCGCCCTGCAGGCCCTGATCGCCGTCGCCGGCCTCGCCTGCTGCGTCGCGATGTCGATGCCGCAGGTCCACATCGTGGCCTATTGCGCCGACCTTGGCTACGGCGTGGCGCGCGGCGCGGAGATGCTGTCGCTGATGCTGGGCTTCGGCATCATCAGCCGCCTCGTCTCGGGCTGGATCTCCGACCGTGCCGGCGGTGTCGTGACCCTGCTGCTCGGCTCGGTGCTGCAGACCATCGCGCTGATCTTCTACACGGTCTCCGACACGCTGACCTCGCTCTACGTCGCATCCGCCCTGTTCGGCCTGTTCCAGGGCGGGCTGGTGCCGAGCTACGCCATGATCGTGCGCGAATATTTCCCGGCCAAGGAAGCCGGCGTGCGGGTCGGCATCGCCATGTCGTCGACCATCATCGGCATGGCGCTGGGCGGCTGGATGGGCGGCGTGATCTTCGACATGACCGGCTCGTACCGCGCCGCCTTCCTCAACGGCATCGCCTGGAACATCGCCAACGCCGCCATCGGCTGGTGGCTGCTGGCGCGTCAGAGCCGGCAGCCCGTGCCGGCCTGACCAGGCTCAGAACGACATCGGCGGCCAGTTGGCGAGGCGGTGCTCACCGATGCCGCCGGTGAGCGCGCGGCCGTGGATCGCCAGCCGCGATATCAGGTAGGCGCGCGTGTCGCGCGGATCGATCACGGCATGCGCCAGGTAGGGCGCCGCGAGGTTGTAGGGCGTCGTGTCCGCCGCCACCTCCGCCATGAGCTGCTCCTGGGACTTGCCGTCGCCGTCCTGGCGCCCGGCGAAGACGACGCTGACCGCCACCTGCGGGTCCATGAAGCTGATCTCGGACGAGAACCACGCCGCCGTCTCGTCGCCCTTGCCGCCGCCCATGTTGATGTAGGCCTGGCCGAAGCTCTTGCGCAGGACCAGCGCCAGCTTGGGCACCGTCGCCTCCTCCAGCGCCGCGAGGAAGTTCATGATCCGCCCCGCCATGCCGCGGCGCTCGGCTTCGCCGCCGATCAGGAAGCCCGGCGTGTCGGCCATCATGATCAGCGGCACGTTGAAGCTGTCGCACAGCACGATGAAGCTGGTGATCTTGGAGCACGCCTCGGCATCGAGCGCGCCGCCCTTGACGCGGGGGTTGGTCGCGATCACGCCGACCGTCTGCCCACCCAGCCGCGCCAGCCCGGTGACGGCGGCGCGCGCGAAGCGCTCCTTCAGCGCGAAGAAGCTGCCGGGGTCGACGATCGCCTCGATGGCGCGGCGCACGTCGTAGGTCTTGCGCCGCTCATCCGGCACGAGGTCCGGCAGGCGCCTTGCGGCATCGTCGGCGCCGGCCGGCACCGGGGCGCGCGGCGGCGCGGCGCGATGATGGTCGGGCAGGTACGACAGGAAGCGCCGGATCGCATCCAGCGCCTCCTCGTCGCTGTCGACCACCAGGTCGGCCAGGCCGGTGACCTCGCTGTGCACCGGCCAGCCGCCGAGATCCTCGGGTGTCTCGGCCTCGGCGATGGAGCTCGACGTGACATTGGGGCTCGACACCGCCATCACCGCGCCGCGGCGCATCACGGTGAAGTCGGACAGCACGCACACGAAGGCGCCGCGGCCGTAGGTCGCGCCGAGCACGCCCGCCGCCGTGGGCACGATGCGCGGCCGGAAGTAGCGGCCGGACTCGCCGCCGGCGCCGATGCCCGAGGCGCCCATCACGTCGGGGATGCGGCCGCCGCCGCATTCCATCAGGTTGATCAGGGGATGGCCGTTGGCGATGCACAGATCGCGGATGTGATTGTACTTCTTGATCTGGACCCGTCCCGACGACGCCGCCATCGTCGAGAAGTCGGCCGAGTTGATGCCCATCAGCCGGCCATCGACGCTGCCGAAGCCGCAGACGGCGGCATCGGTCGGGGTGCGCTCGCGCATGGCGGGGTTCAAGCCTGTCGCGAACAGGCCGAACTCCTCGAAGCTGCCCGGCGCCACGAGATGCGCGACGCGTTCCCGGGCATTGAGGATGCCCTGCGCCTTGCGCGCCGCCAGATGGCGGGCCGAGCCCATGGCCAGGGCCTTGTCGCGCCGATGCCGGAACTCGGCCAGTTTGGAGTCGAAGCTCACGGACCTCTCCTCACCCATCCATCTTCACGCCTGAAGCCGTCACCACCGGCTGCCAGCGCGCCTTGTCGCCGGCCATCCGCTCGCGCAGCGCCTCGCCGCTGCCGCCGCCGACCATGAAGCCGGTGCGGATCATGCGGTCGCGCACGGCCGGATCCGTCAGGGCTGCGTTGATGGCTCCGTTCCATGCGGCGCGCAGCGGCTCGGGCGTGCCGGGCGGCGCGAAGAACCCGAACCACGGCTCGCTCACCAGATCCTTGTGGCCCAGCTCGACGAAGGTCTGGACATCGGGCAGCGACACGTCGCGCTGGCCGGAGGACACGGCCAGGACCTGCATGCGCCCGGCCTTGTGCGGCTCGGCGAAATCCGACGTCACGCCGATCGCCAGCGGCACGTGGCCGCCCATGACCGCGCTGTTGAGCTCGGCGCCGCCCTTGAAAGGCACGTATTGCAGGTCGACACCGAGGACCTGCTTCATCATGGCGCCGAACAGGTGCGAGATGCTGCCCAGGCCCGAGCCGCCATACAGCAGCTTGGTCGGGTTGGCGCGCGCCCAGGCCAGGAAATCGGGCCATGTCTTGACGCCGGTGTTGGGCGCCACCGCAAAGCCCAATGAGTAGCTGACACAATGCGCGACCGGATCGACGTCGGTCATGAAGTCGAACCTGGCGCGGCTGTTGACCATCGGCAGCAGCACCGCGCCGGTCATCGGCACCATGGCGATGGTGGTGCCGTCGGGCGCCGCCCGGCGCAGGGCGTCGATCGCCACCAGGCCGGTCGCGCCGGGCTGGTTGACGACGATCACGTTGCGCCCCAGCGTCTTGGCGGCATGCTCCGACACCAGCCGGGCAATGAAATCGCCGGCGCCGCCGGGCGGATACCCGAAGATCACCCGCAGGTTGGTGTCCGGCAGCGGCGTGGCGCGCAGGGGCGCCGCCCACAACACCGGAAGCGCGGCGGTTGCCGCGAGAAGACCTCGACGTTTCATCACAATTCCCTCCTGAAAGACGATGGGGCGCGCCCAAGCGGCCTCAGGCGCGCGCGCTTCTTGCGCGCCGGCGCTTGGGCGCATCCCGCAAGGCGCGGGCCGGCTGCTTGCGCTGCCCGCTCGCGTGCGGCGGCGCCAGGCCGCGATGCACCATGGCGACCAGCACAGCCTTGGCGGCGGGCAGGTCGATCGCCGCGGGATCGATCAGCCATAGCGTGATCATGCCGCGCAGCGCGCCGAGGATGACCGTCGCGTGGTCCTGCACGTCGATGCGGGCATCGATCTCGCCGGCCTGCCGCGCCTCGCGCAGATGGCGCACGAAGCCGGCACGGTAGGCGCGGCCGAGCTCGGCTATGTGCCCATGCAGCTCGGGCGCGACGGTCAGCGATTCCATGTAGAGCAGATAGAGCGCGCGCACGGCATCGGGGCTGCGCGCCGCGCCGTTGAGGTGGGCTTCGATGCGGGCTGCCACGGCCGCCAGGCCGGTCTTGCCGCCGACATCGATCGCGAGCTGCTCCTGGAACGCCTCCTCCGTGCGGCTGATGAGGCTGTCCAGCAGGGCGCCCTTGGTCCCGAAGCGCTCGCTGGGCAGGCCGCGGCTGTAGCCGGCGGCGACACCGATGTCGGCCAGCGTCGTGCCGGCGGCACCGTTGCGCGCGATCAGCCGCATGGCGGCGCCGAGGATCCGCCGATCGGACTCGGCGCGGCGATCCCCCTGGGTGCGCCGCACCGCCGGCTGCGAAGTTGGGTTCATGGTCACTTACTTGTTGGTCAACCATGAACCTATCAGCAATCCCCCCGCGATCAAGGAAAGATGGTAGGCTGCCGGCCGCCGACGTGGATGCGGAGGCCGGATTGCGCTGGATCATTCGTTTCTCGATCGCCTGCGTCGCCGGGATCGTGGCGATCGCCGTGCTCAGCTGGGTCGCGGTCGGCTCGCTCGACCTTGATCCGGCGGCGACCACCCCCCTGATCCTCGGGATCGTCTTCACGGTCGCCCTCGCGGTCGGCCTGATGGCGCTGGTGTTCTACAGCAGCCGCAGCGGACGGGACGACGACGCAAGCATCGACCCGCCGGACCGCAAGGGCGGATGACAGGCCCCCTGCTCGCCGCGCCCGCGTGGCGCAGGATGGCGGGTCGCTGATCCTCCTCGGAGTCGAATTGTCGACAATGCGCCGCGGGGCGGCTGCCAGAAATACCAAAAACGCTTTTCCCTTCCGATATCAATGACCTGCATGGTTTGTGGCGTTTGCCAGCAAGCGCCAGGAATGCCGGTGGCGATGCGGGACACGAGACACGCGGCATGCCAATCGCCATGACGATGCTCTCCATGACGTCCGGGTTGATGGTTGAGACAGGCGTTGCTTGACGACAGCAACCGCGATCCGGCGTTCGCAACCGAAGCAACGGCCTCGGCGGCATCGACCGGCGCCCGTCAAGCCCGGCGGCGGCTTAGCGCTGACCGGCAACGACATACCGCTTATGACGAGCGGCTTTTCGTGAGCTATCTGTGCCTTCTCGATGCCAAGGCCGAGTGCGTGAGGTGACGCGAATCGTGTTGCACCGGGATCCGATCGCCGAAGAGCTACGCACCTATCGTTTTTGGCAGAACCACCTCGAATGCGCGCAATGGCTATCGACAAATTGCCCGACAAAACAGAATAGGTCGTCACCGCTCCCATTCTGCTAGAGGTAGGCTATCCGCCTTTCTGGAGAAGGTTGAGGTTAAGCGTCCCACATCCACACCGTAGTGCTTCTTTTTTCCCTCGGTCCGGCGCAACGAAATACATCTCGCTACAGGTCTTGCATGCGAAAGCGCCCGTGAACCCACGGAAGGCGGTCACCACAGGCGTGAAGTCCTCCTTCTTGAAATTCGCCCATTCATTGAAATGGACTGCCGTATTAATCTGCCAGTTTTCGAAGCCGGTTTTGACTTTGGCCTCGGAGAAGGCGGTCTCGATCGCCGTGATGCGCTCAACGACCTCCTTCTGATTCCAAGAGTTGGCTGCGACCTTCGACTTCTTGAACAGGTCTCCGAGCATGCTGGTGGCGCTCGGAAGGAGGTCGCCGAGCACGAACTGTGCATCACCACGGAACTCCACGTTGGCACGCAAACGATCGCACGCTTCTTTCGCAAAATGCTCAAGATAGTGGCGGAGCAGCGCCGCGGCGGCGCGCACGTCGTTCTTCTCCAGATAGCCGTCTAGCTCGGCCCACACATCGCGATCGTCCCATTCGGTCGGGCCAAAGTCGACGGTCCAGGTGCGAAAATGTGCGAAATTCCGGCCTTTGATGAGGCCTTCAGACTTCATGTGCCGCAGCCAGATTTCGTCATGCGTTGTGAAGATGAACTGCGTGTTTGGAAACATCTCCTTAAGGAGAGTGCAGACTTGGCGTCTGTGGCCAGAGTCCACGGACATCAGCACGTCATCCAGGACCGCAAAGGTGAAATTCACCCCGAGCAGGTGGTTCATGAGCGCGAGGTAGAGGCACAGACCCATGCCGTCCTGATGACCCTCGCTATGGTACGCGCCCGGTGGAAAATGTCCGCGCCCATAGAAGTCCACATCGAAGCCGAGCTTGCCGATCGAGGGCATGAGCTTCGCGGTGAACGTATTTTCGTCCTCCTCGTTGATCTTCCGATAGTAGCTCGCAAATGCGGTCTCGACGTCCTTGTAGATCTTTTCCAGCGCCGCGGTCGTCACGGTGCCGTAGGTGTTCAAGACCTTGGTGCCCCGATCGGCGCGAAGCTTGCCTGCCGCAAGCTTCAGACGTGTTGTGCGATAGTGCTCGAGCCGCTCTTGTGCTAAAATAAGAAAATCGCGGGCGGCGTCCTGCTTGGTCGGTTCCGGAATCGCGGCGATCGCCGCGGCCAGCGCAGTAAGCGATGGCCCCAAGTCCGAGATGGCGTAAGCCGCTGTGAGGACCGTGCGGGTATCGTCGAGGGGCAGCAGCTTCTTAAGTTGCTGAAATCGCCCGCGAAGGACAGCTCGGAAATCGATCAGGGCGGAGGCGTCGATCTTCGGCGTGAATAGACCGGCGTGATCGATCAACGTGTTCAATGCGGTGCCAGCGGCATGCAGACTGTCGAGAATCGGCTTGCACTCGGCCTCAAGTGCGGCACGCCGCTTGCTCACATCGTCGAGGTGAGCGAGCTTTCCGGCCAGATGTCCCTGAAAGTCGTCGGGCGCGAAAGGCGTGTCACAGATCGGGCAAGCCGTGCCATCGTAAAGCTCCAAGGCCGATTTTAGAAGCGCCTCGCGCGACAGGCCGTTGAGGCTGTCAGCATCCTTGCCAAGTTCAGCGGCATTGGCATCAGCGGTCGAGCATGCCTCTTTGAACTTGTCGGCCTGAAGCGCTTGGAGCGCTTCCCGGAGCGTGGCCAAGTCGGCCGTTGCTTGAATTTTCGGGACGCGGGTAGGTGCGCTGGTGGTGGTTGTCAGGCCGTCCTTGACCGAGGTATTAGCGTCCAGATCAGTGAGCGGTGCGAGGCCAAGCAGTTCCCGTCGCGGATTGACCGCGTCGAGGACGGATGTCTTGTTGAGCTGCGCCGTATCGAGAACGGCCAGGAGATTCTTGACCGCGTCATTCTCAGCTTGCTTCAGCCCGGGAAGCTCCTTGGTGCAAGCGTTCACGATCTTCTGTAGGACGCCGCGCAGCTTCTCGATGTCGTCCAGACGGAGAAGGGACTGAACCTCCTTTGATCGCTGGCCTGGTTCAGAAAGGACGTAGCGGATCAATTCGCGACGCGAGAGCACGAATTCAGGATGAAGATTAACGCTCTCAAAGGCGGCAAGGACGTCCTTGTCGGTAGGCTTGATCTCGGGCGCGCTCACGGATTTCACGGTGCGGCAGATCTGGGCTTTCTTGTTGCCAAGGGCCGGGATAGTGACGTCCAGGGTGACCGAAGCGGCTTCCGGCTTGTTGCGGCTGTCGACATGCGGACCATGTGCCTTCACCGAAAGTCCGCCAGTGCCCGCACCTGCGAGGCGGGAGATGTTGCCCGTCAGGGCGAATTCTATTGCATCGACGATGCCGCTCTTGCCGGTACCGTTTGCTCCTCGGGCGATCTACGACTTTGTGCATTGTTTGCGACCAACGACCCCCTCGAAAAAGGGGCGCCAGAACAGCGTCAATACCGCTGCCTTGGTTTCCCACAATCTATCGGACATACTTGATGATCTGCTTTCGCTTGTGAACGCGCGAAATCCGCTCCTGACGCCAACCCCACATTATGCTACAATTGGATGTATTGAGGGGACAGCACTTGAGTACAACAGCAGACAAGGATGAGGCGATAAAGCCACCAGCAAACGTAAAGTCCGTCGCCGCCAATATTCTTGACGAGTTCTTCGCTGCCTTGGAAAAGGAGGAAGGTCTCGGCGAAGTGGCGCAAAGGCTCCGCAAGGTGGTGCTCGAAGATGGCATCTTCGCCGAACCAGCCGTTCGCGTCGCACTCTTTCCGGATGCTTCATGATCTGGATTGACAAGATACACATTAAGGAATTCCGCGGCATCCGTGAGCTGACCCTTGATCTCAAGGGTCAGAATTTCGCCGCGTGCGGACCGAACACGCAATCATTGGCACCGGCGACAGCAGCAATAATCATGTCGAGCCCACTACGGGGTCGGCCAATAGACTTCCCTTCCGCCATCAGCAGCGCCCAGATCAGTCCGGCCTTGTCGTCGAAGGGGAAGATGCGACCCGCGAAGAGCGCCTGCGGTCCCTCCGGCCCGGCAAACCAAGCATCGAGAGCATCGCGCTTCTTGCCGCGGGATTTCTCAAGGATACCACGCCGAATTTCCGCGACCGTTAGGGATGCGATGAAAAGATCCTCGTCGCGCTGAGCCGCCAGCCAAGTTAGGAGCAACTCGGACGGGTTAGGCTTGACGACATTGCTGATGATGTTGGTATCGAGAAGATAGCGCGTCACAGCTCGACGTTGCGCCCCTCTTCACGCGGGCGGGCAAAATCGAGGTCTGCACCGACGAGCGGCGACCTGCGAAGCGCAGCGAGGATACCTCCCTTCCTGGGCGGCTCACCAGCGACAGCCTGGCCGACAATTGCGCGCAACCTGGATGCATCGGTGCTGTCCTCCGCAAGACGGCGAGCCAATGAGCGGATGAGATCTCGATCCGTATCGCGCCCGAGCACTTCAAAGCGCGCCAAGCCTTTTTGGCTCAAGCGAGACCGGTAGTTCCGGATGGCGCGTCTTTGCGAGCTTCCCATGAGCACCTCCAGCCTATTAACCGGTAATATATCCAGTGAGCCGCCGGAGAGCAAGGTAGCGAACGGCCCTGTCACACCAGCAGCGGCGGGTCAGTCGATGACAGCCTGTCCGTCGGATGAGGAGCCGACGCGAGCATCGGGCAGAGGGGCGGCCTGGGAAGTTTGGACAGGGAGAAGTGGATTTTTTGGCTGAGCGGCCAATGCGGCCGCTATCAGGAGAGAGCATGACCGGACAATCGCCACGGCTGGCACGCCCTCGAGCTGTCACGACGCCGGCGTGGCCCGCAGCTGCATTCCAAGGGCCTTGACGACCTTCAGGACGGTCGCAAACTCGGGATTGCCTCCCTCGCTCAGCGCCCGGTACAAGCTCTCCCGGCTAACGCCGGTTTCACGCGCCATTTCTGTCATGCCCTTCGCACGCGCCACGACGCCGAGCGCAGCTGCGACAAATGCAGGATCACCGGTTTCAAGCGCATCCGTCAGGAATACCGCAACAGCCTCGGGGCTCGTCAGCAGCTCGGCCGGATCCAGCGACCGCGTCTTGCGCTTTGCCATAGCCAATCCTCTCAATATTGCCCTGCCAGCTGCCGCGTCCGCTTGAAGCCCCTGTCCTGCGTCCGCTCGTCCCCCCTCCGCACAGAAGAATGATGAGCGCATTCCCACGCGGTGAATTCGTCGATCTGGCGAAGCTCGACCATCGGCACACTGTAACATATAAGTTACATATGTGCAGGCCAGTACAAGGCGACCGTGTCGGGTCAGTCGCCGAGTTCCGCCAGCAGGACCGGGTGCCCATGCGCCCGCAGGAGAGGCTCACACGCGACCCCGAGACCAGCACCGTTTGGACCTAACGCGCGGCGATTGGCCAGATCTCGAGCGCCACGCCGCTGCTACTTTCGACGGTAGCGCCAATGGCCGGGCGCAAGCACGATTCTATGGAGGGCAGGCCTTCCCTGCTGCTTCAGTGCACGATTGGCGCCATTGAACACCGATGCCGGCCCGGAAACGTCGAGCTGGGCTGGCGGTGGGTTAGATCGCGAAATCCCATGGCCAAAGAAAACGAGGTCAGTTGTCGGGATCCGCGCCGGTCGTTCGTCCTCCGGAGGCAAACCGTAAGAACGGATGCCTCGCCATGAGAAAGATCACCGCAAACACGCACATCACCCTCGACAGCATCATGCGATCACACGGAGCCTTCAAATGACCCCCACCATCACCGCCTTTGAACGGTCGCCGGATCGCGGCAAGGGGCTGGCGCGTGACATGCGCGTCCGCTGGGCGCTTGAGGAAGTGGGCCAGCCTTACGACGTTCGTCTTCTTTCGTTTGGTGAGATGAAGGAGCCGGCGCATCGGGCGCTTCATCCTTTCGGGCAGATTCCGACCTATGAAGAAGGCGATCTCGCCCTGTTCGAGTCCGGCGCGATCGTGCTCCATATCGCGCAGCGCCATGCGGGCCTGCTGCCTGCGGATGCGAATTCCCGGACGCGGGCGATCGCATGGATGTTTGCCGCGCTCAACACGGTGGAGCCGCCGATCGTCGAACGCACGATGGCCACGCTACTGGAGCGCGACAAGACCTGGTTCGACGAGCGCCAGCGCATGGTCGAGGCGCGTGTCCGCGACCATCTGGGCCAACTTTCCGATCGCCTTGGCGATGCCGACTGGCTCGACGGCGCCTTCAGCGCCGGCGACCTCCTGATGGTGACGGTGCTGCAAAGGCTGAAAGGATCGGGCATGCTGGACGAATATCCGAACCTCGCCGCCTATGTCGCTCGCGGCGAAGCGCGGCCAGCCTTCAAACGTGCGTTCGATGCTCAATTGGCGGTCTTCACCGCCGCGTCGACCGCCTGATGCCTGATCAGCGCTTGCGCACGAACTCGGTGCGCAGGACCAGGCCTTTGATCGTCTCATGCCGGCAGTCGATCTCTTCCGGGTTGTCCGTGAGCCGGATCGACCTGATGACCGTCCCCCTCTTGAGCGTTTCGCCGGCGCCCTTGACCTTGAGATCCTTGATCAGGATCACGGAGTCGCCGTTGGCGAGAACGTTGCCGGACGCGTCGCAAACCTCAGCGGCCTTGGCTTTCTCCGCAGCAATCTCGGAAGCAGGCCGCCATTCGCCGGTTGCCTCGTCATAGACGTAGTCGTCGTTCTGGCCGTTCATATCTGTCCCGCGTCGTGTCCCGTCAAGCCTTGTCCCGTACCGTCATGCCGGCGGCGGGTCAGTCGATGACAGCCTCTATCCCGGATGAGGTGCCGGCGCAAACGTCGGGCAGAGGGACGGCCCGGGAAAGTTCAAGGCCAACGCGGTGTTGGCGGCGATCCGCGGCGAGAAACGGTGAGTGGGCGGAGACCTCCGATCCAGTCTTGTCGCCCCTACTTCGGCTTGCGGCCCTTTATCGCATTCGCGCGCGCGCCGTATGTGACGCCACCACCGTTCGCTGCCGACAGGCGCCGGCGCACCCGTTCCTTGAGAGCAAGCGCGTCCTGCGCGGCCATCGCGGAAATTGCGGCACCGACCGTGGATGCCTTGCTGTTGATATTCCAGAAGTCGTCAAATGCCGGGAACGTCCGCTGCACCGAAATCTCCCGGGTCTCGATGGCCTCCAATCCCGCCTGCCGCCACAAATCCTCGAGCGCCTCCATTCGCGACTTGCCTGCTTGAGGCGGACGCGGATGGGCGATGCCCATCGCGCGCATCTCTTCGAGAATGGGATCCAGGGGAAATCCACCATCGATCATGTCCCAGACATACGTCGCGATCAGGCCGCCCGGGCGGACCACGCGGACCATCTCGGCCATGCCCTTCGCGGGATCCGACACGAACACGATGACCAGCGCCATGACGGCCGCATCGAACGCGGCCTCAGCGAACGGCAGCGCCATGGCGTCACCGTTCTGAAACGTCGCCACGCGAGCCGCAGGTCGCGTGCGTGCATACGCAAGCTGACCGTCCGAAGGATCAACGCCGTGCACCTCAACGGGACCGCATCGCTCGATGAGCAGCTCCGTAAACGCACCATTGCCGCAACCGATGTCGATCCATTTCAAACCGGATGGCGGGGACAACCAATCGAGAAACTCATCCCCCGCAAGACGGCTCCAGACTCCCATCACTTCTTCATACGTGGCGCCGTCTTCGAAACGAACTGGTCCCCCAGCCATGGCTGAACTCCTGCCTGTCGTGGAAACATTGCTACGACGGAAGTACAGTCACTCGCTCCCCTGCATACCTCATGATATCCCCCCACTGCTCCCACCTGTCCAGAACTGCCGTAAAGGGAGACAGACGACACCCGCGGCGGCTCACGCCCAGAGCCGAGACCACGATTCGCATATCGCTGTCATCCCGAGCGCCAGCGAGGGACCTCCTGCGGCACGGCGCACGGTGCGGTATTCGCGGGAGATCCCTCGCTACGCTCGGGATGACGGTAGGGGCATATGCGAATGCCCTGCTGGGCCGCCATCGTTGTGCCATGACCGAGCCGATCCCACGTATCCTGACCAACAGAAGGAGAAACACCGACCATGCCGCTCACACGCATCCAACATTTCTGCGTCTCGCTCGACGGCTTCGGCACCGGCGAAGGGCTAAGCCTCGAGGCACCGTTCGGCCACGCCGGCCACAGGTTGCACGAATGGATGCTCGGGACCCGCGGGGGCCGCCAGATGTTCGGCCAGCAAGGCGGCACCGGCGGCGTCGATGACGCCTTCGTGCGCCTGTTCGCCCCGGGGATCGGCGCCGAGATCATGGGTGCCGGGAAGTTCGGTCCTCCCGGATGGCACGAGGACCCGGCATGGAAAGGCTGGTGGGGGCCCAACCCGCCCTTCCACACACCGGTCTTCGTGCTGACCCATCACCCGCGCCCGCCGATCGCGATGAAGGGCGGCACGACTTTCCACTTCATCGATGCCTCGCCTGCCGAGGCGCTCGCGGCCGCCCGCGACGCCGCGAACGGCCTGGATGTACGCATCGGCGGCGGTCCCACCGTGGTCCGTGACTTCATTGCCGCCGGGCTCGTCGACCACATGCATATCGTGGTGGTCCCGGTCCTGCTCGGGCGCGGCGTGCGCCTGTGGGACGGCCTGGAGAGCCTGGAGAAGGACTACAAGGTCGAGGCAACCGCCTCGCCCAGCGGCATCACGCATGTGACGTTCACGCGCGCGGGCCTGTGAGCCGCCTCAGCCGCGAGCCCGGGACGCGCAGGGCGATCGCTTATAGCGCCATGAAAGCTAACCACAGAGACACAGAGGCACAGAGACAACACAGAGAACGAAGGGTTGCGCGCCTTCGGCGCGCGGTCGCGTCTTCCTCTGCATGAACTCTGTGTCTCTGTACTACTGACCTCAAAAATCTTCGCACGCCGCGATGATTTTTGTAGCCTTCATGGTGAGCCTGTCGAACCATGAAGGCGTCGCACGGGCAGTGGTGCGCCGCTTCATGGTTCGACTCGGTGAATGCGAAGCATTCACCTGTGCTCACCATGAAGCGCTTTCCCCGCATTTGGTTGCGGCCAAAGGCTGCGCTGTGCCTCTGTGGTTCGTCTTCTGCCGGTTCGGCCGATAGTGCCATATGAGATAGCCCTGCCCTCCGGGAGAAGGATCAAGTCACACGGCGCTCCATACCGCCCGGAACGCGACACCGCGCAGCCCGGCGCGCCGTACCCGTTCGACGAAGTGATCGGTGACATAGACGGGTGACGCTCGCATCGGCAGCTTGAAGACCTCCGCCGCTGCGATCCGCGTGGCGTCGAACACATGGCGCTCGATGGCCAGGATGCTGCCGTCGCCGAAATACACGATCCGGGAGCGCGCATGATCAAGCGCGTCGCGCACCGCCGTCGCGTTGAAGAGCCAAACGTCCTCTCCCCGGACGGGCAGAAGCTGCCCGTGCTGCAGCAGGACATCTCCCAGAGCCTCGACCGCCGGCTTCCTCAAGATCGGCACGTGCTCGCCGAGCCACGGGAAGTCGGAATAGGTCCTGCCCTCGCGATCGATCGCCATCAGCGGTGGGTCCCAATCGGTGAAAGCCCTCCCGTCCATCGCGTCGAACATCCCGAAATGGCTTTCGTCCGCCGGGAATATCCATTCCTGGCCCTCCACGACCGCGAATGTATGGACCGTGAGCGTCATCGTGGCGTCACCGCGGCTACGGCTTGCCCGCGTGGACATCCCTCTGCGTGATGAGCCGCGCGCTGTTGCGGCCGGTCGCGTAGGACCAGAGCCAGCTCAGGGCCACGGCGATGCGGCTGCGCGTGCCGATCAGGAAATAGATATGGGCGATGCCCCAGAGCCACCACGCGATGGCGCCCTTGAGCTGGATGCGGCCGAAGTCCACGACCGCGGCGCCCTTGCCGACCGTCGCGAGGTTGCCCATGTCGCGATAGGAGAACGCGCGGCGCGTCGATCGGCCGGACAACCGCGCCTTGAGGACGCCTGCCACGAACTGCCCCTGCTGCTTGGCGGCGGGCGCCAGGCCCGGCACCTGCCTGCCGTCATCGCGCATGACGCAGGCGGTGTCGCCGATGACGAAGATCCCGGGATGTCCCGGCACGCTGAGGTCGCGCTCGACCTTGACCCGCCCGGCGCGGTCGGCCTCGACGTCGAGCCACGACGCCGCCGGCGACGCTGTCACGCCGGCCGCCCAGATGACGGTGCGTGCCGGCGTCCCGGCATCGCCGATCGTGACGGCGCTGTCCGATATGCTCGACACCGCGTGGCGGGTGAGAACGGTGACGCCAAGGCGAGCCAATGCCCTGTCGACGTAGGCCGACAGCTTTTCCGGGAAGGCCGGCAGCACGCGCGGGCCGGCCTCCACCAGGATGACGCGCGCCTGGCGCGTGTCGATGTTGCGGAACTCCTTCGGCAGGATCCGTTGCGCCAGGTCGGCGATGATGCCGGCAAGCTCCACGCCGGTCGGACCGGCGCCCACCACCACGAACGTCAGAAGCGCCGAACGCTCGGCCTCGTCCTGCGAGACCTCGGCCCGCTCGAATGCCGACAGGACGCGACGGCGGATCGTGGTGGCGTCTTCCAGCGATTTGAGGCCGGGTGCTGCGCCCTCCCATTCATCATGGCCGAAATAGGAGTGCCGCGCGCCCGTGGCGAGGACCAGGGTGTCGTAGGACAAGGGCGGGCCGTCCTTCAGCGCGACGCGACGCGCGGACGTGTCGACGCCGACCACTTCGCCGAGAAGCGTGGTCACGTCCTGGCGCGTCTTGAACAGGTTCCTGATCGGCCAGGCGACATCGGACGTGGGCAGGATGGTGGTCGCGACCTGGTACAGAAGCGGCTGGAACAGGTGATGGTTGCGCTGGTCGACGATCGTGATCCTGAGGCCCGGCGCCTTCAGCGCCTTGACCAGCGCAAGGCCGGCGAAGCCGGCGCCGACGACAACGAGATGATGCTGCTTGGGTTCAGCCCGGCTCTTGCCCGCAGGGTCCACGGGCGTCTGGCTTTGCGGCATGGTCTGCACTTTCAGTCCTGAGCCTGGCTGGAGCCCTGGTGCGGATCAGGCGGTTGATCGCGATCCCTATCATATCACAGGCGACCCGTTGTCGTGCCATGCTGCGCTTGGGATACGCCTGTCATCCCGAGCGCCCCTTCGAAAGGCTCAGGAGAGGGATCTCCTGCGAGGAACGCACGGTGCGCCATTCGCGGGAGATCCCTCGCTGCGCTCGGGATGACAGTCATGACTCACCCTCCACCGATCGCCGGTGCCAGGGAAGCGGCATTCGAATGGAGCACATGGTGCGGCAGCGTCTCGAACGGCATCAGGTCCTGATCTACTTCGCCAGCGTGGCGGCGGGCGCGGCCGCGGCATGGGCGATCACCGGGACCGAGGCGCTCGACGGGCTCGTCAACCCGGCGCTGGCGCTGATGCTCTTCGCCACGTTCCTGCAGGTTCCGCTTCGCGACATCGGCGCGGCGTTCCGCGATGTCCGCTTCGTGGCGGCACTGCTGGCCGCGAACTTCATCGTCGTGCCCTTTCTCGTGCTCCTCCTGCTCCAGCTCGCCCCCGACGATCCCCTAGTGCGGCTGGGCATGCTGATGGTGCTCCTGACGCCCTGCATCGACTACGTCATCACCTTCTCGCAGCTCGGACGCGCGGACGCACGCTCCCTGCTCGCCGCGACGCCCTTGCTGCTGGCCGCCCAGATGGTGCTGCTGCCCTTCTACCTCGCGGCCTTCCTGGGGACCGGCGCGTCCGGCCTGGTCACCATCGGCCCCTTCCTGCACGCGTTCGCCTGGCTGATCGCGGTCCCGCTTGCGCTGGCCGCGCTGGTCCAGCTCTGGGCTTCCCGCAGCCGTATCGGCCGCCGCGCCGCGGACGGGCTCGGGCTGCTGCCCGTGCCCGCGACGGCGCTGGTGCTCTTCCTCGTCGTCGCCGCGACGATGCCGCTGCTGGGCGGCGCGCTCGGCCACGCGCTGGCGATCCTGCCGCTCTATGCCGGCTTCGCGGTCGTCGCGCCGATGCTGGGATGGCTCACGGCGCGCACGTTTCGGCTCGGCGCCGCGGCGTCGCGCTCGATCGCGTTCTCCGGCGCCACGCGCAATTCGCTCGTCGTCCTGCCGCTGGCGCTTGCGGTGCCGGGCGCCGTTCCCGTCCTGCCGGCCGTCATCGTCATGCAGACGCTGGTGGAGCTGCTTGCGGAGCTGGTCTATGTCCGTGTCATGCCGCTCGCAGGGCGCTCGCTCGAGGCCACTGAAGGAGCCGCCTGAGGGCTCAGCAGCGGCAGCCGCCGCCATCGGCACATCTGATGTCGCAGTGCTTGGACAAACGCTTCGAGGCCCATTGGCCGCAAAGTGAAACCGCAAGGCTATAGATGAGGCACAGAGCGTCCGAGGAGAAATTTCGCGTCAGCTACGTGTCGATGACCGACGGCAAACCGAGGATACGCTCCATATGGCCGCCGTGCAGCGTTGCCCCGGGCCTGAGATATTTGCCGCTGCCGTTGCGGTAATAGAGCACGCGTGGATACCCGCCCTGCAACAGGCCGTTCGTCACGTGAACCGTGGAGTATGATCCCTGGTCACCATCGACGCGGACATATATGTAAGCGAACTGGTTCGACTGGCCGCACAACCAGTCATGACAGCCGTTGGTGTCCATGCAGGGAAAGGCATTCTGGATCAGCAGCACAGTCGCGTTTCTCCATGCGACCCCTGCAGCATTCAGGCTCTGCGTCAGGTTGCTCATCGCATATCGTTCGGCGTGCAGATGGGGCTTGCCCTTGTTGCCATAGCCCAGCCGGCTGGCGTGCCAATTCGCATTGTCAGTAGAGTAGTAGGGTTGGCAGTTCACACCCATGGCGCACCTACCGACGGTCCAGTTGCCACCACAGGTACATGTGACGCTCGCCCTTACAAGCCAAAAGTATGGAATTTCCCGGAAAAGAACGGAAGCCTTCGTGGAAATTCGAGTAGAAGAGATATTTCACAAAGCAGCCATAAGATGAAGTGAAATTGGCTTTCCTGACGGTTGCGGGAAGGCGTCGCCGAACAGGCCTGATCGCGCCGGGTCAGCCCTTGATTCCGAGCATCGACAGCAGCTTACCCAGCCCTGTCGCGGGCCGCTTGGCCGGCGGCTCGGGCACGGCGCTCAGGCAGAGGCGACAGCCGATATTGGGCGCCGAGCCCCTGCCTCGGCCACGCTTTCATAGCGTCTCCAGGGGAACGCCATCGATCAACGGCGACAGCGTGCCGCCGCGGCAGAAGGTCAGGAACGAGACTGGCGTGTCGCTCGCCCGGCGCCAGCGCAGCACGGCGCCGCCGCAACCCGCGGGCGCCTCGCAGTGACTGTACTCCTCGAGGACCAGCCGCGGTGATTGCTCGGCGCGTAGATCGGGCTCTCAGCGGTGAGGGCCCAGGAACGCGATGCCTCGTCTGTGGGCCCTCACCTTCCCGTCGCGCTTCGCGCGACGGGCCCCTTCCTCTCCCGCGAAGCGGGAGAGGATTGATGCCGGTAGATCAGGCGAGGTCGAAGCGATCAGCGTTCATCACCTTGGTCCACGCCGCCACGAAATCGGTCACGAACTTCGCTTGCGCGTCGTCGGCCCCGTAAACCTCGGCAAGGGCGCGCAGCTCGGAGCTCGAACCGAAGATGAGATCGACACGGGTGCCGGTCCACTTCACCTTGCCGCTCTTGCGGTCATGTCCCTCGAACACATTATCATCGGCGGTCGCTTTCCACTCGATGCCCATGTCCAGGAGGTTCACGAAGAAGTCGTTGGTCAGCGTCCCCGGACGGGCCGTGAAGACGCCGTGCTGCGACTTGCCGTGGTTCGCGCCCAGGACGCGCAAGCCACCGACGAGGACCGCCATCTCCGGCGCGGTCAGCGTCAGCAGTTGTGCCTTGTCGATCAGCAGCTCGTCCGCCGGTATGGTGAACGCGGCCTTGAGGTAGTTGCGGAAGCCGTCCGCGACCGGCTCGAGATAGCCAAAGGACTCGACGTCGGTCTGCGCCTGGGACGCATCCGTGCGGCCGGGCGCGAATGGAACGGTCACGTCGTGCCCCGCCTGCTTCGCGGCCTGCTCGACGGCGGCCGAGCCGCCCAGAACGATCAGGTCGGCGAGCGACACCTTCTTGCCGCCGCCGGCCGCGTCGTTGAACGCCTTCTGGATGCCCGCAAGGGTTTCGAGCACCTTGGCCAATTGGGCAGGCTGGTTGACCTCCCAATCCTTCTGCGGCGCGAGACGGATGCGCGCGCCGTTCGCCCCGCCGCGCTTGTCGGAGCCGCGGAAGGTTGCAGCCGAGGCCCACGCGGCCCCGATCAGCTCGGCGACGGAAAGTGGCGAGGCGAGTATCCTGGCCTTCAGATCCGCGATGTCCTTGGCGTCGATCAGCTTGTGATCGACGGCGGGAACGGGATCCTGCCAGATCAGCTCCTCGGCCGGGACTTCCGGGCCGAGATAGCGCACGCGCGGGCCCATGTCGCGGTGGGTGAGCTTGAACCACGCGCGGGCAAACGCATCCGCGAATTGGTCCGGATGCTCCAGGAAGCGCCGGGAAATCTTCTCGTAGGCCGGATCCATCCGCAAGGAGAGGTCCGTGACCAGCATGGTCGGCGGATGACGCCTGGACGGGTCGAAGGCATCCGGAATCGTGGCGGCAGCGCCCTTGGCCCTGAATTGATTGGCGCCGGCCGGGCTCGTCTCCAGCTCCCATTCGTACTTGAACAGGTTCTCGAAAAAGCTGTTGCCCCACTTCGTCGGCGTCGTGCTCCAGGTGACTTCCGGGCCGCCGGTGATCGCGTCCTTTCCCTTCCCTGTGCCATGGCTGCTCTTCCAGCCGAGGCCCATCTCCTCGATGGGCGCGGCTTCCGGCTCGGGACCTACAAGCGCGGCATCGCCGGCGCCGTGCGCCTTGCCGAAGCTGTGTCCGCCGGCGATGAGCGCAACCGTCTCCTCGTCGTTCATCGCCATGCGCCTGAAGGTCTCGCGAATGTCGATGGCGGCGGCAACCGGATCCGGCTTGAAGTTCGGCCCGTTCGGATTGACATAGATGAGGCCCATGTTCACGGCAGCCAGCGGATGCTCGAGATCGCGCACGCCGGTGTAGCGCTCGTCGCTCTCAGCATGAGGGAACCAGGCTTTCTCCTTGCCCCAGTAGACGATCTCGTCGGGCTCCCACACATCGGGGCGCCCGCCGCCGAAGCCGAATGTCTTGAAGCCCATGGTTTCGAGCGCGACATTGCCGGCAAGGACCATGAGGTCGGCCCAGGAGATGTTCGCGCCGTATTTCTGCTTGATCGGCCACAGGAGCCGGCGCGCCTTGTCGAGGTTGGCATTGTCCGGCCAGGAGCCGAGCGGGGCGAAGCGCTGCTGGCCGGCGCCGGCGCCGCCGCGACCATCGCCGATGCGGTACGTGCCCGCGGCGTGCCACGCCATGCGAATCATGAGCCCGCCGTAGTGGCCGAAATCCGCCGGCCACCAGTCCTGGCTGTCCGTCATCAGCGCGGCGAGGTCCTTCTTCAGGGCGGCGTAATCGAGCTTCTTGAATGCCTCGGCATAGTTGAAGGCCTTGCCCATGGGATCGGACTGCGGCGAGTTCGCGCGAAGGATCCTCAGGTTCAGCTGATTGGGCCACCACTCCTTGTTCGACCTCATGCCGACATTCGTGGTCCCGTGCACGACCGGGCACTTGCCCGCTTTCTTGTCAGTCGCTGCGTCCATGGTTCCCTCCCATCGTGGTCCGGTTCTCTTCGAACTGCTCGTGTGGAGTCATCAGATCAAAGCGCGTCGAGCGCCTTCTGGAAGCGGCGGGCATGCGACCTCCCGGCCTTGGCGAGCGTCTCGAACCAGTCGGCGATCTCGTCGAAGCCTTCATCGCGGGCGGCGCGAGCCATGCCCGGATAGATGTCGACGTATTCGTGGGTCTCGGCGGCGATCGCGGCCTTCAGGTTGTCGCGCGTGGCGCCGATCGGCTTGCCGGTTGCGGGGTCGCGCGCTTCTTCGAGATATGCGATATGGCGATGCGCGTGCCCGGTCCTGCTCTCGGCCGTCGAGCGGAACACGGCCGCCACGCCGTTGAAGCCCTCGGCGTCGGCCTTCTGCGCGAAATGGAGATAGCGCGGGTTCGCGCGGCTCTCCCAGGCAAACGCATTCTCGAGATTCTGCTGTGTCACGGTTCCTCTGAGAGAAGGCATGTCCCCTCCTCAGCCTGGTCGGAAAAGCCAGTGACGATGAGGACTGTGTGCGCCCGCCGGAACCGGGAGTCAAACAGTTTAGAAAATTTCCAGTCTTGTGGTGGAACCGGGTCTTCCGTCGTGCCGGGCGCGACCGGCCCCGTCCTCTCCCGCAAAGCGGGAGAGGATCATCAACCCGTCAGCCGCGGGCGCCGTAGAGCCATTGCAGGCTGTCGTAGAACTCGGTCGGGCTCTTGGCCTTCAGCCAGGCGTTGCGCGCCAGGCGGCGGGCGCCGTCGGGATGGTAGACGTATTCGCCGATCGCGCGCGAGGAGAGCTGCAGGCGCGTGGTGCGCGGCAGGCGCTCCTGGCGGTAGGCCTCCAGGCCGGCAGCGATATCGCTGGTGTTCGCCGCCACCGACTCGGCCAGGCAGACCGCGTCCTCCAGGGCCATGCAGGCGCCCTGCGCCATGTACTGCAGCATGGGATGCGCCGCGTCGCCCAGCAGCGTGACGCGGCCGTCGACCCATTTCTCCTGCGGCTCGCGATCGCACAGCACCCAGCGCTTCCAGCTCCCGGCGGCGTGGATGATGCTCTGCGCCCGCGACGCCAGATGCGCGAAGCTGCGATGCACCAGCTCGGTGGGCACCGGCTCGCCGGCCACCGCCTCAGTGGCATCGTTCTGGACCGTCGCCACCAGGTTGAACACCTTCCAGCCCTGCAGCGGGTAGTGGACGATATGGCATTTCGGCCCGGCCCACAGCGTGGCGCCGTTCCAGCGCAGGGCCTCGGGCATGAGCCCGGTGGCGATGACGGAACGGAAGGTGGTGTGGCCGGACACGACGGGCGCGCCGTCACCCACCAGCTGGGCGCGGATCGCCGAGTGCAGGCCGTCGGCGCCGATCAGCGCCATGCCCTTGAGGGCCTCGCCATCGGCCAGGGTCGCGGTGACGCCTGAGCCGTCCTGGGCGTAGCCCGACACGCGCGCGCCGGTGCGCAAGCTCACGCGGGCATGGGCGCGGCAGGCATCGACCAGCACGCCGTGCAGGTCGGCGCGATGGACCACGGCATAGGGATTGCCGAAGCGCCGGCGGAACGGCTCGTCGAGCGGGATGGCGCAGACCTGCTCGTCGGACAGCGCGTCCATCAGCACCAGCGCATCGACATAGACCGCCTTGGCGCGCGCCGCCGGGCCGACGCCCAGGCGATCGAAGGCGTGGAAGGCGTTGGGCCCGATCTGGATGCCGGCGCCGATCTCGCCCAGCGACGCCGCCTGCTCCAGCACGGTCACGGCAAAGCCCTTGTTCGCCAGGCCCAGGGCCGCCGCCAGGCCGCCGATGCCGCCGCCGGAGATCAGGATCGGATGATCAGTCATGCTCGTTCTCGCCTATACGCCAAGCTCATGGTGTGGAGACGCGAAGACTTCACCACAGAGGCACAGAGACACAGAGGAGCACAGAGAAAAAAGACTGCGCGCCTTCGGCGCGCTACTGCCTCTCGGTGAAGCTCTGTGCCTCTGTGCCTCTGTGGTTTGTCTTCTTGCGATCCATCCGCCACCGCAGCATGCCTCGCTTCGCACCGGGCGACAGGATAGCCGATCATAGCTTGGCCGGTCACACGATCTTGCCCGGGTTCAGGCGGCCGGCGGGGTCGATGGCGGCCTTCAACGCCCGCATCAGCCTGATCTCGGCCGGGGTGCGGGTCACGCCGAGATACTTCTTCTTGTCGACGCCGATGCCGTGCTCGGCCGAGACCGAGCCGCGCAGCGCCTGCAGCGGCGTGTAGACCAGCTGCTCGACCGCTTCCTTGTCGGCGGCGGTGCCGCAGGACAGCGCCAGGTGCAGGTTGCCGTCGCCGAGATGGCCGTAGGAGATCAGGGTCGGGTCCGCCCAGCGCCGCTGAAGCGCGGCGCGCAGATCCTTGACGTAGGCGTCCATCGCCGAGACCGGCAGGCTGACGTCGAAGACGAACAGCGGCGACAGCGTCGTCAGGTAGTGCACGTCGTCGCGGATGCGCCACAGCTGCAGGCGCTCGGCCTCGGAGCGCGCGATCACCGCGTCGGCCAGCCAGCCCCGCTCCATCGCCGCCTCGAGATGCGCCTGGAAGGCGGCGTCATCGCCGGCCGGGTCGGCGCCCTCGCATTCGACCAGGGCGTAGAAGGGATGGTTCTGGTCGAGCGGCGGCGCGTGGCGGCCGGGCGCGGTGAGCAGCATGTAGTAGTCGCGCCACATCACCTCGTAGGAGCTGAGGTTGCCGCCGGAGGCGGCGCGCATATGGGCCAGCATCCGGGTGACGGCGGCAAAGTCGCGGAAGGCGCCCAGCATGGTCTGGCGCGAGCGCGGCGCCGGCTGCAGGCGCAGCACGGCGCGGGTGACGATGCCCAGCGTGCCCTCGGTGCCGATGAAGAGCTGCTTGAGGTCGACCCCGGTGTTGTTCTTCAGGATCTTGAACATCGAGGACACGATCTCGCCGTCGGGCAGGACCGCCTCCAGGCCCAGCACCATGTCGCGCACCATGCCGTAGCGCAGCACCTTGTTGCCGCCGGCGTTGGTGGCGATGTTGCCGCCGATGGTGGCCGAGCCGCGGGCCCCCAGATCGAGCGGGAACAGCAGGTCGTGGGCCGCGGCGGCGTCCTGGATCGCCTGCAGCGGCACGCCGGCCTGCACCGTCATGGTCTGGGTCAGCGTGTCGACCTCCTCGATGCCGGTCATGCGCTCCAGCGACAGCGCGATCTCGTGCGGCCCCACCAGCGTGCCGCCGACCAGCCCGGTCATGCCGCCGCGCGGCACCACCGCGACGCCGGCGTCATGGCACAGCCGCATCACCAGCGCGACCTCCTCGGTGCTCCTGGGGCGGATGATGGCCATGGCGGCGCAGCCGCTCTTGATGATGCGCGACACCGGCCGGGCGGTGACGTCATCGCCGGTCAGCACCGCCGTGTCGCCGAGCTTCTCGCGGATCAGGTCAACGACGGGGTGCATGGGGTGTCTCCAATGTCGCCGGTGCGTCGAGCACGTCGGTTGGCGGGGTCGGGACGGGAAGAGGAAGATTCACCACAGAGGCACAGAGACACAGAGGAACACAGAGAGAAAAGACTGCGCGCCTTCGGCGCGCGAGAAAGCAGTTCTCTGTGCTTCCTCTGTGTCTCTGTGCCTCTGTGCCTCTGTGCCTCTGTGGTGAGTCTTCATCTCCCGGTCGCACGGTGGCTAGTCGGCATGGTGGCAGGCGACTTCGTGGCCGCCGGTGGCGACGGGAAGCGGCGCCTGGCGCTTGCACAGGTCGGTGGCCTTGGGGCAGCGGGGATGGAAGGCGCAGCCGGGCGGCGGCGCGGTCGGGTTGGGCAGGTCGCCGGTGATCTCGGCGGTGCGCCGGCGCTGGCGCGGATCGTGATGCGGGATCGCCGCCAGCAGCGCCTGCGTGTAGGGATGGCGCGGCCGGCTGAAGACCTCGGCCACCCCGCCCTGCTCCACGATGCGGCCGAGATAGATGATGGCCACGCGGTCGCAGACATAGTCGATGATCGCCAGGTCATGCGAGATCACGATGTAGCTCAGCCCCAGCTCCTGGCGCAGGTCGGCCATCAGGTTCAGGATCTGGGCCCGGATCGAGACGTCGAGCGCGCTCACCGGCTCGTCGGCCAGCACCAGCTTGGGGTTCAGCGCCAGCGCGCGGGCGATGCCGATGCGCTGGCGCTGGCCGCCGGAGAACTGGTGCGGATAGCGCAGCGCCTGCGCCCGCGTCAGGCCGACCTTCTCCAGCAGGGCGATCGCGCGTTCGGTGGCCTCGGCGCGCGACAGGCCAGACAGCGCATCCAGCGGCTCGCGCACCAGCTCGACGGCGCGCAGCCGCGGGTCGAGGGAGGCATACGGGTCCTGGAACACGAACTGCATGTCGCGCCGCGCCGCGCGCAGCGCGCGCCCCCGGGCATGGGTGATGTCGCGGCCGTCGAGCACGATGCGGCCGCCGGTCGGCTCCAGCAGCCGCAGGATGCAGCGCGCCAGGGTGGTCTTGCCGCAGCCGCTCTCGCCCACGATGCCCAGGGTCTCGCCGCGGCGCAGGCGGATATCGATGCCGTTCACGGCATGCACATAGCGCCGCTCGGCGAACGGCGAGCGGCGGCGCACCGGATAGCGCATCGAGAGCGCGCTGACCTCGAGCAGCAGGTCTTCCGTCCCGCTCATGCCGCCCCCGTCCACCAGCACGCCGCGTCATGCCCGGCCGCGCGCGCCTCCAGCGGCGGCGCCTGCTCGCCGCAGCGCGCCATGCGATGCGCACAGCGCGGCGCGAAGCGGCAGCCCGGCACCAATTCGGTGATCGAAGGCACGGTGCCGGGGATCTCGCGCAGACGCTCGCGCGACCGCCCGGTGCCCAGACGCGGCACCGACGCCAGCAGCCCGATCGTGTAGGGATGCTGCGGCGCAATCAGCAAGGTCTCGGCCGGGCCGGTCTCGACGATGCGGCCGCCATACATCACCGCGACGCGGTCGGCGTATTGCGCCACGATGCCGATATCGTGCGTAATCAGCATCACGGCCAGCTTCAGCTCGCGGCGCAGCCGGTCGATCAGGTTCAGCACCTGGGCCTGGATGGTGACATCAAGCGCCGTGGTGGGCTCGTCGGCGATCAGCAGGTCCGGCGTGTAGGCCAGCGCCATGGCGATCATCGCGCGCTGGCGCATGCCGCCGCTGATCTCGTGCGGATAGCGCCGCAGGATGCCCTCGGGATCGGGGATGTGCACCAGCTTCAGCAGCTCCAGCACGCGCCCCCGGGTCGCCGGGCCGGCGCCGTCGCCATGGGCCACGAAGACCTCGCCGATCTGGTCGCCGATCGTGTAGCACGGGTTGAGCGCCGACAGCGGCTCCTGGAAGATCATGGAGATGCGCCTGCCGCGCAGCGCCTGCAGCTCGGCCAGCCTCAGGCCGACGAGATCCTGGCCGTCGAAGCTGATCGAGCCGCCCGCGATGCGCCCGACCTGCGGGTCGATCAGGCCCATGATCGAGAGCGCCGTCACGCTCTTGCCCGAGCCGCTCTCGCCGACGATGCCCAGCACCTCGCCGCGCTCGACGGCGAAGCTGACGCCGTCGACCGCGCGGCGCGGACCGGCCTGGGTCTTGAACTCGGTGGCAAGATTGCTGACCGCGAGCAGCGCCATGTCAGGCCTCGCCGCCTGTCGGGTTTGCTCCGAACAGGTGCACGTTTGTCTCCATGAAGACTAACCACAGAGACACAGAGGCACAGAGAAAAGCACAGAGCATGATCAGGTTGCGCGCCTGCGGCGCGCCTGAAGGCTTTCTCTGTGCAACCTCTGTGTCTCTGTGCCTCTGTGGTTTGCCTTCAAGGTGGAGCGCCGGCTTCATCGCGTCCTCCTCAGGCCTGCAGGCCGCGCAGGCGCGGGTCGAGGATGTCGCGCAGGGCGTCGCCCAGCAGGTTGAAGCCGATCAGGGTCAGGGTCAGCATCACGCCGGGGAAGGTCGTGAGCCACGGCGCCCCCAGGATGTTGTTGCGCCCTTCCGCCAGCATGTTGCCCCAGGACGGTTCGGGCGGCGTCACCCCGACGCCGAGGAACGACAGGCCGGCCTCGACCAGGATCGCGTTGGCCATGAACACCGTGCAGGTGACGATGATCTGCGCCAGCGCATTGGGCAGCACGTGGCGCATGATGATCACGACGGGCGTCTGGCCTGCCACGCGCGCGGCGTCGATGTAGTCCAGCTCGCGCAGCGCCATCGCCTCAGCCCGCACCACGCGCGCGAAGCGCGGCACGAACAGCAGGCTGATGGTGAGGATCAGGTTGAGCAGGCTGGGACCCAGCGCCGCGACCAGCGCCAGGGCCAGCACCACGATCGGGAAGCTCAGCAGCACGTCGACCGGCCGCATCAGCACCGTGTCGACCCAGCCGCGGAAATAGCCCGCCGCGAGGCCGATGGCGGCGCCGATCAGGCAGCCGATGGCGACGCTGGAGAAGCCGATCAGCAGCGACGGGCGCGCGCCCCAGATCATGCGCGACAGCACATCGCGGCCGAAGAAGTCGGTGCCCAGCCAGAACTGCGCCGACGGCGCCTGGTTGCTGACCGCCGGATCGAGCGCCAGCGGATCGTAGGGCGCGATCCACGGCGCCAGCAGCGCCAGCAGCACCATGACGGCGACCAGCAGCAGGCCGGCCAGCGCCTTGGGCTTCTTCAGGATGAGCGCCGGCATGGTCAGACCCGGATCCGGGGGTTGAGCAGGCCGTAGAGCAGGTCGGTGAGGAAGTTCGTGGCGATGAACAGCGCCGCGAACACCGCCACCCCGGCCTGCACCTGCGGGTAGTCGCGCTGCAGGATGGCGTCCCAGATCATGGTGCCGACGCCGGGCCGCGCGAACACCACCTCGACGATCACGGCGCCGCCCAGCAGCTGGCCCATGGTCAGGCCGATCACCGTCACCACCGACAACAGCGCGTTGCGCAGCGCGTGCTTCACGATCACCACCGGCTCGCGCAGGCCCTTGGCGCGCGCCGTGCGCACATAGTCGCGGCCCAGCACTTCCAGCATGCTGGAGCGGGTCAGCCGCGTCACCAGCCCGAGGAAGCCCGCCGCCAGGGTCAGCGACGGCAGCACGAGGTGATGCAGCTGCGACAGCAGGTCGCCGGCCTCGCCGGCGCCGAAGATCGGGAACCAGTCAAGCCAGTAGGACAGCACCAGAAGCAGCAGCAGGCCGAGCCAGAACTGCGGCATCGACATCAGCAGGAAGACCACCAGGGAAACACCGTAATCCACCCAGCTGTCGCGCCGCACGGCGCTCACGACGCCGGCAGGCAGGCTGATGGCGATGATCAGCACGATCGCCGCCACGCACAGCATCAGCGTGCTGGGCAGGGCCTCGAGCACCCGCTCCAGCGCCGGGGTCTTGGTGACGATCGAGTTGCCCCAGTCGCCAACCACGAAGCTGCGCAGGAAGACGCCGTACTGCACCCATAGCGGCTGATCCAGCCCGAGGTCCTGGCGCAGGCGCGCCAGGTCGGCAGCGGTCGCATCGGCGCCCAGCATGGCCTGCGCCGGATCGCCGGGGATCATGCGCAGCAGCAGGAACAGGATGGTGACTGCCCCCAGCAGGGTCGGCAACGCCTGGGACAGGAAGCGGATCAGGATGCCCATGAACGCAGGTGACTTTCCCTACCTTCGTCCCGAGTGGCGCGAAGGACTTTGCGGCGCGTCAAGCTCATGCAGAGTCGCTGTTGAACGATCAAGAGAAGATTGACCACAGAGACACAGAGGTCACTGAGGAAGAAATTTCCTGCATGCCGGAGGCGCGCAACGCGTCATCTCCGTGCTTCTCTGTGATCTCTGTGCCTCTGTGGTGAAGCCTTCTTCGCTCTCCTGCACCATCGTGCGCGCACAACACACCGCAAGGTCCTTCGCTGCGCTCAACTACTTCTCGATATACGCCCGTTCCAGCACGGGCGCATTCTCCGGCACGCGGTAGACGTTGATGTCCTTCACCGACTTGCGCGTGACGTAGGTGTTCAGCTCCAGGGTCAGCGGGATCGCCGGACTGTCTTCGGCGATGCGGCGCAGCGCCTGGGCGTAGAGATCGGTGCGCGCCTTCTCGTCGAAAGTGACGCGCGCCTTGTCGATCAGCTCGTCGACGCCGGCGTAGAAGGCGCAGTTCGTGCCCTTCGGCGGCTGGTTCGAGGAGTGATAGCTTGGGTACAGGAAGGCGTCGGCCGCGGGGGCGCGGAAATGCGCATTCCAGATGATGTCGTGCTCGGACTGGCCCAGGGCGCGGAACCAGGTCGGCCGGTCGATCAGCTTGATGTCGAGCGTGATGCCGACCTGCTTGAGCTGGGCCTGGATCATCACCGCCTCGCGCTGGTAGCTGGTGGGCACGGTGAGGCTGCACTTGAGGTCCTTGACCCCGGCATCGGCCAGCATCTTCTTCGCCAGCTCGGGGTTGTAGGGATACGACTTGACCTCGGTGTAGCCCTCGACACCCGGCGGCACGACCGAGTCCACGACCCGGCCGCGCTGGGCGTAGACGGCATCCACGATCGCCTTCTTGTTGAGGGCGTGCTGGAAGGCCTGGCGCACCTCCTTCTTGTCGAAAGGCGCCTTGGCGGTGTTGAAGGTCAGCAGGTACAGCCCGGTGGTCACGCTCGAGATCATGAGCGTGGACTTGGGATCCTTGGCGTAGCGGTCGGTCTGCTCGCGGTCGTTGACGTCGATCAGGTCGAGCTGGCCGCGCTCGAAGGCCAGCGACGCGGTGCTCGACTCGCGGATGACGCGGAAGGTGATCTTCTCCAGCTTCGGCTTGTCGCCGAAATACGCATCGTTGCGCTTGAGCACGATCTCCTGGTCGAGCACGGCCTTCTCCAGCATGAAGGGACCGGTGCCGATCACCATCTTGCCGTAGTCGGCGCCCTGCGCCTTGGCCGCCGCCTCGCACATCATGAAGCCGCCGCGGAACGTGGCCACCGCGTGCGGGAACACCGCCGACGGCTCCTTCAGGCGGAAGCGCACTGTGTGGTCATCGACGATGTCGACGCCCGCCACGTCCTTGAACTGGCCGGCGTTGCGCGACTTGGTGGCCGGGTCGAGGATGCGCTCGATCGACCACTTCACGTCGCGGGCCGTGAACTTGCCGAAGCCGCCGTGCCACTGCACGTCCTGGCGCAGCTTGAAGGTGTAGGTCTTGCCGCCGTCGCCGACCTCGTAGCCGGTGGCGAGGTCGGGCACCAGGTCGAACTTGTCGCCCGCGGCGTAGCGCAGCAGCGCGTTGCTGACCAGGATGGCGACGCGGCCCTCGTCCCCGGCCGAAATCTGGTGCGCCGGATCGAGCGAATTGAGCGCCCCGCTCTGCACCACGAGCTGCTGCACGCCGGCGGCGAGCGCCTCGATCGGCAAGCCTGCCAGCGCCAGCGCGCCGGCCGCGGCGGAGCCGCGCAGCAGGTCGCGGCGATTGATCTCGGTCATGTGTTTCCTTCCTTGTTCCCCGGATGGCCTTCGGACAGTCGCTGACGGCAGGCCGCGCTCGGGCCCGGAATACCCTCGTCTCATTAGTTAGTATTGTTACTATTTCAAAATGCCGCGGGATATGCGCGTCGTCAAGCAAGTTCCGGCCCGGCGGCAGGGGCGCGGCCGATCCCGTCCACCTACTGCCTGGCGGCCCGGCTCCGGCCTGAACTGCGCCGGGGCCGCGCCGGCTCGGCGCCGATCAGCTTGCGCAGCAGCCGCACCAGCTCGCGGCCCTCGGCCGCCGACAGGTTGGCCAGCAGGTTGGCCTGCGACTGCCGCACGGTCTGCTGCATCTGCAGCAGCAGCTGGCGGCCGGCCTCGCTCAGCAGCAGGACGCGGGCGCGCCGGTCCTGCATCGACTGCTCGCGCCGCAGCAGCCCCCGCCGCTCCAGGCGCGACACGATGGTGCCGGTCGTGACCTTGTCCAGGGCGACGAGATTGGCCAGCGTCACCTGGTCGATGCCGGGATGCTTGAACAGAGCCGTCATCACCACGTGCTGCGGCGCGGTGATGCGATCGCGCGCCGCCAGATCCTCGAACACAGCCACTGAGAACTGATGCGCCCGTCGGATGAGGTGGCCGGGCTTCTCGAGCAGATCGGCTATCACCGCCGGCCTTGGCTTCTTCATCAATCCTGCTCGCGCGCCACTGATCCTGCGGCGAAGCTAGAGGAAATCCAGCATCGCAGCAAGGCATCGGCGCGCTGCAGGCGTTCGCCGACGTAGTCAGAAGCTGAAGCTGCCGCTACTCTCGCGGCCATGACGAAGCGTACCCAGCGCCGCGCGGCGGAAGGCCTGCATCAGCTCGACGAGAAGCCGGGACATCTCGTGCGGCGGGCGCATCAGCTCTCGGTCACGATCTTCAGCGAGGAGGCGCGGCCCTTCCGCATCACCGGGCCGCAGCACGTGGTGCTGGTGGCGCTGGCGCATCATCCCGGCGTCGACCAGAACACGGTGGCGAGCCTGGTGGCGCTCGACCGGTCGACGACCGGCAACGTGATCACGCGGCTGGAGCGGCGCGGCCTGATCTCACGCCGGGTCAACCCGGCCGACCATCGCGGCCGCATCCTGTCGCTCACCGCCAAGGGCGACAAGCTGGTCAAGGCGATGGATGCCGCCGTGCGCCGCACCCAGCAGCGCTTCCTCGCGCCGCTCAAGCCTGGCGAGCAGGCGCAGTTCGTCGGCTACCTGCGGCGCATCGTCGGCCTGGACGGCTGATCCCGACGTCTTGTCTGGTCGCGGGAAGAAAGATTTCACCACAGAGGCACAGCGTAGCCTTTGGCCGCAACCAAATAGCGGAGGAGTGCTTCATGGTGAGCCTGTCGAACCATGAAGCGCCGCACCACCGCTCGTGCGACGCCTTCATGGTTCGACAGGCTCACCATGAAGGCTATCCAAATCACCACGGCTCGCAGAGATTCTCGAGGTCAGTAGTACAGAGACACAGAGGAAGCACAGAGAAATGAATTCTTTCGCGCGCCAAAGGCGCGCAGTTTCTTCCCTCTGTGCTTCCTCTGTGTCTCTGTGCCTCTGTGGTTAATCTTTCTGCAACGACGACGCCGTCGTTATTCGGCCGCGATGGGGCGGTAGCCTTCGGGGACGCGGTCCTTCAGGTGCGGCATCACCTCGCGGGCGAACATCTCCATGTTCTTGCGCGTCAGCTCGGCCGGCAGGGTGCCGAAATGCAGGCCGGCCATCACGATGTTGAAGCCGCCCTTGTGCTGGTACTCCTCCAGCCTGGCGCGCACCGTCGCCGGGCTGCCGCAGATGAAGGTGCCCTGCTCCAGGAGCTGGTCGATGGTGCGGGCGCCGCCGGTGATCGTCTTCTTGGCGGCTATCACACCCTTCATCGATTCGATGGAGCTGTAGCCCGGCGGCAGCAGCATCTCCACCGGCATGCGCAGGAACTTGTTCACGAAGGCCTCGACATGCGGCTTGGCCTCGCGCCTGGCGATCTCGTCGGTCTCGGCGACATAGATCTTCACCGACCAGCCGAGCTGGTCGGCGCTCGCCTCGTAGTCCTGGCGCAGCGCCGCCTCGCGATAGGCGCGCATGTACTTGAACAGCATCTCCGCCGGCGTGGCGGTCTGCAGGTAGACGTACTTGCGCTCGCGCGCCGCCGCGAACTCGATGGTCTCGCGCGAGCCCTGCGAGGGCACCCAGATGGCCGGATGCGGCGTCTGGTAGGGACGCGGCCAGATGTTCACGTACGGGAAGTGGTAGTACTTGCCCTCGTAGGCGAACGGCCCCGGCCGGGTCCAGGCCTGCACGATGAGGTCGTGCGCCTCATGGAACCGGGCGTGGCTTTCCGCCGGATTCACCGCCATCGAATGGTACTCCGCGCCGATGCCGCGCACGAAGCCGGTGATGATGCGGCCGCGGGTGACATTGTCGAGGACCGCAAACTCCTCGGCCACGGTCAGCGGATTGGAGAGCACCGGCAGGGCGCGGCCCAGGATGCAGATCTTGGCCTGCTTGACGCGCCGCGCGAGCATGCCGGCAAAGACGTTGGGCGCCGGCATCAGGCCGTAGGCGGTCTGGTGATGCTCGTTGACGCTGATGCCCTCGAAGCCGAGCTCGTCGGCATACTCAAGCTCGTCGAGGTAGCGGTTGTAGAGATCGGCGCCCAGCTTAGGATCGTAGTAGCTGTTGGGCAGCGTCACCCAGGCCGATTTGTGCGTCTTGTCGTAGTCGAGATCCAGCGGCGCATACGGCATCAGGTGGAAGAAGAAGAAACGCATTACGCAGCCCTCCGCACGAACGTCGCCAGCGCCTCGGCGAACGCCGCCGGCTGCTCGACCTGCGGCAGGTGCCCGCAGGCGTCGAAATAGTGGACCGTCGCCTTCGGGATAAGCTCGCCGAAGCGCTCGGCGTAGACGGCCGGCACCAGCTGGTCCTGGGCGCCCCAGAAGACCACGGTCGGCACGTCGATGCGGTGCAGCCACTTGTGCAGGTGCGGATCATAGAAGCGCGGCGCCCAGGCCAGCCGGGCCGTGGCGAAGCGGTTCTTCATCTGGCGCTCGAGCTCGTCATCGGACGGCGCCGCCGCCAGCATCTTCTCAGCCAGGGCCTGGTCATGGAACAGGCCGCGCGCCGCCTCCTCCGGGGTCCACATGAAGGTGTCGGGCCGCGCCACGCCTTTCAGGTGCAGGCCGGCCGAGCCGATCAGCGCCAGGCTGGCCAGGCGCGCCGTGCTGCGCACCGCCATCTCGCAGGCCACCCAGCCGCCCAGCGAGGAGCCGACCAGATGCACGCCCTTCAGCCCCAGCGCGTCGATGAGGTCGAGGTAGAAATAGGCGACGTCGTGGATGTTGTCGAACCAGTCAGGCGTGTCGCTGCGGCCGAAGCCGGGATGCTCGGGCGCGATCACTTCATGGTCGGCCGCCAGGCGCTCCATGAAGGGCAGCCACCTGCCGCCGCCGTTGGCGCCGTGGAGATAGAGCACCGGCGTGCCCTTGCCGGCGCGTTGCACGTAGGTGCGGCAGCCGGCGACGGTGATGTAGTCCTCGCGCGGGCCGATGTCGGCGCTGGCCACGGCCATGGGTCCTTCTCCACGTTCTCAGCATCCAGTGGAGCGGACATTAGTATGTATTGAACATATCTCGCAAGAATGATTCGTACTATTACTAATTCGGCCATCTTCTCTCCCGCAAGCGGGAGAGGAAGGGGCCCATTGCGCGAAGCGCGATGGGAAGGTGAGGGGCAACAGACGAAGCGACTGGTCCTTGGGCCCTCACCCGCCGGGTGCTGCGCGCCCGGCGACCTCTCCCGCTTGCGGGAGAGGTAGAAGACTAGGCCTTGCCCTCGCGCGCCTTCTTCCAGGCCTCGTAGTCGCGCTTGGCCTCCTCGCCGGCGACGGGGAACAGGCCCTTCAGCGACCGGCCGCGCGCCACCTCGGCTTCGGCGAACTCCTCGTAGTGGTAGGCCGCCAGGGCCTCCTCGGCCACCGCCGCCACGATGTCGGGGGGGATCACGACCACCGCGTCGCGGTCGCCCACGATCACGTCGCCGGGATAGATCGCGACGCCGCCGCAGGCGATCGGCAGGTTGAGGTCGATCGGGCGATGCACGATGGGGCTGGGCGGCGAGGACGGACGGCGGCAATAGGCCGGCAGCCCGGTCTTGGCGATGCCGTCGGTGTCGCGCAGGCCGCCGTCGGTGACGATGCCGGCGCAGCCGCGCGCCTTGAGCCGCCCGACATAGAGATCGCCTGCCGAGGCGGCGCGCGAATCGCCGCGCGAATCGATCATCAGCACGTGCCCCGGCGGGCACTCCTCCATGGCCTGCGGCTGCACCATGCTGCGGCTGGTGGAGGTCGGCCCGTCCTTGTCCTCGCGCGAGGGGATAAAGCGCATGGTGAAGGCGAGCCCGACCATGCGCGGCGTGTCGGGCCGCAGCGGCCACACGTCGTACAGGCACATGCTGCGCAAGCCACGCCGGTTCAGCACGCCGGTCAGGGTCGAGGTGCCGACGCGGGCGAGCGCCTCGCGCAGGTCTGGGGTAAGGTCGGTCATGAGCGCTCTCCCGTCGATGAGGACGCGCGATAGTGGCACGGGCTGACGGGCTTCGCCCAGCCGGCGCGGCACCGGCCCCGTCAGGCTGTCGCCAGCTGTGGCCGGCATTCACCGCAGCAAAGCATGGCGCGCGCGCCTTTCGCCGACACAGGCATGGGGACAGGAGGCAGACATGGCAGGCGACAGCCCAGCGTCCGGTGCGATGATGCACGGCGTCCGCGACAGGCACGCCCTGGAGGCGGGACTGTCGCGGCCGGTCGGCGGCGTGCTGCTGGCCGTCGGTGTCACGGCGCTCGGGCTCGCCCTGTGGGAGGTCCTGGCCGTCGCGGCCGTGGTCCCGCCCCTGCTCCTGCCGCGGCCGAGCCCGATCGCCGCGCAGGCCCGGGGCGTCGCGCCCACCCTGGTTGTCGCCGCGGGGCAGACGCTCGTGACGGCGCTGGCAGGCGTGATCGTCGGCAGCGTGATCGCCGCCCCGGCATGCGCCGCTGTGGCGGCCCTGGCGGCAACGCGGGCTGCCGGCGCCGTGCTCTTCGCCGCGCTCTGGCTGCGCGACCTTCAGGCCATCATCGTGCTGGCGCTGATCCCGGCCATCGCCGTGCTGTCCGGCGGCGCCGAGGGCGGCGTGGTCGCGGCCGCCACCATGGGCGCGGCGCTGGCGCTGCTGGCATCCGTTTCAGCGGCGCTGGCGCTGGGCCGCGTGCTGGTCCGAGCCCTGCGGCAGGCCTTCGCGCTCGCCCTGCTCGGCACGCTTGTCTGCGAGAGCATCTACGGCAAGCAGGGCCTGGACGCGCGAACCTGGGAGGGCATGGTCGTCTTCGACATGGGCCGCCTCCTGCCGGCCAGCATCGCCGTCGTGGTCACGGCGATGCTCCCGCTGGGCGCGCTGCTGGTGCTCGACTGGGCCATGAGCCGGCCGCGGTTCTGAGGCGGCGGCTCGACCATGACAGACCTGTTCGCAATTCGGCGCAACGTGCTTTAGGTTTTCCCGGTCAAGGGATGGGCTGCAGACAATGCCCACCAGACCGGGAGGAAAAGCAAGATGCGCAAGACAATGGCAATGAGCGTGCTGCTGCTGGCGGCGGCGCCGGCAACGGCGCAGATCTCCGACGATGTGGTCAAGATCGGCGTGCTGACCGACATGTCGAGCCTCTACGCCGACATCAACGGCCCCGGCGCGGTGGTCGCGACGCAGATGGCGATCGACGACGCCGGCGGCACGGTCGCCGGCAAGAAGATCGAGCTGGTCAACGCCGACGTGCAGAACAAGGCTGACGTGGCCGCCACCATCGCCGGCCGCTGGTACGATTCCGAGAAGGTCGACGCCATCCTCGGCGCCGGCGGCTCGGCGTCGTCGATCTCCGGCTCGCGCGTGGCGGCCGACAAGAAGCGGATCTTCTTCGCCACCGACCCCGCCTCCTCCGACATCACCGGCAAGCTGTGCAACGCCTACACCGTGCATTGGGTCTACGACACGGTGGCGCTGGCCAACGGCACCGGCTCGGCGGTGGTGAAGTCGGGCGGCAAGACATGGTACTTCCTCACCGCCGACTACGCCTTCGGCCACGCGCTGGAGCGCGACGTGTCGGCCATCGTCACGGCCAACGGCGGCACCGTGCTGGGCAGCGTGCGCCATCCGCTGAACACGTCGGACTTCTCCTCCTTCCTGCTTCAGGCGCAGGCCTCCAAGGCGCAGATCATCGGCCTCGCCAATGCCGGCGGTGACACCATCAACGCCATCAAGCAGGCATCCGAGTTCGGCATCGTCAAGGGCGGCCAGAAGCTCGCCGGCCTGCTGGTCTTCGTCAGCGACGTCCACAGCCTCGGCCTGGAGCGGACCCAGGGGCTGCAGCTCACGGAAGCGTTCTACTGGGACCTCAACGACAGCACCCGCGCCTTCGCCAAGCGCTTCGCCGCCAAGATGAATGGCAAGATGCCGACCAGCATCCAGGCCGGCTTCTATTCCGCGACCAAGCAGTACCTGAGGGCGATCAAGGCGCTGGGCACCGACGACGCCGACAAGGTGATGGCGAAGCTGAAGTCGTCGCCGGCCGACGACGAGATCTTCGGCAAGAGCGTGATCCGCGCCGACGGCCGCAAGGTCCACGACATGTACCTGTTCGAGGTCAAGAAGCCGTCCGAATCCAAGGGCCCCTACGACTACTACAAGCTGCTGGCCACGATCCCCGGCGACCAGGCCTTCAGGCCGATGGACAAGGGCGACTGCCCGCTGGTCGCGAAGAAATAGCGCATCCGTCCACAACAGCCAGCGCCGCGCAGCCGCGTCGGCGCTGGCTTCGCCGTTGCCGGTCGCCTAGGGTGGCCCGGCAAACAAGACGGGCTGCGTGATGCCCACCGCAATGGGAGCAGAAACGAGATGCGCAAGGCGTTGACGATGAGCGTAGTGCTGTTGGGGGCGGCGATGGCGCCGGCAATGGCGCAGATTTCCGACGACGTGGTGAAGCTTGGCGTGTTGACGGACATGTCGAGCGTCTATGCCGACATCCTGGGCCCGGGCTCGGTGGCGGCCACGCAGCTGGCGATCGACGATTTCGGCGGCACGGTCGCCGGCAAGAAGATCGAGCTGATCCATGGCGATGTGCTGAACAAGGCCGACGTCGCGGCCACCACGGCCGGCCGCTGGTACGATACCGACAAGGTGGACGTCATCCTCGGCGCCGGCGGCTCGGCCTCGTCGATCGCGGCCGGGCGCGTGGCCGCCGACAAGAAGCGTGTCTTCCTCGCGACCGACCCCGCCTCCTCGGACGTCACCGGCAAGCACTGCAACGCCTACACGATCCACTGGACATACGACACGGCGTCGGTGGCCAACGGCATCGGCGCGGCGATCGTGAAGTCGGGCGGCGCCTCGTGGTACTTCCTCACCGCCGACTACGCCTTCGGCCATGCCCTGGAGCGCGACATCTCGGCGGTCGTGACCGCCAACGGCGGCAAGGTGCTGGGCAGCGTGCGCCATCCCCTGAACACGTCGGACTTCTCGTCCTTCCTGCTGCAGGCGCAGGCCTCCAAGGCGCAGATCGTGGCGCTGGCCAATGGCGGCAGCGACACCACCAACGCCATCAAGCAGGCCGGCGAGTTCGGCATCGCCAAGGGCGGGCAGAAGCTGGCGGCCATGGTGATCTTCGTCACCGACGTCAACAGCCTGGGCCTGCCCCTGGCCCAGGGGCTGCAGCTCACCGAAGCGTTCTACTGGGATCGCACCGAGGGCACCCGCGCCTTCGCCAAGCGCTTCGCCGCCAAGATGGGCGGGCGCATGCCCACCAGCGTGCAGGCCGGCAACTACTCGGCGGCCAAGCTCTACCTGAAGACGGTGCAGAAGCTGGGCACCGACGACGCCGACAAGGTGATGGCGAAGCTGAAGTCGTCGCCGGCCGACGACGAGATCTTCGGCAAGAGCGTGATCCGCGCCGACGGCCGCAAGGTCCACGACACGTATCTGTTCGAGGTCAAGAAGCCGGCCGAATCCAAGGGCCCGTGGGATTTCTACAAGCTGCTGGCCACGATCCCCGGCGACCAGGCCTTCCGGCCGATGGACAAGGGTGACTGCCCGCTGGTGACGAAGAAGTAACGCAACACTGTCATGTCGAGCGCAGCGAGACATCTCCTCGAAATGAAGCTCCCTTCGCAGGAGATTCCTCGCTACGCTCGGAATGACATCAGGTAATGGCGTCATGGGCACCGACATCCAATACGACTACATCATCGTGGGCGCCGGCTCGGCCGGCGCCGCGCTCGCGTCGCGGCTGACGGAGGACGGGCGCACGCGCGTGCTGCTGCTCGAGGCCGGCCGGGCCAACCACTTCTGGTCACGCCTGCCCGTGAGCTTCGGCCTGCTGATCGATCATCCGGCGGCCAACTGGCGCTTCAAGTCCGAGCCCGAGCCGGGCACCGCCAACCGCGCCATCCCGGTGCCGCGCGGCAAGCTGCTGGGCGGCTCCAGCGCCATCAACGGCCTGGTCTTCGTGCGCGGCCAGCCGCTCGACTACAACTCCTGGGCGCAGTTCGGCAATCGCGGCTGGGGCTGGGACGACGTGCTGCCGATCTTCCGCCGCATGGAGACCTACGAGAAAGGCGACGGCGGCGATTGGCGCGGCAGGTCAGGCCCGCTGCGCGTATCGGAGGTGCCGGACCAGAATCCGCTCTACGAAGCGCTGTTCGCCGCCGCCGTCGCCGCCGGCTACAAGCGCAATCCCGACTACAACGGCGCCGACCAGGAAGGCATCGTCAAGACGCAGGCCACGATCAGCCATGGCCGGCGCATGAGCACGGCGCATTGCTACCTGGCGCCGGCGCGCAAGCGCGCCAACCTGCGCATCGTCACCGAAGCGCCGGCGCTGCGGCTGCTGCTCGACGGCGCGCACTGCACCGGCGTCGCCTACGAGCAGCACGGCCAGGTCGTCGAGGCGCGCGCCGGCCGCGAGGTGGTCCTGTCGGCGGGTGCCGTGAAGTCGCCGCAGATCCTGGAGCTGTCCGGCATCGGGCGGCCGGAGGTGCTGGCGGCGCACGGCATCGCCGTGCGGCACGCCCTGCCGGCGGTGGGCGAGAATTTCCGCGACCACATCAACGCCCGCATCCAGTGGCGCATCAAGGCCCATGGCGTGTCCTACAACGAGATGGCGCGCGGCGTCGGCCTGGTCGGGCAGGTCCTGAAATACCTCACAACCGGCGGAGGCTTCCTGAGCCTGCCCTCGGCACCCTTGCTGGCCTTCCTCAAGACCCGCCCCGAGCTCGACACGCCCGACGTGCAGATGCACCTGGTGCCGTACTCGATCAAGGACCCCAAGCGGCGCAAGCTGCAGACCTTCCCCAGCATGACGGTAGCCTGCTACCAGCTGCGACCGGAGAGCCTGGGCTCGATCCATATCCGCTCGGCCGACCCGCATGCCGACCCGGCGATCCGCTTCAACTTCCTGGCCGACCCGATCGACCAGCGCGCCATGGTCGACGGCTTCCGCATGATGCGGCGCATCGTCGAGGCGCCGCCGATGGATGCGCTGCGCGGCGACGAGTACTCACCCGGCGCGGCCGTCACCAGCGACGAGCAGATCCTGTCCTGGATCCGGCAGAATTCAGAGACAGCATATCATCCGATCGGCACCTGCCGCATGGCGCCCGGCCCCAACGCCGTGGTCGATGACCAGCTCAAGGTCCACGGCATCGGCGGACTGCGCATCGCCGATGCCTCGATCATGCCGACCATGCCGTCAGGCAACACAAACGCTGCCTGCATCATGATCGGCGAGAAGGCTGCCGACCTGCTGCGCGCCACAGCGTGACGCGAACGGTCCGCTCGGGACCGTTTTCGCACCTCCCCCGTCTAGTTTTTGGGACGCAATAGCACTTCATCTCACGTGCGGTGATCTGATATTCTTGGCCAGCTGTTCATAAGAATATTTCAGTTGCGTGTGAATAGGACGCCGACGCTGGCGAAAGTCGCCGCGGGGTGCGCGGGGTTGCGCATTCCCGGGCGACGACGTCGTGCTGTAGAGGCAGGTCATGACCAGGACGTTGATTCTGCAGTCGAGATTTTTCCGCGGCATTTCAGCCGCCTGGATCGTGGCAGGCGTGGCAGCCTGCAGCACGCCGCCGCCACCGCCGCCGCCGCTGCCTGTCGCGATGGCTCCCAAGCCGGTGGCGCGGCCGGCGCCGCCCAAGCCGCCGCCGGCGGCCCAGGCCGCCGCCACCGAGATATCCTTCACCCCCCAGGAAGGCCCGCTGGAGGGCAAGCCGACCACCAGCACGGTGAAGGGGCCGGAGCCCCAGGAGGCCACCGCGCCGATGCCGCAGCAGGCGCCGTCGCTAGCGGGGCTGTCAGAGGACGCCGTGACGCGCCGGTTCGGGCCGCCGGCGACGATCCGCAAGACGCCCTCGGCCAATGTCTGGACGTATCACGACCAGGCCTGCACACTTGACCTGTTCCTGTTCACCGACATGCGGACAGGGGCGCAAAAGGTTCTTACCTACCAGTTCGGCGGCAGCGGCCGAGAAACCCTAGGCGAGCGAGGCTGCCTGGAACGGCTAGGACACAATGGTAAGCAAGGGTAGTCAGTCAAAGGACGTCAATCCATCGCGGGTCATCCTCGTCGACGACGACGACATGTTCCGCGAGGCGCTGCGCAACAATCTCAAGGACGCGGGCCTGGACGTGCTCGCCTTCGGCGACAGCCGGGTCGCGCTGGAGCACCTCAAGGTCGACCGCTCGGCCACGCTCGCCCTGCTGGACTGGAAGATGCCGGCCATGAGCGGCATCGAGCTGCTGCGCAAGATGCGGGAAGCCGAGATCGATGTGCCCGTGGTCTTCCTGACGGTGCTGGGCGAGCCGTTCTACGAAGAGACGGCGCTGGCCGACGGCGCCGTCGACTTCATCGACAAGTCGCGCACCTTCACCATCATCCAGAAGCGGATCGAGATGATCCTGGCGCGCGGCCGCGAGGACGGCGGCGGCACGCTCGACAGCGGCGGCGAGCCCCTCTCCATCGGCCATCTGGAGCTCAACCCGGTCTCGTGCCGCGCCGTGTGGAAGGGCCGCCAGGTCGACCTCACCGTCGCCGAGTTCGCGGTGGTCGAGCACCTGGCGCGCAACGCCGGCCAGGACGTGCGCTATCGCGACCTCTACAATGCCGTGCGCGGCCCCGGCTTCGCCGCCGGCTTCGGCTCCGAGGGCTACCGCGCCAACGTCCGCTCCTTCGTCAAACGCATCCGGCAGAAATTCCGCGACCTGGACGACACGTTCGAATGCATCGAGAACTATCCCGGGTTCGGCTATCGCTGGAGCAGCAATGGCCCGCCCGTTTGACCTGTTGCGGCGCTATCTCTCGCCAGGCCGTTCGATTGTCGCCAGCCTGCTGATCCTGCTGATCGCCTGCAGCGCGGTGCCGCTGATCCTCTACGTGCAATTCCGCAAGGCCGACGAGGACAAGCGCACGATCGTGCTGCGCTCGGCGCAGCAGCAGGCGGCGCTGATCATGAACGGCCTGCGTCCCCTGCTCGACCAGTTCAACCCGAGCTCGATCATCCTGGTGGCCGACGCCGTCAAGGCCATGGCCAATGACGGCCTCACCATCCGCCTGCTGCTGCATGCTGCCGAGCCCGAGGGCGAAGGCGTGTTCCTGGTGGCCGCGGCACCGGACGAGACGCAGGGCGCGTTCGAGCCGGTGCGGCAGAAGCTGAGCCAGCTCGGGCTGCTGACGGAGGCGCCCAAGACCTGCGACGGCAGCGCGCCGATCGAGGCGCGGATCGGCACCGAGACCGGCTCCAACGAGCTGCTGTTCGCCATCGCCTCGACACGTACCAAGGCCGGCTGCTGGTCGGTGCTCACGAGCTGGACCGAGGCCACCTACCTCGAGACCTCGATCGGCCGGCCGTACTGGCAATCCAGCGAGATGCGGATGGCGGCCATGGTCTATGGCGGCCTGGCGATTCTGGTGGTGGGCCTGTTCCTGAGCGTGTGGCTGCACCTGCGGCGCTTCCAGCGCCTGGCCTATGACCTGCGGGCCGGCCGCAGCAGCGACTCCTTCGAGACCCTCAACCGCATGCCCGAGCTGTCGGGCGTGGCGCGCGAGTTCGACCGCCTGATCGGCGGCCTGCGCTCGTCGGCCGAGCTGATCCGCCACGTCGCCGAGGAGAACATCCACGCGCTCAAGACGCCGGTGGCGACGATCGGCCAGCTGGTGGTGCCGCTGCGCCAGACCGTGCCGCAGGGCGATGACCGCAGCCGCGAGGCGCTGGACGGCATCAGCCGCTCGCTCGACAAGATCGACCGCATCATCTCGGCCGGACGACGCATGGACTGGATGATCGCGGACCTGCTCGACCCGCGCCGGCAGCGCCTCAACATCTCGGACCTGCTCAACGACGCGGTGGTCGACTACGAGGACGAGCTCGAGCTGGCCGGCATCACGCTGGAGCGGAATATCGCACCGGGCGTGCATGTCCGCGGCGCCGAGCGGCTGTTCGATGCCATCCTGGGCAACCTGATCGAGAATGCCATCAGCTTCTCGCCGCGCGACGGCCGCATCCACCTCACGGTCCGCCCGGCCGGCGCCAACGCCGAGATCGTGATCGAGGATGGCGGCCCGGGCGTCCCGCCCGACGACCTGGAGCGGATCTTCGAGCAGAATTTCAGCCGCCGGGCGGTGGCACCCGCCTGCACCAGCCGCAATACCCTGACGGCACCCGGCATGCATCATTTCGGCATGGGGCTGTGGTTCGTGCGGCGCAACACCGAGGCCATGGGCGGCACGGTACAGGCCGAGAACATCGCCGCCGGCGGGCTACGGGTTGTCGTCAGCCTGCCGCTCGAGCGGTAGGGATCGAGCCTCCATCACAGCTCTATCACAGCATTGATACGCCGCCGCCACCGCACTTCACGGCATATAGGCGGCGGAGGATGGTTCGCTGAATGCGGACATCACTATAGCCCGAGAGGTTCCGCCGAGCGGTGATGTAGGACAGCCATCACCCGTCGTCGGATACGGAAGTCGAGATTGCGATCCAACCATCGCACCGCTTCCCCTCTCGGGCAAATTTTTTGCCCGAATTTCCCACTCTCGTATGTGATTGCGCTGGCGCGGGCTTGCGCTGCCCCCTCACAGCGGTGCCGTTCCGATGCACCGCGCCCTCCGTAGACGCCTACGGGATTCACACATCCGGTCTCAGAGAGCTTGCGTCTCGAAAAGGAGGACTGTCACCCCGAGCGCCAGCGAGGGATCTCCTGCGCAAGACGCACAATGCGCCATTCACAGGAGATCCCTCGCTGGCGCTCGGGATGACAGTGAACTGGCGCTTGGGCTGACAGTGAAGATATGTGAATGCGTAGCCGTAGGCGCAGGGGGGAAACATGAAGACCATGTTCGATCTGACGGGAAAGGTGGCCATCGTGACCGGCGGCAACGGCGGCATTGGCCTGGGCGTGGCGCGCGGCCTCGCCTCTGCCGGCGCGGCCGTGGTCGTGGCCGGCCGCAACGCCACCAAATCGGCCGCGGCGGTGAGGAACCTGGCGGCGCTGGGCGCCACCGCCGGCCAGATCGAGGTCGATGTCCGCGACGAAACGTCCGTGCGGTCGATGGTGGCCAGCGCTGTCGCCCGCCATGGGCGCCTGGACATCCTGGTCAACAACGCCGGCATCAACGTGCGCAAGCCGCCGCACGAGATCGCGCTGTCGGAATGGACCCAGGTGATCGAGACCAACCTGACCAGCGCCTATCTCTGCAGCCATGCCGCCTATCCGCACATGAAGGCGGCGGGCGGCGGCAAGATCGTGAATATCGGCTCGATGATGTCGATCTTCGGCACCTCGTACACGCCGGCCTATGCCGCCAGCAAGGGCGGCATCGTGCAGTTCACCAAGGCCTGCGCCACGGCCTGGGCGCGCGACAACATCCAGGTGAACGCCGTGCTGCCGGGCTGGATCGACACCGACCTCACGACCCGCGCCCGCCAGGAGGTCGCCGGCCTGCATGATCGCGTGCTGGCCCGCACCCCGGCCGGCCGCTGGGGCACGCCCGACGACCATGCCGGCATCGCCGTCTTCCTGTGCAGCCGGGCCAGCGACTTCGTGACCGGCACCGCCATCCCGGTCGACGGTGGCTATTCGGTACAGGGATAGCGGCGCGGCGAAGAGCCGCCACCACAGCGCGGGCGATACGTCTGTCGGCACCAACCTTTGAGGCACGATTGCGCGGACGGACCACGCGGCTCCTGCCGCGCTCTTCGTCTTGCCGCGGCAATACATGAGCGCGCCGGGAGGCGCGCGGTCCGGCACACGCCACCGTGCGTCAAACTCAGCGCCTGCCCCGCGGATAGTACTCCGGGTTGGCTCGGATCGAGGCTGTCCTGACCTCGGGTGTCGCGCCGCGAAGCTGGCCGAAATAGGCCAGGTAGCGCTGCGCGCTGGGATCGTCCATGTCGGCGCGCAGCCAGCGCATGGCCTGAGGCATGTCGCCCTGCAGGCCATAGGCCAGCGCGAGGTTGCCGCGCGTACGGCTGTTCGCCCCAGGCTGCCCGGCCGCGTCCTGGAGCAGCAGGATCGCTTCCGGGTAGCGGCCGGTGGATATGAGCGAAAGCCCGAAATTGTTGCGGGCCGCGAGATTGGCGGGATCGACCTTCAGCGCCGCATCATAGCGGGCCTGCGCCTCGGCCGGCCGGCCCAGCAGGTCGAGCGCAACGCCGGCGCCGTTGAGCGCGCGCGCATCGCCGGGCTCGGCGCGCAGCGCCGCCTCGTACTGCTCCAGCGCCAGCTCCGGCTGATCCATCGCGATCAGCGCCCCACCCAACCCGCGCAGGGCCTCGGGATCGCTTGGGCGCAGCTTGAGGGCTTCCTGGAATGATGCTGCGGCCTGCGGCACGTTGCCGGTCTGAAGCAGGGACTGGCCGATGCGCACCAGAGGCTCGGGCTCACGCGGATTGATCTCGTGCGCGCGTTGGTAGATCGGCACGGCATTCGACGGGTCGCCGCCTTCGCGCGCCCGGTCGGCAACCCGCATCAACGCCTCGTAGTTGTTGGCGGCGCCGCCGCTTTCGCCGCCTGCCGAGCAGGAAGTCGCGATCGCCAGCGCGGCGCCGAGCAGCCACCACCGGACGCGACGGGCCCCTTTGAATGCTGCAATCGACTCCACCGGCTCCTTGCCTCGCTCCATGGTTTTGTTCGGGCGCGCGCAAGTGTGATACTAGATGTTGCGGTGGGTCAACAGCACAGAAAACGACTAATTGTATGAAGTGCCAGCGTCGCGCCTACTTCGGCACGACGCTGCGAGTCTGCGCCGAGACCGTCAGCATCTTCACGGGAAGCAGACCGGAGATGAGGCTGATCTGGCCGCCGTTGGTGCTGAGGGTCGCGGTGATGGTCTTGTAGTCCACATTCGCCCCCGGCGCGGAAACCACCGCGACCTGGACGATGCCGGGGTTGATCCCCAGGACGTTGCTGCGCACCTTGGTCTGGATGTCGCTTTGCGTCGCGCTCTTGTTGAGCGTGGCATAGCGCGCGGCCTCCTCGACCGCATACTCCAGGGTGTTGCGTATCCAGAACACGCGGCCGAATTCGATGCACCCGAACAATACCAGCAGCACGACGGGACCCGCGATCGCGAACTCGATGGCCGGCCCGCCGCCCTCATCACGCGCAAGGCATCGCGCAAAAGCACGCATGGCGAGATCCTCAGGATGGCGGCACGGTGATGGCGCCCTGGGCCTGCAGCGTCGTCGGCCGCAACCCGATCAGCATGGACACCAGCGCCACGGGCGGGCGCGAGACCGAGACGGTCATGATCCGCCGCGGCGTGCCGACGGAGCATGTCCCCATCGGGCTGCAGCTGATCTGTGTGCCGTTGTTGCATTCGCAGACATAGGTCGGCGTGCTCACGGTGGCATTGGCATTGGCCGGCAAGGCGGCGCTGATCGCGCTCATGATGCCTGTCGTGTCGTTCGGATTGCGCAGCGCGAACTGCATGCCGGCCTGCACGGCGACCTGCAGCTGCTGGCGATTATAGACGTTGAGCCCGAACTCGAGCACGCCGCACAGGGCCAGCGCCAGCACCGGCAGCGCGATGGCCGCCTCGATCGCCGAGACGCCGCGCTGGTCCGCGCCGAGGCGACGCCAGAGATCACGGAGCGATGCCATGCTGCGCCTCCCTTCACTCGCCCAGGCGGATGTCATCGTTCAACGCGCCGTTGAGCGTCGCCTGCGCGATCGCCCGGAACGCCGCCAAGAGCTCGCTGACGGTGTTCGCCGAATACCGCTTGGTCTCGTCGTAGGCGCAATCCTTCCACAGGCCATCAGCCCGGGTGTTGTTGGCGGGAATGTTGTAGCCGACCGTGTAGACCACGATCCCGGCGGTCCGCATCGCATCACAGAGCTTGCGTGTCTGCGTCGTCGAGCTGTCGCTGCCCCGGTAGTAGGTGTTCATGTCGAAATCCGACAGGATCACCACGGCCTTGTAAGTGCCAGTGCCGTAGCTGTTGGGCGTGCTGCCGCCGGTCCACAGGCTCGCCCATTTCGGCGACAGCAGATACCAGCTCCATGCCGCGCCCAGGTGGCCGGCGGTCGAGCCGGCCGCGCTGAGGCCGTCGATCGTGGCCTTCAGGGTGTCGCGGCTGGTCGACAGCGACTGGATCGTCGAAGCCGCTGACGGCTGGTTGGTGCTGATGCCCCAGCTCCGGTAGCCATAGAAGTCACCGAGATACTTGTTGGCTTCCGGCAGATCGTCGGTGTACTGCGCGCTGCCGGTGCGCTCGACCACGCTGCTCCACTGGATCGTGGTGGCGTTCTGCCCATACCCCGAGGTGGTGGTTGGGATCGTCAGGTTCGTCACCTTCTTGAACAGCGTGACACTGCCGATCGTGCCGGTGCCGACATTCACGGCGGACGAGTACGGCACCAGCGCGACACGCGACGTGTAGGGCGTCTGCTGATCCTGAACGACGGTGTCGATCAACGCCTTGGCGGCATCCTGCATCGCCTTCAGCTTGGTGATGCCGGGAAGCTCAGTGTCGTAGCGCATGGATCCGCTGACATCGAGCATCATGGCCACCTCGAGGTTCTTGCCGAGGATGGCGGGCTTGTAGGCCACCGACCGGGCACTGGCCGTCGCCGCCACGGGGCTGAAGAAGCGCGGCAGGGGCCGCGATATCGTGACCTCGACCGTATTCGGCTGGCCGGCATACGGCCCCGTCACGGCCGGTGAATCGAGCGTGAAGGAATGGCTGGCCGCCTCGACGTAGCCGTTCCTCTTGGCGTCGTTGAGCGCCACCTGCCGGGCCGCCGTCGCCGAGCCGCCACTCTTGATGACGCGCACGCCCGCGACGGTGGCGGCATCGGCCATCTGCTGCGTCCGGCGCTTCTCCATGTACCAGGCGCCGGTATCGATCGCCAACGCCAGCGAGCCGATGATCAACGGCGCGGCAAGCGCGACCATCACCAGCGACGCGCCGTCTCGTCCGCTCTGCAGCCGGCGGATCGTGCCGAGCAGCTTCTCGGTGACAGTGGAACGCGACATGACAGCCTCACGGTGCAGCGAGGCCCACTCGATGACGCGGCGGCGGAGACAGCCTTCGATACCGGCAGCGCGACACAGCAAACGGCGCCCGCGGGCAACCGCCTCGACACACCGCTTCGCCTGACACTGCAGATTTCCGGACAGCCTGATGCCTGAACCAACGATCTCGAACAGCCACGCTTGTTATGACTTGTTTTGAAATACATCCGGGTGGAGGAATGAACCCGGCACGCCTACTACATCTCTTCTTGGTGGCGAGCAGATATTTTCTTAATGCCAACTCGCCTTATGGGTTTCCATACATTGACCAACAAGCGATGTCAAAATGAAACAATCAAAACCTGCTCCGCCCCTTCTCGATGACCCGGGTCAGGGCCGCCCCTACTTCATGGCGTCCATGATGTTGATGATCGACGGCCCCAGAATGACGATGAAAAGGGTCGGAAGAATGAACACCATCAAGGGAACGGTCATCACCGCCGGCAAGCGGGCGCCCTTCTCTTCGGCCTTCATCATGCGCTCGCTGCGGTACTCCGCCGCCAGCACCTTGAGCGACTGCGCCAGGGGCGTGCCGAACTTCTCCGTCTGCCGGAACGTATTGACCAACCCTCTGATGCCGGCCACGTCATTGCGCGTTGACAGGTTCTCCAGCGCCGCCTGGCGATCGGGCAGGAAGGTGAGCTCGATCGCGGTGAGCTGCAGCTCGTACGACAGCTCGGCGGACAGGTTCTGCAGCTCCTTCGCAACCCGGGTGAGCGCAGCATCCAGCCCCAATCCTGCCTCGACACAGATGGTCAGAAGGTCGAGCCCTTCCGGCAATGCCCGGGTGAGAGCCAGCTTGCGGCGCTCAGCCATGTTCTTCAGGAAGATATCCGGTGCCAGCCACCCCAGCAGCACGCTGCCCACGGCAGCGATCGGCTTCATCATGTCCGGCAGCGCCAGGACCTTGAGAACATAGATGGCGAGCACGGCCAGCAGGCCGAAGACCATCGGCAGGCACATCTTCAGGAACAGGAAGAGCACGATGGCATCCTTGCCGCGAAAGCCGGCTGCCGTGAGCTGCTGCTGCGCCTTGGCCGAGCTGTCTCCCTTCAAGGCGTTCAGCCTGGTCAACAGGCGGCGCAGCATGCTTGTCGTCGCCACCCGCCGCGACCGGCGCTGCCCCGCCATCAGCTCGTGCTTCAGCCGCGTGCGTCGGTCCTGCAGCGCGCGCAGGCGGCCGGCGTAGCTCTCCGCCGGCAGCAAGGCCCGCCACGCCGCCAGGGTGACAACCAACGCTGCCATCCCGGCCGCAAAGACGACGATGTCCTCGCCGGTCAACCCGAGGAAGAACACGTGGTCCATCATGGCGGCGCCTGCCTTTCAGATATCGAATGTGGCCAGGCGCTTCATGATGAAGAGGCCCACCGCCATCATGCCGCCGGCGATCATGAGCATCATGATGCCGCGGGGATCGGTGAACAGCAGCGACATGTATTCGGGGCTGAGAAAATAGATGAGCCCGCAGACCGTGAACGGCAGCGCACCGATGATCATCGAGGTTGCCCGTGCCTCCGAGCTGAACGCCTTGATCTTGAGCCTCATCTGGCGCCGGTCGCGCAGCAGCTTGCTGAGGTTGGCCAGGGTCTCGCCGAGGTTGCCGCCGGTCTCGCGCTGGATCGACATGCTGATGATCAGGAAGTTGAACTCCGCGGCGCGGATGGTGTCGGCCGCGTTCCAGAACGAGTCTTCGAGCGAGCCGCCGAGCCTGACCTCGTTCGTCACCTGGGCAAACAACGGCCCCACGGGTTCGCTCATGTCGCGCCCGACGGTGGCGACCGCCTCCTGGATCGGAATGCCGGAGCGCAAGGCACGCACGATCAGGTCGATGGCGTCGGGGAACAGCGCATTGAACCGGTCGGTCCGGCGCTGCCCCAGAATGCCGACCACCATGTGCGGCACGCCCACGCCGACCGCCACGCCGCCGATCAGAACCAGCGGCAGGCTCTGCCCGACGAAATACAAGGCACCGCTGCAGGCGATCCCGACGGCGAGGCAGCCAAGGAGGTAGTCACCCACTGTCCATTTGCGGCCGGTGCGCTGCAAGCGCGCGCGCAGCTCCTCGCGGTTGGGCAGGAAGCGCTTAACGAGCTGGTCCAGCAACGGATGCCGGCTGTCGACATCCACCTTCCTGAGGTGCGCCCGCGCCTGCTCCGCCTGACGTGAGTCCATGCCCCGCATGCGCCGGCTCATCGCGTCGAGGCGCTCGCGCACGCGCCGCTCCTGGCGGCCGGCAAACAGCGTGAAGTACGTCACGCAGAAGAAGCCGAGGATGATGGTCGCCAGCGCCAGCAGAACCGAGGGGTCGGCGGTGCCGAAGATCTGCTCCAGGCCGCTCACCCCATGGCCTCCATCAGCGCCTTCTCGAGGCCGAAATACGCCGCCTTGGGCATGAAGTTGGGCCGCAGGCCCGAGCTCTTGAAGACGCCCAGCAGCTTGCCGTCGGGCCCCTCGCCCTTGAACTCGAAGGTGAACAGGTCCTGGGTGGTGATGACGTCGCCTTCCATGCCCGTCACCTCGGTGATGTGGGTGATGCGACGCATGCCGTCGCGCATGCGCTGGATCTGCACGATCATGTGCAGCGATCCGGCGATCTGGGTACGCATCGCCTTGTTCGGGATGTTGAGGTTGGCCATCGCCAACATGTTCTCGAGCCGGGTCAGCGCCTCGCGCGGCCGGTTGGCGTGCAGCGTGCCCATCGAGCCGTCATGGCCGGTGTTCATCGCCTGCAGCATGTCGACCGCCTCCGGCCCGCGCACCTCGCCCAGGATGATCCGCTCCGGCCGCATGCGCAGCGCGTTCTTCACCAGGTCGCGCATGGTGATCTCGCCGCTGCCCTCGAGGTTCGGCGGCCGCGTCTCCAGGCGCACCACATGCGGCTGCTGCAGCCGCAGCTCGGCGGCGTCCTCGATGGTCACCACGCGCTCGTCCAGCCCGATCATGCCCGAGAGGGCGTTCAGCAGCGTGGTCTTGCCCGAGCCGGTGCCGCCCGAGATCAGGACGTTGAGCCGGCAGCGCGAGGCGATGCGCAGCACCGTGGCCATCTGCGGCGACATGTTGCCCTGTGTTGCCATCTGATCGAAGCCGATCGACTTCTTGCCGAACTTGCGGATCGAGATGCTGGGCCCATCCAGCGCCAGCGGCGGGATGATGATGTTGACGCGGCTGCCGTCGAGCAGGCGGGCGTCGGCGATCGGGCTCGATTCATCGACCCGGCGGCCGATGCGGCTGACGATCCGGTTGCAGACGTTCAGCACATGGGCGTTGTCGTCGAAGACGACATCGGTCATCTCCAGCTTGCCGCGGCGCTCGACATAGACCTGCTTGGGCCCGTTGACCAGGATGTCCGTGACCGTCTCGTCGCGCAGCAGGGGCTCGACCGGCCCCAGGCCCAGCATCTCGTCGAGCAGCATGGCAAGCAGCTCATTCTGCTCGGCGCGATTGAGCTGCACCTTCATCTCGATCAGGATCTCGCGCACGAGGTCGTCGAGCTGGTGCTCCAGCTCATGCCGCGGCAGCTCGGCCGCCGCCGCGACGTCCATGCGCTTGAGCAGCATGGACTGCACGGTCCGGCGCGACTGCTCCAGGCGCGCCCGGATCGCCTTGCCGGCCGCGTCAGCCGATCGCGCCGCTTCCGGAACCGGCTCGGGCACAGCGAACAATACAGGCGCCTGCACAGCCTTGGGCATGGCCGGAAGCTGCACGACGGCGGCCCGCGGTGCCGTCGGCATCGACGGAACGACGCCCTGAGCCGCCGCCTCGGCGATCTGCGGCCGGACGGACGCAGGGACTGGCAACGTCAGTGCCTGGTTGACGAAGCCGCGCAGCTCCAGAACGCTCAGCGTCACGCCCGCAGCCCGGAAATGCGCCTGGACAGCCTCGCCCGCGATGCGCGCGACCTCGCCAGGTGCGCGGCCGGCAGCACGCTCCGCCTCCAGCCGCTGGCGCAACGGCTCCTCCAGAGCTGCGCTCAAGCGCGCCAGCCGCGCGGCCCGATCGTCGGAGTCGATGTCGTCGGCCCGAGCGCGGCGCACCACCCGGTCGGCGAGGATGTCGCCCGGCACATCCTCCTTCTGCGGCGTCGCTGCAGCACCCTTGCGCGGACCGCGGCCGAACATTCGTCAGGCTCCCGCCCCTGCGGCGGCCGTATTGACCCTGCCCTTCGGCTTCAGCAGCCTGGACCAGAACGGATCGCTGCGCGCCGCGGCAGCATCGGGATCGACGGCCGCCAGCATGGCATTCACCAGCGGCTGCAGGGACTTGACCGCGACGCTGCGCGGCATCGCCTCGTTCAGCGGCTTGCCGGCATTGATCGCCGCCGCCACGTTCTTGTCGTCGAAGGCCACCTGGCAGACAGCCTTCTGCTTCACGCTGCGCTCGAGGTCGGCGAGCTTGATCGGCGCCTTCCTCGGATCGGTGGCACCGCCGGCGATCATGTGAATGCGCAGCTGCGGCGCCACATCGGTCGCCAGGGTCAGCAGCCGCATCGCATCACGCGTCCCCGCCAGCGTCAGATCGCATACCAGGACGAGATCCGTCGCCGCCTCGAGCGCCTGGCACAGCAGCGACGGATCACCTCGCGGCGTGTCGAGCACCACCTGGCGAAAGCGCCGCTGGTAGGCGGCCACGACCGTGGCGATCGCCCCATCCTCCAGGCTGGTCGCGTCGCGCGGCGGGTCTTCCGCACCCAGCGCACATAGAAATTCGGTCTTGCGCTGCACCGACTGGTCGACAAACAGATTGTCCACACGCTGTGGCGACGACAGCGCCTCGCGCAGCGCATCGGCGGGATCGAGGTCGAGCGCCAGCATCACCGAGCCGTAGTGAATGTCGAGATCGAGAATCAGCGATTCGCGCCGCCGCGCCTGGCCGAGCATGGAGGCCAGCGCCACGGCAATCGTCGTCGTGCCAACGCCGCCGCGCGTGCCGATACAGGCGACAACCAGCGGCGCGATATCCGGCGGCCCCGCTTCCTTTCCGGCCGCGGCGGCCTGGATGGCGGCCCTGGCGTGCCGCAGCTCCACCTCGCGCGCCTTGGCGGCGATCGCCGTCTCAACGGCCTTGCCCAGGGCGCCGTCAGGGAGCGGACGAACGAGATAGTCCGAGGCACCTGCCCCTACCAGATCACGGAACAGATGGACATCATTGGCGTCGCCGATGGCGATGATGACGCAATCCTCGGGAAGCACGCCCACGAGCGCGGCCATGTCGGCAACGGGCGATGGCGACTCCGTGATGTCGAGGATCAGGCCACCCAGGTCGGCCGGCCAGTCGGACATGTGCATCGCCGCCATGAAGCCGCCGGCCACGACATGCAGCGCCGCCCGGCCGGCCAGCACCGGCGGCACGTCGGCCGCGATGCGTCCATGGGTTTCCGGTTCCTCCACGAACGCAACGAAGGCGCCGGGCGGCAGCGGCGGCAGGATCGTCACGTTCATATCGCGCGTGGCTGGCACGGCCATGGTCAACATGTCTCCAGAATTCGGCTGCCTGTGTCCGTCAGTTCCCGCCGCCGCCAGTGATGCCGGTGACATTCGATTGGGTTGCGACCGGGCTCTTGGCCTTGTCGTTGTACAGGCGATCAACGGCCGAGGCGCCGAGATGCCCGCTGGCCGGTCCCGGCGTGCGCCCGACCTCGAGGTCACGGGGATCGGCGACCATGTCGGCGATGTTGCGGGCGTTGGCGCAGCCGAGGTTGCTGTGCGGCAGGTTCAGCGGATCGTAGCCGGGCGACTTGCTCCAGTCGGGGCAGTTGAGCGCGCGCGCCGAGTAGCTCTCGGCGGACACGACGACCGTGTCGGGCCCGACCGAAATACCCTGCGCACGGACGACGGCCGCCACCGGCAGGCCCAGGCCCTGGAGCTGGCTGCGCACCGCGGCGGCACGTTGCGCCTGCAATGCACCGTCCGTTGCCGTCAACAGGGTGACCGACGTGCGATCCGCGGGAAGGTCGCGCACGAAGGCCGACAGACGCTGCCGCTCGCCGACGGAAAGGTCATCGCGCAGCGGCGCGAAGGTGACGCCGTGCAAGGCCGTGGCACGGTCGGCCCGCGGCTGCTTGGGCGCATAGTGGACGGCCGTCTCGGGATCGTCGCAGGCGGCCAGGGGAGTCGCCAGCCCGGCGACGACGAAGAGCGCGCGAAGGAAGCGCATGTCGGAAGCCTCCTCTGGCGTGTCTACTCGAGCATGAAGCCGCCGGACCGCGCCGGCGTCGAGCCGCCCCGCGCCGGCTGGCTGCTGACGCTCTGCGGCCGGTAGGTGCGATCCCGCAGGTAGCGATCGGCATCGGTGGGCGGCACGTAGCCGTCCAGCGGCGTCGAAAGCTGCCGGCTCGACGGCCGCACGAGGTAGGGAGTGACGATCACCACCAGCTCGCTCTCGCTGCGCTGGAAGGAATCCGATCGGAACAATGCCCCCAGGATCGGGATCTCGCCGAGGCCCGGCAGCTTGCTGACGTCCTGGACGCCGGTCTTCTGGATCAGGCCGGCGATCGCGAAGCTCTGGCCGCTCGCCAGCTCCACGGTCGTGTCGACACGACGCGTCGTCAGCGCCGGAATCGTGAAGCCCTGGATCGTGACCTGGCCATTGGTGCTGAGCTGGCTGACCTCGGGCTTGCAGCGCAACGTGATGCGGCCGTTGCCATGGATGGTCGGCGTGAAGGCGAGGCTGACGCCGAACTGCTTGAAGGTGATCGTCGCCAGGCCGTTCTGCTGCGGCACGACGATCGGAAACTCGCCGCCCGCCAGGAAGCTCGCCGTCTCGCCCGACATGGCTGCCAGGTTGGGCTCGGCAAGGACAGTCAGCATGTTCTCGGTCGCCAGCAGGTCGATCAGGCCAGTGATGTCCGTGCCGCCCTTGACGTACCGGCCCGCGATGGCGCCGCCGGCCGGATCGCCGATCCGCGTGAGCGGACTGGTGACGATATCGGTCGGGGTCGCAAATCCGGCGGCCAGCCGGCCCGACAGCTTGAAGACCGCCTCCCAGTTGAACCCGATTCGCTTCAATGTCTCGCGCTGGGCCTCGACGATGCGGACCTTCAGCAGCACCTGGTTGGAGCCGTCGAGCGCCACGTTGTTGATGACCTTGGCGGGGTCGCCGGTCACGCCGACCGCCATGCGCCGCGCCTGCTCGATGGCCGCCGGGTTGTCCGACCGGCCCTGCAGGACGACGGTGCCGCCGACGGTCGTGGCCTGGATGTTCGAGCCGCCCGGCATCGACGCCACGTTGCTGACGACGCGCCCGACGGGGTGGCCCACGACGACGACGGTGTTCAGCAGCACACGGTCCTGCTCGTCGACGGCGTACAGCACCGTCTCACCCGGCTTCTTGCCGAAGACGTAGATGGTGTTGCCCGTCTTCACCTGGACATCGGCGACGTCGGGGTTGGCGACAAAGACTGTCGACGCCGCCGCCTTCAGCCTGATGATCGTGCCCTTGCCGGCATCGACCGCCAGGCTGGGCTGCTCGGTGGGCACCACCGCGCTGCGGCCAAACCGGCGCGACGGCGCCTCGTCGACCGGCACCTGCACCGGCGTCACCGGCGGCGCGACGGCCGGCGGCGGCGCGGGCGGCGTGATCAGCGTCGGCGACGGCGGCTGGATCGGCACCGGCTGCGGGGCAGGCGGCGGCGGAATGGTCACCGGCGGCTGCGGTGCCTGCGCGACCTGGTCGGGACGGCGCGGCGCGGGTGGCGGCACCTGCGCCACCCGATCCTGTGGCCTGTAGACAGGCGACGCGGTCGGGTCCCCGATCTGTGTCGCGGGCGGTGGCGCGTCCGGCTCATCATCCGAAGACGAGCCGAAAAGGCGGCCGAAGAAGCCCGGCGACGATTGCTGGCGACGGCGCGCCTCGTCGGCGGCACGGGCCGCCTCCTCGCCCGCCTGCGCCTGCCGCCGCAGGCGCTCGTTGTACCGGCGGTTCAGCTCATCCGCCGAAGTGTCGGCAGGATCCGCGGCGGGGCGCTGGCGCGCCGCCGGACGCTGTGGTGCGGATCGTTTGTCGGGTGTCCGTGCAGCCGGCTGGCCGTCGGTTCGCGTCTGGGCCATTGCCCTGTCCGGCAGGCCCATGGCCAGGGCCGCGACCGCGGCAACCGCCAGCAGCGGCAACCAATACCGGATCGACGACCGGCGAGACGATGGCAGGACGAGAGCTGTCATGGCTTTGTACCTCCGCCGCTGCCGTTCTTGCCGTCGGCGGCGGGCACGCTGTCCGCGACGACGCTGCCGCGGATGATCGTGATCGTCGCCGCCGGCGGTGGCGGTGCGGTCGTTGTTGGCGCCGGCGGAGGGGGTTCCGCGGGGCGGCTCGAGGGGCGTGGTGCCAGCAGAAAGCTGACTTCGTTGTCGCGCGTGTAGCTCGGCCCTTCGGGCGCGGGCTCGTCGGACGATTCCTGCAGGCTGCGCAAGACCAGGGACAGCTTGCCCATCTCCTGGGCCAGCGTGATGATCTCGCCTTGCTTGGGGGTCACCTCGAAGGTCGCCGTCTTGGCGACCTGGGCCGGGTCTCCCGGCTTCGCATCCACCCGCTGGTCCATGGCGATCACCCGGATATCGCGCAGGATCGTCTCGCTGGCATGCGCCTCCTTCTCGCCCTGGACCGCCGGCTGAAGGGCATGCGTCAGGATGAGATCGACCTTGTCGCCGGCAAATACGAAGCCCGAGATCCCGGAGGTCACCGTCACCGGCACCGAGATGGCTCGCATCCCCGGCTGCAGGACGGCAGCCATGAAGCCGCGCGAGCCGGGCAGCACGACACGCCCCTCGGTGATCGGCTCGCCGGCCGAGATGGGGAAGCGGGCGACGGCACCAACGAAGTCGGACAGCGGCCGGCGGCCCTCGACGACATAGGCCGGGGCGAGCGAGCCTTCCGGCCATGCCTGCCAGCGCAGGTCGTCGGGCTTGACGATCTGGCCGGTACGCACGTCGCCGCGCGCCACCAGAACCTGCAGCGCCGGCTTGGGCGGTTCCTGGACGGGCTGAACCACGGTGCGCTGAGCCGCCATCCGCTCGGCATTCAGATATGAACGGAGGAACAGGACGGTGCCGCCGGCAATGACCAGGGCGACGAGCAGCATCAGGATCCGCGACGGATTCACAGGTCAGCCTCCGGCGGGCAGGACATTCAGCAGCTTCAACGCGATCGCTATCGAGCCGACAGCGATCGACACGCCGTAGGGCGTCTTGCGTTTCAGCAACCCGGCGGTGCTTCCGTGGCCCGCCCCGCCGGCCGGCGCCGCTTGATCCGGCGGCCGATTGCCAAATCCCGGCACGAGGAAAGCGAGCGCCAGGACAGCGCCGGATACGGTCACAACCGCAATGAAGGGGAGAACGAACTGCAGCGGCGCCCAGAGGGTCGCGGCGGCCAGCAGCTTGACATCGCCGCCCCCGAGCAGATTGGCTGCAAACAGGCCGGCACCGATCAGGAAGACGACAAGCGCGATACCGACGGACCATACCAGGGAGGCCAGCGCCTCCCCCTGCAGCAGGAGCAGGACCGCATGCAGCACCCAAAGACCGGCGATCGCGACAGGCAGTCGATTGGGGATGGTGAAGCGAGACCAGTCACTTCGCGCCGCCAGCAGCGCCACAACCGGGAACGCCACTACACACGCTTGGTCGAGGATCTGGAGCGCCTGCGACATGCGGACCTCCCTGACCTCCCCTGGCCTTGCCGGGGAACGCGAGCGGCCTCAAGCCGCCCGCGGGCCCCTAGCCATCACGGGCTGGACGCAGGAGCGTTCGCCATCTTCTCCTTCACGGTCGTCATCGTGGTGGAGATCTGGGTGCCAACGCTCTGGAACGCCACGACGGCGGCGACGGAGATCAGCGCGGCGATAAGGGCATACTCGATCGCGGTGGCACCGTCTTCATTCTTCGCGAGCTTGCGGATCTTGGACAGCATTACGGTATCTCCATCAATCTATAGGAGGCTTCCGATTTTCCATTTGAAAACAATTTTGTGGAGGAAGACGTGGAAATCGGACATTGGCGGTGGAGCCATATTCAGGCGCCGGAGGGAACTCCGACGCCCAGTCGTCCAAAGGCTCGTTTTCTGGCACGACATTAGAAGCTCTACTTAAACTAAAATGTACGCCTACATAGAACCCCATTCCCATCTTTAAGTAAACACAATATTTCTTTGTTTTGACACGATTCAATCCGAAACGGAGCGATCGCCGCTCCACCGGGCCTCCGGCATCGGGCAATGATCCAGCCAAATCAATACGTTGCGGCCGGGATCGACATATGTTTCGAGACGTCGTCAGCTTTGTCGTGGGGATTTCTCTTTTCAGGAATTTATAGCCACCTTGGATCCATGCCAGTTCGGTGTCGAATCGCATTGCGCATCATGGGCAGGACCGACATGGTTCAGGCACTGAGGCACTCAAAAATCTTGAAAACACATGAGCCTAGCTGTCGTGTTCTCACGTTCTTTGTACGATCCGGGTTTCAAAAGACTGCATTTCGGCACCCTGGCGTTCGTCGGGACAGTGACCCTCATTGAAGTGATTTATATCGACGCTGTCCTCGCGAACGGCGCTGCCGACTGGCAGTACATCCCCATCTGCTTGTCGCTTCTTGCTGCCGGATTGGCCTTCGAGGCAATGCATCAGCGGCGTCTCGCCCTGACCGCCACTGCTCTTGGCCTTCTCTACATGTCCCTGGCAACAAACGGCCTGGCGAGCTCGCTGATGCTCTTCAGCGGACGCAGCCAGCCCCTCATCGATCCCACGCTGGCCGGCCTCGACCACGCCCTGGGGTTCAACTGGCGGGCTCACGTCGAGTGGCTGGCACAATACCCCACAGCCGTGAAATCGCTAAGATATGCTTATCTTTCAATATTCTATCAGCCCTTCATATTGATGTACTTCATGATCATGGCGCAGGATGCCCAGCGCCTCTACACGTTCACCAACGCCATGCTGCTGTCCATGGTCATCTTGACCGTGATGGTCTTCTTCTTCCCGGCATCGGGTCCATACGAGCACTATCACGGTGGCACACTTGACCTGAGGGGCAGCCACCTCGTCACGGCCGACAACGCAACCGAGCCCCTTGCGCTGATGCGCAACGGCGAACCGGAACAGGCCCTGAAAGCAGGAGGCGTGGGGCTGGTATATTTTCCGTCGTTCCACACCATCTGCGCGTTGATCTTCATCTGGGCGGCATGGACGACACGCATCGTGAAGTGGGTGGTGCTGGCCGCCAATGTCCTCATGCTCGCCGCCACCCCCATGCACGGCAGCCACTATCTGGTCGACATGATCGCCGGCGCCGCCGTGGCGGCGGCTTCGATCTGGATCGTGCGGCGGATCGTCCGCAGCGCGCCGCCGTCACCGGCGCCATCATTCGGCTCGCGCCATCACGCGAGCGCCGACGCGCGCCATGCGCCACCTCGAACCGAGGCCTCGCCGGGCGCGGGACTGCAGCAGCAAGCGGTCGTGAGGGAGACGCCTTAGACGGCCGAGAAGATCACCGAGGCGTTGGTGCCGCCGAAGCCGAACGAGTTGGAGAGCGCGTAGCGCACCTTGCGCTCCTTGGCCTTGTGCGGCACCAGGTCGATGTCGCAGCCTTCGGAGGGATCGTCGAGGTTGATGGTCGGTGGCACGATCTGGTCGGTCAGGGTCCGGATCGCGAAGATCGCCTCGATCGCGCCCGCCGCACCCAGCAGGTGCCCGGTCGCCGACTTGGTCGACGACATCGAGAGCTTGTAGGCATCGGCGCCGAACAGGCGCTTCACGGCGCCCAGCTCGATCTCGTCGCCCAGCGGCGTCGAGGTGCCGTGGGCGTTGATGTAGTCGATCTTGTCGGTGGCCAGGCCGGCCCGCTTCAGGGCGGCGCGCATCGCGCGAAAGCCGCCGTCGCCGTCCTCGGCCGGCGCCGTGATGTGATAGGCGTCGCCCGACAAGCCATAGCCCACGATCTCGGCATAGATCCGGGCGCCGCGCCGGCGGGCGTGCTCGTACTCCTCGAGCACCACGGCACCAGCGCCTTCACCCATCACGAAGCCGTCGCGTCCCTTGTCCCAGGGGCGAGAGGCCTTGGCCGGCGTGTCGTTGTAGGCGGTCGACATCGCGCGGCAGGCGTTGAAGCCGGCGAAGCCCAGCCGGCACACGGCGGCCTCGGCGCCGCCGGCGACCATCATGTCGGCATCGTCCAGCGCGATCAGCCGCGCCGCATCGCCGATGGCATGGGCGCCGGTCGAGCACGCCGTCACCACCGCATGATTGGGGCCCTTCAGGCCGTACTTGATGGATACCTGGCCCGACGCCAGGTTGATCAGGGCGGACGGGATGAAGAATGGCGACAGCCGGCGCGGCCCCTTCTCCTTCACGGTCAGCGATCCCTCGTAGATCGTCTGCAACCCGCCGATGCCCGAGCCGATCATCACGCCGGCCCGCTCACGGTCCTCGTCGGTCGCGGCCTGCCAACCCGAATCCTCGATCGCCTGGGAGGCGGCCGAGACGGCGAAGACGATGAACCGGTCGACCTTGCGCTGGTCCTTGGGCGGCATATAGAGGTCGGCGTTGAAATGGCCGTTGGCCTTGTCGCCGACAGGCACCTCGCCCGCGATCTTGGTCGGCAGATCCGACGTGTCGAAGGACTGGATGGCGCGGATGCCCGACTCGCCTGCGATCAGACGCCGCCAAGTGGTGTCCACGCCGTCACCCAACGGCGTCACCATCCCCATGCCTGTCACGACCACGCGCCGCATCGTACACCCTATCCCGTTCCAGCGCCCCTACGGGGCCAATCGCCGGCTCGGCCCTATGCCGGCCGGCGCCGGCTGGCGTCAGGAATTCGCTTCAATAAACTTGATGGCGTCGCCGACGGTCTGAATCTTCTCGGCCGCGTCGTCGGGGATCTCGACGCCGAACTCCTCTTCGAACGCCATGACCAGCTCGACGGTATCAAGGCTGTCGGCACCGAGATCATCGATGAACTTCGCCTCGGGCTTCACCTGCGCGTCCTCGACGCCCAGATGTTCAATGACGATCTTCTTCACACGGTCCGCGACGTCGCTCATGTCGGTCCTCTGGAGTCGTTGGTTATCCGCCTTCACGCCGGGCGGCCGGCCTCTGTCGCCGGAGGAACCGGCTGTGCCCGCTTATCCGACATGCCGACCGATTTCAAGGCCGGCCGGTGAAAGGTCATAGGAAACAAGCGCATGGTGCGCTTGGACGGTCCGCCCCGCGAACAGGGCGGCCGCATATGCCTTTCTGTCACCCCAAGCGCAGCGAGGGAAGCCGCGGCGTGCCATCCCGTCCCATATGCGACAACGCCGCGCCACGCCACGGCGCTCAGATCATCGCCATGCCGCCGTTGATGTGCAGGGTCTGGCCGGTGACATAGCCGGCTTCATCGGAGGCCAGGTAGACGACACCGGCGGCGATCTCCTGCGGCGTGCCCAGCCGCTCGCCCGGCACACGGGTGAGGATGGCCTTCTTCTGCTCCTCGCTCAGCACATCGGTCATGGGCGTGGCGATGAATCCCGGCGCCACGCAATTCACGGTGATGGCGCGCGACGCCAGCTCCTGCGCCAGCGACTTGGACATGCCGATCAGCCCCGCCTTCGATGCGGCGTAGTTGGCCTGGCCAGGGTTGCCCGTGACGCCGACCACCGAGGTGATGCTGATGATGCGGCCGAAGCGGCGGCGCATCATGCCCCGCATCACGGCGCGGGTGAGCCGGAATGTGCCGCTGAGGTTGACCTGCAGGACCTTGTCCCACTCCTCATCCTTCAGCCGCATGGAGATGTTGTCGCGCGTGATGCCGGCGTTGTTGACCAGGATATCGATCCGGCCCATCGCCGCCTCCGCCTCCTTGGCCAGGCGGTCGATCTCGGCGCCGTCATCCATCCGGGCAGCCACCACATGGACGCGCTCGCCGAGCGACGCCTTGAGCGCCTCCAGGGCATCGGCGCGCGTGCCCGATACCGTCACCGTCGCGCCCTGCCCATGCAGGGCACGGGCGATGGCGCCGCCGATGCCGCCGGAAGCGCCTGTCACGAGGGCGGTCTTGCCTGTCAGATCGAACATGCGGGAACCCCTTCACTCTTCACTCGGACCGCGCGCATCCGAAAGGCGTCACATCGTCTTCAGGAAGGCCTCGATGTCGGCCGGCGTGCCGACAGCAATGCCGGCGACGTCCTTGTCGATGCGCTTGAGCATGCCGGTCAGCACCTTGCCGGCACCGACCTCGACCTCGGTTTCAACACCCTTGGCCTTCATCGCCAGCACGCATTCGCGCCAGCGCACGCGGCCGGTGACCTGCCGCACCAGCAGCGCCTTGATCCGGGCCGGGTCGCTGGTCTCGTCGGCCGTGACGTTGGCAACCACGGGCACCAGCGGCGGCGCCAGGGCCACGCGGTCGAGCGCCTCCTCCATGGCGTCGGCGGCCGGCCGCATCAACGCGCAATGGAACGGCGCGCTGACCGACAGCATCATCGCGCGCTTGATGCCCTTGGTCTTGGCCACGTCGACGGCGCGGGCGACGGCCTCCTTGTGGCCGGAAATCACCACCTGCCCGCCGCCATTGTCATTGGCGACCTCGACCACCTCGCCCTGTGCCGCCTCGGCGCAGACGGCCACCGCCTGGTCCACCTCCGCGCCCAGCAGGGCCGCCATCGCGCCGGTGCCCACCGGCACCGCCTTCTGCATGGCCTGACCGCGCAGCTTCAGCAGGCGCGCGGCGTCGGCCAGCGTCAGGGCGCCGGCTGCGGCCAGCGCCGAGTACTCGCCCAGCGAATGCCCGGCGACATAGCTGCAGACCTGCGGCAGGGTCTTGCCGCCCTCCTTCTCGATGACGCGCACGGCAGCCAGGCTCACCGCCATCAACGCCGGCTGGGCGTTCTCGGTCAGGGTCAGATCGGCCTCCGGCCCCTCCTGCATCAGGCGGAAGAGATTCTGCTTCAGCGCCTCGTCGACCTCCTGGAAGACCTCGCGCGCCGCCGGGAACGCCGCTGCCAGCTCGCCGCCCATCCCGACCGCCTGCGATCCCTGCCCCGGGAAAACAAAGGCCCTGCCCATCTCGACGTCACCTTATTGTTGCAGCCGCGTCGTCTTAGCGAGCACGCAAGTCGACGTCTACAGTCCTGGTGCTGGCTCAGGCGGCGCGATCGGATCGGCGATATCCGTCCCAGGCCAGCATAAGGCGCTCAGACCGGGAGCTTGCATGCCCGACGGACCCTGCGGATGATCTGCCCGGCTGAATGCCGATACAAGGACGGCCTCAGCGGATAGGTCAACTGCCCGACCGCCCCCGGCCCCATGTCGGCCTTGACGCCGAGCGCCGCGAGGCATGGTCCGGGGACCCGCAACGTGCCGAACCACCTGTCGAATACGGAAAAGACGGTGGCGTAGTTCGTGTTGAAGGCATCTGCATCATCGGCATGATGCCATCGATGCATCGCCGGCGACACGAGCACCGCACCCAGCTTTCCGTAGGTCCAGGGCAGATCGGCGTGGATGAGATAGCCATAGTAGTGGCGCACGAGATTGTTGGCCACCAGGGCATAAGGCGGAAAACCGAGCAGCAACAGGAACGTGTTGTCGAGCATCAATGTTGTAAACGAGTTGATGGGGTGAAAGCGCTCCAGGGTCAGCCACGTCATTCGGGTGTCCGAGTGATGGACGGCATGCGCTGGCCACAGCAGCCGCGTGTGCTCCAGCCGATGCCTCCAGTAGCCGGCGAAATCGCCGGCGAAGATCGCGGCCAGGACAACCAGGGCGATGGGCATCCCGTCCCAGACGGAAGAGCTCAGCCGATACAGGGCATTGTCCTGGAGCCGCGCGTTCATCCAGACGAAGAGCAATGAGAACAGGGGCGCCATCAGGACCGCGTTGAAGCATGCGATCAAGAGATTGACCCGTGTTTCTGAAAGGACTTGCCAAATGCCCGCGAATACGCGGCGCCCCTTCACCAGCGCCGCAAGGCTGCCGAACACGGCAGCCGGGGTAAGCAGACCCCAGAACGCGTGAGAGAGGGCAGCACTCGCATCGACCACCAGGGGCGCCAGCGAGTCCAGCATGACGTCCATCTAATTTATCTTTCTAAAGCAAAACACTACCGCCTCTTTTTACGTCTCCTTCACCGATCGATCTTAAACTGCCATATCAGCAAAATCGGCTAAAATGACGTTCTCCGGCTGCCGGATCGACACCGCTTCGGACCGAACGGCGCTCCGCCGAGCCCTCCCGCGCCGGCGGCCAGGATGGTTGCCTGCCCCGGGAAAACCTGTATAACCCCCGGCTTCCGCCAGGGACCAAAGCCCCGGCGGCTCCTTGCCGGTTCCACTGTCCGCGCGTCGGACGCCGGGACCGGCTCGACCCGGCCGGTCGACGGCCGGCCATGACGGCCGGCGGACTCCGGGTCACCATGAGCCATAAGGAGCATCATGCCTCTGTATGAAACCGTGTTTGTCGTGCGCCAGGACGTGGCGCAGACACAGGTGGAGGCGCTCGGCACCCAGTTCTCGGACCTGATCGCCACCATGGGCGGCCAAGTGCCGAAGAAGGAGTACTGGGGCCTGCGCCAGCTTGCCTTCCGGATGAAGAAGAACCGCAAGGCCCACTACATGCTCATGAACATCGACTCGCCGGCGGACGCGGTGAAGGAGATGGAGCGCACGATGTCGATCAACGAAGACATCCTGCGCTACCTCACCGTGCGCGTCGAGGAGCTCGAGGCCGGGCCCTCGGCCATGATGCGCAAGAGCGACCGCGAGGAGCGCGGCGACCGCGGTGACCGGCGCCGGGGCGACCGCGAGCCGCGCGGCGACCGTGAGCCACGGGGCGAGCGGCCGCGCTTCGCGCGCGACGCTGCAGCGCCTGCCCCCGGGGCCGAAGCCGAAGCAGGAGAGTCAGCATGAGCATGGGTGGTGGCGGCCCGCGCCGGCCGTTCGTGCGGCGCCGCAAGTCGTGCCCGTTCTCGGGCCCGAACGCGCCGAAGATCGACTACAAGGACATCCGCCTGCTCGGGCGTTTCATCTCCGAGCGCGGCAAGATCGTGCCCAGCCGCATCTCGGCAGTCTCGACCAAGAAGCAGCGCGAGCTGGCCAATGCCATCAAGCGCGCCCGCTTCCTGGGCCTGCTGCCCTACGTGCTGCGCTGAGCGGAGGACCGGACCATGGCCAACATGGAAGTGATCCTGCTCGAGCGCGTCATGCATGTCGGCCAGATGGGCGACGTGGTGAAGGTGAAGCCGGGCTTCGCACGCAATTTCCTGCTGCCGCAGAAGAAGGCCCTGCGCGCCACCGAGGCGAACAAGAAGCTCTTCGAGGGCAAGCGCAAGGAGCTTGAGGCCACCAACCTGCAGCGCAAGCAGGAGGCCGAAGCGGTCGCCGAGAAGATGAAGGACTTCTCCGTGACCCTGATCCGCCAGGCATCGGAAAGCCTGCATCTGTACGGGTCGGTATCGGCGCGCGACGTCGCCGAGGCCGTGATCGCCGCCGGCACCAAGATCGAGCGCCGGCAGGTCGAGCTGCCCAAGCCGATCAAGACGCTGGGCAGGCACCTCGTCGAGATCCACCTCCACCCCGAGGTGGTGGTGAACGTCGCCGTGCTGGTGGCGCGCTCGGCCGAGGAAGCCGAGTTCCTGTCCGGCGGCGGCACGCTGGTGGCCGAGACCGAGCGTCGGGCGCAGGAACTCGCCGCCGCGGCCCAGGCGGCCGAGCAGCAGGCGGCGACGTTGCTGGACAACAAGTCCGAAGCGCCGGCCGACGGCGAGGCCCCGGCCGCGCCGGCCACCGAAGAGAAGTAGCGATCGCCGGCTGGCCCGGCATTTGCGACAGCCCCCGAGGGTCTCCCTCGGGGGCTTTTTCGTGACGTCAGCGGCTACCCAGCGGCTGCGTCTGCAGGCCGGCGGCGGTCCAGGCCGCGATGCCGCCGCGATACCAGTAGAGATTGCGGTAGCCGGCTTCGTAGGCCCGCAGCACGGCGTTGTAGGACTCCCAGCAGCGCACGCCGGCGCAAAAGAACACGATCGGATAGTTGGTCCGGTTGTTGGTCAGGCTGGCCAGCTCGCTGGCGAGTTGCTGCTGCGCCAGGTCGGTGAAGCTGCCGCCGCGGCCGCCGTACGGGATGTAGCGCGCCTTGACCAGGGTGCGCGGATGCGGGTTTTCCAGCACGTCGACCAGCAGGAAGTCCGTGCCCTTGCGGATCTCGTTCTCGAGCGCCTGGGTCGACAGGATGCGGCCGATGCCCGGCGGCATCGAGGTCGGGGTCGGGCTGCCGATATTGCTTTGCAACGTGCGCTGCGGCGCCACGCCGAAATCGACGCTCTCCTCGGCGTATGAGCCCGACGGCGGTGATGATGGCGGCGACGATGGCGGCTGCTGCGGCGTCGTGGTGGTCGGACCCGATGGTGGCGTCGTCGGCTCACGCTCCGGCTTGGTGACGGGATCGGTGCCCGGTTGGGCCGTCTTTGGCGAGGTGGTCCCGGGGCCAGTCGGCCCGGTCGGTCCCGTTGGCCCGGTCGGTCCCGTCTTCGGCGTGGTGGTCCCTGGCCCCGTCGGCTTTGTCGGGGGTTTCGGATCCGGCGGCGGTGGCGACGGCTCCATCATCGAACCGATGATGTACAGCACGACCAGGGTACCGACGATGGCCCCGATCCCGATCAGCAGCCCTTTCACCCAGCCGCCGCTCTTGGCCGGCGCCACCGGCGCGCCCGGATACATCGCGCCCGGCGGCGGCGCCATTCCCGGCCCTGACGACGGCCAGCCCTGCGGCGGATATTGGGGCGGCGGCGCGCCGTATTGCGGTGGCGCCCCGACCGGCGTCGACACGCCCACCCAGGAGCCGTCCGGCTGGCGGGGAATGGGCGCCGATGGCGTGCCACCGGGATACATGCCGGCTTGCGGCATCCCACCCGCCGGCGCCGAGCCGCCCACCCAGGAGCCGTCCGGCTGGCGTGGCATCGATACCGGCTGGACCGGAGCGACCATGCCGTACTCTGACGGCAGCGGCCCACGCCCCAGGCCGTGGGCACAGGCGCGCACAACCGGCAGGGCGATGTCGCTGCGGATGCCCAGATTGGTCTCGATACGGGCCGCCAGCCGGTCGATCTCGAGGCCGATCTGCTCGGGCCGCGCGTTGGACAGGGCGTCGAACACGCCGTCGTCGATGGCGCTGCCCAGGACCTTGATCTCGCGCCGTGCCTCGGGAACCCGGTCGGACAGAACCGACACGACACGCCGCCGATCTGAGAACACCGCCGCGCCGAATCTGTCCGGCAGCTCGCGCAGAACCTTCGCGAGCGCATCGTAACTGTCAGCCGCCATCTACCCCTCTGACCTCGGCGAGGTCCAGCCGTACGGAGGTTGAGCCTAAATCACGAACATATTCCGCACCATGCCCCTGCGTGGCAACGGTTCATTGCACCATTCCGCAGCCGATCATCTGGTTGCAGTTGTCTGCCAGCACACAGACATTGCTGCCGCGCAGCTGCACATCGCGAGCGCCGGACTGCACGAAGGCCACGCACATCGCGCCGATGTTGAGGCCATCGCGCTCCCATTGCGGCTGCAGCACGCGGATGGCGTTGTTGTTCTGGTTGGTGAGCTGGAACGGGCTCGCCTTCGAGACGCTCTCGGGCTCGTTGGCGCCCTGGCTGGCGACGGCCACGAACCCGGCCCCCCATCCCTGCTTCGAGACGCCAACGATGACGCGATAGATCTGGTTGCCGGCCGAGGCGCCGAACTCGAGCACATAGGCCTGCTGCGACTCGCGCACCCCGATGGCCGGCACCTGCTGGTTGCCGCCCGGCGGCACGATGATGGGCAGTCCGGCCGATTGCGGCGGCGCCCGCCCGCCCGGTGGCGGCCCGCCCTGCGGCGGGCGGCCGGGCGGCGGGTCGCCGCCTTGAGGGGCCTGCGGGGCTTGCGGCGCCTGAGGCTGCTGCGGCGCCGGCTTTTCGTTGCCGGTCGAGAGGCCGACCACGACCAGGATGCCGACGCCGACCAGGGCCGCGACGCCCCACTTGCCCTTCATGAACTCCTGCGGCGTGGCGCCGGCGCCATAGCCCGGCGCCCCATAGCCCGGCGCTCCTTGGCCGGGTGCGCCGTAGCCTTGCCCGCCGGGGGCCGGCCCACCGGCCACCGTCGAGCCCCCTACCCAGCTGCGCTCCTGCGGCGCCGCCGCTGCAGCCGGTCCGGCGGGGGCACCCCCAAGCCGGGCCGCGATACGCACACCGGCCATCGCATCCGGCAACGCCACGCCGGCGCGGCCCGCGACCTCCGCCGCCAGGCGGTGAAACTCCGCCCCCTGGTCGCCGGCAACGCGCAGACGCTGCGCCGCCCCGACACCGATCGCATCGGCCACGGCCTTGATGGTGTCGCGCAGCTCAGGCGCCTGGTCGGCCAGCAGCGGCACGCTGCGGCGGGGGTCGCGCAGGATGTCGTCGCCGAACTTGCGCCGCGCCTCGGCAAACAACGCCACGACGCGGTCGTCGTCAGGAAACATCACGCTCTCCCCCGTTGGATCGCGCTGCCGCGCACGGCATCCGACCCGGTCACCACACCATGTCGCTCGACCGCCGCTGACGGTCGGCATCGAGCGCGAGCTGGGTCACCGGATCGGGGGCATTGCTGGGCGATGACACCGACTTCACAGGCGCCGTGGTCGCCCATTTGATGCGATTCACCAAATCTTGCGCGTTGTTGGCCCGCAACGGCTTGAACTCAGGGTGCGCAATGAAGCGCTCGAGGACTTCGTAGTCGGCGTCGCTGCCGATTGCGATCGCCACCCGCAGCGCGCGGCTGCCATAGGGCGAATCGAACAGCCGCTTCAGCCCGATCTCGAAATCGTCCGAAGGCTGGCCGTCCGAGACCAGCACCAGCACCGGCGGCAGCTGGCGTCCGGGCATGCGCTCCGGCCCCATGACATCGGCAATCATGGCCAAGGCCTCGCCCATGCTGGTCTCGCCGCCGGCGGCGACATCCTGCCATTCGAACTGGGCCACCGGCGTCGGCACCGCGAGGTGCCATTCGGCGCGCGACGAGAAGCGCAGCACGCGGATCAGCACGTCGGTTTCCGGATTGTCGTCAGCCGCGGCGCGCATCTCCGGGATGGCGGCGCGCATGGCGTAGTTCAGCGACGCGATCTTGTCGCCGGTCATGGAGCCGGAGCAGTCGAGCGCCAGGATCACATGAAGCTGGCGCCGCGCCATGCGCGTCGTGCTGAGACTCGGAAGTTCCGCTGCCATGACTGCCCCGCCACCTTCGCTCAGCCGACGACGGCGCCCTGGATGCCGCCGCCGAAGTCAATGCTGATCCCGCCCGCCAGGCGCACATTGCGCTGCGGCTCGACCGGCTGGACCGATCCGTCGCGCAGCCGAGCATACCACGTCGCGTTGCCGAGGTTCTTCAATCCGATGACACCGGGGTTGCGCGGATGCACCGAGACCTCGCCGACCAGGCCGCGGCCGCGCTCGCCCAGCGCCGGGATCATGGAGAGATCGATGCGCGCGCCGGGCGTCAGCGGCACGTTGGCACCGGCCACGTGCAGCGCCAGCGCGGCCTGGACCGGCATGGTAGGCTGCATCGGCGTGGTCGCCGCCTGCGACGCCGGATAGGGGTAGGGCTGCTGCGGCGGCGCGCCCGGATAGGCGCCCGGCGCACCGCCCGGCATGGCGCCGGGGAACCCGCCCGGCGGCGGCGCGCCCGGGAAGCCGCCGGCCGGCGCCCCCCACTGGGCCGGCCGCGGCGCGGCGGCGCCCCATTGCGGCGGCGACGGCGGCGCGGCCTGGCCACCCCATTGCGGCGCCGGCGCCATTCCCGGCACCTGGCCGGAGCCGGGCATGCCGACGATGATCGAGCCTGAGGTCTCGACGCTGCGGCCGAAGATGCTGGCCTCGAGCTGGCGCGCCTTCAGCAGGCAGGCCACCAGCACGATGACGGTGGCCGCCGCCACGACATAGCTGAGCCCGCCCCAGATGGTGCCGACCGAGTTCCACAGCGCGTGCAGGATCGCGGCGGTCAGCCAGCCGATCAGCAGCAGCATCGGCGCCTTGCGGGGGCGCACGACGGCCAGCCCGATGAAGTAGCCGAAGATGCCGGCATAGGCCATGTGGCCGGCCAGCCCGTTGATGACGCGCGGGAAGAGCAGCATCAGGCCGAGCCCGAACGCGCCCAGGTCGTTGCCCTTCGTGGCCTTGAAGACCTGGGCCACGATGTTGGGGACGTACTGGTCCCAGGTCTCGATGAAGATGAAGCCGGCGCCGGCGGCGACGCCCATCAGGATGCCGTCGAGCGGACCGCGCACGCGCAGCAGGTCGTAGAGCGTCCCCGGCACGACCGAGCGCATGCGCGCGGCGAAGATCGTCAGCGAGGCGCCGAACAGCACGGCGACCGCCTTCATCAGCTCTTCCATCAGCCCGGCGCCGAAGAACATGCCGATGAAGGCGTTGAAGAAGATCGGCGAGCCGGTGAGGTTGGAGCCGCCCGGCAGCATCTCGCGGAAGACGAAGAAGAACAGGCGCAGGAACGGCGGCGTCAGCAGGATGCAGATCACCACGACGGGAAACGCGAAGTACCAGATCTTGCGATCGGTGCGGGAGTACAGGAAGATCGCGAACAGGGTGAGCAGCAGCAGGTAGGCCGTGATCACCATGGTCAGCGACCGGAACACGCCGTAGCGCTCCTGCGGCGTCGGCGCGTTCATCAGGCCCTGCATCAGGCCGAACAGCAGCACGGTCGCGATCGCCGTCACGATCCCGAAGATGAACAGCGGGCTCTTGAACAGGCTGATCTTGCCCGACCGGATCGGCACGATTTCGGAGAACGACGCCTCGTCGTGATCCCGCGGGACCGGCGGCATTTGGTTGGCCATTCTGTACCCTCATCTCCCCGTGGTCTTGCGACCAGCGCTTGTCGCCAGCCGGCGGTCGACGCCGCGCGGCCTCCCGTGCGGCCCCAGCCTCACACGGATGTCTCCGGCGCCCGCTCCTCGGCTGGCGCCGCAGCGGCGGGGGCCGCTGACGGCGCGCCGACCGCCAGGCACAAGGTCACATCGTCGCCGCTGCCCCGGTGCGAGACGTCGCTCAGCCATTTCTCAAGCTGGTCGAGCACGCCGCGCAGACCTATCTTGCGCACCGACGTGCGATAGTCACGCGCGATCGACAGAAAGGTCCTCTCGTCGGCGAAGGATTTCGAGACGCCGTCGGTCGACAGCATGACGAAATCGGGCCAGGGCTGGCCCTCGATCCGCCGCCGGGTGCGCACGCGAAAGCGCTCGGCGGCGTTGTCCAGGCACAGCGAATAGGTCTGCTCGCCGAACAGCCCCTCGTCGTTGGGCAGCGGCCGCTCGACCCGGCCGTCCGGATAGCCGAACAGCATATCGCCGTCGCCGATCTGCAGCGCCATCAGCCAGTCCGGCCGGATGGCGACGGCGGCGAGGGTGGCGCCGTAGGGCAGCAGCTTCTCCTGCTCCGACTCGACCCAGTCGCTCTCGACCGGATTGCCGGCCAGGTCATGCATCACCGCCTGCCGCCACGTCGCCAGGATCTCGGCCACGAGCGGACCGGCATCGTCGGACGGCAGCGGCGCCTCCAGGAACCGGCCCAGGGCCGCCTTGGCGACCTCGACCGCCAGCCGCGCGCCGACTTCCGACCTGTAGTAGGCCGCGCCGCCATGCCCGTCGGAAACGGCGGCGGCGAACGCGCCGGTCACCTCGGCGCCGGCGACCGGCGGTACCCAGCCCACGGCGTCCTGGTTGGGCTGGCCGCGCCGGACATGCGCAGCGCCGCGCACCGAGGCGCCGCCCAGCGACCACGCTGTGCCGTTGACCATCATCGTGTCTGCCATTGCGGTTGCCTCGGCGCGGCCGGCGCCGCGGCAACGGCAAGAAGACGCCCCGTGCGACGGCCGAAATCAATGACGGCACCGTGCATGATGCGCACGGCCCGGCCCGGCTCCACGGTCACCGCGCCGGCATCGGGCAGGGTCGCCCGCCACGCCGTGTTGGTCAGGTTGCGCAAGCCCCAGATATTGGGCCGCTCGGGATGCGCCTCGATGACGCCGCCATGGCTGGTGAAATCCAGCGACCGGTCGGGATCGAGATGGCGCAGCGCGATGCGGCCGCCCGGCGCCAACGTCACGACGTCGCGCCCGAACAGCAGGACCGGCGGCTTGACCAGCGGCGCGCCGCAGGCGACGCAGGCGTGCGGCGCCAGGGACTGGCCGCCGGCTTCCAGATGGAGCGACTGCTCGAAGCCGCAGGCGCGGCACGGGATGATGGCATCGACCATGCGCGCGAAGGCGCCACGCCATTCCGGCTCCAGGATGCGCTCGCCGGGCTGGCGCAGGCCGATCGTGAAGGAGCGCACGAGCAACGTGCGCAACGCCGGCGTCAGCGAGTTCCAGCGCGCCACGATCGGCTCGTGGAAGCCCTGCACCGGACCGTTGGCGGGGTCGGTGGGATCGAACAGGAACACCGGATGGCTGCCGTACAGGTGCACCTCGGCCGACGAATCCATGATCTGGATCTCGGCCTCGCGGCGGCCGTCGAGCGGGTGCCAGCCGTGCAGGATGTAGAAGAACAGCACCGCCATCGAGAACAGGTCGGTCTTGGTGCTGGGCAGCGCGCGGCGCATCACCACTTCCGGCGCCATGAACTTGCGGGTGCCGAACACCGAGGCGTCCATGCCGTCGACATCGACGTTGTCGTTGTCGCAGATGACGACATCGCCGCTGTTGGGATTGAGGAAGATGTTGCCGAAGTTGATGTCCTGGTAGCAGAAGCCACGCGCATGCAGCTCCAGGAAATTGTGCGCCACGCTGTGGCAGACCATCACGCGCTTGGCCAGCGGCAGCTCCAGGCGGTTGGGCGGCCGCGCGATCAGGCCGCGCATGCCGGCATATTCCGACTGACGCAACGGCATCACGTAGCCGAAGCTGCCGCTGTTGGCGACCTCGACCAGGTCGATCGGCCACAGGAAGCGGTCGGTGGGCGGCCCGACGCCGATCGCGCGCGACAGCCGCGCGCGCAGCGTCTTGTCAACCTTGACGATGCTGTCGTGATACCACTTCAGGGCAAAGCGCGAGCCGTCGATGTCGACGGTGTAGACGGCGCCCTGGCCGCCGGCCCCCAACAATTCCATGACACGGCCGTGGCGGCGTCCGCGCACCGTGAGAAACGATGTGCCGGGCGGCAGGTCTTCAGCGCGGCCGGTCATGGCATCGATCCCGGGCACGCGCGGTCCCACCCGGCCATGCCGGGTCGCTGCGCCGCCCGGACCCGGGCCGGACGCTGCCGGGACAAACGCTCAAACATCGCTGCGCACCCCTCCTCCGCGCCAGCGGAGGCGCATTGCTCCAGGCGGAGCACAGCCTCAGCCGCACCGACCACCATCCGACCGCTGAATTTACATCAGCGGTCCCGGCCTGCCTAGACGTTTGTGATCACACACTCAGCACACCATCGACACAGGTCACGCACTGGCCGCCGAGGCGGACGATGCCGTGGCCGTCGATCTCGACCATGACGCGGCCTGCCCGGCCCACCTGGCCGCCCTGGGCGGCGACGTAGCGACGGCCCAGGGCGTCGAGCAGGCCGCCGTCACGCGCGAACACCGCAACACAGCCGTTGCCGCTGCCGCAGACCGGATCCTCGTTGACGCCGCTCGAGGGCGCGAACGAGCGCACCTCGATGGCGGCCGGCCCGCCGGACGGATGGAGGCCGAACACGGTGACGCCGGTGGCGCCCAGCCGCGTCTCCAGCGCCACCATGCGCGCGAGATCCGGCCGCAGCCCCGCCACGGCGGCGGCATCCTGCAGCCGCGCCACGATCCAGCGTGGCCCGACATCGATCAGGCACGGCGCCGGCACCGGCGCCACCGGCGCCCCCAGCGCCGAGGACAACTCGTCGAGATCGGCCGGCGCCAGCGCATGCGGGGTCGCCGGCGGCAGCTCCAGCGTCAGCACGCGCTCCGCCCCCGCGCCGCTGGCCGCGAGGTTCACCAGTCCGACATTGCATTCCTGCACCAGCCGCCCCTCGCGCGCCACAGCCACGCCGGCATCGAGCACGGCATGCGCCGTGCCGAGCGTGGGGTGGCCGGCGAAAGGCAGCTCCTGGCGCGGTGTGAAGATGCGCACGCGGTAGTCGGCGCCGGCCTGCTGCGGCTTCAGCACGAAGGTGGTTTCCGACAGGTTGGTCCAGTTGGCGATGCGCTGCATCGCGTCGCCATCCAGCCCGTCGGCGTCGAGGATCACCGCGACCGGGTTGCCGGCGAAGGGCTTGGCCGTGAAAACATCGACCTGCTTGAAGCGGTAGGACATGGCGATCTCCGGCAGCGGCAGGCCTGACATAGGCGCGCCGCGCCCCGCCGGCAACGACTACGTTGTCCCGATACGGCGGATCAGCCTCATGGTGACGCCACCAGCGCCGTCGTCTAGCATTGGCCGACGAACCAGCCTACACGACGGAGGGAAGCGATGGGCTCGATGATCGACATCAAGCGGCCGGACGGCGGCACAGTGCGTGGCTATCTTGCCGAGGCGGGCCGCGGCAAGCCGGGGATCGTCGTGATCCAGGAATGGTGGGGATTGAACGACCAGATCATGGGTGTGGCCGACCGCTTCGCGCGCGCCGGCTACAACGCCATCGCGCCCGATCTGTACAAGGGGCGCGTGACCACGACGCCCGACGAGGCCAATCACCTGATGGAGGGCCTCGACTTTCCCGGCGCCACGCACCAGGACATCCGCGGCGCGGCGCAGCACCTCAAGGGTCTGGGCGGCAAGGTGGCGGTGATGGGGTTCTGCATGGGCGGCGCGCTCACCGTGGCGGCCGGCGTGCATGTGCCGGAAGCCGATGCCGGCGTCTGCTTCTACGGCATCCCGCCCGCCGAATTCGCCGACCCGGCGAAGATCCGCGGGCCGTTCCAGGGCCACTTCGCGAACAAGGACGACTGGTGCACGCCCGCCGCGGTCGATGCGCTGGAAGCGGCCATGAAGAAGGCCGGCCTCAAGCCCGATATCCACCGCTACGACGCCGCGCACGCGTTCGCCAACGAGCGCAGCGAGGCCTACGACATCAAATGCGCCAACCTGGCCTGGGAGCGCATGCTGCCGTTCCTGGCCGCGGCCCTGAAATAGCCGCCGGCGACGCGGCACCCGACCGGCAATGCCCGCCTCTCCCTATGCCATCGCGGCCGTGTGGCCGTGGCTGCTGGCCGCGCTGGCGTTCGGCTACGTCCTGGGCTCGATCCCGTTCGGACTGATCTTCACCCGCCTTGCCGGCGCCGGCGACATCCGCCAGGTCGGCTCCGGCAATATCGGCGCCACCAACGTGCTGCGCACAGGACGCAAGGGCATCGCCGCCGCGACCCTGCTCGCCGACGCCGCCAAGGGCGCTGTGGCGGTCCTGGCAGCCGGCGCCATGGCCGGTGAGCCGGCGTCGCTGGCCGCCGGCCTGGGCGCCGTGCTGGGCCACTGCTTCCCGGTGTGGCTGCGCTTCAAGGGCGGCAAGGGCGTCGCCACGACGCTGGGCTGCCTGGCGGCGTGGTCCTGGCCGCTGGGCATCGCCGCCTGCCTGCTATGGCTGCTGCTGGCGGTGCTGTTCCGCATCTCCTCGCTATCGGCGCTGCTGGGGTTGGCGCTGACGGCGGCGCTGGCCTGGCTGCTGGCGATCGCGCCGCCCTGGGGCCATGCCTTGTCATCGCTGCCGCTGGCCGTGGTGGTGACGATCACCGTGGCGCTGGTATGGGCCATGCACCATCAGAACATCGCCCGGCTGCTGGCCGGCACCGAGCCCAGGATCGGCCAGTCGAAGAAGACGTGATGCCGGCCCCTAGCGGTCGGCCTCGCGCGCCACGGCCTTGAGCACGTCGCTCAGGCGCCCGCGGCGCGCGAAATCCCAGCCGCCGGCATACTCGATATCGTCCACCACCCAGCGTCCGGCCACGGGCACGAGGTGCACGCGGTCCAGCCAGGCCGTCTCCGAGCGCCCGTCCTTGTAGCTCAGCGCGACCTGGCAGACCGCCGCCTTGTCGTCGTTGGTGCAGGACGTCACCGTGAAGCGGGTCGCGCCCTCGAACAGCGAGGTGAACAGGTCGCCTTCGACCAGCGGCGGAACCTCGTTCCTGGTGCGCCTGGCGTGGCGCGCCTCGGCTGCGGCCGCTGCCGCCAAGAGCCCGTCCAGGGCCGGCGAGACATGGGACCGCAGCTTGCCGCGCTGGTCGGCGTTGGGCACGCCGGACGGCCGCAGCGCCTCGTAGGCGGCATAGAAGGCCCGTGCCGAATCGGCGGGCGCGCCGGGAGGCGCCGCCAGCGCCGTCGCGAACGTCGCGGCCATGAATGCCCATGCCATCCCGATCATGCGATGCATGCCCATGCTCCCCCTGCCGTCCACCCAACGGCCGGCGCCAGCATCGCCCGCCGCGCGGGCCAAGTCGAGCCGCCGCTCGCCGGACCGGCGCCGCGGACGCGCATCGGTTGACTCCGCGCCACGCGTCATCGCCTAATCGACGTCGCAACGAACACAGGGGGTGTTCATCATGCGCCTCTCCCGCCTGCTTATCGCCACCGCCGTCGCGCTGTCGCTGGCGTCGCCTCTGTCGGCCAAGACGCTGCGCTGGGCCAGCGTCGGCGACGCGCTGACACTCGATCCACATGCGCAGAACGAAGGGCCGACCTCGGCCATGGCGCAGCATATCTACGACCCGCTGATCCAGCGCGATCCCAGCCTGAAGAAGATCCCCAACCTGGCGCTGTCGTGGAAGCCGATCGCGCCCACGGTGTGGGAGTTCAAGCTGCGACCGGGCGTGACGTTCTCCGACGGCTCGCCGTTCACGGCCGACGACGTGGTCTTCAGCATCAACCGCGTGCTGTCGCCGACGTCCGACTTCAAGACCTATCTGGCGTCGGTGAAGGAGGCCAAGGCGATCGATCCGCTGACGGTGCACATGGTCACCGACGGGCCGAACCCGATCCTGCCCGACCAGCTCACCAACATCTTCATCATGTCCAAGGCGTGGTGCGAGAAGCACAACGTCGCCAAGCCGCAGAGCTACAAGGACAAGGAGGAGACCTTCGCGGTGCGCAACGCCATGGGCACCGGGCCGTTCATGGTCAAGCAGCGCGATCCCGACATCAAGACCGTGCTGGTGAAGAACCCCGCCTACTGGGGCAAGGACGAGTTCAAGGACTACCCGGACGAGCTGGTCTACACCCCGATCAAGGAGCCGGCCACGCGCGTGGCGGCGCTGATCTCGGGCCAGCTCGACTTCGTGCTCGACGTGCAGCTGCAGGACGTGGCGCGCGTCAAGCAGACGCCGGGGCTGAAGACGCTCGAGACGGCGCAGATCCGCTCGATCTTCCTGGGCCTGGACGTCGGCTCGCCGGAGCTGAAATACAGCGACGTGAAGGGCAAGAACCCGTTCGCCGACAAGCGCGTGCGCGAGGCGATGTACAAGGCGATCGACATCAACGCCATCAAGACCAAGGTGATGCGCAACTTCTCGGCGCCGGCCGGCCTGATCACGCCCAAGGGCGTCAGCGGCTGGACCAAGGAGCTGGACGCACGCCAGCCCTATGACGTGGCCGGGGCCAAGAAGCTGATGGCCGAGGCAGGCTACGGCAACGGCTTCAGGGTGACGCTCGACTGCCCCAACGACCGCTACAACAACGACGAGGCGATCTGCCAGGCGGTGGTGGGGATGCTGGCGCAGATCGGCATCCAGATCGACCTGCAGGCGCGGTCCAAGACGCTGCACTTCCCGAAGCTGCAGAAGAAGGACAGCAGCTTCTACCTGCTGGGCTGGGGCGTGCCGACGCTCGATTCGCACTATGTCTTCTCGTTCATGTACCAGACCAACGACGGCAAGAAGAACGGTGCCTGGAACTTCACCGGCTACAGCGATCCCAAGCTCGACGGCCTGATCGGGAAGATGGCGCAGGAGACCGACATCGAGAAGCGCGACGGCGAGATCGCCGAAGCCTGGAAGATCGCGCGCGACTCCAGCATCTACCTGCCGCTGCACCACCAGGTGATCGTCTGGTCGATGAGCGACAAGGTCGACACGCCGATCTTCGCCACCGATTCGCCGAACTTCCGCTACGCCAAGATGAAGTGATCCGGCAACGCAAGCGGCGGAGGACGGGATGAGCGAGCGCAGCCCATCACATCCTCCGCCCGCGGCACGCCGCCGGAGCGCCTGACATGCTGTCGTTCCTGGTCTCCCGGCTGCTGCAGGCCGCGGCGGTGATGACGGCCGTGTCGTTCCTCTGCTTCGTGCTGTTCAACTTCGTGGGCGACCCGATCAACAACATGGTCGGCCAGGAGGCGACGCCGCAGGAGCGCGCCGAGCTGCGCCACGCCCTCGGGCTCGACGACCCGGTGCCGGTGCAGTTCCTGCGCTTCCTCGGCAACGCCGCGGTGGGCAACTTCGGCAAGAGCTACCGCATGGCACGGCCGGTCGAGCAGCTGATCGTCGAGCGCCTGCCGGCGACCCTGGAGCTGGTGTTCTGCGGCGCGCTGCTGGCCCTGCTGCTGGGCCTCCCGCTGGGGGTGCTGACGGCGCTGCGGCGCGACACCTGGGACACCCGCGCCGTGATGACCTTCTCGCTGGCCGGGGTCGCCATGCCGACCTTCGTCAGCGGCATCCTGCTGATCTACATCTTCTCGGTCGAATGCACGGGCTGGGTGGCGTGGCTGGGCCTGCCGACCAGCCTCTGCCTGCCCTCGTTCGGACGCGGCGACACCGTCCAGATCGGCTGGTGGAGCTCGGGCCTGCTCACCGGCGGCGGGCTCAAGGCCATCATCCTGCCCTCGGTGACCCTGGCGCTGTTCCAGATGACACTGGTGCTGCGGCTGGTGCGATCGGAGATGCTGGAGGTGCTGCGCACCGACTACATCAAGTTCGCGCGCGCCCGCGGGCTCACCAACCGCACCGTGCATTTCCGCCACGCGCTCAAGAACACGCTGCTGCCGGTGATCACCGTGATCGGCCTGCAGGTCGGTGGCCTGATCGCCTTCTCCATCATCACCGAGACGGTGTTCCAGTGGCCGGGCATGGGCCAGCTCTTCATCCAGTCGGTCCAGTTCGCCGACATCCCGGTGATGGCCGCCTATCTGGTGATGGTGTCGTTCTTCTTCGTCACCATTAACCTGATCGTCGACCTCACCTATGCCGTGATCGACCCGCGCCTGCGGGTCGACCGGGCGCGGGCGGCTGGCAACGCGGCGTAGGCCGGGCGGCCGCGCTTTGCACGTGACTCGCGGCCCGCCCGAGACGACAATCCGCCGAAACAGAACAACCGGTCCGCCCGCCGGAGGAAGCGCCATGGACACGCACGTCACGCCCGCGGACGCCGCGGCCACGCACATCCAGGTCGTGCCGATCAACGGCAACATCGGCGCCGAGATCCGCGGCGCCGACCTGCGCCGCAAGCTCACGCCTGCCGAGTTCAAGGTGATCCATGATGCCCTGGTACGGCACGAGGTGATCGTGCTGCGCGACCAGGACATCACGCTCGACCAGCAGATGGATTTCGGTCGCCTGTTCGGCGATCTCTCCATCCATCCCTTCTCGCCCAACCTCGACGACAAGCGCGAGGTGATCGTGCTCGACTACGGCAAGGACAACCCGCCGCACCTCACCGACCAGTGGCATGCCGACGAGACGTTCCGCGAGGCGCCGCCGCTGGGCACGATCCTGCGCGCCCGGGTCGTGCCCGAGGTCGGCGGCGACACGCTGTTCTCGAGCATGACGGCGGCCTACACCGGCCTGTCGGAGCGCATGAAGCAGTACATCCACGGCCTGGAGGCGCTGCACGACTTCAAGCCGTGGCGGCCGCTGTTCACCAGCGCCGAGGCGCATCAGAAGAAGCTGCGCGAGATCGAGGCGCGCTTCCCCAACCCGTGGCATCCCGTGGTGCGCGTGCATCCCGTGTCGGGCCGCCGCATCCTCAATGTCAACGCGCAGTTCTGCGTGCGCATCAAGGGCCTGAAGGATGACGAGAGCGGCATGATCCTGCGCTATCTCTACGGCCGCGCCGCCATCCCCGAGTACCAGCTGCGCGTGAAGTGGCAGCCGCACACCGTCGTGATGTGGGACAATCGCGCCGTGCAGCACTACGCGCCGCACGACTACTACCCGCAGCGCCGCACCATGGAGCGCGTCACGGTGGCCGGCGATCCGGTGATCGGCGTCAGCGGCGCCTACGCGCCGGAGGAAGGCGTCGGCCCGCTGCCCGACGGCAAGGGCGCCACGATCGCGCCGCCGGGCCAGCGGCCGATCCGCGAGTTCGAGCGCGGCCTGTACTGACCTGGGCCGCGCCATGTCCAGCGCCCTGCAGCGCCGCCGGCTGGTCGGGCTTGCCGGCGCCTGGGCCGCAGCGCAAGGCGGCGGCGCCGCGGCGCAAGGCGCCTATCCCGACCGGCCCATCCGGTTGGTGGTGCCGTTCCCGCCCGGCGCGCTCACCGACGCGCTGGGGCGGGTCGTCGCCGACCGCCTGCGCGAGCGCTTCCAGCAGCCGGTGGTGGTCGACAACCGGCCCGGCGCCAGCACCCTGCTGGGCGCCACCCAGGTCGCCAAGGCAACACCCGACGGCTACACCCTGATGGTAGCCACCAGCACCACGCTGGGCATCGCGCCGGCGCTGTTCAGCAACCCCGCCTTCAGCATCACGGACCTTACCGGTGTCGCCATGATCGGCGCGGTGACTCTGTTCCTGGTCTCGCATCCGGCCGTGCCGGCCACCGACGTGCCGACCCTGATGGCGGCGCTGCGCGCCAAGCCCGACTCCTATACCTACGCCTCGCCCGGCAACGGCACGATCCACCACCTGGTGATGGAGATGCTCTGCCGCCAGGAGAACGCACGCGCCCAGCACGTGCCGTACCAGGGCAGCGGCCCGGCCCTGACCGACGTGATGTCCGGCCGCGTCGACTTCATGTGGATCGACGCCACCGTGGTGGTGCAGCATATCCATGCCCGCCGCGTGCGGCCGCTGGCCGTCACCGGCGCGCGCCGCGCGCGCGCCTTTCCCGACGTGGCGGCGCTGACCGAGACGCATCCCGACATCGACTTCGTGGCGTGGCAGTCGATCGCCGCGCCGGCCGCGACGCCGGCGCCGGTCGTCGCCCGGCTCAATGCCGAGATCAACGCCATGCTGGGCGAGCCTGAGCTGCGCAATCGCCTGGCGGACATGGGGGTCGACGCCAACCCGATGAGCGTCGACGCCTTCAATGCACTGATCCGCAAGGATGCATCGCGCTGGGCAGAGGCCGTGCGGCAGTCCGGCGCCAAGGTGGACTGAGCCTCGGGCGCGCACGGCGGCGTTGCGGCAATGGCGGTCGCGATGACGCGCGCCGGCCGCTACAACCGCGCCTGCATGGCTGTTGAGTCCGAAGTCGCACCGGCGCGTGACGCCGCGTCGCCCGCGATGCCGTGGCTGCTGCTGGCCGCCGCGTGCCTGGGATCGTTCGCCGCCACGGCCAGCGGCACGACGCGCGCGCCGTTCCTGCTCGACATGGCGCGCGATCTGTCCGTGAACCTGGTGCTGGTCGCCAACCTGGTGTCGATGACGGCGACGGCCTGGGGCATCACCTCGTTCCTTGCCGGCATGGCCTCGGATCGCTGGGGACGGCGGCCGTTCCTGATCGGCGGACCGCTGGGGTTGTCGCTGTGCATGCTGGCCGTGTCGCAGGCCGACGGCTTCACGCATGTCGCGTTCTGGGCCACGCTGGGCGGCGGCTGCAGCGGCCTGTTCATGGGCGTGATCTTTGCTGAGGTCGCGGCCCGTGTCGCGTCAAGCCATCGCGGCCGGGCGCTGAGCTGGGTGATGAGCGGCCAGTCCCTGACCCTGGTCGTGGGCGTGCCGCTGGCGGCCTGGATCGGCGCCACCATCCAATGGCGCGGCTGGCACGTGGTGCTGGCCGGGCTGGCCGCAGCCGGCGCGCTCAGCCTGTGGGCCGCCACGGTGCAAGGGAAAGCATCCGCCGCCGCGCGTCGCGCCGAGGGCGAACGCGGCCGCCTGTCGCTGCCGGTGATCGCCCTGCTGGGCATCAGCATCGCCGAGCGGGTGTGCTACGGCCTGGTCGTGGTCTATTTCGCGACCTTCCTGCTGGAGCAGTACAAGGTCGGCCTCGAGGCGGTGGCCGTGCCGCTGGCGCTGGTGGCCATCGGCAACGTGATCGGCACGGCGATCGGCGGCCAGCTCGCCGACCGCTTGCGCGACCGGCTCGGCCTGTTCGCGATCTGCATGGCGGCGACCGCGGTGGCCGGGCTGGCGCTGTTCGCCTGGCGTCCCGACATCACCGTGTCGGTGATGCTGGGCTTCGCCTATGTCTTCATCAATGCGCTGGGACGGCCGTCGCTGATGGCGGCGCTGGCCGAGGTGCCCGAGGATGTGCGCGGCACGGTGATGGGCCTGAACGGCACCTGTGCCAGCGTCGGCTGGGTCGGGGCCGCGGCGCTGGGCGGCTGGATGCTGGCCACATGGGGCTTCGCGGGCTTCGGTCCGCTGTCGGCGGTGCTCGCCGTGCTGGGCGCGGCGATGGCCTTCGCGCAGCGGCGCTTCTGAGGCCTTCCCTTCCGTCGCGTCTTGCCCGCATGATCGCCGCCGATGACGGACACGAGCCTCATCGCGCGGCTGCGCGATTCGGACCTGTGGTGGAGCTTCAGCCGCTCGCCGCTGACCGTGGCGGCGGCGCTGGTGACGCTGCTGTTCGTGGTCGGCGCCCTGTTCGCGCCCTGGCTTGCGCCGCATGACCCGTTCGACCCGCGCACCCTGAAGCTGCTCGATGCCTTCACGCCGCCGGCCTGGACCGCCGACGGCAGGCCCACCTATGTGCTGGGCACCGACAACCAGGGCCGCGACGTGCTGTCGGCGATCATGTATGGCGGCCGCATCTCGCTGCTGGTCAGCCTGGCGGCGATCGCGCTGTCGGTGACGTTCGGCGTCGGGCTGGGCCTGGCCGCCGGCTTCCACGGCGGCTGGGTCGACACCCTGATCATGCGCATCGCCGACATCCAGCTCACGGTGCCGGCGATCCTGATCGCCCTGACCCTGGACGGCGTGGCGCGCGTGGCGTTGCCCAGCACCGTGCACGACCAGTTCGCGGTATGGGTGCTGGTGCTGTCGATCGGCTTCGCCAACTGGCCGCAATTCGCGCGCGTGACTCGGGCCACCACGCTGGCCGAGCGCAGCAAGGACTATGTCAGCGCCGCGCGCATCATCGGCATCTCCGGCCCCAAGATCGCGCTCAAGCACGTGCTGCCCAACGCGCTGGGACCTGTGCTGGTGATCGCCACCATCGGCCTGGCGCTGGCCATCATCGCCGAGGCGTCGCTGTCCTTCCTGGGCGTCGGCATGCCGCCGACCCAGCCGTCGCTGGGCACCCTGATCCGCATCGGCAACGCCTTCCTGTTCTCAGGCGAATGGTGGATCGTGATCTTCCCGGCGCTGGCGCTGATGGTTCTCTCGCTGGCGGTGAACTTGCTGGGCGACTGGCTGCGCGATGCGCTGAATCCCAAGCTGCGGTGACGTTCGTACAACTATAGCACGATTTACACGACGCCATAATCGCGTTATAGGAACAAGCCATGAACGCCGTCATGCCGCTTCCCCTGCTGGCCCGCCTGGCGGACATCGCCACCGGCCGCACGCCGCCACCGGCGGCAACCCTCGCCGGCGAACGCCTGGCCCGCGCCCGCCTGGCGCGCACGCCGCGCATCGGGCCGGTGACCTTCCATGAGATGCTGGGCCACTACGGCACGGCCGCGGCGGCTCTGGACGCCCTGCCGTCGCTGGCACGCCGCGCCGGCTTCGCGCAGGCGCCCGTGGCGCCGCCAGCCACGGCGCTGCACCGCGAGGCCGAAGCGCTGGCAGCCCGGGGTGGCCGTTTCATCGTCCATGGCGATGCCGACTACCCGGCCGGCTTGGCGCAGATCGCCGATGCGCCGCCCTTGCTGTCGGCGATCGGCGATCCCGCACTGCTGAAGCGGCCGCTGCTGGCCGTGGTGGGCGCGCGCAACGCCTCGACCAACGGCCGACGTGTGGCCGCGACCCTGGCGCACGATCTCGGCGCCGGCGGCTTCGCCATCGTGTCTGGCCTGGCGCGCGGCATCGACACGGCGGCACACCAAGCATCGCTGGGCACCGGCACGATCGCGGTGCTGGCCGGCGGCGTCGACGTGATCTATCCGCCCGAGAACGCCGACCTCTACCGCGCCCTGGCGGCGCAGGGGCTGGTGCTCTCGGAGGCGCCGCTGGGCGCCGTGCCGCAGGCCCGCCATTTCCCACGCCGCAACCGTATCGTCTCGGGCCTGGCGCAGGGCGTGCTGGTGGTCGAGGCGGCGCTGCAGTCCGGCTCCCTGATCACCGCCCGGCAGGCGGCAGACCAGGGCCGCGACGTCTTTGCTGTTCCTGGCTCACCGCTCGACCCACGCTGCCGCGGCAGCAACCAGCTGCTGCGCGACGGCGCACACCTGGTCGAGACCGCCGCCGACGTGCGGGCCCATCTGCGGCCCGAGCCGACGCCGGCGGCGTCGACAGCCCCTGTTGTTGCCGCATCCCCTACCGTCACCAAAAGTGACCGCGCGGCGCACCGCCGGGACAGGACCGGCGGAGGCGCCGCGACGGCACTTGATGCCGCACCTCAATCCATTGAAAAACAAGGAGATTCCATACCTGAACGCCTACTGGCCTGCCTTGGCCACAGCCCCACCCCGGTTGACGAAGTGATCCGCGAGTGCCATGTGTCGCCGGCCCTCGTCACGGCCGCCCTGCTCGATCTGGAGCTCTCAGGGAGGGTGGAGCGGCTGCAAGGAAACATGGTCGCCCTGATCTAAGGCGTTGATACCGCTGGCGATTTGGGCGCAATCGCGGAGCGGCGAACCCTCGCCGGCGAACGATTTTATGCCCAACGTCCTCGTCGTCGAGTCGCCGGCCAAGGCCAAGACCATCAGCAAGTATCTCGGCCCCGGCTACACGGTGCTGGCGAGCTTCGGCCATGTGCGCGATCTGCCGGCCAAGGACGGCTCCGTGCGCCCGGATGAAGATTTCGCCATGGACTGGGAGGTCGATGCCCGGTCGCAGCAGCGGGTCAACGACATCGCGCGCGCCGTGAAGGGCGCCAAGACGCTGTATCTCGCCACCGACCCTGATCGCGAAGGCGAGGCGATCTCCTGGCATGTCATGGATATCCTGGCGCGCAAGAACGCGCTCAAGGGTGTGGCGGTGAAGCGTGTGGCCTTCAACGCCATCACCAAGCAGGCGGTGCAGGACGCCGTCGCCCATCCCCGCGACATCGACCAGCCCCTGGTCGAGGCCTATCTCGCGCGCCGGGCGCTGGACTATCTCGTGGGCTTCACCCTCTCGCCGGTGCTGTGGCGCAAGCTGCCCGGCAGCCGGTCGGCAGGCCGGGTGCAGTCGGTGGCGCTGCGCCTGATCTGCGAGCGCGAGGCCGAGATCGAGGCGTTCCGCTCCCGCGAATACTGGACCATCGACACGCTGTTCACGACGCCACGCGGCCAGATCTTCAGCGCCCGCCTGACCCACCTCAACGGCCAGAAGCTCGACAAGTTCGACCTGCCGACCGAGGCCGAAGCGATGGCGGCCAAGGCGCAGATCGAAAGCCGAGCCTTTTCCGTCGCCGGCGTCGACCGCCGCCAGGTAAAGCGCAACCCGCCACCGCCTTTCATCACCTCGACCCTGCAGATGGAAGCCTCGCGCAAGCTCGGCCTGGGCGCAGCCCAGACCATGCGCGTGGCGCAGCGCCTGTATGAAGGCGTCGACGTCGACGGCGAGACGGTGGGCCTGATCACCTACATGCGCACCGACGGCGTCGACATGGCGCCCGAGGCGCGCGCCCAGACGCGCCGCCTGATCGAGAGCAGGTACGGCAAGGACTATCTGCCCGACCAGCCGCGCTTCTATACATCCAAGCAGAAGAACGCGCAGGAAGCGCACGAGGCGATCCGCCCCACCGACCTGTTCCGCACGCCCGAAAGCCTGGCCCGCCATCTCGACCGCGACCAGCTGCGGCTCTACGAGCTGATCTGGAAGCGCACCGTGGCCTGTCAGATGGAAAGCGCCGTGCTCGACCAGGTCACGGTCGACATCGAGTCGGGCGATCACAACGTGCGGCTGCGCGCCACCGGCTCGGTGATGAAGTTCGACGGCTTCCTCAAGCTTTACGAGGAAGGCAAGGACGACGAGGAGAGCGAGAACGGCACCCGGCTGCCGGACGTGCAGCCGCAGGAGGCGCTGCAGCGCGGCGAGGTCAAGCCGGAGCAGCACTTCACCGAGCCACCGCCGCGCTACTCCGAGGCCAGTCTGGTGAAGAAGCTGGAGGAGCTCGGCATCGGCCGACCCTCGACCTATGCCAGCATCATCGAGGTGCTGCAAACCCGCGGCTACGTGATCCTGGAGCGCAAGCGCTTCGTGCCCGAGGACCGCGGCCGCATCGTGACCTCGTTCCTGGTGACGTACTTCCCGAGATACGTCGAGTACGACTTCACCGCCGGCCTCGAGGAGCAGCTCGACGACATCTCCGGCGGCCGCGTCGATTGGCGCGCCGTGCTGCGCGACTTCTGGCGCGACTTCAAGGGTGCGGTCGACGGCACCTCGGAGCTGCGCGTCAAGGACGTGCTCGACGCCATCGACGCCGAGCTGGGGCCGCACTTCTTCCCGGAACGCACCGACGGCAAGGACCCGCGCGGCTGCCCGGCCTGCGAGAAGGGCCGCCTGTCGCTGAAGCTGGGCAAGTTCGGCGGCTTCATCGGCTGCTCGAACTATCCGGAGTGCCGCTACACCCGCAAGCTGACGGTGCCGCCGGCCAACGACAACGGCGACGCCAACGGCAACGGCGCGCTCGACGGCCCGCGTGAGCTGGGTATCGACCCCGATACCGGCAAGACGGTGACGGTGCGCCAGGGCCCCTACGGTGCCTATGCCCAGCTGGGCGAGGCCGAGGGCAAGGAGAAGCCCAAGCGGGCTTCGCTGCCCAAGGGCTACAGCGCCACCGAGGTCACGCTCGAGCAGGCGCTGGCGATCCTGGCGCTGCCGCGCGAGCTGGGCAAGCACCCCGAGGACGGCCAACCGATCGTCGCCGGCATCGGCCGCTTCGGCCCCTATGTCCGGCACGGCTCGAATTACCGCTCGATCCCGGCCGATGAGGACGTGCTGAGCATCGGCATGAACCGCGCCGTGGCGCTGCTGGCCGAGCCCAAGGCCGGACGCGGCTCCCGTGCCCCGGTGAAGGCGCTGCGCACCTTGGGCCCGCACCCAGACGACGGCCAGCCGGTCGAGGTCTATAGCGGCCGCTATGGCCCCTATGTGAAGCACGGCAAGGTCAATGCCACCCTCACCAACGGCCTCGCGCCGGAAGCCGTGACCCTGGAGCAGGCCCTGCCGCTGCTGGCGGCGCGCGCCGCCAATGGCGGTGGCGGCCGGCGCGGCAATCGCCGGGCAGCGTCGAAGAAGGCCGCCGCACCGAAGGCGGCGGACAAACCCGCGGGAACCAAGAAGCCTGCCGCGAAGAAGCCCGCCGCGAAGAAGAAGAAGGCAGCCGGCAAGAAAGCGGCGGCATAGGCATGGGTCGCGCGCCGGGAGCGCGCCACTGGAGTGGCGCGCCCATGGGCGCTAACGTTGACGTCCTATGGCTTGAGCCGGACCGCGCGGCTCCCGGCGCGCTCATGGTTGCATGGCCGGAAATGACGAGCGCGGCGGGAGCCGCGCGGTCCGGCTCAAGCCATCACGTCCCCTCAGTCAATCATCGATGAAACAGAAGAAGCAAACATCCCCCCTCCCCACCCGCGACCAGGTCCTCGCCTTCATCCGCGAGAGTCCGGTGCCGGTCGGCAAGCGCGAGATCGCCAAGGCATTCAACATCAAGGGCGCCGATCGTGTCGGCCTGAAGGAGCTGCTGCGCGACCTGCGCGCCGAAGGCGCCGTCGCCCGCGGCACGCGCCGCGAGCTGATGGATCCGGGCGCGCTGCCCGAATACCTGGTGATCGAGGTGATCGGCCCCGATGCCGACGGCGACCTCCTGGCGCGTCCGGTGCACTGGAACCCCGACGATGGCGCCGCCCCGCCCCAGATCATCGTGCAACCGGCGCGCGAGCATGCCGCGCCCGGCCCCGGTGATCGCCTGCTGGCGCGGCTGCGCAAGCGCGGCAAGAGCCGCTACGACGCCCAGATCGTGCGCAAGGTGGGCCACGGCCCGCGCCGTGTGCTGGGCGTGGTGGAAACGCCGCGCGGCGCGCGCAACGCGCCACAGCGCGGAGCGCTCAACGCCATCGTGCGCCCGACCGACCGCAAGCTGCGCTACGAGATCGAGGTCGCGCCGCGCGACCTCGACGGCGCCATCGACGGCGACGTCGTCTGGGTCGAGCCGCTGGGCGGGCCGCTGGCGCGCCGCGGCCGGGTGCTGGACAAGGTCGGCACCCTGCGCGATCCGCGCGCCGTCAGCCTGATCGCCATCGCCGCCAACGACATCCCGGTCGAGTTCCCCGAGCCGGCGCTGGCGCAGGCGCGCAAGGCAGGGCCGGCGCCGCTGGGCGATCGCGTCGACATGCGCGGCGTGCCGTTCGTCACCATCGACGGCGAGGACGCGCGCGATTTCGACGACGCCGTCTGGGCCGAAGCGGACCCCGATCCCGCCAACCCGGCAGGCTGGCATCTGTCGGTGGCCATCGCCGACGTCGCCTGGTACGTGCACCCGGACGATGCGCTTGACCGGGCGGCGCTGAAGCGCGGCAATTCCGTCTACTTCCCCGACCGCGTCGTGCCCATGCTGCCCGAGGAGCTCAGCAACGGCTGGTGCTCGCTGCGACCGCACGAGGACCGCCCGACGCTGGTGGCCGAGATGTGGATCGACGCGCATGGGCGCCTGCTGCGCCATCGTTTCCACCGTGCGCTGATCCGCTCGGCGGCGCGCCTCACCTACACCCGCGTGCAGCAGGCGCGCGACGGCCATCCCGACCGCGAGATCGCGCCGCTGATGCGCGAGGCGATCGAGCCGCTGTACGGCGCCTATGCCGTGCTGCTGCAGGCCCGCCAGGCGCGCGGCACGATCGACCTCGACCTGCCGGAGCGCCTGGTGAGCCTCGACCAGGAAGGCCGGATCGCCACCATCCGCCTGCGCGAGCGCTTCGACAGCCACCGCCTGATCGAGGAGTTCATGATCCTGGCCAATGTGGCGGCGGCCGAGACCCTCGAGCGGCGGCATCAGCCCTGCATGTACCGCGTGCATGCGCCGCCCGACGCCGCCAAGATCGAGGCGCTGCGCGAGTTCCTGGCCACGCTGGGCATCAGCCTGCCGCCCGGCCTGAACCTGCGGCCCCGCGACTTCGAGGGCGTGCTGCGCAAGGCTGCGGGCCAGCCCTACGAGCGGCTGGTGCACGAGACCATCCTGCGCAGCCAGAGCCAGGCCAGCTACAGTCCCGAGAATGTCGGCCATTTCGGCCTGGCGCTGCGGCGCTACGCGCACTTCACCTCGCCCATCCGGCGCTATGCCGACCTGCTGGTGCATCGTGCCCTGATCACCGGCCTGGGGCTGGGCGCCGGCGGCCTGCCGCCGGATGCCGGCGCCGAATTCGCGGCGATCGGCGACGGCATATCGCTGTGCGAGCGGCGCGCCGTGGCGGCCGAGCGTGCCGCCATGGACCGCTACATGGCAGCTTACATGGCCGAGCGCGTCGGGGCCGAGTTCGGCGGCCGGGTCGCCGGCGTCACCCGCTTCGGCCTGTTCGTCGAGCTCGACGAGAGCGGCGCCAACGGCCTGGTGCCGATCAAGACCCTGGGCGAGGAGTATTTCGACCACGACGAGCCCGGCCAGGCGCTGGTGGGCCGCCGCACCGGCATGACCTGGCGGCTGGGCGATCGGGTGCGGGTGCGCCTGCGCGAAGCCGACGTCGCCACCGGCGGCCTGCTGTTCGAGATGCTGGAGCAGGTCGAGGCCGCCACCGCCAGGCCAACGGCAGGCCGGCGCGTGCGCGCCCCGGGCAAGACAGCCCGGCATCAGGACCGGGCTGCGCCCCGCCGCGCCGCCAAGCGCCGACGCTGATGAGACGCGATTCGCCGGAAGGTCCGCGCGATCGGGTCGCATGGTGTGCCGGTTTACGGCGACTGCGCGACCCGCTAGAGCGGGTGGCATGAGCGGCCAGACGCCTCCTGCGGCGGACCGCGACTGGGTGCCGGCACTGATGCGCGGTTGGGCCGCCCGATGCCCGTCCTGCGGCAGCCGCACGCTGTTCACGGCCTTCCTGAAGATGGCGCCGGCCTGCACGGCCTGCGGCATCGACCTGCAGCGCTTCCGGGCCGACGACGCCCCGGCCTATTTCGTGATCTTCATCGTCGGCCACATCGTCGTGCCGCTGGTGCTGCTGCTGGAGAAGCTGTACGAGCCCGCCCTGTGGGTGCACGCCGTGCTGTGGCTGCCGCTCAGCATCGGGCTCAGCCTGTGGCTGCTGCCGCGGGTCAAGGGTGCGGTGATCGGCGTGCTCTGGGCGTTGCAGGGCAGGCCGCAAGACGATTGAGCGGGTTGTTCACAATACGCCGATCGGCTCTGTCCGGTTGGCGCGGCTATGCTAAACTGCCACGAGGGCTTCGGGACATGCTGGCCGCTCGCTGCCGGCGCACAAGAATGTAGGGTCGCATGGGTTTCATGACGGTCGGCGGCCGTGGTGCGATGTCCGCCAAAAATGCAGTTCGGCGTGCGGCGCTGGTGCTTGTCGCCGCCATGGGCGTGGCATCCTGCCTGGCTGCTGACGACGGCCCGGCGCCGACGGCGGCGCTGCGCGACAGCTCCATCGAGCGGGTCCTCGTGCGCGGCTACGCCGCCATCGGCGACCGCTACATCACCGCGATCAAGGACTACGGCCCGCTCACCGCCGAGGCGATCAAGAGCGTCTCGGCCCTCGACAGCCAGATCCGCCTCGAGGAGCGCGACGGCGCGCTGGTGCTGTTCCAGGGAGACCGGATCGTCGCCCAGCGGCCGGTGCCGGCCGAGCGTGACGACGGCCCGGCCTGGGGCGAGACGACCGCCCTGCTGCTGCGCTCGGCGATGGACGCCTCGCAGCCGCTGCGCACCGCCGGCCGTGACCGGGTGCTGCGCGCGGCGCTGGACGGCACCACGCGCAAGCTCGACCGCAACTCGCGCTATTCCGATCCCGCCGAGTCGCGCGACAACCGCTTCAACCGCGAAGGCGACGGCGGCATCGGCGTCACGGTCGAGGCCGAGAACGACCAGACCGTGGTGCGCATGGTGCAGGCCGGCGCGCCCGCGGAGGCCGCCGGCGTGCGCGCCGGCGACCGCATCGTCTCGGTGGACAGCCATGGCGTCGCCGGCAAGCCGATGCGCGAGATCGTGCGGCTGCTGCGCGGCCGGGTCGGCAGCACCGTCGCGATGGGCGTGTTCCGTCCCGCCGAAAGCCGCGAGGTGGTGTTCGAGATCCGTCGCGCCTACGTCATTCCCACCACGGTGACCTATGAGCGCCGCGGCGATATCGCCCTGGTCAAGCTGACCGGCTTCAACAAGGGCACGCCCGAGGCGCTGAAGGCGGCGCTGGAGAAGGCCGCCGCCGAGATCGGCCCGGCAATGGCCGGCGTCATCCTCGACATGCGCGACAATCCCGGCGGCCTGCTCGACCGCTCGATCACCACCGCCGGATTGCTGCTCGATTCGGGCACGGTGCTGACGACCGAAGGCCGCCATCCCGACAGCCGCATGACCTTCCGCTCCGGCAGCGGCGCCCTGATGCCGCGGGTGCCGATGGTGGCGGTGATGAACGGCCGGTCGGCCTCGGCCGCCGAGATCCTGGCCGCGGCGCTGCAGGATCGCGGCCGCGCCGTCGTGGTCGGCAGTACGTCCTACGGCAAGGGCACCGTGCAGACTGTGGTGCCGCTGCCCAACGACGGCGAGCTGACCCTGACCTGGTCACGCATGCTGGCGCCGTCGGGCTATGCCTGGGCCGAGATCGGCGTGCTGCCCACGGTCTGCAGCGCCAAGTTCAGCCATTCAGGCACGCTGGCCGGCGAGCTCGAGCACCGCGCCCAGGAAGTGCGGCGCACCATGGCTGAGTGGCATATGGTGCGCGATCCGACACCCGAGCGGGTGAGCGCGCTGCGTGCGCTGTGCCCGCCGTCGGACCAGTCGCCCGCCAAGGACATCGAGCTGGCCGAGCGCATCCTGCACGACCACACGCTCTATGCCCGCGCCATCGGCTACGCCTCCAGCGCCATCGCCGAGCGGCCCGCCACGCCGGCGCCGTGGCCGCCGCAGACCGGCGACGGCAGCCGGTAACGCCGCCGGGGGCGCGCGCCACTCCCTGGCGCGCGCCCGGCAGCCCTACTCCGCGGCCTGGCGTACCGGCGCCTGCCGCGCCAGTTGCTGCTCGACCAGGGTCACCCAGTAGGACGCGCCCAGCGGCAGGACCTCGTCGTTGAAGTCGTAGCCGGGGTTGTGGACCATGCAGCTGCCTTCGCCGTCGCCGTTGCCGATCCAGATATAGGCACCGGGCTTGGCGCGCAGCATCCAGGCGAAATCCTCCGAGCCCATGGCCGGCGTCGGATTGCGGTTGACGTTGGCTTCGCCGACCAGCGCCGCGGCGGCGCGCGCCGCGTTCTCGGTCTCGGCCTCGGTGTTGACGGTGGCCGGGTAGCGCCGCTCGTAGCGGAACTTGATCGAGGCGCCGAACGCGGCCGCCACGTTGCGCGCGATCTCCTGGATGCGCTTCTCGATGAAGTCCTGCACGTGGGTCTTGAAGGTGCGCACCGTGCCGCGCAGCATCGCGGTCTGCGGGATCACGTTCCAGGTGTCGCCGGCGTGGATCTGCGTGGTCGACACCACGGCGGTGTCCATGGGATCGACATTGCGCGCCACGATCGACTGCAGCGCCGTCACGATATGCGAGGCCACCACCACCGGGTCGATGCCGTGGTGCGGCATGGCGCCGTGGGCCCCCTTGCCTTCGACGATCACCTCGAAGACGTCGTATGCAGCCATCATCGGCCCCGGGCGGATGGCGAACTTGCCGACAGGGAACCCGGGCATGTTGTGCATGCCGTAGACGTCCGAGCATGGGAACTTGTCGAACAGCCCCTCCTCGACCATCACGCGGCCGCCGCCCTCGTTCTCCTCGGCCGGCTGGAAGATGAAGTAGACGGTGCCGTCGAAGTTGCGCGTCTCGGCCAGGTGCTTGGCGGCGCCCAGCAGCATGCAGGTGTGGCCGTCATGGCCGCAGGCATGCATCTTGCCGTGGAGCGTCGAGGCGTGGGCGAAGGTGTTGGTCTCCTGCACGTCCAGCGCGTCCATGTCGGCACGCAGGCCGATGGCGCGCGTTCCCGTGCCGGCGCGCAGCACGCCCACGACACCGGTCTTGGCCAGGCCGCGATGCACCTCGATGCCGAACGATTCCAGCTTCTTGGCCACGACATCGGCGGTGCGGTGCTCCTCGAAGGCGGTCTCGGGATGCATGTGGATATCGTGTCGCCATGCCGTCATCTCGTCGTGGAAGTCGGCAATGCGGTTGATCACGGGCATGAACGGCGTCTCCGGAGCGGTTGAACAGGCGCGGTCGGATCGTGTAGCCGGCCACCTCCCGGCGTCAAGCGGAGCACACGCATTCCTGGCACCGTGAGGTACCGGCAACTGCGAATTTGCCGCCCCCTCTCCGGCAACCCGCTTGCCGCCAGCGACGCGGTCCTGTAGCTTCCGCGCATGCGCAATTCCGCTCTCACTGCACGTTGGTGGCGGCCGATCCAGTAAGGGACGGCCGATTTGCGCATCTTTCAACAGGCCGTCCCGGGATCGGGGCGGCTTCGTATTTCCGGCGAACATGCATCCGACCTCGGGACGGCCGAACCCGAGGAGTTGGCTCGATGGCCGGTGATCAATACCAAACCCGTGGCGGCATCCTGGTCCACCGCGACGTCCAGGCGCTGCCCTATCCCGGCGGCACCGATGCGCTGGCGCGGGCATTGGACCGCCGCCGCGGCGCGCTGCTGTCCTCCAGCTTCGAGTTCCCCGGGCGCTACACCCGCTGGGACATCGGCTTCGTCGATCCACCCCTGGTGCTGGAAGCCAAGGGCCGCGACTTCTCCATCCGGGGACTGAACCGGCGGGGCGAGGTCCTGGTGCAGGTCGTGGCAGACCATCTGCATGGACTGGACGCGATCGCGACCCTCGACGTGCGGACCGGCTGGATCGAGGGCTCCATTCGTACTCCGGCAGGCCGCTTCGCCGAAGAGGCGCGCAGCCGCCAGCCGAGTGTGTTCTCGATCCTGCGGGCGATCACGGAACTGTTCGGGGCCGCGCAGGACAGTCACCTCGGACTTTATGGCGCCTTCGGCTACGACCTCGTGTTCCAGTTCGAGCCGATGGCGCTGCGCCTGCCGCGCGCGGCCGATCAGCGCGACCTCGTGCTGTTCCTGCCGGACGAGCTGCTGATCGTCGATCACATGCGCCAGGTTTCGACGCGCTGCCGCTACGACTTCACGGCCGCCACGCGCTCGACGACGGGGCTGGCGCGCGCCGGTGGCGACGATCCCTACATGACGGAAATCGTCGGCGATGCTCCCGCCGAGAGCGACCACGCACCGGGCGAGTACGCCGCCATGGTGGAGCGTGCGCGCGAAGCCTTCGCCCGTGGCGACCTGTTCGAGGTCGTGCTCGGCCAGCTGCTCTGCGCTCCCTGCCGCGATCAGCCCAGTGAGATCTTCGAGCGCCTGAGGCAGACCAATCCGGCACCGTACGGGGCGTTGATGAACCTGGGCGACGGCGAGTTCCTGGTCGCCGCTTCGCCCGAGATGTTCGTTCGCGTCGAGGGCAATCGTGTCGAGACCTGCCCCATCTCAGGCACCATCCGCCGCGGCAGCGACGCCATCGAGGATGCCGAGCGCATTCGCGAACTGCTGAACTCCGCCAAGGACGAAGCCGAGCTGACGATGTGCACGGATGTCGACCGCAACGACAAGTCGCGGGTGTGCGAAGCGGGCAGCGTGCGTGTCATCGGGCGGCGCCAGATCGAGATGTATTCGAGGCTTATCCACACCGTCGATCATGTGGAAGGCATTCTCCGTCCCGAGTTCGATGCCCTCGACGCCTTCCTCTCCCACGCCTGGGCCGTCACCGTCACGGGCGCGCCGAAGCCATGGGCCATCCGCTTTGTCGAGGCCGAGGAAAAGAGCGCGCGCCGCTGGTATGGCGGCGCCATCGGCGCAACGATGTTCAACGGCAGCATGAACACCGGCCTGACGCTGCGAACGGTGCGCATGAAGAACGGCATCGCGGAGGTGCGCGCCGGCGCCACGCTGCTGCACGACAGCGACCCGCACGAGGAGGAGGCCGAGACCCGGCTGAAGGCGTCGGCGATGTTCGCGGCGATCAACGCCGGCGCCAACGGGGCCGCGCCCGCCCCGGCGCGCGCGCCCGCGGCGCGCGGCATCCGCGTGCTGCTGATCGACCACGAGGACAGCTTCGTCCACACGCTGGGCAACTACATCCGGGCAACCGGCGCCGACGTGATCACGCAGCGGCCGGAATTTGCCCGCGAGACCCTGGCGGGCAACCAGCCGGTCGATATCGTGCTGCTGTCGCCCGGACCGGGCAGGCCCGCCGACTTCGCGATGAACGAGACGCTGGCTCTGGCGACGAGACGCGGGCTGCCGGTGTTCGGCGTCTGCCTGGGCCTGCAGGGCATGGTCGAATACTGCGGCGGCGTCCTGGACCTGCTGGCCACGCCCATGCACGGCAAGCCGTCCGAGGTGCGCGTGCTGGGCGGCAGGCTCTTTGAAGGATTGCCGCGCCGCTTCACCGTCGGCCGCTATCATTCCATCCACGCGCACCGCGCGGCGATGCCGAAGGATCTGGTCGTGACAGCGGAGACATCGGACGGCGTCGTCATGGCAATCGAGCATACCCGCCTGCCGATGGCGGCGGTGCAGTTCCATCCCGAGTCGGTGATGACGTCGCCGGACATCGGCCACCGGCTGATCGAGAACGCCGTGCGGCTGCTGACGCGCGTCCCCGCGGCAGCGGGTTCCGGGGACACAAGGCCCATTGACATGCGGGACGTGTGCACCCAATCTAGCTAGACCGTCTAGCTAGGAGCCCTCTCATGGCTTGGCAGCTCCAGGATGCCAAGAACAAATTCTCCAAGGTGGTGCAGCAGGCGCGCACCCAAGGACCGCAGGTCGTCACCGTGCGCGGCGAGCGCGCGGTCGTCGTCCTGTCGGCAGAAGACTACGATTCCCTGCGAGCCGCCCGACCGACCCTCGTCGATGCGCTCCTCGACGGGCCACGGTGGGACGACGATTTCGTCGAAGCGGTTACAGCGCGCGTCAAGGCCCCCAGCCGCGATCCTGCCTTCTGATGTACCTCGTCGACACCAACGTCGTCTCCGAGGCCCGGCGCGGCACGCGCAAAGCCGTCTCGTGGCTGCGATCCGTCGACCCGCAGAGCGTGCATCTCAGCGTCATCACGCTGGGCGAGATATCACGCGGCATCGCGCTGAAGCAGAAATCAGACCCGCGAACCGCCGCCCATCTCGCCGAGTGGCTGCGCAAGCTGCGCCATGATCACGGCGACCGCATCCTGCCGATCACCGATCAGATCGCCGTTGAATGGGGCCGCCTCACAGCCCGGCGGCCGCGTGGCGACGCCGACGGCCTGATCGCGGCGACGGCCATTGTGCACGACCTCATCGTCGTGACTCGCAACGTCGCCGACTTCGACGACAGCGGCGCGTCGATAGTCAATCCGTGGGATTTGGCGTAGGTACCCTGCGATCGAAGCAAGAAAGTCTTCGTTGATAAAAATCACCCCTCACCGCGCGGCGTAGCTGCGCTCCTCGGCCGGCAGGCGGCCCTCCGCCACCGCGTGGCAGGCGACGCGCGTGCCTTCGGCCTCGAGCAGGTCGGGGCGCTCGCGCTTGCAGCGCTCGTTGGCGAACGGGCAGCGCGGATGGAAGGCGCAACCGCTGGGCGGGTTGATCGGGCTCGGCACCTCGCCCGCCACCGGCATGCGCTGTCGACCGGTCATCTCGAGGTCGGGGATGGTGTCCAGCAGCATGCGCGTATAGGGATGCCGGGGCCGGCGGAACAGCGCATCGGTCGGCGCCACCTCGACCAGGCGGCCCAGGTACATCACGCCCACCCGCGTGCTGATGTGATAGACCACCGCAAGGTTGTGCGAGATGAAGAGATAGGTCAGCCCGAAGTCGCGCTGCAGCTCCATCATCAGGTTGAGGATCTGCGCCTGGACCGAGACGTCGAGCGCCGAGGTCGGCTCGTCGCACACCAGGAACTCGGGCCGGCTGGCCAAGGCCCGCGCGATCGAGATGCGCTGACGCTGGCCACCGGAGAACTCGTGCGGGAACTTCACGCCATCGGCCGGCGTCAGCCGCACCTGTCGCAGCAGCCCCTCGACGCGCTGGCGGATCTCGTCGCTGGACGAGGCCAGGCGGAAGGCGCGGATCGGCTCGGCGATGATGTCGAACACCCGCCAGCGCGGGTTCAGGCTGGCGTAGGGATCCTGGAAGATCATCTGCATGCGGCGGCGGATTGCCGACATGTCCGATCCGCTGCGCCGCGCGCCCATGTCGGCGCCGTCGAACTCGATATGGCCGGCGGTCGGCGGGTAGAGCCCCACCACCAGCCGCGCCACCGTCGACTTGCCGCAGCCCGATTCGCCGACGAGGGAGAAGGTCTCGCCAGGCGCGATCTCGATGTCGATGCCCTCCACCGCCTGCACGACGGCGCGCGGCTTGCCCTCCAGCACCCGCGCCAACCATGGCGGCGAGACGTCGAAGTGGCGCTTCAGGCCGCTGAGCCGCACCAGCGGCTGCGCCGCGCCCCGGGCGGCGGGCCGCGTCACCGGCACGGCCGATTCAGGCATGGGCCGCCTCCCGCTGCAACGCCGACCCGACGCCGGCCGGATCGTAGAGCCAGCACGCCGCCCGCGTGGCGCGGGCCGCCATCAGCTCGGGCCGCTCGCGCAGGCAGCGCTGGCCCACCCTCGGGCAGCGCGGATTGAAGGCGCAGCCCGGCGGGATCTCTGTGAGCCGCGGCATGGCGCCTTCGATCTGCGTCAGGCGATGGCCGCGCTCGCCGATCGCCGGGATCGAGCCCATCAGGCCGCTGGTATAGGGATGGGCCGCGTTCTTGACCACGTCGCGCACCGGGCCGATCTCGGCCAGGCGGCCGGCATACATCACCGCGACGCGGTCGGCGGTCTCGGCGATGACGCCCATGTCGTGGGTCACCAGCATCACCGCCGTGCGGTGCTCGCGGCACAGCTTCTTCAGCAGCGCGATGATCTGGGCCTGGATCGACACGTCCAGCGCCGTCGTGGGCTCGTCGGCCACGATCAGCCGCGGGTTGGCGCACAGGGCCAGCGCGATCACCACCCGCTGGCGCATCCCGCCCGAGAACTGGTGCGGGTAGTGGTCGATGCGCAGCTCCGCCCCCGGGATGCCGACCTCCTTCAGCAGCTCGATGGCGCGGGCCCGCGCCGCGGCGCCCGACATCGGCAGATGCGTCTGAATCGTCTCCACGATCTGCCGGCCGACGGTGTACAGCGGATTGAGGCTGGTCAGCGGATCCTGGAAGATGGCACCGATCTTGGCGCCGCGGATACGCCGCATCTTCTCATAGGGCAGGTTGTCGATGCGCTCGCCGCCGAGGCGGATCTCGCCGGATGCGATGCGGCCGGGCGGCTCCAGCAGGCCGATGATGGCGGCGCCGGTCAGCGACTTGCCGGCTCCCGACTCGCCCACCACCCCCAGCACCTCGCCCGGGGCGATATCGAAGGATACGTCGTCGACGGCGACCAGCGTACCGCGCCGGGTCGGAAACTCGACCCTCAGGTTGCGTACCTCCAGCAGCGGTGCGTTGGGCCCCGTCGTCATGCACCCATCCTCATCGCAGCTTCGGGTTCAGCGCATCGCGCAGCCAGTCGCCCAGCAGGTTCACGGCCAGCACCAGGGCGGCGAGCGTGACGCCGGGGAAGATCACGATCCACCACGTCCCCGACAGCAGCACGTCGTTGCCCAGGCGGATCAGCGTGCCCAGCGACGGCTGGGTCGACGGCAGGCCGACACCCAGGAACGACAGCGTCGCCTCGGTCAGGATCGCCAGGCCCAGGTTGATGGTGGCGATCACCAGCACCGGCCCCATGACGTTGGGCAGCACGTGGCGCACCATGATCAGGACCGGCGACAGGCCGATCACGCGCGCCGCCTGCACGTATTCCTTGCCCTTCTCGACCAGCACCGAGCCGCGCACGGTGCGCGCGTACTGCACCCAGAAGCTCAGCCCGATGGCGCCGACGATGACGTAAAGCGCGATCTCGTCGTGGCGCTGCACCGAGATCAGGCCGCGCACTACCCCGTCGATCAGCAGCGCCACCAGCAGGGCCGGAAAGGTGAGCTGCACATCGGCCAGGCGCATGATGAAGGCATCGACGGCGCCGCCGACATAGCCGCTGATCAGGCCCAGCGCGATGCCCAGCACCATCGCGAAGGCGGTGGCGGCGATGCCCACGACCAGCGACAGCCGCGTGCCGTACATGATTGAGGACAGCACGTCACGCCCCTGCTCGTCGGTGCCCAGCAGGAAGCTCCAGTCGGCGTCGTCGCCGAACATCACCGGCGGCTTGAGCGCGTCGGACAGGTTGAGCGTGGCCGGATCGAACGGTGTGTGCGGCGCCAGGATCGGCGACAGGAAAGCCGCCAGGATGATGAAGACCGTCACCACCGTGGCGCCCACCACCACCCGCGACGACTTGAAGCTGTACCAGATGTCGCTGTCGGCGACGCGCCGCATGAAATCGGCAACGGCCACGGTCAATGCCCCCGCGCGGCCTGTGTCGCCATGCCGCCGCGCAGCCGCGGGTCGACGGCGTAGTACAGCAGGTCGACGGCCAGGTTGATGGCGACGAAGAAGAACGCCACCAGCAGCAGGTAGGCGGCCATCACGGGGATGTCGGCGAACTGCACCGACTGCACGAAGAGCTGGCCCATGCCGGGCCAGCTGAAGACGGTCTCGGTGACGATGGCGAAGGCGATGATCCCACCCAGCTGCAGGCCGGCGATGGTGATCACCGGCACCAGGGTGTTCTTGAGCGCGTGGCCGAAGTTGACGGCCCGGTTGGTCAGCCCGCGGGCCCGCGCGAACTTGATGTAGTCGGTGCGCATCACCTCCAGCATCTCCGAGCGCACCAGGCGCATGATCAGGGTCAGCTGGAAGAGGCCCAGCGTGATGGAGGGCAGGATCAGCGCCTTCAGGCCGGAGAAGGTGAAGAAGCCCGAGGTCCACCAGCCGAACGCCACGGTGTCGCCGCGTCCGAACGAGGGCAGCACGCCCAGTATGACGGCGAAGACCAGGATCAGCAGGATGCCGATCAGGAAGGTGGGCAGCGACACACCGATCAACGATGCAGCCTGCAGGACGCGGCTGCTCCAATGTCGCGGATAGAGGCCGGTCCAGACCCCCATCGGCACGCCGACGCATAGCGAGAACAGCGCCGCGACAAAGGCCAGCTCCATGGTCGCCGGCAGACGCTCCAGGATCATGCGGCCGACCGGCTCCGAGGTGCGGTAGCTCAGCCCGAACTTGCCCTGCACGCTGTTGATGATGAAATGGGCGAACTGCACCGGCGCCGGGTCGTTCAATCCCAACCGCTCGCGCAGCTCCTCGCGCTCCTGGATCGACGTATCCTGGCCGACCATGGCGTTGATCGGATCGCCGACATAGCGGAACAGCGTGAACGCCACCAGCCCGACCGCGAGCAGCACGGCGACCGATTGAGCCAGGCGGCGGAGAATGAAGATCAGCATCGAGGGCTTTGGACTCGTGTGCCCGTGAGCATGCCGGAGTTAACCACGCCGGACGCGCACGGGACTAGCAGGAAACGCGCCAGGGACAGCCGCTGCGACGCGCGGCCGGAAGGCGCATCGGCACGCCGGGCCCCTCCACGGGAAGGGCCCGGAAACCGGATCACTTCACCTGCACGAAGCGCAGCGGGAAGCGGTTGTCGGCCGGCTGGTGCAGGGTGATGTTCTTGCGCGCCGCCCAGATCACCGCCTGCTGGTGCAGCGGGATATAGGCGTAGTCCTCGGTATAGAGCTTGGTCGCCTCGCGGATCATGGCATCCCGCTTGGCCTTGTCGGACTCGCCCTCCATCTTGTCGGCCAGCTCGTCGAGCTTCTTGTTGGAATAGCCGCTGACGTTGAAGGAGCCCTTCTTGGTATCCTTGTTGGGCGTCTGCAGCAGCGACTCGAAGACGTTGTGCACGTCATATGTGGCCGCCGGCGACCAGCCCAGCATGTAGAAGCTGGTGTCACCCGGGCCGAAATCGGCCTTGCGCAGGATCTTGGTGAAGTACTTGCTGCGGGTCTGGGCCAGCAGGTTCACCTTGACGCCGATGCGCGCCAGCATCGCCACGACCGCCTGGCATATCTTCTCGTCGTTGACGTAGCGGTCGTTGGGGCAATCCATGCCGACCTCGAAGCCGTTGGGATAGCCGGCCTCGGCCAGCAGCTTCTTGGCCTCCTCAGGCTTCAGCAGCGATGGGCGCTTGTCGAGATCCTTGACGTAGCCGTTGATGCCCGGCGCCACCATCAGGGCGGTCGGGAAGGACTGGCCGCGCATGACCGTGCGCTTGATGGCCTCGACGTCGATGGAGCGGTAGAACGCCTCGCGCACCCGCTTGTCCTGGAACGGGTTCTTGCCCTTGATGTTGGATTCCAGCAGCTCCTTGCGCTCGTGGTCGAAGCCCAGATAGACGATGCGGGTCTCGGGCCCCTCGATCACCTTGATGTTGGGGTCCTTCTTCAGGTTGTCGGTGTCCTGCGGCGGCACCTCGTACATCATGTCGATGTCGCCGGCCTTCAGCGCCGCCACCCGGGTCGCCGGATTGGTCACTGGCGTGAAGATCACCTCGGTGAGGTTGTGCTTCGGCTTGTCCCACCAGCTGGGGTTGGGCACGAGGATCGTCTTCTCGCCGGCGCGGCGCTCCTTCAGCATGAAGGGCCCGGTGCCCATGGCGTTGCGGGTGGCGAAGGTCTCCTCGTTCTTGGTGGCGTCGGCGGCCACGGTGGCGTTGTTCTTCTCCGCCCAGGCCTTGGACATGATCAGGATCTGCGCCCATTTCGATGCGAGCAGCGGGTCGGGATAGGCGGTGTCGACCTCGACGCGCAGGTCGTTCACCTTGCGGATCGCCTTCACCGAGGTGAAGTAGCCCTTCATGTTCGAGCCGCCGCTGCTGGCGCGGTTCAGCGAGAACACCACGTCGGCGGCGGTGAAGGGCGAGCCGTCGTGGAACTTCACGCCCGACCGCAGGTCGAAGAACCACGTGGTGGGCGAAATCTGGCCCCACTTCATGGCCAGCGCCGGCTCGAGGCCCAGGCTCTCGTCACGCCGCATCAGCGGCTCGTAGATGTTCTCCAGGAACGCCAGCAGGAACGTCTCGTTGCGATAGTACGGGTCCATCGAGCTGACATCGCCCGCGTTGGCCCATTTGAACGTCTTGGCATCGACGGCAGGCGCCGCCCCCAGGCTCAGCGCCAGCGCTGCAACCCCAGCCAGGGCCCAACGACGGATATCGGCCTTCATTCTTGATCTCCCTCCCAACACAACTCTCTGCGTCGAAACGCATTTTCATCATAAGAGCATTGCTCGACCACGGCCGTCAATGAGAGACGGCCGGCCGGCACGCGGACGTGCCCCGGCAAGCTGTTGAAATTCCCATCGAAAACGCCCCCACCCGATAAGTGAACAACCGATTCCTGCACAACACTGCCGTCTCCACTGCCACCCACGCCGCGTCGCCGCCACGTCACGCCGTTTGCATTGCAAACCGCCGGCCAACGCCGCTACAGGCCGCCCATCCCGGGTTTCCGGGCCGGCCAAACGCTCGGGCAGCGCGGATCAACCATGAGCCGGTGCCGGTGGACACGGCGAGCATGGCGACGGTAGCATCGACTGCGGCATTCGAGTGCGCGCGGCCGGCCGGTCCCGGCAACCGCACGCCGGGAGCATCGCGAGAAAGGACCAGGCGTCATGAACGAAATCACCCGCTCGCTGCGTGGCAACTCCAACGCGGCGCGCGACATCGCTGCGCATCTGCATCCCTACACGAACTTGAAGAAGCACGAGTCGGAGGGACCGCTCACGATCGTTCGCGGCAAGGGCGTGTACGTCACCGACGACGACGGCAAGGAGTATATCGAGGGCCTGGCCGGCCTGTGGTCGGCGGCGCTGGGCTTCGACAACGAGCGGCTGGCCCGCGTCGCCTACGAGCAGATGCGGCAGCTGCCCTTCTACCACTCGTTCAACCACCGCAGCCACGAGCCGGCCATCAACCTCGCCGAGAAGCTGCTGGCGATGGCGCCGGTGCCGATGTCGAAGGTGTTCTTCGCCAACTCAGGCTCCGAGGCCAACGACACCGTCGTGAAGATGGTGTGGTACATGAACAACGCGCTGGGCCGGCCGGCGAAGAAGAAGATCATCAGCCGCATCAAGGGCTATCACGGCGTCACCGTCGCCGCCGCCAGCCTCACCGGCCTGCCCGCCAACCATCGCTCCTTCGACCTGCCGATCGCGAACATCCTGCACACCAGCTGTCCGCATCACTACCGCTTCGCGCAGGACGGCGAGACCGAGGAGCAGTTCGCGACGCGCTGCGCCGAGGAGCTTGAGCAGCTCATCCTCAAGGAAGGCCCCGACACCGTCGCGGCGATGTTCTGCGAGCCGGTGCTGGGCGCCGGCGGCGTCATCGTGCCGCCGCGCACCTACTACGCCAAGATCCAGGCGGTGCTGAAGAAGTATGACGTGCTGTTCGTCGCCGACGAGGTGATCTGCGGCTTCGGCCGCACCGGCAATGTCTGGGGCTGCCAGACCCTGGGCATCGAGCCCGACATCCTGAGCTGCGCCAAGGCGCTGTCGGCGTCGTTCCTGCCGATCTCGGCCGTGATGGTGAACGAACGCGTCTACCAGGCGCTGAAGACCGAAAGCGACAAGATCGGCACCTTTGGCCACGGCTTCACCTATTCCGGCCATCCGGTGGCGGCGGCCGTGGCGCTGGAGACCCAGAAGATCTACGACGAGATGGATCTCTTCGGCCATGCAAGGCGCATGTCGGAGCCGTTCCAGCGCCACCTCAAGGCGCTGGCCGATCATCCGCTGGTCGGCGAGGCGATGGGCGTGGGCATGGTCGGGGCCGTCGAGCTGGTCGGCGACAAGAAGACCAAGGCGGTCATCGAGCCGGTGACCAGCGCTGGCGCGACCGTCGCCAGGCATGCGCAGGAGCGCGGCCTGATCGTGCGCAACATGGGTGACCGCATCGCGATCTGCCCGCCGCTGATCATCCAGCCGGCTGAGATCGACGAGCTGTTCAGCCGCCTGCGCGCTGCGCTCGATGCCGGCGCCGAGGAACTGCGCGCCGCCGGCAAGTTCGGTGGCTGAAGCCGCTGCGCCGCCCCCGGGCGGCGCAGCCGGCGGCGACACGGTCCGGCGCGCCCGGCGGGTCCGCAGCATTGCGGTCTGGTCGGTCGCCCTCTTCGTCGCCGCCGTTCCGGTGGCGTTCGTCAGCGCCAGCCTTGGCAACGCCAGCGAGGCCCAGACCGGCAGCCTGCTGGCGTTGTTGTTCTGGCTATCCGGCTTCGTCGCCGCCGTCTGGGCCTTCGTCGTGGCGTTCCGCCATTGGGACACCCTGCCACTGGGCACCCGCTGGCTGGCCAGCCTGCCGCTGCTGGTCGTGCTCACCCTGGTCGCGCTGGTGATGCTGGCGCTGGTGAGCTTCTGACCCCTCAGCCTCCCGACAGGCTCTTCAGATAGGCGATGATATCGGCGCGGTCGGCCGGGTCGGCAACCGAGAAGCCCATGCGGCTGCCCGGCAGGAACTGCGCCGGGCCAGCCAGCCATTTCTCCAGCCGCGTCTCGTCCCAGACGAAGCCCGCATTCCTGACCGCGACCGAATAGGTGAACCCGGGCGCGGTGCCGGCCTTGCGGCCGAACACCCCGCGATGCAGCGGTCCCACGCGGTTGGCGTCGAGCGCGTGGCAGCCGATGCACTTGGCCTCCCACAGCGCCTTGCCGCGATCGGCATCGACGGCGGCAAGCTGCGGCCCCATACAGACCGCCACGACGGCGCAGGCGAGCAGCGTGTCCATGATGTCTTCCCTGAGAGCGCCGGCATCCTGCCGGCATCGGCGCGAAGCGCCGGATCATGAGCCGGCTGGAAGCCGGCGCTCCCCGGACGTCAGGCGCCGAAGAACAGCGCCTTGGGCGGCAGCGAGTCGCCCAGCGCCTGGCTCAGCACCACCCAGTGCATGGTCTCGTCGCTGGCCAGCCGGGCCGAGACCTGCGCCAGCGCCCGGTCGCTGAACGACGGGATGACGCCGATATAGGCGTTGGCGGCGCCACGCTCTAGCCGCTGCGCCAGGCGCAGCACGTCGGTCTGGCTCTTGAGCGCCTTGGCGTTCAGCGCCGTGGCGACCTCGGCGTCCGGCCTGGCCGCGACCGGCATGCCGCCCAGCTTGCGGATCGTGGCGATGAGGGCGTCGCGATGCTCCTTGTGGTGGCCCTGGAACTGCACCGCCACCGGCAGGACCGCCTTGCTGACCAGGCCGCTGCCGGCCGCGATCGCATAGGCGCTGATCGCCTCGTGCTCCAGGCCGAGGGCAACATTGAGGATCTGCACGTCGCTGGCCTGCGACGTGCCCTGGGCCTGCGCGGCCATGCGTTCGCTGCCGGCCAGCAGCGCGACGGCGGCGGCCGACAGGACAGCGGTGCCAGAAGCCCGCAACAGCGAGCGACGGCCGGTATCGATGATGGAGGACATGAACGGGTCTCCCTTGCGTCGAGGCACGAGACCGCTGCAGGCGCGGCCTCTGTGCCCACTACGCGGCGATGCGCCGCCGGGATGACCGCGGCGCATCACGAGCGCGCGGGAAGAAAGTGATCGCGATGTGAAGCCGGCCGTGCATCTGGATGCGGACGGCGGGCGTATCGCCCTGTTCTGCCGACGTCGTCAGTCCAGAGGCTGGAAGCGCTGGCCCAGCTCGGCGCCCAGCCACGAGACGAACAGGCGCAGCGTCTGGCGCTGCCGCGCCGCCGGCGGGAACACCAGGAAGTGCCCGACATCACGCACATCGCCGGCGCGGCCGCCCAGCGGCGCCACCAGGCGCTTGGCCTTGATCTCGCGCTCGGCCAGGCGCGTCGATTCCAGGGCCACGCCCAGCCCGTCGGCGGCGGCCGTGATCGCCAGGAAGCTGCGGTCGAAGCGGGTGCCGTGCGGCAGCGGCGCCACCAGGCCGTTGGCCGCGAACCAGGCCGGCCAGCGCACCTGCTTGTTGTCGCTTTCGATCAGCACGTGGCGCAGCAGGTCGGCCGGCTTGCGGATCGTGCGGGCCAGCCGCGGCGTGCAGAGCGGCGTCATCGTCTCCTCGCCCAGCGCCAGCACGACCAGCCCCTCCTGCCGCGGCGGCCCATAGACGATATCGGCGTCGAACTCGTCGGTGAGGAAGCGGGTGTAGTCGGTGCCGGCCGACAGGCGGATCTCGATGCCGGGATAGGCTGCCAGGAAACGCGACAGGCGCGGCGTCAGCCACTGGGCGGCGAAGCTGGGCGCCGAGTGCAGGCGCAGGAGCCGCGGGCTGCGGGTCGAGACCATCTCCATGCCGCGGCGCAGCTCGTCGAAGGCGCGGCCGATATGGCGCATCAGCGTCTCGCCTTCGGGGCTCAGCTGCACGGCGCGCCCGTTGCGCTGGAACAGTGTCGCGCCCAGGTTGCGCTCGAGCTTGCGGATGGCATGGCTGACGGCGCTGGGTGTCAGGTGAAGCTCGGCCGCCGCCGCCCGGAACGACGCGCTGCGTCCGGCAGCCTCAAACGCCCGCAACAAGGAGAGCGGCGCGTGCTGTGCCATGCCTGACATGATCAGGATTCACCAGACGCGTCAAATCCACTTCACCTGTCGGCGACGGCTCAGGACGGCGCGCCCGCCAGCCAGCGCAGCGTCCCCTGCGCGCTCGGATCGTGGCCAAGCGCCTGCGCCAGCCAGGACACCGCCGGCTGCAATGCTTCGTCGAAGGTCCAGGGCGGATTGACGATGATCATGCCGCTGGCCTGCAGGCCGTCCGGCGGCAGCGGCCGGGCCAGGGCCAGCTCGATGTCCAGCGCCCGCGGCGCGAGCGCGGCCACAGCCGACCGCAGCGCCGCGACGGAAGCCGCGTCCTTGAGCGGATACCACAGCGCATAGACGCCGGTGGCGAAGCGCTTCAGCGCCTGCGCCAGCGCCCGTGCGACGCGCTCGAACTCGTCGGTCTTCTCGAACGGCGGATCGATCAGCACCAAGCCGCGCCGTTCCGGCGGCGGCAGCAGCGCCTTGAGCGCGGCGTAGCCGTCGGCGGCGCGCAGCTCGATCGCCTTGTCGCCCGAGAACTCGCGCTTCAGCAGCGCCGCCTCGGCAGCATGCGCCTCGCACAGCACGCAGCGATCGCCGGCGCGCAGCAGCGGCCGGGTGATGCGCGGCGAGCCGGGATAGTGCCGCAGCTTCCCGGCGTGGCGGCCGAACTTGCGGTCATAGGTCCGCACCGCCTCGACATAACGCCGCACAACCGCAGGCGCGGCCGGCGCCTCCAGCAGCCGGCCGATGCCGTCCTGCCATTCGCCGGTGCGCGCCGCCTGCTCGCCGCCAAGGTCGTAGCCGCCGCTGCCGGCATGCGTGTCCAGCACCAGCAGGGCCTTGTCCTTGGCTGTCATCAGCCGCAGCAGCTCCAGCCAGGCGACGTGCTTGAGCACGTCGGCGAAGTTGCCGGCATGAAACCCGTGACGGTAGTTCATCGACCCGCCTATATCACGCCGGCGCGCTTCGTGCTTGGATCGGCCGCTGCTTTCATCGCGGAAGGCTGTGCCGATGACCGTCCTGCTGAAGACGACCCCTCAGACCGTGCATTGGGGCTACTTCGATGCCAATCTCAGGCCGGCCGTGACGGTGAAGTCGGGCGACACGGTCACCATCGAGTGCGTGTCGGGGCCGGCCGACATCCTGCCGGCGCCGCCCTTCACGGTGCTGCCCGAGCACCGCGAGATCCATGCCGCGTGCAAGCCCCATATCGGCCGGCATATCCTGACCGGCCCGGTCCACGTCGAAGGCGCCGAGCGCGGCGATGCGCTGCAGGTCGACGTGCTCGACATCAAGTTCCGCACCGACTGGGGCTGGAACGTGCAGCGGCCGCTGATGGGCACCCTGCCCGAGGACTTCCCCTCCTATCGTCTGACCCACATCCCGATCTCGGCCAACCGCAATGTCTGCACCATGCCCTGGGGCACCGAGATCCCGCTCAAGCCCTTCTTCGGCATCATGGGTGTGGCACCGCCGCCCGAATGGGGCCAGTGCAGCTCGATCGAGCCGCGTGCCTTCGGCGGCAACATCGACAACAAGGAGCTGGGTGTCGGCAGCACGATCTACCTGCCGGTGTTCGCGCCGGGCGCGCTGTTCTCCACCGGCGATGGTCACGGCGTGCAGGGCGACGGCGAGGTCAACCTGACGGCGCTGGAGACCTGCCTCACCGGCACCTTCCGCTTCACCGTGCGCAAGGACATGAAGCTGAACAACCCGCGCGGCGAGACCAGGACCCACTGGATCACCCACGGCTTCGACGTCGACCTCGACGATGCCGCCAAGGAAGCGCTGCGCGACATGATCCGCCTGATCCGCGGCAAGACCGGGCTGTCGGCCGAGGACGCCTACATGCTGTGCAGCCTCGCCGCCGACCTGCATGTCACGCAGACGGTCGACGGCAACAAGGGCATCCATTGCATGATCGAGAAAGGATTGATCGGCGGATAGAACCGGCCCGTCCGTCAGCGCGCCGGCTCGACCACCAGCTCCGCGCCTTCGACGCGCACGATGCGCACCTCGGCGCCGGCCACCATGTCGGGGCCGCGCACGTTCCAGCTGCCGTCGGCGACGCGGGCGCGCCCGCGGCCGTTGATGATCGGCTCGTCCAGGGTCACCACCTGCCCGATCAGGGCGGCCGCACGGGCATTGAGCGTGGCGTGGGCCTTGGTCTGCAGCCGCTGCGCCAGGATCGGCCGCAGGCCCAGGGCGGCACCAACGCTGGTGACGGCAAAGATCAGAAGCTGGATCTCCAGTCCGGTTGACGGCGCGAGCAGCAGGACGACGCCGACCAGGACGGCGCCGATGGCCAGGAAGAGGAAGATCACGCCAGGCAGCGCCATCTCGCAGACCAGCAGCACCGCCGCGGCCGCCCACCACCACCAGAACACGATCATCACTTTTCCCCCGACATCAGCGGCAGGCCAGTTGTCGGCTCAGCCGCGGTTCCATGGCCCGCTGGGTGCCGGCGCGCCGCCGGGCGGCGCCGACGGCGGCAGGGCAGTTGCGGCCGTGACGGCGCTCGCGGCAGCGCCACGCAGCTGGGACTCCTTGGTGAGCTCGGCCAGCCCACCCAGGGTGCCCATGATGCCGGTGGCCTCGATCGGCAGGAAGAACACCTTGCTGTTGCTGGACGAGCCCATGGCGTGCAGCGCCTCGACGTATTTCTGGCCGAGGAAGTAGTTGATGGCCTGGGCGCCGCCGCTGCCGATGGCCGCGGTCACCACCTGGGTCGCCTTGGCTTCGGCTTCGGCCGCGCGCTCGCGCCCTTCGGCGTCGCGGAACGCCGCCTCGCGTCGGCCTTCGGCCGACAGGATCGCCGCCTGCTTCTCACCCTCGGCCCGCTTGATTTGCGCCTCGCGCACGCCCTCGGCTTCCAGGATCTGGGCCCTCTTGTCGCGTTCGGCCTTCATCTGCCGCGCCATGGCCTGCACCATGTCCTGCGGCGGGATGATGTCCTTGAGCTCGACGCGCAGCACCTTGATGCCCCAGGCATTGGTGGCGTGGTCGATCACCGACAGCAGCCGGTCGTTGATCTCGTTGCGCTTGGACAGCACGTCGTCCAGCGCCAGGCTCCCCATCACGTTGCGGATGTTCGTCAGCGCCAGGTTGGTGATCGCCTGCACCAGGTTGCGCACCTCGTAGGCCGCAGCGCGTGCATCGATCACCTGGTAGAAGGCCACGGCGTCGACGCTGACGATGGCGTTGTCCTTGGTGATCACCTGCTGCTGCGGGATATCGAGCACCGACTCCTGCATGTTGATCTTGGCGCCGACGCGCTCGACGATCGGGAACATGAAGTTGAGGCCGGGCCGCAGCACGCGGGTGTACTGGCCGAACTTCTCGATGGTCCACTCCCAGCCCTGCGGCACCGTGCGCACGCCCTGGAACAGCAGCACGATCGCGACCACGACAGCGAGCACGGCAAACACCAGTAGAACGACACCACCCGCAGTCATCGCGGTCTCCCTCTTTCCACGGCCCGTCGGCCCTATACCAGAATTGCTCTTACGCTAACAGATTTGAGCGGATACTCAAAGCACACTCCCGATCGCGACGAGAGTGGCGTAGACTCGCCTACCTGTCCGGATCGGAGAAATGACCATGAACGCCAGCCCAGCCAGCGCCAGCCCGGCGCCGTTCGAGACGCACAGCGTCGACAACCAGGCACGGCCGCTGGAAGACTACAACGTCTTCCTGGGCGACAAGGCGCTAGTGGAGGCCGTCGAACGCGAAGGCGGCAGCTGGATCCGTGACCGCGCCACCGCCTTCGGCGCTCGCTGCGGCGGCGCCGCCACCATCCGCGATGCCGAGCTCGCCGAGCGCTTCAGCCCGCAGCTCAAGACCCATGACCGCTTCGGCCGGCGCATCGACGAGGTCGAGTTCCACCCCAGCTACCACGCCCTGATGGCCCTGGCGTTCGACGAGGGCATCCATGCCCTGCCCTGGACCGAGCCGCGCCCCGGCGCCCATGTCGCGCGCGCCGCCCTCTACATCCCCTTCAACCAGACCAACGATGGCCCGGCCTGCCCGCTCACCATGACCTTCGCGTCGATCCCGGCCCTGCGCAGCACGCCGGACATCGCGCGCGCATGGGAGCCGCGCATCCTGGCCAGCGCCTATGATCCGGCGGCGCGGCCCGTGGAGCAGAAGCGTGCCGCCACCATCGGCATGGCAATGACTGAAAAGCAGGGCGGCTCCGACGTGCGCGCCAACACCAGCCGCGCGACGCCGCTGGGCAACCGCGGGCCGGGCAGCGGCTACGAGATCGTGGGCCACAAATGGTTCTGCTCGGCCCCGATGTGCGATGCCTTCCTGGTGCTGGCGCAGGCGCCCGGCGGCCTGTCGTGCTTCCTGATGCCGCGCTGGCGGCCCGACGGCACGCGCAACGCCTTCCACATCCAGCGCCTGAAGAACAAGCTGGGCAACCGTTCCAACGCCTCCTCGGAGGTGGAGCTGCACGGTGCCTTCGGCTGGCTGCTGGGCGAGGAAGGCCGCGGCGTGCCCACGATCATCGAGATGGTGCGCCACACGCGGCTGGATTGCGCCCTGGGCTCGACCGCCGTGACCCGCCACGCCGTGGCGCAGGCCATCAACCATTGCCGCGATCGCACCGCCTTCGGCCGCGCCCTGATCGCGCAACCGCTGATGACCAACGTGCTGGCCGACCTGGCGGTCGAGTCCGAGGCCGCGACGGTGCTGTCGCTGCGCGTGGCGCGCGCCTTCGACGAGCAGGAGGGCGACGAGGACAAGGCCCGCTTCGCCCGCATCGTGACGCCCATCGCCAAGTACTGGATCTGCAAGCGCACGCCGGCCGTGGCCTACGAAGCGCTGGAATGCCACGGCGGCAACGGCTTCGTCGAGGACAGCATCATGCCGCGCCTGTACCGCGATTCGCCGGTGAACTCGGTCTGGGAGGGCTCCGGCAACGTGCAGTGCCTCGACCTGCTGCGCGCCGTCGGCCGTGATCCAGCGACGCTGGCCACCTATTTCGCCGAGGTCGGGCTGGCCAAGGGCCGCGACCCGCGCCTCGATGCCTTCGTCGGCGCCCTCAAGGCGGAGCTGGCCGACCTGTCCAACATCGAGACCCGCGCCCGGCGCCTCGTCGAGCGCTTGGCGCTGGCCCTGCAGGCCGCCCTGCTGGTGCAGCACGCGCCGGCCGCCGTCGCCGAGGCGTTCCTGGCCTCGCGCATCGCCGCCGACAGCGGCCGTGCCTTCGGCACCCTGCCGCCGGGCGTCGACACCGCCGCCATCGTCAGCCGCGCCGATCCGCTGGCGGCGTGAGGCCTTGCGGCGAGGCCCCAATGGGCCTCCATGCCTGCCGTGGGGCCTGCCTGGGCCGCCCTTGCCGCTTACACGAAATCGCCCTCGACCACCCGCATGTGCCTGGCGCCGATGTATTCCGCCAGATCGCGGAACGTGAGGACGAAAGCCGGCCCCGACGGCACCGGGCGCCCCTCGGCATCGATCTTCCGCAGGCGCCAGGGCGGCGTCGGCTCGTCCAGCCGTGCCCGCCTTTCACCGCCATCGGCCGATGGCTGCTTGATCTCGGTTGCCATGTATTCCCCGCACGGCACCCGCACATGCGCGTTGGACGGAAGAACCGCACCGGTAATTTCCACCTTCAACATGCGCTCCACCATCATCACCGCCTCCTTTAATGGAAGGCGTTGTTACCACCTTCTTCTAAAATATGCAAACACTCACTCATTTTTGTGAACAGGAATGAGCAGGAAACAGCGCCTGGTCGCCCGGCCACGCGCGGATAGTGGGCGAATGCTGCCCATCCCTGGGGTGGATGGATGCATCCCCGTTCTTCTTGAAGAGCGACGGCGGCGCCCCTAGGTTGCGCGCGCCGGCGCCCGCTTGATGGAACTGGTAGACATACGGGACTTAAAATCCCGAGGCCGCAAGGCCGTGCCGGTTCGACCCCGGCAGCGGGCACCATTCTGCGACCGGCCTCGCCGGTCGCAGAATGATTTCCTTGGAGGGCCTGCCCGCATTCGGCATTGGTCGCCGCCCCCCCCCTCGGCCTGCTGCGCGCCATTTCGGACCGCGCGCTTGGGGTGCCGGACGCCCTGTCGGTGGTCGCCGTCGACGACCTGCCGTTCTCCTCCATCATCCGGCCGAGCCTTACGGTGGTGATGCAGCCGTCAGCTGCGATCGCGCAAGCCGCCGTCTCCGGTCTTCTTGGCCGCATCGGCGATCGCGCTCCGGCGGACGGCACGAAAGCTGTCGTCCTCGAGCCGCGCCTTGCCGTGCGGGACTCGACCGCAGCACCACGCCGCCAGCCTCCGAAGCGGTGATCGAGAGCGCGTCGGCGCTGCCGGCGAATTCGCCGTTCCGTCCTGGCAGCGAAAGCTCCATACTGGCCGCGCCCTCTCGCCAACAACCGCCACGATGACACTGCATCGCCGTTCGCTCCTCGCCCTGCTGCCCGCACCGTTCATCGCTTCCTGCGCCTCAACACGCGACCTTGCCGCCGACATGCGGCGCGGCGGCTATGTGATCTACCTGCGCCACGCCCAGTCCGACGGCAAGCCTGAGCCGGCGCTGGGCGACATCAAGGACTGCCTGTGGCAAAGCAACCTCACGCCGGCTGGCAAGACGCAGGCAACGGCGATCGGCCAGATCCTGAAAGGGCTCGACGTGCGCTACGGCCAGATCGGCAGCAGCCCATTCTGCCGGTGCCGCGACACCGCGCAGCTCGTCACCGGCCGCCCCGCGCAGATCATGCCCGAGCTGCAATACCACGCCAGCCAGAGCCCCAATGCGCAGGCCGCCGCGGTCGAGCGGCTGCGGATCCTGGTATCCAACCGCGAGCCGGGCGGACGCTGCACGCTGCTGGTGGGCCATGCGCCGCCGTTCAAGGTGCTGGCGGGCATCGAGCTCGCCGAGGCGCAAGCCGCGATCATCCGGCCGCGCCAGACCAAGGAATTCGATGTCGTCGGCCTTCTCGACCCTTCCGGCGTGCAGAGCCGGGAGGTTGCCTGATCGTCACGGCAGACCACGCTGACCTCAAAAAGAATGCGGCCGCGTCACGCGGCCGCATTCTCGTCCGGCTGCGAGCCGGAGGCTAGTTGATCACGATCTCGACGCGCCGGTTCTGCGGCTCGCGCACGCCGTCGGCGGTCGGCACCAGCGGCTCGCTCTCGCCGCGCGCCAGCACCTGGATGGCGGCGGGAGAGATGCCCTGGCGCACCAGCGCGTCCTTCACGGCGTTGGCACGCCGCATCGACAAGGCCATGTTGTAGGTGTCGCCACCTGAACGGTCGGCATGGCCGGTGACGCTCAAGCTCGTGCGGTTGCCGGCCTTCGCCGACGCGGCCGCCTGCTGGATGGTCTGCATCGCCGGCTGCGTGATGTCGGCGCGATCGAAGTCGAAGAACACGACGTAGCTCTGGCGCGCGGCCGGCACGGGCGCCGGCGGCGGCGCTTCGACGCGCGCCGGCTGGCCGAACTTGTAGCCCAGCGTCAGCATGGCGCTGTGATCGTAGATGTCGCGGCCCGAGACGAACGTATCGACCAGCTTGTAGTCGGCGCTGGCGAAGAGGCCGTTGTCGAACTGATAGCGCACGCCGACAATGCCCTGCATCGCGAACTTCGTGCCGCGGCTGTCGACGTGATTGACGCCGACACCGATGCCGACATGCGGTGACAGCGGCGAGCCTTCGAACGTGAAATCGTACAAGCCGTTCACGAAGCCGCCGAACTGATCGATGTTGCGGCCGACGGCCTTGTTCTTGCGCCATACGCCTTCGAGCTCGAGGCGCGGTCCGACGAAGTCATAGCCCACCACGCCACCGAGGCCGAAGCCCAGCTTCTCGCTCGACGTGCGCGGAAGATCGAGCCAGTTCAAGCCGCCCTCGACGCCGACATAGAACCCGGGGGTGTTGGTCTGCGCCTGGGCAAGGCTCGGCGCCAACGCGGCTGCTGCCATCATCAGGGGGACCGCCAAAACTCTCTTCATTCGCCTACTCCATTGCTGCCGCCAACCAAGCACGCGGCTTATGTCGGCGTCGGCTTAGATGGATGGCGATTGCGGCACGTTGCAGGCATCACCAAGACCGCACGATGATGCCCGGCGAGCGTTGCCCAAATGCAACACTCGGCGTCCGCGCCTACTTTGCACGTGCCGATTCGATCGCCGCGGCGATGTCGGTGTCGCCCAGCGTCTGTCCCTTGGGCGCACAGCGAATGCCGAGAATCGCCCAGGCATGGCCGGCGCCACGATCCGGCCCCGCCTTGCGGAATCCGACGCAGCGCTCACCGCTCTCGCCGGTGAACAAGGCATAGCCGCTGCCTGCGTGCAGGCGCACCTCGGACCAGCCCGTGGCGGCGCGCGCCAGCGGTATGGATTGGCTGAGCTGCTCGGTCAGCGGCCGGCTGAGGCGGACCCAGGACCGGTCGTCGACGCCCTCCATCAGGTACAGATACGTCGTCCCCTCGCCCGTGGTTGCAGTGGCCGTGTAGAACCGATACGTCCCGGGTGAGCCGCCGCCGGGGCTGTAAGTCTGCGTCGCGCGGCAGCGAAAGCCGTCAGCGGCCGCGAGGCGCGACGCGCTGCAATCGACATCGGACCATGCCAGATCCTGCGACAACGCCGGTTGAAGCGTCGCCAGCAGCAAGGCCGCCGACCAACCGGCGATGCGACCCATGCGTTCGCGGATCGCACCATCTGCGCGCTCGTGCATGACCATATTGGGCTCCCTGCTGCCTGTGGCCAGAGCATCAACACGCTCCGGGCGTCCATATGCCGTGCCCATGCGACGCGAGGTCCTTGCGGCACGCTGCGAATGTCAGGCGCATCCAACACTGACCGGCATATGGGCCTGCGCCTCCGAAACTTGCAGGCCTGCCATCGCCGCGCGGTGTCATTTCCGTGACTTTGAAGCTGCGGCCATCGTCTTCACCCCCGGTTCGCCAATGTCTGATGGCAGACCACGGAGGGAAGCCATGAAGCTAGCCGAAGTGATGACCCGCGACGTCGAGACCATCGCGCCGGATGCGTCCCTGCAGGAGGCGGCGCAGCGAATGGAAGAGTTGAATGTCGGCGCGCTGCCGGTGTGCGACGGCGCGCAGCTGATCGGTGTCGTCACCGATCGCGATATCATCGTGCGTGGAGTGTCCGTCGGCGCGCTGCCCGGTGAAGATGTGGTCGCCGATTGCATGAGCGCCGAGCCGCTGTTCGCCTTCGAGGATGAGCCCGTCGAGCACGCCTTGGACCGCATGCGCTCGGCCCAGGTGCGCCGGCTGATGGTGATCGATCGCGACAAGCAGCTTGTCGGCGTCGTATCGCTGGGCGACGTCGCGACCAAGGCGCCGCACAAGGCCCAGGCTGCGGCGGCCCTGCAGGAGATCTCGACGCCCTCCAAGCCCGACCGGCCCACGCGCCCGCCGCGCCGGAAGAAGGAGGCGCGCCCCTAGAGAAGCGGTTGACGGTACTCACCGCGGCGCATCTATGCCATCGTCCCTCGCTCGGACGAAGACAGGAGCCGCATGTCCGTCAAGCATGGAGCACCGCCGGCGCGGGCGGTTGCCGCGCCGCCCGTACCCGACGCTTCCGCGCCAGCCAGCGCCGGCGAGCTGCGGCTGTTCCTCGAGGAGATCTGCTGCGAGCTGGTGCGCGTCCACCATGTCGAGCGCGACGGGCTGACGCCTGAAAGCGTCGAGACGATCCGGGAGGTGCGGCTGGGATCACCTGGCTTGTTCGCTGACATCCGCGTCGCGCCGGCGGCCCAGGCCCCTTATTTCGTCGAGGTCAAATGGGGGTACGACGCCGACGAGACCGTCGAGCGCCTGGCGCGAAAGTATGCGACCAACCCCGACCGGAAATGCCAGCGGCTGGTGGTGGTCACCGATCACGCCGACGGCGCGGCGCGCACGGTGCTGGATGCCGCGCTGCGCCAGCGCCTGTGCCCGACTCTGGCGGTCGAGATCTGGGGCGAGGCCGAGGTGTGCCGCCGCATCGAGGAGTCGTTCGGCCTGCATATCGCAGCGCTCAGCCGCGGCAACATCCGCGCCATCCGTGACTCGATCGTGCGGGCCGAATGGCGCGCCGCGTTCGCCGGCGCCGACGACTACCTGGCGCCGACGCTGCTGTGGCATTTCAGCTCCTGGAGCCTGCGGCGGCTGGGACGCGATCGCGGCCCGCAGGATGTCCTGCGCGCCGGCATCTACCGCGGCGTGGCCGTGGTCATGGCCGATATCTGCGCTTTTTCCAGCTACGTGCGCGACACTCGCGATGAGGCCCTGGTGCGCCAGTCGCTGACCGCCTTCTATTCGCAGGCGCGCCAGGCCATCGTCGAGACCGGCGGCATGCTGGACAAGTTCGTCGGCGATGAGGCCATCGGTCTGTTCGGGTTCCCCGACCGTCGGCCAGGGTACGCCGACGACGCGCTGCGCTGCGCCCGCCGGCTGATCGACATCGGCAACTCGGTCTCCGAGCATTGGCAGAGCCGCATCGACCGGGTGCAGAAATCGCGTGGCGTCCATATCGGCATCGCCATGGGCGATGTGAGCCTCATGCCGCTGCGGGCCTTCTCCACGGCGCATCACGGCTTCATCGGCGATGCGCTCAACATGACGGCACGGCTGATGGCGGCGGCAGGCCCCAGCGACGTGCTGGTGAGCAACAGCTTCTACCAGGCGCTTTCGGGCGAGAGCCGCAAAGGCTTCAAGCCGATCGACCCGGTCGACGGCCGCAATGTCGGCCTCATCCAGTGCTGGCAGCTGCAGAGGCCGGAGGGCCGATAGCGGCGGCGCGTCCCTCAGGCCGCCGGCGCCACCTGGCGCTCGTTCACCGACAGCCGGCCCGCCGATGCCGGCAGGTCGATCTCGAACATGGCCCCGCCGTCGGGATGATTGCGCGCCGACATGGTGCCCGACATCTCGGCGACGATGCCGTGGCAGATCGAGAGGCCCAGCCCGGTGCCCTGTCCCTTGGGCTTGGTGGTGAAGAACGGCTCGAACAGCCGATCGAGCGCGTGCTCGGGGATCCCGGGCCCGTTGTCGCGAACCGACATGTGAACTCGCTTCCTGTCCTCGCTGGCGAGGATGGTCACCTCGATCCGGCCGGGCTGGTGGTCACGCTGCTCCGGCGGCGTCATCTTGATGGCATCGCGCGCGTTGGTCATGAGGTTGATGACGACCTGCTCGAAGCGCGAGCGGTGTCCGAGCGCCTGCGGGCAGGGCTGGCTGCTGACCGCGATCTGCACACCGTCGAGCTTGAGCTGCTCGCCCACCAGGTCCAGCGCGCTTTGCACCGCCTCCGGCACGTCGAACGGCGCCGGATGGTCGTCGCCCTTGCGGGCGTGCGCGCGCAGCTGGTTGATGACCTTGGAGGCGCGGTCGGTCTGATCGGCGATGCGCTTCAGCTTCGACTGCAGGAAATCGGCCATGCCGGCGTCCTGCAGCGGCTCCAGCTCGAGCTCGTCGATCGCATTCTCGGCCGCCATGCGGATCACGGCCAGCGGCTGGTTCAGCTCGTGCGCCATCGCCGCGGCCATCTGGCCCAGCTTCGACAGCTTCGACGCCTCGAAAAGCGCCGTCTCGGCGTTGCGGCGCGCCGTGTCGTCGATGCCGACCAGCACGGCATAGCGCAGGCTGCCGTTGGCCTCGGGCACGGCGTTGGCCGCGAACCTGACGGTGTGCTTGGCATCCCGGCGGTCGGCCAGGGCAACGTCGAACTCGAACGGAAAATCCTCGACGCCGCCGTCGCGGATCGCCGGCTCGACGATCGCCGCCAGCGACCGCGTCTTGCGGTTGGCCGACAGCAGGCTGCCGCTCATCTGGCTGTTGTCCATGCCGATGAGGTCCTCGAACGCGGCGTTGGCACGGACGAGCTGGCCAGTGTTGTCGAGCACCAGCATGTAGGCGCCGGACGCATTGGCGATGGCGCTGACCAGCGCCGCCTCGCGCTGGGCCAGCGCCGCGGCCTTCTCGCGATCGTCGACGTCGCGGATCGTTCCCGTGACGATCTGCTCGCCGGTCGAGCGGTCGGAAAGCCAAAGACGGACCTCGGCGTGGATCGTCTCGCCGGTCGGCTTGGTGTAGAGGATGACCGCTTCCGACTGCACGGCCCCTTCGTGCAGGCGCCGCCGCAGCTCGTTGAGCTGCGCGCGGTTCTCGGCTGGGAACAGATCGTCCAGGCGCATGCCTTCCAGATCGGCCGCCTCGAACCCCAGCAGCTGCCGTGCGGCCGGGCTCGCCTGCGTGATCACGCCGTTGGCCGACAGCTCGAGAACGACGTCGGCCAGCGAGCCAAACAACCGGCTGAGCCGCGCTTCGCGATTGGCCAGCTCGAGCTCGCGATGCTTGAGGTCGGTCACATCGGTGCGCATGCCCACGACGCTGCCGTCCGACAGGACCTGGTTGGAGATGCGCAGCCATGTCCCGTTTGCCAGGCGCACGGACTCGATCACACCGGGCTTGCGCAGCGATGCCTTGCGCCGGGCGATCCAGGCGTCGGGATCCTCAATACCGGTGTACACCCCCAACCGCATGCTCTGGCGCAGATTGTCCTCGTAGAGCGCCCCATAGCGCAGGGCGCCGCCGTTCGCGGTCAGCGTGTCGCGGAACTTGGCGTTGCACAGCACGAGGCGATCGTTGGCGTCGTAGACGACAATACCCTCGGAGGACGCCTCGATGATCTCCGACAGCCGCCGGTCCGACCAGCGGCGCGCCTTTTCGATCTCGATCACGCGCTCGGTCATGCGATGCCCCTGGCGATCGCTCCACCACAGCATCACCAGCAGACAGGCGATGGAGATCGACAGCAGGACCGCGACGTAGGTCGTGGTCGCCTCGACGGGAACAGTCGGCAGGTGGCCTGCGGCTGCCAGCAGCCCGGCGATGCCGCACACGACGGCGAAGGCGATGAACAAGCTGCGGCCGATGCTGCGCAGGCGCCGCACCGAAGGCAGCCGTCGGCGGATCAGGTCCAGGCCGGTGTAGGTCGACATGAGACCTAGCCTCCCATCACCACCGGCATCAGCCCGCCGGAAGCAATCCGATCAGCCAGGGCGTACCAGACACTTGCGGCCATACCCTTTGTCCTAGCGTCAACCGATCCAGCCGCGGGCCGCGCGGCGCCGCTCGCAAGAGCGCGATGTAATGACCTTGTTTTCAATACCGTTTTGTCCACATACATAACATCTAATCAGAAAGAAAATACACATACAGTGTAAATATATACTTCCGGTTGCCGACCAATCCAATATGGAGCCGATTGATCTGACAGGTGACTTCATATTATAGATGCATACGATAGAATTCATTGATTTTTTTCGCCGCCATGCACGTATTGGGCGGGTAGGAGTCATATTATCATGACATCACGGCCGGACGTCCTTGTCGTTGACGACGACCCTTCACAATGCCTGGAGATCGCCGAGTATCTTCACCGGCGCGGATTCGATGTCGTGGAAGCCAATGATGCCGCCAGCGCTCTCCACATCATGGAGACCCGCATGCCGCGGGTGGTGATTTCCGATATCTCCATGCCGGAGGTCAACGGCATCCGGATGACACAGACGGCCACGGCCCACGGGACCCCGACCAAGATCATCCTGATGTCGGGCGACAGCGAGATGGTGCGCGCCGCCAACGTGCAGCATTCCGGCGCGTTCGCGGTCATCCACAAGCCAGTGCCGCTGAAGATGCTCGCGAGCTTTGTCGAGCGTGTCGTGTCGAGCCCCGTTCGAGCTGCCGGCAACGGCTGACCCGCCGGCCATGAGCGCTGCCATGCGCATCCTGATCGTCGACGACGAGTCCTGCATTGTCGACGAGGTCTGCGACTTCCTGCGCCGCCGCGGCCACGAGCCGGTACCAGCCGGCAGCGTCGAGGAAGCCGCGCGCACGCTGGACACCGCCCCGCCCTTCGATGTCGTGCTGACCGACATGAAGATGCCGCAGGGCAGCGGACTGGATGTCCTGCGGGCCTGCAACCGGACACGGCCGCCACGGCCGACCACCCTGCTCATGACGGGCCAGTCCGACGACGGCGACGTCGAGCGCGCCACGGCCGAGGGCGCGTTGTCGGTCCTCTGGAAGCCGCTGTCCCTGCGCCGGATCGTCGAGGCCCTGGCGCTGGTCGAACGCTACCGCGCCGCCGACTGATCGCCGCCGGCGGCCGGCGGTGCGAAGCCGGGCGCGGCGGCGAAGGCGTGCCGCAAGCCGGCCACGATATCGTCGACGATCGCCTCCAGCACCTTCTGGCCCTTGTAGGCCGTGGCACGCGTGGCATCGCCGAACGCCCCGGTGGGACTGAACTCGTCGGCGTCCCCCAGGCCCGGCGACCATGACAGGACGGCGGGACGCGCCAGCCCCGGCGGCATGGCCCTGACGCCGGCATCGCGATTGGCGACACGATCGGGCAGCCGGTCCAGCCGAACGGCGCGGCTGTCCAGAGCCAGCATCATCGAGGTCTCACCCTCGCCGGCATGGCCGCGGTCACGATCGCCGAGCCACGAGTCGGCGGCACACCCCAGGAAGCTCAGATGGGCGGCCACGACCCGCGCGGTGCCGGCGGCATGCAGCTCGCCCAGGACCGCGTTGATCGGCGCCTCGCTCGAGCGGCCTGTATTGAGAAGCGCGATGCGTGAGGCCCCCTGGGCCACGAAGCCGGCGCAGAGCTCGCGCATGAGGGCGGCGAAGGTGGCAGCCGAGAGGCTCTGGCTGCCGGCAAAACGAACGAACGCCGGGTCGTGGCCGAACGGCACCAGGGGCGCGACCAGGACGGGCACGCGCTCGGCGACCCGCCGCGCCAATCCCGCCGCGATGGTGGCGTCGGTGCGCAACGGCAGATGCGGGCCGTGCGCCTCGGCGCCCGCACCGATCGGGATCACCACCGGCATGCCGGCGTCGATGGCCGCCTTGGCCTCGACCCATGTGAGATCTTCAAGCATCGCGCTCTGCATGCGGCCACGGTAAAGCAAATCCACCGGCCGCGCGCCACCAGCGATGCGCCTCAGTTCGCGAGCGGCGGCACCTTCACGGAGGCCTGCCCCGGCGGACCATTGACGATCACCTTGCGGATCGCCGCCAGCGGCGCGGTGTCATCGAGCGCGACCGTCGCGCCGTCGACCCGGACGCCGAGATCGCGCCACAACGCCTCCAGGTCGACCTGCCGGGCCGTGCCGACATAGCGCGCCATGACCCCGGCCATCAGCGGCGCACCCAGCGCCCTGTCGCAACGCTCGACATACATGTCCAGCGTCCAGCGTTCGGTCGGCGTCCCGGGGCCGCCGATACGGCGCGCGCCGCGCAGGCAGTCCTCGATCCCCTTCGCGCCTGACGTGGCGCGACGCAGCTCGATATCGGCCAGCAGGAAGAACAATGCGCCACCCCAATAGGCGCTGCCGCCGGCCATGCCCGAGTCGAGCGCCGGCAGGCCGCGGGGCAATTTCTCGATCCACTCGCGCCAGACCTCGGCTTCGGCTTTCCAGCCGGCACGGGCGCGCATGATGGGCTCGACATAGGTTGCCGCGCCTTCCATGAACCAGGCGGCGTCGCCCAGCAGAAACGGCATACCTGAGCGCACGAGCGCGTGCGGCAGCACCCAGTCGTTCTGCAGGTCGGCGAGGCTGGAGCGCTCGCCGACCTGCACCAGGACGGTGGCGCCGCCTCCAGAGACGATGCGGCCGTAGCCCACGCCGCGGCGCTCGGCGGAAGGCAGCAGCACCACCAGCATCGAGCGGTTGGTGAACCCCTGCCAATAGCCGGCGGCCACCAGCGCGGTGCGCCGCACCCATTCGACGAGATCCTGGCGCGACACCGCGATGTCGCCGTCCAGGATCGCCACGTCGATGACGGCCTCTTCCCCGGCAGGCGTGCCGGCCGGCGGCGGCACGATCACGCGCGCTGTCTGCAGGCGACCGAACAGCGTATAGCCGACGGCACGCACCGTCGTGCCGCGCAGGCGCCAGACACCGTCGCGTTGCGGCAAGCCAGCCAGGAAGATCGTGTCGGCCGGCGTCTTTACCGTGATATCGATCGACGGTGCCGCCACGCCGGCCAGCTGCGGCTCGACCAGCCAGGCAGACGCGATGGCCAGCACCCCCCCGCCACGGGCGACGGCAACACCGACGCTGCTGATCGCGCGCCCGATGATGCCGAGGTCCAGGCGATAGCGCAGCTCCGCCACGCCCTCCCGCGGCGGCACCTGCCAGGCACCCCCGTCGCGGGTCACCGCCTGGTCGGCACCGTCGCGGACATCCTTCATCAGCGCCGCAGTGCCGGCGCCGTCACCGAAGAACCGCACCGTGCCGGCCGAGCGGCAGGCAACCGCCACCGCAAGGACCGGTCCCGCGGGCACGTCTTCGCGCCCGGAGGACATCTCGACGTCGACCTGGGCCGTGCAATCGGGGGCCGTATCGTCCTGCGCTTCACTGGTGCCGATGGCGCTCAGCGTCAGCGCCGCGACGAGCGCGGGAATGGCCAGGAGATGGGCACGGCGGCCGGGCATGCCGCAGAGTAGCGCGGCCCGGCGCGGCGGCCGTGACCGGCCGGGTGTCCTGCGGGACAGTGCCGGCCGGCATGCGTTCGAGCGCTCCTCGGCAAGAGGCCTCAACGCATCGGGCGTGCGCTCCCGCACGGGCATGCTAACGTCAGGCAGTGAACGCGTTTCTTGTCCTCCTCGATCGGATCCTGCTGCTGATGTCGCGCCGGGCCACGTTGTTCCTGCCGTGGTCGCTGGCGCTCGGCTTGATGCTGCAGGATCTCGCCGCCACCCTCAAGCCGCTGGTGGCGCCGCTGGTGGTGGTCTTGCTCGGCATCGCCATGGCACGCACCCACTGGCCCACCTTCCTGGCCGTGCTGCGCCGGCCGTGGCTGCCGCTGGCCATGGTGGTGGTCTCCATGGTGGTGGTGCCGGCAATGGCGGCACCGGTGCTGCGGCACCTGCCGATCGCCCCCGGCCTGGCCTTGGCCCTGGCGTTGATGGCCTGCCTGCCGCCGCTGACGTCCATGCCGGCGGTCGCCGGCCTGCTGGGGCTCGACCGTGCGATCGCGCTTTTCCTGGCCTTGGTGGGAACCGCGCTGACGCCGCTGACCGCGCCGCCGCTGGCGCTGTTGCTGTTCGGGATGGACCTCAAGATCAGCTTTCCGGCGTTCGCGCTGCGCTTGGGCGGGGTGGTGCTGGGTGGCACGGCGCTCGCCGTGCTGCTGCGGTGGGGCGTGCTCCGGCGTGCCCCGCATGCCGCGCCACGCCTGGACGGTCTGGCGGTCGTCACCCTGATGGTCGTCGCCGTCCCGATCATGGACGGGGTGCTGGCCCATCTCGTGAACGAGCCCTGGCGGGTGGCCGGCTTCGTCTTCTGGGGCTTCGTCGCCACGTTCGCCTTCATCGCCGTCACCACCCTGCTGTTCTGGCCGTTCGGCGCCCAGCGCGCCTGCACCGCCAGCTACGGCGCGGGCAGCCGCAACAACGCGCTGCTGCTGGCCGTGCTGCCGGCCACCGCCGATCCCGACTATTTCCTCTTCATCGCCGCCATCCAGTTCCCGATCTACCTGACCCCGACCCTGCTGCAGCCGATGTACCATTGGCTCATCGCGCGCCGATCCGGACAGCCGACTGCATCCGTGAACGAGACTCCATGACGACGGCAACATCCTTGTCCCGCCGATAGCGCTGGACCGCCCCCAGCCGGGGGTCCAGAGTTGGCCACCCGATATGCCATCGCAGCGACAGATGCCCGCACCGCACGACCTGACCGCCCTCGACCTGCTCAAAGCCTACAAGTCGAAGAAATTGTCGCCCGTCGACGTCGTCGACGACGTGATTGCCCATATCAACGCCTGGGAACCGGCGCTGAAGGCCCTCTACGCAGCTGATTTCGAGGGCGCGCGGCGAGCGGCCAAGGCATCGGCAGCGCGGTGGAAGAAAGGCAAGCCGGCCGGCGCGCTCGACGGCGTGCCCATCACCATCAAGGAGAACATCGCCAGCAAGGGCGTGCCGGTGCCGCTGGGCACGGCGGCCACGACGCTGGTCCCTGCCGCCGCAGACGCGCCGCCGACGGCGCGCGTGCGCGAGGCCGGGGCCATCATCCTGGCCAAGACTACGATGCCGGACTACGGCATGCTGTCGTCGGGCCTCTCGAGCTTCCATCCGCTCACGCGCAACCCGTGGGACCTGTCGAAGAACCCCGGCGGCTCCAGCTCCGGCGCCGGCGCCGCGGCGGCAGCCGGCTATGGCCCGTTGCATATCGGCACGGATATCGGCGGGTCGGTGCGCCTGCCGGCCGGCTGGTGCGGTATTTTCGGCCTGAAGCCCTCGCTGGGGCGCATCCCGATCGACCCGCCCTATGTCGGCCGCGTCGCCGGCCCGATGACGCGCACGGTGCAGGATGCGGCGCTGCTGATGAGCGTGCTGTCGCAGCCCGACGCCCGCGACCATATGAGCCTGCCGCCGGCCAGGATCGCGTGGACGAAGCTCGAGCGCGACGTCAAAGGCCTCAAGATCGGCCTGCAGCTCGACGCCGGCTTCGGGCTGCCGCTGGACGGCGAGATCCAGGCTGCCGTCGAGGCGGCGGCGAAGCAGTTCGCCAAGGCCGGCGCCAAGGTGACGGCCATGAAGCCGATCCTGGCACGCGAGATCTTCGACGGGCTGGACAATTTCTGGCGCGCGCGGGCCTGGGACGACATCGTGCGCCTGCCGCCCGAGACACGGGTGAAGATCCTGCCCTTCATCGCCAGCTGGGCGCGCAAGGCGCTGCAGCTGTCGTCGGTCGACGTGATCCGCGGCTTCAACCGCGTCATGGAGATGCGCAAGCTCGCTGCCGCCGCCTGCGCGCCTTACGACTACGTGCTCTCGCCGACCGCGCCGATTCCGGCTTTCGCCGCCGAGCTGCCCTGCCCGACCAACGACTCGTCGCGGCCGCTGGAGCATGTCGGCTTCACCGTGCTGTGGAACATGTCCGAGCAGCCGGCTGCCTCGATCAATTGCGGCTACACCAAAGCCGGCCTGCCGATCGGCCTGCAGATCGTGGGCCACCGCTTCGACGACCTGGGCGTGCTGCAGCTGTCGCGCTGGTATGAGGCGCGCCGACCGGCGCAGCATCCCTGGCCGTCGCCGCCCTGACCGCCATGGCCCGACATGAGCGCGAATGAAACCCGTCAGACGACGGCGCACCACCTCCTGGAGGGCCTGAACGATATCGGCGTCGATTACCTGTTCTGCAACCTCGGCACCGACCACGCGCCGCTGATCGAGGAGATGGCGCGGCGGCGGCGGCTCGGCTTGCCGCTGCCCAAGACCGTGCTCTGCCCGCACGAGAATACGGCGGTGCACATGGCGGCCGGCTATGCCGTCGCCACCGGCCGCGGCCAGGGCGTGCTGGTGCATGTCGATGCCGGCACCGCCAACGCCGCGATGGGCCTGCACAACCTCTCCCGCGCCCGCCTGCCGGTGCTGCTGATGGCCGGCCGCGCGCCCTACACGACCCGCGGCGAGCTGCCCGGCTCACGCGATTCCTATGTGAACTTCGTGCAGGAGCCGTTCGACCAGGCGAGCGTCGTGCGCCCCTATGTGAAGTGGGAATACAACCTGCCGTCAGGCGTCATCGCACGGCAGGCGCTGCGGCGCGCGCACGCCGTCATGCACAGCGACCCCAAGGGCCCGGTCTACCTGATGTTCGCGCGCGAAACGCTGGCGGAGACCTGGCTCGACAGCGAGGCCACCAACGATGCTGCCGATCGCGCCGGCCCCGTGGTCGCGCGCGGCGTCGATCAGCAGACCGTCGAGGCCATCGCCGATCGTCTGCTGGCGGCGCACAACCCGCTGCTGATCACCGCCTATGCCGGCCGCAATCCGGCGACGCCCGATCTCATCGACACCCTGGCCCGCTTCGCCGGGATCCGGGTGATCGCCTTCAATCCGGTTTATCTCAACATCGCGCACGATTCTCCGTGCTTCGGCGGCTTCATGCCCGGACGGCACGTGGCCGAGGCCGATGTCGGCCTGCTGGTGGATGTCGATGTCCCCTGGATCCCGCGCGACACACCCGAGAATCCGGCGACCTGGTGGGCCCATATCGATGTCGACGCCGAGAAGCGCGGCTTTCCGATGTGGGGCTTCCCCGGCCATCTGCGGGTGCAGGGCGACAGCTACCGGATCCTGGCGCAGCTCCTCGAGGTTCTGAAGGCCCGCGCCGGCGCGGCGTTCCGCGTGGCAGCCGCCGCGCGCGTGACGCGCCTCGCGGCAGAGCGCGATGCCCGGCTGGCGGCGGCCGACAAGCTGGCAGCCGAACCCGGCAGCAGCGGGCAGATCAACCCCCACTATCTCTGCGCGGCGATCGGCCATGCGCTGGGGGCCGACGACATCGTGCTGAACGAGGCGATCCGCAATGCGCCCGCCGTCTTCGCGCAGATACCACGCACACGCGGCGGTTCGCTGATCGGGCTGCCCGGCGGCGGCCTGGGTTTCTCCGGCGGCGTCGCGCTGGGCCTGAAGCTGGCGCTGCCCGAACGCACCATCGTGCAGGTCGTGGGCGATGGCACGTTCTATTTCAGCAATCCGCAGTCGATGCTGGCGGTATCACGGCAATATGGCCTGCCGATCTTCGCGGTCGTGCTCGACAACCGCGGCTGGTCGGCCGTCAAGGAAGCGACGCTGCGGGTGTATCCCGACGGCGAGGCGAAAGCGGCCAACGACTTCGAGGCCGAGCTGGCGCCGATGACGGATTTCGCCAAGGTGGCCGAAGCTGCCGGCGCCTACGGCGAGCACATCGAGGACCCGGCGGCCGTCGAGGCGGCCATCCGGCGCTGCCTGGAACAGGTGCGCGGCGGCCGCACCGCCATCCTGCACGCCCGCATCACGCGGCTGTGACGCCGGCGCTCATGCATATGGCACGCATGTGCCTTGCGCCATGACGCTATCCCTTTGGCACGGCGATCGCGTGCGCGTTGCGAAACGAAACCTGAAAATGAGACTTGGCTGGCCTGACACAGCCCCCCGGATATACTGCGCCGCGTCATGAACCGATTCTCCGCTTTCCCGCCATCGCTGGTCCTGCCATGAGCGCGCCGCGCATCGCTTTCGTCGCCGGCCCGACGCCGGATGCGCGCACCGCCCTGACGCGCCTGCGGCAACGCTATGCGTCCGTGCCGGTGGCGCGTGCCGACATCGTGGTCGCGCTGGGCGGCGACGGGCTGATGCTGCACACCCTGCATCGCCTGATGCGCGACGGCACGCCGATCTTCGGCATGAACCGCGGCACGGTGGGCTTCCTGCTCAACACCTATCGCGAAACCGGCCTGCTGCAGCGCCTGCGCAACGCCAAGCAGGTGACGCTCAATCCGCTGATCATGCAGGCGACCACGGTGGGCGGCCGCAAAGCCGAGGCGCGTGCCATCAACGAGGTGTCGCTGCTGCGCCAGACCCGCCAGACCGCGAAGATCGCGATCTCGGTCGACGGCAACCGGCGGCTGGAGGAGCTGGCCTGCGACGGCGTGCTGGTCGCCACGCCAGCCGGGTCGACCGCCTACAACCTGTCGGCCCATGGCCCGATCCTGCCCTTGGGCGCCGGCCTGCTGGCCCTGACCCCGATCAGCCCGTTCCGGCCGCGGCGCTGGCGCGGCGCCATCCTGCCGCGCAGCGTGCAGGTCACGTTCGACGTCATGGAACCGACCCGCCGGCCGGTCAGCGCCGTGGCTGACTTCACCGAGGTGCAGGACGTGGCGCAGGTCACCGTCATGGAGGACAGCAACCACACCCTGACCCTGCTGTTCGACCCCGAGCATCACCTTGAGGAGCGCATCCTCAAGGAGCAGTTCCAGCCGTGAGCACGGCCGAACGCGCGGCCACGGGCGGATCGGAGCCGCCGGACCTGCCCGCGGCCACCGGCGGCACGCGCGGCTTCATCGGCCATGCCGGGTGGCGGCCGGTCCTGCTGGCGCTGGCGATCGGCGCGGCCGGCGGCCTGAGCTTCTTCCTCCTGCGCATGCCGCTGGCGTGGATGATGGGCGCCGGCGTCGCCTGCACGATCGCGGCGATGTCGGGCGCCCGGATCGGCGTGCCCAACAAGCTGCGCCAGGTGATGCTGGTGGTCCTGGGCGTGCTGCTGGGCAGCGGCTTCTCCCCTGACATGCTGCAGCAGATGCCGCGCTGGCTGGTCACCATGGCCGTGCTGATCGTGGCCACGCTCGTGAGCGGCAGCCTGATCTATGCGCTGCTGCGCCGCATCGGCGGCTATGAAGCGAACACGGCGTATTTCTGCGCCATGCCCGGCGGCCTCAATGAGATGACCATGCTGGGCACCGCCTACGGCGCCAACGAGCGGGTGATCGCGCTGATGCACGCCGTGCGCATCCTGGCCGTCGTGCTCACGATTCCGGTCTGGTACCGTCTGATGTACGGCACCATGAGCTCGGTGTTCCAGGCCGGCAGCCGGGCGACGGACCTGACCCTGGGTGATGTCGCTATCCTGATCGCGTGTGGCGTGGTCGGCGCCTTCACGGCGCGGCGCGCCCGCATGCCGGCAGCGATGATGTTCGGCCCGATGCTGCTGAGCGGCGTCATCCATCTCACGGGCGTCACAGCCTCGCGGCCGCCCGGCGAGCTGGTGGCGCTGGCCCAGGTGGTGATCGGCTCGGCGATCGGCTGCCGTTTCGTCGGCGCCGTGCTGCGCAAGGTGCTGCGCGACATCGGCTACGGCCTGGTGTCGGCGCTGCTGCTGATCATGCTCGCCGTGGCCTTCGCATGGCTTGGCCATAAGCTTACCGGCCTGCCGACCGACGACATCATCCTGAGCTACGCGCCCGGCGGCTTCGCCGAGATGAGCCTCGTGGGCCTGGCGCTCCATGCCGATATCGCCATGGTCGCGACCCACCATCTGTTCCGGATCTTCGTGGTCGTGATGGGCGGCGGCCTCCTGTTCCGCACGCTGCTGGCGCCGCGGCTGACGCGGATCGCGCCGCCCGCGGGATGATGGCGCCGCGAGGGATGACAGGCTCGGCTACGCCGTGATGGCGTCGATCGGCGCTCGGATCGCGCCGCGTCGGATCGGCACGCAGGCATCGGGGAAATCCTGCCGGAAATCGTGGCCGGCATCCTTGGCCCGCGACAGGAACACATCGAGATGGCGCATGGCGCCGTTCGGCAGATCGTGCAGCACCACGACTGTCCAATCCTGAGCGGCGCACTGGCCGAGCGCGGTCTCGACCCAGCCATCGGGGTCCGCGAAGTCGCGCGGGATGGCGTTCCACAGCACGCAGCTGAATTCTCCCCGCGTCAAATGGTCGACGACACGCCGGTTCAGCAGCAGCGGTCCGATATTGCCGCCGCCGCCGAATGGCCGGAACAAGCGATCGGGATGTGACAAGGCGCCGATCTCGGCCTGCGTGCGGCCGATCTCGGCCATCGCGCCGTCACCGTCCTCGCGCTGGCCCAGGGGAACCGAATGCGTCCAGGTGTGATTGCCGATCCAATGCCCCTCGATGGCGGCGCGCTCGCTGAGCGCCCGACGGCCCGGCGCCGCCAGTTTTTCCCCGATGACGAAGAAGGTGGCCTTCAGGTGATGCCGCGCCAGCACGTCCAGAACCTGCGGCGTCACCTCGGGCTCGGGACCGTTGTCGAAGCTGAGGGTGACGGTGGCCACGAAAGCACCTCGCATGTCATGCCGCCCGGCGATCATCGCCGCCGGCCCGCAAGGGCGCAAGGATCAGTTTCCACCGCCCTTGTCGAGCTCCTCTGACAGGACACGCGACAGCGCGAACAGCCGGCGCTCGATCACCGCCGGCTGCTCGCAGACGAGCGGCAGCAGCTTCTCGCGGTCGTCGAAGATGCGCGCCCGCCATGTCATCTGCGCTTCCAGATCGGCACGCCGTTCGCGCACCTTGGCATCTGTCGTCTTTGGATCGAGCCCGTCGAGCTCACGTCGCACCGCCTCGATCCTTTCCGCCAGCAGCGACTGGCGGGCGCCGTAGCGCTGAATGCCGCGAATGATCGTGCCGCGCTCCGTGTTCAGGCTCTCGAACAGACCCGCGAAGATCTGTGTGGCGGTGCCCCGCCGATCATCCTTGACGGCCGCCAGGAAGCGGCGGATCTCGGCCGTCGCCTCGTCCACCGGCATCCGTCGCGGCGCCACGCGCTGCACCAGAACCATCACGGCCGGCATCTCCCGCCACGTCGTCGCGGCCTGCGCCGGATCGGGGCCGCTCCACATGGCCCCCACCGAGAGCTCCGGCTGCAGGACCTGCACGCAGGGCCAGTCGGCTTCCTTCGGTTGGCCCATCGCCGCACCGGCAGAGGCAAGCGCCATGGCGCCGGCGACCCACAGAACCCAGGCGGCACGTGCGACCGGCATCATGCTCTGCCCTCCATGTCAGCGGATCGCGACGCCCCAGGGCAGCTCGCCGACCGTGATCGACTTGACGACCTTGCGCTTCCCGACATCGATCACCGAGATGTCGTTGGAGGCGCCGTTGGTCGACACCAGCAGCTTCTGGTCGGGCGTGAAATCGAGCTGCCAGACACGTTGTCCGACCAGCAGATAGCTCTCCACTCTGTAGGTCGCGGTGTCGACCACGGCGACACGGTTGGCGGGCCCGAGGGCGACGAAGGCGGTCTTGCCGTCGGCGGTGATGCGAACGCCGACCGGCTGTATGGCCGGCTTGCGCACACCGGGGATCTCGAACGTGATCTTGTGGACGACCTTGCGCGTGGCGACGTCGATGACGCTCACGGTGCCGCCGATCTCGGCCGACACCCAGACCTGCTTGCCGTCAGGCGTGAACTCGGCGAAGCGTGGCCGGCTGTCGACCAGCACGCTGCCGGACACCGCCAGCGTCTTGGTGTCGATGAAATGCGCCATGCTGGTCGTCTCGGATGTATTGACCAGCCAGTGGCCGTCGGGGCTCACGCCCATGCCCTCGGGCTCGACCCCGACCGGTATCTCGGCCTCCATGGCGCCCCGCTCGACGTCGAGCACCGTCACCATGTTGTTGTTCTCGTTCGCCACGTAGAGCCGCCTGCCGTCCGGCGACAGGACGAACAGCTCCGGATCAGGCCCGCTGGGCAGCGTGCGCACGACCTTGAGGCTGGCCAGGTCGAGAACCTCCACATGGTTGGCGTCGCTGGTGCAGATATAGAGGAGCTTCTTGTCCTTGCTCAGCGTGACGCCGCGCGGACGCCCGCCGACGCGCACGGTCTGGATCACCTCCAGCCGGTCAAGGTCGACGACGCTGATCGTGTTGCTCTTCTCATTGGAGACATACGCGGTCGATGCCGACGCCGAGACGCTGGTCAGGCTCAGCGCTGTCGCGAGCGCGACTTTGGCGACAACGCTCATGCTCCACTCCTCCGGTAGCCATGACCGCCGTGCTGCGGGCGATGTCCTCGATACCGTGCTGCCGGCTGGGCTGGAAATGCGACTAAGGTCGAAGAGCCGGCACCGGATCAGAAGCAGCGGAAGTCGGCCTCGACCTGCGCCAGCCGCAGCTCGTCCACCTTCACCTTCAGCGCCTTGGTGTTGCGGAACAGCGTCGCCTGCGCCCCCATGGTCTGCTGCATCCGCATGATCGTTTCGGCCTGCTCGTAGGTTTCATAGGGGATGATCGAGGCAATCGCGTCGATGCTGCAGGAGCAGCGTCGCAGCATGTCCTGCGTCTCGCCGTTGCTGGCCATGCAGCCGATCACGTAATCGACGATGACCGGTGTCGGGTAGTCGCCTGCCCGGGCGCTGCCGACTGGAAGGACGATCGTCAGAGCCGTCAGGCTCAGCGCGAAACGGTACGCGATCATACTGATGCCACCGTGTCAGACTGTGCTCGATCGGCTAATGAGACCAGACCGATATCGCGAGGTCAATCATGATTGGCGCGCAAGCCCTGGCGCAGCTCGTGGCGTCGCTCCTCGTGACCATAGCCGGCTACACCGGATACGCCATTCCCGGTGAGCCGCCGACCGTGCGCTTCGTGACGCATGCGGTGCTCGATCAACGCGCCTGCCAGCGCCCCTGCCCGGTCCTCGCCTTCACCACCACGGGCGGAGAGATCCTGCTCGACATGCGCCTCGAGGTCGGTGTCGATGCCGCGGCCACCAGCATCCTCGTGCACGAGCTGACACATTTCCTGCAGCAGGCCGGCGGCGCCAGCCCGACGCCGATCACCTGCGCAACCTGGATGGCGCGCGAGCGCGAAGCCTACGACGTGCAGTACTGGTGGCTGCGCGCCACGGCGCCCAATGTCCGCGGTCTGTCAGAGAGCCTGACCAGGCTTGGCCCCCATCCGGCGCTGCCATTGTGCCGCGCCGGCGCGGCGAGCGACTAGTCGCTTCGGGCGCAGTCGCGATTGCACCGCGCCTGCTCGATATAGGCCCAAAGTAGAATTCAACTAGCTGACGGAACGGGCATCATGGCGCAGGCCGTTGCGCGCGCGTGCAACCGGGCCCTGAGGAGACTCCGATGAAAACATGGAGAAAGCCGAGGATCGAGGAAATCGCAGTAGGCCTCGAGATCAACGCTTACGCCTGCGCCGGGTTCTGATCGAGCCGCAAAGCGCCTGTCGATGGCGGCGTGCACGCCGAGACAGGTGCGATCGCATTTCGGGTTGAACCCGCAGCAGCTCACGACCAACCAATGGGAGGAGAGGCAATGCCCAGACAGCTATGCGTTTCGGTGTCTGCTTGTGCCCTGGCTGTTGCCCTGACGTCGCAACCGGCCGTTGTCTTCGCCAACGATGACCTGATGAAGCTTGCCAAGGACCCGAACCAGTGGGTCATGCCGGCCGGCGACTACGCCAACACGCGCTACAGCGCGCTCGAGCAGATCAACAAGACCAACGTCAAGAACCTGCAGGTCGCCTGGACGTTCTCCACCGGCGTCCTGCGCGGCCACGAAGGCGGCCCCCTGGTGATCGGCGACATGATGTATGTCCACGCGCCGTTCCCCAACACGGTCTTCGCGCTCGACCTGAAGAACGGCGGGCAGATCGTCTGGAAATACGAGCCCAAGCAGGATCCCAACGTCATCCCGGTGATGTGCTGCGACACCGTCAACCGCGGCGTCGCCTACGGCGAAGGCAAGATCTTCCTGCACCAGGCCGACACAACCCTGGTCGCCCTCGACGCCAAGACCGGCAAGGTCGAATGGTCGGTCAAGGACGGTGATCCAAGCGCGGGCGAGACGGGCACGTCGGCGCCGCTGGTCGTGAAGGGCAAGGTCCTGATCGGCAACAGCGGCGGCGAGTTCGGGGTGCGCGGCAAGGTCACGGCCTACGACATCAAGACGGGCAAGCCGGCCTGGGTCGGCTGGTCGATGGGGCCCGACTCAGACACCTTGATGGACCCGCAGAAGACCACAGCGCTGGGCAAGCCGGTGGGCAAGGACTCCGGCACCGCGACCTGGCAAGGCGATCAGTGGAAGATCGGCGGCGGCACCACGTGGGGCTGGATCTCGTATGATCCGGAGCTCAACCTCGTCTACTACGGCACCGGCAATCCCAGCACCTGGAACCCGGTCCAGCGTCCCGGCGACAACAAGTGGTCGATGACGATCTTCGCGCGCGATGCCGACACCGGCATGGCGAAGTGGGTCTACCAGATGACGCCGCACGACGAATGGGATTATGACGGCGTCAACGAGATGATCTTGGCCAACCAGAAGATCGGCGGCCAGGATCGCAAGCTGCTGGTCCATTTCGACCGCAACGGCTTCGGCTACACGCTCGATCGCGCCACCGGCGAGCTTCTTGTCGCCGAGAAGTTCGACCCCGCGGTCAACTGGGCCACGAAGGTCGACCTCAAGACCGGCCTGCCCGAGCGCGTCAAGAAATACTCGACCGAGGCATCCGGCCAGGACGTCAACACCAAGGGCATCTGCCCGGCGGCGCTGGGCAGCAAGGACCAGCAGCCGGCCGCGTTCTCGCCCAAGACAGGCTTGTTCTACGTGCCGACCAACCATGTCTGCATGGACTACGAGCCGTTCAAGGTCGCCTATACGGCCGGCCAGCCCTATGTCGGCGCGACGCTGAGCATGTTCCCGCCGGAAGGCAAGACCAACCTCGGCAACTTCATTGCCTGGGATGCCACGACGGGCAAGATCAAGTGGTCGATCCCCGAGCCGTTCTCGGTGTGGAGCGGCGCGCTCGCCACCGCCGGCGGCGTGGTGTTCTACGGCACGCTGGAGGGCTACCTCAAGGCGGTCGATGCCGATACCGGCAAGGAGCTGTACCGGTTCAAGACCCCGTCCGGGATCATCGGCAACGTCAACACCTTCACGCATGGCGGCAAGCAGTATGTCGCCGTGCTGTCGGGCATCGGCGGCTGGGCCGGCATCGGCATGGCCGCGGGGTTGACGGGCGAGACCGAAGGCCTCGGCGCCGTCGGCGCCTACAAGGCGCTGTCGCAGTACACCCAGCTTGGCGGCGCCCTGACAGTGTTCGCGTTGCCGAACTGAGCTCAGCCATGGGGAGGCGGCCGCGCGTCGCCTCCCCGCTCCTGCGCCATCCCCCCGATCGCCTGTCTCGAAAGAGGATCAGGATGAGTTGTCGTCGTTCCACCTCTGCGTTTGTCGCAGCAAGCCTGATCGCGATCGCAACATCATCGATGGTTATCGCCCAGACCGAAAACAAGCCATCCGCCGACGAGGAGAAGCCCTACAGCATCGCCGCCGACGGCACGGTCGATTGGTCCACGTTCAACGGCTACCGGCGCTACCATGCTTCCTGCCATGTCTGCCACGGGCCGGACGGGCTGGGCAGCAGCTTCGGCCCCAACCTGACCGACTCGCTGAAGACCATGCCTCAGGAGCAGTTCATGGAGGTCGTGGTCAACGGCAAGCAGGACCGCGAGAAGAAGATGCCGGCGCTGGGCACCGACCGCAATGTCATGTGCTACATCAACGATATCTACGCGTACCTCAAGGCGCGCTCCGATGGCGCGATCGGGCGCGGCCGGCCCGCCAAGTACGGAAAGAAGTCGGAGGAGGCGGCACAGGCCGAAGCGAACTGCATGGGAACCGACTAGGTGTTCCGTGGCGAAATGCATCTTCGTCCCCATCGCGCGGCCGGTGATCGCGGCCTTGCTATGGTCGTGCCTGACCGTACACGCATCGTCGCAGACGCCGGCTGAAACGCCGGACCGGTCGGCGCTGCGGGTGTGCGCCGACCCGAGCGGCCTGCCCTTCTCGAACGACAAGGGCGACGGGTTCGAGAACAAGGTCGCCGAGCTGCTGGCCCGCAAGCTGGGCGTGCCGCTGCAATACACCTGGTATCCGAACTCCGTCGGATTCCTGCGCAACACGCTGCGTGCCCGCCGCTGCGACCTGGTGCCGGGCATCGTGAGCGGCGCGGAGCTCGTGCTGAGCACCAATCCCTACTATCGCTCCAGCTATGTCATGGTCACGCGCCGCGCCGACGCGCTCGGCATCGACTCGATCGGCGATCCCAGGCTCGCCGCCTTGCGCATCGGAGTCACGGCCGGCACGCCGCCGGCCGATCTCGTGGCGCAGCGCGGGCTGATGGCACGGGTGCGGCCTTACCACCTGCAGGTCGACACGCGGGCCGAGGCGCCGGGCAAGCAGATGATCGATGACCTCGCGGCCGGTCAGCTCGACGTGGCGATCCTGTGGGGACCGATCGGCGGATATTTTGCGCGCCAGCACGGCGACACGATGCAGGTGTCGCCGTTGCTGAAGGAGCCCAAGTCGACCCGCATGTCCTTCCACATCGCCATGGGCGTGCGTCCGGGCGAGGCCGAATGGAAGAACACCGTCAACCAGCTGCTCCAGGACGACCAGGGTGCCATCAACGACATCCTGCGCGCCTACGGTGTGCCGCTTCTGGATGCGCGCGACAATCCGTTGCCGTAGGCTCGCGAAGCGACCGATCCGACGATGCTTTCCTCGTCACGCGGCAGCCGGCAGCGCCGCAATGCCCGGCATCGGGATGAAGCGTGGAATCTGTTTCATCCCGTCGATCCAGCGCAGGATGTTGGGATAGGGGCTGAGCGAGATGCCGCCCTCGCCGGCCATCGCCGTGTAGGGGAAGCAGGCGATGTCGCCGATGGTCGGGTGGTCGAGCTCCAGGAAGCGCCGGCCGGCGAGGTGATCGTTCAGGATCGTGAACGTCGCGTTGGCACGGGCCTGCAGCGCTTCGAGGTTGAGCGGGTAGTTGAGGATCTTGACCAGGCGGGCGCCGGCCGCGCTCATCACCTCGTTGCCGCCGGTCGACAGCCACTGATTGATCCGCCCCATCGCCTCGGCGTCGTTGGGATACCAGTAGTTCGCCGTGTCGTACTTGCGGGCGATATAGACCATGATCGCCTGGGCATCACGCAGCAGCAGGTCGCCATCCTTGAAGATGGGGATCTCGCCGAACGGATTGAGCTGCGTGTATTTCGGGGACTTGTGCTCCTTGTTGATGAAATCGACCGTCACCTTCTCGTACGCAACGTCGAGGATGTTCAGCAGCATCCTGACCTTGTAGCAGCTTCCGGAAAGCTCGAAGTCGTATAGCGTGATCATGCGTCCCTCCCGTCTCACTTCTCCCGATGGCCGCGGATGCGGCATCGAGCTTCTCGCGCTCAGGCGGCGTTCAGCGCCGCGGCGTGATGGCCGATGTGGTCGGCCATGAAGGTCGAGATGAAGTAGTAGCCGTGGTCGTAGCCGTCGTGGCGCCGCAGCACGAGCGGCTGCCCCGTCTTGCGGCAGGCGGCTTCGAAGAGATGCGGGTGCAATTGCTGCTCGAGGAACTGGTCATCCATCCCCTGGTCGATCAGGATCGGCGGGCAGCGCCCACCCGCCTCGACCAGGGCCGTCGCATCCCAGGCTGCCCAGGCGCCACGATCCGACCCAAGATAGCGGCTGAAGGCCTTCTCGCCCCACGGACATCGCGACGGCGCCGCGATCGGCGCGAAGGCCGACACCGACCGATAAAGGCCGGCGTGGCGCAGCGCCGCGACCAGCGCCCCGTGTCCGCCCATGGAATGGCCGAAGATGCCCAGCCGGTCACGGCGCGCCGGCAGATGCTGCGTCACGAGCGCCGGCAGCTCCTGCGTCACATAGGCGTGCATCCGGTAGCCGTCGCGCCAGGGCGTTGCCGTCGCATCAAGGTAGAAGCCGGCGCCGAGTCCGAAATCCCAGCTTTCATCATCGCCCGGATAGCGGCGGTCGCGCGGACTTGTATCCGGAGCCACCAGCATCAGCCCGGCCTCTACCGCCGCCTCGAATGCTGCGGCCTTGATCATGAAGGTTTCTTCCGTGCAGGTCAGGCCGGCGAGATAGAACAGCACCGGCACGGGCCGCTGTGCCGCCTGCGGCGGCACGAACACGGCGAACCGCATCTCGCCGCCGACTTCCGTCGACTTGTGCCCGTAGAATCTGACCTCGCCAGCGTAGCATCGGTGGCGGCTGCGAAGCGTCGGCGCGGTCACGTGTAGGCCACCACGGCGCGGATCGACTTGCCTTCATGCATCAGGTCGAACCCCTCGTTGATGCGCTCCAGCGGCAAGAGATGCGTGATCAGGTCGTCGATGTTGATCTTCTTCTCCATGTACCAGTCGACGATCTTCGGCACATCCGTGCGCCCCTTGGCGCCGCCGAACGCCGTACCCTTCCACACCCGGCCCGTCACCAGCT